>CAWCZP010000007.1:0-247501 GCA_963800055.1 uncultured Acidobacteriota bacterium
CGCCTGCGGCACGATCTGGATCGCGGCGGACGATGAAGAGATGGACGAGGCGCGACGGAAGGAGAAGTTCTACTCCGCTCGCGGCGTTCGCGTTGAAGTGCTTGATGCGCGTTCGCTCGCTGAGGCTGAACCGAACTTGCGGCCGGGTTTGATTGGAGGTCTTCGTGTTCCTGGCGACAGCGTCATCTATCCTCCATGCGCGGCGCAATTCTTTGTGGACCAGGCGGTCGCAAAAGGCGCGGCGTTGTTTGTTGGAAAGGCAGTTGAGAAGATTACGGCCGATGGTGTTCGCTTGCGTGATGGTACTTCGATCTCCGCAGGAGTGATTGTGAATGCGACGGGCAGTTGGTCGCCGGCGTTGACGCCGGGACTTGATGTGAAAAAGCGCAAGGGACATCTCGTCATAACGGATCGTTACCCGAATTTTCTCAAGCATGAACTCGTCGAGCTCGGTTACTTGAAGAGTGCGCACTCGCTCACGTCGGATTCAGTTGCGTTCAACATTCAACCACGAAGGACCGGGCAGTTGTTGATTGGCTCGTCGCGGCAGTATGGCGTCGATCACTCTAAAGTTGAGACTTCGATCCTTACTCGAATGCTTGATCGCGCGATTGAGTATTTGCCTGCATTGCGGCGGCTTTCCTCCTTACGCGCCTGGACCGGGTTTCGTGCCGCGACGCCGGACAAATTGCCGTTGATTGGTCCACACGTTGAGCACAAGCGACTCTATCTCGCGACTGGCCATGAAGGCCTCGGCATCACCACCTCACTTGGGACCGCGAAACTCCTCGTGGCGCAGATTGTGAATCGAGAACCTGCGATTCCGGTCGCTCCTTATCTTCCCGCGCGAATGGCTCAGGAGGTTGTGCATGCCTGAAACTGTCACGCTAACCGTGGACGGTGTTTCAGTGAGTATGCCGAGCGGTAGCCTCGTGGCGGCGGCGATTCTGAAGAGTGGTAAGCATGCATTTCGTCGATCGGCTACAGGTGAATTGCGTGGTCCATTGTGCGGGATGGGGATCTGTTTTGAATGTCGTGTGACGATCGACGGCGAAGCGCATTGCCGGAGTTGTCAGACCACGTGTGAGAACGGGATGGACGTGCGCACTGATGGCTGAGACACGTCACGTTTGCGACGCGTGCGTTGTTGGGGCTGGACCAGCAGGACTTGCGGCAGCTTTTCGCGCGGCGAAGAGTGGGCTGAGGGTCGTCGTTGTCGATGACAATCCTGCGGCGGGCGGTCAGATCTGGCGTGGTGAACAAGCGACACCGGCGTCGATTGAGGCGCAAGCGTGGTTTGAAAAGCTTCGCTCCGTTGAGATTCAACTCATAAACGGCGCGCGCGTGTTTCAACAGCCCGCGCCACAAACGCTTTTGGCTGAAACTGCACGTGGTGTTTGCGAATTAAGTTATTCAAAATTGATTATTGCCACGGGTGCGCGCGAACGTTTTCTGCCGTTTCCAGGTTGGACCTTGCCGAATGTGATGGGCGCGGGCGGTTTGCAGGCGCTCGTAAAGACTGGCTTGCCGGTTGAAGGTAAGCGCGTTGTCGTTGCGGGTAGTGGCCCATTGTTGTTGGCCGTTGCCGCTTATTTGCGCGGGCATGGCGCGGACGTCTTGTTAATTGCGGAGCAGGCGTCGTCGATGCGACTGGCGCGGTTTGGGCTTGCATTGTTTGGCAAGTCGTCGCAGGCGTTGAGCCTGAAACGGCAGTTGAAAGGCGTGAAGTATCTGACCTCGTGCTGGGCACTGGCCGCGTCTGGGAAAGAGAAACTTGAAAGTGTCACCTTGGTCCATCGCGGTAAGCGCCTGGAAGTATCGTGCGATTACCTCGCTTGCGGTTTTCATCTCGTGCCGAATGTAGAGCTGGCGGAGTTGTTGGGATGTGTTGTTGATAGTGGTTCGGTGACAGTAAATGAGTTTCAGCAGACCACTGTTTCTGATGTTTACAGCGCAGGGGAATCAACCGGCATCGGCGGGCTTGAACTATCGATTGTGGAAGGTGAGATCGCGGGCCTCATGGTTGCCGGAAACACAGACGCAGCCCGCAAGCTGTTTCCGATTCGCGATAAGCAACGGAAGTTTGCGGAGTTGTTGAACCGCACGTTTGCGTTGCGTGATGAATTGAAGCACCTGGTCCAACCCGAAACGATTGTGTGCCGCTGTGAGGACGTTACGTTCGATCGACTGCGCGCGCACAGCTCGTGGCGTGCGGCAAAGTTGCAGACTCGCTGTGGAATGGGACCATGCCAGGGTAGGGTTTGCGGCGGAGCTGTTGAGTTTTTACTTGGTTGGAGAGCAGAGTCGGTACGGCCGCCTGTGCTGCCAGTCAGGGTGGAGAGTTTAGTTCATTCAGCGGAGTAAAGAATGCACATGAAATGGGCGGGCGTGATGCCTGCGACTACGACGGCGTTCGACGTGAACCTGGAAGTCGATCACGCGTTTGTGGGCGAGCATGCGCAATGGTTGATCGATCATGGTTGCACTGGAATCGTCACGCCGGGTTCACTCGGCGAGAGCGCGACGCTCAGCTTCGATGAGAAGCTTGCGATCTGGTCGACTGTCGTGAAAACCGTTGGAGAGCGAGCGCCTGTGGTCGCCGCAATCGCGTCGTTGAGTACGGCTGAAGCAGTGAAGCTGGCGGAACGTGCTGAAGATCATGGATGCAGTGGGCTGATGGTGCTGCCACCATACGTTTACCGCAGCGATTGGCGTGAGATGAAAGCGCACATCGAAGCTGTTTTTCGTGCGACAAAACTTTCGTGCATGCTCTACAACAACCCCGTCTCCTACGGCACCGATTTCCTGCCCGAGCAGATCAAGGAATTGGCTGGTGATCACGAGAATCTCGAAGCGGTGAAAGAATCGAGCACTGACGTGCGCCGGATTACGTGGATTCGAGAGTTGGTGGGCGACAGGTTAGCGATCTTCGTGGGTGTTGACGACGCTATCGTCGAAGGCATCGCCGTGGGCGCGGTGGGGTGGATCGCTGGTTTGGTGAATGCGCTGCCGAAGGAGTCGGTTGATTTGTTCAACTATGCAATGAGCGGCGAACGCGAGAAAGCGATGGGGCTATACAACTGGTTTCTGCCGCTGCTGCGCATGGATACCGTGCCGAAGTTTGTGCAATTGATTAAGCTGGTCCAACAAGAGGTCGGGATGGGGAACGCGCGTGTTCGACCGCCGCGATTAGAGCTCGAAGGCGCCGAATTGCAAGAAGCACTCAGCATTATTCGCAACGCACTCGCGACCCATCCACAGATTACACAGATTAGTTCTTAAATCTGTGTAATCTGTGGATGGATTTCATTCGCGGCCCGCAGTCCAACATCGAACGCTTCCTCAAACAGCGCGACGCCACTCAGCTCTGAATGCGCGAAGTGAATCCCTCGAAACGGCTTCGCTCCCTCGCGGCGTGCCTGGCCCCACATGAACCCCGTTCGGGGCCGAATCATCGCATGTCCCCAGCGCATCACGTCCAGCCTCTCAACCAGACTTCGAATATCCGTGTGTGCGCGTGAAAGATCACTCAGCGCTATCTCCGCCCAGCCACGCCAATCAGTCTCCAGCAGACGTGCTCGCGCTGTGCGCGGGTTCTCGTCAACCAGCGGGTAGTAATAAGTGAAGACAGTTGGGCCCACGTTCGATGCCGCGCTGGTGTGTAGCGACGACGTATCCAAGCGATGGACTCTCGTAAAGCACGTTGTCCCACGCGAGTGGAAAATCACGAGGTGAAGTTTGTTTTGGCCGATCCTTCAGCGTCAGATTCGCAACCATCCACGCGCCAAATTGAAACTCCGCGATGTGAGGCGGTGGATTTTCTCGATATGGCCGCACCACGTATCGCGCCATGAACTGTGGCGCCGCGAAGATAACCTGCTTTGCATGGAACCCACGCGGATTTCGCCCTTCTCGATCGAGAGTGACTACGTCAACGCCATCCTGCACGGGGATCAATTCAACCACCGCGCGATCGAGCTGAACGTGCGCCTTCGCCTTTGTCAAACATGTGTTGGACCAGGCGTCCATTACCTTCAGGCCACGTGATTAGCGACTGCGACTCAACACCAGGCGTAGCGACACGCGAGCAGAAGTAAAACAAGCCGGCCCAGGCGCTTGTTTGATCGAGTGTCATGCCGTAGTCGTCGCGACATGCGTACTCAACCCACCAGCGCAGGCGAGGACTCGTGAGGCTGCGCTGGTTCATCCATTCGGCAATCGAAATACGATCGAGCGCCGTGACTTCAGCGTCATCCGAACACGCAGAGACGGGAAGCGTAAATGCCCGGCGCCCGCGTGCGTCGCGCCACGAGATCCAACGATCTACCTCAGCATTAAATTTCTGGAATTGCTGTTTGTCGTCTTCAGATTCGCCGGCGTGAAGATAGAGTCCTTCGTACCAGCGACCTTTATAGAAGACACGTTCTTCCGGATCGCGACAGAGAAACTGTTCGCCGACTATCGGCTCGCCGTTCTTGTCTGTTCCTTCGACCACGCCCATCTCTTCGAGCAACGAAACAAGCGCGGTGTTCTCTTTCATCGGTGTGGGGATGTAATGGGCGCCCCACGGAAAGGAGATCGAACGATTCGATCCGGAACGCGACGTGCCGCCAGGAGCGCTCTCGAGTTCGAGAAGAACGAAGTCATTGAAGCCCGAGTTTTTTAGACGCCAGGCTGCCGTGAGACCCGCAACACCGCCACCGACGATCACAACAGGAATGTTGGACCACGCATCCTGCGGCACCGTGATCGGCGGCTCATCGCGCAAACGATGGCCAAAGACATCCGACGTGCCAACGATCTCACCCGGCGGAAGCGGCGGCGCCTCATTGCGGCGGCAGGCCGCGAGCGCAAAGGGAACGCCCAAAAATGCAGCGAGAATCTCACGCCTGTTCATAAAGTGTTTTCAGCAACCTGTTAATTACTATGGGAGATCCAATTAACTCTATTCAAACCGTCTCCACTCCCCTTCGTAGTACCGAACCAGCACCTGGTTATCGAGCCTATTGATCTCCACCGGCACTGCTTCAATATCTTTCGAGAGCATAAACATGGCGGCGAGCGTCTGGTCGTCGAGAAACTTCAACCCCGCCGGCGGATGTCGCGGAATTTCAAACGGCGAAGATCGCGCGAGCGCAAAACCCCAGAGCCCAAAGCTCGGCACCGCAGTGTAATAAGGCCTCACCACAAGACCCGCCGCCTCGAGCGTGCGGATGATGCACCAGTAAGAGTTGCGCGCGAACATTGGCGACGTCGACTGCACCGCGACCGCTGCATTCTCAGTCAATCGCGATCTGAGCAGACGATAGAAGCGCGTCGTGTAGAGTTTTCCGAGCGCGAATGAATTTGGATCGGGAAAGTCAATAATCGCCGCATCGTACGCAGGCTCTTTCGTCTCCTCCACCCAGATAAACGCGTCTTCATTAACAACCTGAACGCGCGGGTCGTCGAACGCACGATTATTCAACTCCGCGAGCAAAGGAAAGCGACTGGAAAGTCTCGTCATCTCCGGATCGAGATCGACGAGCGTGATGCGTTCGACTGATGGATACTTCAGAATCTCGCGAATCGCCAACCCATCGCCACCGCCCAAAACCAGCACCCGTCGCGGATTGTTCGACAGCAACATCGCCGGGTGGACCAGCGCTTCGTGATAGCGATACTCATCCGTCGAGCTGAACTGCAAATTCCCATTTAGAAACAACTGAAACCCAGCCGTGCCTCGCGTAATCACGATCCGCTGATACGGAGTGTCTTTCGTGTAGACGATCTCGTCGGCAAACATCTCGTCTTCCGCAAGCGACGTGAGCGTGTTTGCTTTCACGAGGCCGATGAGCAGCAGCGCTAAGACGATCACCGATTTCACACGAAGGCTGACAATGCTTCCTTTGATGAGCGGACGCAGCAGCCACGTCCCCCACAACGCGACAGCGGCATTCAGCATTCCGAAGACCAGCGATGTGCGGATCAGCCCAAGACGCGGGACAAAGAAAATCGGAAACAGAATGGAGGCGAGCAACGCGCCGATGTAGTCAAACGCGAGCACACGCGACACGAGCTCCTTGAATTCGATCTGGTTCTTCAGGATGCGAAGCAGCAGTGGTATCTCGAGACCGACAAAAACGCCGATCGCAAAGACGACGGAGTAGAGGATCGCGTAGAAATAACTGACGCGCGCGAAAGTGATGAACAACAGCGGGGCCGAGAAGCCGCCGAGAATGGCTACAGCGAGTTCGATATCGACAAACCTGCGCGCGAGTCCTTTGTCGATGAAGCGCGAGAGCCAGGATCCGACTCCCATCGCGAAGAGATAGATACCGATGATGAGTGAGAACTGGGTTACCGAATCGCCGAGTACGTAGCTCGCGAGTGTGCCGGCAAGGAGTTCATAGATCAGCCCGCAGGTAGCGACGATGAGAACGTTGAGAAAGAGTAATGGCGGGCGCTTCATTTGCCAATTGCCGATTGCCAATTGCCAATTGCCGATTAAACTAGGATTGACCGTTTTCAATCGGCAATCGGCAATCGGAAATTGGCAATACTTTTACCCGTGCACAGCGGCGGCGATGATGATTGCGCTGCCGAGAATCACGGAGGCGATCACGATCGCGAGCGCAACGTTGTGATCCTCTTCTATCTCTTTCCGCACGGAGAACGGCGTCGCCTTTCCGATAACAAGGAACGCGAGCGCAAAGACAATCAAGCCGAAGCACGACGAATACAAGCGTCGTAACAAATATCGGGCAAAAGGCTTTCCATTGGGACCACTAGTCCGAAAGCATTTGAATCAGTCAGCATCATTTTCCTCCGCGTAAGCCGTAGTGCCAGAAGTGGAACGATCGGTAGCCATTCTGTCGAGCATCGGGTGGCAACTGCCGGCGTGAACCTCCGCTGAGCTCCCAACCCAGCATCGCCGCAACGCTATACAAACTCACCACGCCAATACCGAAAATTGTGTAGAGTGTTTTAAGCATCAAAGCCTCCTACAGAACCGAGCGCGGTAGCGCCGGGTCAATGTGATTCCGGGGCGCTCCTATTGCGGATTGACCCGGCGCTACCGCGCTCGGTTCTGTTAATCATCCTCTCCGCCACTATCATCATCTTCCTCGGCGTCACTGCCGCTGCTGCTGAACATACTTTCCGACCACCTGCGATGTTCGAAGCTGATGTGATAGATACCCATCACGATTGGACCAATCGACAACGCGATCAGCGCCAGTATCAGGTTAAACCGTGCGTAACGTTCTGTTCGATCTTCACCGAGACAACGGCCGGTTGCTGCCATTTCTCCCACTGCCCCTCGAGTCGCAAAATGTACCGGCCTCCAGGCATCGACGACGTGTACGCCGAGTCTCTTTGTCCACCTTCGGACCACGACTCTCCCTCTTCGACTCCCTGGTAGTAAGAGATATCGATCGGAAATGATTGGACCACGCCCGTTTCGTCGTTGATCAGATCTCCTTCGAGATAAACCCACGTGTTCTGCACCGGCGACTCGCCGACGATCTTGATGTTTCGCCTGCCAGCCAGCTCAAATGGGTTGCTGAAGAAAACCTGCGTACCGTCGGCATTCGGCAACGGCGGAAGAGTGACAGTTTGCGAGAAGATTTCTTTAGTCGAGCCTGACGTTACCAGCGTTATAAATCCGGCCAACAGCACGATGCCGATAAATAGAAGCCAGTATTTGTAAACCCACCAGTGTTTGTAAGGCTGGTTCGGCGCGACGTTCGAAGGTCGCGGTAGTCCGGTAACAGAAAACGCCTTCTCAACCTGCGGGACCGGTATGTAAGTTCCGAGCGACCAGTTGATCTCACCTGTCGCACGTTTTGTTTGAGAGGCATCATCCGGATCGGAAACGTAAACCGTCGAAACTTCTTTCGAGAGCATGTAAGGCGCCGCAACAAAATCGACTCCCCGAACCTCTTCTCCGGTTTCGACCTTCCAGTAAAACTCGCCCAGCACGACTTCGACTCTCGCCGGCGCATCCTGAAAAATTTTGTAATGCTTGCCGCGATAAGTTGCAGACTTTTCTTTTTCAACAACTTCGCCCGGCGGCACCGCCATCACGTAGTTCCAATGATTGTCGCTATGGACCAGCCAGCGGAAACCAACTTGCGGGTTGTAGAGAAGATACTCGCTCCAAAAATACTGCGTGCCTTCCACTGTGACGCTGCGCGCCATCGCGCCGATCACCGTCATCTTTCCTTCGGGCACATCGCCGGTGGAACCGAGCGGAATCAACGGTTGAAACCACGGCTTCTCGAGCGCTTTCAGAAACTCGAGCTGCCCTTGGTTCACGTCGAGCAGCGAATTGCAATTTGGACAAGTGACTCGTTCGGTTTTGTCAGGCGCGCGGAGTTCGAGAGGTCCGGCGCAGTTTGGACAATTCAGTTGCGCGGCGCCGACGCGACGTTCCTCTTTTTCAGGCGTTCGCGTCGTTGTGATTCCGAGCTCTTCGAGCGTGACTTGTTGGCCCAGGAAGACGAGTGGCGGCGACTCGTTATAGTCGAGTGTTCCGAACGCGTTATCCGTACCGGAGAGATCGGCGTAGTAATAAGTCTCACCCGGCGTCAACAGATATGGGATCTCGCCTTTCGCGCCGAGCGCGGTCGCTCGTCCGGTTTCGGCAACGATCATTGGCTTGGGCCACGGAAGACCGGGCACGGGCTGGCCGAGTTGGAGTTGATCGAACGCAGGCAGTTGTACGCCTTCGGGAATCGGATATTGGAAAGTGAGATAGAAGCGGCCCTGCGCTTCGGCCAACCAGCCGAGCCAGCCGTTCGAGAAGGTTGCGTACCACTCGTCCCAGCGGCCACCCATTTCGTGTCCGAGTTGCGCGCGTCCGGTCAGTTCAAACGGCACGTCTTTCCACTTGCCGCGCAAGCCGACGTCCAATGGAGAACCCGTTTCGACGAGTTCAGCGACCTTGCCGAGATCTTTTAGTTCGCGATCTGTTCGTGCGACTGCGGAGCGGCAGTATGAGCAGATGACGACGATGGATTGCCCGCTCTTGAATTCAACCGGCGCGCCGCACGCTGGGCAGTTCGCCACCAGCGCACTCATTTAGCGGCTCCTGCCATTGCGTTCGCGATTACACGTTCGTAGACACGAACGTTCACTTCGGTTGCGCCGAGCATTTCTTTGAGCGACTCTTCCCATGTCCATCTGGCGCTATCGCGACAGCAATATAGATTGAACGTAGCGGCCCGAAATTCAGGGTAGGTGTGACAGGCGAGATGCGACTCCGAGAGCAACGCGAGACCACTCACGCCGTTCGGATAGTCGAATTGATGCCACGCGACCTCGCCGAGCACGTGTAGATTGAGATCGCGAATAATGCGATCGAAAACCGCACGTAGTCGATCGAGATTTGCAAGCGCCTCCGCATCACATCCGCTTGCGTCGATGAGCCATTCGGTTCCGAGGGTCATAGTAGTGCCGCAATTGCGCGAGAGAATAAGGCAGTAGCGAGACAAATTCAACACAGGATTAATCTGCGTTAAGTTCAGGTCTGCGTTCAGAGCTCAAGCTGGAGCATAGCTAGTGTGGAGAACGCGATCGCGCTAATGCTTGAACTCTGTCGCACGCTCTATTCGCCCAGCAACGAGGCGTGCGGGAGGATGGAGGGCGGGATTGGTTCCAGGAAACGCGAGAGCGTGGGCGTGCCGTCGGTTTCAGGGCCTCGGTAGACGTCAACCGCCGGATAGACGTAATTGAGTTGCTTCTTCGCCCGCGTGGTCGCGACGTACAGTAGCCGCCGCTCCTCGTCGAAGTCGTCAAACTCATCCTGAAATCTGTTCGACGGAAACCATCCATCCGTCATCCAGATCAAAAACACGTTGTCCCATTCGAGACCTTTCGCCGAATGAACCGTCGAGAGCGTTACGAATCCGCTGCTGCGGCGCGGCGCCGCCCCCTGGACCGCTTCAGTCGGGTCGAGCGCAATGTCGTCAAGCAACTTCGCCGGCGTTTTGTAACGTTTCGCGATCGATTGCAGGTGCTCGAGATCGCGCCCGCGGCGCTGCACGTCGTCGTACTTGTTTTTCAAGAGCGGCCGGTAGAAACGCAACACTGCTGACAGTTGTTCGCCGGGCGTCTTGCACTCCAGCATCGCGACGAACACACGAGCAAGTCGCATTAGCTCCGTTTTGTAAGCCGCGCGAGCAGGGAAGCGCTGAAGATTCTTGAACAGTCCTGTTTTACTTCGCGCTGCGCGAAATTCTTTTTGTTCGACACCGAGATGCTCGAGTATCTGATACACAGTCGCATCGCCAATACCATCGATCAACTTGAGCGCGCGAAACCATGAAAGCGTGTCGGAAGGCTTGACCATTACGCGCATGAACGAAAGCGCGTCTTTGATGTGCGCCGATTCCGCAAACCTGATCCCGCCAAACTTGCGAAACGGAATACCATGCTTGCCCAACTCGATCTCCAGATCAAACGAATGCGAACTCGAACGAAACAGCACTGCAATGTCACTCAGCGGCACACCTTCTTCACGCAAATCGGCGATCCGCTGCGCTACAAACCGCGACTGTTCATTCTCATCATGCGCGCTAACAACGACCGGCGTGTCGCCACCGTCGATTCGCGAATACAGACGTTTTTTGTAGCTCTCTTTCACGTCGGCAATGATCGCATTGGCCACGTCGAGGATCGGCTGCGTGCTGCGGAAGTTCTCTTCGAGCTTGATGATCTGCGCTGAAGGAAAGAGCTTCGGAAACTCAAGCATGTTCCGGTGACTAGCGCCACGAAACGAATAGATCGACTGAAACTCATCGCCGACCACGGCGACGTTATCGTGTTTCGCCGTCATTAATTTCACGATCTGCGCCTGGAGCTTGTTCGTGTCCTGATACTCGTCGACCATGATGTAGCGATACTGGTCCGATAGCTGCTCGCGCATCCGCTCGCTGCCTTCGAGCGCTTCACGAAAACGAACGAGCAGATCGTCGTACGTGAGCATGTGGCGGCTGCGTTTGAACTCCTCAAAAGCCTTGAACAGCGTTTCGAGGTTCCGTCGCTCGTCCATGAACTGTGGATATTCCTGGTTCAGCACCTGCTTCAGCGAGTGGACCTTGTTGACCATCATGCTGAAGATCGCAGCGATCGTCCGCTTGCGTGGGAAGTGCTGCGATTTCGTGATCCTGATCTGGCGACGAAGCAGGTCAATCAGATCTTCAGTGTCGCTCTGGTCCAGCACGGTAAAGTTTTTCTGAACGCCCGCTTCTTCGGCGAACTTTCGCAACACCGAGTGGCCCAACGAATGAAACGTGCCGCCGGAAACGCGCTGGCAACGCGCATCGGCCAACGCTGCGGCGCGCGTGAGCATGCTTGCCGCTGCGCGGCGTGTGAACGTAAGCAACAGAATCGATTCAGGCTTCGCGCCGATCTCGACGAGACGCGCGACGCGATAAACGAGCGTTCGTGTTTTGCCCGTTCCAGCACCGGCGACGATCAACAATGGACCTTCGGTAGTCGTTACTGCTTTGAATTGTGCTTCGTTTAGCTCTTTCTCGTAGTCGATCGCGCGGGAGTCCAACGGCGGTGCGCTTCAACACCAGTCTTGTCTTTGACGCGACTGGCAAAGTCTTGCCGAGATCGAGTTCGCGCTTGAGCACTTTCAGTTCTTCTGCAAGCTCCGCGACCGTTTGATAACGATCCTTCGGTGTTTTCGCGAGTGCTTTCGCAAGGATTCGTTGCAGTTCAAACGGCAGGTCGGCTCGACTGCCATCTGAAAATCTTGGATCTCTGTGAAGGATGGCGTGCATCGTGTCGATGCGGTTGTCGTGGACGAATGGCGCCGTGCCGGTCAGCATTTCGCAGAGGACCACGGCGAATGAAAACACGTCGCAACGGCGATCGACACGTTGGCCCAACAACTGTTCCGGCGCCATGTAGTTAACCGTCCCCAGCAGTGTGCCTGATTCAGTTGCCACGCCCAGCATCAGTGTTTTTTGTTCGCTGTCGGCAACAAGCGCACGTTCACGTTCTGCAACCAGCTTTGCGAGACCGAAGTCGAGAATCTTGGCGTACCCATCACTATTGAGCATGAGGTTCTCGGGTTTCAGATCGCGATGAATGATGCCGAGTTCATGTGCGCGAGCCAGACCGGCGCAAATCTGAATCGCGATATCGAGTGTTTGCGTGAGTTGCAGTCTGTTGTTCTTGATCGTCTGGCGCAGTGTTTCGCCTTCCACGAACTCCATCGCGATGTAAGGCTTGCCCTCATCCTCGCCGACTTCGTAAATCGTGAGAATGTGCGGGTGGCTCAACGCCGAAGCAGCGCGAGCTTCCTGAAAGAAGCGGCGACGGCGATCCTGTTGCGAAACGTATTCGGGCGGGAGCAGCTTCAGCGCCACCACCCGCTGGAGCTTATTGTCGTAAGCTTTGTAGACCGCGCCCATGCCGCCGGCTCCGATGGCTTCAAGGATCCGGTAATGCGCGATGCTCTTTACGGGGAGGGGCTTCATGGGGATTTGCGGTGTAGATTATACGGAAGTTTCCCTCATTAGAACCAAGGCCGTAGAATTGTCGTATCTTTCAACAGACCCGGATGAAGGAGTGATCCCATGATCTGTCCACGTTGTTCTTCAAATCAAACTGACGAAATAAAGTTTTGTACGTTTTGCGGGGCGAACCTCGAGGCTGTTCGCGAAGTACTCGAACGTAAGGAGCCTCAAAACAAGTTCGAGTGGAACGACACGTGGGTCGCCGAAATGTTCATGTCGGGCAAGGCTGCTCAACTTCGGAAGCAGGAAATGGAACGGCGAATGGGCATTACTCCGGAAATCAAACGATACCAGGAGATCAAGGCCGGCGTGATCGTTAGCAGCATCGGTATTGGACTAGCGATCTTTCTCTATTGGTTCATGCAGGGAGTTGCCGGGCACGTTGACCCCGAGGAAAGGGAGATAGTCACACGTATCTGGATTGCGGGGATCATTCCCTTTATGGTTGGCCTCGCGCTGATCCTTAATGGTCTGGTGGTCAGTAAAAAGATGGTTGAGATTCAGGCACGACTTGACAGGGAACCAAAGCCTCTGGAGGAAGGTGCTGTGCCGCGCACACTGCGACCAGCCGATACATCGCAGTTCATCCCGACTGGCGTGAGCGTCACAGAAGGCACTACGAGGCATCTTTCGAACACGGGACAAAAGGTTGAACGATGATCCAGCCACAAGAAGCACAAATTGCGCATTAGTTAAATTTTGTTCCTTTTGTGCTTTTTTGTGGCAAGTTCTCAAGCTCCTCCGGTGTGCGGGGCCAATCATCCTTCAAGAGTCGCGAGAGCGCGCGATCTGCTAAGAGCTTGCCGCCAGTCTGACATTTCGGACAGTAGTTAGTCTCATTCGATCCGTAACGGATTCGCTGGATCTTATTTCCACAACGCGGACACGGTTGGCCGTATTTGCCGTGAGTCGCCATGTCAGTTCGAAACGCTGTCACTTTCTCCGGAAAACGATCGCGTGACTCAGAGCGCAAACGCTCAACCCAGTCGGTGAGCGTGCGTTTGATCGCTTCGAATAGTTCTGCAGCTTCGTTATCAGTAAGTTTTTGTGTGAGCGTAAACGGCGAGAGTCGAGCTTCGAAGAGGATCTCGTCTGAATAAGCGTTGCCGATGCCACTCAAGATGCGCGGATCGGTCAGTGCGCGTTTCAACGTGTGATTTTTCGCGCGGATTGCTGTCGCAAACTGTTCTGTCGTCGCTTCAAATATCTCAAGTCCACCCGGATTGAGATTTTCGAGTCCAGCTTCACCCTGGACCACGTGAAGCGACGCACGCTTTTGCGATCCAGCCTCAGTCAACACCAGACTGCCGTTGCTGAAGTCGAACACAGCGAGGCCGTTGCGACCTTTTGCCGTTTTGCCGCGCTCGTCATACCAGTGCAACCTGCCGGCGATCATCAGGTGCAGGACGAGCCACAGATCTCCTTCGAGGCCGAAGCAGATCCTTTTGCCAAGCCTCCGCAGCTCAACAATCTTTTTGCCTTCAACGCTGGACAGGGGCGGAACCGCAGTGCGCAACAGAAAAGGACTGGCGATGCGCACACGCTCAAGAACACTGCCGCTGATTCGCTTATCGAGGGCCTCGATATAGACGACGATGTCCGGCAGTTCAGGCACTAAATTCGAGAAGACTGCTTAGACGGTACTGCGGCTTCTCACCATCCGATAAATCCAAAGCACGACGATCGCGCCGAGTATCGAAAGGATAAGACCGGCTGGGCGAAAGCTTTCACCAGGCGTTTCGGGTCCCCAAATTGCCCAACTCACCAGGCCACCGAGAATCGAGCCGACGATACCCAAAAGGATCGTCGCGATGATTCCCATCGCGTCTCTTCCCGGCATGATCAGACGAGCGAGTGCACCCGCGATTAATCCAATGATTAACCACCAAATGAAACTCAGCATCTTTAGTGTCCTCCTTGCGTGCCGCGTTTATATCACAACCTGCCAAGCAGGTGTGAGCATTTAGCTTGGGGTTTAGCCCGCGTAGCGGGTGTGGGCATTTAGCGTGGGGTTTTAACCCGCTGCGCGGGCTAAACCCAAGGGGCTGGATGCTTACGCCCGCGACGGGCGGTCGGCCTCGATGCGCTCTATCCAAACTTCATCGCGCTCTTTGTGTTCACCGCGATTCTCGTCGGCGTGAGCTCGTGGCGATTTCGCAAGCAGTTGAACTGATCAATAAGACGGACAGTCAGCGGCGGTATAGATTTTGCGGTCTTTGAAAATAATACACAGCGCTGTTTTATTAAAAGCAACAGTGGCTGGCTGATCAACAAAAATCTGTTCGTTGGCGGTTATGATCGCATCCGCGGCCTCCCGAAAGGATGGATAGGCAGTGGAAATGTTGAAGTGGCTTTGGAGAATGAGACTGTCGGCGGTCTTCCGTCCCAGCAAAAGGAAGATCCTGTATAGTGTCCTTGACCAGATTTTTCCATTTTCCCAATCCTTGGATGCGTAGTTGAAATTGTCCGCTGTTGGGCCATCGTTAACGCGACGGAGACACTCCTCTGGAGCCACGTCCCACTCCATCAAACAAGCCCGCTTGTGACCGTGTTGGGTCGTTTCTTTGTCGTAGGAACTGACAGCCCAGTAGTCACTAAAGCCCTCACCCATTGCTCTCGGTTCTCCGTTCCCGGAATACGCGCCTGGTGCTTGATTATCCTGGATAGCATGGCCGTACTCGTGAGCGATCACATCGGCATCTTCAGCGTCCTGAACGCCTTCGTCGCCAAACGCAACATAACCTTCGCCGAGCGTTCCGGGCATGCTGACATAATGGGAATTCTCACCTCCGAACAAGCCGTGAGCGTCAGCACGGAGTCGCCGGTTCATCACGTCGGTGAAATAAAGCTCCCTCTGTATGTAATTCTGCATGCGGTAAACGTGATAGTAAATCATCACGTCTTCAAACTCCGGATCTTCGCGTGTGAAGTTGAAGCCGTTGGCGTCGTCGATACTGGGAGGACTGTTGTACGGAGACGGGGATTCGATATCCTCAAGCACCACAAACGGCCCGCTTAGCGCAAAAGGCGCGACCGAAGCGTCGAGCTCGGGAAGCGAGACAGTGAAATAGGGATTCGGGTTGTTTGTGCTGACGATACTCAATGTACCGAACTTAAAAAGTGCAGGGTTATTCTGAGAGTTGACTGGGTTTGGGATAAAGACTTGTCCCTGGCCATCAGTCGAGTTGTAGACGAAGTTTTTTGTCTGCACGATCTCAGCGCTATTAGCGTCAATGACAAACTGCTTACTGCCAAAGGGTTTGTCGGCAGTGATCGAGATGCGGTACGCACGATGAAGACGCCCATTCCTGAAGAAGAAGACGTCCTCAACCTGTGGGTCCCCTTTCTTCATTTGCAGGGCGTCCTTGTTAACTATCTTTTTGGAAACGTCTCCCTGCGGTAGTTGCTGCTCCGCCTTAGTAGGATTGTGGGGCGTTGTGCGCAGAAATTCGTTAGTAACTATGTCGGCGGCTCGTTCTTTACTAACGCTGGTCTGGTCCAACGCACCAGCCGGCGGAGTGTACGAATTAATCACCTGCACGACGTGCCCATTTTTGTCAAAGTTGACCTTTATGCGACCGTTTTCTACTGGCAGCCCGTTGAAAACCTGTTGGAACTCGACGTTGGTGCCAAAAAGCCTCGCTTTCTCATTGAGGAGACGAAGATCACCAAGCCCGGTGGTGAGGCCGAATCGATCGACGTTGTCATTGAGAAACTGCGAGGCCATTTGACTCGGCGTTCCACTATAGGCCTTCTTCCCTTTTCCGACCGCACTGGTAACTCTCTTCTGGTCGTCTGACAGTCGCACGATCTCCAGGAAATCTTTGTTGCTTCCCCCCGAAATCCAGCCGCAACCATTCCCGAGGAGGATGGCCATAACGGCTAATCCCAGAAGAGAGTTTCCAACGCGGCGTTGTGAGAATATCTTCATCTCTTTCACCCTACCGATTCGTCTTTAGACACCGATCGGCATACACGGAACCTCATCCGTTTGGCCCTGATCATCCTTAACCCGATATTGCTCTTCTAGCGGGATTTTATTTCCACCAACTCGCAGCACCTTGTAATACAGATCGAGTTCGTCGTGAGCATGCGGATTGATTGTCGGCGGATCGTTCATTAGCGCAATCGTGTAAGTGGTTCCAGGGTGATTTAAGAGATCTGATTCTCTGGGCAGAATTAGTGGCTTCTTTACTTCTCCAAATTCTTCCCAAGTGACGAACAGCCCGCCGCCATTTGCCTCTGATGTTATGTTGTCAATCGCAACCGCCAGATCGGCTGCGACTCCCTTGCCCAAAGGAACAATTGGCGGGCCCTCCTCTGTAGCCGGCTCCAGTCTCAGGTTCAATCCGGGACGAGTTAAATTCCCGGTATAAAGGATTCCGGACTTCAATATCGCGACGGGACGTGCGCCATCGCTGAAGTCGACATTGGGATGTTGTTCCCGCATGTTCAACACCCAACGATGGTCCTTTTTATCAGTGAGATCACTGTTACGGTCGAAGGGCCCCGGTTCGAACCCGCAAAAACCAGGAGCTGGAGCAGGGAGGAGATCGAACGACATCGGCCCTGTCAAAGGTCCTGTTGTAAGCCGAATAAATGTCAATGGGAGGTTCGGCTTATGCACGATGAGCATCGCTTGAAAATTGTGAAAGGGGCTAAAATGATGAATGCCAACTTCACAGGTGTTGCCAGCCCCGGGTTTGAGCAACATCAGTCCGGAAAACCTGATAGTGACCGTGGCATTGATATTGGGGACAGTCGTGGTTGGGGTAAACGGCATTGATCCCTCCTCTTCACTCATCGAGTAACTTGAATCATTAACGCTAGAAACTGGTTCTTCTTTCTTGCTCATATTTTTTCCGATCTGATCTATGTGTCTAGCACGAAGTTAAATTTCACTTAACCCTCTTGTCTGCTCATCCGTAGTGGTATGACTTAGTTAGAACAAACATTTCTACGGGGCTTCGGTATTTTGTTGACAGAACTTTACTGACACGTCTAATCTTCGCGTGTTCCGCTTCGTTTTTCCCTTCGATCCCAACGGTGAATTCGTAATGCTGGTAGGAGAGGCAGATTACCTTACCCCAGACCTCTCTCTGACTTGCCAGGTTGCATATTGATCCTTACACTCATGAAGAGAGAACGCGATCCTACTCCTGAAGAATTTGAAAAGTTCCTCGCCTGGCTCGACTCCGACCCCGACGAGGCCGCGCGTAAGTTTGAGCGCATCCAGACGCGGCTGATTCAGATTTTTGTCTCCCGCGGATGTATTGACGCTGAAGTACTCGCCGATGAAGTGCTCAATCGCGTTTGCGTGCGAATAGACCAGGTAAAAATAAAATACCCCGATCCTCTTCGTTGCTGTGTCGGGTTTGTAGACAACGTCCATCGGGAATATCTTCGAGAACAGCGAAAGTGGGACGAGCGAATATGCCCTCCGTCACCTCGTCCTTCGGTAGAACTTGAAATGGAAGATACGTGCTTAAACGAATGTCTCGGCAAATTCGCTGACATTAGACCGTGAACTGGTGGAGCGCTACTTTCACGGAGAAAAGAGCGTTAGAATTTCCGGTCGCAAAAAATTGGCGGTGGAACGGAAGCTTACGTCTAACGCATTGAGAATTCAGGCGTTTAAGCTGCGAAAAAAGTTCGTCTCGTGCTTCAACACGTGCCTTGAGAGGGCTGAAGCCGAAATAATCAGCGTTTAAGACTCATAACCATCAGCAGGTCTTCCCCGGCCCGAGGGCATTCAATGGCGCGGAACTATAACGAACAAAATGCCGTCAGGCAATATTTACTGAAACAGCTCTCCGAGGCTGAACAGCAGGCATTTGAATTACGACTTCTCACTGACGACGCGCTGCCGGAAGAGTTGGAGATTGTCGAGGACGAACTGATAGACGAATACCTGGCGAATGAACTTTCCAAGGAGGAGCGCGTTAGTTTCGAAGAAACCTTCTTGGCACACCCAGAGCGCCGGCGAAAACTGAAAGGAGGGCGGGCGCTTAAACGATACTTTGATACTCTCTCTCCACCGAAACCCACCCAGCGCCGGTTTGAGTTTCTGAAAAACTGGATAGGTTCATACATACCTGGCGGTCGCGGTGAACTCGTCGCATCACCAATCGGAGCGATGGCCGTGCTTCTTATCGTGGCCACTGCCGGATTCGTCATTTGGCGTGCGCTTCATATACCAGTCTGATTTACAGAAAGGCTTACTTGCACTTAACGAAGCTTATCGTCAGCAGCGCCCGGTAGAAGCGCGAGTTTCAGAACGTCGATCATGCGCCATTTATCGCAACCCGCAACAATGAACCGCCGCCAGTGAATACATTTGAGCGCGACAACGCTCAACGATTCTTGTCTGATGCCTTCAAAGAAGATGCTGACGCAAATTCATATCACGCATTCGGCAAGTTTTACCTTCTCGAACGAGACATCGACAAAGCGATTGAATACCTTGAGCAGGCAAGAAAAGCTGATCCCAAGAATGCACAAATCTACGCAGATCTCGGCGCCGCATACCTCGAGAAAGCCAAGCAGGAGTTAGATACCAATCGTGATCCGTCAGGTCAGAGCGGCGGAAAGGGTTGGAACACCTGGGCCGCAGCCTCGAGTATTTGAAGCAGGCACTCGAACTTAATCCCAACCTGCTCGAGGCGCTTTTCAATCGTGCCCTCGTTCACGAACACCAGGGACTTTATCATCAGGCCGAAGCGGATTGGCGCGCATATCTCGAAAAAGATCCCAGTTCTCCATGGGCAGCCGAGGCACGAGAACGACTCAAGTCGGTGGAAAGCAAAAAGGCTGTCGGATGCAAAAGGCCGGCAATCCGCTCGAGACTTTTCTGCGTGCCTACGACGCGCGCGATGATGACGCAGCCTGGGAGATTTACAAACGCAATCACGCACCAGCGGGAAACAGGATCACCCGCGCTTTAGTGGATGACTTTCTTGCCGAGAACCCCAAGCGCAATCCGACGGAAAATCTGCAAGCCCTCAATTACCTGGGCCAATTGGAAATTCGCAAAACGAAAGACGCATACACGTCCGATCTCGCCAGGATCTACTCATCTGCGAGCCTCAAACAAAAGCACTTCTGGTCCAGGCTCGGCAGCAAATGATGAAGGGCTTCGAACTTTTCGCAGGATCCGAGATCGGCGCCGCTACGGAATTGTTCCTCAGCGCGCGCAATATTTTCGAAAAAACCGGCAACGTTCCTGAATTGCTCGTGGCCGACGCTGCAATAGCTCATGCAGCCGTGCTTCAACCGGATCTCGCAAAGAGGACAGGAAGTGTTGACCCGAACAATTCCGGTATGCGAAGCGAAGCAGCTACAAGTGGATGCTGGCACGGAAATCTCTCGGTTCAAGCTCACCTCAACTCCAATCTTAATAACTATTCGGAAGCGATCAGCGACAGCAATCGATCATTACAACTCTTTCAGGAACTGGAGGACATGAACGGTGTATCGGGTGTCTTCCTCCAGCTTGCCAGCCTGCATCTTTTTCTAAACGATACTGAGACGTCGTTTTCATATCTCCGGCGCGCACTCACCATCGCCGAGATGCAAAGAGCTCCCCCAACAAGAATCATGGGGCATACACATCGCGACTTCTCTAACTCTTACCGCAATTCGACTCTACCGCGCAGCTCTCGACTATCAGAAAGAAGCTTTACAACTGGCCCTTGCTTCGAGTGACGCCTGAACCGCTTTTAATCTCTCGCTCATATCAAAACCTCGGCCGAACTCATGGTTCGCTGCGTCAATTCGAGCTTGCGGTGCAAAACGTTCGCCTTGCGTACGAGCAAGGTAAGTCGATCGCAAAAGAGCGCAACGGGCAAAACATGATGGCTTATGCCTCGCTCACACTTGGCGATCTCTATCGCGCTGCCGGAGATCCAACCAGCGCACTTGCTGCCTATGAAGAAAGCTCGCGGCGTTATGAAGCGCTGAAATTTGCGCATTACAGCTATGCTGCTCACAAAGGAAAATTTCTTTCCTACCTGGCTCTGAACAACGATGCGATGGCCCAGCACGAACTACAGATCGTGCTGCGGCCTTTTCGATGAATATCGAGAAAAGATCCTCGGTGAGCGACAAAGGCAGTTTTTTCTTCGACCGCGAACAGGACACCTACGATCTGGCCATCGACTTTACTTACTTCCGGCTCGGGGATCAACGCCGCGCATTCGATTACTCGGAAAGTAGTCGAGCTCGTAACCTCCGTGAGTTGATGCATCACGGCGCAGAGATCACGCGAGAGCGATCGCGGTATGGATCTCCGGGCGTCGAAGCAGACGACATCTCAGAAAGTATCCGCTAACCGCTAAGTGAGATTCAGAACCAGCTACCGGAACAGGTCCAGATCGTTCAGTACGCCGTCCTTGAAAAGAAATTATTGATCTGGCATGTCACACGACGGGACGGTCGTGGTCTCGAAGTCTGTTGATGTTGAATCCACAAAACTGAAGGAGACCGTTGTAACAGCTCTCAGACAGATCACGCAGCGAGATGAGCACGGCTCCGCGGCGAGTTTGAAGAGTCTTTACAAGCTGATTATCGAACCGATTAGAGAGAAGCTGGATCCTAATTTGGTTTTGTGTTTCGTTGCCTGACAAGACTCTGCATTTCGTGCCGTTCGGCGCACTCCTGTCCGATCAGTCGGGCCGTTATCTGGTCCAGGATTACCGGATCATGACGTCGCCCAGCGCGACGATTCTGATCGACTTGACCAATCAGGCGAGGGCCAGAACTGCTGTAAAAGAGGAACGCCTTCTTGCCGTCGGAAATCCTGCGTTTGATCGTGCGGCTAATCCGAATCTCTCGAACTTGCCGGGCGCCAGCAGCGAGGTGCGTCAAATAGCGCGGAATTATTTGTCTCCGCCACCGCGTATTCTCACCGCGGGCCAGGCGACTCGAAGCTCAATAATGGACGAGATTCCTCGATCGGACGTCGCTCATTTCGCAGCACACTACGAGGTCGATCCGCGATCCACACTTGTCATCGAAGTTGTTGCTTGCTTCGGATGCAACGCAACCCGCACACCATCAACGATCGGGACTCAGCGCAGGTGACATTTATGGAATGAATCTCGCACATACGAGACTGGTGGTTCTTGCAGGGTGTAAGACGGGGATCGAGCAACAGTTTGGCGGCGAAGGACCGGTGGGATTTGCGCGATCTTTTCTTGTTGCGGGAGTTCCGGTTGTGGTTGCGAGCTTGTGGCCAGTCGATTCGGATGCGACGTCGCAGCTCATGATTGCTTTTCACCGCTTTCGCAAAGCTGAACGCTTACCTACAGCCGAGGCGTTGATGCGTGCTCAACAGCGAGATAATGGCCCGCGAGCATTACCGCCATCCATACTACTGGGCCGGGTTTACTGTAATCGGCGGATACTCTGATTTCTGATCCTGCTGGGGTTGAAACAGGATTACATTTTGAGGGCTGAGCGTGCGCGGAGTTCAAGCGCAGTTATTGCTCTGGTTTGCCGGCGCGCTGAAGGAAGTGATGCGATCGCGACGAGGGCGGCGTTGAAAGCGACGTGAGCCTCTTCGTTCCTGCCGGCTGTCCTTCAGGATCTCGCCACGTCGCACCAGCCACATTTCTTTGCGTTCGGATTGTGCTGCTATCAGGTCCAATCGAGTCAGTGCGGCATCGTAATTCTTGCGTCGCAACTCGATGTCGATTGCTGCTAATTCCAACGTAACCAGTGGCCCAAGCTGCTTGATGCCTTCATCAAGTCCGCGCAATGCTTCTTCAACGTAACGTTTGTCTCCAGCGAGAACTTCCGCGCTTTCAAGATAAAGTTCGGGCTCTGGCGGTTGCGCATAGTGTGATGGCTTGAGTGAAATCGTGCGCTGCTTCGAGACGCGCTTCCGAGTTTGGCAAGAACGCGGCCCCGAGTTACCAGTCCTTCAACATGCCGCGGCTGCTGACGAAGAAATCGATCCAACACAAGCTTTGCGCGCTGAAACCTTCCTGATTCAAACAACATCTGGCCGCGCGCGAGATCGACAATAGTGAGAGTTGGTTGCAGACGTGACGCTCGATCGTAGTCTGCGGCTGCACGAGTCCAGTTACGGTGCAAGCGATACAGTTCACCGCGTTGTAGATAGAGCGACGCGTTTTTCGGATCGCGTTTGATCTTCGCTGTTATCGCTACTATATGCTCGTCGCACGCCTTCATGTGCGCGGGCGATCTCGACCGGCAAAGCCAGGAAAATCGCGATGCACACGAACAAGAGAAATTTTTTGTAGAAGCGTTGTAATGATCATTTCAATGTTTTCCCACTCGCAGGATTCGAGTAAGCCGAATTACCCGCCGCGTTGAAAGCCCGGACACGATAGCGATACGTTGTGTTTTTAGTTAGACCAGTGTCGGCAAACGTGGATACGTTTGCTCCCACCTGAGCAATCTCTGCGTAGTTTGTACAATTCGCGTTTTTACAACGCTCGATCTTGAATCCTGACTCATTGCCCGAGTTGTCGGTCCACGAAAGATTGATCTGCGTTCTGGAAACTCGCGGTTGCAGTTAATCCGCTTGGAGCCGCAGGTACGGGTGGTGGAACCGGCGACGTGGTCGCGTTTGCGGTGTTCGAGAATTGAGAGTTGCCCGCATCGTTGAAGCTTGCCACACGGAAGAAGTATGTAGTCGATGGCGACAGACCGGTGACTGGATGAGACGTGGCATTGCTGCCGAGCGTAGCTATTTGCACGAATGTGGTACCGTCGGTGGACTGCTCAACCTTAAAGCCATTCTCATTGTTGGCATTGTCAGTCCACGAAAGATTGATTTGACTGCTGGAGACGGTTGTTGCCGACAGACTACCTGGCGCTGCCGGGACAACCGGTGCGACGGCGCCTTTAACGATTCTGAAGTAATCGGCGATGACGCCGTTCTCTCGCAGGAACTTCGCGTCGAGAGTGTTGCCGTTCACGTCGAGCACCATCGAACCGAGGTCGTTAAGCGAGATGAACATTGCTGGGTGATTGAGTGTGCCACCTGAAATTTGTCCAGAGCTTCCCGCCACGGCGTACACGGCGCCTTCGTTTGCACCAGGACCGAGTGTGGTTTTGTTGTAAGCGCCAGTGCCGTCGGCGCGGCCGCTGCCACCGTCTTTCTTCATCGCGTTCGTGAAAGTTGAAGACACACCATAGTGTCCGTCGATCAGGAACGAGCGCTCGTAAGAGTGACTATGGCCGGCGAGCACGAGATCGACTCCAGCTTCCTCGAGGATCGGCAGGATGTTTTGTCGCATCTGAACGAGGTTCGATTCAGTGTCGGAATCATGAGAACCCTTGCTGTAAGGCGGATGATGCCAGAAAGCGATGGTCCACTGTCGCGTCGTCGAGGCGAGATCGGCCCTGAGCCAGTTGGCCATTGGTCCAGTCGCAGATCGATCGGACGTCATTGAGTCGAGACAGATGAAGTGTATGTTGGCGTAGTCAAACGAATAATACTTCTCGGTTCCTGAGGCAATACCACCTGCCTGGGCCGCTGCCGGCAAGGTAAACATCGCAAAGTAGGGAAGACTCGCAGGCGGATTTGATGACGAGGCCGTATCGTGATTACCCAATGCCGGCCAAAGTACCGACTGCCGCAACATCGTCGGATACATATCAAAGACAGCCGCCTGGTACTCGCTGTCTGTGCCGTTCTCGTAAGCATTGTCTCCTAACATCAACCAGAGATTGGTGTGCGTAGACCCGGTGAAACTCAGGTATGCGTTACGTACTGCCTGTGCGTTGCCGTTTGCGGTGCCGGAATCTCCGAGCACCCAGATGCGCGTTGGCGGACTCGTGCCGGCGACAGGCGAAGTAACAAAGAAATGACTCGCGTCGTTACCCGCGAGTGTCTGAGTTGTGGATCCAACTGAGTAGAAGTATTTCGTTGCCGGCGAGAGATTCGAAACTACTATCTCGTGTTCTGTTGTAATCGAACCGTTGTCAGTATTGACGTTCAAGTTGCCTTGCGTTGTTCCGATACTTACGCGGCTGTCAGTGGCGACGTTAGTACGCCACCGCACGACAGTGCTGTTCGGAGTCCCCACTTGTAAATATGGACCACGAGTTACAGACGGTGAGCCATCCGAGCCAATGAGCTGTAGATCGAAACTGATATCTGAACTCGTGCCGCCTGACTGGTGCAGCTCAACGGCGAGTCACATTGGCGCCGTTGACAAGAAGCGTCGGACTGATGGTTGTTTGTACGAAGGTTGATTCGTCGGCGCCGCCGATCGCAACAGACGCGGTTGTGAGATGAGTGACGGTTCCGGCAGGCATGTTAGTACGCCAGACCTCAACGCCATTGAGGTAAACAATGGCGCCGTCGTCACGCATAAGCCGCAGCGTTAGACCATTGAAAAGGGAAGCGTTAGTGACGTTGAAAGCGCGGCGAAAGTAAGTGGTGATGAATTTATTATTGGAGTCAGGCCCGAAAGGGACCACCGTTGCCTCATCACCATCCCCGTAACCGAGTTGCGCCGGACCGGACGGCCAGGTTGAATCGTTGAACGACGTCGCACGCCACGCCGTACCCTGATCGGTCCCGTTCGCGAGATACTTCCACGCTGACCCTGTTTGTACGAGAATCGTGTCCGCTGCATGCGTTGCCGGCGCGAACGCGAGAACGATTAAGAGTACGAAGGCGAATGAACGAATACGAAGAGAAGTTTTGGCTGCTGACGTTATGTCGCATGTTTTGTTCCTGGCCCGTTGAGTTTGAAGAGGGCGTAATAGTAGTCGAGACTTATTAAATTACAAACTGTCCAATGCCCTCACAAACTCAAAAAGCCAAGCGCAATAAAATACAGGCCGAGATCGTAGAGGCCGAGATTGGTTAACCCATTCGCTGGCGTGCCGGGGATGTGGCGTCCGATTGCGATCGCAAAGTCGGAGAGAAGCCACAGGGTGCTGCCCAGAAAAACTGGCACGACTGATGTGGAGGCGATGATGTTTGAGGCGACAAGAAGACCCAGATAAGCTATGGCAGGAATGCGAGAGGAACCGCTTAATCTTTGGAAGCACCCAAACACAAACAAACAGTGCGAGCACAATGTTAGGTAACGATAAGGGCAGTAACGGTTAACCGGATAGAGGCTTGCTGAGATATACAAACGAAAGGCAAATCAGTGCCGCTCCGAAGACTATTACGCCGGCTTCAAACGCCCACGCGAAATCTGCTTTCGCCATGTCGAGCAGAATGTCGCCGCATGCGCAAAGAAAGAATGCGAGGGTAAGCAGTGGTGGTCCATTCAAAGTACCATGAGACGCCCGCAAGGAAGAACGCAGGCGCCGCTTTGACTGGACCGCGCACAACGTAAGGCGCCGATCTCGCTCTTGCGGTCTGTGTGAGGAGAGCGACGCCCGCCAAAACGAAGAAGACGATTGTGAGCAACAGAGAATCTCTAACCATCTGCGATCACTTTATCTTCTTCGCGCCGTAGAGCACGGTAAATAAAAACTCAATCTTTCCGCTCTTCCCGGGCACGAACACGATCTCGTTCTCGTTTTGTGCGCCGTAAGTGAACTTTCTTTCGCCACTCTTCATCATCGGGTGTTCTTTACCATCAAACTTCATCTGGAGCTGCCCATCTTTTGCAGAGACTTCCCACGTCTGTGGGCTATGCGAATAAGTCCCAACGTATTCATTCATCTCTGAGCTTGTCAGGGGCGGAATAGGCGCAGACTTTTGGGCTCTCGTTATCCTTCAACCCGAGTACGAGCTCTGTCGCCTTACTCAAACTCTTCCTCATCGTCTCGCCACTCTTGTTTGTTAACACGATCACCGCGAACTTTCGCGACGGCACCATCTGGATCATCGATCCGTAACCCCGGCTGAATCCGCCATGGCCCACAAACTCAAGGCCCTGAAGCTTGAAAGTCGTTAAGCCATATGCGTAATACGCATCAGTTTCGCCGGGAACGGGTATGTGATGCTGGACCATCTGATTGATCAGCGAGGATGAAAGCGGTTGCTTGCCTTCGAGACGTCCATCGTTCATGAAAGCGATCACCCAGCGCGATAGGTCCCTGGCATTGGACCACATCGAACCTGCCGGCCACATCGCGACGTTATTGAACAACGGTCGCAGGAGCGTTGGCTTGCCCGCATCGATCGCATGCCCGTGCGCGAAGGGATAAGTGATTGCCATCAACGGGCGTAGCGTGGTGCGCTCCATTCCGAGAGGTTTGAACAATAGTTCGTTCATCGCGTCCGCGTAAGGCTTGCCCTCGACTTCTTCGATTACAAACCCTGAGAGCCAGAATCCCGCGCTCGAGTACGAGTAGATCTCACCCTGATCTGCGAAGAAGACGTCGTCTTTCCACGAGCGCACCATGTTTCCGAGCGAAGCGTCGTCGTTTGAGATCACGGGCGCGGCAAAATCTCGCACACCCGCGGAGTTGCTCAACAAGTGATGCGGCGTGGTATTCGCAACCTTGGGGTTCAATCCCTTGATTCTTTGTCCAATGGTCTCATTCATCTTGATCTTATTGTTTTCTGCCAGCGTGACGAGCGCAGCCGCTGTAAACATTTTCGTAGTTGAGCCGAGACGAAAGAGCATTTCAGGTTGCAGCGCAGCGTTTGTCTCAACGTTCGCGACGCCGAACGCCTTTTGATAGACCACCTTATCGCCGCTCACGATAGCGATTACCGCGCCAGGCGTATTTCTCTCCTTGAGCTCCTCGGCCACGAGTTTGTCGAGTTCGCTGAAATCGATCGGCGGCGGTGAACTCACCGGCTTATCCGGCTTCGCGTGTGACTCCGTACGAAAAACAGCAAGGCTCAAAAGTATCAGGCAGCAGAGTTGTCTTAAGGCGGGCTTCATCTTTATTTGTCTCCTGGAGAAATGTCTCTGTGTCTCTGTGTCTCTGTGGTGGGAAGATCGTTTTACCACAGAGACACAGAGACACAGAAGTTGTTTCTTTACTTGAGTTGGTAAACCCGGACGTAATCGATCTCCATCCGCTGAGGCCAGATAGTTTTATCGACGCCTTTCTGACCGCCCCACATGCCTCCGACGGCAATGTTGAGAAGCAAATGAAATGGCTTATCAAATGGCCACTGTTTGTGATCGGACGCGGAATTGGTAAGACGTTCGTTCTTGAAGGTGAAGTAGTGCTGATCGTTCACGAAGGCGCGAATCTCCTCAGGCGTCCACTCGACGGCGTACGTGTTGAAACCAGTGCGCGCGTTTGCGACGTTAATCTTCGCGGTCTTCTGTGTACCGATCGAATGATGGTACGACTTCGTGTGCGCTGAGGCGTGGATCACGTCCGGATCGAACCCGACGTGTTCCATGATGTCGATCTCACCACCTTCGGGCCAGCCGCCATAATCTTTATGACTCGGCAGCATCCAGATGGCGGGCCATGTGCCGCGCCCGGTTGGCAGTTTCGCTCTCACTTCGAAGCGACCGTAGGCCCAGTCGCCCTTTCCCTTCGAGACCAGCCGCGCCGACGTGTACTCGCGACCTTCCAACGCTTCTCTGCGTGCTTCGATAATCAGGTGGCCGTTCTCAACCCGCGCGTTTTCCTTGCGCCCGCTGGTGTAGTACTGCAACTCCTTATTGCCCCAACCATGTCCTCCAACATCGTATCCCCACTTCTTCGCATCAGGCAGACCGCTGTACTCAAAATCATCCGCCCATACCAGTTGCCATTCGGTCGCACCCTGCTCGGCAGTAGTTAACGAACAAACGAAGGCCACGCTTGCGAGGATCAAGAAGAGCACACGCATGATCAAGAGTTTACATTGATTCATACATTATTTGTGACTTATGCGCATTTTTGTGGCTAAGCGTTTGCAATTTTTCGAACGCTCAATCATTTGGATTTTTATTCAAGATCAATTCTGCACGTTCACGACTTTTGGATCTCATCCGAAAGTGCCAATAGCATGATCAGCAATTCGTTAGTGATGGTCCAACCAGTGCGAGACTAAGTCGCACAATCCAACACATGGCCTTTCAGTTGCAACGTCGATGCGCGCGAACGAAGTTCGCGTTATGAGCAGCGTGACGCACGCTGTGTGTTCCCTAAAAACAGATCCGAAATTTTGTTAGCCCAGTGCTCCCCAGTCAAACGGGCAAGCGAAGGAGATTTTATGATGAGACGCATTGCCAGTAGATCGCTCTCCCCAGTAGTCCCGACTCTGTCGGCTTTGTTAGTTTGCTTGTTCGCACTCGTTTCAGCGCAGGCGCAGTCTGTGGACGCGACCGTAAACGGCACCGTCAAAGATCAAACCGGCGCATTAGTCGCAGGCGCGACCGTCACCTTGATCGACGCAGCCACCGGCCGCGAAACAACAGTCACCTCAAACAGCGAAGGCTTTTACGTTTTTCAGACCGTTCGGCCGGGCACCTATTCATTACGCGCGCAACACGCGGGCTTCAAAAAGCATGAAGTTCCCGGTGTAAAAGTCGACGTGGCCACCCCCGCAACAGTCAATTTCGATCTCGTTCCAGGAGGACTCGAAGAGACTGTCACCATCTCTGCTTCCGATGCGGCAGTACCTATCAACTCGACCAACGGTGAACTGACCAGCACCGTTCGCGAGCAACAAATCAACGACCTGCCATTAAATGGTCGAAACCCACTTACACTCGCAGGACTTCAACCCGGAGTTGCTGCCGGCGCCACTAATCGCACCGCGACCATCAACGGATTGCGCGGAACTTTCTCAAACTTGACGTGGGATGGAATTAACATAAACGACAACTTCGTCCGCACCGATAGTTTGTTTGGCGACGCAGCCCCGAGTGTTCCCGGTGTCGCCGAGTTCACGATTACAACCCAGAACGCGGGACCAGGCGACGGCCTCGGCGTAGCGCAAGTAAAGCTCGTTACTCCGCGCGGCAGCAACGAGTTTCATGGAGAGCTGTTCGAATATCACCGCAACGACGCGTTTGATGCGAACTCCTTTTTCAACAACGCCGCCGGCGTGGGTAAAGAGAAACTGATCCAGAATCAATTTGGATTCAACGTTGGCGGGCCCTTTGTTCTGCCGCGCTTCGGCGAAGGTGGACCAAGCACGTTCGGCAAGGATAAGTTTTTCTTTTACGGTTACTACGAATCAACAATCGCTCGCACTGACGAGTCCGTTACAGGAACAGTGCTTACAGAGCAGGCCCGCCAGGGTTTGTTCACGTATCGAGCGACAGATGGAACCACGCGGACCGTAAACCTCCTCACCCTGGGTGGTCTGACTCGCGATCCGGTAACCACCTCTCTTATTAACCTGACGCCACTACCCAATGATCTTACCGGTGGCGATCGTTTGAACTTTGCGCGTTTCCGATTCAATACGCCTTCCGGAGTCGATCAGCACCTCTGGGGCTTTCGCATTGACTTCGATGCGAACTCAAAACATCGCTTCGAGAGCAGCTTCAGTCAATTCCATTTCAGTCTTCCGAACGATCCATTCAACGCTATCGGCGAGCCATTCCCCGGACTTCCCGGTGGTGGACAACAGTCGAAACGACCTCGCCTTGCAGTGGCCTGGAACTGGAGTCCGACTCCCACGTTGAACAACGAACTGCGCGGCGGATTCATGAGAAACGCGCCGCGGTTCTTCAGCAACGAAACTTTCGATCGCGGTTATCGCGTCACCTTTCCGCTAATTACTGACCCTGAGCAGAACTCGCTCGAGCAGGGACGCAAGACTGGCACTTATGAAGTGATGGATAACGCAGGCTGGGCGCGCGGAAACCACTTCATTCACTTTGGTGGCAACTATCGCCTCGTCAAGATCGATCCTTTCAGTGCCGGCGGTACTATCCCGCTCGTCACAGTTGGCTTCAACGACGTCGGAACGGTCAATCCATTGCTACCTAATCTCTTCCCGGGCGGCATCTCTGCAACGGACTTCAACAATGCAACGAGCATTCTGGCGGCGCTTGCTGGTCCAATTGCCAGTGTGGATGAAACATTCAACGCCGCTAATAAATCGTCCGGCCTGATGCGCGGTCAGATCAACAGGCAAAGCTACGAGTACTGGAGTGTAGGACCATACATTGGCGACACATGGCGCGTGCGTCCAAACCTAACGGTGAATCTCGGATTGCGTTATGAGTTTGTCTCAGTGCCTGTTGAGAAGAATGGTCTACTGCAAACGCCGGTAGGCGGACTTGAAGCGCTACTCGATCCGAACGCAACAATCGATGCCGCTTCGGGCGGTGGCCGGCCACTCTTCAACAACGACCTTAACAACTTCGCCCCGAGCTTTAGTTTTGCCTGGGATCCATTCGGCGAAGGAAAAACCTCGGTGCGCGGTGGTTATGGTATTTCGTACGTGATCGACAACAACATCACTACGATCGACAACGCCGCCGCCGGAGGTTTCTCGCGCGCAATCACGTTCAACAACACAACCGGCACTCTTGGCAGTGGAATTCCTGTCGTTCCGATTCCTTCGTTCAGTTTGCCGCAGAGCGCGCTGGACAATTTCCGTCAGGACCCCACGTTTGCCCTCTTCACATTCGATCCGAATCTTCGCGTTCCTTACGTGCAGCAATGGAACTTCGGCATCCAACGTGAAATTTTCCGCGATACCGTGGTTGAAGCTCGCTACGTTGGGAACCGCGGAACGAAACTGACGCGCGGAATCGACGTTAACCAACAGCGAATCTTCGCGAATGGTTTCTTCGAAGACTTCCAACGCGCGACGTTCAACTTCAACAACTGCGGCGGGCGCGTAAATCCGACCGCTGCTCAATGCGCAAACCGCCAGCCGCTTCAGTTGCTTCCGTCGTTTGGAGTCTTCGCATTGAACCAGGCGACTTTCCTTTCGGCAGTGCGACAAGGTGAACCGGCAAGAGCCTTGGACTTCTATATCCAGTTCAAAGATTTCTTCTTTAACGGATTTGGAGGCGAAGACTTTGGCTCTACTCAAACACTTGCTCCATACCTGCCGAATCCGAATACGTATGTAGCCGATTACATTGGCAACGGCGCGTATTCGAATTACAACGCATTGCAAGTTGAAATTCGACGTCGTCCGACGCGCGGACTCGACTTCCAGGCCAACTACACATGGGGCAAGGCACTGACGAGTTTCGAGGGTTCGGGAACCAACTTCAGCGGACTGCTCGATCTGACACTGGGCGATGTTGTTGAAAAGCGCCGGCCCAACAATGATCTCACGCACGTGTTCAAAGCCAATTCAGGTTATGAATTGCCCTTTGGCAGAGGTAAGCGATGGATCAACAACGGCTTCATGTCCACGCTCCTTGGCGGCGTCAAGCTGACGGGAATTTTCACAGCGCAATCAGGTCGCCCGATCAGTTTCGTTTCCACTCGCGGGACGTTGAACCGGCCGGGACGTTCAGCAATCAATACAGTTAACTCGACTTTGACTATCGACGAGCTTCAAGATCGCACCGGACTTTTCTTCGATCCGACGACCGGGGCGCCGTTGATGTTCGATCCCGATTTCATCGCAAACCGGATGACGCTGTTGAGTAATCCTGCGGCGGGAACAGTCGGAAGTCTGCAACTGACGCCGGTCAGTGGACCAGGCTACTGGAATCTCGACATGGGAATGATCAAGCGAACTCCGATTAACGAAACCACGAACATTGAATTCCGCATGGAAGTGTTCAATGTTTTCAACCACACAAACTTCTTCATCACGAGCACTGCGTTACCGCAGAACATCAATGCGGCGACGTTCGGGCAGATCACCCAGACGTTCGATCCTCGGATCTTGCAGTTTGCGGTTAAGCTGAATTTCTGAGGGATCGTTTTTTGCCACAAAGGCACAAATGCATAACAGATGCGTTTGTGCCTTTTGTGTACTTACATGGATCATAGGTTCAATATCTTATTGGTTCCCCCAGGACCATAAATGCGCTCCAGTCGTACGGAGTGCGGTCCTTTGACTGTCGTAATTTCAGCATGCTGTTGCGAACAGCTTCCGCGTTGTCGCTTGAGTTGTTCTGGCGGCGCAGGTTGCGATGAAGCTCGGAAGAGAATGCTGTCATGGACAATGCGTCTGCGTCCCAGCGACTCAGCACTACGGTCGGCGTTCCGGCCACGAACCACGCCCAGCTCATAGCGATTAGTGAGTTACTGTACTGCGAACGAGGCTGAGCCAGGTTTGAAGAGGGAAGCACGACCACCCGCGCTTTTGAATTCAGATTTGTTACTCTCCCAAAGTCTCAGCAGCCCATCGTCGGAAGCGTCTGGATCGGCCGAGAGCATGATGAAACGAGTACAAAGGAACTGATTGGTCCAAAAACACGCGTGTCGCGAAGTGAAGCAAACCGTGATTGCTTGCTGTCAACGCCTGTTGCTTTTTGGCATTAAGACCGGTGTAAAACTGACTTCGCGTTTTTCCATAAATAGATCGTAGCTGATCAATCTCCGTTGACGGTAAAGTAGTTTTTGGCAGCGGCAAGCCTCTGTAAGTCGTCTTTAAGCGTTCGACAACTTCGTCGGTCAGTACAGGATCCGCGAAAGCCAGTACGGTCGCGGCGGCGACGGCGAACCGATCTTCTCTTCCGCATCTCCGTCAATGCCGAAACCGAAATCGCATATGAAAGAGTTTTCTGGTCGATGAGGTATTGATCCGGCGAAGGTTGTATCGCTGCGAAAGGCACGTCCCACAACACGCCATCCGGAATGATGATCAATTTCGACCTGGTAGCGATCTGCTGTTCGGCAGGTTTAAGTAGCACGTCATAGAGATCGCGGGCGACTTGCATCGACGCCGGATCTTTCGTTCCCAGTAGTTGAAGAAATCGCGACGCGAGTTCTGTTAGTTCAGCAGGTTTGATGGATAGCGAGTAAGCGTTAACAGAGGCTCTGGTTACAACAAAAAGATAAACGCCCTCTTCTGAAACTGCGTATTCGAGAATAGCCGTGTCACGACGTAGAAGAGGACGCGCCTGCTCCAGATTGAGCGGCGGGAGGGTGCCTCTGTAAGCAGACAGGTGCGGATACCTGGCGTAAAGACGCTTGCGAAACGATTCATACGCTTTGCGAGCGGTCGTCAGGCGATCTGTTAGATCTTTGATCCGAGGAGTATCGTGAGGTCGCGACTGCTGAACGCTATTTAGTTGAAGCGTCAGCGATCGCAAACCGCCGAGCAGTTTCATTTCTTCTTTCTGCTCGGCGGCTGTCATCTCTTTAGTGACGGTGAAGTTTCCCCTATTAATGATCTGTCGCAATAGTTCCGACTTGGCATCTTCGGATCGCGCGAAAGCCTCATTGGCGTTGCCTTGGTCGACGAGTACTTCCATTGCACCCAGGTATGGAAACACGTCAGGTTTTTGTGCTTCGGAGTCGTGGCCACCGGCGTCCGCTCGCATGACTTGCTGGATCCGAATCGCTTCATTGAAAGCGTTCAGCGCCTCATTCTGGTGGTCTAATCCTCGCTGTAGTCTGCCGATTTCTGTTAGTGCCAATGAACGGATTGCAGGAAGATCGCCCACTTGGACCAGGCTCAAAGCCTTGTTCGCAAGCTCGAGACCTTTTGCATGTTCACCTTGCAGACGATACGCAGCCGCGAGTTTAGTCAGTGCTTCCGCGGTCTCGGCTCTGCGCCGTAAAGTCTCATAGATCGCGAGTGCCTGCTGATAACTCTCGAGGGCCGGCGCAAATTTTTTCTGTGTGACGTAGACCGTGCCCATAGCCGATCATGAGGTGGGCCTGGTTGAGAGTTTCACCAGATGATCGATGAAGCTCAATGCCTCTTTGATACGCCGCTAAAGCGAGATCGTATTGCCACTGAATGAATCGCGCGTTTCCGATGTAGCTGAAGAGACGCGCCATTCCAACCTGATCGCCACTCGCTTCAAATGCTCGCAAGCTTTTATCGAAGTATTCGAGCGCCTGGAGATTGTCTCCCTGCAGCGATCTGACGACGCCGATGCTTCCCAACGTGTTAGCAACGCTTGCTTTCGTCCGAGCAGCCGCGGCTGCCTCAAGACTCTTGAAATAACTCTGAAGCGCCGATCCATAGTCTCCACGAGCGCGATGAACGTTGCCGATGTTCTGTAGCTGAGTGGCGACACCCGCTTTGTCGTCGAGGCTTTCTGAAAATTCGAGACTGCGGTTGTAAAACTCCAAAGCCTGATCGTAAATCACGCTGGTTGTAGTAACAATTCGCGGTGCCTGTGAGAGCACCGATTGCTTCGGCAGTATTTACAGATTTGGTGGCGTGATCGAGCGCTCGCTCGTAGTAAGTCAGAGCCTGCGCATAGTCCCTTTGCATGTAGAAGGCTGCGCCGAGCCGAAGAAGATTTCCACCATCCGTACGCAGGTTGGAGAGTCGGAGGAGCGTTTTCGACGCGGCGTCGTAATTGCTCAGGTCGTATTGAAGGCTTCCTATGCTGGCGAGTGCATTCGCCATTTCATCACGATCGTCCAGCGCCTCGAATTCCTTGAATGCTTGTTCGAAGGTCGCGAGTGCTTCGCGTAGGTTTCCCTGGGCCTGCAAAGTCAGTGCGAGTCCAATCAAACTGCGCCCGACTTCGGAGCGATTTCCTAATGACGCGAAGAGTTGTTGGGCCTTGCGATAACTTTCGAGAGCGAGCTCATGTTGGCCTTGAAAATAGTAAACGCTGCCAATGTTGAGCGAGATCTGCGCAAGCCCTTCCTCGTCTCTTATTTGATCTGCGACTTTCTCCGCGAGACGATAAACATCCAGAGCGGGTGAGTACTTTGAATCGACCAGGAAATTGTTTCCGTGACGGAGCAGTTCTTTGCGCAGTGCGACGTTGATCAACTGCGGGTTAGCGGCGAGCAATTCGGTTCGTTGTTGGGAAGAGCTGCTTAATAATTGCCGCGCGAATGCGTCGACTTCAGACCGTGGGGATTGCTGGGCCGCGCAAACGCTCACCACGATCGTGAGGAAGAGCACGATGCAAACGGGTCGCTTACACTGAGATCGCATTTTTAGACTCCGGGGTGAGTATCGCAGTTCTGGAAAGAGTCTTACAAGGTTACCTCGCCCGACGTTTACAAAAGGGGACGCTTAACTGCAAAAGCAGCTCCTCCCACTGTCCCGAGGAATGCACCTGAAAAGATAGACAGCATTCCAATCGCCATTCCACACGAGCAACACCCGGTGTGCGCATTGTCGCTGACACGGAAGAAGATTTGATAAGCCACTACGACTAAAGAATATGCCGCTACAGCTCCGGAAATCATGCCCGCGGTGGAACTGGCCACTGTGTAACCGATATTAATCAGAGTTGCTTTCCAGCCGCGTGCCTTCGCAACCTGAATTTCCGGAAATGGGTCGATCTGCGCGACACCTGAGGCTTCAATTTTTGACCCACAATATGCGCAGTTCGTTACAAATAGATAATCGATGCGCGCGCTACAGCTTTGACAATTCATCCCACCCTCCGTACCGCCGTAAACATCCGACTCTCGAAACCTTCCTCAAACGATTAGAAGAGGTAGTTCTGCAAAAACCTCGGACGTGTCACGATGGAGCAAAGGATGTGCCGATGTCTGAAGCGCGCTCGCCAGTGAACCGCTTCTTTGTTAGATTTCATGTGCGAGCGTGCTCAAGTCATGAACAACACAGTCGCTGCTAGTCTGCCAAAAGAGATGCAGTCGCATCATTATCCCATCCTTTATGAGGTTGAGGAGACTCACTGGTGGTACGTCGGTCGACGGCGAATTATTCAGTCGTTGGTAGAGAAGATTTGTCGGACGCTGAACAATTCGAATCCGAGAATTCTCGATGTCGGCTGTGGCACGGGCGCGAATCTCAAGATGCTCGCAGCCTTCGGTAGAGCAGAAGGCGTTGACATTTCTCCACAAGCCGTCGAGTTCTGCCACGAACGCGGTTTGGAGTCGGTTAGGCTCGGCGCCATCGAGCAGCTGCCCTATGAAAACGATTCTTTTGAAGTAGTCACTGCACTCGACGTCGTTGAACATCTTGACGACGACGTTGCCGGAATGCGAGAGATGAGAAGAGTGTTACGTCGCGACGGACGCCTCCTGTTGTTTGTCCCAGCGTTCATGTTTCTTTGGGGCGTTCAGGATGATGTGAGTAACCACCGGCGCCGTTACACGTTGCCGCGTTTGCTGAGGGCAGTAGAAGAGGCAGGGTTTTCCGTGGAGTGGGCCAGTTACGCAAACATCAGCTTTTTTCTTCCCGTGCTTGTGGTGCGTTCCGTGATGCGTTGGCTTGGTTTGCGCGCGGCCACAGAATACGGGATCAACATTTCGCTGATGAATGGACCATTCAGTCAGTTATTCGCCGCGGAACGTTTTATTCTTGAACGCGGAAGATTTCCTTTTGGGGTCTCAGCAGCCTGCATTGCTCGACGAGTGGATTAGGTCACTTCACGGTGGAGCGAGAAAGCGAACCGCCTTTCGCCCTCTGCCTGGTTGAGAACCTGTACCTCAAGAGATTCGAGCTGAACTCGAGGATCGCTTTCGGCTTAACGAACGAGCCTCTGTTGTCGTTGAGAGAAAAGTGAACCGGTGTTTCACCAATCTTGAGGCCGAGTTCGCGCGCACGGATCACTATCTCCGCGTCGGCAAACCAATCGTCCGATTCGAGTTGTAGCAGTTCGTACTTATCGCGCCGAATGATCTTAGGTTTGGAGTTGATGTCGCGGACTTTGAATCCGAACAGCAGGCTGAAGATTGCGTTGTACACCGTTGAGATGAGGCGTCGATACAGACCGTCGTCGCGTATGACGCGGTATGTCTTCGTTAAATCCAGATCTTCCAGCTCGCATTTCAGAAGACAGGCGACGATCGACTCCGGCGGAAACTGCCCGTCGCCATCGATCACTCCGATGTACGTACCGCGAGCGGCGTCGAGACCCATACGCATGTCCCATCCCATCATTCCCTGCTTGGGCCGAATTACCGTGCGGATGTTGTCTGAGCTTTCGGCGAGTTTTGTGACTACTTGAGGCGTTTCGTCATCGCTTCCCTCGATGTAGTTTCCGACAAGCACGAGCTCCCACGAAAAATTGCATCGCGACAACGTTCGCTGCAAACGCTCAACGAATGGAATAATATTTTTACCGCTGCGGTAGCAGAGGACTACAAGTGAAAAATGGGGCTCACTCACGCGGCGATGTTAGTACGTATCCAATGTGGCTGCAACAAGGTATCAAGTAATCAATCATGCGAATCCTCGTTACTGGCGCCTCGTCGCCTCTCGCAGTTGGGGTGCTGCGCCAGTTGCTTTTGAATAGCGACGTCGAACTTTGGTGCGGCCGTCACCGAAAAGATATTCCGCTCGCCGATCCGAGGTTGCACGTGATCGATTTGGATCTCGAATCCGACTTGAGCGGAACTTTATCGCACTTTGATTTAGTCATTCACTTTGCAGGCGTGACTCACGCGTCGGATGAACGGCAATACTGGACCATCAATCTCGAAGGAACAGTTCGACTAGCTGAGGCAGCGCGCGCGAATGGTTGTCGCCGCTTTGTGTACATCAGTACGCGCTGCGCTACGCAGGGTAGTGGAGCGTATGGCGAGTCGAAACTTGCGGCCGAGCAGGAACTTCAAAAGTTCGATTGGGAAAGTTTATTGATCATTCGTCCGGCTGAAATCTATGGGAGTGGAAGCAACGAGGGAATCGATCGCATGTTGGCGGTTGCGCGCCGATGGCGAATCGTGCCCGCACTGTTCGGTCACCCTAATTTGCTGTTCGCTCCGATGCATGTTGACGACTTCAGCAGGCTCGCGGCCGAACTCATCCAACAACAACGCGCAGGGCGTCACGATTGAAAACATGTGCGGCCCTGAGGACCTAAGCGGAATCGAGCTCGCGTCGCGCATCTCGAAGCATTATCGCGCCGTTCCACTACCGCTGTGGTGGCCTGCGGTAGCTGTTAGTCTGAAGGTGTTGCAGAAACTCGGATTCGCCATCGTCAAGCCAGATCAGTTGACCCGCTTGATCGGTGAAAAGACAGGAACAGCTCAGAGCGCGAGGTCCACGCGCGAGTCCGTGCGGCGGTTTCCTGTTAGCTAAGCGATTCAAACCTTACTCAGCTACTTCGATCGTGTCCGTACCCCAAAAGAACTTTCCATCAATCGTAAAGCCTTCCACCCGAACTTCAGAAACGAGGCTGGTCAGTTGGAGATCTGTGGTGTTGATGTGAATAACGAGATCCAGGAGTCCGTCATCGTTGACATCTTCTAACGACGATGCGGTGGTTCCGTTTGGCTTAATATCGACATGAGCACCAGCTACGGTAACGGTGTCAGGATCTATCGCAGCGGCATCGAAAGCTTCCGTGCTCAAGATAACTACAGGCACCTTTCCGCGTGATCTTGGATTGATGTGTTCAGGCTTGATGTCCACGCCTACCCGCGGAACGAATTCGTAGGTAAGGCTTACGAGTACATATTCGCTTAAGCCAGGACGCTGTCTAAGAACTAAAGTACCAATCCCCGAACCGGTGAGCGGAAGACCAATTCCTAATATGCCGCGAGCTCTGCCACTTAATGATGAACCGTTCATTGTAAACGGCGCTTTTAAGGTAATGGTCGGAGCATCGGTGAAAGGAATCATAACGCTTCCGCCCCCGAAACCCAGCCGGCCACTTCCAACAAGATCCGGCAAGGTTGCATCTGTCTGATTAACGAAACGGTATTGTGTTCCATCAATGGTCATGCCTCCCGAAAAATCGCCGAAGCTCCATTGACCGGAGGATGCTGAGAGGTTGATGACCTGTCCAGGACTACAGATCTGGCTTCGGATACAAGGAGCAAAACCGATTCCGAAGTTGCTTCCAGCGACGGAAGCACTGAAGTCTGCGCCAGAGGCGGACATGATGACGAACACAAAATTGTTTGATGATAGTACCGTCGCCGTACCCTTGGTGATTTCTCTTGAGTTTGCGGGTACAGACGCGAATAGAAGCAACGCGAGAACGACGAGGAAAGTTTTAAGCATGATCGGGGCCCCCTTTTCGTTGGTGAAGTTGGCGCGTGAGATCTCTCCCGTAGCCGGTGAGACTTACATACGCTTCGATTTCAAAACTGGATTCAGCAGTCGCGATGTTCAGGCGTCACGAATGCCGATGGAAACAATTGAAGATGGCTGAAGTTAGCGAGTTGCGAGGACGCAGAGGCTCGGGTTCAGCCTTCGAGTAAACGGCGTGAGGTTATTCCTGTCCAGCAGAAAAGTCAACGTTATGGCGAGATGTTTAGAATCCTTGCGTCGCTTGTAACACCGCGCAGCTTGATCCTTAGCTCCAGTTGTCCGTTAGGTAAATTATCGGGAAGTCTGACGATGATGTAGGAACTGCTAAGTCCGGTAATCGCGAGTGGGCCAACATTTTCAACCGGTAAGTTAATGCCTGCTGCTTCGACAACTAACACTGAAGGGTCGCTGAGATCGGATTGCGTCAGTCCGAGATTGGAGGTGAAAAGAATTATCCGTGTACGCTTATCGGCGGTGAATAAATTGTTGGGATTAGTTAACCGGAATGGGCCCCTGACGAAGGTAACTGAATCAATCGCGGCGGCATTGTTAGTGCCTTCTTCCGCATAGATCAACGGCGTCACAGGGGCGGCCTCATAGGCAACAACCAGGTTTGAAGCCGGTACCACTATTAAACCTTCACCAGCGCCAAGGCCCGTGAGAAGGCGAAATGTTTGCTCCTCAGGACGATTCACTGCTGCCCCTGACAGTCCCGGTCCATACATTCGTTCCTGTGCTTTCGTCTACGGCGTACAACTTTCCGCTGGTCGAGCCGACGTACACCGTGCCGTTCACGACGATTGGAGCTGAGCTAAGAGTCCCGTCTCCTGTGAATGACCATTTCAGTGCGCCCGAGATAATATCCCTCGCCTCTAACGTGGATATGTTGAGAAAGAAACCTGTGGAGCCATGAAATGCGGGAGCCGGCCCCGTCGGGATCTCGGCGACTGGAATGCCCGGTTCCTGCGTCAAGAGCGACGTTCCCTATGTCGTTATTGCGTATGTAAACACGGCTATTGTAGAAAACCGGCGTTCTTCCGCCTGCTCCAAAGCACGATGACGTCGTGATGCCAAATTGTGCTGCCTGTAGATGGTGACAACGCGAACGCCCGTCGCATGCGCGGGACACATAAACTGCGGTGGTTGTTACCGCCGGTGAACTGTGCTCTCCGCCCGCATTCGGCGCACTCCATATGATGGTGCCGTCCTGCGTCGACACAGCGTAGAGAGTTGGAAAACCATTGACGTAGACCGTTCCTCCCATGGCGGTCGGTGGCGACGTGAACGACTGGCCCGAAAGCTGTCGCGACCACAACTGAGCTCCGGTTCGTCGCATCAAACCCACGAAGTAGACCGCCGCGATTGATGGCAAAGACGCGGCCAGACTCGTATGCAATGAACGGGTACAGTGCCGAGTTCGATCGGTCCCCACACAGTTGCGCCGTTTGTGCCGTTAAGGGCGTAAAGCACTGTTCCCGCCACTACGAAGACTTTGCCACCAGCGATCAGAGGATACGAGACTGAGCTTCCCAAGTTGCGCGACCAACGCTGCGTCAAAGGCGGACTCACCGTATCGAACTGCGATCCAGTGTGAGCAGGATCGATTTGATAGGCAACAGCTTGACCTGGACCACTCGGAGGCGGCGTCGGGGTCGGCGACTGGCTGCGGTGGGAGCGTGATGTAAACAGCCGTCATGGTCCAATTGGTGCCCATGTTCACACTTGTGTCTCTGGTTGTCGTGAAGTCGACGCCATTTCGTTGCCACTTTTGAAAGTAGCTGTTGCCACCGCCGCTAATCGGCGCTATCAGGTTAACCGTCGTGAAGTGTGTATAGGTTCGTGTGAATTGAGTAGTTCCGTTGCCCAAGCCTCCATTGTCATTTGGACTAACGTTGATAGACACACCACTGCTCGGATTCGTTGAAGCGACCGTTAATGTGAACGTCGGCGTCGGTCCGTACACAGCCGTCATCGTGTGATCGACATCCATCGTGACGGTCGTCACAGTCGTAGACGACCAGTCCACGCCGTCTTTCTGCCACTTCAGAAAGATCAGGTCTCCACCTGCGCTGCCTGCTGCATTAAGAGTCACCGTAGTGAATTGGTCATAGGTCCGCGTGAACTGTGTGGTTCCGTTTGAGAGGCCGTTGTTGTCGGATGGAATCACTTGCACAGATATCCCGCTGTTCGGGTTAGACGATGCAATTGTAAGAGTCCGCGGCACCGGCGCGCTTAAGGTTAGTGAATATGCTCCCGTTGTATCCGACGGATCGAACGCGTTTGCCCAGATGGTGTAGGTTCCGGTCGTCGGTAGAGTAATGAAGCTGCTCCCCGGTGGGATGCGTGAATTTGTTCCACCTCCGCCGTCATCGTCTATCGCGAGTGGTGATCCATCCGGACGGTTCAGAATCAAGAACGTATCGAACTGGTTAGACGTCATCGATACCGCGACCCGCTGACCTGCTGTACCGCTAAAACTGTAGGCGTCGTAGAAAGTGCCGTCGCCCAGCGGGCAGTCATTCGTCGTGAGATTTCCGTTTACAGTTTGACCAATGCTGATGGGCGTGGGTGCGCATGGGCCACCGCCACTCTGAGTGATGCTGAAAACCTGTCCTCCAACAACTATTGTGGCAGTCCGCTGTGGTCCATTGTTGCTGGCGACGGAAAAGGTTACCGTTCCATTTCCCGTACCGCTTGATCCGGACGTTATCGTTACGAAGCTATCGCTGGGCACCGCAGTCCAGTTGCAACCTCCCGGCGCTGTTACGTTGAAGCTGCCACTACCGCCGGCGCCTGTGAAATTCTGGTTAGTTGGACCAAGCGACGTAACACAGGCTGTGCCTTCTAAAAAGGAAGCGATACTCGGATAGCTGACGCTGAATCGGCCATAGACATCCCACATGTCTGAAGGAGCCCCGCCACATGCAGGATGCGCCTCCGATCAAATTTCCGATTAACCTTGGTCCGCCCGGATCGGATGGGTTGCCGATCCAAATTCCCGAACCGGATGATCCAGACTTCCGTGATGCCGGAACTCCAGTCAACCCGCAAGCATTGCTGCCCAGGCAAACAATTGCCTGCGTTCGGTTGTCTCGCGGTACCGAAGGAGATGCGTTTATGGGATCCCTCAGGATGGTGAATGCCAGTGCCTGCGGCGGTGCTGTTGAAGAACGAGCTATCCCAGCCCGAAAAAAAAAGGCCGCCAGGCAGCGAGCCGGTCAACAATAGAAGACTGAAATCACTAGACGTTCCTGTAACCAGTAGATTCGCACCGTTCGTCGTAGGCGTGCCCGATTGGTGAATCGCCTGTGTTGTAGTTCCAGTAGACGGTGGCCGATTGAGCTTCAGTCTGAGTGTTGATGCAGTGGTTAGCGGTCAGGAAATACGGCTTTTGATCGTTGGCTAGATTGTTCAGGAGCGTGCCCGTGCATGAGCCGACTAACCCACTGCTGACAAAGTCAACCCTGCCAACCGACTTGGCAACATTTTGCCAATCCGCGGTTACTTCAAGGTTGCATGCGCCCGCGGCCTCCGGCTCGGACATGTCTTTGTAAACGTGAGCGATCGAGAAAACTTTGAATGGAGTTTTGGCGGAGATGCTTTTCGCTGGTGTGAAGTATTCGATGACCGCAGTATCGCCACGGATTGGCGGCGTCCAGAAGGTGCCATCTTCCGACGCGCCGCGTCCTTCGTATGGACCATGGTATTCATTCGGATTAGCCGGCGAATAGACAAAAACTCTCGCCCCTGGAGGCAACGACATGTCTTTGAACTGTACTCGTACCGCAACGGCGCCTTCAGAAACTACGCCGCCAACACGAATCTCTCCTTCGGCCACGGTGTAAAGCGCGGTATCCGATAAAGCGTCCAGCGGTGTCGCGAGGTCTCGCACAACGCCGATGCGTAAGAACTTGTCGCGGTTCTTCTTTTTTTTCTCGCTCCGGCTTAACTGGCCGAGTCGTTTGGTCTTCGTGGAATCGAGTTTTAGATGTCCGTAGATCCGGCTGAAAGGAACTTCCCCGCGCGCAGCTTTTACGGCGACGGGAGTGTCGTCTTTCACCGTTGGCTTATCCGGCGCCTGAAAACCAGGAATGGACTGGCCGTAAGCCGAGCCGGCAAAAAACAAAACAGAGAAAAATATGATTGCGGGCAGGATGGCGCGTGAAGTCGTCGCGCGGAGACATGATAAGCAACGGGGGTGAAGCAAATCAGGTTTCATTAGGGAACAAAGGGCCAGCGGTTCGACCGCTGAGGTAACTAAAGAATCGAACCAACGCGAAGAGAGGTAAAACAGCCGAAGGCTATAAGCCTTCTCTCTTTAGTAAAGGTAATGATGTCAAAATGTCAAGCTGATTTCCCGCCGGGTACTGGTTCATTTTGAAGAGCAGGACTAAATACGCCGAAGGCGTTCGCTAATCTCAGCCCAGGGTTGGAACGCAGCGACAACCCTGGGTATCAATTCAAATCCACGCTAACCCTGAATCAGGGTTGTTACGGAATACATAACACGATCCCAGGGTTGTCGCTGCGCTCCAACCTCTGGGCTGAAATTAGCCAACACCTTCGGCGTATTTTCAAACTGAACCAGTGCGCCCCGTTGAGAGTGTTGAATACTGTTCGCGTCCCGTTGACTGCTTTTGGAGGTGTAAATCTCAATGCGATACGGTCAGTGCAATTTACCTTTGACGAGCGACTGCGTGGAGCTGCTGATTACGGATGTTGCGTTTGCCTCGGCACCGCAGTCGGTAGATAACATTCAGAGTTGCTTTCTCAAACAGGGTGGAAAAGAGAGAGACGCCGGAACTGTTCCGGCGTCCCTACGATTAAAATGTGTTGACGAAAGGGGTCGAAGGTTATAGCATCCGCCACCACCTCCCAACGTACTGATTTCCGCTCAGCCGTAGATTTTTGACTGTTCAAACCTCATAAAGGAGAACAAATGTCTTCACTAAGTGTGGGATCTGTTCGACTCCGAACTGTAATAGCGAAACTCTCGCTCATTGCTATCCTCCTAACAGCCTCAACAGAAGTGCTAGCAAGTTGCCAAAATCTGGAGAAACAGGGTTTCGAAATCTTCTCCCTCTGCGGCGCCAACTTCGACAGCAACGGTAACTACATTTCCAGCACCTGCCGGGATGGAGATCCCCCACAGTACGGTCAGAACACCTACAATGCGTGCCAAAGTGCAGTTGACGGTTGTACGGGAACCGCTTGCACGTATGATCCGCCGATTTTTGATTGACCTTGTTTAGCAACAGGTGGTTAAGCTAAGTCCTTGTAAGGCGTCGTGTCCTCTCATTATGAAGGTGCTTGGAAGATTCCTCTTTTTACCCGTGCTTTTTGTGATCGCTGTCAATCTGGTCGGCGCACCAGTCACCGGATTGCAGCGACGGTCCCGCTCTTCCAAATCCCAAAAGGCAGCGTTGCAAGTATTACAGCGCGAGTTTCCAAAGTTAGCCGACAGCGCGCTAGCACTGAAAAACGTGGAGTTAAAGATCTGGACCCTCGCATCACTTGCCGATTTGATGTGGGCGACAGACCCAGAAAGCGCGCGGGCGTTGTTGCAGAAGACCTATGAGCTACTTAGGCGGATTGAACCAGCCGAAAATAAGCAGGAAGCGAGGTCTGTCGAGTCAGGAAAGTTACCGCAAGGAAAGCTCGTCACACTCTATGTTCTCTTCTTCTCTTTCGTAGGAAAGCATGATCCCGCCTGGAAGGAGCAGTTGGTTAATGACGCTCCTGAATTTTTCCGACATCCAGCCGTGGCTCGCAACCTCGACATCAATACGGCAAATCTTCTGCTGAAAGAGAAGAACACTAAGGCGTCTGACTTCATCGAGGCGACGATATCGGTTGGAGTCAGCGGCTTCACAAACTCGATGCAAGTGTTGGATATGCTCTTTAGACTGCGGCGCATTGATGTCGCAAAGGCGGACCAGCTTTTCTTAAAGGTCCTGGACCAGATCGAGAGTCAGGGCAGCACATCAGCAGACGATCTGTTTACAATCGGAAACTATCTTTTCACGAGATCCGCGACAGGGGCCGCTATGGACCAGGAAATGGTGCTCGTTTCACCGGTCTTCGTCGGACCTGTTTCATTTCATGCCGACATTTCGGTTGATCGTTCGGGGATCAGAGCTGAACTCGTCGAGCAATACCTACGTTTATGTGTGGCGGTGTTGTCGAGGCCCGTAACGAATGATACGACTCTCTCTCAGTACAAGGCAGCAGCATTTCTCCTTTTACCGAAGGCCTGGCGTTACACACCGCAATACGTTCCCATTCTCAGTACGCTGTCGACTGGAATTGATCCCAAAAGAACGAATTCGGCGGAGGCCAGGGCAAGCAACTCCGAACAAACACCGCCCACGGATGTCGACGCAATCCTCAAACACCTCGAAACATTCAACTCCAGCGTTCAGAGAGATGAATATGGCCTGCGAATGATTTGGTCCTTTTACGAAAAGGAGGATTTCCAATCTGCGCGTGCTCTCAATGAACGGATGAGTTCGCTGGAAACACGCACGCGGATCTCCGAAGTAATTTCCACTCGCCAGGCAATTAACTCGCTTCAAGCGGGTGAGATAGACAGTGCCCAATCACAAGCAAGAAAGTTGCCGAAGGATGAACAGCGAGCTTTTTTGTGGTTGGCAATCGGGGCCAAATTGGTCGAAAAGCGCAGCTTTAGCAGTGCGAGGTCCGCTATCGAATCGGGGCTTTCAGATGCAAGAAAGACTGAAGGCGCTGCCAGGGCTTCACTCCTTTTACTCGGAAGCGAACTACTCTCAACAATTGACTTTCCAGGAAGCACTTTCATTCTCGCAGAGGCTGTAGAGGCAATAAATTCTCTGGGCCCCGAAGTAACCGATCCTCTGAGACTCAACAGGTTTGTGAGAATCAAGGTCGGGTCACAGTCAGCGACATTTTTGACAAACATCAAGGGCGCCAAAGCCGCATCCATGAACGGCGCCATTAAGGTTCCGCTGTCAAAAGATCCCGATGGCGTGGTCACGTTGATTCTACAACTGAAAAACGAGTATGCGCGCAGTTCGGCACTGCTGGCATTTGTAGCTGAATGTGCCGCTTGAGGTTTAGATACGGTGTTCAAAAAGTACTTCAACCGAATCTTAAACATTGCGATCATGATCGCGTGTCTCGGGCTCGTTGTTGCATTGATTCACCGCTATAACCTTGCGAGTCGCGGATCGAATAGAACAATTTCGCTGGAGGGAGTTGATTTTTCACAGAGTAGGAAGACGCTGCTGTTATTTTTTCAACGCGACTGCGAAGTTTGCCTGGCAAGCCTGCCTTTTTACCGCAGCCTACTTCAAAAATCTCCCGTGAGAACATCCGTACAGTTTGTATTCATCACACCTGAAGCCCCGAATGTTGCGGAGCGTTTTCTTAGAGAACACGGAATCTCGCCGGTTACGGTTCTGGAAGGACGGCACGGCATTCTAGGCGTTACCAGCACGCCAACATTGATCTTGGCAGACTCAGATGCCGCCGTACGTGGCTACTGGGTGGGCCAACTGACACCGGACCGTGAGGCAGAGATTCGCAAAGGGTTAGGTCATTAACTTTCTACGCCGGTTGGCATGCAGCAACAGGGAGGGAAGCCATGCGTATACCCATGACAAAGGAGACGAGCAAATTGGCAGGCAAGCTAGTGCTATTAATTCTGTTCGGCGGTTCAGCGGTGGTAATGACAGCGCCGGGCGAGACGCAACGGACGGAGACGCAATGTGTGCCGGAAGCCGGCGCGCGTAAAATCGCCGAGAATTCCCCTTTGCCGGACTACCCTGAAGAGAAGGAACCGGGTAGGTCAGCAGGTCGTGTTTTTGTTGCCGTGGAGTTTGGGACAGACGGCAAATTCAGCAAGATGAAGATGCACGAAACCCCAGGTCCGCAAGTCACCGAAGCTGTAAAGACTGCCCTTGAAAAGTGGAAATTGAGAGAGTTATTCGACGGTGGCGGACAACCTATCAAAACAAGGACAGCCCTGAGATTTCATTTTGTGTTTGAAGATGGCAAAGGCCGCGTTGATGTCGCCACTGAACAGGAGCAGCTTGAATTCGGAGGGCAATGGAGTAAGCCGGTTTGCAGAGTCAACTTTGATGAGTGAGTCGGTCTCGAGCAACGGGAGCTATCGTGCCCCCCGCGTCTGTGGCCTGGAACTTTGCGCCGTCCGCAGTACTTCATCACTTTGAGTTTGTTTTGATCTGCGCAACCGACCAAAAGTGCAAGTAGCTCCACTAATTCTCACTAACTACTCTTTTTTTCTGATCGAAAAAAGAATACACCGAGCGTGGTTGTCACGAAGCCCTGAACGATTCCCAGGAACAAACCCGATCGTTTGAAGACGTCTAGAGCCGCAATTACCGTTAGGAAAGTCCTCCGGCAAACAACTCCTCACCTTCCAATAATTTATGCAAAGAACGAACGAAACGTTTCGGGGTTTGGAACAGGAACTAACGAAGCTATAACATTCGAGCATTGCTGTTGGACCAAAGCGCCTTGCGGCGATTTCTCTTGCTTGCTTTTCCTGACTTTTGCACCTAGCCTTCATGCTTATGCTTAACCGCCTCGCTAGTTATCTGGGCTATGCACACAAAACCAATCCTCGTGAGGATTTTAGTCGTGAGACTCTGAGTGAGATCGCCGCAGTTGAGCCGTTCACGATGACGTCCCCGGAGCGAATCGTCTCACTCATAGGGGCGGTAGAATATATCGAGAGAGTTTCCATACCGGGAGACATTGTAGAGTGCGGCGTTTGGCGCGGCGGCAGCATGATGGCCGTCGCTCATGCTCTCCTGCGACTTCAAAAGATAAGGCGCCTTTACTTATTCGATACTTTTGAGGGGATGCCCCCGCCCACTAACGCGGATACAAATTTTCGCGGTGATAAGGCAAGTGAATTATTAAAGAAGTCGGACCATGCGGCGTGGATTTGGGCCGAAGCGCAGATTGACGAAGTGCGCCGAAACATGGAACAGACAGGATATCCGCAGGATAAAGTCACTTACGTTAAGGGAAAGGTCGAAGACACAATACCTGCGCAAGCTCCAGCTCAAATAGCATTACTCAGGCTTGATACTGACTGGTACGAATCCACTAAGCATGAACTAATTCATCTTTACCCTCGGCTCTCGACTGGAGGCGTTCTTATTATTGATGACTATGGGCACTGGCAAGGGGCTCGCAGAGCAGTGGATGAGTATATCGAAGAGAATAAACTCCGTCTTTTACTATGCCGCGTTGATTACACGGGACGCATCGCGGTGAAGATTTCTTGCGACAAAGCAACCACGAATTATTCAAATGGGAGTTGATCCAGCGCCCTTATCAAGGTCATGGCTCACCACACTGGACAATCTTCGCAACTTCCTCTTGACGCCGACGACGGAAATACTAGTTTCGTCCAAGCGTTGCGAGGTAGGAGTGAGAGGTCTCTTAGTACATAGCTCTTGAAAAAACACGTGGGTGCTAGGATGACTACATGTCCGGAAGTCCATCCTTCCGCGAGTGAAGCTTAGGGTCGGCGCAACAAGCAAATCAAGCGTGTTAGCCCAAAGTAGTAATGTCACCTTTCTCGAAAGTTGAAATGTCCCCTTTTGTGGTACTGAAGCTGAAACTTCAGCACGAAAGGTACGGAGCAGGTGAAGCCCCTACTACGAATGCGCCAATGGTCGAGGCAAAAATTGCTTCAGCCGGCTGTCGCGCGCGTGGCAGCCCGGCCGAAGCAAAAACGTGGACCCGTACCAATGTCGCATTCTGGCGGTGTTCGACTTTAGCGAGAACTCGATGTTAGCCAAAGAACGTCGCGGGGAACTTTGCATTCTGCGCAAGTAAGTGACGTTTCTACTTTGCGCATTTGGGTGACATTTCAACTTTGGTTTACACACCAGCAAGTCAAGCGTTGACTCTTCTTACGAACAAGAATAATAACCTCCGGCCGCTCTGATTCGAAGGCTGACCCCTGAGCCGCTCCCGCGGCTCGTGTCCAACGATTTGTTGGTTGCCCGTACAACCGGGTCACTAGAACTTCCTTTGACCATACGATTTCCTTGTGACAGAAGGAGTCCGCGGCGTCTCTCCATGGGCCAGGGCCGCAAGGGCCCTCGCGATCTCGTTGGTGACAGTGCCGTTCAAATTTGCCAGGACGATGACGGCAGTGCTCTCTTCGGGGTAGTAGGCCATGTGCGAGTTAAACCCGATGTTATTTCCATCATGCTCAATCATCAGGTGACCGTTCACGCGGCGCACATACAAACCACAGGCATAGTCACCTTTGAATGGCGTGATCATTTTGTGCAGCGATGTAGCCGATAATAACTTCCCTCCGAACAGTCCCACTTCCCAACGGAGCAAGTCCTCGGTTGTCGAATAGAGTGAGCCCGCCGAAAAGCCCATCCTGAAATCGGGACGTTCCGCATTCTCGAACCCATTGCGTCCCGGCCAATAACCAGATGCACGCCGGGGAATGACCGTCACATACGAGAACATTCCAGAGTCGTTCATCCCCAAAGGTTTGAAAAGATTCTCTTGAACGAAGCCTTCATAGCTCTGTCCCACGATTCTTTCAAGCAAATACCCGAGGACGATGTATCCGAGGTTGGTGTAGGACCATCGTTCGCCAGGCTGAAAGTCCAGAGGTTTGTCATTAAAACGCAGCAGATCAGGCGGCCCGGGCTGATATTTAGCAGCATCTTCAGAGATGCCGGATGTGTGCGTCAGTAGGTGATAAATAGTGATGTTGTCCCAGGAAGCGGGCGCGTCCGGAAGATATTTCTTCACTAGATCACTGGTCTTTAATTTTCCGCGATCCTCAAGCAACAAGATTGCGGCTGCGGTGAACTGCTTCGTCATCGAAGCGATATTGAATCGAGTCGTCGGCGAGTTTGGAATGCTCCATTCCAGGTCCGCCATGCCATAGGCGTTGTTGAAAATGGTCTTTCCCTTACTGGCCACGAGCACGCTTCCCATGAACATCTTGGCATCAACGTAAGGCTGCATAACTTTTTGAAAAGCTTGGGCCGGTGCTTGAGCACTAGCTTCCTGGGCGAATCCTGCGAGTACAACCATGGCCAATGCCACTCGAAGAGGTTTGCTGGCGACAAACTGCCGTCCAGCGGGCAGTCGATAGATTCCTCGTTCTCTCAGCATAAAAGACGTGCGGCCCAACTACTAATTAGATGGTAAACAGTCGTGTTGTAACACGACCTTTTGCAATATAACACGCACGAATGAGTAAAAAATGCTCGAAAATTGTTACTAGTGGCGTTGTTATGCGAATGAACACAGAGAGCGTTCTTGGTTGGAGTTTATTTGAGTCGGTTTGGTTGAGGAGAAGAGCGAACAAGGCGAGCGCGAACGCGTTATTGTCAACAATCAAAGTTGCTATGCACAATCAAGAATGCTATGCGCGAAACCCTCACAGATACATGCATGTTGGTTTCTTAGCATCATTGTCCGGCCAATCGAACTCAATCCGCATTGAAGCTATTCTTACTCGTTATTAACCCGTTAAAGGGGAAGCTAAAGGGGAATCGAACGGCTAGACTATCTTGGTGGAAACTATGCCTTTGCACTCAGTAGTTGTCGTGGCAAAATATGGAAAATATCCACTCAGCATTACGCGTTGCTCCAACCACGCGTTGGTGGCCCATCTCGCGCTCGACGAGCGTCAGAAGCCTAGCGGTTGGAGCGTGCTTTCAGCAACACGACATCAGGTTGGCCTTTTCGTGATTATCGATCCAAAATGGAATGGCTTCGCCTGCTTCGTTGAGGCCATAGATACGAAACCGTGCTGCCTGTCGCTTTATTCGGCCTGCCGAATCTTTGTAGCCGCCGTCAGGGTCTGGTACTTCTCCTGGAGCTTCCGGGCCAATGAAATACTCGTCGGGTGAATTACCAACGCGCGCGATTCCAATGCCCGGATGGATCGCGTAGCGGACGATCGCATTTTGATCAGACATAAATAGTTGCTCTAAGTCAGTGAGTTTAAGACAAGGTACTACTTTGGATGGCGTCGGAGTGCGAGGCCGCGATCAGCCGATAGTCAGAACGGCGCAGAGCATACACCAGTACTGATGGTCGGAAAAGAGAGAAGGTTCGGAGTTATACGGGCAGGTTTGGTTTGCGGGCCGCGTCTTAGTTGAACACTTGGATTATTGAGAGTATAGTTTGCGCATCACCCGACAGTTTATTTCACGTCAGCCCAGCCGGCATGCCTCCAGTGTCGGAGGGAATACCCTCCCAAAACAACAAGCTTAAGAAAGGAGCACTTCAGTGATTAAGGCTCATCGCATTATTACAGGCACAACTCTGCTGGCTGTATTTGGGTTCTTGATGATTGTCTGGGCTTACGGCAGACCCGCGTCTTCAGTGACGCATGCCAGTATGGATTTGGTAAGTGCCGTGAAACTTCGATTCACGTTTGCGAGTGGTGACTCGGCCAACGTGACCCAGGTCAAAGGCGGAACAATTAAGGTGGAAAGAGACGGGAAAAAGCTGACCATTACTCCTTACAAGCGCGACCATGGTCAGGTCGAGTTGCGCGTATTTCAAGCGGTTCAGCACGAAGGCAAGGAGATGATGGAAGCGGTAGATACCCTGCTGGTTGATAAGCGCTTGACGAGACTCAACCGTGGCAATCTGCTGTTTAGCGTGCAGGTTCTCGATGCTGACAAGAAGCTGCCGGCCGCGGCGCTTGCCACTGCTGCTGGCGCGACGTGTTGTGCTTCGACTTGTGCCGGGACACTGGTCTGCGGCGTGTGCGTCTGCACGGACTGCGCGCGTTGCGGGCCTCGCTGGTGTGAGTGCGCGGACCCGTAACGAAGTGATCAGTCGCACGTACTGATCTCAGGCTCTAGGAGGCAGACGGATTGATCTGCCTCCTGTATTCAATCTGGCTACAGTCCTTCTCATATGAGCAGGGTTAGTGAGAGTCGGCTTTGCCTCAAAAGTCAGCTGGATCGTACTTGGAAGAGGTCAGTACCGTAACGCGGTAGCGTCGGGTCGCGCGTAGATGATCAATATTTCCAAGAAAAATCGTATTTGCGAGGCTGACCCGACGCTACCGCGTTACGGTACTGACTGTGTCCATCTGTGAGTCCTGACTTTTGAGGCAAAGCCGCGCAATGTCTGCGCCTTGATGTTAAGGCAGACATTTGCGCGGAGAGGAAACACAGCTTTGGCAAAGAGAAAGGCCGCTGGAACTATTTCCACCGGCCTTCGCCAAGTCGTCGCTCACCACAGTGGACAATCTTCGCAACTTGTTTTTGATGGTTATGGCAGCGAGTGGTTGCAATTCGCGATCTTTGTCTAGTTGTCGTTCGCGTCAGATGTACTAACGCACAACGACTCTACTATTGAGTCGCTTTTCTATAGCCTCAAGCGATGGATTTGTTGACCGGATCCAAACGTTTGTCTCATCCAGAACGGGTGGCGCGACTGTCGCACGCACCGGAACAGTGGTAGTTTCCTCACTACCCTCCAAGTTTTTACTTACGATGGTTTTCCAGCGTGGGCCGCCCGCATAAACGGACGCGTAGAAGACCTTCGCCTGAATCGTGTCAACGCCCCCACCGATCATGGCGTAGTAAAACACTCGATGAACATCTTGCCAAGTCTCCGATCTCGTCCCGCAATAGTAATCATGGATTACGGACGCGCGGCGATAGTTTCCCGTGTAGGGAGAACCGACAAGGCTCCATAAGGATGATGGTATCGAAGCGCCATTAACTACAGCTCCCGCGGGCACAGTCCATTTTTTACCGTTGGGATCTGTATAGGAAAATGGCTCGACTAAGCGCATGTCGCGCTCTGGATTTTGTCCGGTAAGCCATTCTACAACCACTCGCCCTGTGAATGATCCCTGAGCGATTGATGGAGTTGGATTCAGTGCCAAAAACCAGAAAAAGATTGCCGTCGCCACTACGAATCGCGGCGTGGTATTAATCTTCATACATGCTCCTATTGTAATTTAGCCCGCTTATCTCGTACCTGTTGAATCAATCCCGCCGCTTCAGCGGATCGAAGTTTAGGACTAATACTGTTCCACAGCGATCTTTCCAGCCATCTGGTCAGCTACTGCGGTCATAGCTTGTTTTGTCTCGTTCTTGGACTTGTCAGTACCTGCCAGTAACACACTCGCAAATTCTCTGCGAATATTGGAGTTAGGATGCGCCTTGGGAATGCCGACTTGTTTACTTAAGAGGTCCGCAAGATGGCACTCGGTTTTTTAGTGCAGCCAATTGCGACTTTAAGCAAACGTATACTGTCTTCGCTTTGTTATGTTTCTTCGAAGCAAAACATTTCAGAATGCATCATTTGACGAAGAGAGTTAGGGCAAGCCGCCCACACCCTTGGCCGAGGGGACACTAGCGCCTGGCTACAAAAACAGAACACGTCGCCCAAAAATTAAGGCCACCTTCGCGGGTGGCCTCTGCTTCGTTCTAGGAGATAGCGCTCCTCACCGTAGACAATTTTCGCAACTTGTTTTTGACGCCACCCGCAGGAGTTGCTCAGTTTCTTCCAGCAAGTTTAGAGAATCACCCTGGTATACCATGCCGACCTGAATTCTGTGCTTAGCCAGGTAAAACAAGCTCGTTCGCTGAACGAAGCTCCGAGTGAAGGGGCTACGTTCTTCAGGTTGTCGTCAACGACCTTCTTGCCGGAGATAGATATGCGACGGCCTCTCGGTGGGTAGATTAAATCGTGCCTAAGAACCAGTCTCCTCGTCAGTAACGAGTCCGTTCCAGGACCACTTCGGGATGCGCAAACCGTCCGGCACATCCGCCGCTGAGTCGTGGTAACGAGACATCGTGGTCGTGGTTGCCCACGCGAAGTAATCGTGCAGCACGCGTCTGAGCCGCTCGTCGCTGGCAAGTCCGGCATCTTGCAGGGCCTGATCGAAACAGGCGATCGCTCGCTGGTCCATCTCCTCGTGCGGACCGTTACCGCTGTGAATCCGCACGACGGACGTCTCATCACCGCACCGGTCGGAGTACGTTCTTGGCCCACCGAGGGCTTCAGCCCAGTACGCGGCAAGGCGCTCGGTGTGGTGGGGGTGGAATCCGTGGCTGAACGCATGGCTAACTACTTCGTCCTCCAGCACACGCGTGTGCCAGGCGTGGGCCAACTTCAGCAGCCCGTCGAGACTGCCCGCGGCTTCATAGACTGTTTGCATGGTTTCAGTGTCCATTCGAAGAGTATTTTAACAAACGGGGAGAGTGACGCCATTGCGCCCCCAATTCCGCGTTGTCTATCACCCGAAGGTTGTCTTGAACCGGGCGGCGTAGCGGCGGCTCATCACCAATGGCTCGGCCAGTTGGCGAATGTGAATGCGGTAGGATCTATTGAACCAACTTTCGAGTCGCTCGACGTAGTGTACATTGATGATCGTCGAACGATGTATCCTCGTGAAGTGTTTTGCAGGCAAACGTTCTTCCCAATCCTTCAACGGTTTTAAGACAAGCGACTTCTGTCCATCGCATGCAAGAACCTGAGAGTAGTCGCCCATTGCAGAGATGACGACAATGTCGCCTACTTTCAAAAAGCGCGAACGTTCGTCGATTTCAATGAACAAACGGTCTTCATACTCCAGAGCACGAACAGGTGGCGCAGGCGCGGAATCATGAATCGCCAGTCGCTCAATTGCCTGGGCCAGCCGCGCCGGGTTGATTGGTTTGAGCAGATAGTCGAGCGCGTTGACCTCAAAGGCTCGAATGGCATAAGCGTCAAAGGCCGTAACAAAAATGATCTTGCAGGCATGAGAGATCTTCTCGATCAGATCGAAACCCGTCTCACCTGGCAGCTGGATGTCGAGAAAGATTACGTCGGGTTTTTTGGTGTGCGCTAACTCAGCAGCTTGTGTGACAGTTTCAGCCTCGCCGACGACATCGATGATCTCGTGTTCTGTGAGCATCGAGCGCAACTCTCTACGGGCCAACCTTTCATCGTCGACAAGTATCGCTGTGAATCGGTCCATGACTAGTCTACCAACTACACCTCCATTTCAATCGTGGCGCGAATCCACGAGCCGTCCTGACGAAGGGAAAAGCTACTCTTGTCAGGATAGAGTTTCGCGAGCCGCTCGCGAACGTTGCGCAAGCCAATATGCGTTCCGGCGCCATTTGCTGGCGTTCGCGTATCGAGCCGGCCGGTGTTCGCAATCTCCACCACTAAACGTCCGTCTCGCATTCTCGCACCGATGCGGATCTTCAGGGGTCCGGAGTTATTTGTCATTCCATGCTTGACGGCATTTTCCACTAGTGGATGAATTAGAAATCCAGGCAGTCGACATTCCTCCGCCGCCGGCTCCAACTCAAAAGTCACGTCGAGTTTTTCCTCGAATCGAATTTTCTCGATTGCCAAATAATTCTTGATAGCTTCGATCTCCTGACGCAATTCAACCAGCGCCGAATTGTTGTTCAGCAACGAATAACGCAGGAACTCAGAAAACTCCGTCACCATTCGTTTGGCACGCTGACTATCTTCGTCAATGGAAGCACGAATCGAATTGAGCGCGTTAAAGAGAAAATGTGGGTTCAGTTGATAGCGCAACATATCGAGCTGTGCGTGATTTGCTAACGCTTCCGCTCGCAACGTCCGTTCGTGTTCAGCCTGCCATTGCTGCCAGTACTTAATCCCGAAATAGAGCGCGCTCCAGCCGACAAGTGTGAATGAATAATCGAGCACTTCAACTGGATACCTCGCCCAGTTGATACTGAAGCCGAATTCCTGGCGATTCATTAGCCACAGTCCGGTTAGTTCGCCAAAGGGCCAGAGGCTGCCGAAAACAAACGACGTGATCAGGATCAGCAACGCAATGAAGGGTACTGAGCGAGCGCTCCCAATGTGTTTGTAGATTGGCCGCATCACAGAGGTCAGCAGGAAGCCGGCAACCGTCCGGCTTATTTTGACTTGCAACAAACTAAACCGGGCGCTCGGTGGGACGACGGTGAGGAAGGTGATGTAGATCAGCACGCCATACAGCGCCCAACCAATCAATTGCAAGACCCAGAACGAAGTCAATGAGGCCTTCAATTTGTCCAGGGAAAACACTTTCATCTCATCAAGAACGCGGCGGTGTTTGCCAAAGAATGTCCGTAATCATCCACTTGCCATCGAATTTTGCCAGGTGCAAATAATCTATACCCCACATCGCAGTCAATTTCGCTGACGCTGTTTGGTCTGCGACATCGTAAACGACGATCTCTTTCTTCGAGTTCTTCGGAATCCTTCCCGTCTTATTCCACCTGCCTGCGAGATCATAAAGTTCCTGGTAAGTCATTCTGGATGGTTTATACTTTCCATCTTTGTCCCGTTCAAAGCCGAGCTTAAACAAGTCTCGGTGAACACTCCTTTCGATTCTGGCAGAGTCGGCTTCGTAAAGCGCCTCAACGTAGTCCAGCACGGCTTGTTTGACAGCTTCGCGATCGTCAGGGAGTTGAGCGGCAGTGGAGGTCGTCGTAGCCTTTGCTTTTGGCTCAGCATTAAAAACCTTATTCACGATCTTCCATTCGCCGTCAACTTTCAGGAGCGACATATAGTCGGTCATTGTAGTATCCGGATAATCGAGAACTATCCGAGCGACGCCCGCGTTGCCGGTAATGTTAAGACTGTCGATGTGTCGCTTGCGCTGCGACTCGTCGGTAGCAGGCTTCCCGCCGAAGCGAGAGGCAAACTCCTCGACTGAAAGATTGAGAAGTTTTCCATCTCGAAAGGCCATGATCTTTGCATCGGGAAGGAATGCCTTGCGGATATAGTCGGGATTGCCGGTGGCATGGGCGTTGATGTAGTTCTCGAGCGGAATGCGAGCAGCCGCGGCTTCTGCTTCACTTGCTGCGTGAAGGTCTCTAATTTCCAGACATGGCAACACAATGATTGAGGCGATGAGAAAGGCCAAAACTTTCATGACAACCTCCAATAGAATTTCTGTGAAAATCACGCGCAAGAATATGGTCTGGACCAACCGCGAGCAGCTAAGAATCTACGAGCGGCACACTGACGGGGTTAAGCGGTACACTTCAATTGCGGATTTCATGCAGGAAGATTCAGCGGGAGCTTGATTAGGTTTGTTGAAGAGTCTGATCTTCCCCATCAGGCGAAAAACATCGGGAGTCAACTGAGTACGACATTGAGGCTTATCGTTGCTACTGAACGGCGCCTTGCTTGTCAGAATCTTGACTCGTAGAAACCTGCATTCGCTCGAAAGAACTCCATACCCACCATGCTAAAACCAGGAGTCCTAACCCAAGTGCTCCCCACCCTAAAGGTCTTAGACCATTCTTTAGAACAAGATATTCTCCTAAAACCAACCCTGGCAAATATGTCAGCCAATAGAGCAGAAACTTTCTAAAGGGCGACTTCCATTTTTTCTCATTTTCGATCCTAAACTTCTGCCAGCGTTTGGCTGTCACCTTGCCCTCTGGAGTATCGGAATCAAAGGCAAATGCGGCGGCGTAACAAGCACACAGATAAGAATGGGCGTAACGAAGGTTAAGCTCGGCTAAAGAAATAACTACGAAAATAAGAGCGAAACCGACTATTGTTGAAAGGGCAGGATCATCAAGTCTATTCAGAACTGCCCCAACTACAGCACCGACAAAGGAAAGGGCAGCGATTCTGGTTAAGAATGCCTTGGAAGAATAATGTTCGATTAAGTCTGATGGAGTCGGCATTGGTTTTGACCCAGATTATTCTTCGTCACTTTGATAATACTGAAGCGCCCAACGCTCGAAATAACCCACGCCGAGCGAGCAGCAAACAAGATATATCGAAGAAGAAGCATGAAAAGGATGCTATCGAGTGTTGAGTTGTTGGGCGGCGTGTTCATCGGTGCCACGATTCTGATCGCCGCTCGTATCATTTATTCATTCAGCAAAAGAAAGCTAAGCACGAAGCTTCTCGACAAGCGTCGGGCTAGATGTCTTCGTTATACAGGAGTTGCCAACCGCACGATGAAATAGAGCGCCAAAGCAAATAAGACTATGGCTCCTCCCAACGCCAGAAATGCCTGAGGATAGCCTGTATCTGGATGCGTAGAGGACAAAGAAAATGGAAAGTACGCAACGATAAGGAAGGCCAAAATAATTCCCGTGACGCCAGGTATCCAAAGGCGTAGTGGTAACCAATTCATGATGCATAGTGCGGTCGTAGCAGCCGGCAAAAACACAGCAGCAAAACCTAGCGCCGCATTTATAGAATCTTCGAGAGTGCCTCCCAACCGAGGATCCCAACGGCCGGATTTGCTGCGGCTGAGGGCAGAAAATAATGCGAAGAGCTTGCCGAGCAAGTGCGTCGCGATCGCGAGAACAAGCGTGGCGAATAAGCCAAAGAGCGGAAGCAGATGGTACTCAACCTTGGAGAGCCACTGGACCAGTCGAGAAGGGTCTTGTTCAAGCTGCGCAGGCGCGCCGACGAGGGCAATCAAATACGACAGGGCGACGCCACCCAAAAGAATTGATGTCAGATCCCTCGACACCTCTCCAGCTTTTGTAACATTCGCAAAAGCAGTGCGCTCCCAACGTAGAAACCTGATCGCGAAGTTCAGGTATGCTGGAGCTATGTCTAGCCAACTTTTTACTTCCTTGTCGCTCATCTCATACCTCACTTCGGAGCCGTCCAACGTCTACATTAGGCCAGTCTGATTTTTATGGCACTGATTCGGCATTATGATACGCCAAGCTGATTATCCTGGGCGCACTACCGAGTCATTCCGTGCCTTGCCACGACCGAAGTTCAGAATGGTGTGGTCCGAGAGGCTTGTAAATTCCTTGAGTTGGTTTTGGATGGATTCATCAACGGGAATACGACCGGCACGAACTTTATAATTATGCCCCGGCAACTGCATTTCGGGTCCGAGCCATTCTGGTTCCCAACCTATACGGCGGAAAGTACGGTCCCAGATCTTTGGGGGCATGAAACCGATATACTCAGAGAGCTCGCGTTGAAGGCCGCGTTCCATTAATGCGACAAGAAGCTTATCAACGACAACCGCTCTTTCCGCAGGACTCGTCAGTGTCGTGCGGTCAACTACCAGCCGGCTTGCTTCGAATATGCGCGGGTCTCTAGGCAACGAACCGTCGATCAAGGACCGGAAACACTCCTCGATCATATAAGGAATGGTAGTCGGGTTGGAGCGGATGACACCTACAACTCTGCCGGCCTGGTCGCATGACACGAAGTACTCTGTCGCGACCGTGTCATATCGATCAAATTCGAGGTTGTTGATCGTGTAGACGTCACGCCAGCGAGCTTTTACGATGACTTCAGCGTGCCGCAGTCCGTGTTGCTCACGAACAAGATTGTCTGTGAAGTGATGAGATGTCGCAATCGAGACGCAATCAATCATTTCAGCACCGATCCTTCGGCTGTTCTTCGGCGGATGGGCGTGAGACTAAGGTCCTTATACTTGATAAGTCGTACCCTCGAACCACCCACACAACGTGCATGAGAGCACCATATCAGCGGTCGCGTACTTGGCTCGTTCGGTGGCGATGAAACATTGGCTTCTCGTTAGCAGAGCTTCCTTTATTAAGTCCTATTCGGCTCATACAAGGGCGAGCGCCACAAAGAAAAACCAACGATGAAATATGGATGTGAGACAATGAGCCCTGTCATTAATGCTGATGAGAAACCTTGGGTGGCGTAGAATGACGCAAGCATTGCGAATATTCCCAACGCAGCAACCAGTAGCGTTGTTACCACCGGTGCATATCTCCCCGTTGTGAGCATTGACGGATAGGTCAGCGTCGCGTTCATAAGCTCCCCTTCCTTTGATCGCGTCAACTCGTCTTTAATTCGTCTGATATGTTTTATGAAACCGAAAATCATCCATCCAGACAGGATGTAGATAGCGAGGGCGATGAATGCTGCTCCGAATGTCGGAGCACTTAAATCGAGGAAGGGAACTTTAACCTCTTGTTCCACAGCTCCCACCGCAAGCTGTCCGCGAGCAGCAAGTAATAGAATAAAAAGAGCCGTCACACTACCTGCAAGAAAATACCACTGTGCGCCCTTTAAGGTCTCTTTTAGATTTTCTAAAAGGATATTCTTAGATTCCGCCATTATGATTTCCTTTCTTAGCAACTCGGAAAGTGCAGCCGCCGAACGTATCAGCTAAGCTGCCGCCTGCCACACACAACGTAGACAAGATGGTGCTTATGAACGAGATCCGGAAGGTTCTTGCGCATGAGAATTTCCTCTGTGGTTCAGGTTTGGAAATAGGAAGGCTGGAGTCAGCGAGTGTACGAGGACGCAGAGGCTCGGGGGTCAGCCTTCGACAAAACGACGGGAGGTTAGTCCTGTTCAGAATAAAAAGTCAACGTCTCACCAGCTAATATGTTTTGATGGTTTTACTTCGTCAGGTGAACTTGTTGCCTGCCATTCGCAGAGACGAACCTCTTTTGACCGGAAAATTACGTCAGAAACAAACGTTTCGATAACAGAATGATGCCGGAAAAATTTGAGGCCACCCTCGGGCGGCCTCTTCTTCAATCTTCTCGCAGGTAGGACTCGAACCTACAACCAAGAGCTGCCAACCACTAACAAAACCTGTTGCTATTCGTATCGCAGAACCTCCAACGGATCAACCTTCATCGCTCTGCGCGCAGGCACGTAACAAGCTAACAGCGCGACCACAATCAATAGAGCTGCTACACCCCCGAAGACCAAAGGATCAGTTGCGCTCACGCCATAGAGAAGGTTGGTCAGCAAACGTGTCACCGCCCACGAGGCCAGCAAGCCGAAACTCACGCCAGCGAGAGTTAGCGCCAGACCTTGCCGCAGAATAAGACAAAGCACGTCCCGCCTTTGTGCGCCCAGCGCCAACCGTACTCCAATCTCGCGAGTGCGTTCCGTGACGCTGGCAGAAACGACGCCATACAAGCCGACCGCTACGAGCACGACCGCTACAAAGCCGAATGCCTCGAACAAGATCAATGCGAAACGGCGTTCAGCGGCTGAGGACGCGAGACGGTGGTCCATGGTGGCGGCGCGCATAATTGGTTGATCCTTGTCAACGGACCAGATCGCTTGTCTGATGGCAGGAGCCAGTTCCTCTGGTTCACCATGGGCGGCCCGAACCACCAACCATAAGGCTCTATCCGCGAAAAGACGCCACTGAGCGGTTGTCATGTACACGGCGTTCGTTTGACTCACCGTCAGCGATGTTTGCTTCACATCCCCAACCACTCCCACGATGGTGCTCCATGGCCCATCGGTTGCGCCGACGCGTACGCGCTGGCCGATCGGATCTTGATCCTGAAACTTACTCCTCGCCAACGACTCGCTGATCAAAACGACTGGCGGTGAATTGGCCGTGTCGTGCGCATCTAGTAACCTTCCACTACGCAGCGGGATCGCCATCGTTTCCAGGTAGCCTGGGGTCACCGCATAACGAAACGCTCCTCTTGTGTCCCCGGGCCTGTCAGTCTCACTCGATTCAAAATGCACGCCATAGCCGTCGTCAAGATCGCCGCTCAATGGTAGTTGGCTGCTAAACGCAGCCGCCGAGACGCCGGGAAGCTCGCGGACCGCCTCCAGAGACTGAGCGAAGAAACGGTGTGTTCTCTCATCGTCGAATCGACTACCAGATGCTTGCACCTGCATAGTGAGTAGTTGAGACGTATTAAATCCAGGATCAATCGCGAATAGACGCGACAAGCTGCGGAACAGCAAGCCAGCCGCCACCAGCAAAACAAGAGCGAGGGATACTTCGGCAATGACCAGCGTGCGGCGCATCCATTGGTGGCCACCCGCAGCGCGCCGCGAACTTTGCTGTAGTTCTATGTTCAGGTCGCCTCGAGAGGCGTGTAGCGCCGGGGTTAATCCAACGCCAAGACCGATTAGTGTTGTGATCCCAAGCGCGAAGGCGAATACGGTTTCATCGACTCCAATATCCACCATTCGCGGCAGTTCGATGGGGCTGAGCGTCACCAACGCGCGTACCCCGAACTCAGCTACGAGCAGCCCGAGTGCGCCACCCATCATCGCCAGCAACAGGCTCTCTGTTAGCAGTTGCCGGATCATTCGATTGCGTCCGGCGCCAAGGGCGATCCGCATCGCAAATTCACCACGCCTGTTTGCCCCGCGAGCCAGCAGCAGGTTAGTCACGTTCACACAAGCGATCAGGAGTAGCAGGACAACCGCTCCGAGAACAGCCATGAGTGCAGGTTTGACACCCCGCGTCACCTGATCCTGAAGCGAAATCAGGAGCATACCGCTCTCAAGCGACGCGTGTGGTGGCCGGGAGAATTCTGGTAACGGAGTGCGCGCAATGGTGTTGACTTCCGATCTGGCTTGGTCGGTGTTAACACCCGGCTTAAGGCGACCCACCATCCGCAAGTGACGTCCCCACTCTCTACCCTCAAAGCCTGGAAGTGAAGAGTCGTACTGCAATAGCGTCCAAACCTCAACCTTGGGAGACAGGACGTTTTCAAACGCTCTTGGCATCACACCGATCACGGTAAAGCCGCTGCCATTCAGGGTGACCTGCCGTCCGACGATTGCGCCCTCGCCGTTAAAGCGACGCTGCCAGAGGCCCTCGCTGATGATGATCAAGTTGGGGCCATTGAGCCGGTCATCGGATGAATCAAAGTTCAATCCCAGCGCAGGCGACACGCCCAACACCTGGAAGTAACTCGCGCTCACGCGCTGTCCCTCGAGTCTCTCGGGCTCCGCCGGTCCGGTCATAGCTGGCTGCCATGGTCTAACGACCGCAATGGCTGTAAATGATCTGCTTCGCTGTATCAACTCGCGATAGGTTCCGAAGGTCATCCCCACGCTTGAGTCGGTCGCTCCGAAGTCGTCCGAGATTGTGACTATTTGACCGGCATCCGGATACGGTAACGACTCGAACAGAATCGGGTTGACGGCGCTGAAGATCGCGGTGCTGGCTCCGATTCCGAGCGCCAATGTAGTGACGGCAATGGCGGTGAACCCGGGTCTTTTGAGCAACATTCGAACGCCGAAGCTCAAGTCCTTCCAGATGTCAGCGAACACATTGATCTTCCGATTAGTTCCGGCGACGATCGGTTCCGGCGGTGTTTTGCGTTCAACCCTCTGTAGTTCGCGCTCGAACAATTCGTTCTCACTTAATTCGGCGAGTGTCAGGCGTTCAGCGTCGGCATCGGACGTACCATCGGCCAGCAACTCGTGATATCGATCGTCGAGATGTTGGGCCAACTCTTCAACGATCTCCGACTCACGCGGGGCGCAAGCTTCAGCCTCGCCAGTCGTTGTCCAATTTCGTTTGTCCAGTCAGGCATTTTCGATCCTCGTTATGCGATTAATTGCCTCGACGAACTCTTGCCACGTATTACTCCGCAGTGCCCTTCTTCAATTCACGGTCGAGCATTCGGGTGTCGATATCTGTCACAGACACATATTACTATGAAGTATAGTTTGATCGTCAATGAGGGATCGATGGCGTGTTAGCGGTTGCGCTCGTGCTGTTCGGCGCGGAGAGGCGCACCCTTTCAGGGTTGTTACGGATACATAACACGCTCCCAGGGTTGTCGCTGCGCTCCAACCCTGGGCTGAAATTAGCCAACGCCTTCGGCGTATTTTCAAACTGAACCGCGCTTTATTTAATCAGTTTCGCCGTCAGGACAATCACGAGCGCGCGATTCCGGATCGTGGCTGTGCCTACCACGACTTTTTCGCCGTCGCGCAGATTGAGAGCTGTCTGCACCTTGGCGCGTTCCTTTTCGATCGTCACAAACGTGAAATCGTCAATCTGCACTGACGCGGTGCCCGTCGCATTCTGCACCAGCGAGACATTGTGGAGGGAATACTCGTAGGGCATAGCCGTGTTGGGCGTCCCCGGATTGGTACTCGGAAGCTCGGCTGTGCCGGATCCCTGCAAGCTTCGCGGTGTTTCTGTTAGCCGCTGGACGATTGAGGCAGCCAGTTCGTAATTCCGATAGTTGAGCGTCCCACGCAATTGAGTCAAAACATCTTTCAAATCCGCCGGCGCTTCTGTCGCTATGCCACCGGCATTAGAGGCTAGTAACACGTGTATGCGCAGCTCGATGTTGGGGCGCGGTGCTGTAGGTACGTCCAGTCTCTTCAGGGCTTCTTCGATGGTCGCGATGTTCTCAGGGAAATCACGAACGGTAAGCGTTTTGAATTCAGAGTTGGCCGACATTGCCGAACCCTTGAAACCACTTCCGAGATTAAACAATGCGTTGTGGAGGCTGTTGGGATTGCGGTATTTAACCTCGAACACCCTGGTTTTGAACATCCTTTCACTTATACCCTCAGGCTGATTCGCCGCCGGGCTTGGCGCTGGTTGCTGCGCGAATGATGCCGAAACAAAAGCCAGGACCAGCGCCAGCGTTAACAGGACGTATCTTAGATCTTTAAGCATAAGCGCACCTCCTAGGTACCTTTCGAGCTTGGAATTAACGGTTTGGTTTCTTGCTGAACGAACCAGATGATCCTGATCTTGGGATCCTTCGTCTGTATCTCGACTCTCAAAGGTTTAACTAAAGCGGCTGAGTCGCGATGAGGGTACGCCATCGGTTCAGGCTGAGGTGAAACGTTATTGGCCGTGGACACTGCGTTAGGAGGCTTCGCACTAACGGTGTTCGTACGATCAACAAGCGTGTCGCGAGATCGTTTTCGCTGTGGTTGAGGAACGCCAGCCAGTTGTTGCTTTTTAACACCTGTATTCACCGAAGGTGGTTTATTGCCTTGTGGTCCTGAGTTCGAGTGTTCTTTCGTTCCGGGCTGGACTGTAACGGGCCGCTTGTTGGCCAATCGCTGCTCATCGTTTCCTCTATTCATGATGAAGTGGATCGCAAACATTGAAACGACTATCAGTAGCACGCTGGCAATGGCCCACGTGAGTCTTGGCCGAAACAAGCTCGCGATTGTGTGCGACCATGCCGGCGCCGTTGGTTCAGTTTCAATCTCGCGCAGCACGCGTTGCCGGATTTCTGCATAAACAGCTTCGCTGAAGACTAGCGGCGCAAATTGCGCAGTCAATTGAACGGATTCGCGGTATTCATCAGCAACACGCGCGCACGCTGCGCACGTTTTCGCATGTTCGGCTACCAACATCGCGCGCTTCTCTTCGAGGTCGCGCCCGGCGTACAGCGGCAGTAAGTCTTCAGCCTGCTTGCAATTCATCGCTTCTTTTCCTCGCCGGCTCTTCTCAGTTGCTGCTGGCAATAAATGCGGATCTTTTTTCGCGCGGAGCTAATCTGCGAACGCACAGTTGTCGCGCTCGACTTCATGACTTGCGCCACTTCTTCAGTTGAGCACCCTTCGATGTCTCTCAGCACAATTGAAGCGCGCTCTTTAAAAGGAAGAAGGGCTATTGCCTTCGCAATCAGCTCGCGTTGTTGAGCTTGAACGACAATGCTCTCAGCGTCCATGTGTTCTTCGAAGGCCACAACTTCCGCGCCTTCGCTAAGCGGGACGAATCGGTTGCTGTGGTTTTGTCGCTTCTTCAAAAAGTCGCGACAAACGTTGAAAGTAATCCCGTACAGCCATGCGAAGAAATCCTGATCCTGACGGAATCGTTTGAGGTACTTGTAAACTCGCAGAAAAACCTCCTGCGACGCGTCGCGGGCGTCGGCCTCGTTCCCCAACATCCGCCAAGTCACCGCCATCACTCTCTGCTGGGAATGAATCATGATCCGTTCAAAGGCCGCCGTGTCGCCAGTGGCGGCGCGTTCAATGAGGAGAGCCAGCGATGTCTGATCTGGAGTCAGGGCATTTACCGGCAATGGTATATCTAAGGCCAGAGCCATGTCAGAAGCCCGCTCGGCGCTCAAGATTATTCGCCTCCCCAGTTTCATATACTTCGGTTGGAAGAAAAACGTTGAGAAGAAAATGCCCGCGGAATCAGCTCAACGAACGCGAGGCAAACGTTGTCATTGATTCAACGCGAGTGTGATGACTTTGTTCCGCGCGATGAAGACCTTCAAGAGGACATTCCGCAAACGTGACATGGAATCGCGTCGCAATAGGTAGACGCTGCGAAGTGAGCAACACGGAAAAGAAAGGCCGCCGGAGCCGATTCCGGCGGCCCTGAAGTCGTGGCTCTCCCCAGTGGACGGCTTGCCGTTTATATATTCGAATCGCGATTGGTCCAACGATGCCTGAATCCGGGTTCTGCTCCAAGAGAGTAAACGAACTCTATCGCGATTCCACGTTTAGTCCAGCTGAAATCATGTAAAACAACAGGATAGGTTATTCCTGATTCATACTCGTCTAGCACCACAGCTTCAAACACTTTGACCCTGGTCAGAAGCATTAATCCTAGACTCTTATTCGCTTCTCTTGGTACATCAAGCACCACTGTTGGAAAACAAACTCCATCAGAAAGAGAGTGTGAATTCTCAGCTGTTAACTCAAGTATTCGACCAAGATTAATCCTCGCCCTATTGACCTGCCAAGATTCTAAAGATGAGGAGGACTTATTAAACATAGCCGGCTGAAGGAACTCTGTACTCGGATCGTAAAAACACGCATTGACACATATCTTCTCAGGAATGAAGATGCCGCCCTGACATAACTGTGGTGCGAGGTTGAAGGTAATAGCCGCTTGCGGTTCTTTGTCTAAAGCTCTTTGCATTGTCTCCGTGATAATCACGTGGAGCGGGCTATGATGAATATAAGTTGTAGCATCTCCGTGAATATAGGCACGCACAAAATTTGTTAACCCGAAGGCTTGAAAAATGCGTTGCGCCGCGTCCAAAGATCGTTTGTGAATATCGAGCAGGGTGAACTGTATCTCGCCAGAACTGAACCGACTGGTTAATGGAACAGCCAGAGGCGCGAAAGGGCCGCATCCGGCGTAAAGAATCTCTAGCGTACTATTGGGGAAACGCTTCTGTGCTTCGACGATCGCAGCATATATGCCCCTCAAGAATTTAGAGGTTCGACTGTAATCCAGGACACATCTGGCGGCATCCTTGGGGGTGATGGCCTTCCCGTTCGGAAGCCTTGTTTCATTCAAATCATCTGTGTGTATTGAATTTTCACCTATTCCGGTGACAGACGAGCATAGTGAGTATAGCTGTGTCGCCGCGGCACTTAAGCGGTCGTCATCTTCTTGCTGAAACAACAGCTCATCTGCTATCTGCTTCAACAAGAGCGAATGATTATCGGCTATAGCTGGCCGGTGAATGATATTCATTAGCTATCACTCGGAGACATTGTCATCAGCGGACGCTCACGTCAACTTTTGGGCCAAGGCGAGCCGCTGAGATGCAGTGTTCGGCGGCTTGAGGGATAATCGGCTTATGAGTGCTAAAAGGCAGAGAATAATCGGAACGACAGAAGACTCGATTCGAAGAGCGGAAACTGAGTTGGGTTGTGCGTTTCCACCATCGTTTCGGCAGTGGTTGATCACGAATAACGGATTAGGTGCTGAAGGCATAACTGTTTTTCCGGTGCACGACGAGCGCGATTCGCGAAAAACCTGGGATTCAATAGTTCGGAATTATTGTGAGAATTGGAGTGAGTGGAAAAAGAATTTCGCCGATGTTGGTCGTAGTTTTGAACACCTGCTTCCTTTCGCTGAATACGGAACAGGAGACTATTACTGTTTTGATTACAGTCGACTTGATGATGAAGGAGAAACACCGATAGTGCATTGGTCTCATGAGACGGGCGAGATTGAAGACCGAGCGCGAACATTCGCACTTTTTCTTGAAAATTTGATTCAGGGCGAGTACGAAGCCGACTAGTGCCCCGTCGAGAACACGGCCGAACAAGCGCTTGCAGCGGACTCGCGCGTGACCGAAGTGCTCGTTCCCCATGCCGGGAATTCGACGTTTCACTACGAGAGTTTCAGGGTTCAGAACTGATCACCCGTTTGGCATAAAAAAACGGCCCAAACTCCTAAGGCCGCCATTGTCGGCGGCCTCGTTCTTTGATTTCGTTAGAGTTTTTGGCTCCCCACAGTGGACAATCTTCGCAACTTTTTGGCGAGACCAACAGCAAAATGCTACCGGTTCTTGACTGGCGAGACGTTTTCTAATTTTCCGACATAATGAGTGACGACTTACTTCGGCGGCTGTCGCTTTCACTTGATGCTGCGACAGAAAAACCGCTTGGACAATCGTCCTCAAACCTAAGGAGAACTAATATGGCAACCGATTTCACCGCTGTCCTATCCCAAAGACAACACCTTGGCAACGAACAAGGTAACTTTAACGACGTCGAGCCCAATGTCCTATTTGTAGGACCGACAAAGGACTTCACGTTCAATTGCCCAAGCGTTAACCCCGGCGAAACTGCTTTCTTGATGTTTCAATCGCGTGATGTTGATCACCAAAGAAATATTTTTAGAGTCAATGGAGTCGATATTTTTGGTGGCCTACCAGCGAGCCCCAGTAAAGATACGTGGAATGGAAATATTCTGCTGCTCCACTCTCGTCACCAACTGAAGGCGACGGATAACGTACTGCACGTCGAATCTCGTAATGCAAGAGGCGGAGGTGGCGGCGACATCGATGACTTCATCATTGATAACGTGGTCATCGTGTATAAAACTCAGTAGTGGAGTTGATCCCAACACCCCGGGACTAAGGGGTTGATTCAGGCGCGAAATAGCCACTCTGCAAGTTTACGTATCTTCTGGTTGCTTGCCGGTGGCATTTTGCGTCGGAAAAAGAAGCACTAAAACAGTGCTTTGCTGATTTACTCAAGGGACTTGTGTTTGACGATCAAGTCATGGATTGGACCATCGAAGCCTTGCACGAGAGTGGCGACAGACACAGAAGTGACTTGCCGATCAAATTGCCGAATACCAAGAGGCCGCACATGATTATGCGCAAGATGGCATTCGCCTACTAGAAGTCTAAAAAAGGCCTATTTTCTGTACAAACAGCAAGATTCAAGCGAAAAGCGAAAGTTGTTCAATTTCGTGTGTTCGAACTCAATATGGAAGGACCACAGTCTCACCGCGACGTTTCGCCAACCGTTTGATCTACTTGCAATTACAAACACAACTTGGCAAGAGAAAAGGCCGCCGGAAACGCTTCCAGCGACCTTCGTCCTATCTGGCTCCGCAGGTAGGATTCGAACCTACAACCCTTCGGTTAACAGAAGTAACCTTGCCTTGCCACTCAGTAGCACTAAGTAGCATTCAACTCCTCACGTCTCAATAACTTCAACTCGTAAATGTCGAGAGTGATGCTCGATGCCACTCTATACAATTCTGTGCCTTCTGACTTGGGTTGTGTCACAAAGCATGTCACAAAAAATATGGGCCAATCTCTGCGCGTGGGAGGGTTACGATGCAACAGCAGAAAAGACGCGGTTACATTGGAACCCCCCATGCCGGAAGTTGACTTTGATATGTGTGCCTCAGCAAAAAAAGGCTTGCCCTGACAGCTTCATAAAATGAAAAATAATTACGCAATGTCTACGCAATTCCAGTGGTCCTCAAAACGACAGAAAGCGGCGCTCGCCCTGGCGGAAGGGCAAAGCCAGCAAGCGGTTGCAGACGCGATTGGCGTTTGTCGCAAAACGATTTGCAATTGGCTCTGTGTAACGCCATTTGCCGCCGAGGTTGATCGGCTGTCATGCATGATCGACGTATCCAGCCGCGCTGAACGCCTACGGATGGCAATCCGCGTGGTACGGCAAAAGGTTCGCCCTGATGGCACGTTAGTAACCTACAAAGACTTGCTCGACTGGCTCAAGTACGCGCAGAGTGAAACGACGGGAATCAAGTTAGGGCTTCAACAATGGAGGCCACTGATATTGACGCGAGCATAGAGGCAGCGTGGCAGGCGGATGTCGAGGCAGAAGCAAACCGGCGCTTGGCTGCGCGAGGACTCACGTTGGAAACTCAGCAAGACAATGGAAACCAGCGACGGATCAGCAATGGCAGAAAGTTGACGCCTATGTTTTGAGAACCCCATGCCGGGAGTTCAATCTTTACTGTGAGAGTTTCAGGTGCCCGTAGGAAAGGCGACGAAGCGACACTACAAAAAGCACTGTCGCCGTTGCGTGGAAGGGGACAATAACAACCAGTCGAGGTGCGAAGTTATTATCGCTCAATGGAGAAGACGAATATCTTAAAGGGCATTTTCCTTGACTATGATTTGCGCTTGCAATATCGTCTGCCACACTACCAGCATTTTGAGTTTCTCAGACTGTTTTTGTAGAACAAGCAATATAGGCGGACGCAGTACCTCAGATTCTATTCACACTGCGCGTGATGACGATTAAACCCGTCGCACCACTCATATTACGACCGCTACCTCAGCGAGGGCCCTAAAGATGACTTTTTCCGAATACTTCAACGTAGAGAGAGTAGGATTGATCCTAGCAGTGCTAGCTTTCATAGTCGGGCTAGTTCACGTCATCGAGATACGGCGAGTAATGACACGGGCAAAAAGCCAAGCCGATCAGGCAAAGAGTCATACCGATGCACTTGAAGAGGTGAGACGCACGCTATCCACGCGATATATTGGCAAATTCCCTGAATACTACCCGGAGATTGTCACTCTGATTGAACGCGCAAGAAATCGGATCGTTATATTCTGCGATTTTCCGGCTTACGCAAGTTTCAGCGATCCGGACACTTGGTTAAATTATCATCAGGCGTTGCAGCGAAAACTATTGAAGGAGGATATTCCGGTTGAGTTAACCTGCCTCAACGAGACATCCAGACGACGATCAGTCGAAGAACAGTGGTTCGGCTCTGGTAACACCTGGGAGAACCGAATGAAGGACTCGACCTTTTCTAAGAAGGTTCAGGAACTCTTAGCCACTCACGGAAAAGACGCAAAAACTGACAGTCTTACCCAGGACGATTTCGCAGAGATTCTCGAACACGATGAACGTAACGCGCTCGATGATTTGAGAACAGCGACTATTAGGGAAATCGACGGTTACATGCCTATCTATTTTTGGTTGATCGACGACATTAGTGCAGTTTTTACGATGCCAAGTTTTTCGGAAAAAGCTACGGAGTACGGTTTCTCTACAACTGACCAACGGCTACTCGCGGCGCTTCAAGAAATGAGGGACCGGTATCACCGCGGTTTCGACATGGCGCGCGAAACGCGCTAAGTGGCACCCGTATGCGTGACAAACGTGACCGACAAAAAAAGAGATTCATCGAGACACGAGATCCTGCGAGTTCGGCTAAGTTCGTCACAAAAAACGCGCGCGCGTGAATAATGAGAAACGTTTGCGCATTATTGGACAGGACTTGTTTTAAAACCTCAGAAAACCTAAGAAAGCGTTTGGCTGTTTGATATATGCTTAACCAGTTCTGCGCGAATTTTGATTAATCAATGTTTTTCAAGTTGAGTAGTCAAGCAGGATAGAAGCAATTGGCCGCATGGATACCAAAGAGTTTTGACGAGGCTTGTAAGCGAAACGCGGGACGCCGGAAGCTGCACAGACGCAAGCGCCAAGCGAGAGCAGATCGCATAGTGCGGATACTTGCCTCGATGGACGTAGCTAACGCGACCGAGCTGCGCGAGAGTGCTTATGGTTGGCTCACAATCACCGCTCAGGCAATGAATCTGAGCAAGGCGACCGCCTCCCGCGACTTCGCGCTAGTGCGTCGCATACACCGGCAGTTCCAACGCTTGTTTGGCCGCAGCTTCGATTCTAAGAAGGATCGGATCGTCTGGTCGTGGCATTTCGATCACTACGCCTTCAAAACGCCTGAGAGTAAAGCAGCGGGCTATCCGAAGCCCGTTGGGTACTTCCCCTTCGACACTCGCAAATCCGAAAGCGAAGAGTCCTATTGTGGTTTCAATCAGTTGTCCTGGCAGAATAACAAAAGCTTCATCTCTCAAATGAGCACACGAGAGTTGATCAGAACTTGACACGCCTTAGGCGGCTACGACCAGCACGCTTTTGATCTAGGAATCGACAGGCAACGGCCGGAAGGAACCCCATGCCGGGAAGACGATCTTTCCTGTGTAGGTTTTCGAGGGGCAGCTTAGCGTGTGAATCACACGGGAGGCAAACCAAAAAAGTGCAGCTAAAGTAGTCGGTTGGGCGGCTTTTGAAACTAGAACAAAATCCTGTTTCTTTTCATTTATGAGTGTACATCGTAATGATGACCGCAACCACCGCGAGTACAGGTAAAATCAGGACCAACAAAGCCCGGACAATTGCACTCCGTACACGGTCCGTAAAGAGCCAATTTGAACAGTTTCGCAATCCCTCTGGTCAGCGCTGTGGTTGCAATTTTCAAGGTTTTCATGGTTACAGTCCCTCAATTTGATTTGACACATATTTCTCCTATGAAGAGGTGCAATTTATGTTCCGCAGTAAGAGACATAGAGACTCAACAAAACCAGCAGAGTGTTTCCGCTAGAATCACATTTACGTGTCCACTATCGTTAACTGCGTCGACAATAGGTAACACTATGGAGTTGGCGACTCAATACTTAGGAAAAAGGCTGGGCCTCAGCTTTGAAACGGAAAAGAATTGGGCAAACATTCTCGATCAGGTGGACAAGGCGATCAAAGCCCTACCTGCAAGCTGAATCCAATAGATAACTCTTCGATCAGCCTGAGAAACCGAAAGGCGACACTCAGATCGGCCTTTCAGTTACCTCACCCCAACACGGTGAAAGAGGGGACGCGCGGGAGAGGACGCGCAGCACGATAGACCACGTTCCGAGTCGAAGTCCTCAATGCAATCTCAAAGTGTTCTCAAGAAGTTATTTGCGCGAGTCCTCGATAACAATACGTAAGCGTTGCAGTTCAATTTAGCCAATAGCCACAAAGTTGGAGGGCGGTTGGTGAACGTTGCAATGAGGAGAGATCATGGAATTCTTAAAGATGCCGGCTTCCGTGGAAGATCCGCATAACCTGTTGGATTGGATTTTGATCGACCGGGAATGAAGAACTATTTGAGAATTCTTAAGGACTACGATATAGATCGGGCCGAATGAAATCGCGGCAATTCCTGATACCCTTTCTTATTTCCGTTGTAGTAACCCCATTTTTGTTGTTGCTTGCCCTAATCTCTACCGGTGCGGGGCATGGCGACTATTTCTGGGCTAGAGTTCTTTTTCCATTTACCATGAACTCCCTCTGGATCGTTCACTATATCTCTTATCCATTTGTTGCACTGGCCGTTATTCAGTTTCCTTTGTACGGATTCCTGCTTGGCCAGGCAAACATTCGTGGGCGATTTCGGCGGTGCTTGACTTTACTATTACTGATTCACTCACTCGCTGCCATTGTTTTGTTCGTTGTCTAAATAAGCCTGAGTGTCAATGGTGCCCGTTTGTAACTGCATCCTCGATCACCACTAGCCCACCAAACATCCAATAACCTGCTAACACTCGTTCAATGGGATACGGTTTCAGTTTCTTCCATGATTCATGATCAGAGTAGTCAAATTCGCTAAGAGTAGCGCAAAGGACCGCATCACCTACGCACCACTCGCGCAAAATGGGCGGCAAATTCGATTCGACGAACGTGTAACCGAGCGCCTCAAGTTGTTGCCGACTCATGCCCACAGCATGACCGAAAGATTTTCGGTTGCAGAGACACCGTCAGTTGCTGACCAAAAAGCCCAAACGGATCTTGTGGGGATAATTGCCTAATGGGGATAATTGCCTAATTGACATCCTTGGCCAATGGGTATAAAAGGCGGCTGTTCACGGTGTTCGTTCTCACGAGTTCTCCCCTCGCATTCGTAAGACCCACACCTCACGTTGACGAGAGTCTCACTCACTCATGAGAGAGTGTCTTACTTCCGCCGGCATTACTACTTAACAGTGACAAAGGAGCAAGTTGCGCGTGGTCCTCAAAGACGCCCATAGTGCTCGTCGGGCAGGAGTCATCAAGCGCGCGAGGTAATTTGCCCCAATCAGCTCTTAAGTACCCTTCCGAAAGGAGCTTCAGAAAATGATTAGCAAAAAGCTTGCGCTGAGGCAGGTCAGATTGGGTTTCTTTGTTTTTGTCGGTCTGTTGCTAACCAGCTTTCCAGCAACTGCCCGAGCCGATGCGATCTACAGCGCTTCGTCCTCTGCCTCGATAACAATTATTGGCTTCCGTGACTCATCGGGTTCTGCGCTCGCCGTGCCACCAAGCGCTCTAATCATATTGAGTCAGATTACTTTTGCCATTCCAGACTCGACTTCAAGTGGAAACGCCTCCGCCTCTACAACCGGAAATGCGACGGCTAGTTCAGGGAATTTGTCCATAACCTCCTCGGTCTCTGGGCAAGCTGGCGGCCCCGCTGGATCTGCAACGTCGTCTTTTCAGACTGGTGGGATTGTCACTATTGTGAACTCTTCTACAACCGAGGGATTTTTCGTCGACTACATGGTCTCACTGCAATACAGTCTTTCGGCCTCAGTTGACCTCATAGGAGGCGAAATCGCAAATGCAGGACTAGTCCTCAACATCGTTTCGCCCGACGATATTCTCGTCAGCTTCTCCGACATAGTCGTCCCAGGCGTTCGCAACAATACCTTCACAACCACCTTCTCACTGTTCATTCCCGCCAGCGGGGGAACGGGATTCGGAACAGGCTTTGGTATGGGAGGGCATGCCGAGACTCCGGAGCCAGCAGCGATGTTCTTATTTGGGACGGGACTAGCGGGAGTTGCGTTGAAGATCCGCAAGAGACTTAGAAGTAACAAGACGAGGCAAGGAAGCGATAGCTGATTATTGGATCAGTCTAAGAAAACGAAAGGCCGACACTGAGATCGGGTAGTGTCCTAATGTGAAATCTGGAATGCGGATGGTGGCGCACTACGCAAGACACAGTTGGTTACGGGCTGAGGATCAACGTCTGGTATGAAGGAGCGCGCCGCCCGATTCACTAAAACGTTTGCGTAGGTGCCGATTGCAAAAGTGAGCACTAGCATACTGAAGTGGACAACGAACCGTCTCATGCTCACCAGACTAGCACCGATCTAAAAGCGCCACAAACCAAAAGGCCGGATCTTAAGTGGTCCGGCCTTTCAGTGCCAGTGAAAGAGGGCGCGGGCAAGGACGCGAGTAACTTAGGCCATTGCCCTTGTAATAGTCCTCAAAGACTTCTCAATTGATTATTAGATCGCGGTTGGACTTTGGCGCAAGCCGATGTACAGGCAGACCGTTGGAAGTGAATGCGTTGGCGAGCCGAGCGTTCGTCATGGTTATCCAAAAGTTCTTTTCGCCTTGGGAATATAAGCAACTTCCCGTCCTGGAGCCTTTAGCTCTTCTGCCAACAGTGCGATGCTTCGTTGGCGGAGTGAGTAAATGGGAGTTATGATCATTCCAGCGATTCCAGGTAGTGCTCCAAGTCCGGCAAGCCACCCACTTGTTATAAATCCTGCTTCAGCAATCAATGTAGTCTTAAGTGTTTCTTGCCTTGTCTTAATCCGGTGCACCCTCATGTAATGCTCGTAACTATCGATTAGAGTCTGAAGCCTTAGTTGGACCTCACCCGGTTCGAGTTCCATTCTCACCAGTATTCCCATCAAATCTCGAAGGGATGTAAAACTCTTTCTCGCCTCGGGATCTGAGCGGAATTCGATAATGTTTTCCCATGACGTTTGTTCATCGGGAACAGGCAGTTGTTCAAGGACGATTTCTATTACATCTGTCATGCTAGCGTGCGGGATAGTTGTTTGAGGAGCGCAGAAGTCAATCATTGGATAAGCATCTACATTCTTCGTTTTGGACAATTCGATTGCGGTTAGTCTGGCGTCTAACTCGGCGCGTACAAGAATCTGCGCCACATCAAACATATAATTCGTCTGGCCGTCCCAGTTCGACAACGCTTGTTCAAGAGTCGGAGTATGCTGAGTTCTTGATAACAGTGACGCGTAATGTGGGTCTTGCAGCAACGTTTCGGGCCACGACAGCTCGTAACATCGAAGAATCCCTTGCTCCACCAGCCAATCTAGCTCACCTGACAGACCGGTAATACTGAAGAACGACAGGTGCGCGTAGTCTTCTGCGGTTATTGCTAAGTGGTCGAACATCAGCGCTAGCTGCTTCATCTCCTGCCCTGCATTCTGCCCTTGACTCTCAAGATCGAACCAAGATTTGACCCCGACAAATTCTTTCATCTCAACCCCTTTCAACATTACGCTGGCTGTTTTTCCGACGTTAACCCAGTGTTGTATTTGGGAACCGACCTCAGTCTCATTTCTTAGTTTATCGGGGCAGCGGTGAAGGGCGGCAAGTTTGCGGGTTCGCTCACCGCCCTCTACGCCGCAGCAGCCGCGCTCGAACCCACTTCTCCAGTATCGAAACCAGTGGCTGAACTAGTGAACTGAATTGGGTTGTGTCACAAACGATGTCACAAAATGCGAAAAGGCCACTCTCACCGGCGGCCTTTTCCGTACTTTGCTAACAAACTATGGCTCCGCAGGTAGGGGTGAGAGGCCCATTACTCTCGTGGGTTAAAACTGTTTACACAATCTTCACTCTCAGCACTCAGTTGTGCCTTAGTTGTGACAGGCATTTTCATGACGCATCTTTGGCAAATGGCAGGATGAATACTGCGTCGCTACTCTCCGCGAACAGGAATCGGTCAATGTGTAATAGTCTTGCCAGATTTTAATATGTGGCTATGCTTTTACACATGAGTAAAGAGCTCACCAAAGAGAAGCAAGTTCTCGACCTGGCGCATAAAGCAAGATACTACGGGTTCAAGATCTAACCGAAAAAGGAATTCATCCGGAACATCTACGGCGACTCTATCAAAGAGGCCTGCTGGTCCGAATGGGCCGTGGTGTCTACATGCTTCCAAACGTGAGAATCTCCGGCAACTTTTCTCTCGCGGAGGTGGCAAAGAAGGTACCGCGCGGCATTATATGTCTACTCTCGGCGCTCCGTTTCCACGACATTGGCACGCAAAGCCCTTCCGAAGTCTGGATTGCGCTTGACCGAAAATCTGCCCGTCCGCAGGTTGAGACACCAAGGCTTCGGGTAATGAGATTCTCTGAAAGCAGCTTTCTCCGCCGGTGTTGAGACACACAAGATCGACGGCGTTACTGTCCGAGTTTATTGTCCGGCGAAGACCGTCGCCGACTGCTTCAAGTATCGCAACAAGATAGGACTAGATGTGGCGATTGAAGCCCTGCGCGAATGTCGTCGTAACCGCAAGTGCAAAATCGACGATCTCTCGAAATACGCGAAAGTCTGCCGAGTTGCAAACGTGATGCGGCCCTACCTGGAGACGATCACATGACTCGGGCTTGCGAAATATCAGCGCTTCAGTTGAAAAGCGATTACTGAATCTCTCGCGGCAAATCAGGCGAAGATTTTCAGTATGTTCTAATGCGCTATAGATTGGAACGGCTAATGTACAGGTTGAGCCGCTCCTCCTCTTCATCAGTCTCATTAGATCACATTCCATCGGTTCCGTTTGCCAGTTGGCGCGATCTTGGCGCGCTTCTGGCGCTGGACTCTTTTGGACGAAACGGCAGTGGTTCTTTGTTCAAAGAATCAACCGCCGTGCGAAGATTCTGCGGTATCGCGTCAGTGTATCGAGACGTCATCTGCAGAGTGGTATGTCCCAACAAAGTCATGATGTCCATCTCATGCACTCCCTTTGCCCTTAAACGAGTCGCGAACGTGTGACGCAAATCGTGAAATCGAAGACCGGAGACCTTCGCCGCCTTACATGCTCCTTCCCACGCGTGCCTGAAGGTTGTCAGCTTCAAACCCGTGCGGGCATAACTGAAAACATGCTCGTCTAACGTGGCGTCCTGCTTTAACGACCTGAGTTCCACTTCAACGGGTTTGCTCATCGGAATCCTTCGTGGTCGTCCCGTCTTGGTATGGGCGACGTAGATGGTCTTCTGATCGAAGTCCACATGCTCCCATCTCAAGCCTAGGATTTCCCCCTGTCGCATTCCCGTTTGCAAAGCCACGACGACGATCGGGCGGATGTGAGCGCGTCTACCAACGAGCACTGCGAAAAGTTCCAACTAATGCTCTCGGCGCCGCTAACCCACTTGCCACTTTCGGTGTCACCAGTGTTTTTGGAACTGCTCAATTCGCCTACCAGCTAACCTTGGCCCAACAAAAGGGCGCAGTCAATATCCAATCCCGACCCTTCGGGATCGAGCCAGTGTTGGAATTAGGTAGGGTTGTGCCTCCACCCAAGTTTGTTCCGCTTGAATTTCCGACAACGATCGCTAATTGGGAACCGATATCTCGCAGTCGATTTTCATTTGCGGTGTAGACGAGTGCGGAGATCTTGACTTGGTAGCCGGGTCGATCAACGCCTTCGCTCTTCTTCGTCAGTCAAATAACGCTCACGTTGCCATTCATTTTCTCCTTTCGAAGAGTGGCAGCCATCTGTAAGTGATCGCTGCCATTCTATCAGGAGCTTGAATCCGGTCACTGTTTTAACTCGCGAGGTGTAAGCTTCTTTCGACTCTTCTCAGCTCTGCGAAATGCAGCTTCTTCCTGCGCCCAGCGATCAACTTCGTCTCGCTTGAATCTCAATAAGTCTCCCATGCAGGCGTAAGGGAGCGGATGTTCATTCTTGGCACGCTTTGTCCACTTCATAATCCCAGCGGTGATCGGCTCACCATTCGCCGAAACATCTCCAGTTGGCTGGGCTGCATGGCTCGCAGCTTGCTGGGCCACAAGCGATCTTAATTAGCCGTGCTTCTTCTCGATCAAGATCGTTCGTGTAGCAGCGACTGTTCGTCGCCACGCACCAAGAAAAATCTAAAATCGCCCGTCCGATTCCCGTGCTGTCAACCATCGTCAAGAACTGCACACTAGAATGAAGTAAAAGTTCTTCCTCCCTCTTAATATCGGCGTAAATTTTATTTGAGGATCTTGCGTTTGCAGAGCCTAGACGCGGAGCGACAGAACGTGGAATACAGCGCCAGTAGCCTGTTATAGTTGCTTTTCAGTCGATCCACCTGATGCGCGCGTCCGCGGAAGAATACCTCCTTGTATTTATTGCCGTCGGTAGTATTCTAGCCTCGTCTTCAATCTTTGCTATTTAGGTACACATGGCTATTCAGCTAAGAGAACTCATTAAGCAGCTCACGGCGGATCCTTGGCGTCAGGAAGTAGGCTTTAGTTCCGAAATGGAGATTGCCCATCAACAACTTTTCCAGTCCGATATTGGCGACCAACACGCTGCGACCATAATAAATAACTGGATTGCTCAGTTTCAGCCATGTTTGTTTGGGCGAATTGCGGCCAGGTTGGGGCTCATTAGTTACTGCATTCTCAGCGAGAATGACCTCGAACAATCGGACGAAGTTATACGGGATAAGATTCAGCAGTCACGGTTGGAATGGCTTCAGAATGGTCTTCGGGGTGAGAAAAGTGCATTTGTCATTGTCGCGCTAACACGCAGCTTTACGAATGCTCAGCCCGATGAAATTATGAAGCAAGCCGCGCAGCGGTTATGTGAACTATACCTTCTCCAACCAATTGACGTCGATCAAATCTACTTGGACGCGCTCGAGCTCGAGATACCAAGAAAAAATGGGAGCAGCAAATGGCGATGGGACGTAGGTGTCAATTACTTTTGTGCGCAAGGTGACAAGAGATGGTGGCAAGATCACCGGATACCCGGTTCCATGAGTTTTTCAATGAATTCAGTAGGACATCTTGTGAAATCGGGTCAACTGGCGGGAGCCATGCGGGCGTTAGAGAGCAGGATGTCCACAGAGAGTGATGAATGGAGACATCCGAGCCTCGATTCCCTTGAACGAGCGCTAATCGTTGCGATGCAAACAATCGACAAGGCGTCTATCACTGTCTCTGGAAGAGCGACAAATTTACTTCCATTACCTCACCCCTTAGACGAACGGCCTAAATGTCCAATTGACTTACCAAAAGAATTGACTGATAAAGACTATTGTGAGTACGAAGGCTTCTATCATACTGACCACACCGTTCCCTCAGTCTATTTCATCGACAGTGTGGAACGTCCGACATCGATTACAGCTCAACCGCTGGATTTTACTTATCTGTTTGATGACAGTTTGGACAATTTCGACTTTATCAACATGGGTAAGGGTAGACAGGAAGCGACGATCGGGTCAGATAAGAACCAAGGTCCCTCACGGCGAGAGCGAGCAATAAAACGCGGCCGATCGCGGGGTGAGCCTGTTACTAAGGAACCACAGGTTTGACTACGCACCTACAACTGTTATTCAAGAGCTCCGCGATTTTATCGCTATACTTACCAGGCTCTTTTACGATAACGGCCAAAAAGTTTATGTTATTTATCGTGCTCGTCGTGTCAACTAATAAGTCGATTTTACCGATGCTTTCTGATTGAAGCATTACGGTTCCCACGTATCTGGATAAAGCAGTCTCGTAGACAAGCCGTTCAACTTCCTGTTGGTCCATGCGAGACGGTTCACAGATTGAATTCTCGACGTAGTCAGTGGCTCGCTCAATCCTCGTTTCGAAACGGATTCTAGGAAACGTTGCGAAAGAACCTAGCTGACCCTCAGCCTTTAAGAGTTCCATCAAGCCTTTGGCGACTTCAGCAACTACACGTTTCGCTACCACGCGTAATCCAGCGAACGATACGCGAATTTTGGTGTGCATTGGGATCAGAATATGCGTCAATATCCACTTTTCTTCCTGTTGTCCGGACTCAAACGGGATTGTAAAGCGAAGCGATTTACCAAACTTTTCGATTGTAGCCTTCACATATGGCCCGATTCGATCGTCATGAAAGTAGACTGCGCGTAACTCCCTCGACATATCGACATGTGGACGGTTACTCAAAAGCGGATCGAACGACTTATCAGTCTTTATTCCTGCTACAGTGACCGCATGGCTCTCGTCTGGATTTTGTTCACGTTGAATAATCAACACCGGCGCGAAGCGCGACAACGTTGCGGAATGCAAATGAGCACGGGCATCCTCAAAGTTTTCTTCGACTCGAATTAGACTCGGAGGAACGCCCAATGCTTGAGTGGCCTGACACATTTGATCGACCGACAGCCCTTCATTTGGCATTGCCTTACCAAACGGTAACGCATACTGGGATGCTAAGACAGTGATTTGCGCAGGCGTAGCGGGGCGTATTTCCTCAAATGCTCCGCTTTGTTGTAGCGAGGACCATAATGCGGTCGTTGCACAGGCGCTTACTCCGATGTCCTGTTGTTGGAACGGTAGTCCATCGACCTTTAACTTGCATCCAGCCACATGAATCCACGATGTGCCGATGCTAGCGAATCGTCTGACCATCTGGTTACCGGCATCTTGGTCATAGCAACGCAACGTCGTCCGACCGACAGGACTACCCTCTAACGGTTTAATCACGCAAAAGCCTAAGTATGCGGAATTGCTAAAATTGATGCAGGCCTCCATGTAAGCCTTACGCCCTTTTGTTTTGGCTAGGTCAAGAATAGCTTTGAGCTTCGCTTGTATCTGCGTACTATTTAATGAAAAGAAATGTAGACGCTTGCAGTAATTGGGAAGGGACAAGAAATTCTTCGAATACAAAATACTATGGTCCTCTATATAGTGCCGATCTATATAGTGAGGTTCCAGGAGAACAGTTTGACACCCCAACTTTCGTACATGCTCCTCGATGTATAAGAGTTGCCGGAAGGGTTCAGCCGGAAGCAGAGGGGGTGGAGTTAAATGGAGGATGTCGATTAGAGGTTTAGAGTTGAACTCGATGTACTCGATGGAGGATGAGGGTCTGGTCATGAGTGGAGAAAACTGGCACTTATTGTGGGAGTCGTGCCCAACTAAAGCACAAGGAGCCTATGGCCAGGGCGCCACCATCTTGCCCCGGCCTTAGCGTCTGAATTGCAGACCGATCACTTAATCCTTGGCGTTTATTCTGATGGAATAATCTTTTTCCGTCAGTTGTTCCGAGCGACGAGTAGACTCTATTTCGCTCTCCAACTCTTCAAGCCAGCGATTGAAATCCTCCTCGAATTGAATCTGTGTTCCGTTGTTATGATTCATTGTTGCTTCATTCCCGTCGTGCGTTTCATCCTCTATCTCAGAGTCACCGCTCACGACAATTCACTCCTTTCCTGGCGTCAAAAAAGACTGCCAAGCACATTGGAGGCTATTATGTGATGCTTCCGTTTAGCCGTCCGTTGGGTACTTTGAAGAAGCTCGTGACAGGAAGAAAGACAAACCCCTAAAGGCCGGCGTCGAGGTTTTCCCGGCGATTTACAAGTCTCTTTTGAACCAACCACAATATCTAGTATGTCGGCTATGGCGCACTCACATTAGCACCGTTCATGCATCCGTTCAATGAAAATTATACCGCAATCCCTCCAAATCGACAGTCGAGCAGGGTCCTTTTGAGTTTTATCTTGCCGATCCTGCTTTGCACGCGGATCGCACTGGTCAACTGACCCGGATCTATCTTGTTCGTGTTGAACAATAAGTCTCGTACAATACGAAGTGGCAGTCAAGCGAACGAGGATACTCGACCGCCTCATCGTTGGGAAACGAGCCGCGCGCTTTCGTCACTTTCCGCAGCGACATATTCAGCGACTCAATCGCGTTGGTGTAGATCACCTTCCGAATCTCCGGCGGGTGCGCGAAGAACGGAATCACGCGCGCCCAGTTGCTGCGCCAGGACTTCGCAATCGTGGGAAACTTTGCATCCCACTTCAAGCTAAACTCAGCCTGTCTTTGTTCGGCTTCCGCTTCAGTCGCGGCGGTGTAGATCGTCTTCAGAGTCCCTGCCACTTCCTTGCGCTGTTTCCAGCCTACATAGTTCAGCGAGTGCCGCACCAGGTGCACGATGCATAACTGCACTTCGGTTTGCGGAAAGATACTTTCAATCGCTTCGGGAAGGCCTTTCAGCCCATCCACGCAGGCGATGAAGATGTCTTTGACGCCGCGATTCTTAAGTTCGGTCACCACTTGCAACCAGAACTTGGCCCCTTCCGTCTGCGCAATCCACAACCCCAACACTTCCTTCAGGCCCGTGACCGTGATCGCGATGGCCAGGTAGATCGCTTTGTTTCTTACGTGCCCACCGTCGCGCACCTTAAACTGGATGGCATCCAGATACTGATCGGGTAGACTGCATCGAGCTGCCGGTTCTGCCACGTCTTCACCTCGTCAATCACTTCGTCCGTCACGCTCGAGATCAACGCCGGCGAGACTTCTACGTGGTAGATCTCTTCCAGATGCTGTTGGATCTCACGCGTTGACAGGCCGCGCGCGTACAGCGAAATGATGTTTTGATCGAAGCCGGTGAAGCGTGTTTGATGCTTCTCGATGATCTGTGGCTCGAAGGTCCCGTTGCGATCCCGCGGTACCTCGATCGGCATGGTGCCAAAGCTGCCCTTGAGCGTCTTAGCCGACTTGCCGTTGCGCGAGTTGCCGCTCTTGTGTCCGGCCGCGTCGTGCTTCTCGTAGCCAACATGCTCGGTCAGCTCTGCGGCCATCGCTCGCTCCAGCAATTGCTTTGTCAATTGCTTCAGCAGGCCGTTCTCGCCGATGATGTCCTCAGGCTTTTTGTAGTCTTTCAGCAGATTGTCAATGAGCTCGTTGTCTATGGTCATTTATTCTCCTGCGCTAACCTTAACTTGTTAGCGCTGAATGACCATTTACACAAAACTATTTACACCCTCAGAAAGAAGTGGACCGTTCCGTCAAATCAAGGAGTTTTGTGTTTTCCGATCTGAGCTTCACCCTTCTGTAGAGAAAGGGTCTCGACCTTCCCATCTACGGCCAATGTAAGGTCCAAATTCTTGATCTCCGCCAAGGATAAATCGCCAATAGCCTCTAGGTCACCTACGATATGGGCCATGCTTATGATTACTCCTTCGATCTGAGTCTGACGCTTGGCCCAGATTTTTGAAAATGCTCTCTTCTCAACCTCAAGATCGCTTTTCAACGAGACGAGCACGTTCAAGACTGACTCTACTCGAGTTCCGAAAAGTGGGCTGGAGAGGTAGTCATACACTATCTCCATCTTCTCGTTCTTGCCTCGGACGGTCCGGCGGACCCTTGCAAGTTCAATGAGCCCCTTCCTGAGCACCAGGACCAGATCGAAGGCACACGCATAACTGGTTACCCAAAGCCCGTCGATCTGCTGGAATCGTTCACAGCCACTAGGGAGAGATTGCGTCAACAGAAGAGCCACGTCGGCTTTGGCGGCTAACTGATCGGCTTTGAGCTTTCCTACCCATCCGTCTGACCAGTTCTTGGTCCTTTTGGTCTCCCATAAGATCAGTCCGCAAACTTCCCCAGCACGATCACAAACCTCCTGAATCAAGTCAGCGCCGGTTAACCCTTTTGGAACCGGCTTGAGGTTATCCAGCGGGAACATTGAGTTAAGACGCTCCTCCAGATCGAGTTCGAGTACTTCACCCTGTAATTGCTGTGACCCTTGCTCGGCTCTACGCTTCAAGTCCTCGATCTGCTTTTTCATTTGCTCCAGCAAGTGATCCTTCTCGCGAAGAATGAGATTCTGTTCTTCAGCCGTATTCTTGCGTGTTGTCTCCACGATCTCTTTTCGCTTCTCGTCGATTTCTCTGGCAACGCGAAGCTCAACTTCTGCTTTCTCTTCTTCCAATCGTTGCCGCTCTTGGCGCAGCTTAATTTCAATTCCTCGGGCCTGGGTCAACTTTCCTTCCGTTTCCAGTAATTGACCTTTTAATGTCTCAACCTCGAAAGCGAGTTCGGTTGTCGCAGTGGCCATCGCCAAACGCGACGCCTTCTGAACAGCCGTCGCGAGATCAGCCTGATACTTTTTCATAAGATTACCCTCGCGAAGGTGCAGCTCCTCGTCAAGTTTGGCCTCGATTTCGCGGGAAATCGCTTCGCTAAAAGGAATGTTCTTGCCGCAATAAGGGCACGATATAGACTCGCTGATCACGATTGTCTCCTGAGCCAATGTTTCACACTTTCGTTGCTAGTGACTGGCGCGTACCCAATCAAGGCAAATTATCTGCTTGTAGCGTCACGGGCAATCGAGAATCTGCGGATTGTGTAGCTCGTCCGCAAATTCTGTGATAAAGGCCTCCGCTTGTTCTGTATTCTTGAATATGAATGCCGTATTGAAGTCGGTAGAGAACAGATTCGGAACGCCTGATATGTAACCTTGAAATGTCACTATTATTACTCCGGTCTCCGTTTCTCCGCCTGCTGCATCAATCCGCCGTAGTCGTTCCAGCATTGCCTGATTGATCGCCTCAGCATAGAGTTCGTCCGCATTGGGAATGCGACCGACCTCTAACAAGTGAACGTTGGTGCCAAGAATTGCCAGCAAAGCTAGTCCCTCTCCGTCAGTTCCTATTTCGGCATCTTCTGGCACATCCATTAACCAATCGAGCAGTTCATGTTTAGTCGTTGGCATTAGTTGCCTCTCTTTCTTCTCGCGCAGAAGAGTAGACTCGAGTGAATACAAAAATCGCGGTCCAACTCACTTCCAGAATATGAGTAGCTTAAAGCTGCAAGTTGGACCGCGATCGTTTTCCAGATCACCTATTTGGCTTTGGCCTTCTCGATTAACGCGATCTCTTTAGTGAGCACGTCACGAAAGCGCGTGAGAATGGCGATGAGCAAATTGATTTTGGCCAGAGATCGGCGACGCTCGCGCTTAGTGCCCAAAAAGAATTCAATCTGGACTCTGCGCCGACAATCAGCGATGGTAAGCATGTTGTGTCCCCACCTGTATTCGCCCTCGTTGGAGGATTCAACCTCAGCGAAGATATGCGACGTAAAGCCGGTTGAGACAGGCGAGAGGAATGAACGCTTGCGAAGAGAGAAAACATTTTTCATGTTAGCAACCTCGGAGGAAGTGATTACGTGAAACCTCCGTGTCTCTGGGCAAAACCATTTGTAGTGTCAGTTCGATTGAGAGACAGGGAGGCTGGATACGCCAGGAACGCAGCGTGTGGCTTATCTGGTCCAATGCAGCAGCTTTGCCTTTATGGACCGGGGCCGGCGAAATCCTTTCTGCTAGTGGTAACGCCAACCGAGTAGCCGACAGCTACTTCCTCCCCAGGTGCGGGAACTTGATCGATAATCAATCCGGGTTGAAGGGCCGAATCGTAACGTGTCGCTAATAGTCGAATCTTCAAATTAGCGGCATGAAGCTTCCTCTCGGCGTCTTCATAGCTCAGTCCTTTGATTACTGGCACCTTGGTTTGAGCTGGTCTAGACCGGCGCTCACGTTGAACGTCAATACTCAGGCCCAAAAGCGCAATTGCCGGTATAACGACGTACACAACCAGCGCCAGCGTCACAAGAAATCTGATAAGCAGTTTCTGTTTGCCTCGCAGGGTGTAACCAACGAGAACGCCAAGTAAAAATCTCATTACCAGCGGTTCCTTTTGGAGATTCTTAGTAGTGAATCACCGACTCGTTAACCGCCTCTTTTTTCTTATTGGTTGTGTGAGGAATGTCGGTTGAAGGGAGAGCGGAATGGAGGTTAACTCACTGCAGTTGCTTTAGTAAGACCATTCCTTAAGACTTGAAACACACCTTCCTCCTTCCAGAATCGGTTTACTTCTTCGAGAGGTTCATTCTCGAGCGTGTCATACCATTCTGAGACCTTCAGCGCGCTTAGTTTTATATTCGCGCGCACTGCGTCATCGATTCCTTTTGGTCCATTCCAAAAGAGAATTTTGGTTGAAACAGACAGTCCGTGCTCTCTGGAATCTTTGTGGCGTTGGACGATCAATCGGGCGAGCTGCCGACACACGGCAGGATTGATTCTGTGATCTGCGTCAAAAGCAATTAGTGCGTTATATCGTCGGGCGGCTTCGACGATCTCACTATGTGAACAGCTTACCCCGCTCGTAGCGATCACACGGGCTGTTGGCCTAAACCGTACCAGGGTATCAGCCTTTAGAGCGCCCTCTGTGATAACTACTGTTTCGCCGGCGGAAAGCCTCTGGGGCGCAAAGGTAAAATGTATTGGTGTTCCGGAACTAGTACCACGCCGCTCGAGCGGCGATGACAGCCAGCAGTATCTTTTTTCGCCAGCCGAGAGATCATTTGCGTGCAGTCTGATTTGACAGGCTTGGACAAGCCCGTTTTCATCCTTGTAGGGTATTACAAGCATCGGCAGGAGATAGTTGCGCGGCTTCCAGAGATGGACCAACCCAGAAGCCTCCTGCCAAAAACCCGGTATGCCGATCACTCCACCCGAATAAACTTTTGCGTAATCGTGAAAGTGTTTTCGCACAAAGCCTCTTAAGACATTCGCGAGTGTCGCACGTTGACGTTTTGTCGGCGGCAGCGCGCCGTAGTTGAGTGCGTGCTCTTCGAGCAGTCCTCGCGACAATAGACCACCTGGGCCAGTGAGAAGTTCCTTTCGGTAATTAGAAGCGGGAGAAACCCTCATTAATTCCCGAAACACAGCGTCTCTAATTTCCAACGGAGCCAAAGGAATTGATGCAGGGTTAGCGACAACCTCTTGTCGAGTGCCAGTGAATGGAATGTCGCAATGAACATGTATGTTTCCACCGTTGCGCGATGGTCCACGGGAGCCGGTGCTTACGCGCATGCAGATGGAAACGCGTTCGTCGGTTGAAAAGCCGCAGTAAGTGGGTTTGCCACAAATTCGGCATGGGCGTCTCTTGCTGACGCGCTTGAAACCGCCTGAAACAAGCGGCGCTCGATTTGGAACACCTCCGCGCGAACTTATTGTTGCTAGCTCATAGGGCATTAGGAATCGGTGTTGAGGTAATGTGGCTGGCTTATTAGTCGCCGTGGCTTGAGCCATTTCCAACCTTGGCGAGAGTGGCGAGTCTACTGGAAACACTTGCGGCCAGGTCGATCGATTGGGGCATGAACTTTAGATACTTTTGAGTTTCCACTATAGAGGCGTGGCCGGCGAATTCCTTAATCCCGTTTATTGGTACGCCAGCCATGGCGAGATTCGTTAAGCAGGTGTGACGAAGGTCATGGATGGTCCATCCGCCGGGTACTTTCTGGCCATAGCGAATTCCAACACTCTCGGACGCCTGTTCTTAAAACTTCCCGGTACCAATGGTCAGGACGCGTGAGTACGCGAGTGGTGCCACCAGCGCCGGCGAGTTTTTGACTCGTTATCAATGTCGCAGCAGACGGAGCTTTAATGGTTCGCCATTTCTTGGTCTTTGAAGAATAGAGCTTCACGGTTCCGAAACGAACATCACATTCCTCCCAGCGCATGCGCTTTAGCTCTGCCATGCGACCGGCTGTTATTAATGCTAATTGGAAGAGGAATAGAGCCTCGGCCCATTCAGCGTTTGTAAATAGAGCTCCGGACACTTGTGCGATTTCTTCATCGGAAAGAACGCGATCGCGTTCTTCTTCAACTTTCTTTGTAAGAGGACTGCGAGGTACTTGAAACGACTTTAGGTCCGGGAACATTCCAACTGCATGGTTCAACGCCGCCTTGATAGTGTTAAGCCCTCTTCTGATCGAGGATTTTTTCAGCGGTCTCCCATTCGCTTTACCACGCTCGGTTTCTGCAGCGACCCAAAAGACGAAATCATCTTTTGTGACTGAACTAACATGGCGGTCGGGTCCAATGAACTCACCCCACCGTTCAAGGGTTCGCAACGGGCTGGGCGTCTCCCGCCAATAGGTAATGTTGTCGTCATTCTTGTTCGCGAGAAGGTTCGCTTTCGCTAGTTTTAAATAGCTTTCAATCGCTTCTCTGATTGTCGTGTGTCTTGCCTTTGCCGGCTCCTTCAAACCGTAGCGTGCTTTCCAGCCAGTTGTTCTCAAGATAGCTAAAGCCTGCGTGGCTTCGGCTTTGGTAGCAAAGGTGAAGTCTCGGTAACGTTTTCGAGTACCATCCGATTGTCGAATCCAGACGTCGTATCCCCAGCGCTCTGCACCGTTGCGCTTCTCCTTTCTTATCTGTGCAGTGCCTTTTGCTCGCTTCTTGCTGTATTCGCTGTCTCATGTTTGCAGAGGTTGCATACCGCTTTTATTTGGCTAGTTGAGAACGTTTGTGATTGCAAAATGCAAAGGTTGGTGAGGACCAAGAAGCGTTGGCGTAGTCACCGGACCAGGCGATTAGGTTGCTTGAATCTCGCGCTTTCTTTCTAGAGCTTCAACCTCACTGCGAAGGAAACGAACTGATCTGCCAAATCGAATCGCTCGAAGTGCGTTCGATCCGCACTTGCGGGAATAGATTGCGCTTTGCGAGACACTCCAGCGAGCGGCAAGCTCAGCAGCCGAGATGTATTTCTTGTCGAAGGTTTTTGGTTTCATAGGGATACTCTTCTTATTAGCGTTTACATACAGTAATTCTCGGTCAAATTGATGCCATTTACTGACACACCTTTGTGTCGGCGATACTGAAGGGGTTAGTTGAGAAGATCCTTCATCGATCGAAGCAGTTGCTCGTCGGAATTTCCTTCCAACAGATCGGCCTTTAGCATACGAAGCATCGTCACGAGTTTTTCGTTTGACATATGACCGTTTCCATTCGGCGATGGTGGTTCATCTTTCAATGTTGTAGAGAGCCAAGAACTAGCCCGCTTTCCACAGTCCTCGTCTAGCAAGTTGGGCATAGCTGTGCAGTACCGTTTCGACTTTATCTCCTAGCATGTAGGCAGCGTCGATAAAGTTTTTTGTGGATTTTATGTATTCGGTCGCCCAGATTGTTCTAACCATGTGAGGGTTCATTGCGATGCCACTGAATCGATAAGTTGCGCTTTCGTATGCCCACGTGACTTGTTGTAGGTCAATGGCGTTCCGACCGAGTTGAGGAAGAACAAACTCTTGGCCGGCGGCTGCCTTTTCAGCTCCGATTCCGGATTCCTTTTGGCACGAAATAAGAATAGCTCGCCATCGCGAGAGCCATTCTTGCAGTAAGTCAACCAAGTCATCGGGAAACGGATGTTCGACACGATTCACCCTTCCTTTGACGTGCGAAATTTTCAACTCTGCAGACTGAAATCTTACGTACCATTTGCCTTCTTTCCTGTACAGGTTTCGTCCCTGTTCCGGTATTTCGGGGTTCCACAACATCTCTCTGAAATTGCGTTGCCTTAGCGGAATCCTGATGCTCAGCCTTATGAGAAGAGATTGCATTACCCTATAGGCGTATCTCGTATATCTCTTGAAGCCATCTTTCTGGCTCGGAGAAGCCTGCTACGTGCTCCGGCCGCTAACTCCGATAGGCGTCGAGCGTTGAGAGGGTATATTGAAAGTCCCACGGTTTCGAGCTGTCGCAAGCTGAGCCAACGCTTAGTTTTGTCGTAGACTGGCTCCGGCTATTCCAAGGTTCTTTCTATATTTTTTTAATTCCGCTACGCGTTGGTCAAAAGTCTTCTGCTGCTCGGGTGATTGAGCAGTTATGCTCAGATACCTCGCCAAAACAATCAGTCGCGCAATGTTCATGGCTGCTGCGACCGTGAACCTTCCTTGCTGCTCGATGAACCACTCTATATAGCTGATGGCATTATCAGGATCTGAGAGCGTTGAAAGAGAGATTGATTCCGCCTCTAGCCCTCGAAACTTGACAAGAAAACCTGCAGCCCGAAGCAAGTTGCCACGGTGAGATGCAAGAAGGTAATAGCCCGCTTTTTCAGAGTATCAGGACGATTACGATTAACTATCTTCGTACTCCAACTCTCGTAATCCGAGAGTTCTTTAATAAGGGAGTCGGGTACTGGGTCCAAGACATACTTGCCGGGGTGAATCGACTCATTCCGTAAAGTGATTTGTCTTGTCTCTGATCTTGTTGGCAGTTTTTGAGCTCGCAGTCTTTCCTGGCACAGGCTGAATTATCTCGTGATCGACTGCGGTTCTAATCAAGTAACTGACATTGTTCTTCAGGTTCCGCATCGCGTGAGGGCCGAGAACTGAGGCATTGGTTCTTCTGCGTCTTGCGCCATCGGCTCTCTCTTCAATCAAGCGGTTTCGTCTCTGATCTGGCAAGTGGAAAGCTGACATCGGACACTGAGCCGGTTCACTGTAGCCAAGAATAAGCGCATACTGATTGACTGCAGTTTTGATTGGGCCAACGCGTGACCTTGGAATCAAATCAAGTTCAATAAGCGCGTCCAAAACTTCCTTAAGTGTTTTATCGGTCATTCGCATTGCTGGCGTCATCGGGTTCTCACTTCGGAATGAATTAGTACTTACCGCCCGCTTCTTCGATGCAAACATCGTGTCGTGTAGTACTAATTCCGCTTAGCCCTAAATGAACTAATGAGGAGACTTACAGGCACGAGTGGGACAAGAGAAGACAGTTGGGACTACTAATAGGTACTAACCTGTGTGTTTTCATCTATTTACGATTTTGGCTAAGAATGGCGGAGCTTCTAAGGAATTGCTGAATGTCTTCGCGACGGAACTTATAGCTTCGACCCCAACGAACAGCGTTCAATCTGCCGCTTGAGATCAGGCGATAAACCGACTTTCGGCTACAGCGCAGGATCTTTGCGACCTGGGCCAGTGGGTAGAGATCTTCGATAACGCTTGCGACTGGTTCATTTTGCATTTTTGCCATTTTTACTTCGATTCCTCTTAGGATGAGATTTTGCGAGGGCGAGCCCCGATGTGATTAGGGCGAACGGCTCACCGGCAATCGCCGCTTGGCAACGCCGTACCGGAGGTGTCCAAGTACCCTCGCGATCGCGCAGACAATTACAAGTGCGATCAGCGAGAAGCCGGCGGTTCGATTGGGACAATGATTGGTGAAGTGGGCAGTGATTGTCTCATGTTCAGCGCCTGAATCAGTTGGAACATCGCAGAGCCGCAACCTTGCAAGGTGACTTTGCTCGTTGGAAGTTCGCGTAAATGCATCAGGCGCGTATGGTGAACTCGTGCTTTCATTTCTTCATTCAAAGCCCGTGATAAAGTGCGTGCGTTTTCGTAGAACGGACCACGCGAATTAGTTGCAGTGCATCTGTTGTGCCGCAGGTTTCTCTATGTCAATGGCCAATTTGATAGTGTTTTTGGAATGTGAGTGACGCAGAACGCGACAGCAGGTAAAACGAGGGTGTGGTCAAATGCGACAGTAGGTTCTATTTGCGGAGACGCTTAGTGGAGGATTTCTGTGAGTTCGTTTTGGACTTGATTCGCTGGGTCGAAGCGGTTGGACCCTTTGTATTAAGGAAGGGCTGTTAATGTCATTAGCCGGATAGCTTCAGTGTTCGCGCTTGCCGACTTTTGCGTTTGATGGTGGTGTGTCTTTGGGATCTGATGTGGCGTGGCCCGAAGGGTATGTATCAACGCTGACGTGCATTTGGTAGAGATAAGCGAAGAAGAATCTGGACATTCAGATGGCCCAATGGTTCCGAATGATGGGTTTGCCACCAAAAATTTCGGGGTTCACTGTTATGCGTCTAAGTGTCTCTTCGATCACGGTTTTCGTTTTACGTTGTAGCGAACATTTGTTCGCTAGGACATTGTCACGGCTGCCGCTTCGGCGCTCCGTAGAGGTAATGGTCCAGATTGATCGAGCCGTCGGTCGGTACGTTCTCCCAAGTGTCTGCGGGTAAGCCAGCGTTGATTTCGTCGACGACCTCCCAAATGGGTCTGCGATCCACACCTGTTCCTTCAGAGCTAGGGCTCGTGGCAAGAGTATCAAGGAGTCGTAGCGCTTCCTGTTGTTTGTCGGGTGGCAGCGCTCGCACTTTGTCAATCAGTTGGTCTTCCAGATTTGCGGCCATGATCCTTCTCCGGTTTCGCAAAAGAGTAGCTCTGAGGTGTCGTTCAGCGTTTGGAAAGTATACCATTCTTAAGCTTGTCTCAATGTAAGCTTATGATGTCACGAGTCGCAAAAAAACAAATCTCGAGAAGACAGTTAAGAGTTGATGGCACTCAAATGACCGCGTGCTTCAAGTGCACTAATCGCACTGGATGGAGGCATGGTCACTGGTTGCAGCTCGCTAATCATTAGGTGAAACACTTTATGGCAGTGATCAGTCTTCTCGAACTTAAGAGACTGGCTACCACCCGTTCGTTCACTCGTGGTGAAGCGTATTTCAAAGATGGCCGTGTGCATGGTCTTGCGGCGCACGAGGGAACGTGCACAGCGACCGTACGTGGCCAAGACGACTATTCCGTGACGCTTCGTTCAACCGACCGCGAGATTAACTACTCGTGTGATTGCCCGATTGGGCTTGAAGGTGAATTCTGTAAACACCTCGTCGCCGTCGGTCTAGCTTCACTTAATCCAGCTCCGGAGAGTAAAGGTAAGCCCAGCAAGCGAAAAGGGAGGGCAAGCAAAGACGATTTACGTGCGTATCTCGAGCGGCAAGACAAAGATACCCTGGTCGCCATGCTGGCGCGCGAAGCGATGGAAAACCGAAACCTGCGCGATCGCCTGCTCCTTGAAGCTGCGCAATCGAATCCCGCCGGCTTGGACATTACGGCGTATCGTCGATCCATCGCGTCCGCGACGCAGACCGACGGCTTTGTCGACTACCATTCCGCGTACGACTATACCCGTCGCATTCTTCAAGTGACCGACTCGATCGCGGCTCTGCTTAACCGCGGCCACGCGCCGGCGGTTATCGAACTGACGGAATACGCGCTGGCGCAACTCGAAACAGCCACCGGCGAGATGGACGATTCGGATGGCTATATGAGCGACATTCTGCCAGAGCTCCAGAATCTACATCATCGCGCGTGCCTGGACGCTCGTCCCGAACCTTGCGCTCTTGCGCGACGATTGTTCGCATGGGAGATGATGAGCGACTGGGGGATTTTCTATGGAACGGCAGAGACCTATGCGGATGTCTTCGGCGCAGAAGGCTTGGCGGAATACCGTCGGCTAGCCGAATCCGAATGGGCAAAAATTCGGCCACTTAACCCAGGAGACAAAGAAGATGTGCGATCCACCAGGCGCTTTCGCATCACGAGAATGATGGAAGCGCTCGCGCGACAATTGGATGACACTGACTCGTTAGTCGAAATCAAACGCCGTGATCTTTCGGACGCTTATTCGTTCCTTAAGATTGCCGAGATTTATCGCGAGGCTGGCCAGCACGACAAGGCGCTCGATTGGGCCGAACAGGGAATCAAGTCTTTTCCGCGAGCCGATTCGCGACTGGTTGAGTTTCTCGCCGTCGAATATCACCGCCGCTCTCGACACGACGACGCAATGACTTTGATCTGGAACCAGTTTGTCGAATGGCCGTTTTTGAAAAACTACCAGGAGTTGAAGGCGCACGCACTCAAAGTGCGCCCGGACCCAGACTGGCCTGCTTGGAGAGACAAAGCGCTGACCCATCTGCGAGGTGTGATTGAGAAAGAGAAGCAAGGAGAGAAAACTTCAAAGAACCATTGGGATTGGGCGCGCCATGCTGATAACTCGCGTTTGGTTGAAGTCTTTCTATGGGAAAAGCGCTATGACGAGGCGTGGCAGGAAGCCTGTGCGGGTGGCTGTTCTTCGGGTCTTTGGCTTCTGGTTGCCGCCGCGCGTGAAGAAAAACACCCCGGCGACGCCGTACCGATTTACAAAGAGATGATCGCGCCGACTCTCAAGCAGGGAAACAACGACGCCTACGAGGAGGCCGTTAAGCTGCTGCAGAAAATCCGCGAGCTAATGGGGCGCTTGGATCGGGTAACCGAGTTTGAGGATTACCTCGCAGCGCTACGCGTCGAATACAAACGCAAACGCAACTTCATCAAGCTGCTTGATACAATTGAAAGCTTGTGATTCGAGAGAAATCATTGAGAGCAATAGAGCCGCAAATGTTACGTCGACGCTATGGGATTAGGTGATCGGATAGTCACACATGCCGAAATGTTTCAGAACGGCGAAGGAATTCCAAGAGCGCGGCAAATGCTTCGAACTGTTCCCTGGGGAATCTCTCGATGACGCGGCACGGCGGCGGATTTCCTGGTTTGTCGGTTGATGTAAAGGCTATGCTGTCTTCCTTCGCGCATGAGCTGGCAGCCATGACTCTCAAGATGTCGAATTAAATCGATTCGCTTCATGCGGCGCGAAAGGCGATTTCTTCACTACTGATTTTTTCCCTGGGAACATCTTCGGCCAGCAAGCGGTTTCCTTCCAGCACCATCTCGATTGCTTCATCCAGATTTCGCCGCGCCTCATCGACATCAGCACCGAGCGAGATCGCTCCCGGAAGCTCAGCGACCGAGGCCTGAATCAGCCCATCGGCCTTTTCATAGATTATGGTCATCTTAATTTCCATTAGTCCCCTCCGGCCACATCATAGCACGAGGCAATATGGTGAGACCGAATCGATTGCGCCGAAAACGATGTTCAGATTCTCATGCCATTGGTCTCTGGGTTGACCGCCGAGATAGTCTTTTGGCATACCCTTGGTTTGGAGGTCTCGCGGACGCAGGATGCCGCCTTTGCGGGCAAGGTCGAGTACCCTTTTTTCTGCGGAAGCGCTCATCTGTTTCGACATCTTCTTTCCTAAATTGAGCGTCGGTAGATATTCACAACTACCGACGTTTAATTGATGACACTATGATAAGCCGTCAAACTCACTTATCCACAAGGTGAAGCATGGGCAAAAAAGGTCTCTACTACGAAGTCTTAAATCAAAAGATATTTGACGCTATTCTTAACCAAGACCAGGTTGAAACAATAGATGTCCAGCACGACGTAACTCTTCAAGGAAGAGACACGAAACACCAAATCGATGTTTATTGGGAATTCGTAAAAAGCAAAATCACTTATCGAACCGTTGTTCAAGCGAAAGATTGGGGCGGCAAGGTTACTAAAGGAGAGATGGTTAAATTCAAAGGAGTATTACACGACCTTCCTAATCAACCACGAGGCATTTTTGTGTCTCGTAATGGTTACCAAAAAGGCGCACTCGAAGTAGCCGAAAAGAATGGCATCCTTACCTATAAACTCCAAATTGTCTTTAATGATGATAAGAAGTCTATCGCAATGGGTATCATGGAGTGGCAATTCTCTCTCAGCGATGCCGGCAACTACAGTTTTACCGTTGATGGTGAGTGGGTAAAGAACGAATGCAAAAGGCTTGGCTTGCCGCTACCCACTCTTACGCGGACGAAGTTCTACCCCAAGGATATGGATTTTTATGATGAGTTAGGAAACGTTGTTGCTAACCTTCTAAAAATTGCACACAGCAAGTATCCCAAGAAGCTTTCGAGGAACGCGAAGAAAGTGCATGTTCATAAATTCAAAAAGCCCACCTTTATGAAGTCTGGTAACGAGAAACTGACACGCTACAAAGTTCTGAGTGTGGAATTTACAATTACTACGAAAATACATGTTAACCGCACACCAATTGTAGGTGAGCCTATAGTTGAGTTCATTCTTGAAAATGTACTGGAGGATAGTCGTCAAAGATTTGACCGACAATTTAAACTAGTCCAATAAGATTTGTGCTTACGGCGCAATCTTGTATCATCCGTGAAAATGTACCGAGCCGAAATAGAACCAATGTCGCCTGGTGCTGACGTAAAATAGCTCGTATGGGTTTATATAAAGTTGGGATTTACGAAGGCGAGCGGTTTGTCAGAACCGATAAGGAAAACGAAATCATCTCCGTCGCCGAGCGACGCGCCGAAGAGTTGAATTACCAATTTACAGGCAAAAGAGAGGTTCGACGCAAGAGACGGTAAAGCAGTGAGAAAACGAGCACTCAAAACCAAATCAACCAAAACCTGTTACATGTGTGACAAGCCCGCGACTACCCGCGAGCACTCACCACCGATTGGTTTCTTCCCCGACGACCGGCGAGTGAATCTAATTACTGTTCCCTCATGCGAGACACACAACAACGATAATTCTTTTAACGTTGAATACACGCGCAACATCATCGTGACGGACATCAACACGACAGATATTGCTAGGGATATGTTTAAGAACAAGGTGCTTCCCTCATTCAACAAAGGCCACAAGCTTCGACGACTAACTTTTCAAAGGTACAGGGAAGTTAAGGTAGATGGTATGGATAGCGCCATCGTTCACCTTCACCAGACACGCTTCAATCCGGTAATGCGAGCTATCGCCAACGCTTTGTACTTTCACGATTACAGAGAGAAGTATAAGTATCGGTGGATGGTCTATCGGGCAACCGCGTTATCAGAAGGCCAAGCTTTCTATGATATGCCTGATACCATCAATCCGCAGATTAGAGCAGCTTTGCGAAGCATAAAGGTTGATGGCAGGGCAACCCACCAACCCGAAGTATTTAACTACGGTGTCTATCGTGAATCAGAGCATCGAGTAATCTACAAGCTCGTTTTCTATGGCGGAGTAGATATTTACACTCTTGGTATCCCAAATGATTCGAATGAGTGGTAACTGGGATAGGGAGTTATCATCAGGCAACTATGAACGACACCTTAATGGAGGAGCTTTTACATGAAGAAGAGACTGAGACCCTAGATTTCAAACGCGACCAGTATTTATTTGCCGGAGCATCGGACGACGATAAAAGTGAAATCGTTAAGGACGTATTAGCATTTGCAAATGCTTGGAGACGAACAGACGCCTACATTCTGATTGGTGTGCAGGAGGTTAAGGGTGGGCGAAGCATTGTTCATGGTGTGACCCATCATTTGGATCACGCAAACCTTCAGCAATTAGTAAATCAAAAAACGCAGAAGCCTATTGCCTTCACTTATGAGGCTTTTCCCTTCGAAGGAAAGCAAGTTGGCGTAATCAGAATACCTCTCCAGGAACGACCATTCTTTTTACTTAAGGACTTTGGCAAACTAAAAAAAGGCATCGTCTATATTCGCCGTGGAAGTTCCACCGATGAAGCTGACCCAGCCGAAATTGCAAAGATGGGAATCGCTGTTGTACTGGACCAGCCGCGACCCTTGTTTGAACTCGAATTTGCGAAGTTAGCGGACCACACTCGATTAGGACGGGATATAACGGTCGTCTCAACAGTCGTCAAATACAACGAAAAGAACATTCCACTCGTTGGCTATCCGCAGTTCTCAGTTGAGGCAATGCTAAACAGATACGATGAGAATTTCTTCCTGAAAAAAGCCCGTTATATTGCTGACACTTCACTCTTATCAAAAGTCGCCTTTTACATTAAGAACACCGGCCCAATGCTGGCATCAAACACTCGCGTCGTAATTCATGGGAACGTGGAGCCACAAATACGCATGTGTGATTCGTTACACTATCCCGAATACCCAAGAGAAGAACTATATGGAGCCTTACCGATGTCTTTCTATGGTCGGAACAGAATTGATTACGAGGTGCATGGGAAGGAATGGACCATTACCGTTCCGTTTGGGCATATTCAACCGAAAGCTCAGGCGTGGTCTGATGGTAGTTTTTACGTTGGTGCGACTAACAAAACGAAGCTTGACCTTTCTGCATTAATCTACGCCGACAACCTATCAGACCCATTTACTGTACCGCTTTCAATTACCATAGACGTGAAGGAGAGACGATTCAATCTTAAAGAATTAGATGAGGACCCTGAGTTTGACGAAGATTAAGCCTGTGGATAACTTTGGTCCAATTTCCGAATCTGCGCTTAGTTAAGCCATTTCGTTAATCATCAAATCTTCATTTATAATTAAATTGGTCCAGACTTGGGCCACCTTCCCAATCAAACCAAAGTTGCGGCGAGAAGAACACAGTTCGTTGTGTCTGTGGTTAGCTTCGCCGCAGACCCAGATACAGCGGATTGTGTTTTTTGTTTACTTGCCCTGAGCAATCGTGCGTCCACTTCTGACGTGGCTTTTTGTTGTATTTGGTGCTTTGGTTTTTGTCACTGGTGCAGCATTAGTTTGGTTATATTATTGCTTGGTTTAGGGCGGTGCCCCCACTCCGTCTATTGATCTACACGCCTTGAAATTTCCGTCATTATTTCGAGCATCAGTAACACTGCCTTATTGAGCATCCGTTTCAAGAGTCGCGAGAAGCGCTCTAGTTCAGGACGTAGATTCGACCTTGCGGTCAAACCTTCATCGCAGTTGTGGGGACTGTTCAATAATGTGGCGAACTATTGCGCGCTTCAAAATGTAATTGTTTTTAGCCTTCGATTGCAGCACAGCCAAGGGATCCAGCGAATTACGTTCATAGCTTTTGGCCGCTTCAGCAAGGCATCTGATTATTTCTTTTTGTATCTCATCATCATCGATCGCTGCTGGTGAGTGGAGTAACACGTTCGGTCTTCGCTCCCCGGTCGTCCATTGTAATGAGCCGTCCTTCCCCACGCTCATCGAAATCTCGTTAGTTAGGAAGCCCTCATCACGAAGCAATAACCAGCTTGTAAAGATCGACATTGTAAATTCTTCAATGAACCGACGCGTGCTCAGTGGTTGCCCCCACGGTGATAGAAACGATCTATCATTAGCGGGAAATTTCCCATTGGGTTCAATCAGCGGACGATGTGGTTGCTTATGTAGGATGAACGAGTGAAATTCGTATGTACCAATCAGCGCAAAGCGTTTCTCGCTGGCGAGAGCACTAGCTAAGTCAGAGACACGATCGGCAGCGATGATCCTGACATCTGGGGGTAACGAATCCTTCAATCGCGTGGTAAGTTTGACGCCGTATAGTTTCCGTTCCCAAGTGATGGTACCAGCATTACGGGCCAGTGTTGTAGTTTCATACCCCAGTCGTTGAAGAACGAAACCAAAGTTTAGAGCTAATTGTTTTGAGATACGTTGTGCTTCCTCCTTGAGATTGTCATTTTGTGAGTCAAGACCAACCTCGTCAAAGAATTCGGCAAACGTTAATAGTTCTTTTTTTGAATCTTGCTTGGTTAAGTAAATCTTGTTTTGACTAAGGCGGTTTTGTAGCTCTGTTTTGAGTTGAATAAAGAACTCTGAAGAATCGTGCCTAGGATCAGGCACGGCGTCAATTACGATCTCGTAGTTTTGATCCTCATAGATTTCGCTTCTTTCTTTCCAATAGCCAACGGTACTCGTAACCGTGAAGCCCGGGAAACTCAAGAGAATCTCTTGTAAAATTTCGTCGATAACAGCCGGACTAAATGGCTTCCCATCATTGTCATTCGCCGGTATGAAAAGCATCCATGACTCGATGTTTTTCAACACTCCATTGTCAGTGACTTCATACATATCTTATGTACGACTCCGGAAGGCAGACATAGGGTTTTAATTCCCTCGCCTCGGCGCTTACGCTCTGCGCGCAACCTAAGATTACTAAAGAAGAATACGAGGAGCAAAAAACTCGATTGAAAATATGGTGGCTCCCCACAGTGGACAATCTTCGCAACCTTTTCCTGGCTCCCACGGCAGAGATGCTCAGTTTCTTTCAGCGGTTGGGAGAAGCGCTCTAATCCGGCCCATAGATTCGAACTCGCGACCACGAAACCTGCAACCTACCAGGGCCCTGTTACTTGGTGACGACATTTACTCACATTTGTTGTGGATCACAGCCCGTTACAATTGCATCAGTTTACGCCTGTCACCTCCTTAACCGTCTCTTGATGAGATCAACTTCCGGCTTCGGCGTGGCGATGCCTTTTCGATTTCTTCTCAAGGCGTGCACGTAAACCAACTCCGAAAATTCAGTGTGGTAGAAACGAGCGTATCATCATAATCACGAGCTATTTGTAATGACAGTCTTCAGAAAAACAGTTGACTGAATTGCCCTGTTCGCTTAAGGTGCGCCTATCAACTGGCTCTGCTTTGCAAAAAGGCCCGGATGAATTTCGATCCTCAATGGCACAGGGTCCTCATGATTCGCTGACAATCCGGCAACAGGCGGCTCACGAAAGCACTCAACGCTGTTTCGGTTCAATAGTCTCCGTCCTCGCTCGATAAGGGAGAACTCTCATGCAATTACGAGAATTAATGACTGAAAATTTCTCTCTCATAGGAGAGTCATCAAGCATCGACAAAGCACGTTCCCAACTGTCAAGCGATGATTTTCTTGTGGTGACAAGCAATGAAGGTCTGCCGCTGACGGTCATTACAAAAGCTGATCTGCCGAGTACCGGTCGTGGTAGTTTGAGAGAACATATTCCTAAGCTGCCGCCGACCATTATTATTGGCTGCGATATGCATGTGTCGAGCATTCATAACGCGCCGACAAGGTACTTGTTTAAGAACAAAACCCGTGGAGCAGCACTGTTAGGCGAGCGAGCTGTGGTGGGTATCGTTCCCACGACGGTAATTAGGTCTTACCTGAAGGAAAGTGCGGCGAAGGGGGAGATCGCATCGCCGGGAACGGCGAAAGCCCTGCCAACAGGACGTATAATTCCAGTCACATTTGAGTTTCGTAGCATGGGAATCGTCGGCGGGAACGCAACCCGCCTCATGCGTGTTGCTACAGCTGCAACCCTCGGAGGCCGTCGCGTCTTACCTGTCGTGCCTCAAAAGTGCAGGAAGTGCGGCTGGCCTGACTTCTATCCCTATATTCTTCCAACCACAAAGTGTAAGAATCCGGACCAAACCGTCCCCCCACAGCCGTGGCCTCACACCCTGGTCTGATTTGCTTTTAGAGACAAACGCCGATGTTTAGTAGTCTTCTCAAAGAGGTCACTGGATTTCTAGATCGCCGGTTCTTTCTGAACATCTTCTTGCCGTGCCTCATTTTTTGGGGACTTTTGATTGCCATCTGGTTTGCGGGACAAGCAAACCTAGTTACTGCAGCGAAAATGTGGGCATCTCGTGACACGGCAATCCAGTTGGTCCAGTCGGGCGCCTTTCTGGCCTGGGTAATACTTTTTTCGAATGTCATGGACAGTAACTCAACAGCGATCCTGAGGTTCTTTGAAGGCTATTGGAACTTTCCCGTCGTGGGCGAGTTCCTTAAAAAGATTGGTCGTAGTTGGCATGAGGAAAAACTGGAAAGGCTCGAAGCCAGACTGGAGGACGCCGCAGCTTACGAGGAGGTTTATCTAACCTACCCTCTTCCGGAGCAAAAAGCTGAAGTAATGCCCACACTCCTGGGTAACATCCTAAAAAACGCTGAGCTCTATCCTCGCGATCGATATGGTCTGGACGCAGTACTCTTCTGGCCAAAACTCTATCCGCTGTTTCCAGCTCAATTTGCCGAAGACATTTCGCAACTGCGCAGCAACGTAGACACAATGTTGCTTGTCACCACATTGGCGTCGGCTTTCTCTCTGCTATCGGGCGGTTACCTCCTTGTTGTCCGCGCTCCATGGTGGCTCTTTGTTTTGTGCTTCGGCGGCGGCGTGGTAACTGCCTTCACCTCGTACCGAGGAGCGATGGGTGCTGTCATGCCGTACGCCGAACAAATAAAGACCGCATTCGATCTTTATCGAAATGATCTGCTTCAGAAGATGCGAGTCCCGCTTCCGACTACTTTGGAGGAGGAAAAAAACTGTTGGCAAGAACTTGGGTTTTTGGTCTACAGGCTGGCGCCTTCACAGCCGTCGGCTTGGATTTATGTCAATCCGGGGAAGGACGAAAAAAATAAGCCTGAGCCGTAAATATGGGATCACCAAAACCACCTCGCCGTCATTACTCGCTGTCCTTCTTTGTCGTAGGACTCGCGCTGATCATTGGCCTGGCTGGTACCGCTTTCCTGTGGTACTGGCCGCGGTCCGCGCAAACGCCCGGCGACGGAACGTTTGAAACCGACCTTGTCGTTATTCAACTGAACGATATTTACCGAATTGACTCCGTACAAGATGGAAAAGTCGGCGGCCTTGGTCGCATTGCAACTCTCGTGAAGCAATTGCGGCAGCAAAATAAAAGCGTGCTGATCTTACACGCCGGAGATTTCCTGCAGCCATCACTGGAGAGCAACAGATTTCACGGGCAACAGATGGTTGCGGCACTCAACTACTTAAACAGCATTGCACCCCTTATCGCTGTGCCCGGCAACCATGAGTTCGACAAATCAAGTCCCAAGCTGTTTGTTGATGCTGTCAACAACTCTCAATTCACATGGATCGGAGCGAACGTTGCGCTTCAATACGACAACGCCACTGCTGCAGACCCTGAGGCCGTCCGCAGCTTTGATGCCGCGAAAGCTAGGATTGAAAGCGACAAGAAACATGAGTTGAAGAGTATTGGCAACATGAAAGTCGGTTTTGTAGGACTCACTCTCGACAACGCGCAAGATAGCGGCAAAGACCGCGACTATGCGCCAATCGACGGCAACTACGAATCCGTCGCTGATAACAAGATCAAGGAATTGGAACAAAAAGGCGCCGACGTGATTATCGGCCTTACACATCTCAACATGAGCGACGATGTGAAGGTGGCAAAGCTCCGCGGCACTCATCCTCGGTTCATTTGGATCGCGGGCGGCCATGAGCACTATTGGCAACGTGAGAAGCTCACGGAGAATTCGGCGTTGATCACGAAAGGTGATTCAAATGCGCGGAGCGTTTGGAAAGTGTTAGTGGGGCGCCGCAACGGTAAACCAGCTATCGAAGAAGAGCGACTCCAGATTGACGACAAAATTCCGGTTGATGCCGGGTACCGGCGGGATATCGAAGAGTACTATCACGCGCAATTACTAAAGGAGATTCCCCAGCTCGACCAGCCCCTGGTTGGTGTTAAGCAAATACTTCAGAACGACAAATGTCTGGTCGCTACCGAAGAGGCGGTTCGTAACCAGGAGAGCAACTGGGGCAGCTTCATCGCGGATCAAATGCGCACTGCTTTTCCCGGAAACAAGCCGGCGGACATCGCCTTCATCAATGGTGGATCATTACGAATCGACGACGTGGTCTGCAGCCAGGTGCGTCTTGAGGATTTAGAACGGACGTTTGCCTATGAGACCCGCGTGATTTTCGTAAAGCTAAAAGGCGCGGACATAAGAGACAAGATTCTTGGCCGCATAGTTTTATCCAAGTTTGGCGACGGGAGCTTTCTGCAGGTGTCAGGTCTTCAATACAAATTCAATCGGCAGACTAATACGTTGGATCGCGACGTCAAGATTCAAACGAATAAGGGTCTGGTGCGTTTGAATGATAAGACAACTTACACCGTAGCTACTCCTGAATATTTGCTGGATTGTGGAGACGACTACCACTTCCGAGAATCCATCACGGGAGTGCTCCCCGTGCTTGGTCCTGACTTGAGGTCGCTCGTATATGACGCATTGGCCCGCAGTCAGCAACCAGCCGGTGCTGGCGCGAAACAAGCCACAGCAAGAATCCTGGAACTCCCCGCGTATCTACTAAACACTTCAGTGAAGAATCGGAAGTTCACGTGGATAAAAGCCACCGGAGATTTCGTCGACTGCAAAGAGAAAATTCGCGATTTATTTCCGAACTAACAACTACCGCCTACCTAGCAGTCAATCAAATTAAAGCGGGTCGGCGCTTGATTGTAAACTTTGTGACTTAGTTGTGACAGGCTCTCTTCGCTCAGTGAGGTAAAGCTTTTCTTTCCAAACACCTACAAAAATAAAATGGCTCCGCAGGTAGGACTCGAACCTACAACCCTTCGGTTAACAGCCGAATGCTCTGCCATTGAGCTACTGCGGAATAAGCGCCCTCATATAGTCTCGAAACTATATGCAGGGCGCAGAAGCGTTTTTATAGCAGATGGGTTTTCGAGCGTCAACCGCCGCGCGACCCGCTAAACTTGCGCTACGCAACGATCTGCGAGAATATCTCCAGCCCTGATTCCCCTTACGAAAGGTCCGCGAATGGAACGTCGTACAACAACCTGGTATAGCCCAAACCTGAACATGGAAATGCCGCTCGTCGCCTACGGACATGCCGGCCCACCGCTACTCATGTTCCCCACAGCAGCGGCCGACTATCTCGAATATGAGCGCTTTTATCTCGTCGATGCGATCAAGTCGTTTATCGAAGCCGGAAAGTTGCGCGCCTACTCCATCAACAGCGTCAATCGCTACAGCCTCTTGAATGAGAAGATGCCGCCGCACCTGAAAGCGGAATTGCTCACGCGGTACGATCGATACATCACTGACGAAGTGTTGCCACTGATTCGAAACGAGTGTGCCGACGGCGAAAACCGCCCGCTGACGACAGGCGCCAGTCTCGGCGCGTTTCTATCAGCCAACGCTTACTTCAAGCATCCCGATCTGTTTCGTGGTGCGATTGCGATGAGCGGCAGTTACGACGTGCGTGCCTATTTGACCGGACACTACGACGACAACGTCTACTTCAACAACCCCGTAGATTATCTTTCAAACCTCAACGACAACTATTATCTGCCCCTGCTCCAAAAAGCGGACGCGATCCTGATCATGTCAGGGCAGGGAAACTACGAAGCTCCCGATCACAGTCGTGCGTTGTCAGACATTCTGCACGCCAAAGGCATTCCGCATACGTTGGACATTTGGGGACATGATGTGGACCACGATTGGCCGTGGTGGCGCAAGATGTTGCCGTATGCGCTGGGAAAACTTCTTTAGCCACAAAAGGGCACAAAATTCACATCACTGTGGTGGGGTGCTGGCGGTTGATACTGATGGCCCAAGTATCTGGTCCGCTTCCAATCGCAGCGCGTCGAGGTCTTTCTTCAACACTTGATAACGCTCGATTGCGTCGCGTCCGATCTTCTGGTCCACACTCGTCGTCATGCCTGCAAGGTAAGTTATTTGCGCCTGAAGTCCGGGTCTTCCGTAACGCACCGGCTCAGTAAGCACTTTCGTCGCAAGCGTACTCACTCGCGTATCGTTGGGCGACTTCCTTTGAGCCTCACGCACGCGCGTCGCGAGTTGATTGACGCTTGCGACTAGATCACGCATTCGCAGGTTGTGCTCAAACTGTTCCTGCAAGTCCGCCAATGTCACGCCATCCGCAGCGACTCGCGGATCGATAAGCACGTTGAACGGTTGCGCTAAATTCACATCTCCAATCTTTAGCCTGACTTGATACTGGCCGGGCGGAAGGGTTACACCCGCCTGGTGCCTGACGTCCCACACGAAGCGATTGATGCCGGCGGTTTTCGTGACTCGCGGCGGCGGAGTACCGCGTCGTGTTGGCGCCGCGTCAGGATCAGGTTGAGACTCCGGCCCGGCCGTACCAACACCAGGCATTGCAGGACCACCGCCACGTCCCGGACGCGGCGCCGGCGTTTCACTGTTATAACTATTCACCACTTCTCCCCTGGCGTTAAGGATCTCGATGACGACTGCTTTTTCAGCCGCAGCGGGCAAATAGTATTCAATGACGGGCCCAAGGTTCGTTGGACCAACTCTCGTGCGAAAACCGTCGCGCGGTTTGAAGAGATGGACTTCCGTAGCTTTCTGCGATGAGAGCTGGTGAAGCGACGTGAGATTATCGAGGATCCAGATCGCTCGTCCCTGCGTCGAAACAACCAGATCCTTGCGATGAACTTTGATATCCGTGATAGGCACGTTTGGCAGGTTCAACTGAAACGGCTGCCAGCGCGAACCGTTGTCGAAAGAGATAAACATTCCAAACTCGGTACCCGCGTAAACCAGTCCCTCACGATCCGGATCCTCGCGCACGACGCGCGTGGGCCAATCAGCAGGAATGCCATTCGCGCCGGTGGTCAGCCTGGTCCATGTTTGGCCGTAGTCGTCGGTGCGATAGATGTAAGGTTCATAGTCGCCGAGAAGCCAGCGATACACTGCGTAGTAAGCGCAGCCTTTCCGATGCGGCGACGCATCGATGAACTGAACGCGCCCGCCGGGAGGGATGTCTTTGGGCGTTATGTTGGTCCACTTCTTGCCGTTGTCGCGAGTGATATAGAAAGGACCGTCGTTTGCGCCTGTCCAGATCACGCCTTTCTCGAGTGGCGACTCAGTTATCGCGTACAGCGTGCTGTAAAACTCTTCGCCCGTGACGTCGCGCGTGATCGGTTCACCGCTAATGCCCTGGCAACATTCCGGACGCGCCGTGAGATCGGGCGAGATCCTTTCCCACGTCACTCCTTTATCACGCGTGCGATGCACGTACTGAGATCCGTAATAGAGCACTTCCGGATCGTGTGGCGAGACCGCCATCGGCGACACGCGCTGCATCCTGTAGATCAGATCACTCGCGGCGTTTCCATATAACGACTGCCCACCGATCCAGTAGCTCTTCTCCTGCCCGGTCCTGAGATTCATCACGCCGTATTGCCCCTTGCACGATCCGTAGACGATCTCCGGATTCAGTGGATGCGGCATGATTGGACCTGTTTCACAGCCTGGACCACTGCGCCAGTCCGCCGTCGAAAACGGTTCGGCCTGACTCGAGATGATCAGCGTCGTGTTGTCCTGCTGCGCGCCGTAGAGTTTGTATGGAAACTGATTGTCGACCCAGATGCCGTAGATCTCGGCCGTCGGTTGATTCATTTGCGTCGACCACGTCCGGCCACCGTCGGTAGAAACATTCGCGCCACCGTCGTTTGCCTGGACCATGATCTGGCTGTCTTTCGGGTTGATCCAGATGTCGTGATTGTCGCCATGCGGCGTGCGAAGCACCGTGAATGTCTTGCCGGCGTCAGTCGATTTGAAAAAGCCTTCAGCGCCTGCATAGACCACGTCTGCATTCGACGGATCTGCGCCGAGAGTTACGTAGTAGAACGGCCTTTGAATCAACGAGCCCTGCGAATTGATCAGCGCCCACGTTTGTCCCGCGTCTTCCGAACGGTAGAAACCGCCGCCGGGCTTTGCCTCAATGAGCGCATAAAGTCGATTCGGATTTGCAGCGGTTACTGCGAGATTGCCTTTGCCGATTAACTCGCTTGGAAGTCCGGTCGCGATCTTCGAGAAGCGTTCGCCACCGTCAGTGCTTTTATAAAAACCACCTTCGCGCGATCCGCTGATGATCGTCCAGGGTTTGCGCTCGAGACGCGACATCCACGCATAAATAACAGATGGATTGCCGGGTTGTATCTCGACATCCATCGCGCCGACGCTGTCTGACACGTACAGAACTTTGCGCCACGTCTGCCCGCCATCAGTTGTTTTGAATATGCCGCGCTCCTCGTTCGACTTGAAGATGTCGCCGCCGGCTGCCACCCACACGATGTCGGGATTGGTTGGATGGATGCGGACCGCGCCGATCTGTCCGGCGTTGTAAAGACCAATGAATTTCCATGTTTGTCCGCCATCGGTTGACTTGTACATGCCGCGTCCGGTTGAGACGTTGCTGCGCACACCGTCTGAACCAGTTCCGAGGTAGATGATGTTTGGATCCGAATCGGCAACAGCGACGCATCCGGTCGAACCGAGTGGGACTTTGCCGTCAGTGATCGGAATCCACGTCGCACCGTTGTCGGTAGTGCGAAACAGACCACCACTCGCGACGCCCATGTAGAAAGTCTTTGGTTGTGAAGGAACACCAGTCACGGTCGTAACGCGCCCGCCTCGTGCTGGTCCAACGAGGCGATAACGAAGTCCGTTGAAGAAAGTCGAGTCGGGTGTTTGCGAATAGACAGGAATCGCAGAGATTACGAGCGTGAAGAGTAAGACGGCAACGGACCGCAGCATTAGTCGTCCTCCGTGGATTTATCTCTGAGTGATCTCATGTTTGGAGTTCAACCTTTAGGTTGCACTTCTTTAACGAAGCAAGCTAAAGCTTGAACTCCAAACGCGAGATTACACAGAGAAAGACTAAGAAGTGGCGGGTGCGAACCATCCGCGGATACTGTTCGCAACCTGCCCAAAGAATCGAAGTATTCGTCTGAAGACCAGAAACGATATTACTAAACCTGCACCGACAATGACGAACAGTAACACCGGCAGGAACACGGAAGCGATGATCGAAAGTACAGCCAGGATATCTTCCAGGATGCTCGCGACGACATTCGACACCGGCTCCGGACTCGCATTCAACATCGCTCGTGTCGCGGCTTTTGTGCCGTGAGAGCTGAGGGCGAGGCCGCCGCCAAGCAGGAGCGCGATTACCTGTATGCTTCGATCGAAGTCGCCAAAAGCGCTGGCAGCCAAAACAGCACCGGCCGGGACGCGGATGAACGTGTGAATCACGTCCCAGGTGCTGTCAACGTAAGGAACTTTATCTGCGACGAATTCGACGACATATAAACCAATCGCGATTCCAATGACCCACCAGCTAGTCAACACTTGCAGTTCGCCGGGAAGTTGCAGGTCGGCGAAACGACCGAGCAGCCCAAGCGTGGCGACGCTCGCGTAGAGGTTGATGCCCGACACCCATGAGGCGCCCATGGCGATCGCGATTGTGGAGATCAGTTGAGCCATCCTGTAAAATCCTGCAATCCTGTCAAACAATCTCCGGATTATAGCCTTGTATGCGCCTTCGTTCGACGCTGAATCGGCTGCGGCGATCGTAGCCAACCATTTTGGTATTCAGGGCGCGGCGCGTCAGTTGCCGAGCGAGCGCGACCAGAACTTTCTGTTAACGAATAGCGCAGGCGAAAAGTTTGTTCTCAAAATCGCGAACTCTCTCGAATCTCCGGAACTGCTCGACGCGCAGAACGCAGTGCTCAAGCATCTCGCGGCGCGAGTTTCATTTTGCCAGCGTCTCGTGCGAAGTGTTTCAGGCGAAGAAAACGTTAGCATTCGAGCTCCAAACGGAGCGGCGCATCTCGTGCGTTTGGTCCATTATCTTCCAGGTGTGCCGCTCGCTGAGATTAAACCGCAACCGAATGGACTGCTGCGAGATCTCGGCCGGAAGCTCGGACAGCTCGACCGCGCGCTTACAGATTTCGACCATCCGGCTGTTCATCGCGACTTTCATTGGGACCTGGCAAACGGCAATCGCATAGTAAGTGAGTTCAGTGGACTGATTGAAGATGCGAGTGTTCGGGAACTTGTTTCGACATGCCGCTTCGACATTAATCCCGATCTGCGCAAAAGCGTGATTCACGGAGATGCGAACGACTACAACGTGCTTGTCGATCCGGAACGAATGACCGTCGTCGGACTGATCGACTTCGGAGACATGGTCTACAGCTACACTGTAGGAAACCTGGCCGTCGCACTTGCATACGTCGTGCTCGATAAAAGTGATCCGCTTGCAGCAGCGCGAGGAGTTGTGGAAGCTTACACAAGTGAATTTGCACTTACGGAAGATGAATTAGATGCGCTGTGGCCCTTGGTGTTGATGCGTCTTTGCATGAGCGTTTGCCTCGCGGCGTACCAGCAACAGCAACGTCCGGAGAACGAGTACTTGCAGATCAGCCAACGATCGATCGCGTCGAACCTGTCACGCTTGCTGGAAATCACGGATTTACGCGCATGACAAAGACTGACTCCATTCTGAAAGCACGAAAGCAGTTGCTCGGACGGAATTTGAGCATCGCGTACGAAAAGCCGCTGAACCTCGTGCGCGGCGAGATGCAGTATCTCTACGACGATGAAGGCCGGCGCTATCTCGACGCCTACAACAACGTCGCTCACGCCGGTCATTGTCATCCGAAGGTCGTAGCTGCCGGGCAGCAGCAGATGGCGTTACTCAACACCAACACGCGCTACCTTAGCGATCTGATCAACCAGTACGCTGAACGGCTAACTGCCACACTGCCGGATACACTACGTGTTTGTTACTTTGTCAACTCAGGCAGCGAGGCCAACGAGCTTGCGTTGCGACTCGCGCGCTCTCACACACGAGCACGAGACCTGATCGTGCTCGAGCACGCGTATCACGGAAATACGACAACTCTCATCGACATCAGTCCATACAAACATGATGGTCCAGGTGGCAGCGGTCCGCCTGAGTGGGTACATAAAGCTCCGCTTCCATCATCGGTCAATGATGCGCAAGCCGTTGTCGAGATTGCCGGAAAATTAGACTCGCGACTCTGCGGTTTTATAGCGGAGTCGATGCCGAGCGTGGCGGGACAGATCGTTTTGCCTGACGGTTATCTCCGGAGCGTTTACGACGCCGTTCGTGATGCGGGTGGTGTTTGCATCGCCGATGAAGTTCAAACCGGATACGGTCGCATCGGAACACACTTCTGGGGCTATGAAAAATATGGCGTCGTTCCCGACATCGTCGTGCTTGGCAAACCGATCGGAAATGGGCATCCCATCGGCGCCGTGATCACTACACCGTCGATAGCGAAATCATTTAACAATGGTATGGAATTCTTCAGCACCTTCGGCGGTAACAACGTTTCGTGCGCGATCGGTTTGACGGTGCTTGAAGTTGTTCAGGACGAGAACCTTCAGTCGCACGCACTTGAAGTCGGCGAACATCTGCTCAAAGGACTGCGCGAGCTTCAACAGCGGCATGAGATCATCGCCGACGTACGAGGTTCAGGACTGTTCCTCGGTGTTGAGTTGATCAAAGACGGAAATCCCGCGACTCTCGAAGCAAACAGAATTGTGAATCGAATGCGCGAGGAAGGAATACTACTCGGCACCGATGGTCCATCTCACAACGTCCTAAAGATCAGACCACCGATGCCGTTCTCTAACAACGACGCAGATCAGCTGTTATCAACTCTGTGTCTCTGTGTCTCTGTGGTTGATCACTGACCACAGAGACACAGAGACACAGAGAGACTCTATTTCTTCTCTGGAAACAGCGTTACTCTCACGAAAGACTTCGTGTTGAGATACAACTTTGCCGCTTCCTGGACTGCGGCTGCATCAAGTTTCTTATAGTAATCTGTAACCAGCCAAATGCCCGCCGGATCCTCGCCGTTGAAAAACCTGGCGGATATCTGGCCCAGCAGGTAATTGTTCTGTTTGCTGTTGGTCTCAAACTCCCGGATCAGCGCTTCCTTCTCGTCGTTGAGCTGCTTCTCGGTTGGCCCATTAGTCTTAAACTTTTCAATCTCCTCAAACACTCGCTTGATCAGATCGTCGGCGCGTTCTGGTGAACTGCCGAAATTGATCGAAATGGAGTATTCCGACTTCGGAAACTTGTAAAAGCCGGCGCTGGCAGAAATTCCGTAGGTCCCACCCAGCTCTTCGCGAATAACTTCCATCAGTCGATTTTGCAGTATGTCTGCCATTGCCCGGATAGCTACTCTCTGATTTTGGTCAAACACGAATGGACCAGTAAACACGATCGCGGCTCGGCTCTTCGGTTCGATCCCTTTCTCGACCCTCTTCTCTACAATCTCTGTTGGAAGCTTCACGCCGACGTCTTTCCACTTCTCTTTCCGACCAAGGGAGGGAAGGGATCCGAGGTAACGCTCGACGAGCGGTTTCATCATTGCCTCGTCGAAACTGCCAACGAAGTAAAAGGTGAAGTCGCTCGCATCGGCGAAACGGTCTTTGTAAAAGGCCAGCGACTTGTCGAGGTTCCATTGGTCCACTGTTGCCGCCGTAGTCATACGCCTGCGCGGATGATTCTGGAACCTCGCGGCGTTGAGAGCTTCAAAGAAGGCGAATTCAGGTACTACGCTTTGATTCGTCATAAATGTTTTCGCCTGTGTTTGCTGCACGGCGAACGCGTTCGCGTCAGCTCGAGGTTGAGTGAAGCGCAGGTAGATCAGTTGGAACATCGTTTCGAGGTCTTTGCGAGAGCTGCTTCCGCCCAGGCCTTCTTCGAGTTCACCGATGAAGGCGTCCGCCGAAGCGACTTTTCCCGCCATCATCTTCCTGAGATCGATGTTGTTGAATTTGGCGATGCCGCCCGCGTTGATCACTTGCGTCGCGGTGCTTGCCGGAATGTAATCCGCATCACTCGCGAGCGACGTTCCGCCAGGACTGCTGGCCCGAAACAGGATCTCATCTGCTCGAAAATTCGTCGGCTTAAGCACGACCTTGATGCCGTTGCCCAACTCCCAGGTCGTCATGCCAGTCTTTTCGTTTGTGGTGCTGTTAACAATTTTTCCGGGTGCAGGCAGTGATTCAAGCAGCACTGCCGAGCCTATCGTATCGACGTACGCCTTTAGTTCTGCGGGGCTTTCTTTGATGATGGCTGCCAGCTTGGGCTGATCTGGGATTACGAGTCCGCTTTTCTCAGGAGCTGTGACTATCACCATTCGGTTTTCCGGGCTAAGCGGAAACCACTCACGCGCGATCTTGTTGATCTCAGCCAGGGTGATCTCCGGAACGAAACGCTGGTGCAGTGCATACTCATCATCGGCGCTGGGAAGAGTTTCGCCCATCAGGAAGTTGCGAATGTATTCGGCGGCCTTTGAGGATGCGAGGGCATTTTCTTTCTCCAGCGCAAGACGCTCGTAGTTGCGCAACACACTTATTTTCTGGCGCGCCAATTCCGTTTCTGTGAACCCAAACCGCGCGACCCTCTCGGCCTCGGTCAGCAACGCTCGCATAGCATTTTCAACGGCGCCTTCCTTGACGAGCGCATTGAGGTAAGCGATCTCCTTGTTGCGTCCGAGGAAAGTGCTGCGTCCTGAAAAACCGAAGACAAATGGTGCGTCGGGTTTTTGCGCAAGTTCAGCAAACCGCGCGTTCAGCATCCCGGAAAAGAGCCGATCAACAGTATTCTGCCGGTAGGCGCCGATAGACCCCTCAGGGCGCGCCGGTAAGAGAGTATTTACTTCGACCGAAGTGGTGGTGGTCTCTTTATCGATATTGATGGCGTAACCGGTTTCCGTGCGATCAGGGACGCCATATTCCTCTCGCGGCCGCGGACTCGTGGCCGCCGGCAGCGATCCGAAGTGAGCGTTCACGAGTTTTTCGACGGCGGCTTTGTCAAAATCACCAACCGCAACAACTGCCATCAAGTCGGGCCGGTACCAGTCTTTATAGTATTGCTTTATTCGTTCCAGCTTGCTGTTCTGGATGATCTCGGGTTTGCCGATCGGAAGCCTGTTAGCATAACGAGATCCTTTGAACATGATCGGAAATAGCTTTTCCGTGTTGCGCATGCCCGCGCCGCGACTCGAACGCCATTCCTCGACTACAACGCCACGTTCCTTTTCGATCTCGGTAGCATCGAACGAGACGTTCTGAGCCCAGTCCTGTAGCACCTGAAACGAACGTTCCAAAGCGCCGGGCTTGTCAGTTGGAACGTGGAGCATATAAACCGTTTCGTCGAAACTCGTGTACGCGTTGAGGTGTGCGCCGAAACGCATGCCCAGCGATTCGATGAACGCTTGTAGCTCGTGCTTGGGGAAGTTCTTAGTGCCATTAAACGCCATGTGCTCGACAAAGTGAGCGAGGCCAAGTTGATCGTCGTCTTCAAGAATTGAGCCGGCTTTGACGACCAGCCGGAGTTCGGCTCTCTTTTCCGGTTTCTTAGTGGTCCGGATGTAGTAGCGCATCCCGTTCTTAAACTGCCCCATCGTGATTTGCGGATCGACGGGCATTGGCTGCGTTAATAGCCCGCCATCTGTGCTCTTCGCCGCCTGCTGGGCACTTATCACGCAGACGACGCTGAGAACGAGAGCTATCAGGACGAGGAGCTTTCTTGAATAGACGTGAGTTTTCATGGTGTTCTCCAAATTAGTTCTCTGTGTCTCCGTGTCTCTGCTGTTTAAAATCACCACAGCAGACACAGAGACACAGAGGTTGGACCGAGAAAAACTGCGTGCTCAGGCGATAGTGCCCGCATGCGTTGTACTGCTCATGAACTTGCGTAAGCGACGGAATTTTTGTGTGAGTGTAGGTTGATTTTCTTTCAGATCTCGGTTGAGGATGAATGAGAGAGAATGCCCCTTCGCAGTCCAGCCATTGTCCGAATATGCAATCGGCAAGTCGACTGATGTCTTACCGTCGTTACTCCAAACATTCCCAGAGACCTGTTCACACCTTAACAGGTAATGTTCGATGCCGGTGAAGACACTGCGCCAGTAACCACCGTACAGAGTCTTGTAAACAACTCCGTCAACTTCTACATAAACTCTGTTACCACTCAGAATCCTGTAGTTGATTCGACCGAGCAGATCGAGAAGCCGGCACTGCTCGCGCATGGAAGGCTCGCCGGACGGGTCCTGGCCATCTCGCCATGCTTCGGGTTCGTAGTGCGGCATGCGCGTAGTTTAATCCAGAGATTGCGCAGATTGCATCAAAAATCGATGCAACCTGCGCAATCCATTTTTATGTAGACTTACCCAATCCTACGGTAGCTGTGAAGCAACCAGTCCGATCCGGAAGTTAAAATCGTTTCTCCGGTTGAACGTCAGTCCGCCATTCGTAGAAAGGAATGACCGTCCCAGGATGGGCGCCTGACTGCTCAGACCGATCAGCGAAGGCTGATTGCTAACGCCGATGAACGGCGCAGGCGGGATCTGAAGCACCAGGAACAGGTTCTGAATCGAGCCATTCGCAATACCCACGCGAATCCTTTCACTTAAATCGTGCGGGTTCTTGAAAAAGTACGGCGAAAAATCTGTTTCCTGACCAAGGAACGCGATGGAGCTATCCAGCGGTGTTGCGAGGTTAATAGTCGCGGTGGTGTCCGGATTAATCACACCCGTGGTTAGCATTGCCTTCGCGAAGAGCACGGGAGCGGATGCGTCGACCACTGAGGAATCGAACAGTCCCATCTGAATGAGCGTCGGGTTCCCACCGTTAAGCGCACTGATCTGCGAAGCCGGAAATTGCACTGCGTAGATGAAGCCGCCCGCCGGAGGATTGATGAATCCGATGGCGTTGCGCGCTCCAAACCCGGCAATCGTGATCTGGTTGTTAGTGATGATGTTGGTGCCGTCGTTTGTCTGGCCGGCGTTAACGTGAACGTTTTTATCTTGATCGGGCTCACGTTCAAGCGCAGCCTCACCGTTGTTGTTGTAAAACTCCTCGTGGAAGTTTTGTTGACCGTAGAACGCTCCAATCTGTGTTCTGAAGCTGATCTGACCAGCAGCATTCGGAGAACCGTCAACTGCTTCCGTGCCAATGCTGTAGTTGCCGGGCGGCACCGGTATCACATAGTTGCCGTTCAGAACTGCCTGGTTAAAGTTGGCGGGCGGAATGAAGAACAAGCCACCGTTCAACGGGTTGAACGAGAGATTAGCGGTACCGCTAAAACCACTAACCGTATTCTCGTTAGTGTCCCAATTTACGGCGTAAAGACTACCACCGGCTATCGGCTGATTTAGAACGCCGTGTCTTAACTCACCCGTGATCAATCCGAACGCACTCGAGAATGCTACGTCTCCCGATTGCAGCGCTGGTGGACCAGATGCCGCTGTGCCTTCTTGATAAATGAAAGCTGCCCATGCAATGTCATCGATGTCAGGCGTTGCCTGGTTCAATTCAGCATTCGGATCGCCAGTGTCGATCAATGGAAACATCGTTGCGCCATTACCATCACTAGCGCTGTTCTGGTTGTCCTGCGAGTGTGACATGCCGATCGAGTGACCAAACTCGTGAACCGCAACACATTCGAGATCGACGGAGCGCGTCACTGTGTCTACTTGCGCATCGTCGACGGTGAAGCGGAAGCCGTTACTGACTTTGGTGTTGAACTGAACGTCGTTATCCACAATTGTTCCGGCTTTGTAAAAACCTGCGGGAAACTCATGGTCACCGTCACCATCAACGTCTCCAATGACGGTAATTGCCGATGAAACATCGGAGTCGGCGTCTCCGTCTATCTGGTCTCCATCTACCAGTGTTACGTCCGTGATAAAGTTAACGGATGGAGATGAAGCGATGGCGCCGAAGCCCGCCGCAGTGCGGAAGGTCAGCTCATTGATCATATCGAACTGGATCAAACCCAGGTTACCCGTTGTCCCAACAATGTTGCCATCGATGTACGAACTGGGGATCGCAGTCCACGCATCAAACGATGCCTCCAACGCCACCCTGGCCTGCGCCACAGAAAGAAACGCGGGACCCAGCGGGTTGGGAATCGGATCGAGAGTGTTATTGATGCGATACGGAACCGGTATGGTTCGCGGGTCCCACTTAATACCAATCACGCGAGCTAACACATGACCGGGGATCGGCGACGGACCAGCGTTCGTGATGTCGAAGCTTTCGAACGGCCCGCCCGCTCGTGCGGTAACAATACTCATCAAAATCATTGACGAAGTTAACAAAATCGATGTGAGCTTTCTTTTCATATATCCTCCTCGGGAATCTTCTCGTTTTCGGCTCAGCCACTCAGGCTAAATCGATGTGGGGTTGACGGTGCGGGTGGGCGGCCGCTTATTTGTTTAAGCGCGCCTTAACCCGGTCCTTGAAGGTTGCGAGTGGAGTCATGTTTGCCCCGCCCCGACGAACTCCGTTATTGCCCTGGAGTGACATCCGCGTCAGGTCACGAGAAACCACTGGTTGGCCTTCTTCGTCATTCACGATTGAGAATTTCCCTTGAGCGAATCCGGCTACGTTGTAGCCGAGTCCATAATCAACATCGGAGTTGAGGAACAGGAAAACATCTTCACCCGGCGTCATTCGTGGTGCGCCCGGATAAGAGACGGCAATTGGAAACTTACGATTCGCGTCGACGCCGCCCGGCAGCACGACGGTTACGTTTCCGGCTTCAGCTCCCTTGAGAGTTTCGCTGACTGAAACTGTAGCGAGGGTCACGAGAGTGCGATCGACCCAAACACTTTTTGTCTCGAGAACGTTGCCGATTGCGATCACATCCGACTGATCCACCATGTCTTCGAGCGAGAGTGCAACTGCAAGAGTGGTATCAGGTGTTCCGAGTGTGTTGCTGGCTGGAGCGTCGTCCGCCTTTGTACCCCACTGGGTTGAGATGAGCAGAGCAATCCCGATAAGTAGGCAACTTGCTAAAAATATCTTCTTCATGCGCGCGTCCTTTCTAACTGTGTGTTGACTGTTAAAACCGGATCGAATCCCAGAGCGCACTCTGAGGTAAAGGATCGGGGGAGAAGGTTAAAGGCTAAGATATTCAGTAAGTTAAGTTTTGGCTGATGAGGCACATTGAGGCACGCAGAAAGAGTGTCACTCACAGCCGTCTTTTCTGGGCTACCGTCGGGAGGTGCGAAACATTATGCTGGGGCTAGGATAAAGTCAAGCGGAAATCGGAATAATTTCAATGACTGAATTGAAAAAAGTGAGGATGTTCGGCAATCGGGTTGGCGATTCTTGCTGCGTGTTTCGTAATCGCTTTGTGGTGAAATCCTAAATAGAGAATGCGCAGATTGCGATCAAAATTTGACGCAACCTGCGCAATCCATTTGGTTAAGACGTCACCCAGTCTACGGAACCTGCGAAGCAACCATTCCGATCCGGAAGTTAAGATCGTTTCTGCGGTTGAAGCTGACTCCGCCATTCGTGGACAAGTACGACCGTCCTAAGATCGGCGCTTGAGTGCTCAGACCGATCAGCGGCGGCTGGCCGCTGACGCCGGGGAACGGCGCCGGTGAGATCTGAAGCACCAGGAACAGGTTTTGAATCGATCCATCCGCAATGCCGAGCCGGACAATTTCACTGAGATCGTGCGGGTTCTTGAAATAGTACGGCGCGAAATCAGTCTCCTGTGCCAGGAACGTGATCGAGCTATCCAGCGGAGTTGCGAGATTGACCGTCGCGGTCGTGTCCGGATTGATCACGCCGGTAGTTAACATTGCCCGGGCGAAAACTACTGGAACAGACGCGTCGAGAATCAAAGTGTCGAAGAGTCCAGCCTGAAGCAGTGTCGGGTTTCCACCATTAAGCGCACTGATCTGCGAAGCCGGAAATTGCACTGCGTAGATCAAGCCGCCCGCAGGAGGATTGATGAATCCCTGGGCCTGGCGACCTCCAAAGCCCGCGATGGTGATCTGGTTGTTCGTAATGATGTTGGTGTTGGCGTTGACCTGCCCCGCGTTCACGTGAACGTTCTTGGCTTGCCCAGGTTCACGTTCAAGCGCGCCTTCATTGTTGTTGTTGTAAAACTCTTCCTGGAAGTTTTGTTGACCGTAAAAGCTACCGATCTGCGTGGTGAAACTGATCTGAGGAGCGGATTCGGTGAACCGTCGACTGCTTCCACGCCAACGCTGTAGTTGCCCGACGGAACCGGTATCACATAGTTGCCGTTCACAATTGCCTGGTCGATGTTGGCAAGCGGAATGAAGAACAAGCCGCCGTTCAGCGGGTTAAAGGAAAGATTCGTGGTGCCGCTAAATGCACTGACCGTCGTCTCATTAGTGTCCCGGTTAACGGCGAAAAGACTGCCACCGGCTATCGGCTCATTAAATACGCCGTGTCTTAACTCACCCCTTATCAGGCCGAACGCACTCGAGAAAGGGACGTCTCCTGCTTGCAGTGCTGCGGGACCCGATGCCGCCGTGCCCTCCTGATAGGTGAAAGCAGCCCATGCAATGTCGTCGAGGTCCAGGGTTGCCTGGGCCAACTCAGACGCCGGGTCGGTGGTATCGATCAATGGAAACATCGTTGCGCCATTACCGTCACTCGCGCTGTTCTGGTTGTCCTGCGAGTGCGACAAACCGATCGAGTGGCCAAACTCGTGAACCGCAACGCATTCGAGATCTACAGAGCGCGCCACTGTGTCTACCTGTGCATCATCGATGGTGAAGCGCAAGCCGTTACTGACTTTTGTATTGAACTGGACGTCGTTATCCAAAATGGTTCCGGCTTTGTAAAGGCCCACGGGAAACTCGTGGTCGCCGTCACCGTCAGCATCGCCGATGACGCTAATCGCCGACGAAACATCGGAGTCGCCGTCGCCGTCGATATCCAATCCATTGGTAAAGTTCGCGTCCTGAATAAGGTTCGTGGAAGGAGAAGAAGCGATGGCGCCGAAACCAGCCGCAGTGCGGAACGTCAGCTCATTGATCATATCGAACTGGATCAAGCCCAGGTTATTCGTCGTGCCAACAATATTGGCGTCGATGTAAGAGCTTGGGATCGCGGTCCACGCATCAAGTGACGCCTCCAAAGCCACAGTCGCCTGGGCCACACTAAGAAAGGCCGGTCCCAGTGGATTGGGAATCGGATCGAGCGTGTTGTTGATGCGATACGGAACCGGTATGGCTCGCGCGTCCCACTTAATGGGAATCACGCGCGCTAACAAATGGCCCGGGATCGGCGATGGACCAGTACCCGTGACGTCGACGCTCTCGAACGGTCCGCCCGCGCGTGCACTGACCACACTCATCAAAATCATTGACGTAGTTAATAAAATCGATGTGAACTTTCTTTTCATTATGTCCTCCTCGGGAACTTTCTCGTTTGTGGTTGAGGGCGTGGTCAGGCTATTTATTCAGGCGAGCCTTGACCCGGTCCTTGAAGGTGGCGAGCGGAGTCACGTTTGCGCCGCCGCGACGAACTCCGTTATTGCCACGGAGCGCCATGCGGGTCAGGTCACGCGAAACCACTGGTTCGCCGTCTTCATCACTCACAATTGAGAATTTCCCTTGAGCAAAACCGGCTACGTTGTAGCCCATTCCATAATCGACATCGGAGTTGAGAAACAGGAAGACATTTTCACCAGGCGTCAGTCTGGGTGCGCCCGGATAAGACACTGCAACTGGAATCTGACGATTCGCGTCGACGCCGCCCGGCAGCACGACGGTGACATTTCCTGATTCAGCTCCCTTGAGAGTTTCGCTGACTGAAACTGTCGCGAGGGTCACGAGAGTGCCATCCACCCAAACACTCTTTGTCTCCTGGCAGTTTCCGATTGCGATCACATCTGACTGGTCCACCATGTCTTCAAGTGAGAGGGCAACAGCAAGAGTGGTGTCAGGTGTTCCGAGTGTGTCGCTAGTTGGAGCGTCGTCCGCTTTAGTACCCCAGCGGGCCGAGATCAGCAGAGCAAGAACAATAAGTACGCAACTTGCCAAAGTTATCTTCTTCATGCACGAGTTCCTTTCTAACCAAATTCGATTGAAAAACGGATCGACTTACACAGAGCGCACTTTGGCCACTCCGGGGCAAGGAATGAGGGATCAAGAAATGTAAGAATTCCGCACGAATTGGCTGAAGAGGCACATTAGGAATGCAGACGGGTGCTGCCACAGCCGTCCCCTGGGCTCGAATCAGGAGGTCCGAAAACATTATGATGTGGTTGAGATAAAGTCAAGGAAGAAATCGACAATAAAATATGGAAGAAATACTATCGAGTTCCATAATTCGACGAGCAGTTGCTGCATGTCTCCTCGCAACACTTCTCGTTGGATGTAATCGCGATCTTGCCGCGCCGATAAGTTTTGATAAACCCATGACTACAGGACCAATTGTTTATGTTGCTCTCGGAGACTCAACCGGTTCGGGCGTTGGGGCGAGGGAAGGTGGATATGTTGTGCGTCTCTTCAAACGTATCGAAGAACGCCGGCCCGGTTCGAAGTTAAACAATCTGTGCGTTAGCGGCGCGACGACCGAAGATGTGTTGCGTGGCCAGTTGGAACAAGGTGTCGCGATGAATCCGGATCTCGTAACGCTTGGTATCGGAATCAACGATATCGGGCATGGACTCACATTGGACCAGTTTTCGAAAAACTACGAACAGATCCTCAGCACGCTGAAGGAGAAGACGAATGCGCGAATCGTGGTGACGAACCTTCCGGATATCTCGACTGCACCGCGAATCGCCGGTCCCGCGCGCTATGAGTATCAGCAGCAGATTATTCAGTTTAGCCGTAGGTTGGAGGAGATTGCGGCTAGGCACGGTGTGACAGTGTTTGATATCTACACGATCACGACTCAGGAGCTTGCGTTGCATCCGGAATATTTTTCGAGTGACGGGTTTCATCCGTCGGACGCGGGTTATGAGATGTGGGCGCAGCAAATGTGGCCGACAATCGCGAACGTGATCGGGGAATAAGAGAATCCGAGCGCGGAGCGCCAGGATCGTAAAGCAAATTATGGGCGTCTTATCTGTGTTTGACCCTGTGCGACCGCGCTGTTCTCCGTTGCGGGATCGAAGAAGTGTGCTTTCTCCGCAGCGATGCGGAGCCACACCTGGCTCTCCAATTCCGCCCGAAAGTCAGCGGGTGCGCGGGCTATGAACCGATTCGCCCCAACAGTCACAAACACAAACGTCTCATTCCCCATCAACTCGGTAACATACACGCTCGCGGGAATTGCGCCCTCGTGCGGCTCCGACAGAACCTGAATGTGTTCAGGCCTGATTCCCATGGTTACCGTTGAAGGAAGTTTGATCTGATCTGCGCTCAATGGAATGCTCAGCGCATCACTCACAAACGTTCCACTTGCAGAATCAATTCTCCCTTCGACAAAGTTCATACTCGGACTGCCCACAAACTCCGCGACAAACCTATTCGCCGGCTGATTGTAAATATTCATCGGCGTGTCGAACTGTTGCAGCCGGCCTTTTCTCATCACTGCAACTCGAGACGCGAGTGTCATCGCTTCCGCTTGATCGTGCGTTACGTAGATCGTCGTGGTTCCGAGTTGATGCTGGAGACGCTTCAATTCGCCGCGCATCTGCACACGCAGGCGAGCGTCGAGATTCGAGAGCGGCTCGTCCATCAGGTAAGCGCGCGGCTCGCGCACGATCGCGCGTGCGAGCGCGACACGCTGGCGTTCGCCGCCTGAGAGCTGTCGCGGTTTGCGTTCCAGCAGCGATTCGATTTCCAGCATTGCAGCCACGCGATTGACGCGTGCCGCGCGTTCGCTCTTTTCGATCTTTCGCACGCGCAACGGGTAACCGATGTTCTCGGCGATCGTCATGTGTGGATACAGCGCATAACTCTGAAACACCATCGCCACGTCGCGATGCTGGGTGGGAACATCGTTGACTCGCTCACCTTCGATGAAGATGTCGCCGGAAGTCGCGTTTTCGAGACCGGCGAGCATTCGCAAAGTTGTTGTCTTGCCGCAGCCGGATGGTCCAAGCAACACGACGAACTCGCCATTGCGAATCTCGAGCGAAAGATCGTCGACGACGCTCGTCCCGCCAAAATGTTTCGTCACATTTCGAAACTCAATACCCATTCGGTCTTTTTCTTGTGGCTACCCTTTCACCGCGCCCATCGAGAGACCTCGCACCAGATATTTTTGCAGTGCGAGCGCAAACACGAGGATCGGAATTATCGCCACTGAAGCCGCGGCGCTCATCACGCCCCACTTGATCTCATACTGCGTGACGCGTCCGGCGATTCCCACCGGTAGCGTCATCGCTGCATCAGTCTGCGTCAGCACTAAAGCAAACAGAAACTCGTTCCACGAAACGATCAAACAGAACACCGCCGTCGCTGCGAGGCCGGGCGTTACCAGCGGCAGAACCACACGCACGAGCGCGCCCATGCGCGAATCACCGTCGACCAGCGCCGCTTCTTCGAGATCGCGCGGCAGATCGGCAAAGAATCCGCGCATCATCCAAACGACGAACGGCAGATTGAACGCGGTGTATACGATTATCAGTGAAGCTCGCGTGTTGAGCAGCCTCACGTCGCGCATCATCAGAAACAGCGGCACCGCAGTCACGATCGCTGGAAACATTCGCGTCGAAAGGATCCACAAAGAGAGTCGCCGGTTGAGACGCCACGGCAGCTCAAAACGCGCGAGCGCATACGCGGCGAGGGTTCCGATTATGAGCGCGCAAGCAGTTGAAGTGATCGCGACGATCGCGCTCGTGATCAAATATTGACCAAACTCGCGCGTGACAAATGCGTCGTAATAGTGCTCGAGTGTCGGCGTAAAGATGAACCATGGCGGCGGACTCGCGAACTGGTCCACTTCAGTCTTCAGCGCGATCGTGAGCATCCAGTAGACCGGCGCAAGTGCGAACAGCAGCGCCGCAAACAGGCACAAAATGCGCAATAGATTCGATCTGGTGCTTACTGTGCCATTTGTGATCTAAATCTCCTTGCTGCAGTAACCGGATGTAGAACGCGCTGATGATGTTGGTGAGCGCCAGCAACACAAACGACATCGCCGCCGCATAACCAAAATCAAAGAAGCGAAACGCTGTGCGATAGATGTAAAGACTTATCGTCTCGGTAGCAAAGCCTGGCCCACCTTCCGTGAGAATGAAGATCTGATCGAACACGCGCAGCAGATCCATCGTTCGCAACAACAACACGATCAGGATCGCAGGTTTGAGCAACGGTAACGTGACGTGTCGAAACGTTTGCCACCGGCTGGATCCGTCGATTAACGCGGCTTCGTACGGCTCCTGTGGAATGGCCTGGAGCCCTGCCAGCAGGACAAGGAACACAAACGGCGTCCATTGCCAAACGTCAACAGCGATTACGGACAGCATCGCGAGTCGCGGCGACGCGGTCCAGGTAAAGCTCTCCGTGTTAATTCCAAACTGCTTGAGTGTTCCATTGATCGCGCCGAAATCCGGGTTGAGCATTAAACGCCAAACGACTCCGACGACAACTGTCGGCAGCATCATCGGTACGAGCAGGCTGGCGCGAAACAGTCCGCGTCCACGGATCTGTTTGTTGAGCAGTAATGCCAGTCCCAGTCCGAGAAAGAACTCGCAAACGAGCGCGATAACGGCGTAGACAAATGTGTGGGCCATCGCGGTCCAAAAGAAGTTGTCAGACGCGAGCCGTGTGAAATTTCCGAAGCCCCACGTGATGCCTTCAAGTGTTTCCTGTTGCAGGCTGATGGTTACGGAGTAGATGAGGGGGTAGATTGAAAGTGCGAGGAGCACCGCGATCGCCGGTGCGATAAGAACAGCGGCAAGCAACAACTCGCGCTTAGCGGGCGCGTTGAAGAATCTTCTCGATTTCGGCATTCGCCTGGTTCATCGCGTCTGCGGGAGACAGTTCGCCGCTGTTGGCTTTCGAAAGAAAGATACCAAACACATTTTCGATCTCATTCCAGTGCGGCGTGCGCGGTCGCGGCCGTGAGGTCTCGAGCGAGCGCAACTGGGCCGGGTACGCGGGATTTTTTGCGAGCAACTCCGCATCTTGAAACAGCGATTTGCGGGTCGGCGGATTGCCTCTTTGAGCGGAGCGTTTCATCTGCTCGGCGGTAGTGGCCCATAGCAGGAAATCCAATGCCGGCTCGGCGTTTTGTGAATCGCGTGGAATCGCGATCAGCCAGTTTCCAATTTCTGCCTGACCCGGTTTTTGCGCGTCCGGCAGTGTTGTGAATTCCATCTTCCCGATCACCTTCGACTTCGACGGATCGCTGAATGAACTGAGCCACGCGGGCCAGTTGATCGACATCGCGGCCGTTCCCTGCAACAGGTGTGCGCCGACTTCAGCCGCATTGAAACTCACATAACCCGGCGGTGAATACTTGCCCAACTCGAGCATCAATTCGAGCGCCGCAATTCCTTGAGGACTGTTGACGGTGGGTTTTCCGTTGGCGTCAAACATCTCGCCGCCAAACGCCCAGAAGATGGGCATGAAGTCAGCCACGGCCGCATTGCCCTGGGCCGCGCGCATGACGTATCCATGGATCTTGGAGCCGTTCGCGCCTGTAGTTTCTTTCTCGTGGATCGTTTTCGCGGCTGCGAGAACGTCGTTCCAACTCAATGGCTCCTTCAGAGAATGTTTCTCAAAAAGATCTTTCCGATAGAAAAATAATTGTGAATTCCCGACGTAAGGAAGCGCATAGAGCGACCCGGTTTGATATGGATGGCGGCAAAGCGCGACCGAAGCTTCGATAAAATCATTATCTGGTCCAGACTGACCACGCCGTTGCAGTAGTGGGGTGAGATCGGTCAGAAACTGTTCGTGAGCGAACCGAGGGAACCAGGGATCGTCCAGCATGATCAGGTCGTAAGCGCCCGTGTGGGCTTTGAGATCTATCAGTTCTTTCTCAAAAAGATTTGCATAAGGAAACTGAGCGATATTTATGTGAACGCCGGTTTGTGCCTCGTAGTCGATAGCGGCCGCTTTGAGAGCCTCGCCTTCAACTCCGCTGACTACGGCGAGCGTGAGTTGTTTGCCGTTTGGCTTTTGGCTCGGGGTACAGCTGGCGAGAAGTAAGAGCGATGCCAAAAGTATCTTTAGTCTCATATTTGTGGCCACACAGATTAACACTGATACGGCTGATTAGAACTGTTAATATCGGTCCATGCGACAAATCGTAACGACCGGAACTGGCGACATCAACGTCCTCCAGATCCAGGAGAAAGCAGATCCCGTGCCGGGTGAGAACGAGGTCGTGATTCGCGTCCGTGCGGCGGGCTTGAACTTCGCCGACATTCTTTCGCGCCAGGGTTTATATCCGGATTCACCGCCGAAGCCGTGCGTGATGGGATATGAGATCAGCGGTGTGGTGGAGGCGGTCGGCAAAGGTGTGAACCGAGACGTTGAAGGCAAATCTGTTGTGGCGCTGACGCGGTTTGGCGGGCAATCGGAGATGGTTGTCGTGAAGGCGACACAGATGTTTGAAAAGCCTGAGAAGCTGACGTTCGAACAGGCTGCGGCGATTCCGGTGAACTACCTGACGGCGTATGCGCTGTTGGTGGTGATGGGATCGTTGCACGTAGGCGAGTCAGTTCTGATCCACAATGCCGGGGGTGGAGTTGGGCTCGCGGCACTCGACATTGCGAAGAAGATCGGTGCGGAGACTTATGGCACTGCGAGTCCGGGTAAGCACAAGTTTCTTACCGAGCGCGGGTTGGACCATCCGATTGATTACCGCAAACAGGACTGGCTTCCGGTTTTGCAGCAGCTCACAAACGGACTCGGCGTGGATCTCGTGATCGATCCGATTGGTGGCTCGCACTGGAAGAAGAGTTACGCCGCGCTCAGGCATACCGGACGTTTGGGGATGTTCGGAGTTTCGACAGCGTCGGCTAACGGGCTATCAGGAAAACTCAAGATGTTGAAGGCAGCGATTCAAACGCCGTGGTTTCATCCTTTCGCGTTGCTCAATAAGAACCGCGGCGTATTTGGATTGAACCTGGGCCACATGTGGCACGAGCCAGAGAAGGTGGCGGTGTGGATGCGCGACATCCTGCGCGGCGTCGATGAAGAATGGATCCGCCCGCACGTCGATCAGGCTTTCGCGTTTGCGGATGCAGGCAAGGCGCACCGGTACCTGGAGGAGCGGAAGAATATTGGGAAGGTGGTGCTGGTTCCGAAATAGACCAGTTGAACGCGCGAAGCGCGTGTCAGCGTATAGCCTAGGGTGGAGCGAGGTTTTGCGAGCGCAACCCTAGGTACGCGATAAAAAAGAGATTCGAGCCCGCGACGCGGGCGACAGCGCGAGATCCGCAACGTCTGTCGCCCGTTTTCACGGGCTCACCGTCTGTATTGAATCGATCCTGGGGTTGCGCTCGCAAAGCCTCGCTCCACCCCAGGCTATACGCTTCCACCTGCTTCGCAGGTTGGACCCGGCTATACGCTCCACCTGCTTCGCAGGTTGGACCCAGGCTATACGCTTCCACCTGCTTCGCAGGTTGGACCCCAGGCTATATGCTTCCACCTGCTTCGCAGGTTGGACCCCAGGCTATACGCTTCCACCTGCTTCGCAGGTTCCACTACTCTGATTGACGCTTGGCGAGAAAGAACGAGATCAACGTGGAATAGATCAGGCCGAGGAACATCGCGCCGATGAACAGATACACGAATGCTTGCGCGGCAACCTGCGATGGCGGCATTTCGTCAAAACCGGGCTCACTTGCCAGCCATCTAGTCCCAACCACCGCGACCACGCCGACGAAAAACAGCGATGCGGTGAGTGCGTAGACGAAAGAAATCAGAACTCCTGTCTTCAGTCCTTCTTTAAAGGCGAGCCGCTCACCCTTCTCGCGCTCCTTCGCTTTCAGTCCTAAATAGATCATGACGAAGTGAAGGAAATTGAAAAAGACCGGGGCGCCGAGAGTATGAACAAGCGAGGCAGGGTTCGTTACAAGTGAACGCGCAACGAGCACCCATACCACCACGCCGATAGTGATCAGTAGTCCGTAGTTGAGTGGTATTTTCATCGGGTTAGCCACAACAAGCACAAAAATTACAGAAAGGCTGGCTTCATCTGCCCTTGCGCGTCATGCCAGTAAGGCGCCCATGCAAGGGTCAGCAGTTTGATTGAAATGTTTGCTTTTGTCGGTTTGAGACTCACCGTTTCAAGCTGCTCAGTTTGTGGATCGAAAGAACGTTCGAGGCTCGCTGTTTCAGCTTTGAACTCAGCATCCAAATCCGCGAGCTTCTGTTCTATCACCGCCACGTTATCTTCAGCGCGATCGACATCCTGCGCTTCTTTCACTGAACGGCCGGCGCCGCGCACCGCAGTCGTTGCGCGGCCGAGTGTAGACATGCTGGCTCGCTTGCGGCCAAGGAATGACGAAAGCAACGTGGCGCCCACTGAGATCGCCGTTTGCAGCTTTTGACCTTTGGCTTGTTCGCGCTCACGTTCGACCATCTGCTCCGCACGACGCTTTCTTTCTTCCAGTTGCTCAAACTTCGGCGCGTACTTCCGCCGCAACTTTTCCACTGCCTCATCGCGCTTCTCTCTCGCAATCTGCTGCAAGCGAACTCTGAAATCACCTTCCTTCTCGCCCGGATTCGACGCGATATCCAGGCTCGGACTTTCCAGCAACTCGAGGCGCTGATTCCGGTAGATCCAACTCGCGAAATCTTTGTTCCACTTGGCGTAGCTCTTTGCTTTTGTGGCCAGTGCCGGGACTTCCGCGAATCGTGCGCCGGTTTCCGATTCTGAATCGAGATCCGCAACAGGAAGGTCCAGTGAAACAGCGTCGCTCCAATCCAGGTCAATTGGTCCATCGTTAACCGGGGCCAGCAAGGTTAGGTGCTGCGTGACGTCTACATCCTTGGAGTTGCTGTAACGAACTTCCGCCGCTCCGAGCAGCATTGGATGGTAGGAAAGGCTCGCGTCTGCACCGCCTGATGAACGAACCGGGATGTAGTACTGCGTGATCTCAGGCGCCAATACTGGTTTCTGGTCTTGTGCCGGCGCGCTTGCGACGTTTGCAATAGGCTGGTACTGCCGGCGCTTGCGGTGACGGACGTAGCCGCTGTTCCTTTCGAGGGATCCACCAACGATTTGATCTGCGTGCGCGTGAGTGGGCCGCGCAAATACGACATGGCCCAACGCGTTTCAAACACTTCCGGACCATCGTCATGCACGTTGTTCATAAGGAAGATACGTTTTGAAAGCCCGGCCAGTGTTTGTTCCATCTGCTGCTTGTCAAACTTCATCCCGGTGCCTGCGGCGATGCCTTCCAGCCCTTCCAACACGCGCGCCTTGTCGCGTTCGGTTTGCAGGCGACCAATGAACCACGTGCCGGTATTCGCCAATCCCTTGTAATCCAGATCGACCGGATTCTGTGTGGCCAGAACTACACCCAGACCAAACGCGCGTGCCTGCTTCAATAACGTCAGCAGCGGCAACTTCGACGGCGGATTTGCTACAGGTGGGAAATATCCAAAGATCTCGTCCATGTAAAGGATTGCGCGCAGGCTCGTCGTTCCTGATTGCGTTCTCATCCAGCCGAGCACTTGATTCAGAAGCAGCGACACGAAGAACATGCGCTCCGCATCTGCAAGATGCGCGATTGAGAATATCGCGAGACGCGGTTTTCCTGCCGGTGTGTAAAGAAACTTTTGAATGTCGAGTGGTTCGCCTTCCATCCAACTCGCAAAACTCGGCGAGGCGAGCAGGTTGTTCAGCGCCATTGCGAGTTGAAAACGATCGTCGGCGGGGAAGAACGAGTCGAGATCCATCACGCCAATCTTCGTGACTGGAGGTTTCTGGATCTTCTGAATCAACGCCGCGATATCCAGATCGTTTCCGTTGGACCACTCCTGGTTGAGAATGTTGGAAAGCAGAATGTGTTCGCGGCTTCGAATCGGATCGGCTTCGATGCCGATCAACCCGAGCAGGCTCGTGACAGTTGTATTAATTCGCTCGGAGAGTGATTCGTTGTCTTCCCTGATTGCTTCCGGCGGCGCCGCAAAAGTTTTGAGGATCGACACGGGCAATCCGGCGTTGCTGCCCGGCGTGTAGATAGAAAAATCAGCGGCATCGCGCAGGCGTTTGATTCGTTCGCCGTCTTGTCCCCACTTGGCAAGACCTTCCTTCCACAGGTTCGCCTGCTGCGTCGCATCCCCTCCTTCCTCAACCCAGGGTTGAAACTCTTCCGGGGAGAGGTTCGGAAAGGTCAGTAGCAAATTACAAAGATCGCCTTTCGGGTCGATGATGATCGCAGGCACGCCGTCGATCGCTGCTTCTTCGAGGAGGGTGATACACAGACCGGTCTTGCCACTGCCCGTCATGCCAACGCAGACAGCGTGCGTCACGAGATCCTTCGAGTCGTAGAGCAGCAGACCATCTTTGGTCTTGCCGAGATAAAAAACGCCGAGCTTCTCAAACTCCTGCATGATTCGACTGCCCCCACTTAATCCGAGTGTAAGCGATCCGAAAACCATGTCGCTCCGCATTGCGCTGCGATCCACTGCCCGGCTGCGCGACCATCATCGCAACCGTGCACCCGTGGCTCGCAGCGTAACGCAAACGTCCTTCGAGCAAAGCGAGTTGCGCACCCTGACGACGAGCTGTGGGAACTGTACTCGCTCCTGCAAGCAGCGCAACATCGCCGGCAATGATCAGAGCCCCGGTTGCGATAGGCTTCCCGTCTAACTCAGCGAGAAACGAGAGCGCATCGGACTGCGCGCTTACCTGGCCCAACTCCTTCAGAAAATCCGCAACCTCCGCAAACTCGCTCCAACCTTCAAATGCAGTGTCGGCCCAGAGTTGCACTTCATCCTTTCCGATGAGCCGCACGTTGAGTCGCTCGTTCATAGGCGCTTGAAGTCGTAAGTCAGTGCTTATCGGTCGATACGTCACGTTAGAGAACTCGACCGGTTGATAGCCGCGCTTAGCAAAAAGCGCAAACACACTGTCGTCGGCGAGTGGACAAACTTCGTGAAACACATCGGCGTTCCGCGATTGAAAAAACTCTTCGAGGGTGTCCATGTGTGTTTCAGTGATCGGTTCAAAAACGCCGAGGCCGAAAGTCTGAGTCAAAGGCGATCCGACACCGTCAAACATCGCGTAAGCGCCGGCCACTTCAGTCCACATCGCACCTCGATCCGGAAACGCCTTAGCGCGCGCTTCGACAAACTCGACATTGCCGCGAGCTTCCGTCCGTTCGAGACGCCGAGCCAGATCGATGTCTGCAAATGGATAATTCATATTTAACAACTCTAGGTGTCTCTGTGTCTCTGTGGTTACACTTAACCACAGAGACACAGAGACACAGAGAAAGAAGAACACCTCACCTTTCAACGGCAAACAGTCGCCACTCACCACAATCGAACAAATCGTGAGTTCCGCGGTCTTCGAAACTTATTCCCGATCCGGCAACAAGATCTTTGACAGTGCTCGATACAAGCACCTCGCCCGGCTCTGCTTCATTCGCTACGCAGACACACATCTGAGCAGCAGTTCCTGCAACCTGTCCGTCAACTATCTCACACTCGCCTGTGTGTAGCCCGGTGCACGTTTCAATGCCCAACCGGGAAGCGTATTCGGTAATCGCCGCTGCGCAACGAATCGCACGCGCTGGTCCATCGAAGATCGCGAGTATGCGATTCTCGACGATGTCGATCTCTCGTCCACGAAACCATTCGATCTCTTTTGTAATGTGCGCGTGCAGGCGTCGAAGTAATTCCAGCCAGCGGTCTTTTCCAGTCCGCTGCACATGCTCTTTCACGCCGACAATTCTTCCAACGAGCACCGTCGCAAGCACCGTGTCAGGCTCGACGTGATGACGCACACCCGTCAAAAACTCTTCCATCTCGTCGAGTATCGCGTCCTGATCTCCTACGAACGGAAGATGATCGTTCCCCGGAAACTCGACAAACTGCGCGCCCGGAATTCGCTCTGCAACAAACCTGCCCTCTTCTACTTTCAAACACTGATCGTCGGTGCGATGAATGACGAGCGATGGCACGCGGATCGACGGCAAAACATTTCGAACGTCAATCTCGGCATTCATCTGCGTCAACGCGACAGCGGCGCCTGGGCTTGCGCCCATCCTAAGGTATGTGGCCCACCAATCGCGAAACTCCGGATCGTTTGCAACACTCGGCGCGCGTTCGTCGATGCCGACTGGACCACCCCACTGCTCGCGCATCACTTCAAAAAACTGCTCGCGTTGCTCCGGTGTTGGTCCCCACGGATATTCCGCATCGCGAATCCGCTTAGCATAAGTGCCGATCATAACAAGCGCCACCGTCTTCTCCGGATACGTCGCCGCAAAGAGGCTGCACATTGGACCACCTTCGGAAACTCCGCAAAGCGCTGCACGCTCCGAGCCGACAGCATCCATCACGGCGCGAACGTCGTCCATTCGTTGCTCGAGGGTCGGCAGTTGGTTGATCGGTACACGATCCGAAAGACCAGTCCCTCGTTTATCAAACAGAATGAGACGTGAAAACGACGCGAGCCGCATCAGGAAACGCGCGAAACGAGGCTCGCGCCAGAAGTATTCCATGTGGGAAACCCAACCCATCACGAAGACGAGATCGAGTGGCGCGTCGCCAATGACCTGATAAGCGATGTTTACGTCGCCACTACGCGCATACATCGTTTCGGGCGGGCGCGGCAGTGCTGCCTGAACCGGCGAAACATCGATCACAGGACCCGCTGGCATTAGCGCGCGTGTGTCGTCGTATTCATCCGTGCTCTCGACGACAATCCTGGCCCTCGTCCGTTCGCGAACGATCACAGTTTCCTCTTCTCCGCCCGTTGTTGTGACGTCGGCGACGAAACGATAGCCGCGCTTCGGCACGGTCTGAATGTAGTGCTCACCTTCTTTACCTTGTCCGAGCGCCTTGCGGAGTATCGAGATGTTCTGCGCGAGGTTGTTCTCCTCCACAAAACTGTCGGGCCACACCAACTGCATCAACTCTTTTTTCGTCAGCACGTGACTGGAGTTTTCCAGCAAAGCAAGCAGCGTATCGAAGACTTTCGGCGTGAGCGCCACTTCGCGATTCTCTTTGAAGAGAAGGCGCTCAGCTGGGTCAACCCGAAACCCATCAAACAGATAGAAGCGCTTACCTGGCCGGCTCATCGTGGCTTTCATAGTTTTTTGAGAACAATCTCAGAATTCAGAGTTTCCTAAATACGAAGACAGACCCTGTCCCGTATTTTTCACGTGCCTTCACACAATCACCCGACGTCAAACTTAACCGAGATTATTAGGAGATATTGCAATGAATACATCAGGAAAGCGCCAGGTTAAGGCCGAAGCCCAGAAAGCGAATCGGCACGCGGTGGTGCTTGGGGGAAGTCTTGCCGGACTGCTGACAGCGCGGATTCTATCCGATCACTTTGATCACGTCACTCTAATCGAGCGCGATGCCTATTTAGATACAACTGAAACACGCCGCGGAATTCCGCAGGCGAATCACGTGCACGGACTCCTGGCGCGCGGCCGCGAGATCCTCGAAGAGTTCTTTCCCGGTCTGCAAGACGAACTGGTTGCAGCCGGCGCACCGCTGTTGGATATGGCGAATGAAATCGCATGGTATACGCCGAAGGGTTGGGGCGTGAGATTTCCTTCTGACTTGATGGTGCTTGCGTTCACGCGCCCGCTGCTCGACTTGCACGTGCGACAACGTCTCGCAGCGAATTCCAAAGTAGAAATACTCGACAACACTGACGTCGTGCGTCTGCTTCCTGATTTGACCTCGGATCGTCTTGCGGGCGTGCTCATTTGCCCGCGCGTTTCAGACTCGGATCGCAGGGTCGCAAAAGAATTGCGAGCAGATCTGGTTGTTGATACGACCGGTCGCGCGTCACGCGCGCCGCGTTGGCTTGAAGACATTGGATATGAAGCGCCTGAGGAGATCTGCGTCGATGCGCACCTCGCTTATGCGAGTCGTTTATACCGCATTCCCGAAAACTTCGATCGGGGTTGGCAATGTGCATACGTGCAGGCTGCGCCGCCGGAACGCAAGCGCGGTGCGAATTCTTTTCAAGGTCGAAGACAACCGTTGGTTGTTGACGCTAATAGGTCGTGCGGGTGATCAGCCGCCGAGCGATGAGCCTGGATTTATGGAGTTTGCGTGCAGTCTGCAAGTGCCGATTATCTACGATGCGATCTGTATCGCTGAACCGGTGTCACCGATCAAGACTCATCGTGCGACGCAGAATCGTTTGCGCCGTTACGAACGCGCGAAAGCGATGCCGGAAAACTTCTTGCTACTCGGTGATGCGGTTTGTGCTTTCAATCCTGTCTACGGCCAGGGCATGACGACCGCTGCACTCGGCGTGAAATTGCTCGACAAGTGTCTGCGTGAGCAGAATGGAAATTTGAAAGGCCTTTCGCGACGCTTTCAAAAGCGGCTTGCAAAAATAAACGAAGCGCCATGGTTGCTCGCCACTGGTGAAGACTATCGATACCCGGAAACAGTCGGCGGATCTCCGGGCTTAATGACAAGGTTTATGCATCGCTACATGGACCACGTGGTTCAACTTGCAACGCAATCTGTCGTTGTAAGAAAGGTTTTGCTTCAGGCTTTCAACATGCTGGTCCCGCCGACTGCGCTTTTTCAGCCGCGGGTCTTGTTCAGAGTGTTGTTACAAGTTTTCAAACCCAGGCGCCGGAGCGCAGAGCGGGGCGGCGCGAGCGAGTTGTATTCAAACAAAGAGAAGCGTCATGAGGACTCGAACGGAGATAATCGTGGAAATAGATCGATGCGTTATGGTTCAACGACAACCAAAAAGTGACTGGTGCCCTGCCTGTCTACGTCAGGTGGAGATGATCGACTGAGGCGGCATTATTTGCGCCCGAAGGGCTGCTGTTCATCTGCCCGCACGCACCAACTTGAGTTACAAAGACATACAACTAACGCACTTTTAGATTACTCGGTTGTGCTCTTTGTGCCTTTTTGTGGCTGCCCGATCCAAACCGTTTTGATGTTCACGAACTCGCGGATACCAAACTCCGCGAGTTCGCGGCCGTAACCGGAGTGCTTCACACCGCCAAACGGCAGTCTCGGATCTGACGCAACCATGCCGTTGATGAAAACAGATCCCGCCTCGATCTCATCGATAAATCTCGTTTGTTCTCCCGCATCGTTGGTCCATGCGGCAGAGCCGAGTCCAAACGGTGTCGCGTTTGCAATTCGGATTGCTTCATCAATATCGGAAACGCGAAACAGCATCGCCACTGGACCAAAGATCTCCTCGCACGACACCGGCGCGTTCGATATCGACATCAACCAGCACAGTCGGTTCATAGTAATTTCCTGGACGATCGACTTTCTTTCCGCCTGTCAACACGCGCGCTCCTGCTGCAACCGCCCGCTGCACCTGCTCCTCGAGATCGTCGACGATCTGCGGTGTTGCAAGTGGTCCAATCTCCGTCGACTCTTCCAACGGATCGCCAATTCGCAGCGCCTGCATCTGGGTGACAAACTTGCGTTCAAACTCCTCGTAGATCTCAGCCGCCACGATGAAACGTTTAGCCGCGATACACGATTGCCCGTTGTTAATGGTGCGTGCTTTCACGGCGGTGGTTACTGCCTCGTCGAGATTCGCTGAGGGCATGACGATGAACGGATCGCTGCCGCCGAGTTCGAGCACCGTCTTCTTGATCTGTTTTCCTGCAATCGATGCCACGCTTCTTCCGGCCGGCTCACTACCAGTCAACGTTGCCGCGGCCGTGCGCGGATCGTTCAGAATCCCTTCCACCGCTTCTGATCCGATCAGCAAAGTTTGAAACGCGCCGTTTGGAAATCCCGCGCGCGTAAAGATCTCTTCGATCGCCAGTGCGCACTGCGGGACATTCGAAGCATGCTTGAGCAGACCAACATTACCTGCCATCAAAGCGGGTGCGGCGAAACGAAACACTTGCCAGAAGGGAAAGTTCCAGGGCATCACGGCGAGCACTGGGCCAAGCGGCTGAAAGTGTACGTAGCTTTTCTGAGCGTTCGTTTCGACGATCTGATCGGCGAGATGATGCTGTGCGTTCTCGGCGTAGTAACGGCAAACCCATGCGCACTTTTCCGCCTCGGCGACAGCGGCATTTATCGGTTTGCCCATCTCGAGCGTCATCAATCTGCCGAATGCGGATTTCTCCGTCTCGAGAATCTCCGCCGCGCGCTGCATCATGCGCGCTCGATCGGTGAATGATGAGTTGCGATAAGTGCGAAACGTGTCTGCGGCGAGTTGAAGTTTTTGTTCGATCTCGTCCGCGGACAGTGCAGAGAAAGTTTTCAGTGTTTCGCCCGTTGTCGGATTGATTGAAGCTATCGCCATAATGGGTAATTATATTGCCGAGCCAGGACAGTACCGAGCGCGGTAGCGCCGGGTCAACTTCCTAAGAGCGCCCGAGAATAAATGTGACCCGGCGCTACAGCGCTCGGTTCTGTAACTGCTATGACAGAGAAACCACAACTCGACCGCTTCGGAATCGCAGCCGCATTACAGGAGATCGCCCAGTTAATGGATTTGAAGGGCGGCCAGTATCGCTTCAAAGCGAAGGCCTACAACGCCGGTGCTCGTGCGATTCAAGGCGTTGCAGATCTCGATAGACTCGTCAGAGAAGATCGACTTACAACATTGCCGCGCATCGGCGATGCGCTTGCCTCACAAATTAAACAACTTTATCTCACTGGCGAGTCATCGGTTCTGACTGCCTTGCGAAACGAATTTCCGAAGGGGATAGCCGAGTTATCAGCGGTACCAGGTTTAAGCGTCGACAAGATCCGGCAACTTCAGGACGCGCTCGGAATAACTTCAGTCGCGGAGTTGAAGGCTGCGGCTGAGTCAGGTGAGTTACGGAAACTAAAAGGCTTTGGACCAAAGACGGAGCAGCGTCTCCTGGCGCAGATTTCAAAGCCGGTGCAAAAGCCTAAGCGACGCCTGCATCTGCACCACGCGTTGAGCACTGCGGATCAGGCGCTCGAATATCTGAAGACGCTCGATGGACTCGTCGAGGCAAGCATTGCTGGTTCGCTGCGTCGCTGGGAAGAAACGGTTGATGCCGTCGATCTCGTAGCAAGCAGTAATAAGCCTGCCGATCTGATCGAGCAGTTCTTGCGTTTTCCGTTGATTTTGTCGAGCCAAATGGATGGTCCAAACAGTTGTGTTGCGCAATTCGCGGATGGCGCAATGGTTTCTTTGACTACGGTGCTACCGAAGGAGTTTGCAATTACGCTACTCGTCAAGACCGGATCGGAAGCTCATCTCAAACGGCTCCACGATCACGCAGAGCGAAAGAGACTAAGTTTCCCATCGTTGCCTCGCACTGAAGAGCAGATCTACAAGCGCCTCGGCATGGATTACATTCTGCCGGAGCTTCGTGAAGACAAGGGTGAGATTGAAGCAGCAATCGAAGGCAAACTTCCCGAGGATCTCGTGACCGAAGCCGACATCAAAGGCATGGTCCATTGCCACACGACTTATTCCGATGGCATACACACTCTCGAAGCGATGGTGCGCGGCGCCGAAGAGATGGGAATGAAGTACATCACCATCACGGACCATTCACCGACTGCGATCTATGCTAATGGATTGAAGCTGGATCGATTGAAACGCCAGTGGGATGAGATCGACGCGATACAGGAGAAGGTCTCGATTAAGATCCTGCGCGGTACGGAGTCAGACATTATTGCTGACGGCCACCTCGACTATCCCGATCGCGTGCTGGAGAAGTTTGACGTGATCGTCGCGAGCATTCACGCGCGTTACAAGATGGATGCGGCGAAGATGACACAGCGAATAACCACCGCGATGCGGCAGCCGGTCTTCAAAATCTGGGGACACGGGCTTGGGCGTTTGCTTCAGCGACGTCCGCCGATTGAGTGTGATGTAGAGCGGATTCTCGATGTGATTGCGGAGTCGAAGGCTGCGATCGAGATCAATGGCGATCCTTACCGTCTCGATCTTGAGCCGCGTTGGGTCCGCGAGGCGCGCAAACGAAAGATCAAGTTTGTGATCTCAACTGATGCGCATTCAGTGAAGGCGATGAACAATCTGAAGTTTGGAGTGGCAATGGCGCGCCGCGGCTGGGTAACCCGCAAAGAAGTCCTCAACACTCTCAACACCGCCGCATTCGCGAAAGCAGTCAGACCAGTCTAATCTTTGTCGCTAATTTCTGTGTAATCTGTGTACGGATTAATCTGGTTCGCTGAACACGAGCACGTATCCATTCCGGATCCTGACCTCAAACTCCCAATTACCATACGGCTGCACCCGAAAGATCTTCACGATCGACGCTTCTTCGCGCACGGACTCGTAAAGAACGCGCATGCCCTCGACGCTGTCTGTAGGCATCCCACACTCCCCCGTCACGCGACGATAGAGATCCGGTTTCTCTCGCCTGTCGATCCGTTGCAGCATGATCTCGACGTCGTCACGACGCAGGATCGCAAACGAGTATGGTTCACCGAGACGGAAACGGATCGCCGATAAACCCGAGTTGCTCTTAACAGCGAATCGTCGTGCTGATGTCCGACCGGAAAACACGCTGCAAGCGAAGTTAGCCATTCTCGCCTAATACAGGGATTGCGTGATTTCATCTAATTCGCCTTTCGCCGCGCCTTCTGCACGTCACAAGTCGGCGGCAGGTTCGGGTTCTTCGCTTCGTACTCTTTGATCTCTTGTTCGAACTTAACTTTCGCTTTTTCCCTTATGTCATCACCGAACAAATCGGCATCGCCGGTTTGATAGCTCACGCGTGCGCCGAGTTTGCGTGCCGCGGCGAAGATCTTGTCGCGCAACTCTCGATCCAGATCGATGATGTAAACAGCCGTCGTTTTACCAGCAGGAACCAACGTTCGAAAGGGAATCCCCGCCTGCTCCAACGCATTCGAAAGCGCAACCAGATCTCGTCTTCGCACTTGCAACGTGTAAAAATCGTCTGGTCCACCGCGTTGCGGATGAAAATAGATTACGTATTTTTGTTGCGCATCACGTCCCAACCGCGACATGAGATACCGGAGAGTTGCTTGATCGCTTTGTACCCGCAATAGTATTGAATGTTCCGCACCGTCACTCCATGCACCCAACGCCTTTGAGGTGCGTATCTTCGATCTCACGACGCAACTCAGGTTGATCGCCTTCATCAGTAACCGTGCTTCCTCGGCTGAGTTCATTCCTTTGATCGCATCGTCGATCTTCAGATTTTCCCGAGTGTTAGGACTCACGAAGGCGTAGTTATTAGTTTGCTGGCTGTTAGTTTGTTGGCCAGATGCTGCGCCGGCCCAGCTCAGCAGGACGAGCAGTATTAACGAAAGTAGTTTGTGCTTCTTCATGGCTGTCAATTTCGGAGGATAGTAGCTTAGAATGAGCCAACCTTAAATCCTCATTATCAAGGAGACAACTCAATGCGACGAAGAACCCTCACCGAGCTCGCCAATAATCCTGACTTGATCTCAGGCATTTACAATTACTGCGATCGTTGGTGTGAACGGTGTCCATTAACCTCACGTTGTTTGGTCTATGCAACCGAACAGGAAGACAACGACTCGCCGGAGAGTCGAGACATTCATAACGAAGCATTCTGGAAAAAACTCGCTTCGATCTTGCATGAAACGCGCGAGATGATTGCCGGTTGGGCCACGCAGGCCGGCGTCGATCTCACGGAACCTGGAACCGAAGACGAAGCTCGGCATCGCCGGAAACGACAACTTGTAGACAATCATCCGCTGGCAAAGGCTGGAAAGAAGTATGCGAACGCTGCCAGCGACTGGTTTCGAGAGTTGGATCAGCCCATCGAAGCCGACCTCGAAGATGCGTGTAACGTGATTCAGTGGTATCAGTATCAAATCGCGGTGAAGACGATGCGGGCGCTTTCTGCGCGCAGAGAGGAACTCGAGGAAGATCTCGAAGCTGCCGAAGGATTCGGATGGTTCGGTGAAGGTGGCTTTGATTGGTATCGATCGTTCGATTGCGGCGTGGCGGATGATGCAATTATCGTTGCCCGAGCGTGTTGATTCGATTGTGCCTTTGATTTTGCAGCTCGACGTGTTGCGGACACGATTGGAGAATGCGTTTCCTGAAGCGAGAGGTTTTGTCAGGCCGGGCTTTGACGAAATTCTTGTACAGGATTTCAGGATTTAGCAGGACTTACAGGAGAATACTTTCATGCGTGACGACAACTGTCTGTTTTGTCGAATTGTGTCTGGTGAACTGCCGGCAACGATGATCTATGAAGATGACGATTTCATTCGCATTTCTGGATCACCGGCCGTTATTTCCCGGACATACGTTGCTGGTTCCACGCGAACACGTTGAAACACTCAGCGAATTGCCAGTTTCGCAAGTTGAGCCATATTTCAAGGCGGCACAGTTGCTCGCGCGCGCAGTTGAATCGGGCGCTTGAGGCTGAAGGAACTTTTGTAGCGATGAATAATCGCGTGAGTCAAAGCGTGCCGCATTTGCACGTACACGTAGTCCCGCGTCGCAGAAAAGATGGTTTGAAAGGTTTTTTCTGGCCCAGGACAAAATATAAAGGCGAAGAAGAAATGAAGTCAGTGCAAAACAAGATCGTTGCTGCACTACAGAACCGAGCGCGGTAGCGCCGGTCGCGCAAGATAAAACACAAAAAGATTTGATCTAAAAATCGCTCAGGAGTATAAACCTCCTGTCACGAAGGTTGCGGCCTTCGAGACCGACAAAGGGATCGGCAATCGGTGCGGTGACGCCCGAGCGAGAGAAGAGACAGGCGGCTGTTAATTCTATTGACGCCCTTATCGGAGCCGAAAGGCTCAGCTAGAGAAGGTTGCGAGACTTTCTCGAGCCATTCGAATAAAAACGAATGGTACCCTGAGGCAAGGACCCGCCGAAGGGAGCAAAGCGGCTCAACGAAAGTTGAGCTTCGTTGCCGGAGCGTAATCGGCGGTGGAGGAAAAGCCACCACAACAAAAACCTAACGGCACCGCACTCGCAAGGGTGCGAGGATTATGAAAATGATTCGTGTGCTGACCGGAGACTAGCTGACCGCCAGTTGGTCATCGGGATACAAATTGGCGACTTGAGTGTGTACATGCTCTGGTTGCCATCTTATAGGGAGCTTCGGCGAACTATAAGAAAACGGATTGCGCTGCTTTCAGCTTGCTGGGAGTAGCGCATTTCGTTTTTAAAAGAACTTAGCCACAAAAGGCACAAAAAACGCAGAATATGAAAGAAATATTTTGTGCTTTTGTGCCTTTTGTGGCTAACGATTCTGACTCGTGATCTAAGACCGAAAGTGGTAGAGTAAGCGCCTTCCGAAATCAGAAAAGTTTTCTCCCCATTTTTCGACGCCCCAGAAGCGTCAACGTATGTGTTTCGACGATAAGGAGGATTTTTGATCCAATGAGTGAAGTTCGAATGCAAGAAGCGCCTGAATATAAACCCGGCACGTTTTGTTGGGTTGAGTTAGGAACAACGGATACCGCAGCGGCGAAGAATTTTTACACGCAGCTCTTCGGTTGGGAGGCTGTCGACTACCCGATGGGCGATGACGGCTTTTACACAATGCTCAAGCTCCAGGGTAAAGACGCCGCGGCGCTTTACGAGTTGATGCCTGACATGAAAGCCCAGGGGGTTCCGCCTCACTGGCTTAGCTATGTCGCGGTTACCAACGCAGATGAAACAGCAGAAAAGGCAAAAGCTGCCGGCGCCACCTTATTGAAAGAGCCGTTCGACGTATTTGACGTGGGTCGAATGGCGGTGATCCAGGATCCGACCGGCGCCGTTTTCGCGCTTTGGCAGGCGAAAGAGCATAAAGGAGCGGGCGTCTATAACGGCCCAAACTCTCTCTGCTGGAACGAACTGGGCACTAATGACACACAGAAAGCAGGCGAGTTTTATTCAAACCTGCTTGGTTGGTCCAAAGAAGAGTTTTCCGGCGGTCCAGTCGAATACACGATGTTCAAAAACGGGGACCGCAGCGCCGGTGGCATGTACAAGATCACTCCTGAAATGGGACCAATTCCTCCAAACTGGCTGGTCTATTTCGCAGTTGAAGACTGCGATGCGACGGTTCAAAAAGCTTCTGAGCTTGGCGCAAACGTGATGAAGCCGGCCGACGACATCCCGGAGATCGGACGCTTTGCGATCCTTACCGATCCGCAAGGTGCAGCATTTGCTGTTATCAAACTCATCCAGGCGGATCCGATGATTTAATCGCCAATTGCCCAATGCCGGTTGCCGATTTGTGTTGAGCAACGGTTCTAAACAAATTGGCAACTGGCATCCGGCAATTGAACATGAAAGCACGTCTTGTTTGGGTAATACTCTGTGGTATCTGGGGATCGACCTGGCTGTTCATCAAGCTGGGTCTCGAAGACCTGCCTCCACTTACATTCGCTGGTATCCGATTCGTTATCGCCTGCGTGATCCTGTTCATTTGGATCCGCATTCGTCGTCTGCAACTTCCAACAACACGCAGTGACTGGGCTTTCCTCGCCGTCACTGGAGTGCTCTCCTTCGGACTGAATTACGGTTTGGTGTTTTGGGGAGAGCAGTTCATCTCTTCAGGCCTTGCCGCTCTTTTGCAATCGACTCTCCCAGCCTTCGGATTGGTGTTTGCTCACTTTCATCTGCCGGGTGAACGTTTGAGTTGGGCCAGGATCGGTGGAGTGGTTCTTGGTGTGCTAGGTGTTGGAGTAGTGTTTTCAAACCAACTCGCCGTGGCGGGGAAGCAGGCGCTGGCGGGTTGCGTTGCACTCATTCTGAGTGCCTTATTTGCGGCCTACGCAAATGTGCTGGTGAAGGCGCGTAAAGTTAAACTCAACCCAGTGATATTAGCCGGCGGCCAGATGTTTTTCGGTCTATTGTTGCTGTTTGCAGTTGGAATCCCGCTCGAAGGCAGTCCGCTCAACTTTCGCTGGACTCCGATGGCGGTCGTCGCACTCTTCTACCTGGCAGTAGTCGGTTCAGTGATCGCGTTCGTGCTTTACTACTGGCTCGTACACAAGATTGATGTCACGAAGTCTATGCTGATCGCCTTAGTCACGCCGGTTGTGGCCGTGATTCTCGGAATGCTTGTGTTAGACGAAGAGATAGGCTGGCGCACTCTCATCGGCGGCGCAATGATCCTGACCGGCATCAGCTTTATCGTCTTGCGACGAGGCAAAAAGAAACCTGAGGAAGCAGCGCTGACTTCTTCTGCCGGCGCAGACTAGACCGTGAACTCGCGGATTTGGGCGGCGAGGTAGGCCTCGATCGCAAATTCGACGAGTGGAGCTTCCTCTGGTGAGTAATACTCGGGCAGGCGGCGCAATTGATTGATTTGCGTGGAGAGTAACCAGAAGCCGCCGATGTCCGCACCGAATTGATTATGGACCGCGAGCTCGAGCGCGGTGCCGTGTACTACTCGCAAGTACTTCGCCGACGACGGGTCCATAGCGACAGTGCAATCACTCAACGCGAACCCGAGAAACTCCACGTCACTTTCACATTTCATTTTGTGACTTTTGCGCCTTTTTGTGGCTAACATTTTTTATGCGACGTATTTGCGAATCAGTCCTCTCACCACACCCTGAATTTGTATTCGTTCGGGAGTCTTAATGAAGATCGGTTTGAACTGCGGGTTAGCAGGCTCGAGACGAATAAAGTCAGGTTCGCGATAGAACTTCTTCACGGTCGCATAATTTCCATCGATCAACGCGACGACCATCTGACCGTTATCAGCGGTTTTTTGCGATGACACGATGATGATGTCTCCGTCCTGAATGTTTTCCTCGATCATCGAATCGCCCCGCACGCGCAACGCGAAAGTCCTTCCGTGTCCGTGCAGATCTTTCGGCACGGACACGAGGTCATGGCTAAGGATCGCTTCGATGGGCTGGCCGGCGGCGACTGTCCCGAGTAAGGGAATTTCATTGTCGTCATCGTCATCACCACCCTTCTGTTCGATGATTTCGATCCCCCGGCTGACATTCGGGATGCGCTTGATCAATCCCTCTCGCTCCAGCGCTAACAGGACAGCGTGAACACTCGCTGACGATCTCATCTGAAAGTGCCGCCCAATCTCGGCGATGGTGGGTGGTTCCTGGTTCGAATCGATGTAGCGCCGGATGAACTCGTAAATTCTTCTTTGTTTGGCCGTAACAGGCATGGCTGATCCCCTCTTGTGTTTTCCTCACTAGAATAAATTTTCGTTGACAAGCGAAAATCTAGCGAACATTCTCGAACATGTGAGGCGAAACGTCAAGTGGTTTTTTAGGGGTTCGCACCGTGACTCTAGCCCGGTGATCAATTGCCCCTCATCGTCCGGATTTGAACAGCTTCTGGATAGGGCGTATTTGAACACCACCACCGGGCTAAAGTGACGGTTTGAACGTGGATTACTTGATTACCCTGGCTAGTTTTTTGAGATCGTCGATGAAACGTCGCAACTCGAGTTGTCGCGTTTCATCATCCGGCGCACGAAGAATTGATGAGGGGTGAACTGTGGCCATGACATAGGGTGCAAGGGTTGAAGGAATAAATTCGCCGCGTTGTTTTGTCACTCGGAATTGCGGTCCGAGAAGAGCCTGGGCGGCGGTGGCGCCCAGCGCGACGATTACCTGAGGTTTGACGAGCGCGATCTCGGTTTCAAGCCACGGGCGGCACGCAGCGATTTCCGTGGAGTTGGGTTTCTTGTGGATGCGGCGTTTGCCGCGCGGTTCCCATTTGAAATGTTTGACAACATTCGTGACGTAGGTTTGTTTGCGATCGATGCCTGCCGCTTCCATCGCATTGTCGAACAAACGACCGGCTGGTCCGACGAAAGGTTTGCCCGTGAGATCTTCTTCGTTACCAGGCTGCTCGCCGACAAACATGACGTTTGCTCGCCGGGAACCTTCGCCAAAAACCGTTTGCGTTCCTTTCTTCCAGAGGTCGCAGGCACGGCAGCCGGTGGCTGCGTTTTTGACTGATGAGAGCGTGGGTCGGGTTGGGATTAAATCCCAGGCTTTGCTCTCGGAAGAGTTGGCTTTCGGCATTGTAATTTCTCTACTAGGCTCCTCTGCGTCTCTATAGGGCATATATTTACCGCAGAGACGAGAGAAATTAAGAGATTCTAAATATGAAAGCAGCATTCTCAAAAGCAGAGCTCGAGTCAGACATTGCCAGGCGTTTTGGCGATGCATTCAAGATCCAGGAAAAGGCTGTTGTCGAGACGCTCTCCACAGGCATCGAGGAGATCGACGCTTTGACTGGCGGCATGCCGCGAGGAGCGATCAGCGAGATCTTTGGACCAGCATCGTCTGGACGAACCAGCCTTATGTTTTCAATGCTTGCTTATGCAACCGCTCATGAAGAGACATGCGCATTGATCGACACGAATGATGTGTTTGCTCCGACGGCCGCTGCTAAAGCCGGCGTTGATTTCGATCGCTTGCTGTGGGTTCGATGTGCCGGAAATCTCGAGCACGCTTTTAAGGCTACAGATCTGTTGCTGCATGCCGGCGGGTTTGGCCTGGTGGTTCTCGATCTGGGCGACGTGGCGGGGAAAGATGCGCGGAGGATCATTACGTCGTGGTGGTATCGCTTTCGCCGCACCGTGGAAGATAGACCAACAGTATTAACTGTGATTTCAGAAGAGGCATGTACCCGCTCATGCGCCGGGCTGACGCTGGAGTTGAAGGGCGCGGCGGAGTGGTCCAGGGCCACAGAACCGAGCGCGGTAGCGCCGGGAAACTGACAACGGTCATACCTATGCGAAAGCAGCTTCCATTAAAACCGCCAACCATTACTCAAGGAAATCTTCTGCGGCACAACTCAATCAGGATAAATCGCCAACGCCCCCTCTCTCCGTGGCTTCACGAGAGCCAGTTTAGGGCTCAAGCTTTGTAAACCGTTCGGAACGCGTTTAGAGTTCAAGCTTTAGCTTGCTCTTGCGAAACCAGCAACCTAAAGGTTGAACTCCGAACTTAATATCTGTCTTGTAATCTTCGTAAATTTTCGCTAATCTTCGTTCATCATGTTTGCTTGCGTCCATGCCCCTCAACTTCCGGCCGATGTCTCTCTACCGGAGTTTGCCTATGGCTTTTCACCAATAGTTGAAGAGACCAGGTACGACACCGTGGTTATCGACGTCGATGGCTGTGAGCTGTTGTTTGGCTCGCCTTACCAACTCGCAAATGAAGTAGCTCTGCGAGCCAAAGGTTCGAGGCTACGTGCTGGCTTGGAGACTACGGTCAATGTGGCCATAGCCGCGAATCCGGATGCGGCGATACACGCTGCAACACGTTTGACTGGGATCACCTTCGTCTCCCCCAGTGAAGAACTAACTTGCCTGGGAGAGTTTCCCATCGACCATCTCGATTACACACTCGTCAACATCGAGAAAAAAGTCGCCGACGAGATTCTCGAAACACTAAACCTCTGGGGCATTCAAACCTTTGCCGATCTCGCGTCACTTCCGACGTCAGGAGTTTCGGAACGTTTAGGACAAGCGGGAATAAGACTACAACAACTGGCCGCGGGCAAAACTGACCGTCAGTTGAGAGTCAAACAACCCGAACCTGTTTTCGCAAACTCGATCGAACTCGAACACGCGCTTTCAGAACTCGAGCCACTCTCGTTCATCTTCGCGCGACTATTGCACCAACTTTGCGCGGCCTTGAACGCGTATGCGCTGGCGACGAACGAATTGTGCGTCGCGATGCAACTCGAAGATCAGACGACACACGAGCGCCGCTTGTCTTTGCCTTACCCGATGCGCGACCACAAAGTGTTTCTGAAGTTGTTATTGCTCGACACGGAAATGCATCCGCCGCAAGCAGCCGTGCGCGGGATTTCAATTTCGTGTGAACCGGTGAAACCGCGCGTGTTGCAGAACGGATTGTTTGTGCCACTGGCGCCGGCGCCAGACAAACTCGAGCTCACACTCGCGCGCCTCGCAAAACTCGTCGGCGAGGAAAACATCGGCTCCCCAGCTTTGCTCGACACTCATCGTCCCGATGCGTTCAGCATGAAACGCTTCACGCTTCAGACCGCTTCCGATATTCGCAAGCGTCGCGCAAAAAACAATCGGCAACCGGCAATTGGCAATCGGCAATGCACTTGGGTTTCCGAATGTTTCGTCCGCCATTGCGAGCGATAGTTCAGGCCGATCAAGGTTGGCCCACGCAGATCAGCGCCTGGGGAAAGCAGCGAAGTGTTTACGGGAAAGTCGTCGACGTTGCTGGACCATGGAGGACTACGGGTGATTGGTGGCGCGAGGATCGCTGGGCCCGTGACGAATGGGACGTGACGATCGAGTCGAATGGTAAGACGAGTGCTCTGTATCGCATCTACCGCGAACTCGAATCAAAGAACTGGTTTGTGGAAGGGAATTACGATTAGTTCGGCAGGGTCAGGCTTTAGCCTTGCCGTCAAACCTGCAGCCTAAGACCTGAACCTAAACCAAGCATTTGAATGTCATACGTTGAGTTACACGCGCGGTCGGCTTTTAGTTTTTTAGAGGGTGGTTCTGTGCCTGAAGAGTTGATTGCTGCCGGACTGGAGCTGGAGATGCCGGCGATGGCTTTGCTCGATCGCGATGGAGTTTATGGCGCGCCGCGATTTCATCTGTCTGCAAAGAAGAATGGAATCAAAGCCCACATCGGCGCCGAGATAAGTGTTCGAATACCAACAACCAACGGTGAAACTCCAACCCACTGTTCCATTCCGGTTTTAGTCAAAAATCGACAGGGGTATCAAAATCTCTGTCGCCTGATCACCCTCATGAAATTGCACGTGCCGAAACATGCAAAGCCGGGCGAGTGCGTAGTCACGTCTGATGAGTTGGCGGAGCATGCCGCGGGTTTGATCTGTTTGACTGGCGGAGTTGATGGTCCGATTGCAAGAGCTATTAACCGCAGAGACGCAGAGAGCGCAGAGGAAGCGCAGAGAAAAATCGAATGGTTGATGGAGCTGTTTGGTAAGAAAAATGTGTATGCAGAATTGCAGCGCCACTTCGATCGTGAAGAAGAAGCCCGCAATCATTTGGTGATTGAACTCGCGCGACGCAACCGGTCTGCCTTTACTCGCCACCAACGGCGTGTGTCACGCGATACCGGCGCGGCGAGAAGTCTCTGACGTCTTCACCTGCATCCGCAATCACGTGCGACTCGAAACTGCCGGACGCCTGCTGGCGCAAAATTCCGAGCGCTATCTGAAGTCAGGCGCGACGATGCAGAAGCTCTTCGCGGATCTGCCGGAAGCGATCGCGAATACTTCCGAACTTTCATCACGACTGAAGTTCACGCTCGAAGATCTCGGATACGAGTTTCCCAAATATCCGGTGCCGGCCGGCGAAACCATGACCTCCTTCCTGCGCAAACGCACAGAAGAGGGCGCGCGCTGGCGTTACACCGGCGCGAACGGCGCACCAACTTACGAGAAAGCTCGCCCGCAAATCGAGCGCGAGTTGAAGTTGATCGAAAAACTGGGGCTCGAAGGTTACTTTCTAATCGTTTGGGACATAGTTCAGTTCTGTCGCAAAGAAGGGATTCTGGTCCAGGGACGCGGATCCGCGGCAAATAGCGCAGTCTGTTATTCACTCGGAATCACGGCCGTCGATCCGATCGGCATGCAGTTGTTGTTTGAGCGATTTCTTTCCGAAGAGCGAGGCGAGTGGCCCGATATCGATCTCGATTTGCCGAGCGGAGATAAGCGCGAAAAAGCCATTCAATACGTTTACACGCGTTACGGAAAACTCGGTGCGGCCATGACCGCGAATGTCATCACGTATCGCGGGCGTTCGGCGGCGCGCGAAGTCGGGAAGGTTTTGGATTTTGACGAAGAAACACTTTCTCGACTCGCCGGGCTGGTTCATACATGGGAGTGGAAAGATCCAAACGATTCCACCGAGCGCCAATTTCAGTAGCGCAGGCCTGGATCTGAATAATCCGCGAATCAGGAAATTCTTTCAGCTTTACCAGATGGTCCAGGATCTGCCGCGTCACCTGGGCCAACATTCAGGCGGCATGGTGATTTGCCAGGGACAGCTCGACTCAGTCGTGCCGCTCGAGCCTGCCGCGATGCCCGGTCGCGTGGTGGTCCAGTGGGACAAGGAAGATTGCGCGGATCTCGGATTGATCAAAGTGGATCTACTCGGGCTCGGCATGCTGGCGGTCCTCGAAGATTCGCTCACGTTGATTCGCGAGTCGTATGGTGAAGACGTGGACCTGGCCCATCTGCCGCAAAACGACAAGCCCGTTTACGAAGCGCTCCAGAACGCCGACACGATCGGAATGTTTCAAGTCGAAAGTCGCGCACAGATGTCATGCTTGCCGCGACTGCGGCCGGCGAAGTTTTACGACATTGTGGTCCAGGTGGCGATCATCCGCCCCGGACCCATCGTCGGAAACATGGTTCATCCTTATCTCAAACGCCGGCAGGGTAGAGAGCCGGTGACTTATGCGCACCCCTGCATGGAACCGATCCTGAGTCGCACGCTTGGGGTGCCGCTGTTTCAGGAGCAGTTATTGAAGATGGCAATGGAGTGCGCCAACTTTACCGGCGGTGAGGCGGAAGAATTGCGACGTGCATTCGGATTCAAACGCTCGGAAGCACGCATGAAGTCGATCGAAGTAAAACTGCGGCAAGGCTTACAGAAAAACGGAATCACCGGAAAGACGCAGGACGACATTGTGCTCGCGATCAGCTCGTTTGCGCTTTACGGTTTTCCCGAATCGCATGCGGCAAGTTTTGCGCTGATCGCTTATGCCAGCGCCTACCTCAAATGTAATTACCTCGCCGCATTCACAGCGGCGATTCTCAACAATCAACCGATGGGCTTTTATCAACCATTCACGCTCATTAAAGACGCGCAACGTCATGGATTGAAAGTTTTACCGATCGACATCACTTGCTCGGACTGGTTGTGTACGCTCGAGGCGGATAGAGGACGCGGAGACGACGGAGACACGGAGACGCGGCGACGCGTCGACGCGGGGACACGGAGCGGGGAGAACACCGTGTCACCGCGTCACCGTGTCCCCGTGTCTCCGCGTCTTCTTCCCCCGGGCTCGCACTCCGTCTCGGTCTGAAGTACGTCAAAGGCCTGAGCCAGCAATCAGGTCAGGCGATTGTTCGAGAGCGAGCCGTGCGTGAGTTCGCCGGCATCGATGATTTGCGTAATCGCGTGCCCGAGCTGCGCAAAGATGAGTTGAGAAAGTTGGCTGCGGTCGGTGCGTTGAACTTTATACAAGCGCCTGCTGGTCTCAAGACGAAAGGGAAAAAAGCAAAAGCAACCCGGGCAACGCCGGTCAATCGTCGCGATGCTTTGTGGCAGGTTGAACGTGTAACGCGTGACGCAGGCAAACTGTACGAGTCGTTGCTCGAGAAAGACGGCAACTCACCATTGCAGCAGATGAGTTTGACTGAGCGAGTGGATGCGGATTTCCGTGGAACTGGTTTGACGATCGGCAAACATCCGGTTGCTTATCATCGCGGCGAGTTGAACAGGCTCAAAGCGTTAAGAGCGATCGATATTCGAAAGCTGCGCAACGGTACTTTCGTACGCGTGGCCGGGTGGGTGATTGTTCGCCAGCGTCCTGGGACGGCGAAAGGGTTTATGTTTCTGAGTCTCGAAGATGAGACAGGTGTCAGCAACATAATCGTCACTCCGCAACTGTTCGAGAAGTACAGGTTCGAACTGGTGGGGCATCCGTTTCTTTTAATCGAAGGAGCGTTGCAGAATCAGGATAATGTGATTTCGGTGAAAGCGAGCCACGTGCAGCCGCTCACGCTCACCCTCGCAGGCGCGCCATCTCACGACTTCCATTAGCCACAAAAGGCACAAAAAGCATAAATGAGAAAAATGTTTCGTGATTTTTGTGCCTTTTGTGGCTAAGCAGGGCGGGCGGCTTGGCGCGGAGGGGATTCGATTAAGCCCTGAACAACCTGCGCGACCTGCGATAGAGGTTTTGGTTTTCTGAGGAATGCATCAGCGCCACAACGTCTCGCCTCATCTTCAATTTCAGGCGAACCATAAGCGGTCAACACCACTATTCGGGTTTGAGGATTGTTTTCCTTGATCATCCGGATCATCTCCAGGCCTTGCTGGTTGCTCGTCAACGTGAGGCGCAGATCCTGGATTACAACTTGATAATTGACTGACCCGAGCAGCTTCTCAGCTTCTTCTATCTCGCTGGCTGTATCGACTTTATATCCCTGCAACGAGAAATACTCGCTCATCGAGAAACAGATCGATTCTTCGTCGTCGACGACGAGCAGACGCGGCATCGGCTTCTCTCGTGCCGAGTCGTCGCGACCGAGCCACATTTGTTTCAGTTTGCCCGAGACTTTTTTGAGGGTTGCAAATCGACTTTGTTTCACAGGCGCACCGTGACAAGCTGAACTTGAAGTTAAGACACAAACTATTCACTACCCGTTGCTCGTCACTGCTGTGGCATTGCTTTAACACAAACCAATCCCCGTCCCACTACGGAGCCCGTTGCGAGCCAGGTACCGGAGAATTCCTTTGGATTGGAGTATTGCGAGGGGTAATGCTACGAACACTAACAGTTATCAGCCAAGGATCACGGTTCTGGGGGTGGAAATGCTGTGATCCCCGTGCTGACTCTGAATGACGGTAAACGGCGCTTCGAATACTACCCTGGCTCGTTCGACCAGCTCCGGTAAGACTCATCGTTTCTACTCCGCACAGATTAACGATGAGGTCGAAACAACGGTTCCTGTTGCTCGACCCGAAAGCTAAACAGCTATGGCAGACCGCACATTAGGCCGCTGCGGGTTAATTCTGCCTGAAACGTTTTGCAATGCCGGCTTGGTGATGATGTAAAGCAAGACTTCACATACCTCCCGAGTTCCGGTTCCGATCGTGTTCCCCTTCTCGTCTTGAAGGGCGTATATCCGTCCGCTTTCGTCCAGCGGAAAAATCTTTGGTTCAGCCTGCATTTAAATTCCTCGTACGGAGTTTGAGATGTGACCTACGACACCCTCAAGAGAGGGTGCCGGTCGAATCACTTGTCACTAACGACTACGCCTTGAGGCGTTTCCTTACCGCGCCAGCGACGCCCACTAGACCAGTCCCGAGAAGCAACATAGTTGCTGGTTCTGGAATGGGGTTGCTGGTGATTTGTCCCTGGACGGTGGTGATTCCGTTATTTGAAGCCGGAGGCACCAGGTTCAGTGGATTGTTGGTAATGGAATACGTTATGCCGCCGATGGTAATCGCAGTCGTCGAGAAAGTGACTACTCCTGTACCGGAATTACTAGCAGTGAACGACCCGCTAAAAGTAGCCGAAAAACTATCGCTTCCGACAATCGGTACTGTTTGATTAATCGTTAGAGTGAAAGTACCGGAGATGTTGATTGCTCCGCTCCCACTCACAAACGTCTGAAAGTTTCCGAAACTGGAACCTGTCGGTGTGTTCAAGGAAGTCGAGCCAAGACCAGTAAACGTGATCATGACCGCATTGCCCATACCACCCAGAAAGGTTACAGAGTTTGTGCCGCTGCCAGCGCAACCTACGCACGTGAACGTACCAGACGTGGAAAAGGTCACGGGGTCAGCTTTTGCCTCTGATGCTCCGAGTGCCAGCATTGATACCAGCAAGGCACTCATTAAACTTGCTTTGAAAAAAGTTGCCATGTTGCTCCCTAAACGCCCCTTGATCGTACGTCCGCACCTTGCCCCTCATGGAGGGAACGCTATCTCATGGCTTATTGAAACGCACCCGGTTTTAGGTTGATGCTTTCACAGCTGCGGGGCAATCGCAGCTGTGAAAACATGTGGGTTGAAAGTTAGCCCGACTGAAACCGAAGAACTGTCGGTTACTTCTTGCCGAACCGCCGGCGTATTCCAGCCCCGATACCGAGTAGACCTGAACCGAGAAGCAGCATGCTTGCTGGTTCCGGTACCTCGCCTGGAGGCGTTCCATTCGGAGGCGCTGCCGTTGTGCCGAACTGGATCACAACGTTGCTAAACGTTGAGTTGGCAGTTACTCCCGCAACGCTCAATGTGAACGTCACAGTTCCAGCGAGAAACGGATTGTGGGGGTTGTTGTTGTTAATACTGCCGTTGGCGTTTGCATACGCACCGCTGCCGGTACCACCGATGATTGTGTGATCCGGGCCCGCCGGCGCATTAATGCCGAAGGCGCAAATCACACATACAGTGATGGTATTGCCGTTAGCTCCGGCCGCCCAGCCGGTAGGGTTAACCGCGCCGGCAAGAGTACCAACTCCACCGGCTATGTTGGTGGACTGAGTGCTATTGCTGCTGGCTAGACTAACCGCACCGCCGGCAAAACCGCTTACCTGGAAATAAACGCCACTGATGTTTTGAATAACGCTGACTACTTGCGCGTTAGTTAGATTGTTGTTCAGGGTTATGGTAACCGTACCATTGCCGGCGACAATACTGCCGCTGACATTGGTCGTGCTGCATCCGGCTCCAGTGCAGACTGAGATCGGATCGGCCTGAGCAGTTCCATGGGCAAGAGAAAGGACCCCTAAAACAGCTAAGGCCATTAGGGTTTTGTTGAGGTTAAAAAACCTGGGCATTTCTACGTCTCCTTAGGTGGACAATTCCGTCACTTCCAAGCCGCACAACCTGGAAGGTTAGATAAACTACTAATTGGCCAGGATTCGAAGAGCGCTGCGGGGCAAGTGCGCGCTCTAACATTACTAGCCAGACAAGCTCTCGGTCGGGTCGAGAGAGCGAAAAAAAGGCACGTGCGCAAATCCTAAGCAAGATTTGGGCCATGAGATCCCAACTTTGGACCGCGATCAAAACCTTTGATTTTTCGAAGGTTATAGAGGATCAGATCCAGAATTTGAACGAGGGCTCGTCCAGTATTCAGACTGGAGTCTAGACTTTGGACGACGTGATCTGGTGCTTCTTGAGCTTCTGATAAAGCGAGCTGCGCGGGATTCCAAGACGCTTTGCGGCCTTCTCAACGCGCCCTCGCTCCTCCTGTAGCACTCGCTCGATGTGTTGCTTTTCGAGTTCCAGGAGCGTGAGACGTGAGTCGAGAAAAGGTGTTCCGACCTGTGCGTGTCCGTCGAAGTGAAGATCGTTAAGAGTGATATGTTTCTGGTCACTCAACAACACTGCGCGTTCGATAACGTTGCGTAGTTCGCGGATGTTGCCGGGCCACGAGTAAGCTTGCAGCGCCTGAATGCATCCCTGGTCCAATCGCAATTCTCCACGGCCCAAGTCGGCTGATACCTTGTCGAGAAGGTATTGGGCCATCGTCGGAATGTCTTCGATCTCTTTCGCGAAGGGCCGGGAACGAGAGTGGGATCGTGCTGATTCGGAAATACAGATCGTCGCGAAACTTCTTCTCTCGTACGAGTTGGCCGAGGTCCTGATGCGTCGCGGCGATCAGCCGAACATCGACCTGACGATCGCGAACGTCTCCCAGCCGTCTGAACCGTTTCTCTTCCAGAACTTTCAGCAGCTTGGGTTGAATCTGAAGATCGACGTCACCAACTTCGTCGAGGAAGATCGAGCCGCGATGGGCCACCTCGAACAGTCCCTGCTTGGAAGCGGTCGCACTCGTAAACGCGCCCTTCTCGTGACCGAAGAGTTCGGTTTCAAGCAACTCGCGAGTCAGACCGGCGCAGTTGAGATCCACAAAAGCTTCGTCACCCCTTGGACTATTGTCGTGCAGCCAGCGTGCAAGCACGCCTTTGCCGGTTCCGGTCTCACCGAGAATCAGAACCGGACTTTCGGTCGATAGGATCTTCCTCGCTTGATCCTTCAGCGCGCGAATCGCAGGACTCGTACCGATGAATGGGTCGATCGCCTGGCGCACTTGCCTCGACTTGCTCGCGAGTTGTTTGTTGTGATTGCGCTGCTTTTGCAGTAGACGTTGGAGAATTACGAGGAGAGTCGGGAGTTCAAGCGGTTTCGTTAGAAACTGTTCGGCGCCTTCTTTAATCGCTCTTACAGCCAGATCAATCGACCCGTGCGCCGTCAGGACCAGCAGTGGAATCTGCGAATCAATGTCTCGCAAGCGCGGGAAGCAGATCGAGCGCCGTGCCGTCAGGCAGCATGTAATCGGCAATAACTATGTCAGGTCTGGAGGTGCGAAACAGGTGTTGCGCGTCCTGGCAGCTGTCAGCTTCTTCGATCTCGTATCCGTGCTGTTCGAGGAAATCGCGGATACCAAATCTGACGCCTGACTCGTCATCGACCACCAAGACCTTGTTCCTGGACATTAAGCGTCTCCCTCAGTGGGTATTGGGAACCTCGCTATCATACAGGCTCCACCCTCGGGATTGTTGCCGGCGATCAATTTTCCACCATGTTCCTGCATGATGCGATGAGCGATTGCCAATCCGAGGCCGGTTCCGCCGCGTCGTTTCGAGAAGAAAGGCTCGAAGATCTTAGGCAGATCGTCCGCGAGAATACCGGCGCCTGAATCCTTGATTGCGCACTCGACCCACTCGTTGTTTCCATCCGCGATCCTGCGCGCTTCGATCGTCACGGTGCTTTTTTGCGGTGAATGCTGAATAGCATTTTCAATCAGGTTAACGAATACTTTCGAAAGCCTGCGGCGATCAATTCTAACCTTTGGCAACGCTTCTTCGACGTCGGTTTTCAGATTTACCTGGGCCACTTCAGCGCCCGGCATACATGCCTTGATTGAGCGCGCGACCATCTCTTCCATCGAAACAAGGTACAGGTCGCCACGGAACGGTTTGCCGTACTCTAACAACTCTTCCATGAGAATCGTGAGGCGTCCGATCTCGTCGCGCAGCACGCTGGTGTAGCGCAGGTATTCGGTGCGATCGCTGAAGCGCGTCTCGAATGCGTCGATTATTGACGAGATGCCAAAAAGCGGATTCCTGACTTCGTGGGCCACGCCTGCGACGAGCGAGCCCAACAACGACATCATCTCGCTTTGTCGCAGTGAAGCTTCGAGCTCCACGCGCTTGGTGATGTCCTGCGCGATCAGGATCGCGCGCTCACCGGCCGAGCCAAATTCGTTAATGAGATAAAGCGTGATGGCCCACGTCTTACCGGTGGTTTCATCCTTGATTTCTTCGGTTAACGGAGCCTCGTTATCACGAATGTTGTCAATCAGTTCGGAAGCTTTCTTCCAGGGCTGGGTTTCGCCGAGTTTGCCAATCGTCGTCCCGACAATTTTTTCTGCTTCAATGCCCACGATCTGTTCGGCGGCAAGGTTTGAGCGTTTGATCGTGCCGGCGAGATCGACGATGAGAACCGGGAAGTCGATCGCATTGAAAGTTTGCCGCCACTCCATCGCCGACTGCTGGAGCGACGCGTGAAGTCGCTGCTGCTTTTCGTCGAGAAGTTTTCTCTCGGTAACGTCGTTGACGATCACCAGCCGGCTATTCTTGCCGTCAAAAACTACCGGGTGCGAACTCATCTCGACATAGATCGTTTTGTCGTCCTTGGTCTTGTGACGCCACGGACTCGAAATCACCAGATCCGTGCTCTTGATTATCAGTGTCGGGATGTCTTCACGGGGACGAATATCGTTGACTGTCATCGAAAGAAACTCGTCGCGAGTGAACCCGTAGGTGCGAGTTGCGGCTTCGTTGACCGCGAGGAAAGCGAGTGTGTCCTCGTTGTAGACCCAGATCGGTTGCGGAGTGGATTCGAAGAGGAGTTTGTAGCGCTCTTCTGAGTCGCGCAGTGCCTCTTCGAAACGTTTTCGCTCGGTGACGTCGCGAGCGAGCCCGCGGAAACCGACCGTCTCCTCGAGCTTGTCTTTGATCGGCGAAATGATCATGTCGAGCCAGCGGTCCTCGCCGGTTGCGGATCGAGCGACGAACTGATGGCGAAACTCGCGTGCTTCCTGCGGGCGGCTGAGACTGCCCGCGAACCCGTTGCTCTCAGGAATGATGCCGAAGACGGCGAAGAAGGGGTTGCCGATGATCTCTTCCGGTTTTCGGCCTAAAAATTTCTGTCCCGCGAGGTTCATGCTCGTCAACCGGCCGCCGAGATCCTGCGTGAAGATCATGTCGGTGGCGTGTTCGACGAGGTCGCGATAACTCGCTTCAAGTCGGGAGCGTTCCAGGAGCCGCGAGACTTTGGCGATCAGGCGAGGCGAATCAAACGGAATTTCGAGATAATCGTCGGCGCCGGCTTTCAGACCCGCAACCGCGCTTTCGGTGTCTTTCTGGCGGGCGCTAACAAGAAGTATCGGAACAGTCTTGAGTTCGTTGTCAGCTCGGATCTCGCGGCAAAACTCAAGGCCGTCCATACGCGGCATCGAGACGTCGCTAATCACGAGATCCGGCTGCTCGCGACGGGCGATTGAAAGGCCTTCGACACCGTCTTCGGCGGTCAGCACTGAGTAGCCGGCCTTTCGCAACAGGCTGCCCATCAGTGATAATTGATCGGGCTCGTCATTGACTATGAGGATAGAATTGTCCTCAAGGACAAAGTTGTCCTCGCGGCCGTTGGCAGTTTCTATCCCTTGCACCAGATCTTTACCTCAATGGCTTGCGGGTTTTTTTCGGAATTACCGGGGGCGAACCGACACGGGTGCGAACGAAAGCTTCAGGATTTACAGGCGTTTAACCGGCGCGGAGTATATCACAGAGTATTTCATGCTGTACCAAAGTAAAGGTCAGGAAGGAGGGCTTGCCCCCGCTGTTTGAGGGGCGGGGGCAAGCCCCTCTTCCTGACTTGTTCTCTTCTTGGAGAACCATTCATCTTTGCGTACAGCAAACGGAAATCGTTCGATTTGAATCCAACGTCAGTATTTCATTACCAGAAGTACGTAATTGGAGACACCAGGAATGAGAAAAATAATGAGGAGCATTACAACGTACAGAGACAAACGAGTAAACATCTTTTTAGGTCTATTTCTAATGGTATTTTCCGTCGCGTCTGTCAGGTGCGCAGACCCAGCAGGGATCTTATGCGGACGTCGTCAGCAAGGTTTCCCCGGCGGTCGTCACGATCCGTTCTACTGAACGTGCCCGGACAGCGCAGCAGTATCCTTTCATGGACGATCCAGCGTTTCGAGAGTTCTTTGGCGATCGTCTTCCCCAAACGCCGCGCAGATCGCAGGGAGTTGGGTCCGGAGTGATCGTCAATTCCACCGGTTACATTCTGACCAATCACCACGTTGTCGATGGAGCAATCGAGATCAAAGTTGAAACAACCGACAACCGCACTTATACCGCCAAACTTGTTGGTTCGGATCCCCCGAGCGATCTCGCGGTTTTGAAGATCGAAGCGGAGGGGTTGCCGACAATCCCGATGGGCAACTCGGACAGAGTTCGCGTCGGCGATGCGGTTCTGGCGATTGGTAATCCGCTGGGTGTCGGACAGACCGTCACCTCAGGCATCGTGAGCGCAAAAGGAAGAGCTACCGGTTTGAGCGACGGAAGTTTTGAAGATTTCCTTCAGACTGACGCCGCGATCAACCGTGGTAACTCCGGCGGCGCCCTCGTGAGCACTACCGGCGAACTGATTGGAATCAACTCGCAAATCCTGTCACCTTCCGGCGGCAACATCGGAATCGGCTTTGCAATTCCGTCGAACATGGCAAAGGCCGTCATGGATCAGTTGCTGAAGGACGGCAAGGTTCGACGCGGCATGCTGGGCGTAACGATTCAATCGGTTGATGCGGATCTCGCGTCGAGCTTGAATCTGCCTGCTGCCAGGGGCGCGATCGTTACGTCAGTTGCGACGGGTGGTCCGGCTGAAAGAGCAGGTCTCAAGCGTGGCGACGTGATCACTGCCATCGACAAGCAGCCCATTGTTGACAACAACAGTCTGCGCAATCTCGTTGCCAGCAGGGGTCCGGGCGCGACAGTCGAGGTGACTGCGCTGCGCAACGGAAACGATCAGAACTTCCAGGTCGCACTGGCTGAACTGCCGGACCGACCGCGACCGGATACTGAAGAGAGCAGCAGTGGCGGCGGCGCGAGCACGGGGAATGAGAAGTTTGGACTAACACTCCAGCCGCTCACTCCTCAAATGGTGTCTCGCTTCGGACTCGAGGACGGCGATCAGGGATTGCTCGTCACGAAAGTTGATCCGGCCAGCAATGCTGCGAACGCTGGTATCAGGCAAGGCGACTTGATTCAGGAAGTCAATCGCCAACCGGTACGAACGTTTGAGCAGTTTAATGCCGCGCTTCAACAGTCGGGCGTCAAGCCGGCGCTTGTGCTGCTGAAGAGACGCGATCAGATCGTCTACGTATCGTTGAGACCTGGTTCGTAAGTCGGTCATACAGAACCGAGCGCGGTAGCGCCGGGTCAGACATCCAACAAAGGTACGATGGAAGGATGTTTGACCCGGCGCTACCGCGCTCGGTTCTGTTTGTGCTAGGTTCCTCAAATGCGAGAGTTTGATCGTAGGCCGTGGGGAAGTTACACGGTGCTCGAAGAGACGTCGAGTTTCAAGGTGAAACGGATCGAAGTCTTGCCGGGCAAGAGACTCAGTTATCAGAAACACTCACAGCGCGCGGAACACTGGTTCGTTGTTGAAGGAACTGCGAAAGTAACTCTCGACGGTAATGAGATCACTGTTCGTACCGGAGAGTCGATCGATATTCCGATCGGCGTCGCCCATCGCGTCGAGAACCCTGGTGACGAAGATCTGATTTTTATCGAAGTGCAGCGAGGAACTTATCTCGGTGAAGACGACATCGTTCGTCTTCAAGACGACTACGGCAGGACCGCTTAATCACGTAAATCCTGCCCAATCCTGAAATCCTGTCTAACATGATCTCACCTACAAGCGACGCACAGGAAAACCTATGGTCTTCGATCAAGGAATCCGTGCGTGGTTCACATCACCACGACTACACCAAGGGCCCGATCGGACGCGCGATTCTTTTGCTCGCGATACCCATGGTCCTCGAAATGATCATGGAAAGCGTCTTTGCCGTCGTCGATATCTTCTGGGTCTCACATCTTGGATACGAGGCTGCTGCAACTGTCGGTCTTACCGAGTCGTTACTCACGCTGGTCTACGCGCTCGCCATCGGCTTGAGCATTGGTGCGACTGCGATGGTCGCGCGACGCATTGGCGAACAGAATCCCGATGGAGCCGCGCGTGCTGCCGTGCAGGCGATCGTGATTGCGATAGTCATGTCGATCATCATCGCTGTCGTCGGCGCCCCGCTCGCACCCGAGCTGCTTAAGTTAATGGGTGGATCGCCGTGGGTGATTGAACACGGCGCAGCATTTACACGAATCATGCTCGCCGGCAATGCGACCGTCGTCATGCTCTTCATGATCAACGCGATCTTTAGGGGCGCGGGCGACGCAGCGATCGCAATGCGCACGTTGTGGTTGGCCAACTGGATCAACATCCTGCTTGGTCCATGTTTGATCTTTGGACTTGGACCATTTCCAAAATTGGGGATCGTCGGCGCCGCCATTGCAACGAATATCGGGAGAGGAACCGGCGCACTCTTCGCGCTCAGTAAACTCCTTCGCGAGGGCGGACGATTCAACATCGAACGTCGCCACCTTCGTATCGAACCCGAAATCATCGTGCGGCTGCTGCGACTATCAGCCACGGCAACATTCCAGGTGTTTATTGGAATGGCGAGTTGGATTGGCCTGGTTCGCATCATCTCGAGTTTCGGCAGCAATGCAGTTGCGGGGTTCACGTTTGGAATTCGTGTGATCCTGTTTGCGCTGTTGCCGTCGTGGGGAATGTCGAACGCTGCAGCAACGATGGTTGGTCAGGCACTCGGTGCGCGCGATCCGGAACGTGCTGAACGAGCAGTGTGGAAGGCCGGCTTCTACAACATGATCTTTCTGGGCATTGTCGGACTGTTGTTTATCGTTTTCGCGCCGCAGATCATCTGGCTGTACACAGACGTGCCTGAAGTTGCTCAGTACGGCGTCGCCTGCCTCCGCATCGTCGCGTACGGTTTTCTCTTTTACGCTTACGGCATGGTGCTCACGCAGTCGTTTAATGGCGCTGGAGATACCTGGACGCCAACCATCATCAACCTTTTTGTCTTCTGGTTGTGGGAGATTCCGCTCGCTTACGTACTCAGTTCCGCACTGGGCATGGGGCCCAAGGGAGTGTTCGTGGCTATGACCATCGCGTTTTCGACCCTCGCCGTCGTCAGCGCGGCTGTATTCCGGCTAGGCCGCTGGAAGAGGCGAGTCGTTTAGATTGTTCGCTTTTGAACAGCGCATTCGGACACAGCTGTCGGGGTTCGTTACGCTTTCTTTCGCTGTTCTGACCTCTTTCTGTCGGTACGCTCCAATACACAGGCTTTCGGCGATTACGACTGGACGGCATCTTTATTGCTTATAAGCATTTTGCCAGATAGAGCAGGGCACGTTTGAAGTGCGGTGACTTGCCCAGTCTTCAGATCCGCCGGCGCGAGCGGCGTCAAGTCGCCGCACTTCAATGCAGGTTCCAATAGCTCCACGGCCAAAAAATTTGCGGGGAACAAGGAGGAAGGTTTATGGAGAAAAAGTTAAGGGGAAAAAAGGTCGCGATATTAGTCGCTGATGGTTTTGAACAGGTGGAGCTGACTGAACCAAAGCAGGCGTTGGAGGAAGCCGGAGCGATTACCGAAATCGTTTCACCTGCCGAGCCGGAAGTTCAGGGTTGGAACCACGACGAAAAAGCGGACGCATTTAAAGTTGATATGCCTTTGAGCAGGGCGCGCTCTGATGATTACGACGCATTATTACTACCGGGTGGTGTAAGAAATCCTGATCAATTGCGAACGATGATGCGAGCAGTCGAGTTTATCGATGGTTTCTTTGCGACGGGAAAACCAGTGGCGGCGATCTGTCATGCGCCATGGACACTGATCGATTCGGAGAAAGTGAAAGGCCGGACGATCACTTCATGGCCGTCGTTGAAAAGCGATCTGATAAATGCTGGAGCACGTTGGGTTGACAGGGATGTGGTAGTTGATAACGGCTTAATAACCAGTCGGAAGCCTGCCGATATACCCGCGTTCAATAAGAAGATGATCGAGGAGTTTGCCGAGGGCAGACATGCGCGGCCACGAGCCGCGTGACGCAGGCCGACGCGGATATCACGGATCTGATCCGTGTTATCCGCGTTAGTCTGTGTAAACTTTCCTGGCTTTGCTACCCACTTTCACCACGCCGCCGTGGACCACCTTCGCATTGATGCCGCGCAGGCAGAGCGCCTTGCCCACCTGTGAGTTAACAAACTTCATAGCGTCAACTCCAAAGCGCGAGACAAACTTGTGACAGCCCAGATGAGGGAGTGGACTGACTTCGAGCACCGCTGAACCGACAGCGATCCGCGATCCGGCAGGCAGGTTTTCTTTGCTCAGGTCCAGATCGATGTAGAGTTGATCGCCCGCGAGTGGCCAACGCTCTTTCTCCTGGGCCACGAGCGCGGTGACGCGCGCGTTCATGATGTTGATCTGCATCTCCGGATGGGCTGAGCCGTCGGGAGTTCGCGAGCTGCCGCGCACGCTCCAGTTATCGCCTATTAAGCCGCCGGCTGGATCGAGCTCAGCCTCGTCAATCACTTCCCTTTGATCGACTTTGTGGACGCCGCACGATCAATTGAACGACGCCATCGTCTTTTGGCGTTTGCCGCAGGTGGTCCAACGCCGCTTCCAGTTCCTCCATCGTCAGGTGTTTCATAGTGGACTAATAATGCCACAAAGAAACACAAAAGATACAAAGGGATTTTTTGTGCTTTTTCGTGGCTTGAGCTAATCTTTTGCGTACCTAAATGGATTTCGGAGTTCACAACTCTTAACAATTTTTTACTCCCCCTTGACACGGCCCGGCTTTGTGCGGCGTATGCTCTGCCCGTTGTGCAATCACCTGCGGAGGCTGGAATGAAATCCAAACGAGAAGGAAACACCCGGTTCCGACTCATCCTGACCCTCGGTTTGGCCGTGGTGTTGCCCGCACTGACACTCATCTACGTAAATTTCAAGCACGTTAAGTCGATCCAGCGCGACAAGAAAGTAGAAGCTCTAATCCATCGCGATTTTCAGCACATCTGCTCACAATCGCCAGCAAGAAAATCAACGGAAAGGCATACGAACTGGCCGAACAGGCCCGAGATTCTTTTCCGTCGCCAGAACGATTCGGCAGGAAGAGAAACGAAAAAGTTTGCTTTGCTTCTGTCGCAAGAGTCCGTGGTTTGCACACGTCTTCATTTTCGACGCCGAAAGAGGGCATGACGCATTTCAACCGACAAGCCGTGCGCGGAGCCAACGAGCGACTACAGCAAAATGTACAACGCATGGTTGGGAATCGAAGGCACGCTTATCTGATCGAGCAGATGACGGAGATAAAACCAAGCCTATCGTCTGGTTTAGTGGTGAGTCCTTCGAAGCATCGGATGGTCCAATTTATACAACGACCGCTATCTTCACGTTTACCTCGTTCCCAAACGATCGAGTGGTATCTGGGAGGCGCAAGTTTTTGATCATAAATACCTGAAGCAAACATTTTTTCCGCAGATTGCTCGAAGAGTTGACGTCGCAGAAGTTCGATGAGAATCAAGGGCCACGCTTTCCAGTGAATGTTTCATGAGTTGACTTCGGCTGAAGTAAACGAGGATAAGGACCAGCGACTGGCGCTGATGGTCTATCCGGCCGATGCGCTCAAAGCAGAACTCGACCAGCCGCTCGCGATGTCGGCGGGTTGGGGCACTGGTAAACCTGAAGTGTCGCAGACTCTCGATGATGCTTTTCGTGGTCTTTAAGTTGGGAATCAAGTTTCAAGGGACAACCGCGAAGGCATAAGCGACCGTTGGGTTTTTCAGAGTCTTCTGATCCTTGGAGTGTTGTCCGTTTTGATGATCGGCGGATTGGTGTTGACCTACCGCAGCGTCAACAAACAAGTCGCATTGGCGCGGTTGAAGTCTGACTTTGTTTCCAACGTTTCACATGAACTGCGCACACCACTGGCTTTGATTCGACTCTATGCAGAGACACTCGAGCTGGGCCGCATCACGACGCACGAAAAGAAGAACGAGTACTACAGCATCATCCGCAAAGAGAGTGAACGGTTAAGTGCATTAATCAACAACATTCTCGACTTCTCGCGCATTGAAGCCGGCGCGAAAGAGTATGACTTCAGAGAAACTGATATCGCGGAGCTCGTGCGCAACACGCTCGACTCGTATCGCTTTCAGATCGAGCAGCAGGGATTCGCGCTCGAGGAGCAGATCGATGCGAGCATTCCAAGGGTGCGCGTCGATCGCGAAGCCATAGCGCGAGCGCTTGTCAATCTTGGTTAACAATGCACTGAAATATTCAGACAACGAAAAATTTCTGGGCGTCAGGCTTTACCGCGATAACGCTGTGCTCAAACTTGAGGTCAGCGATCGTGGCATTGGCATCGAACGGACACGAGCAGGCGCGGATTTTTGAGAAGTTCTATCGCACGTGCGATCCGCTGGTCCATAACACGAAGGGCAGTGGACTGGGTCTATCGCTCGTGCGGCACATAACTCACGCGCATGGCGGTGAGGTCGAGGTTGAAAGCACGCCCGGGCGAGGCAGCAAGTTCACGATGTCGCTGCCGCTGGCGCAACCGGGAACCACAGGCGCCGCATAAACGGGAGCGGGCGCAAGCCACCCTTCCTTACTTGTTCTTTTTTGGAGGGCTTGAAGGAAGTTAGGTCAGAAACAAAGAACAAGTCAGGAAGGGTGGCTTGCCCCCGCACAGAAGGGTCGCAATTATGAAAAGCAAAATTCTGATCGTTGAAGATGAGCCCGCGATGGTTGCGGGGCTGCGCGATAACTTCGAGTACGAAGGCTACGAGGTGATCAGCGCGGCCGATGGCGTAAGCGGACTCGAGCGCGCGCTCGCTGACAATCCCGATCTCGTCGTGCTGGACGTGATGATGCCGCGCATGAGCGGACTCGATGTTTGCAAACAGTTGAAAGCAAAGCGGCCGTCAGTGCCGATCATCATGCTCACCGCACGCGGGCAGGAGATCGATAAAGTTGTTGGACTCGAACTCGGCGCTGACGACTACGTCACGAAACCGTTTTCCGTGCGCGAACTGATGGCGCGAGTGAAAGCCGTCCTGCGCCGAGTCTCGTCATCTGCGCCGGCGCCGGAGATCTACAAGTTCAGCGACATCGAAGTGAACATTCGCAGTAATGAAGTGCGTCGTGGCGGAAACCTGATCGATCTTTCGGCGAAAGAATTTGCTCTGCTCGCTTACTTCATCGCACATCCAGTTGAAACACTCAGTCGCGATCGATTGCTCGACGCCGTTTGGGGATACGAAAATTATCCGACAACGCGTACGGTCGATACGCACATCGTCCATCTCAGACAGAAGCTCGAACCAAACCCCGAAGAACCACGTTTCATCCTTACCGTTCACGGTAGTGGCTACAAGTTTGTCGGTTGAGGTTTTCTGGTCATGGCTCTCCCAGCAGTAAAACTAGTCGATCTGGACGTCTCCCCTGACACCAGGCTCGAAACACTCCAGCGAGATTACGCGGAGCTGAACACTGCGATCTTCGAGGCTGCGCAGGTGCACCGGCGATTGTGTGCGCCGAGTCTTGTGCGTCACGGTGCTTTCGACGTGGCCAGCGAGATCTTTGCCGTTCGACATCTGCCTGGAGATTTCTTCAGTGTCGAAGAGACGGCTGATGGACTCGTGTTTGCGCTGGGCGACATCGGTGGCAAGGGACTCGCTGCGGGAATGTGGGTCACGCATCTCATCGGATTGATTCGAACGCATACGGCCGTTAGCAGCGATCCCGAAGCGATCGTCAGTGGAGTAAATCGCGAGACGTCTCGGTTATCGGCAATTGAGCCGTTGAGCACGTTGTTTGTGGGTCGATTGAATTCTGAGACGGGGCAATTGGACTACTGTAGCGCGGGACATCCGGCCGGTTTGCTCTTGCGTGTTGATGCGACAGCTCGAGTTGCTCGCGGATGGTGGACCAGTGCTCGGCGTTGTTCCTTCATTCTCATTTGCGCGAGGCAGCGTGAAACTCGACGCTGGCGATTTGCTGCTGGCGTGTTCTGATGGCATCTTAGAGTCGTTCAACGAAGCAGATCAGGAATTTGGGAGTCAGCGGCTCGAAGCTGAGTTTCGACGTGCGCAGGGCGGCTCGGCGGAATCTGTGCTGTTTTCAGTGTTGGGCGCGGTTCAGGACTTCGCGGCGCCACGCCCGCTGACAGACGACATGACATTGATGGTCGTCAAGAACAATGTTGATAGACGTTTAGAGTTCAGCCTTTAGGCTGTGCTTTACATGAGGAATGAATATGACAAAAAGACTCAAATACATGTGGCCCATCCTTGCGATATTTGTGCTTTTGAGTACAGCTTCTGCCTTCGATGGTGAGTCGCAATTCGCGAAGCTCGACGGAGCACGCATTCATTACAAGAGTTACGGCAACGGTCCCGAGGCGCTGGTCCTGGTTCACGGCTGGGGTTGTAATCTCAATCACTGGCGCGATCAGTTTCCGGACCTGGCGAAACGAAACCGTGTGATCGCGCTCGATCTTCCCGGACACGGACAGAGTGATAAGCCACAAGTTGCATACACGATGGATTTGTTTGCTCAGGCAATCGACGCCGTGATGCGTGACGCGAAAGTCGAGCGTGCAGTGGTGGCGGGTCACAGCATGGGAACACCTGTCGCGCGACAGTTCTATCGCAAGTATCCGCAGAAGACGCTTGGAATCATCATCGTCGATGGCGGTTTGCGACCATTTGGCACCAAGGAAATGCGTGAGCAGTTTGTCGCGATGTTTCGCGCGCCGAATTACAAAGAGGCGGCCGCGCCGATGTTTGCGCAAATGATGGGCCCGCTCGCTCCTCCCGATCAGGAACGTGTAACGACGTCTTTTAACAGCACTCCACAACACGTACTCGTCAGCGCGATGGAAAGTATGAATCAGGAATCGCTCTACGGGCCTGACAAGATGAACGTGCCGGTGTTTGCGGTTATTGCGAAGTCGCCATTCTGGCCGGCCGACACCGAACAGTTCCTTCGCAGTATTGCTCCCGATTTCGAGATGCAATGGTGGGAAGGTGTGGGCCACTTCCTGATGATGGAGAAGCCGAAGCAGTTCAACGACGCTCTCATCGCTTTTCTCGACAAGAAATCTTTATTGAAATCTACAACTCAACCAACGAAAGGGGAATAGTTATGGCAGACGTAAAACCAATACCAGAGGGATACCACTCGATTACTCCTTACTTGATCATAGGCGGAGCCGCTGAGGCGCTGGAGTATTACAAGAAAGCATTCGGAGCAGTCGAACTTTTCCGAATGGACCATGAAGGGAAGATTGGCCACGCCGAAATGAAGATTGGCGATTCACCATTCATGCTTTCCGACGAGCATCCGGAGATGGGCCACAAAGGACCGAAGTCGTTGGGCGGTTCACCAGTCGGCATCATGATTTATGTCGACGATTGCGACACGATTTACAAGCAGGCAATCGACGCGGGCGCGACGGAAGTCAGGCCTTTGCAGGACCAATTCTATGGTGATCGTTCAGGTACGTTGACGGATCCGTTTGGACACGTCTGGACCGTTGCCACGCACAAGGAAGACGTGACACCTGAGGAGATCGAGAAGCGCTTAGCGGCCGGCGCGCACGGTGGATAAGAGATTTTTAGCCACAAAAAGGCACAAAAAGCTCAAAAGAATTTTTGTGCCTTTTGTGGCAAGCATTTCTTTGTGCTCTATTGTGGCAACGATTGGAGTTCGCGGAGGCGGCGTTCGAGGAAACGGCGCTCACCATCGTTACTAACTAAACCGAGCGCAGATTTATAACTCTCCGCCGCTTCTTCGTTCGCTCCCAGCCGTCGCAGCATGTCGGCGCGCGCGGCGTGAAGCAGGTGATAGTCGTCGAGTTCACCCGACGCAGCAAGCTCATCGATGAGCTCGAGTGCCGGTTGCGGACCTTTAGCCATTGCGATCGCTACAGCGCGATTTAACGACACGATCGGAGATGGCATCAGTTGTTCGAGCGTGTCGTAGAGCGTGACGATCTGTGCCCAGTTCGTGTCTTCAGCTCGAGCGGCTTTGCAATGCTCCGCGGCAATCGCAGCTTCGAGTGCAAATGGACCAGGCTCACCGCGAAGTGCTTCTTCGACTAATGCCAGCGCTTCGTTGATTTGTGGTCTATTCCAGAGGGTGCGATCCTGCTCCTCGAGCACAACGAGATCATTGTCTTCATCGAGTCGAGCCTCGCGCCGGGAGTCGTGTAGCAACATGAGCGCTACGAGTGCGGTTGCTTCGGCAGGTACTTTGGGTTCGAGCAGCGTTCGGACCAGACGTCCGAGGCGAATCGCTTCGGCGCAAAGGTCGGCGCGAACAAGTGGCTCGCCGCGAGTGGGTGCGTAGCCTTCAGTGAAGATCAGATAGATCGCAGTCAGCACGGCATCGAGTCGCTCGGGCATCTCGCTTGTGTCGGGAACACTGAACGGAATACCCGCATCGCGAATTTTTCGCTTCGCCCGCACGAGACGTTGGGCCATCGTTGCAGTAGGAACGAGAAACGAGCGCGCGATCTCGTCGGTTTGGAGGCCGCCGAGCGTGCGCAGCGTGAGAGCGACTTGCGCTTCCAATGATAGGGCCGGATGGCAGCAGGTGAAGATCAGGCGCAGTCGATCGTCGGGAATTTCGCCGAGATCGAGAGTTGGCGCCTGGACGATCGGCTCGGAAGCGAAATCAGGATCGGCTTCAAGTTTTTCTTTTAGACGCGTTTGCCGTCGCAGGCGATCGATGGCTTTGTATTTGGCTGTTTGAATGATCCAGGCGCTGGGAGATTCGGGGACACCGTCAGTTCGCCACTGATCCACGGCCGCTGTAAAAGCCTCCTGCGCGGCATCCTCAGCGAGCTCGAAATCGCCAAACTGACGTATTAGAGTTGCCACAATCCGGCCCCAATCTGATCGATATACTGCGTCAACAGCAAGGTTTGGGTTCGGAAGCACGTTTGATGATAAAAAAAATTACGTTCTGGTGTCGATTCGAGAACTGCCCGTTCGATTAACCAGTGGAGGCACACATTTAACATGAAATACATGTTGCTGGTTTATCTGGATGAACAAGCACTGAACGAAACGGAACGGGAACATTGCTACGTCGAGTCGGCACAACTCGCGCGCGACCTGAGCGCTAACGGTAAATATCTTTCCGCGGGCCCGTTGCACCCGGTTGCAACTGCGACGAGCGTGCGAGTGCGCAACGGCAAACGACTCGTGACTGATGGTCCATTTGCAGAGACTCGCGAACAACTTGGTGGTTACTATCTGATTGATGCGAAAGATCTCGACGAGGCGATGAGTATTGCCGAACGAGTTCCGGTCGCGAAAGTCGGAACGGTAGAGATTCGTCCAGTGCTTGAGATCAAAGGATTGCCGCAGCAGTGAGTTCGGAGGAGAAGATGACAGAAATTTCAAAGACGAATCTATGGATTGGGCGCATCGTGAGCGGACTGCCGGCACTGTTTCTTTTAGTCGATGGTGTTATGAAGCTCTTTAAGCCGCCTGTTGTTGTTGAGGCCACTGTGAATCTCGGTTACCCGGAGAGCACAATTATTCCGATCGGCGTGGTCCTAATCATTTGCACGATTTTATACTTGATTCCTGCCACTTCAGTTCTCGGTGCGATTTTGTTGACAGGATATCTTGGCGGCGCCGTTGCCACGCACGTGCGTGCCGGCGAAAGTCTGTTTTCGATTGTCTTCGCGGTGATATTTGGGATCTTGATCTGGCTTGGAATTTACTTGCGTGACCCAAGGCTGCGAGCGTTAGTTCCGCTGCGCGCGAGCGCAGCTCAATCTTAATTAAGGAAACCCGATATGAACATACTACTTTGGATAATTCAGATACTGCTGGCGCTGCTGTTTCTTAGCAGCAGGCATTTCGAAGCTGGTCATACCGGCTGATGTGCTGATGCAGAGCGCCCCGCCAGGTTCGACTCAGTTTTCGGCGCTGTTTCTCAAATTTATTGGTCTGGTCGAAACGCTTGGAGGGCTTGGCTTAGTTCTTCCGGGTGTATTCCACAAGCGACCGGGGTTAACGCCACTCGCTGCGGCCGGACTCGTAATCGTTATGATCGGAGCCGTCGCAATCAGCGTCAAAGATCATGGAATTGGGGCGGCGGTGGTCCCTCTTGTAACCGGACTTCTTTGCGCTTTTGTTGCGTATGGACGTTCGAAGTTGGTTCCCCATCGTTGAAATCATCAATAATTAAGGAGTCAAACAAAAATGCAATTAAGTCCTTATCTTTCATTCAACGGCGACTGCGCTGAGGCTTTCAAGTTTTACGAGCAGACGCTTGGCGGCAAGATCGACGCGTCGATGCCCTTTGCCGGCTCACCGGCGGCGGAACATGCACCACCCGAGTGGGGCGATAAGATTCTTCATGCGAGCATGACGATCGACGGCCAGATGATCATGGCGTCCGATGCACCGCCGGGACACTACACGAAGCCACAGGGCATCTCGGTTTCGATCGCGCTAAACGATCGTGACAAAGGAGAACAGATCTTCAACACGCTCGCCGAAGGCGGAACCGTTCAGATGCCGTTCCAAAAAACTTTCTGGGCGTCGGGATTTGGGATGTGTGTCGATCGCTTCGGCATACCGTGGATGGTTAACTCTCTGCATGCGTTTCTGAGAATAAGTTGAGATAAGGAGAACAAATGAGATACGTTGATGGATTTGTCTTACCCGTGCCTGAGAAGAACATCAAGCTCTACCAAAACATCGCGAAGAAGGCGGGCAAGATTTGGAAGGAGCATGGCGCGCTGGAGTACATCGAGGCGGTCGGTGATGATCTCGAGAACAACTGGGGCGTTCCATTCACGAAAGCTGTCAAGCTCAAACCCGGCGAAGTACCGTTTTTCTCTTTCATCGTTTTCAAATCACGCGCTGATCGCGATAAAGTGAACAAAAAAGTCATGAGCGATCCGCGCCTGAAGAAGATGATGGAAAATGGACCAATGCCGTTCGAAGTCAAACGCATGGTCTATGGTGGATTCAAAGTATTGGTGGACATTTAAGCAATGAACGCACGACGTTTGAATTGGCCGCTCTGGGTGGGCTTGCTGCTCACCCTCGGAGGGGCTTTTAGTTTCTTACTGATCTTCGTTTGGATTCCGGCGACGCGAGATTTTCCGTGGGCCAACCTCCTGATCTTTCTGATCGCGGTAGTGTTGCTCGTCGCAGGCATTCGGCGGGGCTTCGCTTCCGATCGCAAACGCCCAATAGCGTCTAAGATCGTCACTTCGCTCGTTGCGCTCTTTAGCTTCGCCGTTATTGCGCTTTTCATCTTTTCAGTTTTCGTGGTTGCACGTTGGCTGCCACCTTCGACGGGGGCGCCGCAGGTGGGCCAGAAGGCTCCGGAATTTACACTTCAGGACACGACAGGGAGGCAAGTAAGTCTCACTCAACTGCTATCGGAACCTGTAAATGGAACGGCGCCCAGGAGTGTGCTGTTGGTCTTTTATAGAGGCTACTGGTGACCATTATGCAACTCCGAGTTGCGGAGCATTGAAAAAAGTCGGGACAGGTTGAGAGAAGCGGGGATCCGCCCGGTCGCGATCAGCATCGACAGTCCTGAAGAGTCGCGCAATCTTGCCCAGGGTCAAGGCTACACGTTCACGATTCTTTCCGATCCGAATGCCGAAGTGATCCGGCGCTATGATTTGGTGCATGCGGGTGCGGGAGAGAAGGGAAACGACATCGCACGGCCAGCGGAGTTTTTGGTTGATTCGTCAGGCACAGTGCGATGGGTGAACCTGACGGAAAACTACATGGTGCGAGCGCGGCCTGAACAGGTTCTCGAGGCCGCAAAGTCGATCAAGTAGGGTATTGGGTCTTGGGTTTTAGGCTTGGGTCTTTGATCTTGGGTCTTAGGTCTCGGACAAGACCAAAGACCAAAGGCCCAAGACCAAAGCCCAAAGTCCAAAGCCCAAACAAAACCGCCGCGACGTTTCCATCGCGGCGGTTCTTGTTCGGCGAAGACTTATTCGCCAGCTCGTTCGCCCTGTCCTACTCGGTAACCATCCTGGTAACCTCTCTCGAATGCGGGCCGGTAAACTTCAGCGAAGTTTCCGAATCCTGCTTCTTTGAAGTAGTGAGAGCGCTGGGGATTGTAGCTCTTGTCTTTCTTACCATCACTTTTTCCGGTCTTATGACCATCTTTGTAGCCTTGTTCCACAGCCTCTTCGCTGTCGTCAAAGACATAGTGGTTATACCGGAATCCGTAGGTCGACCAGGGATCGTATCCCCAACCGTAGGGAGAACCCCACCAGTTTCGATATCCCCATCCCCACGGACGATAAATGCGACGAACGATCACTCTCCGCTGCTGCACTTGCTTTTGGCCCGTTTGAGCCTGGGCTTCGCTCGTTGAAGCGAACCCAATGCCGAAGAGCATCAGCGCTGTGAGAGCCAGACCGCCTATCCTTCGCAAATATTTTCCTTTCACTTCTTGCCTTCCTTGTCTAAACCGTACTTAGCTAATGCGTGTACGGTTGATCAAACGTGTGTCGTATCGACCATTCGAGCGATACGTCACCAAATATGTCTCGCGGTAGAGACGACGGCCATAACGCACGACGCGGGAGAAGGTACGCTGACGGCGGTTGTAGCGCCGATCGTAACGATCGTTACGTCTGCCATATCGATCACGCTGCCACTGCGGCGCGGCGTTCGCGACCGTAACGGTTTCGGAGTTCACATTCGCCGTCTTCGCCTCTGCCGAGACGACAAAACCCATTGAAACCAGTGCCAATGCAATTCCCAGTACTCGTTTCATCTTTTTCTTCCCCTTAATACAAAAAACTTAGTCGGGCTCCTTCCAGTTGTTACGGAGAGAGCCCGACCTATTTTCTAAGACACCTCTTGCGACGACCCGGTTACAAGTCCTAATCGTGTAAATGCTGTTTAACCGGTTGCTATTCCTTCCCACCCCTTTGTTGAATTAACTGCATCGCGGGTTCGCTGACGAAGACCTTCGCATGAAACTGCCTGCCCCACCCGAGCGGCGTCACGTTCCGGTATTCGTAAGTTGACTCCGTATCGTACCGGGGAGCGTATCCTGGATGTAGCTTCTTTCGTAACGACGCACGAATATTCGGATCGGCGCCATGGTCGAGCAGCAATTGGGTAAACGGCGCGACCTGCGGCTGGCGCTGCAAGTTCATCCAGAAATTCGGCTGCGACACGACCGTGGCAAATAGAGCTGTGTGCCCGCCGAAACCGTCTGCGTCGACCGCGGCCTTCGCGTTCGGATCCATTCCCCGTTCGAGCAGCCACCGCGCAATCTCGATCTCGTCGTAGTCGACGCACATGTGCAACAGAGTCGTACCGGTCAAAGGCGTGCCTTGTGTGGCAAGCACTTCTTCATGGCATCCGAGGTTAGGAGGAAAGATCTCTTCATGCGTGAACGTTTGTCGCAGCAGTTCCGGATCGCGGCGCAGATGCTCTTCCAGTAGATCGATGCGACCGCGATGCAGCGCCATAACCGGCGTGTCCGGCAGCTCGAGTCCATGTAGTACGTACAACTCAAGAATCCGATGCTTAGCCGCTGGATTACGACCGTCGGTTTCGAGTACGACATCAACTGGTGCGAGCCTGTTGCCATCTTTATCTACGACGGGCGCGCCGACTTCGAGCGCGAACTCCGTGCCAGATGCGCTCAGTGTGTAAGCTGGTCCAGCGAGTGCGCCTTCGGGTAGAGGTGGTGAGCCCATCAACTCGTGCAGCATTCGAGCTGTTCCGATCTTACTCTGCAACGCAGCACGATCGATCGCAAACTCCAGATCGCGTGCGCCGAGGTCGTACAGCATCTTGATAATTTCGTCGCGGCCAAGATTTGCCGCGTAGCTCATCGGTGGTCCCCAATTGCACTTGCGAACTCTGGCATCCTCGTGGAGCAGGTTTGGGTGCTTCATGACTAATTCCCGCACTGCCTCGAGATCGTCCCGCCAGATAGCATCGATGAGATTGCAGGATTGGACTAATCGCGGCCAGCTTGCCGCGCCATAACTCCGCGCGAGCGCAAACTGCGCTTCAGACAGTTTTATTTTCGCCGGATCCGCGTCTGCGCGTGGGTGAAACCTATTGAACTCCTCGAGCGCTTGCGCGTCGCTGCGGCGAATGTTTCGTAGAAAGTCTTTCGCTTGATGCTTGAGTTGGTCCAGATCGGGACGAACTGGAAGGTGGCGGATGGGTTCGGGAAGATTGTTTCGATCAGACATACGAGCCTCCTCATTCTGTGCCCGTTGTCCGCTGATCGGGCGAAAGGAGGTTCGCATTCGAACCTGAGAATCGATCGGTTAGTCAGGTGAACTCAGTTCTGCCCGCGGACTGGTTGTGTCCTGTACGCGTGCAGAGAATAAACTAATCTTGTAAATCCTGTCTAATCCTGTAACGTGGTGAGGAAAACATGGATCAAGAACTTAGATTTCGCATCATTTTGGAGAGTCCGCCGCCGGGTGTTGACTATGGTTTGCAGAAGGGTGGAGGCAACGACTACGAAGTAACGCAGAAGCAGAGATCAAAAACCGGAGATTTGCAATTCGAGTTCGATGCACGTCTCAAGGAAGGCAAAGATGGTCTACCAGTGCTTCTTGGTCCATTCGTACATGGCCCACCTCAGGAGCGTTTTGTTTACCTGGACATCGGCACATACGCAGGCCAGTCTGACACGCACTGGAGCCGGCGATTGAAGATTCCTTTGCGCGGGATAACCTGGGACATGGTCAAGCAAGCGTCGCGTGCGGCGCATGTGCTGGAGACGCGCGTCCCTGGGACGGGTAAAGACGGCAGTCCGAGTTGCGCAACCGTGAAACCGTTCGCAGGTTGGAAAGTCAAACGAACCTGAGCAAGCTAAAGCTTGAACTCAAAACGTTAACGCCTATTCCTGCATCTTTCCACGCGAGAACAGCCGCCAACGCAGCGTTCTACCGCAACCCGCCTGGTAATTCTCTATGTGTGAACTTTGGCATGGAGCCCGGGGCATCAACTGACATGTAAAGCACAGATGCTTTTGAATAGCTGCCGGGCATTGCAGAAGCACACGTGTTTTCGAGGACTATACCAAAATCGTTAAGCTCCTTGAGTCGGCTATTTTGAAAGCTGACCAAAGTTGCCATCTCTTCGATAGTACCCTGGTGCTGATCGGTGCTCGTCAATAACAACTCGTCAATACCATCACCGTTGAGATCAGTTTTGAGCTCGATGTTGTTCTTGAAGTTTACATCGAGATCGGCGACAAGCTGTTGGCCATTGAAGATGGCGACTCGCTTTGTCCCAAAAGCATCGGCGTGCGACGCATTACACTCGCTGACTGAAACCAGGTAGAGCGTTTGCTGCTGGCCGGCAGCCGTGAAATTACCAGTTGCCACTTGAATAGATCGAGGGAACTATTTCTCCGGCCCTGCGAGCGGCGGCCAAATAGTCAGAGTTATTGTCCGGCGTTGAAATTCTGATTGCAGCGGCTTTGATCGGTGAGGTACCTGCGAAACATCTTCGATAAAACATATCTCTCAGTTGCCGCTGAAATCTTAGGCGCCGGCGTGTTCCGCTCCTTTCTGAAATCAAAAAGGACTTGCCTTCCTTTTTGGAGCGGAGCGGCTTTTGGGCCACGGCGGGTGAAAATATGACAAGGAGGATAAGGATAGTTTTCATCATTTTGCGAATAGCTCTCCAATTTTTTGGTTGCACAGATTACACATATTTACCCCCGGCAGTGAAGGCTGTATTATCTGCGCCATGATTGCACTACTAATACTCTTGTCTACGTTCACAACTGTTGTCGCTGATGAATGGACGCAGTTTCGTGGTCCAAATGGAACCGGTGTTTCTGAAACGAAAAATCTTCCGACGGAGTTTGGTCCGAAGAAGAACGTCGTTTGGAAAGCGGATCTTCCGCCGGGCCATTCATCACCAGTACTGACGCGCGATCGGATCTTCGTCACGGCGCACGAGAAAGACACGCTGCTCGTGATCTGTCTTGATCGTCGAGACAGGAAAGATTCTCTGGCGCCGTCCCGTGCCGCGCACGATTCCGGGACGTTTGCAGAACGTCAACGGTCCTGCGTCGCCGAGTCCGGTCACTGACGGCACAAACGTGTACGTCTTCTTTCAAGAGTATGGACTGGTTTCGTTCGACGCGGCCGGCAAAGAGCGTTGGAAGTTGCCGCTTGGTCCATTCAACATTTTTTACGGATTCGGTGCGTCGCCAATTCTCGTCGACGACAAGGTAATACTTCCCGTCGATCAAGACCATCCCGCGTCGTACATGATCGCAGTTGATAAAAACAACGGACGTGTGCGCTGGAAAGTGGAACGGCCAGTTGTGATCTCAGGATATTCGACGCCGATCGTCTATCAGCCTCGGCAAGGCCCGAAGCAGATCATCGTTCCCGAATCGTTTCAACTCTCGGCGTACTCGGTTGCGGACGGCAAGAGAGTTTGGTGGGTGCGTGGTCTTGCGTGCGAGATGAAATCGATTGCGAGTCACGATAGCGAGTATCTCTACATCAACGGTTGGGGCTTCCCTCAGAATCAACCGGGCCAACAGGTGAAGACCATTTCCTTCGAAGAGGCGCTGGCAGCGCATGACAAAGACAAAGATCGGATGATCACGAAGGCCGAGATGCCCGCCGACGCGCCGCGCGGATCGATGGAGAGAATGGTGAGCGCTGCGTTTGAAGCGTTTGACATGGATCGCAACGAGAAGCTCGATGACAAAGACTGGGAAGTGTTCCGCTCGATGATGGCGTCAGAAAATGGCCTGCTGGCGATCAAGATGGGTGGCCAGGGCGATCAAACCGCGAACGCGATTCGGTGGCGTTATCAAAAACCGGTGCCTCAGGTTCCTTCCACGCTTCTGTATCAGAACGTGCTCTACATGATTAACGACAGCGGGATATTGATTTCGTTCGATCCAGCTACTGGCAACGTGATCAAACAAGGACGCCTGCATGGAGCGATCGACAAGTATTTCTCATCGCCGGTTGCTGCGGACGACAAGGTTTTCCTGATCGGTCAGGGCGGCCAGGTCTCGGTCGTGAAAGCCACAGGCAACTGGGAAGTGCTGGCAGTCAACGAGCTGGACGACGAATGTTACGCGACTCCGGCCATCGCCGACGGCCGCATTTACATCCGTACCCGTAGCGCTCTGTACGCCTTCGGAAAATAAGCCCACAAAAGGCACAAAAATCACAAAATGTCTTCTCATAACTCATTTGTGATTTTTGTGCCTTTTTGTGGCTAAAATTCCTGCCACAAACCTCAACTCATGCGGTGTTTACCTCATTGAGCGCCGAATCCCACTGATTTTGAGCGGAAATCAGTTGCGAATACAGCCAAAGGTAAATCATGAGAAAGTTTGGCAGCATACGTGTGCTGTGCACGCTTGCGTTGCTCGCGAGCGGCCCCGTTCTGACGGCACAAACGAACAACCCTGCACCTTCGCCATCATCCGATCCCGCCATCACCGCCCTGAGCGTGATGGGGGTCGCTTCTGATTTCAAACCAGACACACGACAGGTAATCGTCACGACCGCCGCCGGGAGCCAGGTCACGGTAACGCTCAGCGACCGAACTGTGTTCATGCGCATTCCGCCGGGTGAAAAGACGAAGGACAAGTTCATCAAGATCGCGCCGGCCGACTGGGCCGTGGGCGACAGTGTGTTTGCGCGCGGACGCATGTCCGAAGATCGGAAGAGCATGCCCGCGCTCGAGTTTTATGTGATGAGCAAGGGCGACATCACTGAGAAGCGTGACCGCGAGCGCGCTGAATGGAAGACGCGCGGCATCGCTGGAATCATCAGCGCCTTGAACGCAGACACGAAAGAGATCACAGTTGATGCGCGCACTGCCGAAGGTCCGAAACCGATCGTCGTCGCTGCAACTGGCGACACGAAGTTTCGACGATACGCGCCTGATTCAGTTCGTTTCAGCGACGCCAAGGCGAGTTCTTTTGCTGAGTTGAAAGTCGGCGATCAGCTTCGCGCAATCGGAACAAAGAGTGCTGACGGCGCTCGTTTCACTCCGGAAGAGATCGTAACGGGTGCGTTTCAAACAATCAGCGGTTCGATCACCGAGATCGATGCGGAGAAGAAAGAGATCAAGATCAAGGATCTTCAGAGTCAACAGCCGGTCACGATCGTCCTGAGTAAAGACTCGTCGATGCGACGTCTCACGCCGGAAATGGTGACGGCTCTAACGCCCGGCAAGACAGATGCGAATGCCACGCACTCCTGCAAAAAGCAGTGGTGATTTGCAGGAGATGTTTGATCAGCTTCCCACTTTTACGCTTCAGGAGTTGAAACCCGGTGAGTCGATCGTCATCTCGAGCACAAAAGGTGCGGATCCCGCGCGCGTAACTGCGATTGCTGTCGTGAGCGGAGTCGGACCGTTGCTTCAAAACGCTCAGGGCGGACGTGCGACTGCGGTTTCGTTGGGCGCGATGAGTCTCGGTGGCCCGTAAAGCCGTCCACAGATTACACAGATAAAAAGAGGAAGAGATGTTGCGACTGAATTGGAAAAGTTTTTTAAGCGATCATCGGTCTGCTCAGTTTCTGTTTTCAACTGGGATTGGCCCAGCAACGCATGGGATCGTTGCGTGGTCAGGTGAGTGATGAGTTGGGCGCGCTCGTCGTCGGTGCGACCGTGAATGGCTATTGCGGCCGATGGAACACAAAAGACCACCGTCACAAACGCCGAAGGCATTTATAACTTCAGTTCACTCCCGCCGGGACCATACACGCTCCGCGTGGTCTCTCCGGGTTTTACGTCCATACGAAAAAACGGAATTGACGATCGCCGCCGGACCGCGCACGACGCACGACGTCCGTCTCGTCGTCACTTTAGAAAAACAGGTGATCACCGTCACCGAAGAACAAGGCTTGAACACCGATCCGCAGAACAATGCCGACGCCGTTGTTTTGAAAGGACCGGATCTTGATGTGTTGCCGGACGATCCGGACGCGCTGGCATCGGCGGTGCAGGCGATGGCTGGTCCATCGGCTGGTCCGAGTGGCGGACAGATTTTCATCGACGGTTTTACCGGCGGCCGGATGCCTCCGAAAGAATCGATTCGCGAGGTGCGTATCAATCAGAACCCATTCAACGCCGAGAACAACAACATCGGCTTTGGCAACATCGAGATTTTCACAAAGCCGGGTGCGGACAAGCTTCGCGGCAGCACGTTCTACAATTTCGGGGACGAGAGTCTCAACTCGCGCAATCCTTTCGCACCGGATCGCGCGCCTTTTCAGGTGCGGTATTTCGGCGGCAGTTTGAGTGGGCCGATTGCGAAAAATAAGTCGTCGTTCTTTTTAGATTTTCAGCGTCGCGTTGTTGACGACAACGCAATCATCAACGCGACAATTTTGAGTCCGTCGTTGACGCCAACTTCTTTCACCCAGGCGCTGGTGGTTCCGAACAAATTCTTTTCATTCAGTCCGCGTTTCGACTACCAGTTGAATACTGCCAACACGCTTGTCGTGCGTTACTCCTACTCGCGCAGTAAAGCTGAGAACGTTGGAGCTTCAGACTTCTCGCTGCCGGAACGCGCTTTCGATCGATCGAACACAACACAAACTTTCAACTAACTGAAACTGCCATCCTCAGTCCAGCGATGATGAATGAGACGCGTTTTCAGTACATCAGGAATCGATCGGAGCAGGACGGGAACAACACGATTGCTACCGTTCTGGTCCAGGATGCGTTCATCTCCGGCGGCTCGCAGGTTGGCATTGCGCACAACGATGAGGATCGTTGGGAGTTGCAGAACTATTCCACCTGGACCAAGGGCCGGCACATTCTGCGTTTCGGCGTGCGCGTGCGTGGTGTGAAGATTAACGATTTCTCACCGCAAAACTTCGGCGGCACGTTTACTTTCTCGGGTGGCAACGCGCCACAACTCGACGCCAACAACCAGATCGTTCTCGATTCCCAGGGCAATCCGGTGCTGGTTCCGATCACAAGCATCGAGCGTTTTCGCAGAACGCTGCTGTTTCAGGGCAATCCAACATGCGTGCGCTCGGCGGTGGTGTAACGCAGTTTTCGCTCGCGGGTGGAAATCCAGAAGCTTCCGTTAGCCAAACTGACATGGGCGCGTTTGTGCAGGACGAATGGCGTCTTCGTCCGAACCTGACGTTTCACAGCGGGACTGCGTTACGAGCGTCAAACAAACATCAGCAGCAATTACAATTTCGCGCCACGTCTCTTCTTTGCCTGGGCGCCGGGCGGCACGAGTGTTGGCGGTGGTCCAGGTGCGCCATCGAGTTCATCGCCGAAGATGGTGATTCGCGGCGGCATGGGCATTTTTTACGATCGGTTTGGCGAAAGAGCGACATTACTTGCGAACCGGTTCAATGGCGTGAATCAACTCGACTTCAGAGTGTTTGATCCGGAAACTCTCGATCTTTCTACGTTCTCGCTCGACGGAGTCACAAATGTTCCGACCGTGGAATCGCTCGCGGCTTTTGCGTCACCACAAATCGTGCGACGCATTGCTCCCGACTTTCAGGCGCCGACTTTCGTGATGACCGCGATCAACTTCGAACGACAGTTGCCGGCTAAGTTCACCATGTTCCTGGTTGCGTTCAACTATCGTGGTAAGCATCTGCTGCGCGTGCGTAACATAAACGCTCCGTTGCCGGGCACCTACGATCCTGCTGATCCGAACAGCGCATTCGCCCGCTTGGAAACATCGGCGATGTTTACTACTACGAGTCGAGTGCGAAGTTTAACGATTACAGGTTTTTTGGCGGAATCAGAAGACAGATGAACAAGAGGTTCTCGGTCTTCGCAAACTTTGGCACTGGCAAAGGGAAGACTGATACTGACTGCATCTTCGGTTCGATCGCGAATTGCTTTCCGGCCGACACATATGACCTGACGAACGAATACTCGCGTGTTTCGTTCATTCCCAGCGCGAACTTTTTTGTCGGAGGAACGCTGATACTTCCGAAACTGAAGGTGAATTTGAATCCGTTCATCGTTTACTCGAGTGGCAGGCCGTTCAATATCGTCACTGGACGCGACACAAACGGCGACGGATTGTTCACGGAGCGGCCTGCGTTTGCGACCGCGAACACCGATCCGGAAGATTTGAGACGAACGCGTTTTGGAGATTTCGATCTGAGTCCGGACCGCAGGTCAGGAGTTGATTCCGCGGAATTTGGGGGTGGGTCCGAGTTTCTTCTCGGTGAATTTGGGCATCAGTCGATCGTTCGCGTTTGGTGACGTGCCGGCGCCGGCTAACGCTGCGAAACCAGCAGGCCCTGCGCCTGGCGAGGCAGCTCCCGCGCCCGCGGCGGGTGCGAGACCGTCGGGTGGTCCAAGTCCGGAAAAGAGGTACACGCTGACGTTTTCAGTGAACATTCAGAACCTGCTGAATAACACAAATCTATCGCAACCGATCGGGAATTTGAGCTCACCGCGATTTGGTGAATCGTTTTCAACTGCTGGAAGTTTTGGGTTTGGTCCAAGTGGCAGTGCGGCGGCCGGTAACCGCCGCATCCAGCTTCAAGTTAGGTTTGGGTTTTAAGTACCTCTGTGTCTCCGTGCCTCTGTGGTATTATATAAACCACGGAGACACAGAGGCACAGAGAAGACAATCAATCAGGAGTTCTTCAGCTCCGCAGATTTCGCGCGGATGCGGTCTTCCTGTTCCCGGAGTTCAGGCGTGAACTCTGGTCCAAATTCTTCCGCTTCGAAGATCTGACGGATCTCGAGCTCTCCACCGCCGCCGCAATCCGGCATGCGCTTCACCCACTCGACTGCTTCATCCAGGGACTTCACACGCCAGATCCAGAAGCCCGGCTATGAGTTCTCGCGTTTCGGCGAATGGACCATCGGTAACAATCCGGTTGCCGCCCGTGAACTTAACTCGCCTCGCCTTCGACGAAGGATGCAGTCCTTCGCCCTCGAGCATGACGCCTGCATTCACCAACTCTTCGTTAAACTTCCCCATCGCAGCCAGCAACTCTTCGCTCGGCATGACTCCAGCCTCTGAATCCGCATTCGCTTTGATTAGCACTATCACTCGCATCTTCTTATCTCCTCAAAATTTGTAAATTAGAGCTTATTTTTTGCCCTTCCACTGGTAAGTCGAACGAGCAACAGCAATATCGACAATCGTGGGAAAAATTTTTCCGTTCTGACGAAGGTACGCCTGAATGCTACCATTTGTCCGTCATGATAATTCACCTGCTCGACGGTACATACGAACTGTTCCGGCACTTTTACGGAATCCGGCGCTTCAAGAAGACTGATCCACCATTCGGGGCCGTTTCCGGCGTGTTGAGTACGGTGGCCCAGTTGCTCGAAGACGACACGACGCACGTCGGTGTGGCGACGGACCACATCATCGAGTCGTTTCGAAACACTCTTTGGGCGGGTTACAAAACCGGCGCCGGCATCGAACGCGCTTTGCGTGCGCAGTTTACTCCACTTGAAGATGCGCTTGCCGCAATGGGCGTGGCGGTGTGGCCCATGGTCGAACTCGAGGCTGACGACGCACTCGCCTCCGCTGCTCACCTGGCCGCGCAGGACAGCCGCGTTGAGAAGATCTGCATCTGGACACCTGACAAGGATCTAGCGCAATGCGTTGTCGAGGATCGTGTGGTACAAGTTGATCGGCGCAGCGGTGTGATACGTGATGCCGCGGCTGTGCGTGCGAAGTTTGGTGTCGACCCGAAATTCATTCCCGACTATCTCGCGTTGGTTGGTGATGCCGCGGACGGTTTTCCCGGGGTCTCCGGTTGTGGACCGAAGACCGCCGCGCAATTGATCAATCGCCATGGTCCTATCGAAAACTTCGGTCCCGAAGTGTTGAGTGAAGAGAACCGCCGGCTCGCTTTGCTTTTCAAAGATCTGGCGACTTTGCGCACTGACGCGCCGCTCTTCGAAGACGTCGAAGAATTGCGCTGGCGCGGTGCGACGGCTGACTTCGCGCAGGTCGCGGAGAAGATGGGCAGTGCGCGTTTGTTAACGAAAGTGAAGAAACTGGAGAAGAGATTGAATAGCTCCTCTGCGTAACTCTGCGTTTCTCTGCGCCTCTACGGTGAATAAAACCGTTTACCGCAGAGACGCAGAGTTACGCAGAGAATACTTTTGATATGACAAATGCCAGTGCGACAGCTGAAGCTCCGGCAGTTGATGCGCCTCCGGTCACACGCAAGCCGCGTTACGATCGCTCGATCGTCGAAGGGCCGCTGAATCCGGCGGTGTGGAAGATCGCGTGGCCCACGATGCTCACGAACGTTATCGGTGGGCTGCAGGGAATGGTGGACCATGTACTCGTCGGGCATCTCGTCGGTTTCAAGGCGAATGCAGCGATCGGAGTAAGCTGGCAGATCTTCATCGTCATAATCGTTTTCATTTCGTCACTCTTTACGGGAATGAGTGTTCTCGTTGCGCGCTTCGCGGGCGCGGGCGACGAAGAAAAAGTTAATCGCACAGTTTACCAGGCATTCCTGACGGCGATCTTTATCTCGCTTGGCATCATGGCGCCGATTGGTTATTTCGCTTCGCCTATTTTGCTGAACTTCGTGAACGCTGCGCCCGATGTCAAAATCGAAGCATTGCCTTTCTTGCGCATCATGTTCGTCTTTAGTCTCGGCATGATGATCTTCTTCATGCTGAGCACTGCGCTTCGCTCCGCCGGAGATGCGCGCACGCCGATGTTACTCGGCATCTCGATGACGATCCTCAACCTCGTCCTGAACATCGTGCTCATCCGTGGACTTGGTCCAATTCCGGCTTTCGGTACAGCGGGCGCGGCACTCGGAACGTGTATCGCCTCGGGGCTCGTGGCTGTTTACGCTTTTGCGAAATTGTGGAGCGGCAAGTGGGTGATTTCGATTCCGCGTGGCGGTGGCTTTGGTCCAGACTGGTCGATTATCAGATCGATCTTCAAGTTTGGTCTACCGACTGGTATCCAGGGAATCGCGATGAATGTTGGCGGAGTGCTGATGCTTTCGTTCATCGGTTCGCTCGCGCAGAGTGCGGCGGCGCAGGCGGCTTTCGCAGTCACTTACACGCAACTGTTCTCCTTGATAACGTGGACTTCAGTTGGATTGATGGGTGCGGCTGCGGCTGTTGCCGGACAGAATCTGGGCGCGAAACATCCCGATCGGGCGAACGCCGCGGTGCATGTTGCGGCTCGTTTCGGATTCCTGGGCGCTGCTTTTGTCGGGATCTTCTTTCTGTTCTTTCCACGGCAACTGCTCGCCGTGTTTGGAATGGAGGATCCGGTGGTCGTCGAGATTGGGGTTCAGCTTCTGCGAGTGTTGAGTGTGTCAGGATTGCTGATCGCAGTTGCGCTGACTTACACCGGCGGATTGCAGGGAACCGGCGACACGAGGAGCCCGCTTTACATCTCGATCATCTCGCAGGTCATCGTGCCCTTAGGGACGTGTTTCGTAATCCAGCAAACGGGAACGCTCGATCCGATTGATATCTGGCTTGCGATTCTTGCAGGTCACGCGACGCGGTGCGTGCTAAGTGTCATTCGATTCAGGCAAGGGAAGTGGCGAACGATCACGGTGGAATGACAGAACCGAGCGCGGTAGCGCCGGGTCAATTCCATCGTTGGGCGTCAACGCGTGAGGTTGATCCGGCGCTACCCCGCTCGGCTATCTCTTTGCCGCTGAGGCTCTTCTTGAGAATTTGGACCAGGTCGATAACTTTGTGATCCTTCTCCATTTCTTCTTCGACCCGCACAACATTGCCGCGCTTGGTCTGTTTCTTCTTCACTAACTTCAATAGCGAGTCGGCCTGCTTGTCAGCGAGCTTCGTGGGCGAAAACTGCTTCCTCGACTTGTTCGCGATGAACTTCTCAAACTTACGAACAGTTGGCTTCGGCGCCTGCTTTCTTCTTCGGCAGCCCAACATCTTTCGGTGAGCGCAGCTCATCCGCAAATCGCATCGTCTCTGCTCTGAGCAGTCCGTTGTCGGCGAAGATCGCAACCAGGTATTCCTTGCCTCGCATGACGAACGTCGCTATGCCGGCGAGCTCATTCTTCTCCATCGTTTCCGCCAGCAGCTTGTAGGCTTTCTGCGATCCCGCAGCCGGAACCAAAAAATATCCGTGCTCAAAGTGGGTTGGCGGAATCGAATCCGCGGGAACAAACTGTTTCAGGTCGATGTCGCGAGTTTTTTCCGGCGCGAGCCGTTCCAACTCCTCATCGGTGACGATCACAAACTTGTTGTCATCAACCTCGTAGCCACGCACGGTCTCATCCGCGTCGAGATCTTTTCCGGTTTTCTCCGCGTAGTATTTTCGCGCGAGCGGCTGTCCGTCTGGTCCAAGCATGCGCAGCGATGTGCGATTGGACCGCGCAGCCGGATACAGGTTCACAGGCACACTGACGAGTCCAAAACTAAGCGTGCCCGACCAGAACGGTCGTGCTGCGCCGTTCTCTTCTTCGTCGGGCTCCGGTCTTTTTCGTGAAGTTCTAGGCAGCGCGTTTCTCCTTTCTCCTCAGCGACTCAATGCTCTTGGCGAGTACGCTGTCGAGTGTCGCGGTCGTCCGTTTCGCCTTGACCGGTTTCAACCGTGGCGCACGTCCCTTCGCTTTCTTTTCAATAAACTCCTGTACACGCTCGCGATACTCATCTTTATATGCTTTCGGATCAAACTCGCCACGCAACATCTCAACGAGCTGCGTCGCCATCGCTAACTCTTTCTGTGTTGGCGCGGCGCCCGCGGGCTTCGTGAGTTCGTCGGCGAGGATCACTTCCTTCGCGTCACGCAGGGTGAATAAAAGAAGATAATCGTCGACTGAACGAAGTACGCCCCCGTAGTACTTCTTGCGCATGACCCAGTGGACAATTCCCTCACGCTCTTTGTTGTTCAGCGCTTCGACGAGAGCGAAATATGATTTCACGTCGCCGTCCGGACCAACGTAGTAGGGCCGCTCATACCACTGCTGGCTAATCGTGTTTTGAGGAAGAAACTCCGCGATCTCGATGTCGCGTGACGGCGTTGGTTCGAGTTTTTCAAGATCTTCTTCGGTTAGAATTACGTATCTTCCAGGCTCGATCTCATAACCTTTTTGAATCTCTTCGGTCGGAACTTCTTCGCCGGAATCAGGATCGATCATGTGTTGCTTCACACGTTTCTTCGCGGTGTCGTCGAGAACGTGGAATCTAACAGTTTGATCCTCCACGGCGGAATAGAGTTTGACGGGCACTTTCGTCGTGCCAAGTTTCAAGTCCCCTTTCCACATCGCGCGTGCTGCCATAACAATTCCTCTATGTCGGCGTTCTAAATTGGAACAGAATCATTCGATATCAATGCTGCGATTCAGATCAATGCTGCGATTCAGAGCGATGCCGCGGGCCTTCATCACCGCATCGTCGTCAATCGTTGCACCGCCACTGATCATCGCCTGAACCTGCTCTGCTGATCTACCGAGCGCGACCGCCAATTTTCCGTTGTCACCGTCAAAACCTTGATCACGCAGCGTTGTCAGCATGCGTTGCGCCTGTTCCTGATCAGTCCCTTTGTCGTCAACTTGCTGGTCGAGCATTATACAGACTCCTGTCCGCTGTTCTGTTCCAAATCACAATTCGCCTTACTACAGGTACTTAGCGCAACTACTGTGCCTTTTGGAGTATCTATTCTCAAAAGCGATCTGATAGTGTAAGATTCACTTCCACAAATCCTCCCAAGTTTTTACTGAACTCCCAGAAACGACAACTTTGGTTGAAGAACGCGGTTCCCCCCGGACTGTGTCTCGTGCATGTTCGAGCCATAGCCGTCCGCCAACCTCATTAGCTATGGGCCAGGCTGTGGACGAACGAACCTCAGGGACAATTAGACGCGCTCCGGCTGTGCTCCAGTCGAATGAGCCCTCTGATGATTTGCAGCTCGCTGCCGCGAATCTGGCGCACGAGATCAGAAATCCTCTCGCGGCCATCCAAGGAGTCGCGGAAGCGTTTTTGCAGCGCGGTCAACTCACACGACAGGAACGTGAATGGATGGAAGCAGTCCGTCACGAAGTGATGAAGATTGATGAGCGTGTACGAGAACTCCTGGACATTTCCCGACCTCGCATATTCAATAATAAACCGTGCTCACTGAGCGAACTTATTAGTCGCGTCGTTCTGGTTGCTACTCACCGGTTGCGGTCGACCAAAAATCATCCAGCCAGGAAAATTGCAGTTGAATTCATCGACGAGACGACAGAGCCTCTCGTCATGCAACTGGATTCAGGACGCATAGAGGATGCAGTCTTGAATCTCGTCTTGAATGCTATGGAGTCGATTGATGGAGACGGTAGAGTTACGATTTACTTGCGTCGCAGACTTGGGCAAACGGTGATGGCGAAGCGATGATTGAAGTAACTGACACTGGCTGCGGTATTCCTCTTGAGATTCGCAGGCGAATATTTGAGCCGTTGTTCACAACTAAACGAGAAGGAACTGGTCTTGGTCTTGCGGCTGTGCGACGCACCGCCGCCACTTACCACGGTCGCATCACTTTCAAAACGAGAAGTGGCCGTGGCTCGACGTTTGTATTGTCCCTGCCGATACGTTCTCAACCCAACCTCGCTGAGAACGTGAAATGAAGGTCTCTATACCTTTTTAAAGGCCCAGCATTGGTTGACGATTACCTCCCGGCTGCAACGTTGGAGATCGGAGACTTATGTCGCCTTCTGCTGAATTAAAAGTGCTGATCGTGGATGACGATCAAACGATCCGTTCCACGCTGGGTGAGGTGGTGAGTACGTGGGGTTATCGCACGTTTGAGGCAGCATCGTTGGCGGAAACACTTGTGATGGTCGATCGCGAAAGGCCGGATGCCGTGCTGCTGGACGTAAAGCTGCCTGACGGATCTGGAATTTCGATCCTCGAAGAATTGAAGAAGCGATCGCCTGAGGTGGTGATCATCATCATCACAGGATACGTCGCTCACCAGGATGCTTTCGAAGCGGGCTTGCGCCAGGCGTATGGATACGTCACGAAGCCCATCGATCAGATCCAGGTTGCGTTCGATGTTGGATGAAGCGTTGAAGGACGTTGCGCCTCGAAAGATCAAGGAGCGAAGCGCTCCACGATGAAAGAAGACAGCGTGCCGGAGAAGCGAAGCGCGGGAGGCCGCAAGGACTGACTAACGCGCCGCTCGGCAATTTGATACTGGCTGCAATGAAACTGCTCGGGCTCAGCTACAAAGACGTCGTTTTAGAAAGCGAACGACTTGCCAAGCTCAACAACAATTCCGACATGCGCATAGGAAAGTCGACGCTTGGCAACATCATCAGCGGAAGTATTCGCCAGCCCGGAACAGCAAAACTCGATACGTTGCGAATCATTCTGAACCTTTCGCGTGCTGACATGGACGCGGCGATTGGGTTGCAACCTGAACGCCAGTTTAACGAACAGCTCGAAGTGAATCATGCGCGCACTCACGAGGTGCCGATTGATGCAGTGACGCGTCAACGACAAATAAAGGTGCCGATCTTGCGCGACGATGCGAAGCTCGAAGATACGCAGTTTCTTGAAGGTGCTGTTAAGCGGTGGGCAAACATTGAAGTCGAATATCTCAGTTCGTTCTATCCGCCGCACCTGTCGTATGTCGTGATTGGTGACGACGACACAAATGCATCGCCTGTCGTTCCACCAGGCAGTCGTGTGTTGGTGAACAAGCTGTTGACCAAAGTACAACCAGCAGAGAACGTGAGCTTTCACGAGCGCGAGTTGTTTTATGTATTGACGCCGAACGGCCTCACGTGCGTTTACGCCGAACTGGTCCAGGGAAACAAGATCGTTTTGATTCCGCATCCGGGTCAGGAAATATTCGCGAAGAATTCAATCGCGATGAGATCACGATCATTGGTCAGGTCATCGGCGTGTTGTATCCGGCGCATTAAGTTCATTATCCGGCATCGGAAACAAATGTGTTCACGATAACTTCGCCTGATTCATGTATTTGCATGAGACTTCGTCTACTGAACGCTGCGCAGCTCCGAAGGAAGTTTCTTTGAAGTCAGGCGTCGCGCGCTACGATCTTCCACAACCAGCAACGAAACCGGGGTTTTTAACACACCTCCCTGCTTAGTCTTCCGCGCATGCCGGACAAAAAACTTTCTGTTCTTGCCAGTTGTCATGCGCGGGCGTACACTGCACCGAACATTGAACGACAATTTCACGGGGGCCCAGAAGGTTAGTACTTCGCGACGAATAATTTGCGAGGATTACTGTGCCAGCGGGTCAAGCGCTTAAGAGCCTTCGTAACAAACACAACATCACTGTTCGCGAAGTCGAACAGGCAAGTAGAAGAATTGCCGACGCCAAAGGCGACAAGCGGTTCTGCATTTCAAATGGTTGGTTGGCCCAACTCGAGAATGGCGTCTCCGAGCCAAGCATCTGCAAGCTCTTCAGCCTGAGTGTGATTTATCACGCTAACTTTCTCGATCTTCTTCGACTCTACAACGTCGACGTAGATGAGAAGGAGAAATACGAACCCGTTGCAAACCCGCACCTCACGCAGTTGATCTCGCACAAGGCGAACATTCAGGCGCCGGTTGAAACTTCCACGCTTCGAGGTCGACTGGAAACGAGTTTGTCGATCAACGCGAGACAACCGGCGGCTGCCGAAGAGTGTGTACCTCACATCATCTACGGGCATCTGGGGTTAGCTGATCTCACGATGTATCCAATGATCAGACCAGATGCGCTTTTGAAAATTGATACTAGACAGGACCGGGTCCTTACCGGCGCTTGGCGAAATGAATATGAACGGCCGGTCTACTTCATAGAACTGAGAAACGCGTACGCATGCGGTTGGTGCGAATTGCAAGGCAATCAGTTGCTAATCATTCCACATCATTCATCGCCTGTCGGCGTGCGACGACTTACATATCCTCGAGAGGCAGAAATCGTGGGTCGCGTTATTGCCTATAGCACAAGTTGTGTCGAAGAGGAGTCAGAGCCGGCTAAGTCTAAGCGGCGTTGCTTGGGATTGTAAGCAAACGTTCATTGATTCTTGAGGTGATTTTGAGACGTTTGTTTTGGAAAAAAGCCTGCTGCTTCGAATTCTAAGCAGTTGATGCTGTCTTTCTAATCCATACGACCGCCCTATCCTAGAGTCGCCGACGACACGTTTGTAGATCACGATGCGAATGAACCGGTACAGCGAATTTTGGTGGCTTGTATCGCAAGTGAAGCCCTTTGTTCGCCTGCATCTCGGCAGCTACCTGTGTATTGTCGCTGCAAGCATTTTGCTTCTGATTGACCCCCTAATAGTAAGGTTCCTCATTGATAACGTTATTCCGAACCGCAGTCTGAGTTGGTTGCCATTGGTTGCGGCGGCGTTCTTCTTCACTTATGTCGGTCGTCTGGGATTTGACAGTGTTGCTGGTATTTTGAATTTCCGCGCTGTCCAAAAGATGACGTTTCGTACCAGGCTGAGTTTGCTTCGTCATCTTCAACGGCTCTCTGCCGAGTATCATGACAACAAACCGGTGGGTGATACCTTGCATCGTCTTCAAGTCGACGTTGACCAGGTTTCCGTTTTGAGCGGCGAGGTGATTCCCAGTGCACTGAGAATGTTCACAGTGTTCAGTTTAATACTGACGACGATGCTGGTCCTCAACTATCGCCTAACCGCAGTAATAATCCCATTGATACCGTTATTCATAATCGTGCGGCGACGTTTTCATAACGGTCTACGGCAAGCGTCGGATTCAGTGCAGGAGCAATCGGCGAAGGTAATTGAGTTTTTGGAAGAGCACCTTTCGGCGATCGTACAAGTACAACTGCTTTCCTGCGAACAACGAGAGGCACGTCGTTTTGCGCGCATTTCGAGTGCGGCCGTACGTTCACAGATGAAGCGCCGCGGCAGCGAACTTTTCTTCAGCGCTCTCCTTTCCCTGATCATCGTGCTTGGCATGGCCACAGTGCTTTTCTATGGCGGCTATCAAGTAATTCTTGGAACTCTAACTGCGGGCGGGCTGGTTGCGTTCTACGGATATACCCTCCAACTCTTTGTTCCGCTTTATGGTGTTATGGAGCTTTACGCGAAGTTTCAGCGCGCAGGTGCGAGTGTGCGGCGTCTCATGGAAATTAAGGAAGTAGAGATGTTACGCGATCGTCCTGGAGCAGTCGCGCTACAGGTTGATATACCAGCAACAGTCGAGCTCGACGAGGTTTCGTTTAATTACGATCCCGAGCGGCCCGTTCTCAAGGCTGTTAGTTTGCGTGTGAATCCCGGCGAGCGAGTGGCTCTCGCAGGTACGAGCGGTAATGGCAAGAGCACGATCGGAAGATTGTTAGCACGTCTTTACGATGCGCGGGAGGGGACAGTTTCGATAGGTGGCGTGGACGTTCGTGATATTGAACTCAAAAGTCTGCGGTCGTCGGTGATCTTTGTGCCACAGGACCCGGTGTTGTTCGACCTTACATTGCGAGAGAATCTGTTGTACGGAAACCCGGCGGCAACTGCGGCAGAACTTGCAGAGGTTGCGAGCCTCGCGCAGCTCGAAACTTTGATCGAGAGACTGCCCCGCGGATGGAACGAACCACTCGGTCCGCGCGGAAACAGGCTTTCCGGAGGCGAGCGTCAGCGTGTGGCACTGGCGCGAGCCTTACTGCAACGTCCGCGCATTCTCATTCTTGACGAATGCACTTCAGCGTTGGACGCACAAACGGAAAAGCGCTTGCTATCAGAGTTGGATAGCTACTTAAAGAACATAACGACAATCGTCATTTCCCATCGTCCCCTTCCCACGCAGTGGGCCAACCGTGTGGTCCAAATGCAGTACGGCACAATAATTGACGCAGCTTCTGACAGTTCGCTCTCCTTTGCTTGTAATTATAAGCAGGAGGAGGTTGCGGCAGATTTTGTGAAGCCGTCATAATCTCAACAAATTTTCTTTTGCTTTTAATTCGAAGCGATCGCGAAATCTTTTTGTGCTGATCGTTTGTAGAAGCGTAGATTAACTCTCGAAACGACAATCCAATTAATCCCCCCTCAGAACACATAGTGCGCTAACAAGCTCCTTAGGCGCTTGCCGGCATACTCGGTGACCACCATTCGGTCCTAAGGTAAATGATGGCATCTACAATTTCAGTTCCAATTTCCGAATTCTCATCCACGGAAAAAGCACGAAGGCACAAGGACGGTAGTGTTCTGCTCTCTATCTCCGACGATCGCATTTGCAAGCTGAACGGGGTTGGCGCTTTGACGTGGATGGTGCTGGAGGAAAATCAATCGGGTCTTACGGTTGATGACCTGGTGCGGAAACTGGGTGAGGAGTTCGATGCAATTAACGCTGAAGGTCAATTGCGGTACGAAGTATCACGACTGCAGCTTCGCGATGACACGTCTCGCTTCCTAAAGAAGATCGCCGAAATGAACCTGGTCCGGATAGAAACGGATGCGCGCGGTGAAGAGGTTTATTTCATCGAGGGAGATGTTAGCGGTACAACGTCGAGTACAGTCGCGACAGCAGCAAAGCATCGCGAGATCACTTCGCACGCAGATCAAGTTTCAACCTTCTCACGCGGATCGATTGAAGGCGACATGCAGCTATCGAAACGCGAAACTGTCGCGGCCTTCATAGGTCTCCTTGCGTTCGATCTTCTCTTGAAAATTCGTGGATTTCAGTCAGTGGTCAAAAAGGTCGAGCACTGGCCCACATCCGAGCCCCACACAACAGATTTCGAGTTATGCAGACGCGTCCGCGCCATTGTGGACCGTGCGCAGATGTATTACCCCAAGAAAGCGATGTGCTTGCAACATTCAGCTGTAGTGACTTGCCTCCTGCGACGTCGCGGCGTGCCGGCAGAGATGGTACTGGCGGCCCAGGAGTTTCCGCCGAAGGCGCATGCGTGGGCAGAAGTGAATGGTGAAGTTGTGAACGACAGTCAACGTGTGAAGGCGAAATATCTCGAGCTGCGACGAGTGTGAATCGACATGAGCGCAATCGGTGCAATCTTCAACATTAATGGTAAGCCTCTCGATCGTGCGCCTTTGGTTGAGCTGTGGGAGGGCTTGGCCTTACGTGGTCCAGACGGTGGAGATTTCGTAATCCGCGGCCCCCTGGGGATGTGTTACCGGGCATTTCATACGAACCGTGAATCACGTTTGGAAAAGCAGCCTCTAGTGGCATCGGATGGCCGAATTTTGACAGCGGATCTTCGGATAGACAACAGAGAAGAGTTACTTAATCAACTGCGTGATGTTCTCTATGGCGAAAAGATCAACATCACAGATATTCAGATCGCAATGGCCGCGCACGAGCGGTGGGGAGATACGTTTCCCGCGCACTTGATCGGCGAATACGCGCTCATCCTGTGGAACCCTGCTGATCGAACCGTGCTGATGGCGCGAGATCATATAGGAGCACGGACTCTCTATTACCACCAGAACAGTGAAAGTTTGATTTGCTCGTCAGAACTCCTGCCGTTGCTGGATATAGACGGGATTTCGCTCGCAGTAGACGAGGAATATCTTGCCGGGTACTTAGCTCAGAATCCGGAACCGTGGTTAACTCCTTACAAGCAGATCCACGCTTTGCAACCTGGCTGCATAGCTAAAGTTACAAGTGGACAATTGCGTCAGGAGAGATACTGGAGCCTTAACCCATCCCGCCAAATTCGATACAAGACTGATACTGAATACGAAGAGCACTTTCTTCACCTGCTCCGAGAAGGCGTGCGTGCGCCTCTTCGGGCCGATGGTCCAGTGTTCGCCGATTTAAGTGGTGGCCTTGATAGTTCCACAATCGTGTGTGTTGGCGATCAGATCATTGCCAACAAAGAAGTGCAATGCCCTCGGCTGGAAACTGTTTCTCAGGTCTTTGACGAGTCGCCCACCTCTGATGAGCGTAAGTTCATCCGGTACGTTGAGGATCAAACGGGTCGAACCGGTCATCATTTGCCGGAAGAAGAATACAGACTGCTTTCGTCCACAATTAAAGCGGTACCTACGGGCACAATAAACCTCTGCCTTATCTCGTTTGAATATCACCGTGCGCTGTGTTCGGCGATGAGCGGTAGTGGAGCGCGCGTGCTACTAAGCGGACAAGGCGGCGACGAAATGCTTAATTGCGGCACTAGTCCCGCCTCTGAACTCGCGGACCTTCTCTTTGAGTTCCATCCGTTGCAACTCCACCGCAGTCTCAAAGTCTGGAGTCAGTCTCTCAATAAACCATACCCGCTACTGCTCTGGAAGTATTCAATCCTTCCCTGTCTGTCTGAAAAGATGCAGTTCAAATTGAGCAACAGCCGAGTTCTCAAAAAATCCCGTTGGTTTAATCCGGATTTCGCAAAGCGGGTCAACCTTTATGACAGGATGCGCGGGGCTTCTGACGTTTTTGGTTGCCGCTTGCCAAGCGCACGAATGCAGGCCCGTGGATTTGTATCAGCCGTTCAGAGTATTGCGGCCGGCTATCGACGAGAGATCGGTGATATCGAAGTAAGTTATCCGTTTTTACATCGCCCGCTAGTGGAGTTTCTGCAGGCAATCCCTTTTGAACAGCGTGTGCGCCCCGGCGAAACGAGAACGCTAATGCGTCGTTCGCTTCGAAATTTACTCCCCGAAAAAACTTTGAAGCGCCAGAGCAAGGGAAATCCGACCGAAGCATTCTTCAGAGCAGTGATCCGCGAATTCTGGTGGTTGAACCAACTATTTGAGGAGCCGCGCGTTTGCTCATACGGATATATCGATGGGGCAAAATTTAAAGCAGAACTCAACAAAGCTCGAATGGGATGTGAGGTTAATACGACTTTGTTTTTGAAAATCATACCGCTGGAAATCTGGTTACGCGCAATGGAGAGTGGAAACGCTTTTGCGAAAGCTAAGAGCAGTGGTACATGGGCGCCGCTTGAACCTGCGGTGGTATAGCAAATTCCTGGTCCTCATCTTACGCGATCGGAATTACCAAGAAAGGAGGGAAAACACGATGACCAACAACTATGAAAAACCGGAGGTTGCCGAAGTAGGCAAAGCTCAGAATGAGATTCTGAGTCAAAAAGAGCTTGATACGCCGACCGACAACTTTGGCGTTGCGATGCGTACTGACGCTCCAAGTCTCGATGACTTTGACGAATAGCATTGGTGTCGAATTTTCAGATGCCAATGTCTTCACGCTTCAACAGAGTTTAGACGAAATTGAAAGGAAGGAATGACCATGAGAAACAATTACGAAGCATCCGAGGTAATTGAATTTGGAAAAGCTCACGAGGCGATTCTGAGCCAGAAAGAGCCAGACCTTACCCCGATCGACAATTTTGGCGTTGAGAATTACTCAGTTGCCGACACCCTTGACGATTTCGACGAGTAGGGTGGAAACAGGTAGGGCACACCTAACAAGCCCATCTCTATGGATGTACCCGCTATCTCATAAGCTAAAGGCAGAGAGTTTCGTCTGCATGCTCACACTCTTGGAAGCCGTTGAGCGTAGCGGGTACATTCAATCGAATTGAAGCGGGTCGATCCAACAGTAAAGCCGGCGCGGAAAATGCGACAGGTCAAGGAATACACGGCAGAGCAATTCTTCGAGACATTCAGCATCATCAATAGCTCTTTCTCGCACGACGAAAAATCAATCCTCGTCACGAGCAGCAAACCGGGAGTACTTAACGCATTCGCCGTCCCGATCGATGGTGGTCCACCTCGTCAATTAACGCATTCAACCTCACGCGCTATCTATGCTGTTTCGTATTTTCCACATGACGATCGAATCCTCTTTGTGCGTGATGCTTACGGAAACGAAAATCATCATCTCTATGTTTTGGATACAGACGGAAACGAAACCGAGTTAACTACCGGCGACCGCGTAAAAGCAAGGTTTATGGGCTGGAGTTTTGATGGTAGCCGCCTCTACTACGAGTCCAATGAACGCGACTGTCGGTACTTCGACGTTTACGAAATGGAGCTGTCGAACTTCACCAGCAATCTGCTATTCGAAAATACAGAGGGATTCAGGTGCCACTCGGTGTCGAACGACCGAAGGTATATTGCTTTTGAGAGAGGCACCCGTTCTGAATCGGATGTTTACCTCTATAACGTCGAGACAAAGGAGATGCGCAACATCACCGCTCATGAAGGAAAGATTGCTATGCGACCGGCTTGCTTCGATACGAATTCCAAAAACCTGTTTTATTTATCAGATGAGAACTGTGAGTTTGCCTATGTGTTGTGTTTGAACCTGGACACCGACGAGCGATGGGTCGTTTACAGTACGACGGCGAACGTGCAGGCTGTTCGATTCTCTCAAAATGGAAAGTATCAGATGATACTGACTGATAAAGACGGTCGAACCGCTTTCAGCATCACCGACTGTTATTCAGGCAAAGACGTTGAATTACGACGATTTCGAGAAGGTGATATCAAATCGGTAACCTTTTCGAAGAGCGAGCGGATGATGGCGTTCTACGTCGGCGGTGATCGGAATCCCAGCACTCTCTACGTCTATGACTTTGCTTCGGCAAAACTCAGAAAATTAGTTGAGAGTCTTAGTCCCGCAATTGACGCGAACGATTTGGTTGAGTCTAAAAGCGTAAATTACACGTCATTCGATGGTCTTGAAATCCCATCGTTTCTTTGGAAACCCTATCAGGCGACGAAGAATAATAAGGTGCCGGCCTTGATATGGGTACATGGAGGACCCGGTGGTCAAACGAGGAAGGGCTACAGTCCGAGAATTCAACTGCTGGTTAACCACGGCTACGCGATCCTTGGGGTGAATTACCGTGGCAGTGCCGGGTATGGGAAGAGTTTTCTCGCCTCTGACGATGGCAAGCATGCTCAGGATCCGCTGCGGGACTGTGTTGAAGGCAAGCGATACCTGTCATCGCTCGATTTCGTCGATGCGACTAAGATCGGAATCATCGGAGCGAGCTATGGCGGCTATCTTGTGCTGGCTGCGATGGCGTTTACCCCAAACGAGTTCGCGTGCGGAGTTGATCTGTTTGGCATTTCCAATTGGCTGCGCATGATGGAATCTTTTCCGCCATATTGGAAACCAAGCCTTGAACTTTACTACCGAAAAATTGGCGACCCCCGGACCGAGCAAGCTACATTGCGAGCAATCTCGCCACTTTTTCATGCTGACAACATAAGAAACCCCTTAATGATCGTGCAGGGAGCTAACGATCCGCGCGTACTTCGAGCGGAAGCGGATGATATGGTCGCGGCAGTGCAGAGAAGAAACGGCACGATAGAGTATTTGGTATTCGAAGATGAAGGGCACGGAATAACAAGGAAAGCTAACCGGATCATTGCCTATGACTCTATCCTCAAGTTTCTCGACAAGTATCTGAAAGGTGATTTTGATTATTGTTTCGAAATGTCAGGTTGGGCTCGGTCCCCCTTGAGCCAGGTATCAAACCAGGAGAAGACTCGAGTCAAATAATCTATTTGAGCGGCGCGGGTGTAGTTTGGCAGAGTATGACGTTCGCCCTGATATCTTACATAAGTGACTTCTTTGCCCAGGCGTCGAAGTGATGCGAAAAGTTCGTCAGCCAGAAACTTAGGAGTCGCTTCGTCGTCTGTTCCCTGAAGGACTAAGATCGGTGTCTGTACCCTATCAAGGTAAAAGAGCGGAGAATTTTCAATAAACCTCTCTCGATACTTCCACAATGAGCCGCCCATATTACCTCGCCCGGATTCGGCCCAGCCGATGTATCCTGCCTCTCCTGATCGCATCATGTGGCTGTAAATACCGATAAGATTGGCTAGTCCAGCGTCGCTGACAGCGGCCTTGAAGCGAGTCGTCTGCACAATCAAAGCCAAAGTGCTATAACCGCCATAACTGGCTCCCATCACTCCAAGTTTTTGCGGGTCCGCAATTCCCATTTCGATCACCTTGTTTACGCCTGGCAGAACGCAGTTGGCGATGTCCGTCATTGGAGTACCAGGGCGCAGAATAGTATCGGGCAGGAGTACGGCATAACCGCGCGTAGCAAGGAGTTGCATATTGAGAACGGGTGACCAACTGAACCCGAAATGATTTACACGGTTGGACATGATCTCGCCGCCGTACACGTTAACGATAAGCGGATAGCGGGTACCCGTCTGATAGTTAGCTGGTAGCAGCAATGCACCTCGGAGCTTAACGCCATCGGCACTAACCCACTCGATCAGTCGACTCTCTCCCATCACATATCCATCAAAGAGAGGATTGCTCTTCGTTACTCGGCGTGGCGGTCCACTGAAATCGGCTTTAGTGATCCAGATGTCTTTAGAGTGTTGTGCGTTTTCGACGATGTAAAGAATATCGTCTCTGCTTTGCGCAACTTCAATTTGAGGAGTGGGAAAATCTCCAAAATCCATGTTCGCTTCAATTAACGGAGTTGCTTTTCCGGTCGAAAGATCGATCGTGTAGAAACCCGCCTGTTTGCTTTGCTCGTCGCGCGTTGCGACAACGAGGAAACCGCCTTTATCTGGTGACCACGAAGGCCGCGAGTGTCGAGGCGCAACGATCCGAAGCATTCTCTTGTGTGGGAGTTTCGCGATTTCGGTTGTCGAATTGGTGGATAAAGAAACCTTCCTTACAGAATTGTTGGTCACAAAGTAGAACGAGTTGCCACTTGCATCCCAAACGTTTGTTTGAGGTAAAGCGAAACCAACCGTCGGATCCGATGTCTGGGTTAGCTTTTGCGGAACTCCACCTGTTGCAGCTACTGAGAACCAGTCGCCTGTAGATAAATAAACCAGTCGCTTACTGTCCGGAACCCACCCGACAGTCAGACCGAAGATGGTTTGTTGAATACCGGAGCTGATGATCTGATTACGCTTATCGGATAACGACACAATAACGAGATCGAACAGGCTCCATGAATCCTTTTTGCCCGTTACGTTAAGGAAGGCAATCTTTTGTCCATCCGGCGACATCCAGAAACCCGCAGGCGTGTAACCGGTGGCTACACGCTCCACCTTGCCGGTTGCAACCGTAATCAGAGCAAAATCTGCCGCGGCTTCGCTTAAATCGTTCGCCGATAGAGCGCCTGTTGCCCACGGCACAGGTGATTCGGCTCGCTTTGGATCTGCCGCCGAATGAAAGACAGTGAGATCGACACCCTTGGAGGTCTCGGCCGAATCTTCCGTAGTTTTTTGTTCGGTAACGAGCGGAAACGTAGTTCCTTCGGGAAATGTTTTTACTAAAACGCTTTTGCTGTCGGGCGTCCAGATGGGCAGGTCATAAGGACTGAAGATGTAAGGGCGTGGTACGACATTGGAGATCTGGCGGAGCTTACCGGTCAGTCTTTCCCACACCCATAAATTCGATTGGCCGCTGCGGTCAGAATAAAAAGCCAGATACTCGCCATTCGGAGACCAGACAGCCGCCCAGTTGGATCCTTTTCCTTCAGTTAAATTCTTCGCCACACCGGAATCGATATCGGTGATCCAGATATCACCATCCGTTTGAGAGACTGGCACCCCGGTGCTCGTCGAGTAGCCGAATCTTCCAACAAGCGACTCTGCTCGCTTAACGTTCCGGAGCTGGTAGACGATCCAGCGCTGGTCCGTTGGGCAGACGGAAATAGGGGAGAACCCGAATCTAAGCGCGTTCAGGGCCTCTTCCAGAGGAAGTGGAGCGACTTTCGTGTTCTGAGCCTGTACGCTCGACGACGTCAGAGCGGACAAACAGTAGGTGACGAACAGGACGAGCAGGAGCTTCATTCGAATGTTCACCCCCGTTTTATGGACTGCATTTAAAACTGGAGCTTCAAACATAGCTGGATCGATCTTGGACCACCGATCTGGTAGAGCGGATTAAACCCACCAGTCGTCCCGCCACTTCCCAGGCTTGCTCCAAACATTCTGTCCGAAAGACCAAATTGCGCATTCGTAGGTAAGTTGGTTCCCAAGCTACCGACAGGATCTGCAAAGTTGGGATGATTGAAAATATTGAACACCTCAGCTTTGAACTGAAGATTAAGTTTTTCGGTGAGATTGAACTGACGGCGAAGCGCAAAATCCACCTGGTAGACAGGGAACCCGCGCAGAACATTACGTCCAAGGGTGCCTTGCCTGTTCTCGGCTGGAACGAAGAATGGTCCAACCTGCCTCGTATTGCCCGGAATGCGAGTATTGTTAAAGCGCCTGCCTCCTGGCGCAGCCGGGTCATCAAGGTAGAGAGGGATATCGGGAATGAGATCGGGCCGAAAAAAGAAAGTGCCGAAACCGATGTTTCTTCGGATTGTCACGTTCACCGGGGTTGCAGAGCGAGCTGTGAAGATCGTATCGATCGACCAATTACTGAGAATGGCATTGCGTAACCGCCCTGCTGAGGGACGTGGAATCGCATATATAACAGCGCCATTGAAAGCGTGCCGAATGTCGAAGTCGGACGGCCCACGATCGAGTTGCGGATCGATTCTATCTCCAGGAGTGCCCACGAAAGAGTCCGCGGATATATTGTCGAGCGATTTGGACCAGCTATAAGAGGCAAGACCTTGCAGCCCCTTCGATAAACGTCGCTGGAATTGCAGTTGTAGAGCGTGATAATCGGATGTCGCGGTGTTACGTGTGACCGTAATCGTTGAAAAGGTCGGGTTTGGATTACTGATCGATTCCTGACGCAGTAGTCGACGTCCGGCCGCACCCACGTACGAGGCGCTCGCGGTTTGGTTTGGCCCCAAAGGACGCTCGACCGCGAAATTCCATTGGTACGTTTTGGGTAATGTGAAATTGGGGTCAAAGACCGTGACGTTCAGGCCGGCCGGAGAAGTGATGTTAACAACTGGCGGTGCCGCCGCCGCCGGACTCAATGGGAACAACGTCGAAGGGGGGAGTTGTCTGCTGGCAGCGTATGGAAACATTCCCAGTTGAAAAGGTGCGCCAGCCGTGGCATGTCCAAGGTCATAGAAGATACCAACGCCGCCCCGAAGTATGGTGTCGTGTATTCTGTACGCGATGCCAACGCGGGGTGCGAAATTGTCATATGTTGTAGAGTAAAGCGCCGTCCCAAAAGGCGCGAGGGTAGCAGTAGCTGGATTTTCCAACCCACTCACCGTGGCGGGGTGGTTTCCATTTTTCTCACTGGGAGGTGGATTGACCTCCCAGCGAAGTCCATAAGTGATCGTTAGCCGCTCATTTACTCTCCATGTGTCCTGTCCGTATAAAGAGAAGTTTGTGAACACCGGTTCACGAGATGCAACTTCGCTAAAGACACTACCGCTCACAACACCGGTAACCGTTTGCGCGATGGAAGTGAAATTAATGTTTTGAACATAGGTGCGCGGCGCAATTACGGGAGACAGACGCCGGTAATCCACTCCAAATTTCAATTGATGTTTGCCGGCAACGGACGAGACGCTGTCCACGACGTTCAGTTGACGCTGGAGATTATCCAGCAACCGTCCATAAATGAATGTCGAACCGGTAGCGAACGCATCAAGCAGGAAAAAGTTCAACTGTGCGTCCTGACTTGACGTAAACGGCGGTAAAAGGACCGAGTCGCTCGGTATCGAAGCTCCTCCGAAACCATCGAACTCGAACGAACTCTTTCCGCTATTTCTGCTCCAGTTGAAACGAAAATCATTACTTAGAATCGGCGAGAACGGCGAGATGGCTCCGATTGTAAGAGTCTGCGTCTTGACCTTGTTTGGATTGATTACACTGAGGCTTCCAGCGTTCCCGCGAGTAATTGTTTCAGACGGAGCATGATTGTACCTCGCGAACAGTGTCAGCTTGTTACTCACCACATGATCAATTCGGATGCTGGTTGCATCCAAACTCGAGGGTATAGAGAAGCTCGCGTTAAATTGCGCATATCCGTTCGGGAGACCAGTTACAGGATTAAGTCGGTTGGGGCCGTTTGGGAGCGGAAAAGCGTTCAAGAAAGGTCGAAGCTCAGGACGCGCGTTCTGTCGGGACGTCAATGTCGGGACGTCGGTCGACACAGCTTGTGGCTGGCGCAGTCGCTGGCCTTCATAAGAGAAAAAGAAAAAACTTCGATTGCGGCCGCTGTAGAACGATGGTCCACCTTCCCCAAAGCGGGGCAGGAGGATTGGCCCACCAATTACCACGCCGAAGTCGTTTTGTCTCGTTGCCGGCTTGGGAAGACGACGAGCATTGATGAACCAATTGTTTGCGTCAAACACATCATTGCGAAAGTAGTTAAAAAGCGTTCCGTGAAACTCATTCGTTCCGGAACGTGTCGCCACTTGCACCTGAGCTCCAGGCTGGCGTCCAAATTCAGCCGCGTACGTGGACGTTTGTATTTTAAATTCCTGTAAGGCATCAATTGACACAAGATTGTTGGTGCCGCCGGAAACCGAGAAACCGGGCAGCGAACCTCCAGTGGGCTGACTCACGTTCGCCGCCAGAACCCCGATATTGGCGCTAACTCCATCGACGGTGAAGTAGTTCGCATCTGCGCGCTGACCATTGACGCTAAACTGGCCCAGTTCTGCTCCACCTGCCTTAGTTAGGACAACTCCCGGGCTAAGTGTCATGAGCGATTGAAAACTGCGGCCGTTTAGGGGCATGTTGTCGACAAGCGGCCTGTCGACGGTCGTAACCACTGCGGGCGATTCGTCCAGGAGCGAGCTTCCGTCAACCAGAACGGTTTGGCTGATGTTACCGACCTTCAAAGAAATGTTGAGCACCTTTTGATCATTCACGTTCAAGACGATGTCGGGTGCTTCGTGCGTGCCGAAGCCCTCGCGCTCGACTTTCACTATGTAAGTGCTAGGAGGAAGGGAGGTCACAACGAACGTGCCATCGTCGTTTGTGGTCACTGTCCGTTTGAATGCCTGTCCAATGTTTATCACCTCGATATTCACACCGGAAACCACTGCGCCGTTCTGGTCCGTAACCCTGCCGCTCAACGTGGCCGTTCCGGTTTGGCCCAAAGCAGGGAACCGAAGACAGAAGGTCAATATCAGAAGGCAGAAAGCAGTGAGCAGAACGCGGTAGGAAGGCAGCCGGGAGTATGTTGTCTTCACTCTGTTTATGTTTGAGAATTGAAAGCGACGGCATAAGACCTTTAAATACACTACCGGGCATCTGGGCATTTTTCGGTTCCTCGTCTGGTCTGGACAACGTCTTTCGGGCAAAAGAACGAGTCAGTTACAGCCTTACTTCCGTTACTACTGCCCTGTTCACACGTAACGAAAGCACGTAACGCTCCGCATGGGGCAAGCTAACGCAGCAAGATCCAACTTACTGTTCGACAACTTCGATCGCATTGGAGAGGGAAAAATGCGACTATGGGTAAACTCAGGCAAATCCTCGACTTAAAACTTTAAGTCACTCGTACTGTCCGATTCGCGCAGCTACGCTCTCAACTCTAAGCAACGACCTGGGGAATTGGCGTGAATTGATCGCGACGTCCGAACTATGAGCAGAGATCGTAAAAGCTGAGCGAATCGCTTCGTTATTAAAGAGCGCAAACCGGTGAATCGTCTCTACAGCATGAGCGAGCCCAGTATCGCTATCAATTGAGACCTCTTCGGTAACGCGCGCGACTGGTCCTGGAAAAAAGACGGGCTGCATTTCCTCAAACAGCAACGATGTCTCACGCGCGCACGCCTGCGCATGCTGGTGCACCATTCGGAGCCACTTGGTTCGTGCATCAGGCGCGACGGTGCGCATATCTACGTTCGCAAATCGATTTACCAGCTTCTTGAGTTCGATTGCGTGAAAAAGCGCCTTGTAAGCGCGTTGGACCATTCTCGAAGAATAATCGCGGATGGCCTCGTCAGTTTGCCCAGAGAGATTTCGCTTCTCGAAATACGCGCGTAACTGTCTGTCTGCGGCGATTGTGTGTGTTGTTTCTTCCGCTTGATGAACTGAAACAGAGCCGGTAGGCGACGAGCGCTGCGCCGCCTCAGCAATGGTGCGAATCTCGATCTTGACTGCCGGATTGTTACTCACTGGCGCCAGCTCTCTAAGGAATTCTTCTTTTCTCTGCTGCGTATCAACGACTCCCTCAACGCGCAGCGACCCACCTGCGCTGCGCGTGAGGGCGACTTGCTCGTTCCGGTCGGCCTTTGCCTGATTGAGCAAGTATGCGACGTCGACTTCCAGCTCTGCTGAGGCCGAAGGTGGCGTCGACGTGCTGGGCGACGGAGGGACACGGCTAGAGGTGAGGTCCCGGAGCGCCCAGTCTCCGGGCCTGCCAAGTTGCACGGCCCCTCCTATCAATTCCTTTTCGATCTCAAAAACAGATGGGCTCGCAGGTACGATCTCATCACTGGCCACGACGAACCGATATTCGCGTGATTCGTTGCCGCGTTGCGCCAGCAACGTCTGCTCGATGGCATGAAGGTCCGACTTATTCAAAGTAAGGGTGGCCTTTAATAGAAGACTCGCTCCTATCGCGCGTACCTTGTCGTAAATGAGAATGTAAGTTGTTGACCTCTCTTCCACTCTCACAAGAGCAGGCTCGGCGATCAGTGCGCTAAATGTCTCCGCTGACGGTTCGAGTTGCCAGACGTCTTCAAGGTTGAGAAGCAGGTTCGCGGGGGATGTGATCAGAGGTTCCGGACGTGGCTTCGACCCATGATGGTAGACCGTGCGTGAGCCGTCCGATTTTTGCCACGTACCGGCGATGAGCTTGTTTGACTCGTCGTAGAGTCTCCGCGAATGTTGGCCCGACGACCGGCTCTCCCAAATCTCAATCTTTCGTTGCGCAACTATAGCTCCTTCCGCACTGCGCCGTTCTTCGAGACGGACGTATCGACGCCTTACTTTATCGGGAACCTGAGGCGCACTCTGTTCGGCCGCATTCGCGCTTTCGAGTAACGCCTTTGCCGTTAACTCCGGCGACAGGCTCGCTTTGAAGAAAAGTAGACCTGCGATCAGCACTGCAGAAACGAGCACAACCAAAACCGCCAAATGACGACGCGAATATCCGCGGTCGCCGCTTTGCAGCGCTAGAAAGGGAACCTCGTCGGTACGTGTTTCGGTTTCTTCTGCGACTAGCGGCCGTCGAATGACACGACGGTACAAATCAACCAGCCGCCTGGTCCACGATCGAACACGCCTGGATCCAGTAGACTCATCAACAGCAGGAACAACAAAAAGGGGTGAGGACAAAGTCTTTACATCGGGTGTTTCCCCGGTGGCGAAAGCCTTCTCGGTAACCGAATCTTTGTAGACGACGTGGAGACTCGGGCCGCTCTCATTTCGAAAACGAGCCTCAAGCGATCTTCCTTCACTCAGCTCGATCCACGCCCATTGCTCGGGTTGCGGTCCGATTGGGTTAACGCTGAAGAACAGCAGCTGCACTCCCTGTTCACTGCAAACTTCGACAAACTCGATCGGCTCGTCCGGTGTCAGGTTGAGATTCAGTTCGCTCAACTCTGAACCCACCTTCAAAGAGCTCACACAAAAACCGTTGACAGTGATTCGCAATTCGTGAGGTTTGTGTTCGTGCGTCTCGCGCAGACGACGTCCAAACTTCCTGGTGAGATCACCGCCGTGTGACGCGCCGCCTCCGGATGCACCGCCGCCGCCCGCTCCTGGTGGTGGCTCTTTTGCAGGTTCACTCCGGTAACGTTCGGAGAGAAGCGGCAGCCCCAGCAGGTTGTTCACAGCATCGAGACACTGCGGACAGCTCACAATGTGCGCGAGTTTCGCAGTCGTAAGCGCATCGCCGTTGCCGTTTCCATAAATTTCTTCGAGTTCCTGTTGCAACAAGCACTCGCCCGTACACGAATCAAAGATCATTCTCCGCAAACCGAGCATCAGATCACAGTCTGATTTCAGATACTTGATCTGCTGCCGCCCGGCTGCCTTTTTCGCATTCACAAAACGTAGACGGCGAGGTTCATTCATAAACAGCTTCGCTTCACGCCGTGCGTGTCTTTGAAGCTCATCCACGGAACCTCTTGAGCTGTTCAGAATTTGGGCGATCTCAGTCGGGAAATAGTCGAGAAAGAAACGAAGTATGAGGACACTACCCGCTTTCGACGATTCCTTTCTCGAACATGCGTACGTGCAGATCTGATGGAGCTCTTCAGAGGCCTGAACTCGGCGCGGCGGTTCGATTGCCGTCCAACCCAGCCAGCAGGTGTCATAGTCGGCGACTGAGAGCGTCTCCTCATCCGGCAGTTGCGCCAAGCGACTCATTCGTGCGACGTGCATATAGCGCAACATTCTTCTTAAATAACCGTCGATGTTTTCAATCTCTTCGAGCTTGGTTCGGCCGAGCATGAACTGGACAAACGCATCCTGCACGAGATCTTCAGCAGACTCTCGTTGCTGATTGGTTAAGCGCAGCGCCCACGCGAGCAGATCTTCATAACGCTCGGTGAACAACCGTTCACGCTTCTCATCTGGTTGTGCTGCCACTCGGCGCTGATCCAGCATTTCGTCTCTGGGCTCTCTGGATTAGTCCCGTCGGGGGCTTCAGACCGGAACAGTTAACGTTTACATCTATATGTGTATTTTCATGAGGCGGATCTCAGAAAAAATCTTTAGATAAGTGAAGAAAATAAATGAGTTAGGGCCGCGCGCGAACACAACAACATCGGAACGCCACTCTCTGTAGGGAGGAGGTGCGCTGGACAATTATTACGCAATAACCTAGCGGTGATCAGCGGTCTTCCCGTGAAGTAGCTCAGACCGTTGCATTCACCGCCAACGTCTCATTTCCTTCTTTCCCGATCGTCGTGATCGACCGTGTTAGAATTTCGTGCGAACTCAATCAACTCGCGTACGTTCACTCTCGTTGCAACACGAATACAAAATCCGAGGCACTCAGAGTGAAGGTGTCAATTTATAAAATTGAAAACAAGTGCAGGTCAGGATTGCCGAGGGCATTGGCCGCCCTTTTTAACAAAGGGTCTAACTGCAAATCGGGTCCTGCTTATGGGCGCGGATGTTAATGCGGCGATACAGGGCATGTCAACAAGTTTTCCGGAATCATGAACAATGTAAATCACGAGGCGATTCGGCTTTTGAGTATTGACTGCGGATTCCGGCAAATTTTTGCAGCCTCGTTCGAGATCCCGGACAAAGATTTAACCTCAATGCGCCATAGCTATCAGTTTCGTTAACTTCTTCGTCGAAGCATTAACTATGGATAAGAGAGAACTCACCATCCTCTTACAAGATCCTTCGAGCGCGATGCATCGCATCCTCAGCACCTGGTCCGATGTACCGATACCCTTGATGCTCGAGGTGGATTGGGAGCGCGGTCCACTCGTGCTCATTGGAACATCTGACCGGATGATGTGGCCGTTGCTGCCGCCCGGTAGTCTGCTTCAGTTGGACCAGAAAGTTAGAACTGTCGCAAGTGGATCGTGGCCCGAGTTTGAACGTCCGATATACCTGATCGAGTATCGAAACAAGTTCTACTGCTGCCATGCGCAACGACGAGGCGAAACGCTACGCTTGATCTCGCACGCCGAGTCACAGTCGCCGCCTTCAGTCTCAGTTCCCTTTAAAGAAGCCAAAGTGCGCGGCCAATTGACGCCCATCTTCAGACCTCTCGCAACTCGAGGCAGCGCTGCCGGCCGCCCGCAACGCGGAAAAAATATCCGCACGCGGTAGACGAAAAGGAGTACTTTGCCGGCGCATTACTGCGCCTGCACGCTCCCTACTCGTCTTTGCACGGGCGGACTGTATAGCGCCTCAAGCCGGCGCCACGTTTTGATCGTCGTTACTGAATGCGCTGGCGCGAACCCGAGCCGTTCGGCCTTGATGGCGAGGCCTGCATAACTCAGCGTCGTTCCGGTCTGACGTTTCAAACAGATCAGATCCTTTGGCAGACACTGATCCGTTCGAATCCCCCTCACCTTCATTTGCGCGATGAAGTCGCGGTCAGGAAAGAGAAGTTCGGCAGCGAAAATCTCCGCTCCGATTTCCAAACTCTTATTTAAATTCGATTGGTCGCAGTAAGAAATCCCGAGATCCCGATCGCGGAAGAAATGTTTCAGTTCGTGCGCCATTGTGAAAACCATCGGATCCTTCGGCAAACCCTTCGCGATCATGATCGTGGTGCCGTGGTGATCGTTAATAAACGCGCCTCGCAAATTTCTAAATCGATACGGCCATTCGTCGAGCTCTATTCCATACTTCGCATAGATCCTCATCAGGTCGCCGGGGAGAACGCGTGGTGAGGACAATCCATGCTCTGCGCGCACTTGTCGCGCGAGCGCTTTCAGATCTTCGTAGTAACTGTGAGTGTTCACTTCTGTTTACTCCCTTTTCGACCCGGCTGAGGGCGAGTCTTTCCCTGGTAGATGCTGCGCGCTTTGCGAAACTCGGCGTATTTTCTCAACTCCTCCAAATCTGCGGGATGTAACTGTCTCGCAGCCCGTAAGAGCGCTTTGAGGTTTTCGTCTTCGTCGTCGCCGACAGTCTCAGACGGAAAAAACGAGATTATCGAAACGCCGAAGAAGCGTGAGATTTTTTCGAGATCTTTAACGCTTGGACGATACGTTCCAGTCTCCCATCTCGAGATTGTATTTGGAGCAACTTTCAAGTGAGTTGCGAGCGATTCCTGTGAGAGTCCTTCACCGCTGTTGTAGTTAACGCGCAGATCTCTGAGTCTTGCTGCGATGTGGTCGAGCAGATCCATTCCTATTCCTCTTTCTCATCCTGAATGAGGACGACGTTTCACTAATATCGTTGACACGGAGGCTGAGAGTGCGTATTATACGCAAGCGGAAAATTAATTCAATGATCGAGTTGGCCTCACATGAATAAATTCTTCTTTCGAAAACGCGTATTTCTCGCATCAGTATCTACTGGTCACACTTCCTACATACTTGCGGAAGTTGAATCGAGTCGTGGTGGCGAATACAAGTGGGGCCACTGTATGTTGACGATTGCTGATTGTCGTCGACGGATTCAGCTCGAGTTTTTCCTGGGCACCGTGCGCGCGCGGCGTGAGAGTCTCAGGAAGCTCGATCTGCTTTTAAAGGTGCTTGGGGCGTTTCGCAGCGCGCTGCTCAAGGAGGCCCAAGCCATTACCGAATACGAACGCGCAGCGAAGCGCAAAGAACCGAGCGCGGTAGCGCCGGGTAGATCTCACTCAACGAAGCACGTAAGGGAATGAGATCGACCCGGCGCTGCCGCGCTCGGTCAGCCTGGAGTGACCGCCCTCGATGAACCCGGCGCTACCGCGCTCGGTTCTGTTAATCTCCTCCGTCCTTTTCCCACTTCCCTAACTTCAGGATCGGAAGCACAAATACGATATCTTGATTGCTATGAACACAATCAATACCGACGTAATCATTATTGGCGCGGGCCCAACGGGCCTTTCGCTGGCCTGCCAGTTCGTCAGATACGGAATCGATTTCGTGGTCGTGGAGAAAAACGAGAGCTTTACGCGGTTTTCAAAAGCGATCGGTGTTCAGGCGCGCACACTGGAGATTTACGCTCAGCTCGACCTGGCGCAACCCGCGATCGAAGAGGGCGAAATCGCAAACAAGGTCCGGCTAATTGAAGGCGGTGAAGTGCGCGGTGAGGTTCACCTTGGCAATTTCGGCAAGGACCTCAGCCAATTTCCGTACATGTTGATGTTGGAACAGAGCAAGAACGAGGAGCTGCTCTATAAATATTTGCAAAGCCAGGGGCGGGATGTTCTCTGGAGAACCGAGCTCGAGACCTTCACGCACGATCAAAACGGAGCGACTGCTCGGATAAAAACCGCGGCCGGTGAATCGCAAACTGTCCACGGGAAATACCTTGTCGGTTGCGACGGCGCGAGCAGTCCCGTCAGGCACGGGCTTGGATTAACGTTTGAAGGCAGCACTTTTGAGCGACTGTTCTACGTTGCCGATGCGCGTGTCGATTGGGAGTTGGCACATGATGCGCTCCACGTTTGTCTCGCACGCGAAGTGTTCACTGCGTTCTTTCCGATGAAGGGCGAGAATCGCTATCGCATCGTCGGCACTTTTCCTGAGAGCAAGAACGAAGAACAAGGCGAAGTCTTATACGAGGAGATCGAAAAACAAATAAAGGACGAAGCCCAACTGTCGCTCGAGCTCTCGGACGTCAGATGGTTTTCGCTTTACAAGGTTCACTCACGGCGCGTCAACAAGTTTTCAAAAGGAAGATGTTTCCTCGCGGGAGATTCGGCGCATATTCACAGTCCCGCGGGTGCGCAGGGTATGAACACCGGAATTGGCGACGCTTACAACCTCGCGTGGAAACTCGCGCTCGTGATCAAAGGTTTCGCTGCCGACAGTATTCTCGACACGTATAACGAAGAACGGCTCGCGAACGCCAAGCGACTCCTCGAGTCAACGGATCGGATCTTCGAGTTTGCGGCCGGCTCAAACTGGCTGCTCGGATTCATTCGCACGACGATCTTTCCAACCATCGCCGGATTTGCAACCAGTATCGAACCGATCAGAAAACTGTTCTTCCCCTTGATCTCGCAGATCGGGATTAATTATCGCGATCACACGTTGAGTTACCACACCGAGGATGAGTCCGACGAGGTGCAAGCCGGAGATCGCCTGCCGTACTTTTTGTTGAACGGCCGAAGCATCTTCGATCAACTCAAAGAGCCAAAGTTTCATCTCCTTGTGTTCTCCAACGGCGAACACGAGTCGCTTTGCGAAGAATTTGAGCGCGAGTTCGGCCACGTGGCCGCATGTCAGGTCGTGCCGGTCGATACGCGTGTGCGTGAGATATTTGAAAAAGAGAACGACTTCATAGTCTTCCTGCGACCTGATAACCACATCGCATTCATTTCGTCAGAGATCTCTCTGGACGCAGCTCGGGATTACTTCAATAGAATTGCCGCAAGTTAGAAGCCATGATTAAAGAGCAAGAGGATTTAACAGAAATCCTGTTATCCTACTCCGCATGTTCAGGCGCTTACCTTGTATTGGTCTGATCCTGGTCCTGTTGACCGCTGCGTGCTCATCGAAGAGCGACACAGTCGTTTCAAACTCACCCGCCGATCGCTACGTCGAGTCGGTGAACAATGTATCGGGGAGTTTCGTCGTTAATGGCACTTTCAATTACGACAAGAAGCCCTACACCGTAACTCTCACGCAAGCATATGCGCGAGTCGTAAAAAATCCAGCCGATCAAAGCAAACAGGATGTATTGATCGTCCTGCTTGAAAAACCTCTGTCACGCTTCGCACTCGCCGTCGCGGATAGTTCCGACGCTGAGGCCGCAGCGGAGGAGTTGGACGAAGTGCTCCACAACCGTGACGCTCGTGGCGTTGTCTTTCGTGCGCCTGTTGGTGGATCGGCTAGTGACTCGAAAGTCAGGCCTTTCTTCAACGGCAACGATTACGACTTCGGCAATCTTGTTCTCGAACTGAAGTCAAACTCGGCGGAGAAGGTTGAAGGTCAGATCAAATCGAACGTCACCTCACAGCCGTTCGATATCAACTTCAGCGTGAACGTGAGGCCGGACGTATGGACCGGAGGCGCGTTCTACCAGCAGCCGCCAACAAAACTTTCGCCGGGGCAAGCAAGCGGTCAACTCGCGATCGACGGCAAGGCGGTGCAGTTCAATCACGCCTACGCGCGTCTTGTTGAGTTGGACTTGTTTGACGAAACGAAGAACGTGGTCAAGGTTTGGCTAACGGAAAAGCCGGTCGATGAAAAAGTGTTGTTTGACGACAGTGCCAACAACCTGTTGTCGATGAAAAAAAGCGGAAACGGTTACGTCTTCACTTACAACACGACGGGACCGACCGATCGGAGCCAGCCGAGTCTCTGGTGGGTAAGCCAGCTTTCCGAGGACGCGAAGGATGCGAGCCTGCAAGTGTCGAGCGACGTGTTCGACGAGATTCCCGGAATCGAACGCGATTACGTCCAATACGACAAGGACGCGATTGAAGGACGGATGTTTTCAGCGTTGCCCATTCACGAGCGCGACCGCGTCTATAAAGTGGACTTGCTCTTCAACGCCGCGATGCTTCCGGCAGCGGTTTCCAATGGACCAGTGACAGCGGCGAACGGCGGCATCGCGCTGCCGCAGGGTGGTGGCGAACCTGCGCAAGCTTATCTGGCCGCAATCCAGCGAATGAACGCGGCTAAAGGTTTCGACGAGAAGATGGCGGTTTGGGTCAGCGTAGTTCCGGCCGCGGATGCGGAGAAGATCAAACGAGATCTCGAATCACTATCGCCGCAGCAGCGTCAGGTGTTCCTGGAGGTGTTTGCTCCACTTGATGACTTGCAGTTAGCGAGCGGGTTCATCAAAGACAACAGGGCAACGCTTCGACTTACGGGCACGGGCCGCGAAGGGAAGGCCACCGAGGTCGTCAACATGCACCTCGAAAATGGTCAATGGAAGATCGGGCGCCGCGAGATCAGAGAAGAGTAGCCACAAAAGGCGCAAAAATCACAAAGGATTATTCTGAGTTTTCTTTTGTGAATTTTGTGCCTTTTGTGGCTACATATTGTAGAATGCCGCGCCGATGCCAACATCTTCAGTCCCGTCGGAAACGAACCGCCTCGTGTCGCTCGACGTTTTTCGCGGCATCACGATCGCAGGCATGATCCTCGTCAACAACCCCGGCACGTGGGAACACGTCTATGGACCACTCCGGCATGCTGAGTGGCACGGCTGGACGCCGACAGATCTGGTTTTTCCTTTCTTCCTCTTCATCGTCGGTGTCGCAATACCACTCGCGTTTGGAAAACGACTCGAGAGCGGCGGCAGCAAACGCGACCTCTACCTGAAAATCATCAAGCGCACGCTGATCATTTTCGCGATTGGACTCTTCCTCAACGGCTTTCCGTATTTCGGGCTCGCCGAGTATCGCATCCCGGGCGTGCTGCAACGGATCGCCGTCTGTTACTTCTTCGCGTCCATCATCTTTCTCAACGCCAAACTCAGAACTCAGGTGGCAATCACGATCGCGCTGCTCGTTGGTTACTGGTTGATGTTGAAGTTTATCCCGGCGCCGGGTTACGCCGCCGGCGATCTAACGAAGGAAGGCAGCCTGCCTTCGTATGTCGACCGCGTGGTGCTCGGGAAGCACGTCTGGGCCCAGGCAGCAGTCTACGATCCTGAAGGGCTGCTCAGCACCATTCCCGCCATCGCAACCGCGATGATCGGAGTGTTCACAGGTCAATGGCTGCGCACCGAAAAACCGCGAATCGACAAAGCGGCGGGGATGTTTGTTGCCGGCGCGGTTTGTGTCGCCGCCGGTTGGGCGTGGAACTCTTTCTTTCCAATCAATAAAGCCTTATGGACCAGTTCGTACGTGCTTTTCACCGGCGGTTTGGCGTTGCAGTTTCTCGCGCTGTGTTATTGGCTAATCGACATCAAGGGATACCGCAGATGGGCCAAGCCTTTTGAAGTTTTTGGCATGAACGCGATTGCGCTGTACGTTGGCGCGGGCCTGATGGCTTCGTTGTTTGGCGAGATTAAGGTTGGCGCTACGACGCTGGGCACGTGGATTTACCAAAACCTGTTTGCCTCGTGGGCGTCGCCCATCAATGCTTCGCTCGCATTCGCGATTGCGTTTGTTTTGGTTTGGGAAGCACTGATGTGGCTTCTTTACCGTCGAAATATCTTCCTCAGGATTTGATCTTTTTCGCCTCGTCGATCAACAGATTGTTTCGCTCATAACTCAACCCCTCGTCGCCTTCGAGCTTCGGTGGATACTGGTGTTGTTGATAAACCGGATAAGCCTCCGTGCGCAGGTGGGCCAACATGTGATGACCGCGCCGCACCGCACGTTCATGACGCAAAGCCGTGATGTCGATCGGAGCGACGACAATCCGTTCACCAGGTCCGGGCGACGCTTCGGCCAGCAGGCGTCCATCGAAATCTACTACCTGACTGCCGCCCGGCCATGAATAGGGTGGATAGTGCTTCAAGCTCGCGCCCTGGTTGGTTGCGACAACGTAAGCAATGTTTTCAAGCGCGCGACAGCGATTCACCACAGTCCACCACGCCATCGGTTCTGTCGCGCCCCACGGATCCATGTAAGCAGAGACACGAATCAAGACTTCGGCGCCGTTCGCGGTCAACTGTCGCATCGCTTCGGGAAACAACCAGTCGTAACAGATAGCGCAGCCGAGCCGGCCGATTGGTGTATCGGCGACGGGAAACAGCGGTTCGTCATAATCGGGTAAATCATGTGGACTGGTGTGGACCTCGTAAGGGATCCACGTATTCACTTTGCGATACTTGTAGAGCACACCTTCAGGGCCGATCAGGCAAGTGGTGTTGAAGACGTGTCCCGGCCATTTCGGATCGGCCTCGAGCATCGAGCCGCTTTGAATGTAGATGTCGTGTTCTTTCGCTTTTTGATGTAAGCGTTCGGTGTGCTCGTTTGGGATCGGAATGGCGAGTTTTTCGATCAGTTCTTTTGCCGTCTCGAAGACAGGGGCTGAGTGCGCGAACTCAGGAAAGACGACGAGGCGCACCGGTAAAAACGGAGCAGCGCCGGCGACAGCGGAGTCGATCATCGAGACCATGCGATCCGTGTTCGCGCGCATGGCGCGTCGATCGAGTGGATTCACCAGATCGGTCTGGCAGGCCGCGACGGAATACCTAATGTGTTCCATAAGTGTTTACCAAGCCATCCACAGATTACACAGATTATTTAAAATCAATCTGTGTAATCTGTGGATGGTTTTGCGGTATCGGTGACGTGACCACGCGCGTATTATATTTCTCCAAGTACCTTCGTCTCTGCTCCGTCAACGGATAGCGCTCCGGCCACATGTACGGATATTTGCTCATGCCATGGAAAGGAAGTGGTCCAACCTGATCCGGGCTCGCCGAGTTGATGTCCATCTCTTTGCTGTACCCGTCCGCATAGAGGAGGAACGTTCGCGTCCATCCGGCGCGCAGCGGCGGCAGCTTGCGAAGCATCAAACGACAAAACCAATTCGTCGCCTGGTCTTGAAATCACAAACATGTCATCCGATTCGAGCAACAACTCGCGCACGTCGCCCTCGCGCGTGTAACGCCCCGTCATCACTTTCCATGGCGACGTGAACGACACCTTTTTGTAATCGTAGCTCATCGGCTGTCGACCATCAGGTGAGTGTTCGAGAGAGAAGCCGCGCCAACGCAGATCGGCGATCGACGGATCGAGCGGAGTCGATTGGATTGGGAAAGACGTGTCAGAGTTTGCAACAAGGATCTGATCCCAGTAGATACGCATGTTGGTAACGATGCGCACCTCGCGGCTGGTGCTGAGAAACTTCCCGGTCAAGTCAGCGACGACAGTTTGAGGTCGACCCACCGGAATGCCGACATTTTCAATCACGGTCTTCCAACGCCCACGCTTGTCTTTCACTTGAAGAGCGGGCAAACGAAGTGTCTTTCCGCTTTGAGATGCGGCAAGGTTATCACTGGACCATGCGTAGTCAGTCCAACCAGTCAGCAATAACAATGCGCCGCGCGCCGCCAGATTCCGATCGAGTTTCAACGTCAATTCGTGATCGTCGGCATAGCCGCGGATCGGTTGAAGTTTAAAGTCGTCCGGGTACTCGCGGTCCAAACGCGCGATGCTGGCAGTGACATCGTGACCATGCTCATCGATAGCCACTGGCACTCGCGTGTTGCCGGCTGCAAAGATTTTGAATGGTTGCGGTGGAACCGTAAGTCCTTCATTTGGATAAACTTCAGTGCCGGCCGGATGCGCTACAGAAATCAACTGAAGTCGATCTACAAACGTCGCTTCCTCGAGTTCATTGGTCACGCGCAGTTCGTAACGTCCATTGCGTTCGCGCAGTTGATCGCCACGAATGCGAACGTACTCATCAGGATCAGGCGTGTTGTAAGTGCCAGGCGCATCGAGGTGGCCCATCTCGCCGCCGCCCATAAAATCCGTGACGAATTCGAATCGCTCACCATTCCAAACGTAGAGATACGGACACGAAGATGGCTTGCGGTCCAGCTCTGTAAGAGTCATCAACTTGGTTGGACCACTTGAAGTCGCAAATTCTGTTTCGGATTGAAGGATTCCAGCGGGCCACAGGACACGAACCGCATCGACTGTCGTGCGTTTACCGAGTCCGAAAAGAATGTCAGCAGGAGCAGGAGCCGGAGCAGCAGAATAGGTTTCGAGTTTTTGCGCGAGACTTCCGGCGCGTATTTCGATCTTACTGCCAACGCCGCTGCGATTGCTGACCTTCCCGGCGAGGTTCAGACGCAACGAACGGTTGGAATTACCGCCGTCATTGCGCATCACCAACAGACCTCCACCCGGAGCCCCGAAGATCAGATCTGTATCGCCGTCGGCGTCGATGTCACCCGAGGCGAGAACACGCGCACTGCGGCGTGCGAAAAGGCCCGTCATGTCCATATCCAGCGCGACTGGCCATGCGTCACCTGTGTTGCGGATGACTCGCAAACCACCTGGGACTACCAGGATGAGATCCAACAATCCATCGTTGTCGTAGTCGATGAACTGTGAAGCCACGCTCTTGCCAGGAGCTTGTGTGATTTGAAAACGTTCTTTGCCGTCGCTGAGAGCGAAGTGCCCTGTGTCGCCAGTCGAGAAATAAAAATCAGTAAAGCCGTCCTTATTTACATCGCCCGCAGCAACGCTCGTCGCGCCATTAACGCTGAGTCCGACGTCAGTAGCTACGTCGCGAAACGTTCCGTCGCGCATGTTGCGCCAGAGTGAGATCTTTTCTGTTGCACCAACAAGGAGATCGATGTCGCGTCTGTTGTCGAAATCCGTAGGAACGATCGAACGCGCCGACAGTTTTTCGCCGGCGAGTTTTGCACCAGCACTCTGATCGCTGAAGGTCCGATCGCCGTTGTTTCGGAGCAGGAGATACTGATCACCCGCGATCACAATGTCGAGATCGCCGTCGTGATCTACGTCGGCGAAAGCAGTTGAACTTGCGCTTGCAGGAGAAGCTGGAATTTTTGCGGCGGCGGTTACGTCCGAAAAACTTCCGTTGCCGTCGTTGTGATAGAGCGTGCTCGTGCCGGATCGAAGAACAAACAGATCGGGACGTGAATCGTTGTCGTAGTCGCCGGCGATCGCTGCTGTCGCCGGCCCGTTCGAGACTTTTGCAAGCGCTCCTGATTGCGCCGTTACATCAGTAAACTTGCCACCATCATTGCGCGCTATTCGTTGTTTTGTTCCTCCGATCTCAAGCAGATCCAGGTCGCCGTCAGAATCATAATCAAACAGCAGCACAGCGCCGCCGTTTTGTTCCGCCGGCCAGTCCGCAGAGGGCAACACCTCTGGCGTCACATTCACGAACGCAACCCTGGGAGTGCGTTTATCGACCAGTTCCGTCTCGGCGCCGGTAGATGCAATCGCTTCAGCGTAACGACCTTGCTCGAGATAGTTTGTTCCTAAAGTTGTGCCTGTGCCCCGTTGACGCAACTCCTGAAATTGTGCGATGACTTTCTGCCCTTCGACTCGCTGACCGCCGCGCATCAACGCGGTGCCAAGGTTGTAGAGTGCCGTTGCGTTGTAAGGCTCAGCGGCAACTGCGGTTCGCAGCACGGCGATCGCTTCGGGATATTTTCGTTGTTGAGCATAAAGTTGGCCCAGGTTGACGTTTGCGCCAACATCGTTCGGATCGAGGCGCAGAACCTTTTGAAAAGAGGCGATCGCATCGTCCACGCGGTTTTGCGTTTTAGCCAGAAGACCGAGAAGGTAATGGGGCTGCGGCGCCGTTGGAACCGCGACGCTGGCCGCGTGCAATTCCTTTTGGGCAGCGGGCAGGTCGGGCAAATTAAAAAGCGCGATGCCGAGATTGACGCGCGCCAGAGCCAATCCCGGTTCGAGTTGCAGAGCGCGTTTGAAGGCGTCGGACGCCTCTTTATGCTTGTACTGCTCGAGCAACGCGACGCCGATATTGTTCGAGCGATAGGCATCTTCGCGGGTGTTTACTTTTGACTGTTCTGTTTGACGATTAGCTGCGGCTGTCAGAATACTGACAGCGAGCGCCAGCAGCACAAGGACACTTTTATAACGTCGCATTGTGCTACATTGTGCGGAGTTTCCCGCAAACGCGCAAAGGTACAACTAAAAATTTTATAGGTCCTATATGACGTAGGTCCTATATGTCCTATGAATAACCTTAAGATCACAATTCTGTTTGCGCTTCTCTTCGCGATCAGCGGTTGCCGGCCCGCCAACACTCTGCCTCCAAAATCTTCTCCTGAATACAACGAGTTGGTACGCACTTTCTACGTTGGGCTCGCGGCGCTAGAGGTTGGCCACGACGTGCAGGCGGACGCGAAGCTCGCCCAGTTTACACAAGCCGCATTGACAGAACCGGCAGGCTGGGCCAACTGGGGACTGCTTGCACTGCGACAGCGAAACTACGACACCGCAGCCGAGCGACTGCAACGCGCACGCGATCTCGCGCCTGACAACAGCAACATTCATTACCTGGTTGGATTGCTCGAAAGCAGTCGCGGAAACACGGCGCAAGCCATTACCGAACTGCGCAAGTCAGTCGAGTTGGACCAAACAAATCTGATTGCCATCTACAAACTCGCTGAGGAAATCGAGCGCGAAGGCGCAGAAAAGAGCGCTGAAGAATTTCAGAACCTGATTCAAAAGATACTGATCGCGCAACCTGACAATCTCGCTGCGCTCGTGGAGTTGAGCCGTGCAGCAGCAAAGCGCGGCGATGCTGAAACTCTAAAATCAGCGGTGGAGAAGATCACAGCGCGCTCATCCGTCTGGCCTGATGAAGTGCGCGAACAGGTGACCGCGCTCGACGCGGCAGTGAAGAGCGGTGATCTGCGTGGTGCCGCAACTCGAACAGGTTTCTTGCGCAACGTGTTGGTGCGCTTGCCGGAATACAGACGAAATCTTTCTGCGATCAAACCGCCACCGGGCGAAGAAGCTGTACCTCTTCGACAATTCCTTAAGTTGGAACAACCTGTTTTCACCACAGCGACTGCCGACACATCGATCTCGTTCAAACCGGAACAAATTGCAGGAGCTGGTGCGGGTCCATGGGATTGGATTGGTGCGATTTCTCTGAGTGGCGCCGGCGCTCCGGTCATTGCAACAGCAACTGCTCGTGAAGTTCGCTTGACGAGCGGCGCAACCTTTCCATTCCCTGGCGGGACTTTAAATCCGCTTCCCGAGACGCGCGGCATTTTGCCAGTTGATTTTAATTATGATTTCAAGACCGATTTAGTGTTGGCAGGCGCGGGTGGTGTTCGTTTGTTCCGGCAAGACAGTCCCTCCGCCTTCACAGACGTGACGATGGAAACAAAACTGCCGGCCGCAACGATCAATCGCCAATATGCCCAAGCCTGGGCTGCGGATATTGAGGCAGACGGTGATCTGGATTTGGTCCTTGGATCAGCGGAAAAGCTTCCCGCTGTTTTGAGAAACAACGGAGACGGCACCTTTACCGAGATGGAACCCTTTGCCGCCATTTCCGGATTGAGTGGATTTGCCTGGGCAGATCTCGACGCAGACGGCGATCCTGATGCAGCGCTGATCGATGGCGATTCGAAACTGCGAGTCTTCGGTAATGAACGGCAAGGCCAGTTCACTGAAACGTCTGTGCCTGACACAAACGTGCGCGCGATGAATGTAATTGATGCTGACAACGACGGCATTTTAGATCTTGTCACCATCAACAGTGATGGAAATATAAAGCGATTATCCGATAACGATCAGCTCACTAAATGGGAAATTGTGAAGATTGGACAAGTGCCAATTTCGGAGCACTTCCTTGGAGTTGTCGATCTGCTTGTTGCCGATCTTGATAACAACGCGGGACTCGATCTGATTGCAGTTTGTACATCTCTCAATCTTGAGAGGGGCGCATTTGTGTGGCTGAGTGATAAAGATGGAGCGTTTACTGGTTTACCATCGCGTGTAGGATCGGAGCGTGTATTTGATATCGCTGATGTTAACGGTGATGGGCGCCTGGACCTGCTTGAACTCTCAACGGAAGGTCAGCCTCGCCAGGCGATCAACAGCGGAACAAAAAACTATCACTGGCAAATCGTCCGTCCTCGCGCTACCCAGGCAACTGGCGATCAGCGTATCAATTCGTTCGGTGTTGGCGGCGAGATCGAAATCCGTTCGGGTTTGATGGTCCAAAAACAACCGATTACCGGACCCCTCGTTCATTTCGGTCTCGGTGAACAAACGAGCACTGACGTTATTCGCATCGTTTGGCCCAACGGGAGTATCCGCGCAGATTTCGAGATAAAAGCAGATCAGGAAGTTCAGGCTGAGCAGCGCCTCAAGGGGTCTTGTCCTTTCCTTTTTGCTTACAACGGCAAACAAATGGAATTCGTAAAGGATGCTGTGCCGTGGAGCTCTGCGATTGGATTACGCATCAACACCCTCGGAACGGCACGCGTCGAAGCTACCGAGGAGTGGTACAAGATTAGACGAGATCAACTTGTCCCACGCGATGGTTTTTACGACATACGAATCACCGCCGAACTTTGGGAGACTTACTACTACGATCATCTCAGTCTGATGGTTGTTGATCATCCCGAGGGAACCGAAATCTTCGTCGACGAACGATTCGTTATTCCACCCGCGAAGCTCGCGATTACAACAGTCTCAACACCACGCAAGATCGCAAAAGCAGTGGACGACAACGGGCAAGATGTCACGAAGGTCATCAACACACTTGATGGAGAGTATCTTGATACGTTTGGCCGAGGTCAGTATCAGGGCGTCACACGAGATCATTATGTTGAAGTCGATCTCGGTGACGAGGCGCCAACCAGTGGCCCGCTTTGGTTAATCGCGCAAGGATGGATGCATCCCACGGACTCTTCAATAAACGTCGCGATCAGCCAGGGGCAACAAGAGAAAGCAAAACCGCTAAGTTTGGAAGTTCCGGACGGGCGTGGTGGCTGGGAAGTAGTGCGGCCAAACCTGGGATTTCCGGCGGGACGCAAGAAGATCTGTTTGTTTGATCTGACAAATGTGTTTAGATCAGGCACACCGCGTCGCCTGCGTTTGCGAACCAATTTGGAAATTTACTGGGATTCGCTCGCGTGGGCGGTGGGTCTTCCGAACTCGGAGCCAAAGGTCACGCGCTTGAATCCCGACACGGCGGATCTGCATCATCGCGGTTATTCTGTTATTAACCAGGAAAACGATTCGTCTCCCCAAATACCTGACTATAATCGTCTTTCAGGCTCAAAACAGATCTGGCGAGATCTGATTGGTTATTACACGCGCTTCGGCGATGTGCGTGAGTTGTTGCTGCGCGCGGACGATCGCTACGTAATAATGAATGCGGGCGATGAGATGACGTTTCGTTTTTCCGCTCCATCTTCGCCGCCATCCGGTTGGGTGCGCGACTATGTAATCGTCGGTGATGGCTGGATCAAGGACGGAGATTACAATTCAACTTTTTCCAAAACCGTGCTGCCTTTGCCATATCACGCTAAAAACGAGTACATAACTCCGCCTGGACGGCTCGAGGACGAATGGGTTTACCGTCAACATCCTGAAGACTGGCAGAACTATCACACCCGATACGTGACGGCAGACGTCTTTCAAAACGCAATGAGGTCTAAACAGAAGAAATGAGTGGTCGTAAAGTGGCGAGAATCGTTCTCGTCGTCGTTTTTGTAGCTCTGCTTGCAATTCCGCTAGTCTTGAAACGGCTGGCGGCGCAACGTGCCAGCGTAAACACGGCACTCGGCGCAACAGCAGCTTTGGCTCGTCATGGTTTTCACCTGGAGGAAGTTGGACAGGCTTCGGGAATCAAGTTTGTTCACCAGGCACCGAAGTTGGACCAACGACTCGACCACATCATGCCGCAAGTCGCGTCGATGGGAGCGGCCGTGTCGGTTGTCGATTTCAATCGCGACGGGTGGGCCGATCTTTATGTGACGAACAGTGGCGAGGGAAGTAAGAACTCACTCTTTAAAAACAACACCGACGGATCGTTTACAGATGTCGCGGCGGAAATGGGAATCGCGGATCTGAACCAGGCTGGGACCGGCGTCTCGATGGGCTCGGTGTGGGGCGACTTCGACAACGACGGTTACGAAGATCTCTTCCTCTATAAATGGGGCAAGCCTGAACTCTTTCACAACGATGCGGGGCAGAAGTTTTCCAGAGTGACTGACAAAGCTGGACTAACGACTTGGGTCAACGCCAACACAGCGGTCTGGTTTGACTACGATCGCGACGGGCGATTGGATCTTTTCCTCGGCGGTTACTATGCAGAAGACGTCGACCTCTGGCATTTAAAGAACACGAAAATGATGCCGGAGAGCTTCGAGTATGCGAAGAACGGCGGGCGCAAGTATCTATTCCGAAATCTAGGCGGCGGGTCATTCGAAGAAGTCAGTCAGAAAGTCGGCATCGACACGCGACGCTGGGCTTTGGCTGCAACTGCGGCTGATCTGCGCGGCACTGGTTATCAGGATCTTTTCATCGCAAACGATTACGGAATCTCCGAACTCTACTTTTACGACGGCAAGCAGTTTCGCGAAGTTGGCAAGCAAACCGGCGTTGGCTTTTCGCCCAAGAGCGGCATGAATGCGTCACTTGGAGACGTGCTCAATCACGGAAGGTACTCAATCTATGTTTCAAACATTTCTGAAGAAGGTGTTTTGATCCAGGGAAACAATCTCTGGGTGCCGCGCGAGGGAAGCAAAGGCGATTCGATCAAATACGATAATCTTGCGCGCGCCATGGACGTCGAGATGGGGGGCTGGAGTTTTGGCGCTCAGTTTGGCGATCTCAATAACGACGGCACACAGGATCTGTATCTCGTCAACGGTTACATCTCAGCAGATCGACAAACTAACTACTGGTACGACTTCTCAAAGATCGCAGGTGGAAACTCCACAATCATTTCCGACGCGGCTCTTTGGCCCGCGATGGAGGGTCGTAGTCTTTCGGGTTACCAGCAGAAGAGAATTTGGCTTAACGATGGCGCGGGCAAGTTTGTAGAGGTGGCCCAGGCCGTGGGAGCGAGTGATGTTCACGACGGACGCGCCGTTGCGCTAGTGGATCTCTGGAATCGTGGCGTGCTGGATGTAGTCGTTGCGAATCAAAGAGGACCATTGCTCATTTATAAAAACAACGTCACGCCGGAGAACAAGTGGATCAGTTTCGAGCTGGAGGGTGCGGGCAGTAATCGCAGTGCGATCGGCGCTGAAGTGCGTCTGTACTGGAATGGTCACCAGCAGGTGCAAAGCGTTTCGGGCGGCAGCGGATTCTGCGCGCAGAACCAGCGACGTTTGCATTTCGGCGTCGGTAAGAATCCGCAGATCGAGAAGGTTGAGATTCGTTGGCCGTCGGGAAATCTACAGACGATTCAAAAACCGTCAGTCGGGCAGGTTCATAAGATCAAGGAATCAGCATGAGTCAATCAGTAGCCCCTGTGAACGCTCCGACACTTCCGGTTTCGGGAGGAAGGAAGCTCTCACTCAACAACCGGTACATTCCTCCGCTATTTATTACGACGATCCTGGTGGTCGGCCACTTCGCGTACGGCATTCTTGAGAGTTATGAAAAGACCGCGGTGGCGATCGTCTGCGCGCTCGTCGCTGAGCTGGTGCTCGGTCGCATCTTCTTTGGCAAGTGGCTCAATCTCGCGAGCGCTTACATTTCAGGTATCAGTGTTGGAATTCTCGTTCGTTCCCCGGCCCTCTGGCCTTACGCGTTGTGCAGCGTGATCTCGATCATGTCGAAGTACGTGTTGCGAGTTAAAGGCCGTCATTTGTGGAACCCGTCTAACTTTGGAATCTGCGTGTTGTTGTTTCTCGCGCCGGATACGGTTGCGGCGTTGACGATTCAATGGGGAAACTTTATCTGGCCTCTCCTGGTCATTTGGGTTCTCGGTTCGGTGATTATCTGGCGTGCTGATCGCATTCACATCAGTGCGACCTACGTGGTGTCGTTCTTTATTTTTGGGTTTGTGCGCAGTTTGATTACCGGTGATTCGTGGTGGTCTGAGATTGCTCCGATTACGGGACCGATGTATCAGCTTTTTGTTTTCTTCATGGTTACAGATCCAAAGACGACGGTAAGGTCGAAAAAGTGGCAGTGCATAGTGGTTGTCATCGTGGCATTCGTTGAGATGCTGCTGCGACTGAATCACGTGATCTATGCGCCGCTCTACGCGCTGTTCCTGGTTGGTCCAGCAGCGATGCTGATCGAGATCTGGCTCGAGTCGCGACGGCCGGTAGTTACACAAGAAGCACAAACCGCATGAACTCTGTGCCTTTTGTGTTCCATCGTCGCTGGCTTCTTCTGCTCTATTCCGTGGTGCTGTTGTCTGCCTGTAAACAGCCGGCTGCGGTGGCGCCGACTGCGCCATCGAATGAGTCGGTCGCCGTCGCATCACCCTCGCCAAGCCCGACGCCGCCACGTCCTTCGGGTCCGATCGAATTCACTGACGTCACCGCCCAGGCTGGGATCCGTTTCAAACACAACACCGGCGCGTTCGGCAAAAAATTCCTCCCCGAAACAATCGGCTCGGGCGGCGCATTCCTCGACTACGACAACGACGGCTGGCAGGACATCCTGCTCGTCAATTCAATGGACTGGCCCGAAAACAAGAAGCGCAGATCATTCCCCGCACTCTACAAGAACAACAAAGACGGCACGTTCACCGACGTAACTCAGCAGGCTGGTCTTGGTGTCGAGATGTACGGTATCGGAGTCGCCATCGCCGATTACGACAACGACGGTAACGACGACGTTTACATCACCTGCGTTGGTCCAAATCGTCTCTTTCGAAATCTCGGCGGTGGAAAGTTTCTCGACGTCACGGGTCGAGCGGGTGTTGGAGATCCTGGATTCTCAACCGCAGCCGCATGGTTCGATTTTGATAACGACGGCAAGCTCGATCTCTTTGTCGGAAACTACGTCGAGTGGTCGCCCGAAACCGATCAGCACTGCTCGCTCGACGGAAAGAGCAAGTCGTACTGCACTCCACAAAATTACAAGGGCCAAAGCCCGACGTTGTATCGAAACCGCGGCAACGGCACGTTTGAAAACGTCACCGCACGCGCAGGTCTCAACGATCCTGCGGGCAAGACGCTCGGCGTCGCACTGCTCGACTATGACGACGACGGCTGGATTGATCTCTTCGTCGCTAACGACACCGAGCCAAACAAGCTCTATCGCAACAATCGCAACGGCACGTTCACCGACAATGCCGTTGTCGCGGGTGTTGCATTCAGTGAAGCAGGCACTGCGCGCGCCGGAATGGGCGTCGATGCGGCTGACTACGACGGCTCAGGCAAGCAGAGCGTTGTGATCGGAAACTTCACCAACGAAAGTATCGCGCTCTATCACAACGATGGCTCCGGATTGTTTACCGACGAAGCGCCCGCATCAGGAATCGGCAAAGTGTCGGCACAGTCGTTGACGTTTGCAGTCTTCTTTTTCGACTACGATCTAGACGGATTGCTCGACATCTTCGCAGCCAACGGACACGTTTCAGACGACATCAGCGTGGTCCAACCAACAGTTAAGTACGCGCAGCCGCCACACCTCTTCCGCAATCGCGGCAGGAAGAAGTTTGAAGAAGTGACTGCGAAGCTCGGTCGTGCGTTGAGCCGAGCGATCGTCGGACGCGGTGCAGCGTATGGCGACATTGATAATGACGGCGATCTCGATCTTCTGATGACGACCAACAATGGACCAGCGCGGCTGCTGCGTAACGACAATGCAAATCAGAACGATCTGCTGCGCGTGAAAATTATCGGCGCCAAATCGAACCGCAATGGTATCGGCGCGAAAGTTGTCGTGAAGACATCGAAGGGTAAAACGGTTTACGGCATGGTGCGCACCGGATCGAGTTACTGTTCGCAGTCTGAGATGCCGTTGACGTTTGGGTTAGGGAAACCAGAGGAAGGCGTGACGCTCAATCTTGAGATCATGTGGCCGGGCAATCAAAAGGAGACCATCGCGAACATCAAGCCGAACCAGTTTGTGATCGTTCAGGAAGGGAAGGGAGCAACAACGCAGGAGCCGATCGTATTTTCGAGACTGCCAGCGCCCTCACCGACGCCCACGCCGCAGTAAGTCTTATCTTCATTTCCTCAGCTTGCTTAAGCTTATCCACGTCTTTCTTAATCTGCGTGCTGAGTTGAATCAACGAGTCGAGGTCGTGCCGTGCTCTTTTTAAGTGTTCAGCGTCGACTGTATTCGGATTCTCAATCGAGGGATTGGTCACGAAGCTCCGGATCTGTTTGCACAGTTTGATCAACGCGTCCTTCATCTCTGCGTCGTTAATCTCTGCGAACTTCTCAGCCGTGTAACTTTCTCCCGGTTCCAGTTTCAAGTTTGACTGCACGCGACTGGCTCGTTTCTTGATCTCACTTGTTGTATCTGAAACAAACTCGTAGTCGAGAGCGTTCTTGGACGAAAGGGCGCGAGCGATCTCGTTGTGCAGTGTTAGAATGCGATTAAAGTCCTCCTCGGTCTGCGCCATCAGAGCTTTGACGCGCCGTTGATCCGCCGGGCCCCCAGGTTCATTACCGAAATTCCTGAGTTGCCATTCGCGCTGACTCATGTCTTGCTGGCGCACGCGGTCGGCGTTGGTGCGATTAACTGGAGGTGGACCGGCAGGAGCATTCTGTGCGAAGACCGGAGCAGCAAAGAACATGAGGGCGACTGCGATCAACAAGTGTTTCATAGCACACCTCCCGATTTTGTGAGCGCACAGTATAACGCTGTTTCGATTGAACGTTTGTGCTTTTTATGCTTCTTTATGAGTAGATCATAAAAAGTTTTTGTGACTCGACCCACAAAAGGAGTTGACGGATTGTGAGCTATGTACTAATTATTCTTATTGATCGGTCCCTTGAAATCTAGCCCCGCTCCTTCTGATTTCCTTCCATCCCGGATGAACGGCGCCGGCGGTTTGCGGTATGCGACGAATTGACCTAAAGAAAGCAAATGTGGCGCGTTCGAACACGATTCGCGATATCAATCGCCAGATCGTGCTGAATTACGTGCGTGAACGCGGCCCGATTTCACGCGCCGAGATCGCTCACGAAACCGCTTTGCAGCGCTCGACAGTCTCATTGATTGTGGAAGAGTTGCGCGTCGAGGGATTGATCGAGGAAGTAAGTGGCGAATCGACCGGTGGACGTCCACCAATCCTTTTATCGCTCCGCACGGCCCATGCTGTAGCGATCGGCGTAGACCTCGGCACGACAAGAACAATCGTCGCCACGAGCGATCTCGCCGGCCGCGTACTCGAGCAGGAAACATTTGAAACCAGTCCCGATGCCAAAAAGACGACGAAAGAGATCATCGATCGCTCGCGACGCTTTATCAGAAGATACGACGGTACGATTGAAGGCATCGGCATCAGCTTGCCCGGACTCGTCGATCCCGAAGGCAAAGAGCTATTCATCCCGACTTTCAAATGGCGCGATCTGCCGCTCGCGAACGAAATAAGTGACGGTACTGGTTTGCCCGTCACGATGGACAATGACGCCAATGCTGCGGCGCAAGCTGAACTCTGGTTTGGCCGGCCCGAGATTCGCGAAGTGCGCGACTTCATAATCGTGCTTGTTGAAGACGGCGTCGGTACGGGAATCGTTTTCGACGGTCAGGTTTATCGTGGAGAAAACGGAGCCGCAGGTGAGTTCGGTCACATGACGATCGGGCAGGGAGCGCCGGTGGCTTGTGCGTCTGGCAGTCGAGAATGTTGGGAAGCGTTTGCTTCTCAACGCGCTGCGCTCGCGCGCTACAAAACATTATCGCGCGGTTCGAATGGCGATCTAAACAACAACTTTCAGGAACTGCTCGACCAGGCTTTGCGAAGTGACGGAGCGGCACGTGCCGCACTGAAGGAAACTGCGCACTATCTCGGAATAGGCATCGCGAATTTGATCCGCGGTCTTGCGCCTGAAGCCGTGATCGTCGGTGGGCCGATCGTTCGAGCCTGGCCCATCATCTCCCAGGAAATTAGCAACACCGTCGAAGCGACGATCTGTCGCGGTCTGCCATCCACTCGAATCATCGCCTCAACCCTTGGTCCGGAACCCACTTTGATGGGCGCCCTCAGTCTCGTTCTCGCCAGTAAATTTGCGTCTATTTCCGTGACCTAAAGACCCCGGCATTTGTTGGGTCTGCCAACAAAGTCAGGGCTTTCTAAAAATAACTCACCGCAACCTGTCCGCGAGGCGAAAATTTCCTTGACAAAGAATCCGATTGGTATTAAAAACTTTTGCTAGCCTCTGCAACAAAGTACTTCAGACAACTTTAGCTAAGGATTTTTCTCAAGGGTCCGCTGGTATTTAAAGAATTCGGTAGTTCCATTTTCAGGTAACACTGAGGAGGTTCTGTATGTCGATAAGGTCTTGGATGCAGGCGTCGATACTCCTGCTGAGCATTGGTCTGCTTGTCGGCGTACATGCCCAATCGAGCACCACTGGAAACATCACCGGTACAGTGAGAGACCCGCAAGGCGCCTCGGTACCGAAAGCAGAAGTCACGATTACAGAAGAAAAGACTGGTGCTACACGAACGGTCACCGCAAACGAAGATGGCTTTTATAACGCGGCCAGTTTGCCTGCGGGTATTTATTCGATCAGCGCCGGTCCTGCTGGATTCAAGAAAACGATCCAGACCTCCGTCCAACTTCACGTTAATGAAAACAAGACAGTGAACCTGGATCTCCAGGTGGGCCAGGTAACGGAAACTGTTACGGTCACGAGTGAGGCGGCGCCAGTGGAACTGCGCAGTGGCGAGGTAAGCAGTCTCATCTCGGAGAAGCAGGTAACCGAGTTGCCGTTGAATGGTCGCAACTACGCTCAGCTTGCTTTGATGGTGCCAGGTGTTTCACCTGTTACGCAGTCGGGCGCGGGCGGTGCATTCGCGACGCGCGGAACGGGACTCAATTCCGGCGTTGACATGTCAGTCAACGGTAATCAATCAAACTCGAATCTGTGGACGGTCGATGGCGTCAATAACATGGACGTCGGATCGAACCGCACGTTGCTCGTGTTTCCATCAGTCGATGCGATTCAGGAGTTTCGCGTTGAGCGTAACAGCTTCAGCGCCGAGTTTGGTCAGGCACAGGGCGCGGTGATCAACCTGATCACAAAGGGCGGCTCAAACGATTTTCATGGCACCTTATTTGAATTCTTCAGGCACGACTCACTCAACGCTAATAACTTCTTCCTGAACCGCGCTGGTCAACCAAAACCGAAATTGGAATACAACAACTTCGGCGGCAACTTCAGTGGTCCAATCGTTAAGAACCGCGTTTTCTTCTTCTGGTCCGAGGAGTGGCGACGTGAAAAACGCGGCCAGGTACTTTCAGCGAATGTGCCAACAGCCGCTGAGAAGACCGGCGATTTCAGCGGACCGCTGACGGGAGCGCTGCCGCATGTTCCAGGGGGCACCTGTACTGCAACAAATACCACGGGGTGTTTTCCCGGCAACCGCATTCCAACCGCCCAGCTTAGTCCTGCCGGATTGGCGTTGATGAAGCTTTTCCCGAATCCGACCGGGCCTGGTATTGGTGAATGGGCCACGTCAACGCTTCAGCCTATCAATACGCGGCAGGATCTGATTCGCGGCGATGTCACCATCACCGATCGAATGAGTCTGATGGTTCGCTACATCAATGAGTACTGGGATCATAAGGGAGCGTCGGGTAACTTCTGGGGTGATGCTCCATATCCAACCATCGCGTCTGACTGGAGCCAGCCGAGCCATAGCTTCGCAGTGAAGTTGGCGAATACGATAACGAACAACGCCGTAAACGAATTTCAATTCTCGATTGCCGGCAACGACATCATCATCACCACATCACCCGAAAGCCAGGCACTCGAGGATGAGATTGCGGCGGTGTTTCCAACAGTCTTTCCGCGTACGGATGGACGCATCGGCGGTGCGGTGCCATCGCTTTTCTGGGGTCCGGGTGGCTACGCGAACATTTGGCACCAGGCGCCCTGGGCCAATCGCGAGGATCTCTATATTTGGAAAGACGACTTCACATTGGTTAAGGGAAATCACGACCTGAAGTTCGGCGTGTTGTTCGCTCATAACTTCAAAGACGAGCCGGGCGGTGGCGCCGGCGGTGGTAACCAGCCACTCACGATTCAGGGTTGCGGTGAGCAGACTGGTCACTGCCTTGCCGACCTGCTCCTTCGTGACACAGTTTTGCTTAACTACACCGAGATTGAAACAACTGAGATCGCCGAGGGACGTTGGCGTGATTTCGAGTTCTATGCCAACGACACATGGAAAATGCACCCGCGCGTAACGCTGACGATGGGATTGCGCTATTCAGTGTTTCCGCCGGCCTGGGAGAAAGACAATCGCATCTCCAATTTCATCCCGAGTCTCTACAACGGAACGGATTTCAATACCGGCCTGGTTACGGCTGAAGAGGGAATTCAGGCGGGCTTCGGCCGCGCCCTCATTCACACTTACAAGAGCGGTTGGCAGCCGCGTGTCGGCGTTGCATGGGATGTCTTCGGCTCAGGGAAGACGGCGGTCAGAGCGGGCTTCGGACGCTACATGAGTCGCTCGCAGGTGATTGAAGATCTTCTTCGCATGACGGGTAATCCGCCATGGACCACTACCGTCAGCGCAGGATCGGGTTGGAACGGTGCAGGTACAACACTCGCCAACTGTCCAACCTGCCGTAGCCTCGACACGATCAACCCGGGTCTGCGAACCAACGTCGCGGGCGTGAATCCAAATGCGGGCTTTAATGCTGTGGATCCAGGCTACAGGCCACCTGAGAGTTATCAGTGGAACCTGACCGTTTCGCATGAACTGCTCAAGAACACTGTCCTTGAAGCTTCGTACATCGGCAACCATGGCTTGCACATTTGGCGGCGTAATGTGAACCGTAACGATATTGCTCCGAATGTGGCATGCCGTGGCAGCGAGTGCGATGGCAGCAATGCTCCGGCAAGACTTCAGATTGCGCGGGCCGGCTTAAATATAGCCAGTCCGGTGGCTGGTGTCGGGGTTCAGGATCAGGGAATTCTGATTGCCGATAACCGGTTGTTCCGAGGCGTAGGAAACATCACGACTGACGAGTCGAACGGTAATTCCAGTTACCATGCGATGCAGTTGTGGCTCAATCGTCGCTTCAGTGATCGCCTGGCCTTCCAGGTAGCATACACCTGGGGACACAGCATCTCTGACGTCGCGCTAACATCCTTTACAAACACCACCAGCGATCCGTTCAACTTCAACAGTGATCGGGGTGACGCGGATCTCGATCGCAGACACACGTTCGTCAGTAACGTAGTATATGAATTGCCGTCGTTCCGAAATTGGGGTAAAGCTGCAGAGTTTGCCCTCGGTAATTGGCAGATAAATGGAATCGCTTCCTACTTTGGATCGACGCCGATCGAGATCAGTACCTTCGTCAATACGCTTGGTACGGCCAGCGCCGTGGGACAGCGTCCGAATTACACTGGCGCGCCGCTGTATCTCAATACGGGCGACCCAACACAGCACTTGAATCCCGCGGCATTCGCTGTACCTGCCGCCGGCCAACAGGGTACCTTGGGCAAGGGCTCGGTTCGCGGAAAACCAATCACCAACATCGACTTCTCGATGGGTAAGAATTGGAGTTTCCGTGAGCGTTATAAATTCCAGTTCCGAGCGGAATTCTTCAACATCTTCAACCATCCCAACTTTGTTGGGTTTGATCTCGACACGAGAAACGGGACTTTTGGCAGACTTTTGAACACCCAGGGATCGCGCGAGATTCAACTCGGTATCAAATTTACCTTCTGATATACTCCCCAGAGATCAGAAACAGAGACGAAGCGCTGAGTTGATTTAAACTCAGCCTTCGTCTCAGTTTTTAGTAGTAAACGCGTTTCTCTGTGTCTTCTGTGTCTCTGTGGTCAAAAGATTTTTCTACCACAGAGACACAAGGATACACAGAGAAGAATTTAGTTCGGGGTTAAGGTAACGATGTACCTGCGCTTGGCCTCTCTTCCTCTTCTATTAATACTTTTTTCGTTTACACCAGCTCAGGCCGACCTGTTTCGTAAGCACTACGAAGCCGCCAACAACTATCATCGCGCGGGTAATTTCGCTGGAGCCGAAGCGGAGTTCAAGATCATTCTCGGCGAAGCTTATCGCCGGCTTGGAAAAGTCTATTCCGCTCAAACCAACTATCGAGCATCAGTAGACGCATTTGAGTCGGCGTTCTCCGCACGGCCTGATCTGACGGACGCGTTGGTGGATCAGGCAATCGCTTACTTTCATATCGGGCAGTATGAAAAGGGCATCGCGCCTTTACAACGAGCCATCGCGGCCAATGCCCAGAACGCAGCCGCCCATCACATGCTCGGCAAGACCTATTTCATGATGGGCGAGTTTGAGAAAGCCGCAGGCGAACTCGAAGAGACATTGAAACTCACGCCTGGCGATTACGATGCCGAGTACACCCTTGGCCTCTGCTTTTTGAAACGCAAGGACGTTGCGAAGGCGAAAGAATTGTACGGTCGGATGGTTGAGCGGCTTGGGGATCGTCCCGCGCTCCGCGTGCTGATCGGACGCGCTTACAGAGAGACCGGATTTCTGCCGGAGTCGATCGAAGAGTTCAAGAAAGCGATCGAACTCGATCCGAGTTTCCCCCGTGTTCACTACTATCTCGGGCTTACGTATCTATTTAAGGACGGCGCGGCAAAGATTCCTGACGCAATTGAAGAGTTTAAGATCGAGCTGGCCGCTAATCCGGAAGAGTACTTCGCCAACTTCTACCTCGGCATCCTCTACATCATGGAGAGGAAATTTCCGGAGGCTGTCACTCTGCTGGAAAAAGCGGTTCAAAAGCAGCCGACTAACCCTGATCCATACTTTCACCTGGGCCAGGCTTACCAGGGCGCCGGCAAGCACAAGGAAGCAGTCGAAGTGCTTCAGAAGTCGGTCGCTCTCACTCCGTCTCTCGAACATAACGATTACCAGGTAACTACAGCGCACTACCGGCTCGGCCAGGCGTTGATAAAAGTCGGTCGCACCGCCGAAGGCGAGAAAGAGTTACAGATTTCTCAGGAGTTGAAGTCGAAAGGCTTCAAGTTGGATGAAAAGAGGGTCACTGCGTTTCTCAGTGGCAACGATTCGAAGGATCAGTCTGGGAAAGAGTTGGTCAAGGCAGAAGGAGTTATCGCCGAACCAGTCGCACTCGATCCGGCGAAGGCAGAAAAGCTCAAGAGTGAAGAGACTTATTACACGAAGGTTGTTGCGGCAGCCCACAACAGCATCGGCCTGCTTCGCGCAGAACGACAGGACTTTCGTGAAGCATCGGCGCAGTTTGCGCTCGCGGCGAAGTGGAACCCAAACCAGGAAGGGCTCAACTTCAATATCGGACTGGCGAACTACAAAGCAGAATCGTACAAAGAAGCGATACCCGCGCTCGAAAAAGAGCTCAACATCAATCCGGGGAACATCGCCGTCAAGCAGTTGCTGGGACTGAGCTACTTCATGACTGCGAATTACGAAAAAGCCTCGACACTGTTGAATGAGGTCGTCGCAGTAAAAACTCAGGAGGCCGCACTTTACTATCCGCTTGCGCTTTCACTGCTGAAAGACGGAAACTCGACGCTGCAACCCGCGTCATCGAACAGATGGTTGCGGTTGGTGCAAACACTCCGCAACTGCACATCCTGTTTAGCCAGGCACACTACGAAAAAGGTGAGGTCGGCAAAGGCGCTCGAAGAGTTGCAAACTGCGCTTTCACTCGACGACAAAGTTAGGCTCGCCCATTTCTACATGGGCTTGATTCATCTGAAAGCCGGAAAAATTCAGGACGCTGCTCGGGCGTTTGAGCAGGAGCTGGCTTTGAATCCGAACGACTTTCAGGCCAAATATCATCTTGCCTTCGTGGTGCTCGCCCAGCAGCAAACGGATCGCGGGATCGCGTTGATGCGCGAAGTTGTTCGCGAGCAACCGGATTTCGCGGATGCTCGTTACGAACTCGGCAAAGCATTGCTGCAAAAAGGCGACGTGAAAGGGAGTGTCGAGAGTCTGGAGATCGCGGCGCGATTGAAGCCGAACCAGGCGCACGTTCACTACCAACTCGGACGCGCCTACATGGCCGCGGGTCGTAAAGCAGAAGGCGAGAGCCAGCTCGAAATCTCGAAAGATCTAAAAGAGAAAGCCCGGACGAAGATCAACTGATTCTTCATGCCACAAAGAGGCACAAAAATTTCTGCTTTTTTGATTCTTTTGTGCCTTCTTGTGGCTCCTTTGCAGGGCTCCCAACCGATCAAAGCTCGCTTTCACTGACATCACCAGCTCAGGCCGGGATCACGTTCAAGCACGTCGCTTCGCCCGAGAAGAAATACATCGTCGAATCGATGAGCGGTGGCGTCGCCTTCATCGACTACGACAACGACGGCGATCTCGACGTTTACCTCGTCAACTCTTTGACCGTCGATCTGGTCAAGTCAAAAGGAAAAACGAAGAGCGACTTCTATCGCAACGACGGCAATGGCAAGTTTACTGAGGTATCGGAAAAGGCCGGCGTCAGTGATATCGGTTGGGGCATGGGCGTCGCCGTCGGCGACTACAACAACGACGGCTTTGAAGACATGTACGTCACTTGTCTCGGTCCGGATCATCTTTTGAAAAACAACGGCAACGGCACGTTCACTGACGTCACCGCGAAAGCCGGCGTGAACGATCCGCGTTGGTCCACCGGCGCATCGTTCGTCGATTACGATCACGACGGCGATCTCGATCTATTCGTTTCGAACTACGTCGACTTCGACATCAACAATCTTCCGGAGTTCGGCCAGGGAAAAACCTGCCAGTACAAATCGATCCCGGTGCAGTGTGGTCCAAGAGGTTTGAAAGGAGCGGGCGACTCCCTCTTCCGTAACAACGGCAACGGCACGTTCACTGACGTATCAAAGGAGGCGGGCGTTGCCGACCCGAATGGTTTTTACGGTCTCGGCATCATCACCAGCGACTTCGACGAGGACGGATGGATCGATGTGTTCGTCGCCAACGACTCAACGCCGAATTATCATTACCGGAACAAAGGCAACGGCACGTTTGAGGAGATCGGGTTCACCGCCGGCACTGCGGTCAACGAGAACGGCAGCGAACAGGGCAGCATGGGCGTGACGGCCGGCGACTACGACCACGATGGAAAATTTGACCTGTTCATTACAAACTTCGCGGACGAGTACAACACGCTCTATCATAACGACGGCAAGAATTCTTTTACCGATCTTTCGTACGCCGCGAAGGTGGCGGCAGTGAGCCTGCCACACGTGGGCTGGGGCACGAAGTTTTTCGATTACGACAACGACGGCTGGGTGGATCTGTTTGTCGCCAATGGTCACGTCTATCCGCAGTTACCGGCGTATCGTCAACCGCGATTGCTGCACCGCAACAACCGCGATTCGACGTTTACTGAAGTGTCGGCGGAGTTTGGCGCTGTGCTGACTGAGAATCGCGCCAGCCGTGGAGTCGCGTTTGGCGACATCGATAACGACGGCGACGTCGATCTGTTGATCGCTGACCTGGATGGACCGCCACAACTGTTGCGTAATGACGGTGGAAACGCGAACAATTCCATCTTGATTAAGACAGTTGGCGTGAAGAGTAATCGCAGTGGAATCGGCGCGCGCGTGACAGTTGTATCGGGAGACTTGAAGCAGATAGACGAGGTGCGAAGCGGCGATAGTTACATCTCGCAAAGCGACTTGAGGTTGCATTTCGGTTTCGAGAAGCGAACAAAGATAGATTCGATCCAGGTGCGTTGGCCCAGCGGCGTGGTCGATAAGATCACGGGCGTCGGGGTTAACCGGATCATCACGATCAAAGAAGGTCAGGGCAAAGTTGACGAGAAGGAATATGTCAAAAGGTCTTAACAAGAGCACTCTTGCTTTCGTGCATCCTGTGCCTGTTTTGTGCCCACACTCTCGTGGCGCAAGAACAAGATCTGGTCCAGGCCTTCGAGCAGGTCGCGGCGACTGATTCGAGACAACAAATTAGTTGAGGCGGAGAAGGAACTCACCTCAATCTTAAGAATTAGTCCTGACTTGCCTGTCGCGCTGAACTTCATGGGAACGGTTCGCGCCAAGCAGGGACGATTGAACGAGGCTGAACTGTTGTTTCTTCGTGCCGCGCGTAACGATAAGAAGTTCGCCGCCGCGCGCATGAATCTCGTCTACCTCTACCTGCTGAAACGCACTCCTGAAAAATCGATTCTTCAGTTAAAAGAGATTCTCGCCGTTGAACCCGAACACGTGGAGGCAACAGAGAAACTGGCTGAGCTCCTGGTGGCGCAAGGCCGAGTTGACGAGTGCATTGCGTTTATCGAAAAGCAAAAGGCCGCGCGATCTGTTCCTCCCTCGTTGCTGGTAACGCTCGGCGATGCATACCTCGCGAAAAATAGTTTGCCGCAGGCAGAGGAGAACTACTTACTCGCGCTCGAGGGACGGCTCGAGAATGCAGGCGCGCTGTTTGGTCTCGCGCAGATCTCTCGATTGAAAAACGAGACTCGCGAGGCCGCGATCTATCTAAATCGAGTGGCGACTCTTAGCGCCGATTCGAAGTCGCCTGAGTTTCTTTATAAGTTTGCGCTTGAAGCAATGCGCGTCGGGATGATGGACGAGGCGAAGTCAGCGCTCGAACGATCGCTCGAGCTGCGACCCAAAGAGCCGTCGTACCTGCTTGCGTTAGGCATTGCATGGTTGCGAAAAGGTGATCTGTTCGAGGCCGAAAAACTCTTCCGGCGCTTGCTCGAGATTGAACCCGCTAACGTTCAGGCCCAGCTACACCTCGGCTATGTTTTGCTCAATCAGAAAAAATATGCCGAAGCTCGACTGTGGCTGGAGAAGAGTGCGCGGCCCGGCGTCGCGATACCGGAAGTATTCTATTATCTCGGCCTCGTCGCACAGGAGCAGAACGATGATGCGCGAGCGATCGTGCTGTTTGAAAAGGCTGTTCAGAAACTTCCCTCTTATGCTCACGCTCGCATCGCGCTCGGTTCGAGTTACATGAAACTGAAAAACTACGCGCGCGCGAAGCAGGAGCTCGAAATGGCAGTGAAGCTCGATCCCGAAGAGCCCACCGCGCATTACAACCTGGCGTTGTTGTATGCGCGACTGAAAGATACGGCTCGCGCTCAGGAACAGATGCGCATCATCGAACAACTGAAAGCGAAGGGTGCGTCGAACGGGTGGCGTTGTGGTGTTGCCACCAAAGTCTCCGCAACTAAGTGCGATGCAAGCATTCCTGACTTGTCACATCCTGTTAATCCGTCAAATTAGAACATGTCGGAAGGCGTGCTTGCGCTCGCCACTAAGCTATGCGAAGGTTAAGTATCTCGTTTCTGCTCGGTATCGTAACTATCGCTAACTGCATCAAAGACTCCGCGCGCACACCGTCACCTTCGAAGAAGTTCCTCCATCTTCCAGCAAGATAACCTGGACTCACGACAACGCTCACTCGCCCGATCGTCAACTGCCCGAAACAGTCGGCGCAGGTTGCGCATTTCTCGATTACGACAACGACGGCTGGATGGACATTTATTTCGTCAACAGTGGACCATCCGATTTTTTCACACCTGCCAGGCCGCTCAAGAACGCGCTTTATCGCAACAACGGCGACGGAACGTTCAGCGACGTGACGGATAAAGCCGGTGTCGCCGGTGGAAAGTTCGGGATGGGCGTCTCCGCAGGTGATTACGACGCCGACGGTAACATCGATCTCTACATCACGAATTACGGCCAAAACATTCTCTACCGCAACAACGGCAACGGAACCTTCACCGACGTCACAGAAAAGGCGGGCGTCACTGCGCCCGGCTGGTCCACCTGCGCCACCTGGTTTGACTACAACAACGATGGAAAACTCGATCTCTTCGTCTCGAGTTTCGTGTTCTACGACAAATCACAAAATCCACTCTGTACTGACGAGACGTTGAAGCGTCGTTACTACTGTGTTCCACGACTTTTCAAGCCGCAGCCTTCACGTCTTTTCCACAACAATGGCGACGGCACTTTCAAGGACGTGAGTCGTGAGTCAGGCATCGCGGCGCATCCCGGCAAATCGTTTGGCGCGGTTGCGACTGACATCAACAACGATGGCTTAATGGATCTATTCGTAGCCAACGACACGATGCCGAATTTTCTTTTCGTCAATAAGGGCGCAGGAAAATTCGAGGAGATCGGTTTGTCGGCCGGTGTTGCGTACGGAGCAACCGGAAGACCTCGCTCAGGCATGGGTGTTGACGCTGTTGATTACGACAGCGACGGTTGGCAGGATCTTTTCGTGGCGAACATCGATCAGGAGTTTTTTAGTCTTTACCACAACGATGAGGAGTTGATCTTCAGTGACCAGCCGGGTGAGATTGCGCCGGCGACTCAACTGCTGAGCGGCTGGGGCTTGAAGTTTTTCGATTATGACAACGATGGCGATCCTGATCTGTTCCTGGTGAACGGGCACCCTGACGATATGATCGAATCGCGTGTTCCGCGCGTAAAGCACAGAGAGCCGCTGCTGATGTTTGAGAACACAGGACGCGTTTTTAAGGACGTCAGCGCTAACTCGGGAACGGTTTTTAGCAAGATGTTTTCAGGACGCGGCATGGCTGTCGGCGACTTTGATAACGATGGCGATGCGGACGTGCTGACATCGAACAACGGCGAGCCACCGTTGTTGTTACGCAACCAGGGTGGAAACCGGAACAACTGGATCGGGCTTCATCTGATCGCTACGAAAAGCAATTCCGCGGCAGTCGGCGCTGTGATTACGTGGCAAACGGGAACGTTGAAACGGACGCGCTTGAAGACAGGCGGCGGAAGCTATCTTTCATCTCACGATCCACGCGAGATTCTCGGCGTGGGCGCGGCAACGAAAATCGATTCAGTCGAAATACGTTGGCCCAGCGGAAAAGTTGATCGACTCACGAACCTGCCACTGAACAAGTATGTAAAGGTGATGGAAGGCGCCGGAGTGGCGAAGTGACTTTTAAGATTTTTAGTGCAATCTGTGTAATTTGTGTACTGATTGTTGTCCTCTGCCAGCGCGCAATCAGACACGTTCTTCTCCGAATGGCGGCCCAACTCGGAAACGCGCGGCATTCGCTTCGTCGGCAACAAAGTTTGCGCCGATTGTCACCCCAAAGAAGCGACGCAGTTGAATACACCGATGGCCCAGGCGCTTGAGGTCGCGCCCGATTGCAAGATCGTCACTGCGCGCGGAAAGCTAACCTTCAAAAATGGACCATACACCTACGAGCTCTCGCGTCAGGGCCAATCAGTTAACTACACCGTTTCTGACGGGACGAAGAGCATCACCAGACCCATTCTTTACTGTTTTGGTCAGGGCCACATCGGCCAGACTTACCTCTTTCGTCACAACGACACCCTTTACGAAACGCGCGTGAGCTTTTTCCAGAAGATTCGTGGTCTTGATTTCACGATTGGTCATCAACCCACTGTGCCGGCGTCGCTCGAGGATGCGTTGGGCCGCGCGATTGGCGGTTCGGAACCGCGCGAGTGTTTTGGTTGTCACACCACCGGCGCCGTTAATGGATTGGAGTTGAACCTGGATCGATTGACTCCTGGAATCGGATGTGAAGCGTGTCATGGACCAGGCGAGAAACATCTGGTGGCCATGAAGGAGAAGAAGTTCGAGGAACCGCAGATCTTTAATCCTGGAAGTCTGGGCGGGCACGAGCTTTCACAATCGTTCTGCGGAACGTGTCATACGAGTTTTGAGACGACCATGCTCATGCCGGGCCAGTCGTCAATCAACAACATTCGGTTTCAGCCTTATCGCATGTTCAATAGTCGCGGGCACAACACGAACGATCAGCGAATAGGCTGTTTGGCCTGTCACAATCCTCACGAGAAATTGCAGAAAGACACAGCTTATTACGACTCGAAGTGTCTCGCGTGTCATCTAACCAAACCTAAAGACGCAAAGACCGAGCGGCGCAAAGCAGCGGCTTGCCCAGTGAGCACAAAGAAATGTACGACGTGCCACATGCCGAAGGTTGAGCTTCGCGGCATGCACGCGGAGTTCACCGATCACTGGATTCGCATCGCGAAACCCGGTGAACCAGTTCCGAGGTGAAAGATGAAAGCTAAAGCAAGCAAACAGTATCGACGAGTATATTGCTGACTTTCCTGACGACGTGCAGAAGTCTATGGAAAAGGTGAGGGCGACGATCAAGAAGGCTGCGCCTCGCGCGGAAGAGGCTATCAAATACCAGATACCCACCTTCGTTTTGAACGGCAACTTGATCCACTTTGCCGGTTACAAGAACCACATCGGCCTTTATCCCGGATCGAAAGCTATCGAGGAATTCAAGGATGAGTTATCCGGTTACAAGATTTCGAAGGGTACCGTGCAGTTTCCTCTGGATAAGCCAATGCCGGTTGGGTTGATAACTAAGATCACGAAGTTCTGTGTGAAGCGGAATCTTGCTAAGCCACAAAAGGGCACAAAGGGCAGAAAATGATTTCGTAATTTTTGTGCCTTCTGTGGCTAATAGATCTTGATCCAGTGGTTGCGCACTTTGGGCCGGATGGGCACACCGTCGTGCGTCGAGTAGATCACATTTGAAGTCTGGTTTGGCAGGTGACAGTCGACGCATTTGCCGGCGATCGCCCGACCTCGCCGTGGAAACAGTCCACAGCTTTCAACCTTGTGACACGTCATGCACTTCTCGGAAAAATCTCCAACTTCACGTTGACGCACGTGTACGTCGTGACACGTCGAGCATGTCATTGTCGACGACTTGAAACACTTGCTCCTCTCCAGCAGCGCCACCTGATTGCCATGCACATCCAGCGGTTCGTCGGGCTTTGGAATCTCGAGCCGAAGAAAATCTTCAAGCGCGTTTCCAACCGTGAAGGAGAATGGCGGCGCCTTCGCGACACCAATCCCGCCATGACATAACGAGCACAACGCAAGTTGACGATCGCGTGGCAGTTTAGCCGGATTCACGATCGCCTGGTCCGACGGTTTCGGAGCACCCGGCGCATTCAGTTCTACGTGTCGCGTACCTGGGCCATGACACTTTTCACATGAGATTCCAAGTACGTAGCCGGTCCTGCGATACCGATTCACAAAGCCCGAGTCTGCAACCGGCTCGAAGAACGAGCCATGACACTCAAGACAACGCGGCACCACGGGCCTGCTGAAATCGATACTTCGATCTCCGTACCCGGGACTGTTGACCCAACTCGCCACTTCAGTCCAGTAAGAGACTGGTAACTGAAAAAGTTGATCGTCTTTTCCCCAGTAGAGATATGTCTGGCCTTTGCGTCCCGAACCGATAACGAGATCGAAACGTTCGGACACCGAGATCGTGTCAGGCGGAGTTCCGAGCACACCCGTCTGGAAGAAGCCGTCTTGCCTGGCTTCCATTCGGTAATGCAGCTCGCGTTGCGGAGTTTTGAGGATGTTCTTGCCGCGAGCAAAACTGCCGGCGATCGAGTTCGCAGTGGCGTGTTGTGACGTTAGGTGATGCGCCGTTGCGAGATACTTCCGGTAATCCTCATGACAGGACAGGCATTTCTCGTTGCTTACTTGCGCAGCTAGATCGAGTGGATCACAAAGGAGCACAAGAAACCCAAATAAGAAAACTAACTTGCGGTTTTTGTGCATTTTTGTGGCTAACGTTTTATCTCCGCGGCCGCATTCACCAGTTGCTTCATACCCGAGATAACAACAAACTCCAAAGCGCCATACGGCTTCGCGGCTTCATCAACCTTCGCCAGACTCGCTTCACGCCATTCAGGCGGCGGAGGCATGCCGAGTTTCAGGTAGGAGATCGCTTCCAGTCCTGTGTCTCCCAACTGCGTAAGATTATTCGCGAGCGGTTTGATCTCCTTCAGCGCCGGAGAACGATCGATCATCGGACCAAGCGATGCGCCCGCAGTTTGCCAGTCGGAGAGCATCTGACTCAACTCCGGTCGATAAAGCTGGTAGCGCGGCGCGTCTTGCAAAAACTCTCTTACCATCCACGAAAACTTGCGCGCGCCTTCGGCGTCTGGAGTCGCCGCGTCGACAACGCCCGTAAGCGGGCTGAGCATCGTCTGCGGCCGCTGCTGATACCGGCGATATTCTTTTACAGGTTCGATCAGAGAGACAAGTGTTCTGAGTGGACCTATATCGTCGTTGCGCACGAGCCTTCGCAACATCATCTCCCGGTTCTTCTTATGCGTCAGTCCTAATTCTTCCAGCTGAAGACTGATCACTCCGAGTCGACGATACATATCATCCATGTCCGTCACTTCTTTCGGCGACCAGAGCCGCTCAGCAATTGCTGCGGTGCGCGGCCAGATGCGCGAGTCGATCGTTTCGGGTGTCACCCATTCTGCCCACATCGTCGCTTCGCCACCGAGCACGTGCTTCGCTTCTTCAGGCGTCAACGTGGTATTCGCGGGAAGTGGATCGGGAACGTAGTGGCTTGAAGCGGGGTGGATCAGATCGATGTAATAACCGTTCGAGAGAATTCCGTCATAACCTTGTTTCGCCGCTGCCGCGAGCGCTTCTGTTCCGCGCCATGAATGAATGACGATGTCTTTCGGAAGTCCCGGTTGCAGAATCTCATCCCAACCGATCATCTTCTTTCCATTCTTCTGAAGGATCTTCAACAGGCGCGTGTTGAAGTAAGCCTGCAAAGCGTGGTTGTCCTTGATCCCTTTCTGTTTCATGTACGCCTGGATCGCAGGGTTTCTGTCCCATTGCTTACCTTCGTTCTCGTCACCACCGATGTGAAGATAGTCGTCAGGAAACAGCGCCGCCATCTCGCTCAAAAACGTGTCGAGGAATTTGTAGACTTCTTCGCGCGTGGGATCGAGAGCGGGTTCGAAAATGCCGGGCCGTCGTTCGATCGTGTATGGACCAGGGGCGCTGCCGAGTTCGGGATAACCGACAAGCCAGCTCGTGCTGTGACCGGGAATATCAAACTCCGGCACGACGCGAATGCCGCGATCGCGCGCGTAGGCCACGATCTCTTTTATTTGCTCCTGCGTGTAATAGTTGCCGTCGGATCCGAGCTGGTGCAGCTTTGGAAATTTCTTGCTCTCAACTCGGAAGCCTTGATCTTCGGTGAGGTGCCAGTGAAAGACATTCAACTTAACCGCCGCCATCGCATCGAGGTTGCGCTTGAGAACTTCCATCGTGTGGAAGTGACGCGCGACGTCGATCAATAACCCGCGCCACGGAAATCGAGGCTTGTCGTCGATCTGAACGCCGGGAAAGAAGTATCCGTTGCGATCGGCGTCGAGCAGTTGCAGCAAAGTCTCGAGTCCACGAAGCGCGCCAACAACAGTCGGAGCGCTGAGCAAAGCTTGTCGACGCGTGATGTCGATGCGATAACTCTCGTCCTCGCTCACCGAGGGAATATTTTTACCAGGGCCCTGGGTGTGGACGATGAGGTGCGTCATTTGATCGTCCAGTGCGAGGCCGGGCGCCATGGTCAGCACAGTGCGTCCTTCAAGACGCTTCATGAACCGGAAGATGCCGCCTTGCAGTCGTGCATCCGAGTGACCGCGCGTCGCGACTTTGAAGTTGCTGTCAACAGCGAGACGCTCCGAGTGAAACTTCACAGACGCCGGTACGGGCATCAGGTTGTGCTTTGGGGTTGCCGTGCCGTTTTGCGCAGTGGCAATGCCCGCACAGACCAAGACTAATAAAAACGGGAGGTATGTTCTTGTTTTCATTTTTTGTGTCTTATGTGCCTTTTTGTGGCCCTACTTCAACGTGAATTTCTGACTCAGACCAGCCAACTTTTACTTCAAACTCTCCGGGCTCGACAACGGGTTTGTTATCGGCACCGATGAACGAAAGATCGTCGCGGCGCAATTTGAAGGTCAATGTGCGACTCTGGCCCGGATCCAAACTGATCTTGGCAAATCGTCGCAGCCGTCTGTTCGGTGGCGAGATCGACGCAGCCAGATCGCTGACGAAAACTAAAACCGCTTCCTTGCCCGCGCGCTTTCCAATGTTCGTTACCGTGACACTCACCGGCACCTCTTCGTTCGCCGAGATCGTCTGTTTTCCAAGACGCAGATCGCTGTAAGTGAATGTCGTGTAGCTCAAGCCCTCGCCAAACTGGAATTGCGGCTTGAAGGCCAGGTTACCAAACGCCGTGTTCTCAGTTTCGAATGGCTTGTGATCGTAGTTGATCAGACCGTTGGGCGTGCGTGGGTAAGTGAACGGAAGCTTACCGCTTGGATTCACATCGCCGAATAGAACGTCGGCAACCGCGGTTCCACCTTCGTTGCTCGGGTTGTAAGCCATCAGAATCGCGCTGGCGCTATCGGCAATGCGATTGATGATTCGCGGACGTCCTTCGACGAGCACCATCACGATCGGTTTCCCTGTTGCTTTGAGAGCTTCGGCGAGCTTGATCTGTGGTGCGCCGATCGTCAAATCAGTGATGTTGCCGGGTGTTTCGCAATAAGAACCTTCTCCGAGCGCAAGCACGATCACGTCGACGTTCTGCGCCGCCTGCACTGCGGCTGCGATGTCGACTTCTTCCTCCCTGTCAGTCGGGGTGTTGTTTGAGGTCGTGTTCGGGGCCCTGGTAATCTTCGTACCTTGCACGAAGGTAACGTTGCTTGCTCCGATCTTGTCCTCGATTGCTCTTCGGATCGTGTGTCGATCTTTGGGATAGAGCGACTCCTCTGATCCCTGCCAGACGTATGTCCAGCCATTGTTGAGCGAGATCAACGAGTCAGACGTTGGTCCAGTGACGAGTACTTTAGTTGTTTTAGCTAACGGAAGTATGTTGTTGGCGTTCTTCAGCAGCGTCATCGATTCTCGCGCTGCCTGCAAGCTGACCTGTCGATACTCGGGTAGCGCAAACTTGGCCTTGAGCGCAGCCATTGGACCAGGCTTCTCAAACAGTCCCAACTCAAACTTGACGCGCAATATGCGTCGCACCGCTTCGTCGATTCTTGTTTGCGGCACGGCGCCTTCTTTAACCAACGCGATCAGATGATCGGCGAAACTGTAATCCAAAGGCACCATGCTCATATCAATGCCTGCCATAACCGCAAGGCGCGTCGCTTCTTTTTCAGTCGCAGCGATGCGCCACGTCGTGACGAGTTTCTTGATGTCTTCCCAGTCAGAGACGACAAATCCTTTGAATCCGAGCTCACCACGCAAAATGTCAGTCAGGATCTGTTTATTGACGTGGCCTGGAACTCCGTTGATTTCGCCGGAGTTGATCATGATCGTGCGTGCGCCGGCTTTGACAGCAGTCTCGAAGGTTGGAAGAAAATATTCGCGCAGGTAATTCTCAGGAATCCACGCAGGCGTTCGATCTCTTCCCGTTAGTGGAAAGCTGTAGCCCATGTAGTGCTTCAAGCTCGAAGCTACTCGATCGTCGGATGCGACGTCTGTGCCCTCGAGTCCGCGCACGAACGCAACACCCATCACTTTTGCGAGATAAGGATCTTCACCAAACGTCTCCCAGAAACGTGGCCACAGCGGATTCCGGCCGAGATCGAGTACAGGAGAGAAACTCCACGGTATTCCTGCGGCGCGTGTTTCAATCGCGGTGATCTCGGCTGCGCGCTGCATCAACTGCCGGATTCCACGTGGCCGCCATTCCGATCTCTTGCGGGAAGAGAGTTGCGCCTTGAACATAGTTTGCGCCGTGGATTGAGTCGATGCCGTAAATGACGGGAATAGCCGAGTCGCGTTTTCTTCGCGGCGTCCTGAATCTGCGCGATGACCTCGTGCCACCGATCAAGAGTGAGCGCCTGGTCGGAGACGTTGAGAATCGACCCGACACCGTACTTGACGATTGCCTTCTCGAGCTTGGCTGGATCGATTTTTACGTTCTGGTCCCGGCCGGTGACGATCATCTCGATCGTGAGTTGGGTCATTTGCCCAACTTTTTCTTCGAGCGTCATCCGTTTCAGCAGGTCATCGATTCTGCGCGTGTGGTCGCGTTCGGGACCGGTTCGGATTGCTCGCTGGAAATACTCGTCGCTGTCGTTGAGATCAGTCTGGGCGTAAATTGCGGTTTGCGATTGAAGGGCGAAGCACAGTGAAAGACTGATCGCCCACAGGGCACGTAGGAGATTCCTCATCTATTTTGCAGACCTCAGGCAGGAATGTCGGAACGCCGGGTATTTTCTGCTATTTACCCGGACTTTTCAATGGTCATCGAACAAAGCGAGTTTTAGCCACGAAAAGGCACAAAAGTTACAAAAACTTCAGGCAGACGGGAACGGGTATTTCGGCGTTTTGGCCTGTCGGTTTTAGACGCCCGGTACGCGGATCGATCGAGAAAATCACGACGTTGTCAGAGCGTTGATTAGCGACTAACAAAAAGCGTCCGGAGGGATCGATGGTGAAGTTGCGTGGCCAGTCACCTTCGGTCGAGACGTGTTCCAGTTGTTTGAGCTTGCCGGTACGCGGATCTATCTCGAAGACGACGATGCTGTTGTGACCGCGGTTTGAGCCGTAAAGAAATCTGCCGGACGGGGATACATGTACGTCGGCGCAGTAACTAACACCTGAAAAATCGTTCGGCAGGGTTGAAACGGTTTCGATCAGACTGAGCGTTCCGGTTGGTGCGTTGTATTTGAAGGCGGTCATCGTCGAATCGAGTTCATTGATCACGTAGAGATATTTGCCGTTCGGATGCAGCGTGAGATGGCGTGGTCCTGCGCCTGGTTGAAGTTCGGCGGAAGGTCGTGGGGCCGGTGTGAGTTTTCCGGTCGCTCTGTCAAACCTGTAAATCATTACTTTGTCGATACCGAGATCCGCGGCGAGCGCATAACGCTCCGACCGATCGAGGATGATGCAATGCGCGTGTGGTGACTTTTGTTGCTCCTTGATGCTTGACCCTTCATGCTGTTTCACCTCGATCGCCATTCCCAGCGTACCGTCCGAACGAACTGGCAGCGCAGTGAGGCTTCCTCCGGTGTAGTTTGCGACCAGCAAAGTCTTTCCCTTGCGATCGATTGTTAGGTGACATGGATCGGCGCCGTTTGTGGCCTGTTCGTTCAGCAACCGCAACTTGGAACTCGGCCGCTCGATTGCAAACGCGCTGACGGCGCCACCTGGCTTGCCCATGTACTCGCCTACTTCATTCACCGCGTAAAGAAATCGTTTGCTCCGATCGATTGTGAGGAACGACGGGTTCACTGACTTAAATGCACTGATTCGGCTCAATGCGCCTGTCGCCTCGTTCATCCCATAAAGATAGATACCCTCGCTCTTGCCCGATTGTGTATAGGTGCCGACATACAGCACACGGTCCTGCGTGGCCAATGCGTGTGTACGACTGGCCCAGGCTCCAAGCACGGCAATGCCGCCAGCTTTTACAAACTGGCGGCGAGAAAAGAAATCATTGGTCATATCTCATTTACTATTTGTCATTTGTCATTGTCGAAGACGAAAGAACCCAGAGGTCTTAAAATGAAAAATGACAAATGTCAAATGATATATGACAAGTAAGCGAGGCCCTGACTTGCATCAGGGCCTCGCGATTCAACAGAGTGTGGGCGTTCTACTTTTAGTTTCCTCGAGCAATCAGATAGTGTTCCTGACGCTTCACTGCTAACGCTTTCTCCATCGCCTTTTCCTTGTCGGAGATCTGAATCTCGCGTCCGGTGTTACTTCCTGCAATCCAGAACCCAGACAGGAAGTAAAGGTCGTTGTAACGGCTGAAGACCAGTTTTGTATCGTCCTGGGTATCGTTGGCACGCACCGGTCGCGTAAGAAGCACGGCTTTGCCGGAATTGTCTTTGTGCCTGATCACCCACACTGTGTCTGAGTCTTTCCTGTTACGCTCGATAACGTATTTACCTGCCGAAAACGATTTCTCACCGACGCTAAAATTAAACGGGATATGTATGATAGTTTGCCGGTCAGTTTGTCCAAGCGCAGATGAAAACGTTAAGAGTACAAGTAGACCAGACAACGCGATCGCCCTTTGAATGTGTTTCATGGTGCTCTCCTTCAGGCACTTCTTAATTATCGGCTAGCCCAATTGCTTGCCGTCACATCCAATAACGCGGGAAAGGTCGAGAAAAAGGACCACCTCACTTGATCAACTTGCCGAGCTCGCGCCAGGTGATGAGCTTTATCTGGTTTTCCTGGAGTAACTTGCGAAAAGCCTCGCTGGTGAAGAAATCGAAATCGCGCTGGCGCCACGCT
>CAWCZP010000008.1:0-136922 GCA_963800055.1 uncultured Acidobacteriota bacterium
TTATTTGCTGAAGAGTATCGTAGCCAGACAAAATGTACTCAGTTTTCGTCCATAAAAGACCTATTCATTTCGCTTTTCTAATTAATCCGCACGAAAATCAATTGCCGGAGCAGCTTGATGCGATATGGCAATATACGCTGGATAAGTGGCGGGGCCGATTTAATCCGGTAGTTCCAACGAACGGTGAAACATTAGAGCCGGAATGGTGGAATTTATTAAAGAAAATCGATCCGGATTATGTGATTTTTACAACAACCGCAATTAGTGAATCGCTGAAAGAGCAGATAAACACAGAACTTCATCCAATCGCAATAGACATTTCTACCCCGAACCAGCATGAGCAAAAGCCTAGGGTTTCGACTTTCAACGACACAATGCGGGTGATTCCAAATTCAAGCACACCTCAAAGAGTGTCACGAATCCCATTTCCTTTACCGCCGTCACCGGTGCTTGTGGGTTTCAACTGGGCTGGACGTGCGACGTTGATGTAAAGAGATTCGTTCTTAGAAACTTCGGCTCGTATCCAGACGTTGTCTATTGGAACAATGTTCTAGAGACATGATCCGCACATCAACTTCCCGGTCAATATAAAAGCCAATGTTGTTAAGGCAATTGTCGAGCTCGGACGTCCAGAACGAAGGTGGTTTATCCGATTCAAATATCCTCATTAGAGGCCCAACGTTCTACGTCGACCATCAGCACGAACATTCTTGATCGACGTTTTTGGACTGATAGTCGGTGACACATACGAAGAGCAGTTGTTTTCTTGGAACAAGGTGTTCTTCAGTTCGGCTTCAGCCAAACTCATCGACTAAATCACATCTGGATACCACTTTTTTTCGCTCAAGATACCGATTTCATGGCAACTCTAGGAATCTGGTTCAGCGGATGTCTGAGAATGTTCATCTGTTCAGCTTCTCGGTCTCCCAACAGGACTTGGAGAAGATCGCCGATAGTCTCGATCCACCTGCACCGGATGGTAAATTTGTTTTCAAGGGTAACCTCTATACCGCTGCAACTATCTACCAGATGATGCCGTTTCCTAAGTTTACGGCAGACCCCCCCGTCTCTTTTTGGGAAAGATATTCGCGGCCGATTGAGCCTCCGAAGAACGCCGAGCATTTTCGTGGCTACGGTCCAAAGGAAGAGTTTGAAGTAAGAACTCCTCAACTAAATGAGCTGCGACAGGGAACGGGCTATTGGATGGCGGATGTATACATCGAAGCTGACATTAATCGCTTTTCCAGAGATGAGTATTCGAGAATTGGTACCGATTTTTGGTGGAGGCTTCCACGAAGGAATTACCTGGCACAAGGATCTTCCATCAAAGCGCTAGGGTAGCTTCAAATGGAATGCCTGCGATTCAATTGCCTGCAAAGGATCCGCGATTAAAGTTCGATTTACCAGATGACATTGCTTTACTTCGGATGTGCGTTGTGGGCGACGTGAACGGCCGAATGGCTGGACATGTGAAGAGAACAATACCCTCGATCGATGCGGTCGAACTATCAAACAATGGTCGGTACTTGAATGGTTTTGTCAGCGTTTTCGGCGGCCTGGCTTCAGCATATGGGATTTTCTCAGAACGATATTGGCGAATGATGCTCGACCTTTTGTCGGGAAGGGATTTGGGAAAGGACCAGCGGCTGCAGAACAGAGTGCACAATAAACTAAAAAAGCTAATCAAACCGGATCTGACCAAATCGGAAATAATCAAGAACGTTGAAAAACTGAGCGATTACATCATTCAGCTAGCGAAAGAAGTCGGCTTGGAAGGGGCCTGTAAGAAATTCTGCGATTTCGACGAACTGGCGAAGTGGGAGCACCAACAGTTCAAAGAAGAACATAGAGTAGATTGGAAATACGATGAGCAGAGTGTAAAACGAGAGTTATCTTGGATGCTCCGCAAAGGCGCACTCCAAATGGGTTTTGATAATGTGTGCCCAAGGTGTGGAAGTGTGAATTGGACTTTGATAGATGAAGTCCGCCAAGAAATGATTTGTGATGGTTGCAGATTTAACTACTCCATAGCAGCTGAACCGAACATTTCTTACCGATTGAGTACGCTCGCGCAACATGGAATCTTGTCGCACGGTCTGGTCCCAGTCGTTTTGGTGCTCGGCCAGATGTTATACGACGCGCGCTCCTCGTTCTTCTTTTCACCGTGTCTTGATCTTTTTGAAAACATATTAGAGGAACCGAGAAGGTATGAGCGATTAACGGACTTGGATATTGTTTGTATCAAAGACGGAAGATTCGTCATCGGCGAGGTAAAGAGTAGTCAGGCGCGGTTTGAGTTAGGGCAGTGCCTAAAACTCGCAAAGATCGCAAAAGCTGTTGATGCCGACATTCTTCTTTTCTCATCGTTGGAGAAGGAGAGTACACCAGCGATGCAAGGGATCCTCGGTAAGGTAAAAGAGGAGTTGAAAGATTCTAAAGTGGATGTTGGGTGGTATCAACTCGGCGAGGACATTTTCAAACCAAGTCGAATGGATTATTGAAATGGACAAAACCGTCAGCCGACCGAGTGACAGACTCGAATCTCTCAATTGTCGCAACGTCAGTCCTAGACTGTGCTAATGTTATCCATGGGACTTGAAGCGACAGCTTCTGAGCTGCGTTAGCAGCTCTTGTTGACTCTTAAGCCGCAGCGAGGACAGCAGTCAACGGCGTAGCGAACTGTTTTGAGTTCGCGGAGTTCATCGGAGCGTAGCGTAGACCGTTGACGGCTTCCGCAGCGAAGGCTTGGGTATTTGGTCTTCGCTTGGATGGTAAAGGGTCCCGGAGTGGAAGTTGTGGAAAGTTATGTGACTCGAACGCCTTAACTGATCGGAGTTCGTTTTTGCACTATCTGGCAAGTCGCTGACAACGCTGAATAAGAATTGGCTGGTTGAAAAACTGGGCCAATGCGGCAACCCTTCCAGTGTTAGTCTGATGGCACTTCCAAACAATTCGGTTGAGTCCGAATGACTCCCTCACCCGTTCACTGCTCAAAGTGAACGTCTGAGCTTGGAGTGCGGTTGGTGAAAATCCAAAAAGAAATTCTTAAGGAGAATCTAACGTGTCAGAGGATATTGTAATCGAAGATAGCCACGGCCGCCTCGGTTCGATAACCATCGTACGGAATATCAAAAACTTGCATGTTGTGCGTATGGCTTCAGGATTCGAACTGCGGTTACCACTGGTTCTTACTTTACGAGTGCGGCCACAAAATGAACCCATGCTTATGATCGATAATCTTCACGGCCATGTTTTTGCCAAACGCCATGACGGATCATTAATAGGTGTAGGAACTTTGATTGGCGAAAGGCAGACGGCTGGAATTTCAAGCCGCGAGACCTACAATCATTCCATTGAAAGCTACTTGACCTGGATGGGTAATTTTGAGGACATGATCTCTATTGAGAATGTTAGAGAGGGGCAAGACCCCCAAACTTCAGTTGAACTTGAGAGGTGATTGGTGCTTTCTTCTACCTACCGTCGAAGAAATTGACGAGTCCAGATGGAGCCAGTTATCAGCAATTCAACAACAAAGAATTCGGCAATATGCTCATCACAGGATCCTCACTGAACCACAGAGGTTCTCCAGTCGAATGGGCTACATCGAAGTTTCATATTCCCGGGAAGTATGGGTAGCGATGATCCGGAATTTGGGAATTGCGGAGAACGTTTTAGTGGAGGTTCCGTTACCTCGAAGTCCGGCTGACCCGTGGGTGACAGTATGGAAGGCATTGCTTGACGCACGAAATGCCTTTGAGCAAGGCGGTTCTAATGCGTGGCAATCAACTGTTACATCGGTTCGATTGGCCCTTGAAAAATGGCGAAGCATCGAACAAGAAGATCAAGGTGCTGGTTGGACCAGACCTCAGTCGATCTGATCTTGAATCAAGAACGAAGAAGCAACGTCTCGATGCTTTGCGGTGGCACCTAATGCAAATAGCACACTTAGGACCCCATACGGGTGCCGACGAGTGGTCCAGACCACGCACTGCTTATGCTCACGATTCTGTCGGTACTTCTTGCTGAACGAAAACCTTAGTACTTTTGTTTTACTAGGGTTGTTGTGCCGGATCTGACTAGTAAACCACCGAGGCGTGAAGGGCCATTAAGTTGTCCGATGTTATTGGAAGATTGTTGTCGGCAGCGAACGAATGGTTGAAATTATAAATTAGCTGATGACAGCAATTCATTGGGAAGGTTGAACGTTGGAATGACTATAGCGTTCTGCGGAATCAAATTGTAAGTTGGGCTTCATCATCAATGATTGTTTCGACGGGGACTCCTGCCAGGCGAGCATAGGCGAGCACAATGGCGAGCGGAGGTTCGTTTTGTCGAGTTCGTACTTGGAAATAGTCGTGTGGTCGATCAAAACTTGAACACCAAGTTGCCTGACCAGCTCTCCTTGAGACACCCCTAAGCTGCGTCGGATTTGCAGGAGTTTGTTTGCGAGATATTTCGGACGGGGTCGCGAGTGTTCCATAGTTTTTAACCTTCGGTTAGGAGATTGACTGTGCGAATCACTGGAGCGTCTACTGGGCGGCAGGCCAAGAAGGATTCAGTGCAAATTATTCGCTGGTGGGATTATGGGCAGTCGAGAATCTGCGGATTGTGAAGCTCGTCTGCAAACTCTGAGATAAAGCTTTCCGCCTGTTCTGTATTCTTGAATATGAACGCCGTATTGAAGTCTGTAGAGAACAGGCTTGGAATGCCTGAGATGTAACCTTGAAAGGTCACTATTATTACGCCGGTCTCCGTTTCTCCACCTGCGGCATCAATCCGCCGCAGTCGTTCCAGGATTGCCTGATTGATCGCCTCGGCATAGAGTTCGTCCGCATTTGGAATGTGACCGATCTCTAACAAGTGAACGTTGGTGCCGAGAATTGCCAGCAAGGCGAATCCCTCTCCGTCAGTTCCTATTTCGGCATCTTCTGGCACATCCATCAACCAATCGAGCAGTTCATGTTTAGCCGTTGGCATTACTTGCCTCTCTTTCTTTTCCCGCAGAACAGTTGACTCGGGTAAATCCAGACATCGCGGTCTAACTCGCTTTCAGCCTGAATGTGAGTGGCTTAGCTGCAAGTTTGGACCGCGATGTTTCTAAATATCTATTTGGCTTTGGCCTTCTCGATTAATGCGATCTCTTTACTGAGCGCGTCACGAAAGCGCGTGAGTATGGCAATAAGCAAGTTGATTTTGGCCAGAGATCGGCAGCGCTCTCGCTTGGTGCCCAAAAAGAATTCGATCTGTACTCTGCGTCGGCAATCAGCAATGGTAAGCATGTTGTGACCCCACCTGTATTCGCCTTCGTTGGAGGATTCAACCTCAGCGAAGATATGCGACGTATAGCCGGTTGAGACAGGTGAGAGGAATGAACGTTTGCGAAGAGAGAAAACATTTTTCATGTTAGCAACCTCGGAGGAAGTGATTACGTGAAACCTCCGTGTCTCGGGGAAAGACAATCTGTAGTGTCGGCCTTGAGAGACAGGGAGGCTAGATACGCTAGGAACATAGCGTGTGGCTTATCTGGTCCAATGCTTTTGGCTTTAACGTTATGGACCAGGCCCAGCGAAATCCTTTTCGGAAACGGTAACCCCAACAAAGTATCCGACAGCTACTTTCTCCCCAGGTGCAGGAGTTTGGTCGACAATCAATCCAGGTTGAACAGCCGGGTCGTAGCGTGTTGCCAACAGACGGATGTTCAAGTTAGCGGCATGAAGCTTCCTCTCGGCGTCTTCATAAGTCAGTCCTTTGAGCACTGGCACCTTGGTTTGAACTGGTCTAGACCGACGTTCACGTTCGACGTCCACACGCAGTGCCAGAAGCGCAATTGCCGGCAAAACGACAGACGTCAACACGACGTACACAACCAGCAGCGTCACAAGAACTTTGATAAGCAGTTTCTGTTTGCCTCGTAGGCTGTAACCAACGAGAACGCCAAGTAAAAATCTCATTACGGCGGTTCCTTTTGGAGATTCTTAGTGAATCACCGACTCGTTATCCGCCTATTTTTTCTTATTGGTTGTGTTGAGGAGTGTCGGTTGAAGGAGAGAGTTGAATGGACCAATGGTCAATCTGGAGGAGGAAAGACTAAAGAGTGAACGAATTCTAAGACGCAGAGCAGTTTGGACCATCGCATCTTTGGACGCGGTTGTAAGTCTTTCGTGACGTTATTTACTGAGCCAAGCGGGCACCGCTGTCTGCTTAACGCTTAGGGTGTCAACAACTTATTTTAATTCAATAGCTTAGCTTTGAGTGCAGGCATTATCCGTTTGTCCCTAATATCCCTGTTGTCCCTCAAAAGCCGTCAATAAGCCGTGAACGGTCAGGAGTAGGTGTTGGTTGGCGAGGAGGCGTCACTCTAAAAAATGTTGGAGTGATGCCACTATTCTTCGGACGGATCAGGGTTATCAGTGATCATTTGATATTCGCGTTCCGCACGGGTTTGTTGTTCATGCCAAGTGGCCCATTGCTGACGTTCATATTGAACTTCAGCCGGATTAAGTATTCGCGGATGCAATGAAGGAACTTGCTCATCTTCTTCGGCAGCAAAGATCATGCGCCACGCATGTTCTGCCGTCAATCGGCGAATGAGTTCTGTATTTTCTTTCGTCATACGCTCGCCACGCTGCGGCATCCGCTCGCCAATCTGTGTGTATGAGAATGTGTTCACCGGTCCAAGCGGAAGTAAAATGCACGTGCCCCGGCGGTTCCAGCCTCCATTAAAATTGTAGTCCGAGAGGTTGTTGTAGTTCAGCCGCATGACGGGATCATCGCTTGTGATCCATTTGTAACCCTTGGCAGGTTTCATGATGGTCCAGCGGTGTTGATGAAGCACCTTTACAGTCTGCGTTAGGGCTCTCTTAATGGCCCAGAGCCACAGTTGTCGGCCCCTTAACATTTCTGCGCCAATTTCTCCACCGCCAGATGGTGAGCGCTTCACAGATACTCGGAGTGGTAAACCCTCGCGCTCAGCAACACCCAACTTCAAAGGTTCAACGGCCTTACCGGCTTCCTTCGCCTCTTGAATCCGCTGGATCGAACTTTCCATAGTCTCTTTCATAAGCTGCGGCAAAGTTTCGTCTAGACGTTTCATTTGGCGGGCAAACGACGCCGGTGTGCGAACATCTTGAAGGGCTAAGAATCGGACAGGTGCTTCCAGTCCTCGCGGGTTAATGGTTTGTCTGAAATTGCTTTCCTGATCGGCTCTTCAGCGGGACTTTCAAATTCGCAATCAAACCATTTCTCGATTTGATCAGTTTCTTCTCCCGCTGCGATTTGTGTGTAAAGATGTTCGTGATTCGCAACGGCCCTACTAGAAAAAGGCTTCCAGACGGGAAGGTTCTCGTGTTCGACAAGAAGTCGATACGTCCACACTTTACCGCCCGGAGAAGCCCAAGGTTTCAGGTATAGGCGCGGCACATAGTGGTTATCTCTATGAAATTGATCAGCCATGACGTTAAGACAAAAGTGGGCAGAATCAGCGAAGCAAGAAGGAATTTTCTTCAAAGCGTAGGCTATATGAGTGCGTGAACTACGAACCTCTTGAATAATTGAAATTACTTTGTTTTTGCCAATCTTAAATCAACACCGGTTGCCTTTTTGAGATCGTCCATTGCCTTGTCAATCCGCTCTTGGCCTTGCTCCAAAATCTTCTTTCTATGCTCGTCAAGCATGTCTCTAACTTCTTCGATGCTGAGTTCTTCAACGGTGGCGTTCTCGAAATCGTATGCCCATCCTTCGTCCGGTGGGAACTCAATGGCCGCATCAAGCAAGGCGCGCATTCTTGCGTCTTCTTCAGACTCCCTTAAGACGATGAACTTGTGTATCTCACCGCGATCTTTGGACGATACATTCTTATTCCAGATTAGCATTGACACGCGCCAGGCTTTTTCCATGATTCGTTATTCCCTTCGTGTTAGTCACTTTCTCCCGGTAGTGTGACACACACCCAAAACATAATTAAAGGGTGCCTCGCTAGTGGGTGCGCCAATCGAATCCGTCAAGAACCCGTCAACTCGAAATCATAGCTTCTCGTAAACAATAGAAAAGCGCGGGTTGTGAACCTCGCGCCTATTACTGAGCCAAGCGGAGCTGATGTTTTCGCGAAAGGAATGCTACACCGCCGCCTTGCTCATCTCCCAACTATCCTACTATTCCATTTTGACGGTCTGTTTGGTCGCCGCTTCCTGATCATACACATAGCAGGTTCTATTTCACCTACATCGCTGCACGTTTGTTGAGTATGTCCCTCATCTTGTCGTTCACCTTCTTCGTCAGGTGGTAGTACCTATACGTCATAGAGATGTCAGTGTGGCCCAAAATTTTTGCCAGTTCCTGCATCTCCATACCGGCGTCGGCCATGCGAGTTGCAAACGTGTGCCGCAAGTCATGAAAGCGCACTGTAGGGATACCGGCCTCCTTACGTACAGCCTCCCACACCTTACGCAGGTTCACGCTCGCGCTTGAGAACAACAGCTCCTCAGGATCGTCGCTCTTCCTTTGGAGTTTGAGTTTCAGCAGTTCGGCTTTCAATCGAATGCTGATCGAAATCTCCCACTGCTTCATGTTCTTATCCTTGTAGGTGGTGATGGTCACTTCTTCAGCTTTGAAGTTGACATGTTTCCACTTTAAGAACTCGACCAGGCTGGACCATCGAGCGCCAGTCTCAAGCGCTGCAATGAACACCGGAATTGTGTGACGACGGTCCGCTGTCTGGAGGGCCTCGAACAACCGTTGCTCTTCGGCATCGGACAATACGTGTTCGACAGCACCCTTTTCAGCAGCAACCTGGATCAACTGTTTGCCAGCTTCAGTCTTGAAGGGATGATCGAAAACCCACTTTTTGGACAGCGCGACACCAAACATCTTTCGCGCTTTGCATAGCTCACGATCAACGGTAGCGATGCTAACCGTCTTTAGACGGCGTGCCTTGTACTTCTCGAGGGCCTCATCGTCAATTTTGGTTATATCCTTGTCGCCGAAGTACTCGACCAACTTCTTTATAGAAGAGTGGGCTGCCTGGACACTCCTGACACCGCTTATCTTTGAGCCATCTTCGCTATAAGTGGCCGGTACATAGAAGCGGGTCTTCACGTATTCAGCAAGCTGCCGGAACGTGACCTTACCCGCTTCAAATCTCGCTGTTCCTTTTTCTAGAATCTCTGCCTCAAGTTGAGCGAGTCTGGTCTTTGCTGCACTCTTATTGTCGGCAGTGCGCATGATCTCGTGAATCTTGCCGTTGTTGTCTTCAAACCGGATCCGGGCGCAGTGCTTACCTCTTTTCCGGCGGATTGTTCGTTGAAGTATTTTCAATTTCCACCTCTGTCTTGGCGATGCACTCGCCACTTGAGCACGTTAGTAGGGTTGGCCCAAGCCACCGCTAGTGTACCCATTTGGCATGCCCCGTTTCTACGTGGTTTTCAGGACACAAGGGGACACATTCGGATCAGAAAGATTCGATTACTTGCCGAACGCACTCGTCACATGAGCACGGTCGATACGTTGGCCCAAGCCACGGTATTGTGTCCCCCTTTTTGTCCCCCTTTTGAAATGGTTTTTGGGACACAAGTGGACAACAAGGAACACAGAGGGAGACAAGAAACAGGCCGTTTTTATTGATGTTTTCTATTTTGTTCAGGAAAACCGGAAGGTAAAGATCGGTCCGGAGGCGAACGCTCTAATCCACTGAGCTACGCGGGCTGACCTTTTTGCTGAGGAAATTCGCGAGTTTCAAAGAAGCACCGAAACTTTACCCTCTTATTTACCCTCCGTCAATGCGCCGAAGTGTCCACTTTTCCACGCTCATCATCTGGCCTTATCTCTCATCATCACTCGCTCTCTCGTTGGTAGTTCGAGACCGCTCTAGTGTGCTGGTCTATCAATAGGTTTCTCCTGTTGAATTTGTCACTGGCGGTGCTGTGAGTTGGACCACCTGCACAGAATGAGGGTAAAGAAAAGGGTATACACTGCAATATAGCCACTAAATAAAGGCGTTTTAGTGCGAGCGCATTCGCGTGTGAAACGAGAACTCTACCACTGAGCTAAGCGGGCAGCTCAATAAAATCGCACTTTCATTGAGTGAGGAGCCAAATGTACCCCTATTTTTACCCCTCAGTCAATGTGGATAGAAAAGCATTGTGGATAGAAAAGCATTGTGGTAACTGAATAGAAATGTCCTCTGCGTAACCGAATTTAATCCCCACCGTTGCACTTGAAAATTACCTCCGTCATAATTGCGCACGATGAGCAAGTCGATCAGAACAATCTACCGAAACGGACAAATCGAATTGCCCCCCGAGGTACAAGCCGGACAACACCTACGTGACGGTTATTCTTCCGGACGACCTTCCTGAAGATGCCGCACCTGATCCAGCTTTTAGCATTCCCGATCTGGCCCAGGATATCGGACCCGAGGATCTCTCCTCAACTTGGAACATTATCTTTACGGCCATCCAAAACAATGAACTCATCATCCACGAACCTCGTCTATGTGGATGCTGCTGGTTGGATCGCGTTAAGTCAATCGACGAGACACCGCTTCGGTAGAATTGTTGAGTCAAGATACAGATCTCGAGAAGAGGGGATGCCCGAACTCGTTTCCGAGTGCGATATCGCAGTTACCTTCGGCGGCGGGCGAAACACTCATTACATTGCAGTGCTTGCGCTTCTAGAAGCACGTTTCCTGCTTCCCGTGGCAAGTTCTGGTGGGGCTTCCTCCGACCTATTTGCTCTCGTTTCTTAACGGTTCGACACTGTGTTCGGTGGTCTTCTCAAAAAAAGACTTTTCGATGACTTAGCGGCCCTAAACAGTTCCGCGAGCGATTCGCTAAAACGTGCATACGCATCGTAGATGTGTTGGCAAGGAGTGCTTGATTACTCAGCAGCTACAGGCCATTCAGCATCGGCGTTCAATTTAACCGTACCGAATCCCTTGACAAAGCAGTGCTATCGGCTTTGCGTTAGGCGGTGTCAATTTTCTTTTCTGACGATAGAAGACCTTCGCCTTGCTGAGTTTGCTCTTCCGCATTGAGGCCTCCTCGCGTCATAGTCGCCCGGAAACCTCCAGTTTTCAATGGCCGGGATTTAAGGGAGGGTTACAATGTTTATGGTTTTGGTTGGGCCGAATATTGGGACTCGAATGGAGATAAAGAACGCCCAGGTGAGCTGTCAGGAAGATAGGTCGTCGGGTATTCTTCGCCTGAGTTGGACTATGGTTTCAACTGCAAATTATTCTGCATCGCAGTTCTAAAGAATCTAGTTTACCAACGTTTGACCCCGCAGTTTTCATGTGCAGCTTTTCTGGAGAGTTGTTTTGGTTTGTTTTGTGGTTTTTTGTGTTACAAAGCGCAAGCACCGCCTAACAGAAACGCCTATTCGCTGGTTTCTCACTATGCTGTATTAATGACGAGCAATGAGTGTGAAATAGTCGGCCACCTGCGAGTAAAAGGATGCCGGTGTTATGGCAATAGAAAGGCCGTTAGCTATTGAGTGTATCCAAGTCCAGGAGAGCGCTAATGAATATTGTAGAGGCCTTGCCTAATATTGACGTGTATTTAGTAGGTGGACCCTCCGGAGCAGGTAAAACCACTTTTGCACGTGCTTTGGCAAAAGAGAAGCGCGCACTCCTGATCCCGCTCGACAATTATTTTGTGGATGAAGAAAACGTGCGGAGCTCATTTTCATTAAAATTCGGACGTGGGCCGCAATGGGACCACCCTTCATCGTTAGATCTCGAGCTGGTCATACAGAACATCACTGAGCTTCTGGATGGGCGCTATGCCCGAATACCGATATTCAGCTTTGCCAAAAATAAGCGGGTGGGTCATCGCCGCCGAGAGCTATTACGACACAAGAGCATAATAGTGGAGGGATTACACGCCCTCGAATTGCAGTCCGACATTCAAAAACTATCTCGAACGGTTTACGCGATATTCATTCATGCCAGTGTTGACGTGCGTCGGTGTCGGATCCGCAGTCGGGATGCACAGCATCGCAGTCGACCATTGAGCGATTTTGAACGACGGTTCTATTTCATGAGAATAGCGGAAACACGTTGGATTCTTCCGCAACGTCGTCTTGCTGATATGATCTTCGATACAAGTTATGGAGTATTCGGAGTCGTGGAATGATACCCTTAAGCATAGTCGTGTTCGCTCGACATCTGCGATGTGCTAGAATTCGTTGACTCTAATATCTTAAGTCCTCTCCGCACAGCTATGACTAAGAAATTCGTCTGGTGCGTAAATACACCGGGCAAGTACGAACACTTCGAAGCGATGAAATCCGATCGCTCCGATGCGGCGGCACGGTCCTTTCAGGAGCCCGTTGACGGCTACCTATTTAGCCCAGGGCTGACATGGGCGACCGGGAGGAGCCAACTCTACGATCACGTTCGCAGCGGTGGGTACGAATATATTATCTTTACTGACGATGACGCGTTATTTGATGGCATACCCCAACATGAAGGATTCCGATTGTTTGAGACGCTGCTCGATGAGTTCAATCCACTAATCGCTTCGCCACGTTATTCATGGCACCTAAGTGGCGGTCATTTGGATCTCAGCCGCCGTATTCAAGGATTGATCGCTGCGAGCGGATGTATGACCGCGCTTCGCAAGGATTGTTGGTGGGCGCTCTTGCCGTATTGGTCAGAATTCGATTACTTGAGCTGGTGGAATGCTGAACAAATATGCAACCGTGTGGCGGCAGTCTTATGGCATGGGGCAACTGTTCATTTCAACGAAATCAGCATCGATAATACCCGCGTTGGCACTTATCCAAGTGCGGACAAATGTCGATCTGCAGATGCCATGATGCTTGATATGCTAAGGCCTGAATGGAAACATATGGTTTGGCCGCACAATTCGCCAGAGAGTCTCACAAGTCCGCCGGCTGTTCTACGCGAAAGCTATCCGCTGTCACTCAATGAGGCGGGACGGTACTTCGACCTCACTCATCGTTATTGGCAAGGAAGACATCCGTGAAGGCCGCGGTGTCGGACATTTGCTCAGGTCGCACAATCACCTGAATCGATTCGTCAATCTTCCTCGGCGTTGAGCAGGAGGGTCTTCACCTCCTTGAGCTGGTTCACCAAGTGATGGGCACGCGCTAGAACTACGCATCCACGCTTTAATCCAGTCTCTTGAGCGGCTTTGCACTTAGGAAAGAAAGCCGAGAAACCCGTTATAGTGGTTATGGGCGCGAGGTATTCCAAGGTCAGTGCTGCTCCTTCACCGTAAACATCGTATGCATACTCATCATCGTGCGGAACCTTGAAGTCATCTATCATGACAACCGCGTTATCAAACTTCCCAAATATCACTTGAAGTTCCTCCTTAAGCGGAGGGTCTCCGCCCCAGTGAGCATCAAGATAGAAGAGTACGTTTTGTTTTTTGAGATACTCGGCGTCCTTAGCGATTCTCCGTAAGAATCTGCGACTGTCTTCGGAATAAACACGTACCGCCGAATTGAATGCAAATCGTGCTTTTGCGTACCCGTAATATCGTCGCTTTAGTTCGACTGTGTAGACGGGTAGCCCTGATGATTTGTGCAGGTATTCTGTAGTAGTGCCGCGAAAAGTTCCCGTCTCGATTATCACTGCAAACCGGATTACTCTTAAGATTTCGTCAATAAGGAACCTTCGCGCCTTCTGGCCGTTGAAAGGCCCACCCCAACTGGTACGAACACTCGGTCGCAGATAGAATTCGATGGCGCCGAGAGACTGCTCTCCAAACCCAGCAATACTATCGACTAACTTTCTCAGAGTTACCTTTTTTGTTTTCAATAGCCAGCCAGGTCTGGTGTATGATGCAGTCTCGCGACTCATAGGGCTTTTTGACTCACGCATTTTACCGCCTTGGGGCTTATTTCGTGTTTCATTTTATTGGCGATACGATCGACCAGCTATTTCTGGCGGCGCTAGCGAGCGTCATCAAGGATGGGAAGGTGATCTCGCCCCGCGGAATTGAAACCCGTGAAATATTCCCAGCAGCATTTGAGTTGAGCAACCCACGGGCACGCGTCCTGCTAACTGCCGGTCGGTACATTAATCCTGCTTTTGCGGTTGCTGAAGCCTTATGGATTCTGTCTGGCAGTCAAGACTCTTGGATATTTGACTACAATTCAAAGCTGCGGCAGTTTGCTAATGACGGAATCCTTCGTGGCGCATACGGTCCCAGGATTCGAGCCTGGGCAGGCCACATCGACCAATTGGCCAGAGCTCGAGACATTCTAAGGAAAGACCATTCGACGCGAAGAGCTATCATCCAGATATATGATCCAGAGTCTGTCGAGGAAGGGCACCTGGATATTCCATGCACTATAACTCATCATTTCTTGATTCGTCGGGAGCGGCTTCATCTATTTACTACAATGCGTGGACAGGACGTGTGGTTAGGACTTCCGTATGACGTTTTCTATAACACGATCCTTCAAGAGGTCATGGCTGGTTGGGTTGGCGTTGAGATCGGTTCGTATTACTACCGAGCGGATTCGTTCCATATCTACGCCCACGACATGCATTCGGCGCTATCGCTTGGCGCGACCACAACGGCGCACGATATATCAATGTCACCTATTCATTTAGATTGGGATCGCCGCGATGAGGAAATTGCTGCGACTTTACACGGCTCTCTTCACGTCAATCATAGCCTTGCACCCCTCTCAACTACCCTTGAGAGTTATCGGCATTGGAAGAAAGGTGCGGGTTCAAAAGCGATCGAGTTAGCTGAATCTATTAACGGGCCACTCGGAGAAGCCTTGCGCCGGTGGTATGACCATCTATCTTCACATACTCAGCTCAGCAGCGTGGTCACCTGAAAAGTCGCGCTGTGCGACTATCAGCCTGCCCTGGTATCCAACAGTCCTGTCGTACTAATTGACGATCACTCAACTTGCCCCATGAACATAATCGGAATAGGCGGATGGGACCACGACGCGAATGCAGCCCTGCTGAATTCGCAAGATGCCCTTGCGATAGGGGAGGAGGAGCGCTTCTGCCGAGAGAAGCATAAAGGCAAGCAACATGCTGCCTCCCTGGCTTATTGTCTCAATCGTTGCGACCGTGGGTCAATCGGCCACATTTCCGTGGGCTTCCGCAATGCCTCCATTGCGTCGCAGATAATAAAGGCTGTACGAGCAATCCCACAGTTAGCAGAACATGAGTGCTCGCCTGTCGATCATCATCAAAGCCATGCGGCCGGTGCCTTCTATCCCAGCGGATTTGACGAAGCCGTTGTAATCACCATTGATGGGTTCGGAGACAATCTTTCTTCTACGGCTTCCTTCATGGATGGTAAAGAGAGTAAGAATATCTGGGCAGTGCCTTATCCCCACTCCCTTGGTGGGCTTTGGATGAGTACATGCTTTTTGCTCGGTTTCCGTATGAGAGATGCAGGAAAGCTTATGGGGCTGGCATCGTACGGGACTCCTCGCTATCAAGACGTGCTTTTGAACGAGATCGCGTTGAAGTCGGATGGAAGTTATGAATTTAACCTTGCCAAGCACAGTCCAAAGGTCTTTCTACACAGTGAGTTTTCATTGTTCTTGCCGATCTTGGGAGAGTGTAGGCCGCAAAGTGCACCAATAACACAGGAACATATGGACGTTGCTGCAAGTCTTCAGCGTGTCACCGAGGTCATAGTAATGCACGCGTTGCATGCAGTTCACGCTAAAAAGCCTTGCCGCAACCTCTGCCTTTCTGGAGGGGTAGCACTTAACAGCACGCTGAATGGAAAAATTACGACAGACGCGCCATTCAACGAGGTCTTTGTGCCACCTAACCCCGGCGACAGTGGGACCGGTGTTGGCAGCGCGTTGCATTTAGCTGCCAACGGAGGTTACCGCATCAATGGGCCATTATGTTCCAATCCCTATCTTGGTGCAGAGTTCACCCAAGATGAGATGGAGCTCGCGCTCCTGGCGGTGGGGCTGCCATTTTCCCGCGCTGCCCACATTGAGAAGGACGTTGCGCAGCACCTTGCACAAGGGAAAATTGTTGGTTGGTTCCAAGGACGGGCCGAAGTTGGCCCACGTGCTCTGGGTAACCGGAGCATTCTTGCCGATCCGCGCCGGCCAGATATGAAAGATCTTCTTAACAGTCGGGTTAAGTTTCGTGAATGGTTTCGTCCTTTTGCGCCGGCAGTGCTAGCAGAGAAGCAAGGCGAATGGTTTGACACAGAATATGAATCACCTTACATGTCATTTGTCTGTCCAGTTCTACCTCATCGCCGATTAGAGATCCCCGCTGTCACTCATGTTGATGGGACGGCGCGCTTTCAAACGGTTCGCCACGAGCATAACGCGAAGTTCTATAGGTTGATTGCAGAGTTCGAAGACATAACTGGCGTTCCACTGGTGCTGAACACTTCTTTCAATACGATGGGGGATCCAATAGTCAATTCTCCTGCAGACGCGATCGAGTGCTTCTTGAAAAGTGATATTGATGTCCTGGCAATGGGGGATGCGCTCAGCATAAAAGCCACGGCGCGCTAATAGGATATGTTCATCCTTTATGTCTCCGGTACCTACATGCCCGCATCCGGCGGCGCGGAAATTAGCATGTTTACATTTCTGCAATGCCTGGCGCAACGCGGTCACCGCATTTCCGTCTTTACGTCGCAGTTCGTTCCAGCAACACCTCTGTACGGAAGTGACGTGGGTATCGATGTTCACTACGTTGAGACTGAGAATTTGCAGAGTGCACTTCGGGAGTTCTGTCTTAGAAACGCCGTTGAGTTGATCGTTTCCCAAAATTTATGGGCAGATGTTGCCCTACTCTTTGCGCGTGAGGCGCGGATACCGTCCGTCTACTTTGCTAGAGCTGCACATGGTCGCTTGGATATCTCCAAAGGTAGCAAATATGAGCCCACTTTTGTGATCGCTAATTCAAACCATGTTGCAAGCTTCGTTCGCAGGCGTTGGAGGTGGGAAGCACCTGTAGTACGGCCGATAATTCGTTTGGAGGACTATGAAGCCACCGAAGGATCCCGATCGTATATAACCATGATCAATCCGATTCGCACCCACAAAGGTGGCGATATGTTCTACAAAATTGCAAGGACATTGGAGGAACGTGAGTTCCTTGCAGTTCAAGGGTGGGGGCACCTCCGCAGTGGAGACGCATGGAATATAAGCCTTTTTCAGGAGCTCGCATCAGGATTAGGATTTGCCAAAGTGTGGGTTCCGGAGGACGTTGACTTGACGGACCTCAAGAACGTTAAGCTCTGGAAATCCGTTTCAGACATGAGGCGTGTGTATGGGGAAACAAGACTGTTGCTCGTTCCCTCGACAAATATAGAGTCAAGTCCTCGTGTGGTTATAGAGGCCATGGCAAACGGCATCCCTGTCATCGGGAGTGCTAAAGGAGGTTTACCGGAGGTGCTGTCGATCACAGGAATCCTGGTCCACGACTATGAGAATCCCGCTGCCTGGATTGAGGCCATAGTCCGCCTGGATGATCCGGCTACGTACTGTGCTGTGTCTTCTTCCTCAAGACGGTATGTGGAGTCATTGGATTATTCCTCTGAAGTATCGCGCTGCGCCTCACTGTTTCGACAGATCGCTCAGGACTTCAAGAGTCATAAAGCATACGGATCGGGATACGCGCCGAACGATTTAAGTTAGCTGAACCTTAACGAAGCACGGCTTGGTATACCCCGGCCAAAAATAATTTACATTTTCTTAGCGGAGTCTCTTGGCGAGGAACATGCGTTCAAAAGCAGTGGCAACGACTAGCACCCTGCCCACGATCGCTCTTTTCGTGGAAGGTACTTTCCTTCCTTCCATGGAGGGTGCAACTCGGCGTTTTGTTGGTACGGCCCGAAACCTAACAGCGCTAGGTCACCGAGTCGTCGTCATTCATTGTTATCGCGGTTGGTCCGACCTGCGGTTGATTGCAACCGAGAAGTTCACTACCTACGCTGTAACGCCGGACGTGTACTATGGCGACATCCCCCGATTGGCGTCAATCTTGAAATCTGAGAGAGTTGCAATCGCTCAATTCGCCGAAATTGAGACGATATGTTCAATCGGCATTCCAATCAAAAGACTGGATCCCAATGTCCAACTGGCGTATGAGTGTCACGATGTTCACAGTGAGTTCCTGTCATCGTTAGGCGCCCCTCCCAGTGATATTAATCGCGTAAGAGAGATGGAGCAGAATGTACTTCCACTGTGCGATCTCATCCTCTGTTTCACTGTGGAAGATCGGAATGTTCTGCTTAAGCAAGGAGCAGGCTGCGATCGGACATTCGTTGTTCCGTTCGGAATTGAACTTGATGGGCCAACAGCAACAGCCTATTCGCCACACGGCAGGAAAATAGTGTTCTTAGGCAATCTCTATCATCGCCCCAATCAGAGCGCAGTGAAGTTGATTGTCACTGCGTTTGCGCCTGCAATGCGCGCATTAAACGTTGACTGCACGTTCACCGTAGTTGGCGATTGTCCAGAGAGCTTCGAGAATGAAATGCGGGACGCTGACGTCAAGTTCGTTGGTCAGATTGATCAGCTCGCCGATTTGCTTGCCACAATGACCCTTGCAGTCGCACCAGTCATTGATGGAACCGGGATAAAGGTCAAGATGCTTGATTATTTCGCCGCCGGTTTGCCATCAATAGGCACATCGCTGGCATTTCGAGGGTATCCAAGCGGGGCCGGTGTTGTAATTGACGAGTTAGATGCATGTCCCCGCATCATTAGTGAATTACTCGATGACACGCGGAGGCTGTCGCTGATTAGCCATTCTGCGCGAGCTATCGCGGAAACTCACGATTGGAAAAAAATACGGAGAGAACTGAGTCAGCTTTATGCTGACGCTGTTAGAAACCCTCTTAACATCGGCGATCGTATGCTTGACGCATTTGTGCGTGAACCATCGACAGCACGGCCATACGTGTTGGCAGATAACATCACGCAATCCAGATTCAAGTTTGCGAATTACCAACCTCTAGCTCGTGGGATGGTTGTTAAAAGCGGAGGGCAATCGGAGCAATGACTTGCAGTTATGCACAATTGTGGGCCCATTCTGGAGAAATAGAAGGCGTACTGATGGGTGGGGACGTCGTGAGTTTTGGCCGTGGGTGAGGATTGAAATGAGGGCCATCGATGGCTAAGAAACCCTGGGTGCTTGGCCTTGCCTCGTCACATAACGGAGGTGCGTGCCTGCTTCACGGAAACGAGATAGTTGTGGCTATTCAGGAAGAGCGTCTACTTCGCGTAAAGCGCGCAAAACACCCTGGAGGGTTTCCTTCGTTAGCCATACAATACTGCCTAGATTCCGCACACATTCAACCCTCCAAACTGGATGCGATTGTTCTCTGCGCTTCCAGTCAAGCACGGCGACCTCGCGAAGATGTGCGACTCAATCCGCAGCTTATGGCAAATCGACAGGGCGTCGCTTTGTACACGATTCCACATCATTTAGGTCATGCGATTGGCGTTTATGCGATGGCTGGGTGCCCAGAAGACTGCGCAGTCATGGTCATCGATGGGCGAGGCTCGCCTTGGGATGAACTCACCGAGGATGAGCAATCCGTACTTCTTCCAGGTCAATTAGTCCGGGAAACAGTTTGGGATGGAGAGATGCCGAGGGAGATCATTTCCACCTATCGTTTCAACCACGGCAAGTATGTTCCATTAGAAAAGCACGTGTCGTCGTACGAATTGTCCCGGGTTAGGCTCCCCGGTCTCGACGTTTTTACAAGTCTCGGCGATATGTACGGGGCGGTTGGTGAACAGATATTTGGGTCTCATATGGATGGACCGGGAAAAGTTATGGCGCTGGCGCCTTTTGGTTTGCCTCGAATACCAGTGCATGATTTCTACCACATTGTGGACAATAGTTTTGTGTTTCGAAATGAACTCAGAAATCGCTTTAACCATGACGAGCGCTGGCCAAAATGCCGCGAGGAATATTGTGATCTAGCAGCAAGTGTGCAGGCTGCTCTTGAGGAAGCGGTCCTGTACATCGCGAGGAACCTTCGAGCTTCTGTACCTTGTGACCACCTATGCTACGCAGGAGGTGTGGCACTGAACAGTGTTGCTAATGAGCGTCTTATTGCCGAAGCTGGCTTCAGTAATGTCTTCATAATGCCTGCCGCGGAAGATAGTGGCACGGCCATTGGGGCAGCATTCTACGGACTCTGGAAATTGGTTGGATATTCGCGACATCCAAAGCAAGAGGTTGATAGTATTGGACACTCCTACTCGCCACCTGAGATTGAAGCGGCTATCCAACTTTTCCCTGAAGTCATAGTAAAAAGGCCGGACGACCTTATTACATCAGTTTGCGAGCTTCTTCTACAAGGAAAGATTGTTGGATGGTATGAAGGTGGTGCCGAGCTGGGTCCCGAGAGCTTTGGGTCAACGAAGCATTCTTGCTGACCCCAGAAGAGCAAGCGCGAAAGACCACTTAAACAGCAACGTTAAGTTTCGAGAGCCGTTTCGCCCGTTTGCTCCAATGATTCTTGAGGAAGAGATTCCACGTTGGTTCGATGTGGGCGAGCGTGACGCGGCCAGTCCGTTCATGCTTCGCGTCATGCGCTTCCGGCCAGATAAGGCAAGAGAAGTACCGGCTGTTGTGCACGTCGATGGGACTGGCCGGGTTCAAACAATTACGAGGGGGTCATCTCCCAATTTGCATACCTTGTTGATGCGATGGAAAGAAATGGCTGGCGTTCCTATTCTCCTCAACACCTCGTTTAACGTAGCGGGTGAGCCAATTGTAGAAACCCCGCGCGATGCCTTGCTGTGCTTGTGCACGACTGGTGTTGATTGGTGCAACTTGGGTGGCCAACTGGTCACAAAGGACGAGCGACCCGAAATGGCCGACGACTGCATAATACGGCTCAATGCGTTGTGGTACCGACTTTTCGATGCGGAAGGAAAGCCGACTGTCGGGCCAACGATCCCTGCGGACCCGGACCTTCCGGAGACTCCCGTGTCTATGCATATATCGAGAATTGCGGAGATAACCTTTCCTACGAGCCACGTTAGGGTCGCCGTCAGGACTCCTTGGGGTGTGGTTGTCCACGCTCTAACACCGGACTTCATGTGGGTACTGAAGTGCATCGATAATCCAAGTCCACTTTCAATGATATTCGGCAGGATCTGCGACGAGTCCGTCCTTTCAGATTCGCGCATCTCCAGTGTTGCGCGGTGCCTGAGTCAGCTTGCAGTATTGCGCCGCATTGGTGCAATCGACTTTATTCGAACGGTAGGCGATCTAATCTGAACGTCCCACTGTGGGGCCCACTTATGCAGGAACAAATAGCTTACTCTGGAATGCCGGCGCATGAGTTGAAGGTACTCGTTAAGGATTACTTAAGTGTTTTCCCTGATGAAAAAGCTCGTTTGGCTCAACTGATGCAATTACTTGATCATGGAGATCCAGCGCGTCTCTATGATCGAAGTTACGCTCTGGGGCATATCACCGCGAGTGCATTTATTTTGTCACCTTGCAGGAAGGAAGTATTGCTGATTCGCCACCCGGAGTTAGATGTTCTTCTCCAACCAGGCGGGCACATTGATCCTTGCGATTGCTCCCCGCTCGCTGGTGCATTGCGCGAGGTAAGAGAGGAGACGGGCATTACCGGTCTGCGACAACTACTAATCAACACGCACCACTTGGTTCCGTTCGATATAAATACCCACGATATTCCTGCAAGTGAATCTAAGAACGAGAGCAGTCACGTGCACCATGACTTTCGGTACCTCTTTGTCTCTGCGGCGACTGAGATTGGATCTACTCCCGAAGGAATAGAGTGGCGCTGGGTAAACATCAACACTCTTTCCAATGTTGGATCTCACAAAGGAATTGCTCACAAGATTCGTTACGCGCTAAGTAAGGAGGTACGGGCTACGACGTTCTACGATTTGGTCATTAACTCTCTTAAGGTAAACGGATCGGTCGATACCGTTGTGGTGGCCCATTTGATTCCAGACATATTTCCGTATTTATCTGCCCTTTCACAAGTGTCAATATTACGGCGGTAATCCCTAAGCCGCGCTCGCAAGTTAGTGAAGTTAAGGAGCGCATTAAAAAAGATTTTAGGATTAGCCACCTCAATAGAGAGTTGATCGTTGAGCAAGGCTTAGGCTCGTTGGTCTCGCAGTCACCCGGCTTCGTATTGTTAGATATTGGTGGGTACTTTGCCCCTCTCCTCGCAAATGGTAGTCATGGTCATGACTCAGGCTTTTTAGGTGTCATCGAAGATACCGAGAACGGACATCAAAAATATGCGGCACTTGAACGTCATTCAGTACCTGTTTTCTCAGTGGCTCGTAGTCCGCTAAAAGATACGGAGGATTTGCTCGTTGGACAATCCGTGGTGTTTTCTGCGGACGCAATTCTCAGGGATTTGGGACAGTTGTTCCAGTACGCGCGCGTGGGAATATTAGGTTTCGGAAAAGTCGGCAGGTCAATACTCCATCACGTGATGCAACGGAATGTTGTTCCCATGGTGTACGAGTCCAACCCGATCAGACGTCTCGAAGCATTCAACTTAGGAGCACTCATTCCAAACCGTGCAAAGTTCATTTCTGAAGCGGAAGTGATCTTCAGCGCGACAGGGAATAAGGCATTACGGCTTGAAGACTTTCGGAAGCTACAGTCTGGGTGTTTTGTGTTTTCTGTAACGTCATCCGACGACGAAATGGACTTATCGTCCTTATCACCAGAATATGATATCCATGTATTAAGTGAAACCGTCATTCAGCTTTACGGAAGGCATAATTATTTTTACCTCGTAAATGGTGGAAACGCAGTAAATTTTATTCATAAGGCAGTTCTTGGCGATTTCATTCATTTGGTCCGTGCAGAAATGCTGTTCGCGCTCGAAGCATTGAGTTATCGCACTGCCACTGCCGGTATCCAAGAGGTTAGCGATGCGACCCGAAAGCGGATTGCGGCTATGTGGCTTGATACGTTTGTTGATCGGTAGATTGTTTACGGTACAGTGATGGTATCCGATATTTATGTAGATCTTGACGACGTGTTAGCCGAGACAAGTCGGATGTTTATATCGCTTTTACACCGGGAGTTCGGGCGCGAACTGGAGTATCATCAGCTAACGTCTTTTTCGCTTAGCGAGTCGCTAGGATTAACATCTCAAGATCTACAGGAGTTTGTCCGTTTGGCGCACACGCCGGGTGCACTTATGGGTATAGCACCTGTCGTTGGCGCCAGGAGCGTTCTCGATGAATGGCGTGCGCGCGGAAACTATATCTCAGTTGTGACGGGTAGACCGCCGTGGTGTCACGCGGTTTCCTGTGAGTGGTTGACTACGAATGGAATACCGTACGACCGCGTGTTGATCGTTGACAAATACGCACGCAGCCCGGAAGGAGTGCCAAAGCCAATCTCATTAGACGAAGTAGCATTGGTGCCATTCTCCCTGGTGATCGAAGACTCTTTGCAGGTCGCGACGTATCTTGCAGAAAAAATGAATATTAAAGTTGCACTACGCACGTGTCCTTGGAACTACCAGCTAGTTGATCACCCTATGATACACCGCTGTAATTCCTGGCACGATATTTCAGTGGCTCTGAGGGAAGTAACAGCTCTTGAAAACTGATTCTGGATTCTTGCGGCTAAATCATAGTTAGGAAAGAAATCTTTTCCTCATTTGGTGAAAGAAATATCGCTTCGGGGCATCAGCCAACCTTGAGCAATCTCATCGAATATTACAGTCAAAGATATGGAGACGCGCCACTGCGGATAATGTTGCCTTATCTTGCGAAGATCGCTGTAGTAGCAGATATGATCCCCGCTGCGATTCTCGTTCAAATAGCGAGATCTCATCTTTTGGCCCGTCGCATTTTCTGCCATTGAAATTGCCTCGATGATGGAGCACGAGTTCTCCAGACCACCGCCTAAATTGTAGACTTCCGCTACGCGTGGCGCAGAATAGAATGCGTACATAAATCTCGCAACGTCTTCTGAATGTAGATTGTCGCGGACCTGTTTTCCACCGTAGCCGAAGATCCTGTATTCTCGGCATTCGACAGCGCACTTCACGAGATAACTGAGGAAGCCGTGTAACTCGACGCCTGAGTGGTTCGGGCCAGTTAGGCAGCCGCTGCGCAGGCAGCAGGTTGGCATATTGAAATAGCGTCCATACTCTTGCACCATTACATCTGAAGCCAGCTTAGACGCGCCGAACAGCGAATGCTTCGACTGATCTATCGAAAACATTTCTGGAATACCATTCTCAAACCGTGGATCAGCATAGTCCCACCGTGTTGGGAGTTCGCGTAGAGGGATGGTATTCGGAAGATCTCCGTATACTTTGTTGGTCGACATGTGGATAAAAGGAGAATCTTGGCAAAACTGGTGCGCCGCTTCGAGCAAGTGTAGTGTTCCAAGCGCATTGACCTCGAAATCGAGAAATGGAATGGCTGCGGCTAGGTCGTGCGATGGCTGAGCGGCAGCGTTCACAATCACGTCAGGTCTGATTTCTCGCATCAGGTTAAGTACCCCTTCCCGATCGCGAATGTCCAACGTGGCGTGCTGATATCCGACGATATCCTTACGGAGTCGGGACAGCGACCACGAAGTGTCGCCCTCAGGCCCAAAAAACATCGCCCGGTGGTTGCTATCTATTCCGAAGACCCTGAAGCCTTCGCGGCTGAAAAATCGGCACACTTCGGAACCAATCAGCCCGCAGGAGCCGGTCACAAGAATTTTTCGAGAAGCGGGCATGGTATAGACTCCGGACAAGTCTCAAACAGCGGAACGCGCTGAATTAGAAGCCCTTAGTTCAAATCAGTTCCTTCAGTCTTCTGGGAAGATTTTACGCAAAGTCGCAGTACTCGTTGTCTGATACTAATTGCGTCTGAACTCCAAATCCTTCTATCCACGTGTTCCTCATGTGGTTTCTCATGAGGCTTGTATCTCTTAGATGAGTGTGGCCTTTTTTAGGCTGGCGAAGGTGCATGATGCGCGCTTCTTGTGGACCGACGACTTTCCGGTTGGTGAGTTCATTGGTCGTCGATTAGTCTAGCATCTCGATTTGTTGATTAAACTTGATCTGCTGCCGAGCTTTAGATTACGCGACGCTTATATTACTGGACAGACCCTCCTTGCCGTGCTGTTGAACATGGAATCCCATTTTTTCTTAGAGGTGCCGCATCGACAGCAGACTAATTGAAACGATGTGTACGATGGGACATCTTATTTCGACCAGGTGTCGGCAAGGATTGCATCGGCAAGTATGGGTACGTTTGTAACGATCAGTTCAGCAGCGCGAATCATTTCTTTTTCAACAATCTTCTTAACTTCTTCAGCTTGATCTGCTCTGGCTTCAACGACAATTTCATCATGCACGGTATTTACTAACCGTGCGTCGAATTCTTTTAACGCTTCGTAAATGAAAACCAGCGCATACTTCGTCATATCGGCATTTGCGCCTTGAATAGGCGTGTTTTTCCCTTGACGCTGAATCGATCCGATTTTTTGCCGGTACTCTGGATCATCCGGAGGCGGTACTTCATAGAATCGCTTACGACCAGATGGAGTAACGCTGTAGCCAAATTCGACAGCCTCTCCAGCGGCCTTTTCCAACCAACTAGCTACGCCACTGTATGCTTTGAAGTATTTGTTTATTAGCTTTCTGGCTTCTTCTTCTTCTACTCCAATTTGAAGCGCCAAAGCCGCTGGACCGCGTCCGTAGGCCAACCCAAAGTTGATGACTTTTGCCTGATTGCGTTGAACCTTTGTAACCGAAGTGACGGGAATTCGAAACATCTGACTAGCAGTAATCGAATGAAGATCCCCACCGCTCCGAAAGGCTTTGCAAAACGCCTTGTCCCCACTAAGTTGGGCCAAAATACGAAGTTCCGCTTGAGAATAGTCGCACGTGATCATTTTATATCCGGGTTCCGGCACAAAGCATTTTCGGAACTCCGCTGGTATTTGTTGAACGTTTGGACTTTGACAACTCAATCGTCCCGTATCGGCTCCGTACTGTTGGAAGTCGGGGTGAATTCGATTTGTAGCTTTGTGTATTAGCTCCAAAAACTTCTTACCAAATGATACGACGACCTTGTCGTGTTCTCTGTATTCAAGCAATTTTTGCGCAGCTGGGTGCGCTACGGTTTTGAGCGTAGCTTCGCTGGTGTCTTGGATTTTTATTCCTAACTTAGCAAATTGATCGATAACTTGTTTTTGGCTATTCAAGTTGAACTGTGCGACTTCGATATCGGTGAATAGGCCTGTTATTTTGGTGTCAATTCCAAGGAGGTTAAGCGTTTCGCGCTCAAGCTGATCGCTCAACGCTTCATGTTCCTGAACGATGGCATTCCAGTTCTCAACATCTATTCTAAGCCCTGCAAGTTCCATCTCTGCTATTGGCACTACCGCATCGAATTCCAACTGTGCCACACTGGTCAGTTGTTCCTTTGCGAGGCCTTTTTTTTGCACCTCATACAGTAAAAACAAAATAACCACGTCACGCGCTGCATACCGGGTCTGTTCAGGCGTAAGGTGGGTTATACCGTTCACAAACGACAATCGGAGACTCTTGTCTAGTTCAAAGGAAAAGTATTTCTTCGTCATGGACTCCAACGAATATTTGTAGGAGATTCCTGCGGTAAGTAGTCTCTCTGCTAACATCGTATCGAAAATATTCGTTATAGATATGCCGACCTTTTGTTTGAGAAACTTGTAGTCGAATTTGGCGTTCTGCAAGATCTTAAGAACCCTTGGTTGTTCTAAAATCTCTTTCAGCGGCGCGATGTCAACCAACGAGCAATCAAAAATATAGACCTTTTCTGGAGTAGCGATTTGAAGTAAGACAATGGCATCATTAAACGGATCCAATCCGGACGTCTCAGTATCAATCGCAATAGTTTCATACTTGGCTATTTCAATTGCTACTTCATGAAGTCGGCTACTGGTGGACACAACTTCGTAAGAGAAATCCATCACATTCTCAGAACTCTTTACGACGTAGTTATGCAAGTGCGATGCATGAATTCCTCCATTTTGTTTTTCAGCTCCATGAAATCCATTTGAACCACCAAGCCTATTAAATGTGCCGCAACAAAGGCACGTTGACGAATAGCAAGCTAGGAATACTGTCTGGCATTTTTGACACGTCAAGTATTGATCGTTGAAGCCATAAATTAAGCAACCGCAATTTCCACAGAAAGGGACACTAGCCGAGTCAAGCACTTCTGGAAGATCTGTGTATTGATCACAGCTTGGACAATTTGTTTCCATTGTTTCTCCGCGAATGCAGTGAGAAGTACAACTGCGTTGGTTGGTCGGATGCTACACTATCAGTTTCCTAGTCGCAAGAATACATACGCTGGTAAAAACTAAAATAGCTGGATAGTTCCACGGCTTGTACGAATTATTAAAAGAGCTTTCTCTGAGTGAAACGGTGTCACAATCAACAGACTCACTCAAGCATCGCCCGAACATAAAACTGTGAATAGTAAGACCATTGTTCCTCTGATAGTCACAATTGTACTGGAATTGGTTGGCTTGCAGCTAAAATACTTTGAGTGAGGTTGCCATTGTATATACAAAGCCTCACTGCTCGAATGAAGGTAAATAATCAACCCTATCTTGAGGATTTCTCGACAAGCATCTTACCTCCTAGTAAGATTGTGAGCTAATCGCTCCGTCGGGTTTAGTATGCTAGTAGCTTTCTCGTGAAACTCTTCTTGAGTAAGGTAAATGTGCTGACTTGCTTTCTAATAGATGAGCTTTGAATAAATTGCAAAAAGAAGAAGTTTCCGGGTCTACGTCTAGATCTAATTGCGACGAACTCTCCGAAAAGATCACGTCATTTGTTGAGGCCCTGGCAACCTGGTATTCCGAAAACCAGCGACACTTTCCGTTTCGTGGAAGCACGGATCCTTATCAGATCTGGGTATCTGAAGTCCTATGTCAACAGACGCAAATTGCTCGAGGCGTAGAATACTACCAACGCTTTATTGAGAGGTTTCCGACCGTATGTGATCTTGCGGCTGCCACATGGGACGAATTCTATCCGTACTTTAAGGGACTTGGTTATTACAATCGCGGTAGAAATATGCTGAAAACTGCCAAGATTGTTGCTAACGATTACGGTGGTCGTTTCCCCGATACCCTTGAAGAATTGCAAGGGCTTCCCGGTATAGGGACTTACACGGCCAACGCTATCTTGTCGTTTGCCTTTCGAAAGCCAGCGCTGACCTTGGATACAAATATCAATCGAATATTGGGCAGGGTTTTTCTTGGAGTTCACTCTATCGATGGAAAGTCTAAGAAGTCGGAAGCACTTTTGGACCAGTTGTTATTGAATTTCCAAAAGAAATCATCATCGGATATTAACCAGGCGATGATGGATTTCGGTTGGCAGATTTGTGCGGCAAAAAAACCATACTGTATGTTCTGTTGTTTACAGTCTCAGTGTGAGTATTTTAGAAAGGAATTACCTCATTACCCTCGCCCCCAAAAACTGCTTCCGCGAGACTATTCGGCCAAGTTTCCGATGGCAATCATCATGTACCAGAAAAAGGTCCTCGTGTTTGACGACCATCTTATCGGGGGGCTGCTGGAGAAGGGAGATGAGCGCTCGTTTCTAAAGCAAGTCGTAAAGGAACGTTATGGTGTTGACATTTCAGTACGGTCTCCTCACAAGACATGGGTTAGTAATAATGTTAAGTATAGTTTGCACCGATGCTATATCCTTGCCGGGGATCATAGGATTGAGAAATTAAATCCGGTTTTGGTAGAACCACATGACGTCTGGCGCTACATCGATCTTGACCCCTCTCGCTAGGGCCATGCTCCCTCTTTGATAGAATACGATCGCTTTACAAGAATAACCGTCACGCATAAATAGGCTCTTTCCAGACTTGGCTATGATTTACGCTACTCACGGCGTTGCCCCCAACGCGAATTCGAAGTTATTTGTTTATCGGAATCTACTCGACGAAGAGAGGTTTATGAAGTGGTTGCGTCGCCGGCCGCGACCATTCGTCTCCTTAGCTGATGCGTTACGAGGCGGTGATGATGCGCTTACAATTGACGACGGGACTCATGCCGCTGCTTCCGCTGCCAAATTGGCAGCAGAGTTGGGCCATAGCGTAACCCTTTTTGTGAACCCCAGGTATTCGATCTCTGATGAGCAATATTTTTTTGCACTTCTTAACACCGCGCTCGACGAGTGCCGGAGACAAATCGTATATTGGCGTGGTCAGACCTACGACTTTCACCTTACAGAAGACCCGAAACGCTTTCGCGCCCGAGTGAAAGACGAATTGAGAGACATTGACTCTGATACAAGACGTGACAACGTGCTATACGAATGCCTCGATCATCTTGGACAGACCTTTGTTCAGCCGCCATCTCATCTTCATACTCTTGGTATTCAGGACCTCATCCATTTAAAGAATGCCGGCGTCGCGATCGAAAATCACGGCTGGACCCATGGCGAAATTGCCACACTTACAGACGAACAAGTCATCGACGAAATCAAATCTGCTTACGATTGGATCGAAGCCGTTTTGGGTATAAGCAGCGGTTCCTTTGCGGTACCTTTTGGGGAAACGCTTCCGCCGGCTGGTATCCGGCCGTTCTGGAAAACCTGGTTTCTCTTGACGGATCAACGACCGACCGGATGGGTCTCGGATTGTGTGTACAATCGACAAGAAGTGATCTTGTAAAGAACTGGACTTTGAGAGTTTTGACTGATGCCCACCTGCCATCTGATTACAATTGAGTTTTATCCGACGCCTGGTGGTTTACAGGAATCACTTGTTCGCATTGCTCAACTGATCAATGCCATGGAAGGGTGGACGACCCGTATTTACGTCCGAGATGAACACAACCAATGCGATGAAGTCGGTGGAATACCGGGCCTCGAAGTTATTTCAGTTGGGCGCGCGCGCCGGCAGTTGATGGCGCCAATCAATCCGCAATCTCCAGACCAATTTCGCTCCGACTACCTGATCATCCGGCGCGAGGTGGAGCGGAGCATTCAGGAGCGTCCAACCGATCCGCAAGTCGTATTGTCCTTTGGTTTACCGCACAATGGATTTCTTGCGCAGCAGGTGGCCCTTACCTTTGGATTACCTCACGTCTCCTGCTTCCGTGGAACGGATTTCTCAAGAGACTGTTTTGAACCCTACCAGCAATCTGCGATCGTTCCCTATGTGGTCCAACGGGTCACGGCAATAGTAACGACAAATGAAGAGCAAAAGCGATTTTTGAAATCAGCATTTGGTCCAAAGACCAACATCGTCAGGATCTACAATGGCGTGGAACCCCCCAAAACGCTTTGGCATCCGCGCCACTCGCAGCGTATCAAACTGGCAGCAGATTGCGGTTTTGCGTTTAAGAAGGGAACGCATTTGCTCCTTGCGGCTTGCGAACGCCTCGTAAAAGAAGGATTTCCGATCGAACTCTCGGTGTGCGGTGTTACCGCACCTGGGGAGGAGGAGTACTGGGCGGAGGTACGATCTGGATACGAGACGCGCTTTGGTTCAACCATGCGGTTTCGGGACGTGATCTCGAAAGCTGAAGTGATAGAAACATTGCTGAACAGCGACCTCTATTGTTCCGCAACGCTGGGTGAAGGATGCTCCCTGGCACGATCCAGAGCTTTATTAATGGGAATGCCCATTGTCAGCACACGTTGCGGGGAATTGGCTGATCTTGCGGCCGAGGTACCTCATGTCTTCCTCGCGCCGCCCGGTGATGGCGAAGCCTTTCAACGCGTGCTCAAATCCGCGTGCGAGCGCGTGATCGATGGCACGATTTGCGTGGATCATGAGAGCATGAAGCGTGCTCAGTCGGAGCTCAGTGTTGACGCGGAACGCACGGCATGGCGAAATCTGCTTTCATCCACTGTTCCAAGTTCCTCAAATCGTCCAGAAGAAAAGCAGTTTCGAGTACTGTTGTACGTGCATGACGGGCGTGGTCTTGGACACCTTCGCCGCTTATCCCGGCTGGCAAAGATGCTCCAGGGAGAATGTGCGGTCTTGATCGTCACCGGACTTCGAGAAGCGTCGTGGATTGTTCCTGAAACGTGCGAGTTTATTCATCTGCCGAGTCTTGAGAGTATTGATGCAGGCTTGAGTACGCAGTGGGGAAGAAGACCATTCTGGAACGCTGGTCGGAAAGAAGGGCTTCGTGTCCGTCGCGACGTGATTCAAGCAGTGGTAGATTCATTCGCTCCCGATGCTATTGTCCTGGACTTTTTGCCCGCCGGTAAGCATGACGAGATGTACGATGTCTTAGACAAAGTTTCGGCACGGCGGTATCTCATTTTTCGTGGCGTGCTGGGCGATCTTACGGGTGTGGAAAGCTATATTCTCACTGAGACGGGTCGTTATCTCCTGGAAAAGCGTTACGACCGAATTCTCATTACGGCGGATCAAAGAATTGTCGACGTTATATCGGAATATCGACTGAACGGAGTCATCGCGCAAAAAGTCAAATACACTGGATACATTACAGATCAAGTGACGAAGACAACGATACACGAAACTCGAAGTAACCGCGGCCTTCCACCCGACGCGCAGTGGGTCGTCTGTTCAGTCGGAGGTGGAAAACTGGGAGAAGATTTGATCGCGTATTACGTGACGATTACAGAAGAGTTTCCGGATCTCTATTTTGATATCGTGCTGGGCCCACGTTCCCGCCTGCCGTTGGGACTGGCGGACACCTGCAACTCGAGGGTTCGTATTTCGAGGGAACGTCGCGATCTTCCTCTTCTGCACGCTTCCTGCGATGTGCTGATTTGTCGCGGCGGCTACAATTCTTTAATGGAAGCTGTCGTCGGCCAGGCAAAGGTTCTCGTACTACCAATCCCTGGGGATACCGAACAACACACTCATGCCGAGCGATTGAGTTCGTTCTTTCCCATCCGCGTGGTCGACCATATTGAGAAGCTCCCCCTCTACCTACGCGAGGAGTTAGCGGCAGGACCGCGACGCGAATTCGAAGGCCCCCTCGATTTTAACGGCGCGGCGTCTACGGCAAGGGTGATTATAGATGACCTGCGACAAACAGAACTCTAAGGGCTTCGGAAGTAGCCCTGCAATTGCGCACTGTGTGTTGGTGAGAATGCACTGACCACACATGCCCGGATCGTGTCACGCATCTTGAGTGTTTGGAATTATTAGAGGTTTGGACATTTTCTAAGAAGCTCTTCAAGTGAGATCCTGAACCAGTAGGTGTAGTTGTTGGGGTTGTTTCGTACATCAAGTCTGATGGCGAAGGGATCGACCCATTTCCAATCCTCAACCTCCTCTGGATTTGGTAGTACAGCACCATCGAAGCGGCCCCTTAAAACATGATCATACTCATGTTCACAAAAGCCATTATCGAGGCTGGCCTTATAGAGAAACTCGAAGATCGGTGTCAGTTCACACTCGATTCCCATTTCTTCGGCGAGTCTTCTTTTTGAGGCCGTCTCGATCGATTCCCCCGGTTGCGGATGACCACAGCATGTATTCGACCAGAGTCCGCGGGAATGATACTTTGTGCTGCTTCTTTTTTGGATTAGCATCTGACCGACAGAATTGAAGACGAAAATAGAGAATGCTCGGTGGAGCGCTCCAGTTAAATGCGTCCAAGACTTGTTCTAGACGCCGATGGCTTGGTCATTTTCATCAACGAGTATCAGTTCTTCTTCCATTTTCGTGTCTTTGAGGCGGATCGTGCTGCGGGACAGTCAGACCGCAGGACTAACGCCGCATATTATATAGAGTGGGGCATTGATGCGAGTACACCCGACCGCGGCGAACAATGATCTCCGTCAGCGTGCTTCAATAAAAACAGCAAAGTGAGTTTCGACTGGTGGCTAAAACAATCATTGTAGAATGGAAAACAGGGAAGACCGCACTCATCCGGAAATTGCTTCCAAAGAGCAAGAGAGTTGTAGTGAACCCAAAAGAGTCCGCTGCTCATTTATTGCACAAGGTGGTGAATAGTCAGCGTTGCCCGACTAGAATTCTGTTGCACCTCAATATAACTGAACAACGAAAACTGCCACACCAGCGAGAACAGTTTCTAGAGCACCTCGGACAATTAGGTATCCAGGTCTGGAATCACAGAATAGCTGATATATCGAAACCGGTAATTCAGCGCATGAACCGAAAGCTGAAACTACCCGACACCATAGCACCTCGCAAAGGCCCGGATTCTGACTTACTGATCGTAAAGACGAAATTCAACTCTTTTGGCTATCCAGAAGGCAAGATGAGCGAAGAGGAGCGCAGTGTTCTCGGATATGCGCGTCGTTGGACGATTCCGGCTCAGATGAGGATGGAATACCCAGTATTACGCCGCGGGGAAATTCCGGTAAACTGGTGGAACTCCCGGCATCTAATGATTGAACGTTTTGTGACGAACCGAAAAAACCAATTCCTTCGAGTGTTTTTTTCAGGCCGGCATTGTGTCGTCTGCTTAGCAAAAAGTGCGGCACTGGTAAAGCGTCCTCAGCACGGAGTATTTACGCACAGTTACTTGATGACGCGCGATCGCGCGACTGACCCGTCAGCAGTAGATCGGTTACCAACCATTGTGTTTCGATCGTTTGTCAATTCAGTTCGGTTTGCAGATGCTTTTGGATTGGATTACGGGGCGATTGACGTGGTCCTTGACGATCAGACTACGCCATACATCATAGATGTAAATCCTACTCCCAGCGGGATACTGGATTTACAACCTGAAGTTAAGCAATATCTGCGCGCAGGGTTCTCCCGGTCTACGGTGCAAAGGTCCTCTTACGCGTTCTAGGAGAACGGATGGTCCATGTAGCTTTACTTTTCCCGACTGGAAGCGATCCTCGCAGTCCTTATCTAGCACTCCCTTGTTTGGCTGCACACCTCAGGCGCCATGGTATTTCCGTATCCATGCATGATCTCGATATTGGAGGCATACGGGCGTTGCTGGATCCTGAGTATCTGGCGGTCGCGTGCCAATCACTCCAGATTAGGAACGATCTGGATCTTGACGACGCTACGACGTCACGCTTGTTGGGACGCTGCGAAGCCCTGCCGGAGACTGCTTCAGATGCCCTTTCCGTATTTAGAGATCCGGCTCGTTTCTTTGAACCGCCCGAACTGAGCTTCGCTACGGATACCATTCTCGATTGCCTGGATATTCATTCAGCCGCCTTAAGTGACAGGCTTCATTACAGCATCAATCCGGTTTGTTACGACATTGATGGAATATCCTGCCAGAGTCTGGGCGATTTAATCGATGCTACGAAGGACGATCGATATAACTTGTTTGCGAGATACTGGGAGGAGTCGATCTTTCCCAAGCTCGCGCGGGAAGATCCGCTGCTTACGGGAATCACGATCACCAATCGCCAACAAATAATTCCCGGCTTGACGCTCGCGCGGCGTTTGCGCGAGCGCGGCCATTTTGTCGTATTGGGTGGAGCTCTCTTTACAAAATTCACCGCAGCGCTTTCTCGCTTGCCGGAGTTTTTCAAAGTCTTTGCTGACGGCATCATTGTTTATGAAGGCGAGACCGCTTTAGTCGAATTGGTCGGCGCACTTGAAGGCGGCGCTCGCGATTTTTCGCAAGTGCCAAATCTGCTGTACCTGAACGGGAGTGAAGTGCAGATGACCACGACTCACGTGGAAAACGTCGCCAGCTTACCGTGTCCCGATTTTTCTGGACTGCCTCTGACGCAGTATATGACGCCAATTCCTGTCCTGCCGACGTATATAGGAAAAGGCTGCTATTTTAACCGCTGTAAGTTTTGCGACATTCCCTATATCAATCAAATAGCGCAGAAGCCATACCGGTTGCGTTCGCCTGAGCGAGTTGTCGCAGATCTGGAAACGCTCAATCGCAGGTTTGATTGCCGTCACTTCGAATTCACCGACGAAGCGTTGCCGCCACGTACTCTGGAGCAATTGGCGGATTTACTTCTTCGTGCGCCGGAGTGGGAACTCAATTTCGTCGGATATGCACGGCTCGAACCGGCGTTTACTGCGCGACTTTGCCAAAAGCTCGCCACAGCTGGAATCAGAAAGCTCTTTTTTGGGTTGGAGTCTGGCGCACAAGAGACATTAGACCATATGGACAAGGGAATTCGGCTCGACGAGGTTCCCCAGATACTTCGAAATTGTGCGGACGCCGGCATTCATTTTCATCTTTTCTCAATCATTGGTTTTCCGGAAGAAACGGAACGGCTTGCCCAGGAAACGTTCGCCTTTTTTCAAAAACATACTGACGTCATCGATTCCCCAGGGAACAGCTTTGACGTGCATCCATTCGGCTTAGAACTTCGGACTCCTTACGCGGAGCACGCAGAGCAATTTGGAATTGTGATAGAACCCTCGATGATGCAGAAGGATTTTGTCATCGGCGCCGGACATAGTTGGATCAACTCCAAAGGGATGAATCACGAGAGTGTCCAGCGGCTTGTGACCCAGTTTAATAGTGAGCTTAAGAAGATTTATCGACGCTATCACGCCGGACCCAATCATCTTTGGCCGGGATTCGAGGAGTTCTCTGTGTTATACGCTGATCATTATCGCAATCGTCCCTTTCCGTATCGTACCTGCATAACGGAAAATGGTGTTGAGCGTTTTACTTTGCGCTGGAACCCTGCGGTTTGTGTAGAGCATACCGATGCCGATACCTGTTTTGCTCGATCGCGTTATGCTGACGCGGGCATGACGACCCAAAGCTACGCATTGATCGACGGTGCCTTAAAACTGTCGTTAGGCGAGTTGGTGGATGTACTTTGCGGAGACAACGGCTTGAAAAATGCAGCTGCTATTCGAGTCGCTATCATTGATACTCTAAACCATTGGATCTCAACCGGTATACTCCAGTTGATCCCGGAATCGGTTCCCACCACAGCGACTTTCCAATGACCCAACGCTCACAACTCGTGCGTTTCGCACCACACGTGCGAATAAGTGTCCAATACGTGGACCGATCAACGTTTGGTGGTCCAGTTTCCGAAAGACTTCAAGAGAACATGAAGAAGCTGTGTTCACCGATCTATCGTGCATTGGATCGGCATGGTCCTGCCTATGTTGTTCATGATGGCGAACGTCTGCTCAAGCAGTGTTTTTCTTCAAGACGGTTCAAACAAGTCTGTGATGATTACCCTGAAATATCCCAGGATGTTCTTTTTCCCAAGCCCCGTGCAATTGTCCCCGATGCTCTTGTACTAACCTCTGCAAATGGCAGGACCGCTGTTCAGGTTGATATCAGCCCTGACGACTGGTGTGCAGCGGCTGATTGGGTGGGAGAAATGAGTTCACCACCCCTAAACGGGAAGTCGTACCGATCGCATCGTTTTGAATCGCTCACTAAGGAGTCGACGTCACGAGGGTTTTTAGTCAACGCCGTAACTCACTTAGTGTCAACTAGTCGCGCGTCGGATGTGACCTACGTTGGTCATAATACGGTAGTAGTGCGGTCAAAAAGAGCCTCAGTTATTGTGGATCCCTGGTTCTTTCCTCATGCGCAACGCTTTCTGCCGGGTCATCAGCCGCTCCGGCCGAGCGAGTTGGGGTCGATTAATGCTGCACTCGTTACGCATTCTCATCCGGATCATTTTGATCCAGGAAGTCTCCTGATGCTCGGTCGAACCACTCGGATCATTGTGCCTGTAGTTCCTCGCGAATCCATTTTGTCGGTTGATATCAAACGTCGCCTCGGGGAACTCGGGTTTACCTCTGTCACTGCATTGCCGTGGTGGAAAAAGGTGATGATCGGAGACATTTGTGTAACAGCCCTGCCGTTTTATGGTGAGCAACCGACGTCGGGGAAACGACTTTATCCCGAGGTTCGGAATTCGGGAAACTGTTACCTTGTTAGGACTCCACGCGCAGCTTTTGCCTTTGTCGGTGATTCGGGCAGTGATCTCGATGGCAGCGTCGGAGATGTTGCTGCGGAGGCGTTTGATCGATATGGCCCGATTGACGTTCTCTTCAGCGGTTATCGAGGGTGGAGCTTGTATCCGATACAGTATTTCGAGTCTTCCGTCAGGCAATACTTATTGTTTGTTCCTCCTGCGCAGTATGCAGTTCGACAAACGATCATGAATTCGGCCGACGAAGCAGTAAATACTGCTGAGGCCTGGCATGCCACATACCTCGTGCCCTATGCAAACGGTGGAGCAGTTTGGTATTCAGAAATTGGACTTGGACCAACAGAGGAATCCCCGCAGGGTAACGACGACAATGGGTGGGTATACTTCGATCCGCGGCCGGAGATTTGTTTGAAAGCGGTGAGAGCTCGCTCACAACCGGTACCTCACATTACTGTCGGCTCTCCCGTAAAGCCGCTTGTCCTGCGGCCAGGGCAGTCGTTTAACCTGAGACATCGTCGCGCGCGATTGATCGAAGACGAACCCTCGGGAAACCACTGAAATGAAGCGACGTCATTCCACACATCAACTCACAGAACACGATCTGCGCAAGTTTCAGCAGGACGGATTTCTCATCATTGAAAACGTCTTAACGCCAACAGAAGTAAAAAAACTCAACCGTGCGGCCAATGAACTTTACGCGCGGTACGGTGGTGATGCCTCCAGCGGCAGGCTGGAGGTTCGCAATTGCGTCGCCCATCACCCGGCGTTGTTGGCCATGGTGGATCATCCGGTCCTGTTGCCGGCAATCGTTGCTCTGCTCGGGCCCGATATTAAGGTGCGAACATCTGAGCTTGATATTCGACCGCCGGTATCCAGGACCTCCGTTAAATTCAACGTCGGCAAGGGTCCCTGGGGAAAACCGGAGCGCTGGCACATCGATGGCCCACTTTCCGGGTACCCCGCAGTCGATGGTATTGTGCCGATGATGGAAGTCCGTGCCGGCTATCTCTTGAGTGATCATCGGCGACGGAATTCGGGCGCACTTTGCCTTGTTCGGGGAAGTCACCGGCGTGATTATCACCAATTAGCGGATCCTGCATTGGCGATTAGGACCAAGGAAATCGTTCGCGCTGAGGGGCCTCCGGGTTCGGCAATTCTCTTCAGGACGGGCGTTTGGCACTGTGCCAGTCAGAACCTTTCCGGCACGACCAGAAAGGTGCTCTATTTTGCCTACACGTATCGTTGGATTCATGGAAGCGATTACATCGCACAAGACCGGAAATTGCTCAACCCCTGCTCTCCGGTTCAACGTCAACTCCTTGGCGCACCAGCGCAGCGACGGCGCGATGCCTTAGGGCCTGAACCCATCACGACCCCTCGTTCTATTTATTGGTTTACGGAGCCGGAAGATATTCCGCTTGCCGCACTCGCGCAGAAGTTTCCGGAAAAGAAGTAGAACTCACGAAGCTCTCCGAACAATTTTAAGTGACACATAGACTGAGTGGTGTATAGTAAGCGCCACTTATCTTCCTAAACACCTGGAGGCTGAAATTTATGGCGAAAAAAGGATTGATGGTTCAGGACGACAAGGGGAACCTCTACTTCCTGCGTCCTGAGATTCTTGCTGAGGCTAAGTTGGACAAGTCTCTCCACGAAGATGCGAAGGTCGCTCTAAAGGCCGCCAAAAAAACTGCTGCAGCGACTCCTAAGCTAAAAGTATTAGGCGCATTGAGTCTAGTAGAACCGCCGGCAGGCTTGAAGGCCGCAAGCGCGCGCACACAGGGAGCGAGAGCAGTCGCGTTAAGAGGCGCAGCGGTTATAAGTAGGCCTTCAATTGGCTCAAAAGGAGGCGGAGGCGGCAGCACGATTATGTGTCCCTGGTAGTTTGGTAATCATCCGTACTGCAAAGCGTTCCACAAACGTGTTGAATGCCCCACCTCCTGTACGCGGAGGGCAACAGATCGTTTGGCACAAACGCAAGCCGGAAGTAACCCTCAAACGGCTTGTCGGGCAACTCGACCGCTATGGCATCACGAGACTGGCGAATGTCAGTGGACTAGACCGCATTGGCATTCCCGTGTGGATGGCAGTTCGTCCAAACTCGCGATCTCTTTCGGTCTCTCAGGGAAAAGGGTTCACTCACGAAGAAGCCAAAGCCGGCGCCATCTGCGAAGCAATCGAGACCTGGTATGCGGAGCAGTTCGAAGGCCCTCTAATTTTCTCGCGCTACGAAGACCTCAAGCAAAAAGCACCAGCAGCTGATCCTGCTGCGCTTCCACAACCGTGTGACTCCTCTTATCAGCCGTTCCTTACCATTCCGTGGGTGGAAGCAGAGGAACTGATCCATGGCGAAAAGATATACATCCCTTACGAGCTCGTTCATTCTGATGCAACGACGCCGCGTCCGCCGGGTAGTGGCAACTTTATTGTCAGCACGAATGGACTTGCTTCCGGAAACTCCCTGACCGAGGCGACGGTAGCCGCTGTTTGCGAAGTCATTGAACGAGATTCACATGCATTGTGGTGGGCGGGAAGCGCACTAAGCCGAAATCTCACGCGAGTCATCGTAGACTCTGTTAACGACGCTGCGTGCCAGTGGCTTCTGGAACGATTCAAGGATTCAGACAATGAAGTCATGATTTGGAACATGACTTCGGATTTGAGGGTTCCTGCGTTTCGCGTTCTTATCTACGACCAGACGAGTGATCCATTCCTTGCCCCGTTTCCTGTTGCCTACGGTGCCGCGAGTCATCCCGTTCCTGCAGTGGCTTTGGGTAAGGCGTTGCTTGAAGCTGCCCAAAGTAGACTCACCAGAGTTGCCGGCTCACGAGAAGACCTGACGCGTGCAACGTACCGAGCTGTTCAATCGAGGGAGTCATTATCTGGGTTTGAGGAATTATCACAGCAACGTCAAAAAGTGAGATTCGATTCAGTTGTGTCTCTAGACGTTGATACGGTCGAACAAGCGCTCGCTGTTCTGCTGGAGCGCTTGGGATCCGCCGGCTTGGATCGTGTTGCCCGCGTTCAGCTAACTTCCTCGAATTCGGCATTGACCGTGGTGCGGATAATTATTCCGGGTTTGGAAGGACCGAGTTCCTCGCCCGCGTATGTACCAGGTAAGCGAGCTCAAGCCCGATGATCCTCGCAAAGCCTATGAGCACTTACGTTTTTACAGGTCCCACCCTATCGCCTGCGGTTGCGCAAAAATATCTGAAGGCCACGTATCTTGGTCCCGCAGCGCAGGGAGATATTCTTCGAATTCTTTCCAGACGACCTCGTGTTATCGGCATTATTGATGGTGTCTTTGAATTTGTGCCGTCCATTTGGCACAAGGAAATCCTTTTGGCGTTACAAGATGGCGTGCGGGTGTACGGCGCCGCAAGTATGGGCGCATTGCGCGCGGCTGAGCTGGTCGACTTTGGCATGGAAGGTGTTGGAGAAATCTTCAAACGTTTTCGGAGCGGAGAGTTCGAAGACGATGACGAAGTCGCCGTCACCTTCGGGCCAGAGGAAATCGGTTACCGGTCGCTCTCGGAAGCAATGGTCGACATTCGTGACGTTTGCAAAGCAGCTGTGAGTCGCAACGTCATTGACGCGGATGTGGAAACCAGGATCTCAGCTATCGCCAAGCATCTGCACTTTCGGCTGCGAAGGTGGGACCTGATTGAGCAGAAAGCGCTCTCCGCAGGAATCCAGAAAAGTGCCATCGAGAAACTACAAGCGTTTCGAAAAGAATTTGGTATGGGGCTGAAGCAGCGAGACGCGATCGAGTTATTGCAAACCATCAGATCTCAGCAGCAACACAACACGCATCCGAAACCGGCTTATCGCGTAGAGCAAACAATTTTTCTGACACGGCTCCAGCAGGAAGTGAATCGAGAACTTTCTTCAGATATCGAAGCGCCTGGTGGTCCGGTAGACGTTGCGCGAAAAAAGGTCCTCCTTGGTTTGTTGGCGGCGAGGGAAGCAAGCCGCAGCGGATTCTCACCACAGGAAGATGAGATTCGCAGCATGAGCGATTGGTTTCGCCGTACCTACGATTTAGAAGACGATCGAGTGTTTGCGCAGTGGTTGATCAATAACAACCTCCACGACGATGCGTTTGACCACGCAGTGCGCAGGTTTGCGTGCGTAGTAAAAATGGAAGAGGTCACGCGTGACGAGCTGGCATCCGAGGTGGATCAGTATTTAAAGTTGTACGGCGCGGCTGCAAACCATCAAGCTGCTCAGTCCCAGTGGGTGCAACTCAACATCGCCTTGGAGCGAGATACTGCCGAGGTGAGACTCAACGCAAACGCCTTCTTCCGGGCGCTGTTACAATCAATACCCAATTTGGGTAAAGCGGGCCAGCCGATCAGTTTTCACTTCACACGTAAGCATCCGGACATACGGTTGCGGCTACATTCGAAGAGCGCGGCAGCCATGAATAGACTGGTACCCCAGCTCGAGCTGCTTTTTAAGAAGATGCAGCGGCGGCGAATGATCGAGTCGGTAACGAGTTCAGTATATGAGCCGGAATACCGAAGATTTGGCGGCAAGCAGGCAATGGCTGCATGTCACGATTACTTTCATGCCGACTCGCTCAACTGGATCTTCTGGAATCAAATCCGTCAATCTCGCCGAAGGTGCCAACCCGAAACGCTTGTGGGAGCAGTTCTGAATGATCTCTTCCTGGAGACACTGAACTGCAGCGCCGAAGTTTGGGACGTTTGGTATAACCTGTTGACACTCACTCAAGGTCCCGATGTGATAACAACACGATCGCCAGACGTCCCATCAGGATTACGGGCTCTCCGTCGCAGCGTGTCAGAGGAAGAGCGAGCAATTCTTAGTCGCTACAACAGCGCGAACCGGGCTCTCGCTCGTCAACTCAATACAATATTGGCGAGCGGTGACTTGTCTGTTGGATTGCGATCCGTTTTGGCGGTGATAGCGATGTTTCAATGCAATCGCTTTGGTATCGACGGTCGCAGTCAGGCACTACTTGCACAATCGGCGTTGCGGTTATGGGATCCGGAGAGAACCCTTCTACACTAATTCGGCAAGAGAAACTATTTTCGCGGATTCGAGACCACTGCACTGGGCCACGTACGAACTGGATCTCTGGCAATCCAACCATATTTCTTGTAATAAAAACGAGGATTGAAATAGGCAACTATGGCCACATCAGGGCCCGTTCGTTGTAGCGCCACATAACTGTGTAGACCTTCCTCTTCAGCCAGCGGGCGCTCGGCCAATTCTTTAACACAGCGGCGGTAGGTGACCGGCGAAATATGATAGTTTTGCATTAACTGAGATACGCGCCGTGTGACCACTGCATCGTTCGCAAGTCCGGGAAAAAGAGGGATCGACAAAGAAGTCTTGGAAGGTCTGTTGCTCGTTGGGTCGGTTAACTCATAGGTCAAAAATACAGGCCGCATTTCTTCACACTTCGCCTTGCCATGAATTGCTTTCCACATACGTTCAACGTCCGACGCTTCTGCGTTTTCCGCTATCGCGTATAACTCGGTGATGCGATCCATGCTTGCCTGGAGCGGACGCAAATATATCTTGACTCGCAAGCTGTTGGTGAGGTTCAGCGCCAGTAGTTCGATTCGGTCAAGGGGGCCCAACAGTGCTTCAAAGCTCTTCCAATACTTTTGAAAGCCCAGTCGGTTTAGGGCTTTGCCGACAATTTCTCTGCTGTGGCTTGGTCCTTGGGCCATTGCGTTGTAATAGACTTTAAACACCGGACTTTCAGGTCGAAACTCAACAGCGTGGCCCACAGCCAGATAGACTCCGGCACTGTTGCTTGGTTTGAAAATCCGTTCAATGCTCAACGCAGTGCTAATCTGTGCGTGCCAGCGAGAGGCAAGCCAGCGAGTGAGCGCCACACCGGCCTGCCAATACGTTTCCGGAGAGGCGGGATCTGCCTGCGGTTCCCACAAGAGTCGTACCGCAGCAGAAGTTGGACCAAACTGGACAGAGAGTTCAATTGGCGTTGAGTCGTCCGTGATACCTGACCACCGTGGTATTTGATCCGGCGTTCTCAAGTTCGCGGCTTTCCACACTTCGCGGAATATTCCGGTGGCATTCTCAGTGCAGTCATTGCAACCGACGGCCCTTAGAAGCCCCTGTATCTTGTTCTCAATGGCTAAAGGTATTTTTGTGTTTTTGGCAGTGATCGGTTTCACGTTCCCGAGAATGTATCATCTCTGTTTGATTCCTGCGATACTAAGACTCGATTCATGATCATTCCCTCAGACGCGCCATTCATATTCCGAGTTGCGGGTTGGCCGATCGAGACATTGCTTCCGCTGAGGTCGCCAGGGTTTGCCGCTGAAGTGGATGCACTTATCGAATCGGAGGTTTTGGTCCAAGCTTCAGGCGAAAAGCTTTCGGAATTGTTGTACCCAGAAGTGCCAAGACTTCCGGATCGTCAGCAGCGCGCTATGCTGTTGCGAGTCCGTCGGCATCTTTTTGGATCTACCGAACCACTGCGGCGCTCTGATGTTTCTGCATTGCTAGCAATCCCAAGCTTACGCGATCGGTTGGATGAGATTCTGCGTGACGACGAAGTACGTCAACGCCTTGCAGCGCAACGCCTGAAGCTGAAATCCATCTATTTGACTGCGATAAATCAGGAGACGCAGAGTCTTCTTCAATGCACACGTGAACCGAGATTCCGCAAGGCTTTAGTTGTTGCCAGCGTGTCGGCGGCCCGGGATTGGGAAAAGGTATGTCATTCGGATTCACAACGCGTGAGTCAGCGATTGATCGCAACGCTCTGGGGATATGTGCTGCGCGCGGTCGGCCGGCCTACGCCAAATTCACTGTGGGCTGGCATAACACTCGAGGATGTGGAACATCCTGGAGACGGCGAACCTTTCACCATCCACGATACTTCGCCAGAGGTTCGAGTCAAGCCAAACTTAAATGTTTTCGATAAGGGCCTTCGTGCACTAAAAACGCACCCTGACGTGATTCAGGATCTGCACTTGAGGTGCTGTTCATGTTTGTTACAAGAGCAGGACGGAAATACTTGGAAATATTTACGCGAGCAGGATGGTTCCTGGGTCATTGTCGAGATCTCTGATTCCGGCGAAATCAAGCATCTACGGTCCATACTGAAACAGCATGGTCCGATGAAAGTCGATCAGTTAGCACAAGAAGCCAGGGTCGACAAAGCAATACTACTGGCATTGGTGGAATGTGGGGTGCTTTGGCCGGCAGCGGACTGGCCCCAGCCCTGTGCTGATCCATGGGAAGCGCTTGCCCTGTTAGCTGCCCAACTTCCGGAGACGCACCGCAGCCGTTGGGCGCAAGTCATTGCGCAATTGCGAAAGATCGCAGATTGGTTGTCGACAAACTGGCAAACGACGCCTCCGAGCGACGTTGCACTGAGGTTCGAGGAAGCTCACACGGTCGTCAACAGTTTTTTGGCAAGTTATGGGACCAGGCTGAAGCAACATGAGGTGGTGCTACTCGTTGATTTGATCGCCCCGTTTCGAATTGCGGTCAGTAAGGCGTTCAAGGAAGCAACTCGTGAAACGATTCGTCGCTATTACGAGTTTGATCGTGGGGGAATTGGTGAACTGTTCGCTAGTGCTTGCAGACAAAACCTCAGGGTCTCTTTCAAGCACGCTGGGTTGTTGCTGGCAGGTTTTCATCCTGCTCCTCTTCCTGATCTCAAACGTGAAGGATTGGTGCCTCGTCTTACACCGGCTGGGGATTCCTTAGAAGCCGAAGCGCGCCAGCTTCAAGACAAAGATACGATCGAAAACTTTCTGGCGATTGTAAAGAGATGGACCGAGCACCTTGCTGCGAGAGTAACGGAAACCACTGTCTCTGTGGCGGCGCTCAGATCGGAATTAGCAGGTGAACCGCTCCCACCAGGCGCCTCCTTGATTCGAGTGACGTTTTCAAACGATGGACCCATCATTCGCGTGGGCAGCATTTCGGCGGATCCATGTACGTTCTATTCTCGATTTCATCATCTCTTTTCGGCCAGACCGAATTCATTCGGTCGATGGTTGCTCGAAGCGGTTTCCCAGATTCAGCGAATCGCCGGTGTACGCTTGCGTGATTTTGCCTTTCATGGCTCTCATGATCGAAACGCCGCGTTGCGCCCGAGACTAACAAACGGCGTGTTGGATCCATTTGCCGAGGACCGCACGTCGTATGAGGCTTCGGTGGACCGCAAGGGACGCCTAAAACTTCATGAGCCTGGTGTCGATAAACGTATCGTTCCCTTGACCAATTCCGCAGTCGATCTCTCCATGGCGGATCCCTACTCTGCCTGGCTCCAGCGACATGCTCAATTGTTTGGTAGACCGAGTTTGTTGCGACCTCTCCCCCGGTGGAGAGCCGAGGAAGAATCCTGGCAACATCTTCCTCGATTGGAACAAGACGGGAAAATCGTGATCAGTCCTGAGCGTTGGTATCTGCCTTTCTGTGAAACATCGGAATGGGTGATGTTGCCGCCATTTGAGCGCTTTGTGGCGTGGCGAAAATTGGTCAAGCGCCGGCGGTTGCCGGCCCTTACTTATTCTCGCCAGAATGCTGAGCGAACGGAAGCTCTCTTGCCGACCGACAGCACACTCGCCGTCGAGGTGTTGGCACGCGCAGTCAGACTGAATCAGGGAGCAATTAGTTTGCAAGAAGCTTTTGCCGATTCTGACCAACTTTGGCTACGCGATGTTGACGGGAATCACTACGTCAGTGAGATCGCCTTGGCGTGGGCTGGAGAATTGGATTTTTGGCAGGATCTGGCTCGCGAGTGATTGTAGTAGAAAAGAAGGCACTTGCATGAGTTGGTGGATGGATAGGGTTGTTGATCCCCTTATCGTGATGTGCGGACCGCTATTAAATTTGTGACAGCATTGATGAGGCACGTAGTCACTGGAAGGGTTGAGTTTGGTGCGGGTGATCCGCACGTTGACATTTGTGGTCGAACAGAAATAACCATGGAGGCTGTTAATTAGCGCCTCGCGAGGATCGTCTTTAGCTATTGACCACAGCCCTCCGGTTGAGAATGTCGCGAGCCTTGTCAATGGTTTTCTTATTCATGTTGTAGTATCTCATCGTCATCTTCACGTCACTGTGGCCTAACAGATTAGCAAGCGCTGGTAACGGCATGCCTTCATTAGCCATTTCAGTACCGAAGTTGTGACGCACAGAGTAGAAGAGGCGTGTACCTTTTGGGACTCCTGCTTCAGCATATGCCGCAGTCCACAACTTGCGCAAATTGACCTTCGCATGTTCAAAAACAAGAGCATCGTCGTTCTTGTCCTTTCTCTGGAGTTGCAGTTGTAGCAACTCCTTCTTCAACCTGCTAGTCATTTGCACCGGCCAGCGCTTTGGCTTGATGTTCCTACCTTTGCCTTTGTAGGCAGTGAGCGTGATGATCTCGTCACCAAAGTTAATGTCTTTCCAGCGAAGGTAATCCAACAGGCTGGACTTTCTGGCTCCGGAGGCGAACGCTCTAATCCACTGAGCTACGCGGGCCTAAACAAATCGCAGGTTTCAAAGAGTGCATAAGAAATGTACTCTTTTTTTACCCCGTTTTGTTACCCCGCGTCAATAACGGAGCCCCTTTTCAGGTTCTCCATTTGTCGGATGTCTCGTGGGATACTTTGCGAAGGACTTGGAGTTGTTACTTCAAATCAGGCCGCATTAATCTCGACTAGCTTCTCGCCGAGTTGAGAAGCTCTAGCGCCTTGGGCAGTGTGTTCGTTAGGACTTCTTTTAAGCGTGCGTTAGAGGTATTTCCGCAGGTAACCCAAATTACTTGAGGCGGTGCTCCCAGTTTATCTAGCAATAGCACGAAATCGCTATCTTGCGGTTCGAATCCTGTCACCCGCTCCAATTTCATCAGTAAAATTCACAATCCCGATTCCATAAAGTAGCCACCCAAACAACTTCAACATTCACACCTCGCGTAAAGCCCATATTGTGCGTACTTTATCAAGCGATACGGAAAGCGCTTCGATGAGCAATTGTAAACCTAAGAGGTTTTCGGGTGACTATGACGCTAGGAGGCCTCAATGCGGAAGAGGTAAATTCAGGGAAAATCCGAACCAAGCCTCAAAACAGAAGAGCCGCAACAGGTCATGCTCGTTGCGGCTCTTCTCGCCCCCTTGATCAAAGCCCAGCCGCATAAGCGATTTGAGCGGTTTAACTATAAAGCGGTCAGTTCAATCTGTCAAGCAAGCGGCCATAAACAGGCTATTTATAGTAAATCTTGCGCGATTTGAGCGAAAATGCTAATTTTACAGTTGTCCGAGGAAGTCTTCAAAAGATAATTGCGCACAGCCACATTAACGACTAAGCAGGTAGCGCGTTTGCTGCACGTCAGCGAGGCGACCGTAAAGCGTTGGGCCGACGATGGTGCGTTGGAGTCAGTGAAAACGGTTGGTGGGCATCGGCGCTTCGGAATCCAGACGATTGCGCAGCTACGACGAGAAAGGAATCTCGATGCCGCGGCTACGCAGGTCATTAAGGTTGGCAAAAGGAAGGCTAAACCACTGCCTTCTCCAAATGATTTTCTGCAATTGATCCTCGCCGGTGATGAGTCCGAAGCCGGAGCGTGTCTGGTTGATGCCTATTTGGCGAACCACAGTCCTGATTCAATCTCTGACATGACTATCACCCGCGCAATGCGCATGCTCGGGGATCTATGGGTGAAAGGTTCCGTAACGATTGCTGACGAGCACATGGCGACCCGTGTCGTACTGACTGCTATTCAAAAGCTACGCGGTGTTCTTGTTCCTGACGAACCCAACGGTCTTAACGCCATCTGTTGCTGCGTCGAAGGCGAGCTGCACGAACTCGCAGTACATCTGGCAGAACTGGTTCTTGAAAGCAGAGGCTGGCAGGTGATCAATCTAGGCGCGAATACCCCCCTGTTCTCGTTGCAGGAGATGGCCGGCAAGCAACGACCGCAACTCATCTGCATCTCTGCTCGAACGATCGCTGACCTGGATCGAGCCACCGCTGAGTTCGCACAGTTACAGCGGGTTGCCACTAAACTCGATATGAGAATTGTTCTGGGTGGAGAAGCGTTTCGCAATCCAAACGTGCGTGCACGTTTCCCTGCGGACTTTTATCCCGAAGACTTTCGTGCACTCTCGCGATTGGCAGTGAAGCTGAGGAAAAGGAACTGAAGTCTAGAATGAAAGCTATTCCTTTGTGCTTTTTGTGGCTAACTCAACAGCCGGTGAATGGCCTCGACAATCCAGAACGAGACGGCGGCAACAAATGCAGCCGCGGGGATTGTGAGAATCCAGGCCCAGACGATTCGCCCGGCAACGCCCCATTTTACTGCGGATAATCTGCGTGTCGCGCCGACTCCTACGATCGAGCCCGTAATAGTGTGGGTTGTGGAAACAGGTGTTCCCGTGAGGGTCACGTAAGCGAGCGTGATTGCCGCCGCGGTCTCAGCGCAAAAGCCGCCGACTGGTTTCAGTTTCGTGATCCTCGTCCCCATCGTGCGCACGATGCGCCAGCCGCCAGAGAGGGTACCCAGAGCGATCGCGGCGTGCGCCGCTAACACAACCGCAGTTGGAACTTCCTGCAACGTCCCATCGGGGTTGTAATGCATGCCCCAAATGCCTCCCGCCGTGAGCACAGCGGTGATGATGCCCATGGTTTTCTGCGCGTCGTTGCCGCCATGGCCCAACGAGAATGCTGCTGCCGAGAATAGCTGACCGCGCCGGAAAATATTGTCGACGCGTGTTGCTGAAGCGCGTCGAAAGATCCAGTAGACCAGCACCATCAACGTGAATCCCATCAGCATGCCGACCAGCGGCGAAAGTACGATGAATTTCAGCGTGCGAAACCAAACTTCGGCTTTGAGTAGACCACTGACGCCGCCATACGCAGCGATGCCGGCGCCCGCATAGCCGCCGAGCAATGCATGCGAACTGGATGTCGGCAGTCCTAGATACCAGGTGATGAGGTTCCAGACAATTGCTCCCAGCAACGCAGCGAGCAAGACGTAAAGACGCAAGTCCGCGCTGATCAGATCCATTCGCACGCCGTCGCCGATCGACTTCGCGACACGCGTGCCGAATACCGCAAACGCGATGAAGTTGAAAAACGCCGCCCAGATTACCGCGAGGCCGGGTGAGAGGACGCGCGTTGAGACAACAGTCGCGATCGAATTTGCAGCGTCGTGAAATCCGTTGATGTAATCGAAAACGAGTGCAAGGAAGACGAGGATGATGACGAAGGCCAGGGTTGCGGTCATAATCTGATGGCCAATTTCGAATTGGCCAATTGCCAATTTATTTGCGTGCCCAGCCCGTCAATAAAATCGGCAATTGGCAATCGGCAATCGGCAATGTTCTTAAGTATGCTTAATGATCACACTCTCAATAATATTCGCCACGTTCTCGCAACGATCGACCGCGGCTTCGAGCTTCTCGTAAACCTCTTTCCATTTCAGAACAGTTAAAGCATCCGGTGGGTCGTGAAATAGCTCCGCGATCGCGGCGTGATAGATATCGTCGCCCTCGTTCTCGAGTCGATGAATTTCCACCAGACGCTGCGTGACATTCTTCGGGCGCTTCAACGTCGAAACAATTTCTTTGAGCTGTTCGGCCATGCGTACAAGCACGTCCGCGAAATCGCGCGCGTAATCAGTAATCTCCTGGACATCGAAAATGATGATCGCGCGCGCGGCGTCGTCGATCAGGTCGACGATATCGTCCAGCGCGGTCGACATCATGTAGATATCCTCGCGGTCGAAAGGCGTGATGAACGACTTGTTCAGACGAGTCGAAATGTTGTGTGTCAGCTCGTCGCAGGCGTGCTCGAGCCCCTTGATTCGCTGGGCATACTCCTTGTAATCACGGTTTTTGTCCGCCAGCATCTCCTTCAGCTCGCGCGCGGCCGAAGAGATGTAGAGCGTCATCTGCGTGAAGAGATCGAAATATTGATCTTCTTTTGGAAGGAAGCTTAGCAAACCCATCACACTCGCCTTGTCTGAACTTCATCTGAACGAAGTGCCGGGACTATAACTTACAATCGCCGACTTGCCAAATGTGACGTTCGTCGTATATCAAAGGCCACCATGAGCCAAGGCCACCTTGCTGATATCCAGCAACTGCTTCGAATTGAGTCGGATGCGATAGCACAAACGGCGACGCGACTTGACGGCGCGCAGGTCGAGCGCGTGGTGGAGTTGCTGGCGAAATGCGCCGGTAAGGTCGTGATTCTCGGGGTAGGGAAGTCGGGAATCATCGGCCAGAAGATCGCGGCCACGATGACCAGTGCGGGCACCGCTGCGCTTTATCTCCACCCATCGGATGCACTGCACGGCGGTCTCGGAATCGTCCAGCAGGATGATGTGGTGATCGTTTTGAGTAACAGCGGTGAGACCGATGAGATCGTCGCGATGCTGCCTTACATGAAGAATCGCGGCGTGCCGATTGTGGCGATAGTCGGAAATCTGAATTCGACACTCGCACGACGCGCTGACGCCGTGCTTGATGCTTCAGTGGATAAGGAGGCGTGTCCTTTAAATCTCGCTCCGACGACGAGCACGACTGTTGCATTGGCTATCGGCGACGCGCTCGCGATGACAGTGATGAAAGTTAAGGGGCTCACGTCTGATGATTTTGCGGTGAATCATCCGGCGGGACGTCTGGGTAAGAGATTGACGTTGCGTGTCGCGGACCTCATGCACCGAGATGGTGAGAATCCGACGATTGCAAGCGGTGCGTCGTGGGTGGAGGTTGTGCGAGCGATAAGCCAGGGCGGGTTGGGTGCGGTTTGCGTTGTTGATGCTGATGGGCGTTTAGCGGGAATCATCACCGATGGTGATTTGAGACGCGCGGTTGAACGGACCAGTCATGAGTCACTGGCGCAATTGACCGGTGATGATTTCATGACGCGCAAGCCGGCGGTTGCGACGCCGGATTTGCTCGCTTTCGATGCGTTGCATTTGATGGAAGACCGGCCGCGCCAGATCTCGGTGCTGCCTGTAGTTGATGAAGATCAGATCTGTGTTGGATTGATCAGGGTGCATGACATTGTGAGAAGCGGACTTTAGATTGCCACAAAAAGCACAAAGGTTTACCGCATATCCACAATGTCCCATGCGGATCGGACGCGCAGAAGTTTCGACATTAATCCCGCGTGCATGATGTGGCCGCTGCGTTCAGCGACGACCTTGCCGAGAATGGGCATGCCCAGGAGCGCGAGGTCGCCGATGATGTCGAGGATCTTGTGACGCACGAATTCATCTCTGAAGCGCAAGCCGGTTTCGTTCAACATTCCTTCGGGCGTGAGTACGATTGCGTTGTCGAGTGATCCGCCGCGTATCAGGTTTGCACGTCTCAGTGCCTCAATCTCATTTGTAAATCCAAACGTTCGTGCCGCCGCGATGTCGCGACTGAAGGCTCCGTTGCTCAGTTCCACAGACAGACTCTGCACGCCGATCATCGGATGCGTGAAGTCGATGAGGCACTCGATCTGGTAAGTGTCGGCAGGTTCGATACTGATACGTCGATTGCCTTGTTCGAAGGCAACTTTTTCTCTTACTAGCAGCGCGCGTCGCGCGAGTGGTTGTTCCACGATGCCGGCGCGCTCGATGATCTCCGCGAAATTTTCCGCGGAACCATCCATGATCGGAATCTCGAGGTTGTCGACCTCGATGAAAACGTTATCAACACCCAAACCTCGCAACGCTGCCAACAGATGCTCGACAGTAGAGAGCATCACGCCTGTGCGCATCAACGTCGTTGCGTAACCGCAGTGAGCGACAGATTCAACGGTGGCAGGAATCTCGAACCCGCCCAGGTCAGTGCGACGAAAGACGTATCCAGTATCAGGTGGAGCAGGGACCAGCCTTAGGTGAACTTGAACAGCGGTGTGCAGTCCTATCCCGTGAGTTTCGACTGGAACAGCGAGGGTAGTTTGTTTGATCAAATGTCGGGACCCTTATGACAAACTTGATTCATCTTTCATTCAGAAAGCCAGCAACCGATGTTCCCCGTAAAAATACTGGTTTTCGTGAGCCGACTGTGGCGCATGCGCCACAAAGGCGAGGTTTCTTGAAGGTGATTAGCCACACTTTTCCTGTTCAAATCGCTTCTGCTTGGAGTAAACTCAGGCGCAACTAACCCGTCGGGACGCCAGCTTTTTGGCGTAGCGTTTGAGAAACCAGCGCTTCGTGCCACAACCAGGTGGCTGAAGGAAACGTTATGCCAGCGCTCCGAAAGCATAGAGAGTAGAGTCCTCAATTGCCCTCTCTAGGAGAACACCGCAATGGCAGACCTTGAGATCATGTGTGCGGAGTGCGGCACTCCGTTCATGTTTACGGAACGAGAACAAGAGTATTATCGGGAACGTAATCTAACTCACCCGAAGCGTTGCAAACCATGTCGCGACGCACGGCGCGCAAACTTCGGTGGTGGTTCAAAGGGACAGGGAGGCGACCGTCAAAAATTTGATATAACCTGCGATCAGTGTGGTAAGAACGACTCGGTACCGTTCAAGCCATCGACAGGCAGGCCGGTTTTATGCAGCGATTGCTTTAGCGCGAGTCGCGCGCAACCAAGAAGCTGAGAAGTCCAGATCAGCGGTTGCAGAGAGCTAGCTTCAGGCATAGACCCTCGCTTACAGTTAAAGCAGTAATTCTCCCGACGCGGTACGTGTTTACGCGATTGAGGGTGAAGAACACCCTAAAGAGAGCTTGATGAGTTACGAAACTATTCAATTGGACATGCGCGGTTCGGTTTGCGTCCTGACTTTGAACAGGCCGGATCGATTGAACGCGCTCAACGTGCAAGTGGCGAAAGACTTCAAAGCCGCAGTCAGTGAAGCACTCGAGCGCGGTGCGCGCGCGATCGTGCTCACAGGTGCAGGCCGGGCATTTTGCGCAGGTGGAGATTTGCGCGAGATGCAGGAGATCGCAAAGCACGACGGGCGAGTGGAAGCATTTTTCGATGAGCCTTTGCGACTTTTGAACGAAGGCATTCTTTTAATTCGGCAGACGCCGGTCCCGTTTATCGCCGCCGTGAATGGTGTCGCGTCGGGAGGTGGGTGCAATCTCGCGCTGGCGTGTGATCTGGTAATTGCGGCCGAGAGTGCGAAGTTCAATCAGGCGTTTATAAAGATTGGTCTAACACCTGATTGTGGTGCAACTTTTATCCTGCCGCGACTCGTAGGTTGGAAGCGTGCGACGGAGTTGTTGTTTACGGGCGACTTGATCGGCGCGAAGGAAGCCGCAGCAGATGGGAATGATCAACTCGGCCGTGCCTGACGATGAGTTGATGAACAAAGCTGATGGGAATGGCGGAACGGCTGGCCCAGGCGCCAACAGCAGCGATTGCGCAGATCAAGATGTTACTGGAGGCCAGCGCAGTTAACGATTACGGAGGCCAACTCGATCTGGAGCATAAGACGCAAATTGAATCAGGCAAGACGAAGGATTTTGTAGAAGGCGTTTCGGCATTTCTTGAAAAGAGGCCGCCGCGATTTGTTGGAGGATGACGTTCGAGGAGAACGCAGCAGATCGCGAGCCGCCTGGTTGACTGGGCGGCTCTTTTAATTGCCAATTGCCAATTGCCGATTGATTTCCGGACCTTGGTATCAGGAAAATCGGCAATCGGCAATCGGCAATCGGCAATCGGCAATCAGAAAAATGGATTCTCTTAACTTACTTCCAGCTCCTGCAGCGCAATCGCTCGTTCAGGCGATTGTTCATCGGGCAGGTCATCTCGGAGCTCGGCAATTGGTTCAACTTCATTGCCGCTCTGGGATTGGTGCGCATGGTTTCAAACGCGTCCGCGGAAGTGACGACGATCATCCTCATCGCGCGTCTCGTGCCTTTCACTCTCTTTGCTCCACTCGCCGGCGCCTTCGTCGATCGATGGTCGCGTCGCACAGTCATGATCGTCACTGACTTATTGCGCGTCGCGGTTGCGCTCGGTTTCCTCCTGGTTCGACGGCCGGAAGATCTGTGGATCGCATACCTGTGCACTGTTCTGCTGGCGGTCTTCGGCGCGTTCTTTGAAGCAGCAAAGAACGCATCCGTGCCCAACATAACCGGCGACAAGGATCTGCTGGCCGGAAACGCGCTGATGTTTTCGTCACGGTTCTTGTTCATGTCGTTAGGCGCTGCGCTTGGCGGTTGGACCGCAGCTTACATCGGTTACGAGGCCGCGTTCATCGTGAACGCGATATCGTTTTTCGCTTCCGCGTACTCAGTTTGGTTGTTGCCGGAAGAAGAAACACGGCAGGCTCCAATCGAGACGGCGCAGAGCGGCGCAAAGAAACTCTACAGCGGCTACGGCACCGACCTTCGCGAGGGCTGGACTTACATCGTCACGCATGGTCCCGTGGCGGCGATTCTCGCGGCCAATATTGTTTGGGCCATCGGCGGCGGCGCGGTCGAATCTCATTACTGAGCGTCTCGGTGCGCTCGTCTTCGCTGGACAAAACGGCATCAGTCAGGATTCAGCAGTTGCTGCGCTCTACTTCGCGAACGGAATGGGTCTGTTTTTGGGGATGATGATTGCGCGCCGTGTGGGAATCTATTTCGAAGTGAAACGACGCACTATCAGTTTCATCGGTTGGAGCCTGGTGGTGCAGGGAATCATTTACGCATTCGTCGGTTTGATGCCCACACTCTGGTTGGCTTGTGTGGTGGTGATGATCTCGCGAATAGTATTGTCCGCGGAGTTTGCCGTTCAAGAGGCGTTGCTGATGCGTTTAGTGCCTGATAACTTGCGCGGCAGAGTGTCGACCACCGACCGCGCTGCGGAGATGTTGATCTGGAGTCTGTCAACGGGTGTGGCAGGATGGTCACTAAAGTTCATCAGCTCGCGAGCGTTAACCGTCGTGGCTGGTTTGCTCTCGAGCCTCGCGGGAGTGATGTGGCTGATCCTTTTCATAACACGCACTGTCAGGTTGCCGAAGACGACGGAGCAGGAGCAGGTTGCAGGTCAAGCGCGGTCAGTACTGCGCAGAACCGAGCGCGGTAGCGCCGGGTCTGCGATGGAATAACGCTACGTTGACAGGAGATTGACCCGGCGCTGCCGCGCTCGGTTCTGTGACCGCGCGTGACGCTCCACTGCTCCTGCCGTCTGCCTCCTGCTCCTGTTAGAATGGGCTATGCGCGTTAGACCACGTCGTCGCAAATCAGTAGCGTTTTTCATCACGCTCGGCGCGTGTCTTGTTGCTTTGGCGATCGCGCTGAATGTCGGTTGGATCCTGCTCAATGCGCGTGCAGTGGCGCTGCTGGTTTTGGGGATAATATTCTTTGTCGTTCTGATCTTTGGAATCTTCCTTAACACGACTTTTCTCATTCGCGAGATCCGCCGCAACGAGCAACACGACGCTTTCATCAACGCAGTCACTCACGAACTCAAAACACCGATCGCCTCAATTCGCCTTTACCTCGAAACATTAAAAACACGCGACGTCGACGAGGAGCAGCGGCGCGAGTTTTACAACATTATGCTTGCCGACAGTGACCGGCTGCTCCTCACCGTCGAACAGGTGCTGCGCGCTAGCCGAACCGGACTCAAACGTCGTCGCAATGCTGATTCCGTGGTCAACGTGGGCGAGATCGTTCAAGAGTGTTTGGAGTTAACGCGCGTTCGTTACGGACTGAACGAGACCCATCTGATCTACAACGTCTCGCCGGAAGCAAAGACGGCAAAAGTATCAGGCGATATCGACGAGTTGCGTGCTGCGTTCTCGAATCTACTCGACAACGCAGTCAAGTATTCAGATGATGAAGTGCGCGTTTCAGTCTCAGTGTCGACGCTGGACGACAAGCGCGTTGCGGTGCGAGTCTCTGACAGAGGCATCGGAATTCCGAGCGAGCAGTTGAAACGCATCTTCAAACGCTTTTATCGCGTTCCCGGCCGGTTCATGGCGCGTGTGAAGGGGACGGGGTTGGGATTGTTCATCGTTCACTCGGTCATCAGGAAGCACGGCGGCCGTGTCTTTGCGGAGAGTGGTGGTTTGGGGCACGGAAGCACGTTCACAGTTCATCTGCCAAGAGTCTAATCGAATGAATTCTGTTTTGATCGTCGAAGACGAGAAACACCTTGCTGATGGGTTGCGCTACAACCTGAATGCTGAAGGTTTTGATGTCGAGACTGCAGGCACCGGTGAAGAGGCGCTGGCGCTGTTAGTCGATGGCCGTAAGAGCTTTGACGTGGTCGTGCTCGACGTGATGTTGCCGGGGATCGATGGGTTTTCACTTGCTTCACGATTGCGGGAGCTGGGGCAGTTTGTTCCGATCCTGATGTTGACAGCGCGCGGACGATCGGAAGATGTGCTGCGCGGGTTTGAGGCGGGTGCTGACGATTATCTTCCGAAGCCGTTTGACCTTACGGTTTTGATGGCGAGGATCAATGCGTTGCTGCGCCGGCGCGAATGGTTTCACAAGGATCGTAGCCGCGTGGAGGAAGATGTCGTAGACAAGACGTTTGAATTCAGTGGAAAGACAATCGATTTCGAAGCGCTCGAGTTGCGGTCAGGTGAACAGGTTGTGAATCTGACGTTGATGGAAGCGGATTTGCTGCGCTACTTGATCAATCACGAAGGAAAGATTGTTTCGCGCAGTGCGATACTCGAAGATGTCTGGGGGTTGCGCGAGGATACGGATACGAGGGCGATCGATAATTTTGTTGTGCGCTTGAGGAAGTATATTGAAGAGGAACCATCCCGCCCGAAGCATCTGCTTACTGTCAGGGGTGTTGGGTACAAATTCGTCGCGCAGATTTGAGCCTGCCAAGCAGGCGATAGTATGAGACTTAGAGCCTGCCAAGCAGGCGATAGTTTGAGTCTTAAAGCCTGCGAAGCAGGCGATCGCATATAGCCTAGGGTGGAGCGAGGCTTTGCGAGCGCAACCCTAGGATCGCAATAGAATAAAGAATTGGAGCCCGCGAACGCGGGCGACAGCGCGAATCCCCAAAACCTCTGTCGCCCGTTGCATGGGCTGACGCCGTTTTCTTTTAAATATCCTGGGGTTGCGCCGCAAAGCCTCGCTTCACCCCAGGCTATATGCTTTCGTCGGCTTCGCCGACTAACTTGTCGCGACGATGAGCGAAGCGCGGACGGCGAGCATGTCCGAGAAATCTTTGGAGTAGATCGAAGAGACCTTCCGCACGCGGCCGATCTTTTCAACCAGTTCTTCATTCGAGATAAAACCGTTCTCTGTGTGTGCGATGGCCCAGGCGGGGATGTGGGAAGCGGTGCGTAAAAGATCTTCCACGAACCCAAGATACTGCTGTTTGCTTTGCACGCGCGAACCAAGCCGCGCGTCGCGTGCTCTTTCGAGCTCCGGCCAGAAGTCGTCGCCGCCGCGCAGCCACTCCTCGCGCCAGGTCACGATCGGATCTCGCGCGGTCGTCGTTTGGGTAACCGGAATCGGCAATCTTAAGAACAACAGATCCGTGTGATGACGCTCCGCGACGAAGTTTCGCACGTCCTGATTCGTGCATTTATTGCGCAGCGAATTATCGATCAGCTTGGGCAAGCAATCGAGCATGCGTTGAAACGCCTGTGAGAGCGAGAAAGGCTCGCGCAAGGCGCGGGTCTGTTCGTTGAATGAAAGAACATAGTCGCCAGTCATCATTCCTGCCGTCAGCGCGAGCGCGCGTTTGTAAGGCTCGAGACGTTCGGCGTTAAAGCGCACGTTGTCGAACCACCACGCGTCAGTTTCGTTGAACCACTTCAGCAACGCGGGATTCTCGAACTTATCGCGCGGAACGTAAGCATCGTCGAGCAACGTGAAAAGATCTTCTTCGTCGAGCTGCTCGTAATTGTTTTCAACGAGCCCGAACGCTTTTGTGTACGACCAGATCATCGGGTCGTTCGCCGCCACTCGAACATTCCAGCTTTTCAACTGAACACAGATCTCCGGCTCTCCGGTAAAAGGAAGCGCAACCGAAGCAAACTTCAGTCGCCGGAGTACGCCCAACTCAAATGCCAACCAACCGTTTGGAAATTGCATAATCAACTACTTCGAAATGGTGAAAACAGATCCCATGCCCGACTCTTACTCTCCACAACCTCTGAAGCTGGTTCGTCGCCAATCTTCGCAAACGAATCCAACTCGTCAAACCGGTCAAGCGAAAGAAAAGCGTTGACCACACCCGGATCAAATTCGATTCCCGCGCGATCGATGAGCTCTTGCCGTGCAGCTTCTTCGGTCATTGCGGCGCGGAATGGGCGCGCATCCGTGAGTGCCGCATACGAATCAGCAACACGCAGAATGCGAGCCGCGAGCGGAATTTCTTCGCGCCTGAGCGCGTCAGGATAGCCCACGCCGTTCCACCATTCGTGATGCCAGCGAACGAGCAGTTGCGCAGCGCGATCCGCTCCAACTCTCGATGCTTCGCGTTCGCCAATCACCGGATGTCGCGTGAGATCCATGCGCTCTTCGTTTGAGAGTGGGCCGGTCGCTTGAATGTAATCGCGTTCCATCGCGACTTCGCCGAGATCGTGGAGCAGTGACGCGGCGTGCAGCGATCCACGATCGTGTCGCGCCAGGTGAAATACTTTCGCGATTTCATCGGCAATGGCGGCGATGCGCTGCGCGTGCGGATTATCGTAGCGCTCAAACTTATCTGTCGTCCTCGCGAGCTGAATGAATGCTTCAGCTGCTGCACTATCGATTAAGTCTGTAGTTTGAACTGCGACCATGTTTCTTAATTTGCCACAAGAGGCACAAAGAAGCTATTTCAACGCTCGCAAGAGCTCACGCGCTTTCTGGTTATTCGGTTCGGCGGCGACGGCGCGCTCGGCTTCGCCCTTCGCACGCAATTTTAATCCAAGATCTCGATAAAGTTCCGCCAGCATCACTCGATAATTCGCGTTATTTGGATCGAGCTTTATGGCAGCCTGAAATTCCGCTTCGGCCGCGCGCCGCGTGCGCTCGTTCGCTGCCAACATGTGACCATGATACGCGCGATAGCGAGCCTCATTCGGAACGGCGCTCGCTGCGGACGCAAACAAACCCAGCGCCGTTTTTCTTTCGCCCAACTCGAGCGCCGTCAGACCCTCTTTGAATTGAGCCGCGGCGCGCTCGGCCTTCGAAATACCCGGTTCGCCCGCGCCTTCGGTAACTGGTTCCTGCGCGGCCGGCTTCGCTGCCGGTTTTGGTGCGGAGTCAACTACCTGTTCCGCTTTTCGCCGTGCTTCGAGCTTCGAGTTGTAGTTGGCGCGAAGATTGTCGTCGCGCAGCGTGTCGTAAGCCTGTGTGATTTTTGCGAACGCTGCTTCGAGGTGAGGCACCAAACCAGCATGCGCCTTCCGGAACCTGTCTGGATGATAGCGACGCGCAAGCTGGTAATAGACATTTTTCAGATCTTGCGCTGTCGCGTCCCAATTAACACTCAACACCTCGTAATGCGTTCGCGCGTTCTTAACTCTTTCGAGGAAACTCTGTGTTTCGTTTAGATCGATCTCTGTTTGCTCGCGACCGGGAATCTCCTTTTCAGGCTCGGGTGGCGGACTCGGTTTTGGATCTCGAAACGCACTATGCCACCGTTCGCGTTTGAGCAACCCGGCGAGCGCGAGCGCATAGATGATCCCGAGTGTTTCTTCCTCGCCGCTTCCTGCGACGGCAACGAGGTCTCTCAACGCCATTGGTTTATCAAGACGCGAAAGCAAAAACACTTCGGCGGGCAGCAAGTTGTCATGGATCATCGGCGCCGCGAGTGGAGTGATCAACTCAGCCGGATTGCGAAAGCGCGACGCGGCAAACTTCGCCGGTAGTCGTCTTGCCGCGTCGAGCAGCAAGGAGTTGGAGTCGACCTTCACGTTTAGTGTCTCATTGATACGAGATTTCGAATCGAGATCCCAGGCGCCCTCAGTCCAAAGGAGCGCGAGACGAAGGGTGTCTGAAACCTGCTTTGCCTGAACCTGCTCTGCCGCAGATGGAATAAGAAGTTTTTGCGCGCACAGCACTTTAACCATATCGCGTATCAGAAACTTGATCGTTAAATTGCGTGATATCCTGTTCCGAAACTAAGATTGCTTTTCAGGAGATACTCGCGCAGACGAAGGGTGCGCACGTTCGAGGCCGCATACACTAAATTACCACCGTCAAAGTAAGCGACTACTTTGACGCGATCGTGTTCCAGGCGGAGCCTTCCGCCTACAGACTTCGATGATATTTCGCGGATGAGTTCTACGGGCGGCTGCTCGCTGAGTTGGCCATTCATCTCCGGCCTTTTAGCAAATTTTATGGTAAAGGTGCAAAGAAGACATGACTTTGACAGCCATTATGGCGAGTTTTTATATTGATGTCACATAAACACCCCCGGTAGAAACTTCAAGCAGGTTGAATCTTATGACTAAACAAGCAAGCGATAGCGTCGACCGGGACAAAACAACTACGTCGAATGGTCCTGTTACAGGTTCAGCGGCTACTTCAGACACCCACCAGCGGGTCGAGCTCCTCATAGACGAATTGAGAAAACGGACAGCCGAACTCGAAGAGGCGAACCGTGAATTGCGACGCGTGTCACATTACCGATCGCTGTTTCTTGCGCGGATGTCACACGAGTTGCGTACGCCTTTGACGTCGATACTCGGCTTCACGGAGATCCTTCTCGATCAGGAGGAACTCACCGACACCCAGCGGCGGTTCTGCCAGAAGGTGCAAGACTCCGGCTTTCAACTTCAAGCAAGCCTGAATCAGCTTGTGGATCTTTCCAGGATCGAAGCGGGTCAAACAGAAGTTTTCGTTCAGGAGTTTTCACTGCGGGAAGTGTTGCGTGAGTCGTGCGCGGCAGCGGCGCGAATGGCGCATAAGCAGCAAGTAAAAATCGATTACGAGCTTGCTCCCGAGATCACGACGATCGTTACCGATCAGGGAAAGCTGCGGCAGACGCTTTTCAACTTCATTGCGTGGGCGGTTAGTCGCAGTCCCGCAGGCGAATCCGTTAAAGTTAGAGTCGATATCGATGCTGAAGGTTTGTTATCAATCAAAGTGATCGACAACGGCGAGGTGCGCGCAGACACCGCGAACATTTTGGATCCGGATCACGACTCAGGCCATGAGCCCAACATCAACGAACTCGGCATCATTATCGGTCGCAAACTGCTTGAATTGCTCGGCGGCAACGTGAGTTTGGAAAACTGTGTGCCGCGCGGGCTGGCAGCAACGATTCAAATACCGGCACGTCCATTGAAGGGATGATGGTTGCGGATGGATGAAATCACAGTTCGTGAATGCGCCACGATTGAAGAATTTGATGGATGTGTTTACCTGCAACGCGAAGCATTTGGTCTTCCTGAGTTGGAACTTTCTCCACGGCGACATCTGATCGTTTCGCGCGCGGCTGGAGGATGGACGTTGGGCGCTTTTGCCGCCGAACGCATGGTGGGCTTTGTCCATCATCTTGCTGCGGTGCGCGCAAACAGCGAGATCTTCGGTTATTCGCACGTAATGGCTGTCGCAAAGGATTATCAGAACAAGGGCGTGGGCGCGCGTTTGAAGTGGGCCCAGCGCGAGCGTGTCCTTGGCGAAGGAAGAAAGCTTATTAAGTGGACCTGGGATCCGATGATGTCGCGCAACGCGCATTTCAATCTCAACCGGCTTGGCGCGATTGTCGATACTTACTCCGATAACTTCTACGGAATGGATTACAACCTGGACCAGGCAGCCGGGCTGCCGAGTGATCGTTTGTCCGCGACTTGGCATTTAGACTCTGCGCGCGTTCGCGCTCTTGCTTCCGGAGCTACCGTCGCGATCGACGCAGAACCGGCGGCGACAGTATCGATACCTTCCGAATGGACGGCCCTCGTCAAGCAGGATCCACAGCGTGCGCGCGATGAGCAGGCGCGCGTCAGGGCGGAATTCAACGCGGCGTTTGAACGGAATCTGATTTGTGCCGGATTTGAACGGGGAAGATGAGCAGTCCAGGTACTCTTCTGTTTCACCAGAAACAAGTCAACTAACTTTGTGCCTTTTGTGTACGAATGTCGATTGCAAAGTTCGATCGTTACGTAGATCGTCACGCACGTAGTTTTACGGAGCGCCTGCAGAACCTCTGCCGCATGCCCTCCGTCGCCGCGCGTGGCACAGGCATGCGCGCGATTGCGGAGACGGTCGAACAGTCGATGCAACGAGTCGGCATGGGCACGCGGTCGTTTCGCATCGGTTCGGGATACCCGATCCTGTATGGCGAGTGTGGCAGTGGTCCAAAAACGTTTGTTGTCTATGGTCACTACGATGTTCAGCCGGTGGGCCAGCTCAACGAGTGGTCGTCGGGACCTTTTGCGGCAACAATTCAGGACGGAAAGTTGTACGCGCGTGGTGCGGCAAACAGCAAAGGAGATCTCGTTGCGCGTCTCGCCGCGGTTGAAGCCTATCAGAAAACATTTGGCAAACTTCCGGTGACTTTGCGCTTCATCGTCGAGGGCGAAGACGGACTTGGGAGCCCGAGTCTTTATCGCTTCACGACTGAGAATGCGGAGTTGTTGCAAGCGGATGGCTGCTTGTGGGATGAAGGATCGAGCGACACTAGAGAGACGCCGATCATAAGTCTCGGTTTCAAGGGCATCACATTTCTGGAGTTGCGGGCGTTTGGAGCGCGCAACGATCTGCATTCAAAGTGGGGCACGATTGTTCCGAATCCCGCGTGGCGTCTGGTGCAGGCCCTTGCGACCATCACTTCGCCAAAAGGAGTGATAACGATCGATGGGTTCTCATCGCACATTGCTCCGATCAGTGACGAAGATGTGGAGGTGTTGCGAGCGATCGAGCTGGATGAGGTGGGATTGAAACGCGAGTTTCGTATCAGCAACTGGGTCAGGGCAATGAAGGGTTCGACGCTGGTGAAGGAACATATCTTTGGTCCAACGTGCACGATCTGTGGTATTCACACGGGTCACACCGAGGCGGGTGCGAAGACAGTCTTGCCGAGCACGGCGATGGCGCGGCTTGACTTTCGTTTAGTGCCTGATTTGACGGCGCAGATCGTCGTGGGACTGTTACGCGCGCATCTTGACGTTCGCGGGTTCAGAGATATCGAGATCATCGAGCTGGGAAGTGCGCCGCTGGCAAAATCGTCGGCGAAGTCGCGAGTTGCGCGGGCGGTGATTGAATCGGCGGCTGAAGTTTATGGTAAACCGCCATTGATTTATCCGATGGATCCGTCGAGTGGACCGGTTGGTGCGGTGTGTGGTGTGTCGCAGCCGCCTACGCCAGTTGCGTCGTTCGGGACGAGCTACGCTGGATCAAATCCTCATGGGCCAAACGAGAACATTCGGATTGATGATTTCATGAGGAGTATTAAGTTGATAGGACGTGTGATTCACAGGCTGGCCACGAAGTCCAAGGCTGACGTAGTTGAGGATAGTAAGCCAACGGCGCCGCTGCCAAAGTTGAAGTAAATTTTTAACAGGATTACAGGATTAAAGAAGATTGGCAGGATAACTGATGGCGGCGAAGGCGACCGTACGCGAGATTGAGAAACTCCGAGACGAGATTCGACGTCACGACGAGCTCTATTACGTCCAGGACACGCCCGAGATCTCTGACCGCGAGTACGATCAACTACTCGAAGACCTTCAGAAGCTCGAAGCAGCCCATCCGGAATTAATTACTCCCGACAGCCCTACACAGCGCGTGGGCGGGCGGCCCGCGGAAGGATTCCCCGAGGTTGTTCACACGCGGCAAATGCTCTCGCTCGACAACAGTTACAACATCGACGAGCTGCGCGCGTTCGATGAGCGTTGCCGCCGACTCGCCGAAGGCCGGCCGCTCGAATATGTCGCCGAACTCAAAATTGATGGCTTGTCGCTGTCGTTGCAGTACGAAGATGGTGTGCTCGCGCGCGGTGTCACGCGTGGCGATGGACGAATCGGCGAAGACGTTACACAAAACGCGCGAACGATTCGAAGCGTTCCGCTGCGTCTCAGGTCTGAAGCGAAACGGATCGATGCAGCTCTCGAAGTACGTGGCGAAGTGTTCATACCGCGTGAGGTCTTTGAAAGAACCAACGCCGAGAGAGAAGAGCAGGGAGAACCGAGGTTCGCCAATCCGCGTAACGCGGCGGCCGGCGCGATTCGTCAATTCGATTCGCGTCTCGTCGCAAAGCGTAAGCTCGACATGTTTGCTTACGATCTTTTGGCGAATGGACGGAAGCCGTTTCCCACGCACGGGGAGGCCCTCGACTGGCTCGAGAAGGCCGGCTTTCGTGTCAATCCACATCGCAAGCTCTGCAAGACGATCGATGAAGTGATCGACTTCGCGAATGAAAAAGAAACGCTGCGTGATGAACTCGGATACGAGATCGACGGACTCGTAGTGAAGGTCAATTCAACTTCGCTTACAGGATGAGTTCGGCGCGACCCAAAAAGCCCCGCGTTGGGCCATCGCTTACAAGTATCCCGCGCGCCAGGCATCGACGAAGGTTTTGGACATCTTCGTTTCCGTCGGGCGCACCGGCGCGCTTACGCCCGTCGCCTTTCTGGAACCGGTGTTCCTCGCCGGCACGACTGTCGCGCGCGCCACTCTGCACAACGAAGACGAGATCAAGCGTTTAGGTGTCATGATTGGCGACTGGGTGATGATCGAGAAGAGCGGCGAGATCATCCCCAAAGTGCTGAGCGTCGTTACGTCGAAACGCACAGGCAAGGAAAAAGAATTCAAACCACCAAAGAATTGCCCGGTGTGTGGTGGTCTGATCTCGCGTCCGGAAGGTGAGGTCGTTGCACGTTGTGTCGCTGCCGATTGCACGGCGCAACTGCTTGGCAAGCTCATTCACTTTGCGTCGCGTCGTGCAATGCGGATCGAGGGGTTGGGTGTGTCGCTTGCCGAGCAACTTATCGCCGAAAAGCTCGTAAAGGACGTTGGCGATCTTTACTCGCTGACTCTGGAGCAGGTCGCAGGTTTGGAGCGGATGGCGAAGAAGTCTGCTACAAACCTTCTTTCGCAAATCGAAGCAAGCAAGACGCGAGACTTGTCGAATCTGATCTACGCACTCGGGATTCGTCATGTTGGTGAAAGAACAGCCGGTATTCTTGCTCATGACATGGGCTCACTGGAACGACTGACAAATGCGTCGGTCGAGGAGCTGGACGCGATACCCGAGATCGGTTTGACGGTCGCGGAGAGTGTGCGCGATTGGTTTGACGATGAAGGGAATCGCGCACTTTGTGATAGGCTGCGCGCCGCCGGAGTAAAAACGGAAGCTGATCGTCAGAAGCAGTGCGAAGACCGATGAGCGTTTCGCAGGGAAGCAGTTTGTGTTAACAGGCACGCTTGAAACGTTCACCCGTGATGAAGCGCGGGCACTGATTGAAGCAAGAGGCGGACGAGTGAATTCCACTGTCAGCAAGAAGACAGACTACGTAGTCGCCGGAGAGGCCGCGGGATCGAAGCTGGACAAGGCGCAGTCGCTCGGCGTCACGATACTAGATGAAGCTGCATTCAAAGAAATGCTGAATTAAACCTTTAGACAGGATTACAGGATTTCCCAACAGGATTAAGTCATGAGCAGCACGGAACCAAAGAAAGATTTGCAGTTACTCTACACGCTCTTTTGCGATGACGTGCGGCTCGAGGCGGGCAACAAGTTATCGTTCATGGGTGTTTTTCAAAACATCATGGTGCAGCAGTTGCCGCTGCCGCTGATCAAGTTTGCCGTCGTGAACCACTGGCAAGGGCAGGGCACTTATCTCTCGGAAGTGCGTATCCTCACACCCGATCGACAACATCCGATCGTTGTGTCGCAGCCAACAAGATTTGAAATCGCGCACGGAGGCTTCGCCGACAACATCAGCTTCTTTGTCAACGTGACGTTCCCGACTTCGGGGCAATACGTGGTTCAGACCCTGGTCGACTCGAATCTTTTCAACGAGCAGTTGTTAACAGTTTCCGACGTTCGCGAGTCTGAAATGTTCGGTGCCATCGGAAGCAGTTAACTAAAAAGGAGCAGGAGCAAACAAAGCAGGAGCAGTTTGCGCGAGCAGCTCTGAAACCTGCTCATGCCTACTGCTCCTGCTTCCGTTTGCTTCTTTCCCTTGAGGCGGGCTGGGGAGCCTAGCCTATCTCAATATTGAACAGTTTAATTTTGGAGTTCAGTGTGGTCGCCTTGATTCCCAGAAGCCTTGCTGCCTTTGCCTGGTTTCCACCGGTTTCAGCCAACGCCATCTTGATCAAATGCGTCTCGAACCGTTGCACCTCGTCATAGAAACTAATACCGCCGAGAATGTCCAACGGCTTGAGTCGGGTTGCTTCTTCGGTAAAAGCCTTATCGCGAGCCAGCGTTTCTGCTTCTGCTAGCAATGCGTCAGCCAGATCGACAACCCGTTGAATGCGATCTCGATCCGGACGATCAGCCAGTTTCAAACGCACTGTTCTTTCTGCAAGTTGGCTGACCGCAGACTGTCTCAGATCGTCTGTTTCCATCAAAGCTGCTTGATCGTTCATTAAATACTCCCCTTTCGGTACTGACCTCTTATTACGAAAACACCAAGCTCCGAAAATCCGTGGCATATTTTTTTAACGTTCAAAACGTCAGGAATCTTAACGGTTAGAACGAAAATTACTGTTAAGGATTGTTAAGAGTTGTGAAGAGAGGCAAAAAGGGCGAGTCGCGAGTCGACTCGCCCTCAATTCTTAGTCGGCGCTACCGCGCTCGGTTCTGATTTGGTGCGGATGAGAGGACTTGAACCTCCACGATGTCACCATCACAGGCTTCTGAGACCTGCGCGTCTGCCAGTTCCGCCACATCCGCAAGATCTGGGTAGGCCATTATGCGAATGCGTCTGGAGGGTGTCAAGAAAGGGTTAGTACCTTCGTCCACGCCAGTCGCGGTCGAAATCCCGATCTCGAGTGCGGCGACGTCGACTGATTCGATCCCAGTCGCGATCGCGGTCGCGGTTCCTGCGGTTGCGCCTTAAAATGCGATCGAAAAGACCTGTCCTGCGATTCGGTCCGCGACCATCCCAACGGCCATCGCGCGCGTCGTGACAGTTAACAAACTTTGCGCATTTCCTATCGGATCTTGAGACCCTGCGGCCGCGTCCCTGACCCAAAACTTCAGACGACACACTCAGGATCATCAGCAAAACGAGCACCGCAGATCCAACTACGTTTCTCGAAATTGAAACCTTCATAAAATCCTCCTCAGAACCGAGCGCGGTAGCGCCGGGTCAAATTCTCGGGAGAGCGCACTCGAGGAAGATTATCGACCCGGCGCTACCGCGCTCGGTTCTGTTGCCCTACCATAGCACTAAACTGAACTCGGCTTCCAGTTCCTTTCGCTGTCTGGGTTATTATGATTCCATATCAATCTGGTTATGGCACACGTTAACCCGGCGGAAGCAGCACTAGCAGAACGACTTACGCGCGTTCGCGCACGAATTGCAGCCGCTGCTGAAAGGTCCGGCCGCCAAGGCGAAGACGTCAGTTTGATTGCCATCAGCAAGACCCATCCATCGGCTGTTGTGAGTAAGTTGATCGAACTGGGAGCGACGGATATTGGAGAAAACCGCGTTCAGGAGGCGGAAGAAAAGATTGCTGAAGTAGGACGTCATAAGGTGCGCTGGCACCTGGTCGGGCACCTTCAGGCAAACAAGGCGCGACGCGCCGTGAATCTGTTCGACGTCGTCCACTCTCTCGATTCTATTGATCTGGCGCGACGTCTTGATCGTTTGTGTGTAGAAGAAGGAAGAGAAAAGCTTCCGGTTTTGATTCAGGTGGACTTGGGACACGAAGAGACGAAGGCGGGTATCGACGAAACAGAGTTGGAACAGTTGGTTCAAGATCTTGGATCCGTTGAGCCGGTTGCAGCTTATCGGGCTGATGACGTTGCCTCCGTTTTTCGAAGACCCTGAACACAACCGTCCTTTCTTTCGCAAGCTGCGCGAGTTGCGAGATGAACTGGCGGCGCGAGGTGCATTTGGAGTTAGCAAAGGTGAACTGTCGATGGGTATGACTCACGATTTCGAAGTCGCGATTGAAGAAGGAGCAACGATGGTACGTATCGGCACGGCGATTTTTGGCGAACGCGCCGCGAGGAACTGATTGATTATGCAGATCATTGCTCGCACGTTCCTGTTTTTGAGTTGGGCCATCCAGGCAATTATTGTCGGCGTCATCTTGCTCATGGTAGTTCGCCTGATCACCGACGCGATGGATTTAAATCCATTCGCCTGGATGTCGCGCACGATCAGACGGCTCACGGATTTACTGGTGGTCCCGGTGCGAGGCGGATTGCGCAACTTCGGTATCGATCCGAAATTCGCGCCGCTCGTCGCTATTCTGCTGGTGATCCTGCTCGGGTTTTTCTTCCTGCAACTGGTCGGAACTATCTTCACGACAATTGCAGGCGTACTCGACAGCGCGCAGCGAGGAGCAGTGGTAGCCGTGCTGGGATTTCTCCTCTACGGGTTAATTTCAATCTACATTTTGTTAATCATCATTCGCATCGTTTTCTCGTGGGGCATGGTGAGTTACACGAATCGGGTGATGCGTTTTCTTGTCGATGCCACTGAGCCCCTGCTTGGCCCATTGCGTCGCATGATCCCGCCGCTTGGGTGGATCGACATCTCTCCGATCGTTGCGTTCTTGATCCTTTGGCTCTTCCAGGCTGCGATTGCAGGAACGTTATTGAGAGGAGCGACGATTCAAGCCTTTTAGATCATTTGAGCTTTGTGCTTTTTGTGGCTGAAGATGGATCCGGAGAGAGTTTCACATTACAGAATTCTCGAGAAGCTCGGCGCGGGCGGGATGGGCGTGGTCTATCTTGCCGAAGACTTAAAGCTCGGGCGCAAGGTTGCGATCAAAGTTCTCAGTCACGAATACACGACCAACAAAGATCGGCTGCATCGATTCGAACAGGAAGCCTCAGCAGCGTCGAATCTAAATCACCCAAACATCATCACGATTCACGAAGTCGGAGACGACGGCGGCCGGCATTACATCGCCACTGAGTACATCGACGGCGTGACGCTGCGCCGGAAGATAGCTGCTTCGCAACTTGCACCAACAGAAGTTCTCGATATCGCACTCCAGGTTGCCAGTGCTCTCGAAGAGGCGCACACCGCCGGCATCGTCCATCGTGACATCAAGCCTGACAACATCATGATCCGGCGCAATGGTTACGTGAAGGTCCTGGACTTTGGACTCGCGAAACTGACCGAGACCATCGACAGAACACCTTCTGACGCGGAAGCGTCAACGCGCGTGCTCGTTCAAACGGATGCAGGCGTCGTGATGGGAACGTCGCACTACATGTCGCCGGAACAGGCGCGCGGAAAACCGGTAGATTCGCGTAGCGATATTTGGAGTCTCGGTGTTGTGATTTATGAAATGGTTGCGGGTCGAACTCCTTTTGAAGGCGAGACGTCGACCGACGTTATCGTCGCGATCACACAGAAAGAGCCGCCACCGCTTGCTCGTTTCGCGTCGAACGTTCCTGCCGAGCTCGATTGGATCGTGATGAAGGCGCTCAGAAAAGATCGCGACGAGCGTTATCAAACGATCAAAGAACTTTTGACGGATCTGCGCCGGCTAAAGCAGCGACTTGAGTTTGAAGCCGAGTTGGAGCGATCTGCTGCGCCGGGTAGTTTCAGTGGCTCGAGAATCAGCGAACTCACGCAGCTGCCAAAACAACTCCAGAGCGCGCAGTGCTTACGACGAGAAACTGTTACGCACGTTTCGAGCGCCGAGTACATCGTTAGCGGGAATCAAGAAGCATAGGATTGCTGCCGCTGTAGTTGCGCTGCTGCTTGTGGCTGCGACCGTCTCAGCAGTTTATCTCTACAGACGGAATTCCATCCGTTAACGGCGCGCGATACGGTCTTGGTCACTGATTTCGTCAACACAACTGGTGAGCCTGTCTTCGACGGCACACTCAAACAGGCGCTCGCAGTTCATCTCGGTCAAACGCCTTTCTTGAATTTGTTTCCTGAGGATCGGGTGCGTGAAACACTGCGCTTCATGGGTCGGTCGCCTGACGATCGAATCACGCGCGACGTCGGTCGAGAGATCTGTCAACGGCAGGGAATCAAAGCGATGTTGACCGGAACGATCGCGACGCTTGGCAGTCATTACGTCATCACGCTTGAAGCGATGAATCCACTTTCCGGGGATGTGTTTGCGCGCGAGCAGATCGAAGCGGAGAGCAAAGAGAAGGTACTTTCATCGTTAGGAACAGCGGTCGTCAATCTGCGAAAGAGGCTCGGCGAGTCGCTGAGTTCGATTCAGAAGTATGACGTTCCGATCGAGCAGGCCACGACCTCATCCCTGGACGCGTTGAAGGCTTTTTCGATGGGCAACGAGGAACGCGCGAAAGGAAAGAAGCGAGAAGTCGTTAGCTCTTTATCAACGCGCCGTAGATCTCGATCCGAACTTTGCGATGGCATACGCTCGAATCGCTGTTCATTACGTAAACGAGCAGCAGCTCGAAGCTCGGCAAGGAATGGATCCAAAAAGCCTACGATCTTCGCGAAAGGGTGAGCGAACGTGAGCGCCTTTACATCGACCGAAAAGTATTATGGATACGTAACGGGCGAGATCGACAAGACAATTGAGACACTTCAGACTTGGGCTCGTCTCTATCCTGACGATTATCATCCCGCACAACAATCTCGGCATCAACTACGGATTTCTCGGGCAAGCACGAGGAAGCATTGAAGGAGATGCTGGAAGCTGTGCGGCTCAGTCCGAATACGGTGAGCGCCAGGGAAAACCTGATGACGAGTTTTGTAGCACTCGGACGATTTGATGAGGCTCAGCAGGCAGCTCGGGAGTTGCAGCGAATCAATCCCGAGTTCACCTAGCGCGCACTTCAGCAAGTACTTTTTTGGCTTTCTTCCGACGGGATCAAGCCGCGATGGATCGTGAGGTTCAGTGGTCCAGGGGTAAACCGGAAGAGGCTCAAATGATTTCGTTTCTCGCTGCTACGGCAATGTATTTCGGAAAGCTGAAGGAATCCGAGGAGCTTCGCAAGCGCGCGGTCGAAGATGTTCAAAGGTTTGAATCGCGACGAAAATGCGTCAGCCGAGTTGCTGGCGTTTTGCTTCTAGTTTCTTGCTGGTTGGAAAGTGTGAACAAGCTAAAGATCGCGCAAAGGCTTCGCTGGCCCAGTTTCGCTCGACAATTTGGTTTGCCGGCGCTGCAATGATCTATGCGTCGTGCAATGACGCGAGCCAGGCTGAGCAGCTCCTCGAGGAATGCACGCACCAATAATCCGAAGAACACAATGGTCTCATCGATCGTTACTGCCGATGGTTCGCGCGGCGATTGAAAAAAACCGTGGCAACACTGCCGAGGCGATTCAGTTGTTGGAATCAGTGCGGGCCTATGACTATGGTCGCGTCACCGGCCTGGGCGCCAACGTACATGCGAGGAAATTTATATCTTGAGCAGCGAATGGGTAATGAAGCTGCTGCTGAATTCAAAAAGATCATAGACAGTCCGGGTATCGATCCTTCATCTCCTGCGCATGCACTTTCACATCTCGGCCTCGCACGCGCCGCGGCTCTGAACGGCGACACCGCCGCCGCGCGCAAGTCGTATCAGGATTTCTTTGCGCTGTGGAAAGACGCGGACCACGATCTGCCGGTGCTGGTGCAGGCGAAGAAAGAGTATGAGCAACTGAGATGAGCATTGCAGTTGCCAATTGCCAATTGCCAATTGCCAATTTGATTTCTTCAATCGGCATTCGGCAATTGGCAATCGGCAATGATATATTTGCCATCCCTGACAACCCACATTCCCAGAAGGATCTGATCCAATGTCCGGACATTCGAAATGGCATAGTATTAAGCACAAGAAAGGCGCGGCTGACGCCAAGCGCGGCAAACTATTCACGAAGTTTATTAAAGAGATCACGGTCGCTGCGCGTAGCGGCGGCGGCGATCCGGATGCGAATGCGCGACTGCGCAAGGCGATCAACGACGCCAAGGCCGGCAACATGCCCAACGACACCATCGACCGCGCGATTCGTCGTGGCACAGGTGAAGAAGAGGGCGTCAACTACGAAGAGATCACGTATGAAGGTTATGGTCCAGGCGGCGTGGCCTTGTTGATTCAGTCGATGACTGACAATCGAAACCGCACGGTGGCGGAGATTCGTCACATCTTCTCGAAGAACGGCGGGAATCTCGGTGAGAGTGGATCAGTGGGTTGGATGTTTGAGAAAAAGGGTTACATCGTTGTCGGCAAGGCTGCGAAGTCAGAGGAAGAACTTTTTGAACTGGCGATTGACGCCGGCGCCGACGATCTTCGCGACGACGAAGACAACTTCGAGATCATCACTTCTCCCGAAGCGTTTGACGGGGTATTAGCAGCAATCAAGAATGCCGGGATCGAACCGCAGGTCGCAGAGGTTGAGATGGTTCCGCAGAATTACGTGCGCCTCGAAGGCGGCGACGCGCGCCAGATGTTGAAATTAATGGAATCGCTCGAAGACCACGACGACGTGCAGAAGGTCTCAGCGAATTTTGACATCAGCGAAGCCGACATGGCCGCGGCTTAGAAGAACGAGCTCGTGTATCATCTGCGGTCACATCTCTATCATGGGCCTCGATCTGGCCAGTTTGAACCCGAGAACGCAGAAATACCAAGCGCTACAGGTTCTGTTCAGGCCTGCGCCTGGCGCGCTGGTTCACCCGGTGACTCCTCAGTTTTGGCCACCTCACCCATCACGATCCTCACATTATGAGTCTTCTCATCATCAACTAGCGTAATAATCGATTGCGCGGCGCCATCAACTTCCACACTCACCACGCCACGACTCACACCCAGCGGATTCTCGACCTTGATCCTGTAGATCGCGCGGCCGCGGCGGTAAGTGATTTCAAATTCGCGCCACCAGCGTGGCACACATGGGTTGATCTCGAGACGATCGTTTTGGAGTTTGAAACCAAGTATCCATTCAAGTCCTGCGCGATACATCCAACCCGAGGAGCCCGTGTACCACGTCCAACCCCCGCGCCCGTTATGCGGAGGCACAGCGTACACGTCACCCGCGGCCGCGTAAGGCTCGACCTTGTATTTGTGCAGCCCTGCGCGTGTTGACGAGTGATTGATGGGATTGAGCAGCGCTGACAGTTCACCGGCGCGCTCGCCGTCGCCCAACATCGAATACGCAATCAGCGTCCAGATCGCAGCGTGAGTATATTGGCCGCCGTTTTCGCGCACGCCCGGAACGTATCCTTTTATATATCCCGGATTCAATGCGCCTTTATCGAATGGCGGCGTGAAGAGAATGACGAGCCCGTCACCGCGCCTGATCAGATACTCTTCGACCGCAGCCATCGCGCGTCCCATTCGATATGGATCCGACGCACCTGAAATCACAGACCACGACTGCGCGATCGAATCGATGCGGCACTCATCATTCCGAGCCGAACCAAGCGGCGTACCGTCGTCGAAGTAAGCGCGACGATACCAATCACCGTCCCATGCTTTTTCTTCGAGCGCTTTCTTCAGGTTATCGAGATGCCGTCGATAACGATTGCCGCGCACTTTCTGTTTTCGTGACTCCACGTGCGGCACAAACGCAGCGATCGTCGTGTGAAGAAACCAACCGAGCCAAACACTCTCTCCTTTTCCAAGGTGGCCCACGCGATTCATACCGTCGTTCCAATCGCCCGCGCCCATCAACGGCAAACCGTGCTTGCCGACAGCCAGGCTGCGATCGATCGCACGCGCGCAATGTTCGTAGATCGATGCGGATTCCTCCGACACCTGCGGCTGCATGTAACTCTCGAGCTCTTCGGGACCGAGCAAAGGCTGTTCGAGGAAGGGAACTACTTCCTCCAAAACAGACGCATCGCCCGTGACGTCGATGTAGAACGCCGCGACAAACGGCAACCAAAGCAGATCGTCTGAAATCTTTGTGCGCACACCTCGTCCACTCGGCGGATGCCACCAGTGTTGCACGTCGCCTTCTTTAAACTGATGAGCAGCGGCAAGCACGATCTGCTGTCGCGCAACTTCCGGATGGCTGTAGACGAGCGCCATCACGTCCTGCAACTGATCGCGAAAACCGAATGCGCCACCGGATTGATAAAACGCAGTGCGGGCCCAGATGCGGCACGAGAGTGTTTGGTAAAGCAGCCAGCGGTTGAGCATTATGTCCAACGCAGCGTCCGGAGTTTTTACTTCGACTGTTCCGAGAACGCCGTCCCAGTGACCGAGAACTTTTTCAAAAGCTGCGTTGACATTTCCTGCCTGTCGGAACTTCGCGACGATCGATTCGGCTTCACTTTTCGACCCGGCCTCGCCGATTAAAAAGATCACCTCACGGCCTTCATTAGGCGCGAGCTCGATCGTCGTCTGGATGGCGGCGCATGGATCTAATCCCGCGCCGTCTCGTCCCGCCAGACCGGTGCGACGGAGTGCGGCAGGTGTTTCAAGAGAACGGTTGCGACCAATGAACTCCTTGCGATCGCAGGTTGCACTCGACATTTGTTCGCTCGTCGCTACGAATGCGACGCGTTCGGCAAATTCGTTATTGAAAGGATTCGTCGCAAAGATCGTCGACGTTGATTTGTCGATCTCAGTGATGATGTAGGGCGCTGACGAAGTTCTTAAGACACCGAGCACGAGCTCGTTGTAATGTGTGACCGTCAGTCTTCGTTTTCTCGCGGTCCGGTTACGCAAACGCAGCAGCGAAATTTTCACCGGCGCATCGAGCGGCGCAAACACGAGCAACTCCTGCAATATGCCGTGACTCGTATGTTCGAAAACGCTGTAGCCCTGGCCGTGCCTGATGAGGTACGACTCTCGCTCCCGAATCGGCAGTGGCGTAGTAGACCAGAACGTTCCGGAATCTTCGTCGCGCAGGTAGACCACTTCGCCCGGCGGATCGCAGACAGCATCGTTGCACCAGGGCGTCAGTCGATTCTCTCGACTGTTGAGCGACCACGTACAACCGCTGCCTGATTCAGTAACCAGAAAACCGAACTCCACACTGTTGCCGATCACGTTGGACCATGGCGCTGGTGTCCATTGTTCGGCGCCGAGAAGCGTCACGTATTCACGCCCGCCCTGATGAAACCCACCGAGACCGTTAAAGAACGAGAGATCAGGATGAGCAAGTGGCGTTTCCGGATAGGTTTGCGAAGGAAGTCGCGGAACAAACGGCGGCGGCAATGGTTCTTCGACGTGGTGACGCTCGATCTGATCCTCGAAAGAGCCGCGATCGGCGACGATGACAACGCGCGCCACAGCGTGCAGGAGGATGCGGTCAGCCTCCGCCATTTGATCGGCGCGACGCAGATACACTCCGCCCGGCTTGTCCTGAAGACCTTGCAATCCGCTGGTGCGCACGATCGTTTCCAGCTCCTGATGCAGAAACTGCATGTAGCTCGTCGGCGTATCGTTGAGGATCACAAGGTCGATCCTGAGACCTTTGAAGTGCAGGTACTCATGACCACGCACGAGTTTTCGGACCGTCCGAAGGTCGTCCTCTTTGCTTATCCGCACCACGACGATCGGAAGGTCGCCACTGATGCCGTGCGCCCAGAGACTCGACTGCGCTTTCGTGTTGAGCGCAAGCACGTGCGGGCGTGGTCGCAATGACGGATCGGAATAAACAACGCGGGCTGCGAGGCGCTGAAACAGATGCGCCTCTTCCGAATCGATCTTCAAGTGGCTCATCTGAACCTGGGCCTTGGTCCAGGAGAGGCGAAGCTCACGTTCGAAGATGTTTGGATCGTGATACTTATCGGCGAGCGCCATCGCTTCTTCGCGCGAACGTGCAACGGCGGTACTGAACGTACACCTGACAGTTTGATTCGGCTGGATTCGCACACGCCGCCGTAGACTGAAAACCGGATCGAGCACGGCGCCAGTTGTATTTGAAAGCGGGCGCTCCTCCATCACCGCGATCGGATTGCTGGCCGTGCGTCCACGTCCAAGAAACCTGCCGCGATCCGTTTCATACTGCACGGTCCCAACCAGATCGCCTTCCGCAACGACAACATGTATTCCCCAAACCGGTCGATCCTCAGGCGATCGCGTGCGCCGGTGGGCCAGGATTGCATTCTCGCCCGCGAAGAACTCAGTCTCGATAAAAAGATTGCTGAACGCCTGGTGCGCTGCGTCGGCGGCGGGAGTGTTCAATACGACTTCCGCATAGCTCGTCAATTCAATCTCACGCACGCGCGAAGAATGGTTTGTGAGCGAAATGCGCCGGACTTCGGCGTTGTCCTCAGCCGAAACAACGACCTCCATGCGCGTCGAGACACCGGAATCGACACGTCGAAAGTCTGCTTTGTCTTCCGAAAAAGCGACGTGATACGACTGCGCGCGCCGTCGTACAGGTTGATGACCGGCGGACCACACTACGCCACTGCGCACGTCGCGCAAGTAAATAAACGCGCCCCAGTTGTCGCGGGTAACATCTTCACGCCACCGCGTAACGGCGTTCTCTTCACAGTGTGAATAACCGGACCCGGCCGTCGTTATCATCACGTTGTACATGCCGTTCGAGAGCAACTGCGTGCGTGGTGTTTCGTGGTCTGCGGTTTCGTACGAGCGCGTGATCATTCCCGGCATCGTTTGGACTACGCGTCCGGTCAATACTTCTTCTGCTCGTGGATGAGCAGCCGGTACTCCGACCGGAATTCGTTCCTGCAAGAGCAACTCTGTCGCCTGTACAGTCGGGTCGGCGTGAAAACGTCTCTCGACGAGATCTTCCTGCAACACGTTGGCGAGTGAAACGAGACTCATGCCCTGATGGTGAGTCATGAAGGCCCGAATCACCACGGATTTCTGACCTTCCGGTAAACGTTCCGCTGTGTAATCGATCGACTCGTAGTAGCCGTATGGTCCAAGGGCGCCTTCTTTTTGCAGGCGACGTAGGTTCTTCATGGCGGCTTCTGGATTAACTTCCGCCGCGAGCATCGTCGAATATGGAGCGACAACGAGATCTTCAATCAAGCCGCGCTTCAAGCCGAGGCCGGGAACCCCGAATGGTCCATACTGATAATTCAGATGAAGATCGCGAACGTTGTAAGCAGCTTCGGAAATTCCCCACGGCACGCCGCGCTCCTCGCCGTACTCAATCTGGCGTGCGACAACCGTCTGGTAAGTTTCAGACAGCAATGTGTTCGGATAATTGCGCATGACGAGCAGCGGCATCAGGTATTCGAACATCGTGCCGGTCCACGAGATGAGCGCGCGCCCGTGGTCGACCTTTGTCAGTGCGCGGCCCATGCGGAACCAGTGTTGTTGCGGTACGTCGCCTTTTGCGATGCCGACAAAACTGGCGAGGCGTGCTTCTGAAGCGAGCAGATCGTAGTAGGAGTCGTCGGCGCGTGATGAAGTGACGTTGTAACCGATCGTGAATAGCTTTCGCTCGACGTCGAAGAGAAATGAAAAATCCATCTCCTCGACGATTTCGTCGCAGCGTCTTGCGAGACGACTCAAACGCGACAGCGCGTCAGACGAAGCACTCGCCGACTGTTCGAGCGCCTTTGTCAGTTTCGAAGCCGTTGGTGACCCGCGATCCTGCATGGCTGCGAGTTGGACCAACGCTTTGTCGCACAGTTGCGGTATTTCGGCGAGCGTCGGCACGCGCTGAAGAAGTTTAAGGACGCGATCCCAGTCTTTGTCCGGATCGCCGGCGGGCGACTCGACAGCCGGTAGCAACCGGGCCCAGTTAGCGAGTGTTTGCGCATCTCTGCGACGTGAATCAACCTGGTGTTTCAGTGCTCCGATCCACCAACGGAGTTCTTTGAAACTTACTTCGCCGTGCTCGTGGGCCAGGGCATTGCAAATATCTTCAATCTCGGAAACACGACGTGCTAAAGCATCAATCAGCACAATCCATGACGACAGATCATCGCCGGGTTCAGCCTTCAACAGTTGCCGGCAAGCAACGATCTCATCCTGCAACTGCCTTACAGTCACGACGTCGGTTCGTTGTCGAGAGCTTCCCAAATTAGCTGCTTCGAAAGTGATTGCATCGAGGGTGTCGGCGAGTCCCTCGATAACACGATGATCAAATAAGCTCATATCGGGAAACTCGATGCACGCTTGCTTTACTGCGATCAAGTGTCCGGCGAGGTTGCCGCTATCGACCGTCGAGATGTACTGGGGCATTAGCGGCTCAAGGCTTCTTGTGTCGTACCAGTTGAAGAAGTGACCGTGAAGACGGCCCAATCCCGCCATCGTCGAAAACGTAAGCTCCTGGCGTTCCACTAATTCGAGTGCGCCAACGTAACCAAGATCTCGCGCCGAAGAAGTGGCGAGTAGCAGCAAGCCGATGTTTGTGGGCGACGTGCGATGCGCAATGACAGGAACCGGATCTTCCTGATAATTATCAGGGGGCAGCCAGTTGTCTTCGGCGCCCACGAAGGTTTCGAAGAAGCGCCAGGTGCGTCGTGCGATGAGCCGCGCGAATTTCCTGTTTTCCGCGCTTAACTGTTTTCGTTCCGGAGCCCGCGGTTTGCTCACGAGGTAAGCAATCAACGGCGAGAGTAGCCAGATCGCGGCGAGTGGTCCCATCACGGGAATTGCTGTTGGCTTAAATCCGAGCGTGAGAGCAAGCGCAATCAGTGTTAGCACTAAAGCAGGCAACATGAACCGCACGAACGATCCGAGATCGTCGCGCGCCGACTTTTCTGTTTCCGCTTGTGACACCCATTCGAGCAGATGTTTTCGCGAGATGAGTTGCCGGTAAAGCGCACGAACGATCGCATCGCACATCAGCCACGCCTGATGCGGCAGAAAAACAAACGAGAGCGCGATCTGAGCAGTGTTAGTGCGAAAGTCGCCCAACACACTCCAGAAGTGGCTGGTCCACGGAATGCCGCGCGGGTGCATGAGCAGACCTGTTGAGACGTGCAGGTAGACGGGAAACGCGATCACGAGAAAAACAAATAGCGACCACCCGAATGCAGAACCCGGAAAAAGGACGCAGGAAGCAACGAGCCACAGCAACAATGCAGGAGCAACGAGGCTGCGCCGCAGGTTGTCGAGGATCTTCCAGCGTGCGATCAGCGGGAGTACGTTGCGAACCTTTCGACCTTCGCCATCGGGAACAGTCGGGAAAAGCCAGCGAATGATTTGCCAGTCACCGCGCGCCCAACGATGCGACCGTTTTGCGTAGGCTTCGTACGATGCGGGATAGTCGTCGAGTAGCTCGATGTTAGTTGTTAACGCAGCACGCGCAAACAACGACTCGAAGAGATCGTGACTCAGTAATGTGTTTGGAGGTACGCGGTTTTCAAGGGTGTGTTGAAAGGCTTCAACGTTGTAGAGGCCCTTGCCGGTAAAACTACCTTCGCCGAAGAAGTCCTGATAAACGTCTGACACAGCCGTTGTGTAAGGATCGATTCCGGTGTAGCCGGAGAAGACCTGAACAAACTTCGAACGCGATGCGCTCGCGAGCGAGATGCTGACGCGTGGTTGCAGGATTCCGTAACCGTAAACGACACGGTTGGTTGCTTGATCGATTCCGGCTTGATTCAGTGGGTGAACTGCGGCGCCGACGAGCTTGCGAGCGACGTCGCGTGGCAGTTGAGTATCCGAATCGAGAGTGATCACATAACGGATTGTTTGCAGCAGCGCGTCATCGGCAGTGCGCACCACGAAGCTTGTGTCTCTTGCGCCCCGGAGGAGTCGATTGAACTCTTCGAGCTTGCCGCGTTTCCGTTCCCACCCCATCCATCTGTTTTCGCCGGGGTTCCACTGGCGGCGGCGGTGAAAGAGATGAAAGCGGCCATCGCCGTGACGTCCATTCAAGGTGTCGATTCCGCTTTGCGCGATTGCGAGCAGATGCGCATCGGTTGAAGTGTCTTCGGAGTTGGCGTCGGGAAAATCACCGAGCAACGCAAAATAGGCGCGCTCATCCTGGTTCGCGAGGTAATGCACTTCGAGACGTTCGACCAGCTCGTGAACCTGCGGTTCGTTAAGAAAAATCGTCGGTATGACGACGAAGGTTGCGGCGTCCTCGGGGATTCCGTTTACGGTATCCATCCTCGGCAGCAGACGCGGCGGAAAGAAGTGTGTGACATCCCAATTGAGTACTGTCAGCGCGAGATCGCTTGCTGGAATCAGCGCAAGGATCGCAGTCAAAACGAGGAACTGCCAATCGACTCCGTACCGATACATCGCGTAAAGCAGGGGGGTGAGCAGCAGCAAGGTCATCACTACGAGTGCGCCGATATAAGTTCCGGTCGCGTGTCGCAACAGAAAACGGCGCAGTCGTTCGGACGGTCGTGGTTGATAACTGAAACTTGACTCGAGAAGCGTTAGGCCCGCGTCGATTAGGTAATAGCCGACGTGGTGCTTGGGGCCTGTTTCTTCTTTTGCTTTGGTCGCTAAATCGACGGCCGCTTGTGCGATTTCGAGCTCGCTGGCTCGGGTGCGTTTACTAATGCGTTCTATTACGTGTCGATAGCGATCGCGCGAAGCAAAATTCATCCGCGAATAAACACCTGCCGGATCCTGGCCAAGCAGTGGCTCGATCAGGCTGACCTTCTCGAAAAAGTCGTTCCAATCGAGTGTCGAGAGCAGGCGCATGCTGGTGATGATATTTCCAACAGTGACTTGCGCCGCGGCCTGTCGTTGGTGTTCCGCATGGATTATGTGCTCGATACTGGTTCCTTCGTGCTCGAGCTGTTTTTCGATCCAGTCCATCACGGGCATGACGGAAGGATGCTGTTCGCGCAGGCGCTGGACCAGTTGGACCAGAAATGTTTGCGGCAACTCTTCGCGTTTTGCGAGGCGCTCGTTGAGATACGACATGACTGCCGAGGGCTGAAGCGAAGCCAGTTCGAGCAGCTTGTCGGCCACTTTGTCGGCTTCGTCGCGTTCTGCGCGTGCGCGCGCGATCGTGATGGCGAGCCGGCGAAGGTTTTCGACCAGTGCGAGACGAAGCGTGATCGCGACAGCCCACAGTTCGCCGATTGAAAGAGGTGCGACTGTTTGATAAGCGGCTATGAATCTTTGGAGCGTGTGTGTGTCTAGACGCGAGTCAGTATGAGCAATGATTGCGACTGCGACGGAATAGATGCGTGGATAGCTTTCGAGTTCGCCTTCGGCAAGTTTCGGGAGTTCGTGATAGTAAGCTTTCGGCAAGTCCTGACGGATCTCGCGCAGCTGTTCTTCGACGATGTGATAGTTGTCAACGAGCCATTCCGCGGCGGGAGAGATCGCGCGGCCCTGGCGAAGGGCTTCGACGAGAGCGCGATAGGCGGCTTCGAGCTTACGGGCGTTGTGCTCGAGGCGTCGCAGAAGTTGTGCGCCGCCTTTTCGGGTGACGGTTTTATGTTTCGCAGCGAGAGTCTGCGCAAACTGCTCAAGGCGCTCGACACTGAAGAACTCTGCTTGAAACGGCTTTTCGTCAGCATAGCCGGTGGGCTTGCGGACTACTGACGCCAATGATTCGAAGAACTCAGTCATTGTAGTTATTTGACACAACAGGGGGACTGAGGGGGAGTTTGGAGAATATCATTTGTGCTTTGTACTTGGTACTTTGTCTTTTGATTTATACCAAAGTACAAAGCACTAAGCACAAAGAGCCATGTAGTATACTTCCGCGCCATGCGCGTTATCGGAGTAGACCCAGGCAGCCAGACGACGGGTTGGGGCGTGGTCGAAGGTGACGGACGCCGTTACTCCCTCGTGGCGTTTGGGTCAATTCGTGCGCCGGCCAGCATGAGATTTTCGGCGCGCCTGTTGAAAATGTGCAACGGGCTGGAGGAAGTGATTGCTGAGCACCGGCCGGATGCGTGCGCGCTCGAGGATGCGTTTCTTGCGAGTAACGTCAAGGTCAGCATGAAACTCGGGCAAGTGCGTGGTGTTGTGTTGCTGGTGGCGGAGCGAGCGGGCCTTGAGATTTCTGAATACTCACCGCGCTTGATCAAGCAAACAGTGGTTGGTTACGGGAACGCCGAGAAACACCAGGTGCAGGAGATGGTGCGATTGCTGCTGGCGCTCAAGAGCGTTCCGACGCCGCATGATGCCGCTGATGCGCTGGCGGTGGCGATTTGTCATTTTCACCACGCGCAGTTTCGAGAGAGAATAGCGGCGGTATGAGATTGCCAATTGGTTTGAGTTGCAGCTCTTCAAATTGGAAATCGGCAATTGGCAATCGGCAATAAACCGAAACCTCACGATTGGAGAAAGATTATGCTTCCTCACAAGCTTGTACTTTGCCTGCTTTGTCTTCTTTTCATTCCCATCACAGCGTTTGCGCAGCGAAAGCCTCCGACCGGCGGCCGCCTTGCGATCGTGGTTGACGAACGGCTTGCAGCGCTTCGCACTACACCTCAACTTACAGGAAGACTTGTGCGTCGCCTTGGCCGGGGACGACTGGTCGCCGTCAGAGCAGCGAAAACTGGTCCTGATGGCGTTACATTCTTTCTGGTAAACATTACCCGCCGGACGCACGGCTGGATCCAGCGTGAAGCTCTTGTTTCACCTTCGCGCGCAGGCGACGATCGCAGGTTGGATGATCTAATCCGAGGTTCTCACGGCTTCGATCGAATCTCACGCGCACGGATCTTCCTGGACCATTTTCCACGTTCGCCTCTGCGTCCGGCAGTACTGCTGTTGTTTGGCGACAGCGCGGAAGAAGCGGCTGAAAAACTGTCGAAATCCGCCGCACGCACAGTCAACAAAAGTGTGAACGGCGCACCCGAGTTCAGCTATTACCTGAACTACAGTGGCCTCGATCGCTACAACCGCCTCCGCGTCACTTTTGTCTTTGACCAATCAACGAGGCGCTTCCACTACGACGGCGCCGCGTGGCGCGAGCTGATTCGTCGTTACCCGAAATCTGCCGAGTCTTCAGAGGCGCAAAAGCGCTTAGGCCACAAAAAGGCACAAAAAGCACAAGGGCCTTCATAATGATTTTGTGCCTTTTGTGCTTTTTTGCGGCAAAATATGTCCCTACGGCTGTTAATAAAGCCCTGGACCCCTCGTCTATCAGGTGGTAGACGAAGGAGAACAACGTGCAGGCAGCAGTAAAACCCTTGCGATTAGTGACAGAACAACCCCCCAGCGAGCTGGAAACACTCTTCCAGGCACACCACGGCCGGGTTTTCCGCACCGCCCAGCGAATTACGGGCAGCGTCGCGGACGCCGAAGATGTGCTCCAGACGGTGTTTCTCCGGCTCATAAAGGGCCAGGATGATTACGACTGGTCGCGAAACCCGGAGGCTTATCTTTCCCGCGCGGCCATAAACGCCTCTCTCGATCTATTAAGGAGTCGCACCCGTTCGCGAGCCGTCACTCTCGAAGACGCGGACCTCGATTCGATCGCTGGAAGTTTCCTCAGTCCCGAAGCCGCCCATGCCGATCGCGAGTTACAAACGCTCGTTCGCCAGGCTGTTTCGCGACTCGGAAAAACCGCCGGCGAGATGTTTGTTTTGCGTTATTACGAGGGGTTTGACAACAAGGAAATCGCAGCACTTTTGAAGACCTCGCCGTTGGTGGTGGGCGTTGTCCTCCATCGCGCACGTACGAAACTGAGAAAAGAAATTGGGCACTATTTGGAGAAACACGATGAAAAGTAATAGAGAAGAGCAGATCCTCGAGAAGGTTACTGCTGACATCCGCAACGAAAAAATCGACCCGGCAGCAGTTTCTTCAGCGGCAGACCGTGTTTGGGCGCGTGTCTCCGCAGCGGCAGGTGAGACCGAATTCATGTTGCCCACAGTCGACCGGATTGAAGGTTGTGCTGATTACCAGTCGCTGATCCCAGCGTATCTCGCGGGCAAACTCTCTGAAGCGCGCTCGCTGTTGCTGGTAGATCACACGCATGAGTGCATTCCATGCCGCAAGGCGATGAACGCAGCACGCTCGAAACGTTCGGTATCGATCAAGCCGGCTGTATCGAAGCCTCGCTTCACGCTTCAACCCGTTGTGATGCGTTGGGGCATCGCTGCTGCTTTGGTTATCGGCTTAGGATTTCTCGCTTTTCCGTTTATGCAAACGATCTGGCCGACTGGCAACTTTGAAGCGACTGTGCAGGCAGCGGAAGGTCAGGTTTTCCAGGTGGCCGACAAGCACACAGCTCTGGTCAACGCCGGCGCAAAATTGCAAAAGGGTGAGAAGGTGCGCACCGCTAAAGACGGCCGCGCCGTCGTTCAGTTGGGCGATGGCTCATTGATCGAAATGAGAGATCGCTCAGAGTTGTATATGACGAAGAATGGCAACGGTACAACGATTCATTTGAGCCGCGGCAGCATCCTCGTCGAAGCAGCGAAACAGAAAGACGGGAAGTTGTTTGTTGAGAGCGGTGATTCGCTCGTCTCCGTCACGGGCACGATTTTCTCCGTGAACAATGGCACCAAAGGTTCCAGAGTTTCGGTGATCGAAGGCGAAGTGAATTTGAATCACGCCGGCAAGGATCGCGTGCTTAAACCAGGTGATCAGGTCACGACCAATCCTTCAATCTCGACGATTCCCGTCAAAGACGAAATCGCGTGGAGCCGGAATGCCAGCCGTTATGCGGCAGTGTTGTCAAGTTGGGTCAACTTGAAAACCGACTTGAACGCAATCCCGCAGCCCGGTGTTCGCTACTCGACCCATCTGCTCGACCTGATGCCGGAGAGCACCGTCGTTTACGCAGCACTTCCAAATCTCGCTGACTCAATCGCTGAATCGCATCGCGTTATTCAGGAACGGATAAGCCAGAACGCGGCGCTTCGCCAGTGGTGGGAGAAAGAGCAGTCAGGCAGATCGCAGAACATGGACCAGGTCGTCGAGACGATTCGACAGTTTGGCTCATATCTCGGCGATGAGATCGCAGTTTCGGTTTCGATGGATGAAAAAGCCGAGCCGGGTGAACCGCTCGTGCTTGCCGAACTGAAGAACTCTCAAGGTTTCCGGCAGTTTATCGAGCAGGAGATCGCGAAATACTCCGGCGATAAGAAAGGCCCTGAGCTTCAGTTTGTCGAGAATCCGATGACTGCGACTGCCGCTTCCAGCGGTTCGAATCACAAGCTTTACATCTGGATTCAGGACAATCTGTTTGCCGCCAGTCCGAAGTTGCAACAACTTCAGAGTCTCGCGACCGTGAAGTCCAGTGGAAGCCAGAGCAGTTTTACTGCAACTCCATTCCGCAACCGCATCGCGCAGGTTTATCAGGAAGGCGCGGGACTGGTGATCGCCGCTAACCTCGAGAAGGTTGTGGTCGAAACCAAGGAAGAACGCGCAAAAGATAAGGATGCCGCAAAAACAGAAGCCGCATTGAACAAGTTGGGGATTCTGAGTGTGAAGTACTTCGTGCTGGATCAGAAAGACAGCAACGGAAAGACGCACACGCAGGCTTCACTCTCGTTCAGTGATGCGCAACGCGGTATTCCATCCTGGCTCGCAGCTCCTGGACCGATGGGTGCTCTGGAATACATCTCGCCGGATGCGAACGTCGTCGCCGGTTTTGTAGTCAAGGATCCCGTAACCCTGGTGGACGATCTTCTCGGTGTGCTGGAAACAGTCGACCCGAATTTGAGCAAGACTCTCGACACGGTGCAAACCAAGCACGGGTTGAATATCCGCAACGATATCGCTGTGCCGCTCGGTGGCGAGTTTGCCTTCGCGATCGATGGTCCAATCCTGCCGACTCCTTCGTGGAAGTTGGTGTTTGAAGTAAACGATCCGGCGCATCTCCAACAGACGCTCGAGCGCCTGGTGGGAGAAGCCAACAAGCAAGCTGCGTATTTTGGCAAGCGCGGGCTCGCTTGGGAGAAGAACGATCTCGGCGGCCGCACGTACTACACGCTTAAGTCTGCCGACTTCGGGTTTGTTGAAGTTAATTACACTTACACCAATGGTTACCTGATCATTGGTCCGAGCCGCGCGCTGGTTGAGAAGTCGCTGAGATCGCAGGAAAGCGGCTTGTCGCTGCTGCGTTCGGCGAAGTTCACGGCAGGTTTGCCGGCTGATGGTAATGCGAACTTCTCGGCCATCTTCTACCACAACATCGGTGGACTGGTGCCTGCGGGTCTTGCAAGCCAGGCAGCAAAACTGCCGAGTGGACCACAGAAAGCGGTGGAAGCACTCGCGGCAGACATGCAGCCGACCCTCGCGTACGCTTACGCGCAAGGCGACAGCATCACATTCGCGGCCAACACTGAAGGTGGACCATTCGGACTTGGACCAGCAACGCTGCTGGGAATGCCCAGCTCACTCGAGATGCAGAGCATCATTCAGCGAGGCATGGGCGGGAAGAAGTAGTAACAGGATTAGTCGGATTTCACCGGATTAGCAGGATTATCATTTTAATCCTGCTAATCCTGTAATCCTGTCAAAGGGTTTTTATGAAGCTCGTCTCCATCTCACTCTGCTCGTGGTTGTTCAGTCTTGTCATCCTGGCGAAGTTTACTGACGTCACGAGTGCCACAGTCATCACACTGATCATGGCAGCGCTGTTGTTCTCTCTGGCTTATGCGCCGTCGCTGTTTTGGTTGCGTCAACGCATGGGTGGTTGCAGAGCCGGCACTGCTGTTTCCTATCGCCTCAGCCGTCGTACTCAATGCTCCTGTCTTCTTGATCGAAATTCTTGCAATAGGCAGAACTTTAGCGCCCTCAGAAGCGTTAGCTTGCATTGTCGCATTTCTGCTAATGGGTACGGTCTTCGGACTCGGATTCATTTGGAATTATCAAGACACAGCGCTATAAGAAGAGTATGGCACTCCCCGCTTCGGTTCCGATCGAACCGATGAAAAATCAAACGGCTTATCCAGAGCCGCCGGTAATCGACCTGCACGGTCTCAGCGTCTCTTTCGGTCGCCGGCAAATTCTGAAAAACCTTCGCGGCGACCTGCGTGGTAAAGCGATTGGTCTGCTTGGTCCAAACGGCGCCGGCAAGACGACGCTGATTCACACGCTCCTTGGATTTCATCCGCCCTCATCGGGCACTGCGCATATCTTCGGTCACGACATCAATCACGACGCGAAGCCCATCCGCTCCTTGATCGGCTACATGCCCGAGCGCGACTCGTTCATCGCGAAGATGAGCGCGGTTCATTTCGTCCGCCTGATGGGCGAACTGTCAGGGCTCCCTGCTGAAGCTGCTCTCGAACGCGCGCACGAAGCACTCTTCTACGTCGGACTTGGCGAAGCACGTTATCGACGGCTCGAGACTTATTCGCTGGGCATGAAGCAGCTCGCGAAGCTCGCGCAGGCGATAGTTCATGGCCCAAAACTGATCTTCCTTGACGAACCGACAAACGGTCTGGATCCACCTGCGCGGCAGCGCATGATCAAGTTGATTCGCGAGATTCGCGACAGCGGTCAGGCTCACATTGTGCTTTCATCGCACCTGTTGCTCGACGTCGAAGAGTGCTGCGACGAGATCCTGATACTTCGCGACGGGCAGATCGCGGTCTACTGCAACCTCGAAGAAGAACGAAAGTCGAACCGCAAGTTTTTAATGCTCGAGACGCGTGGCGACCAGGAGAAGTTTGTTAAGGCTCTGGCGGATCTCGGGTGCGAATATGCGGTATCCGGCGGCAATCGCCTGAAGATCGTTTTGCAGGAAGGTATCGACGTGCGTGACCTGTATCGTCTGGCTGACGAACAGCAACTGCAGCTAAGGCGTTTGAGTTACAAGCGCGATTCGCTCGAAGACATCTTCCTGAAGGCAATGGAGAACGGCTATGGCCGTATATGAGCAAACCTACAAGCGGTACGCCGGTAAGCTGACTCCCGAGTGGAGCCGGTTTCTGATCATTCCGCGACACGCTTATCGCGCAGTCTTCAATTCGAAACTGTTCACGGCGTTCTTCGTGATCTGTTTCATACCGCTACTCGTCGAAGCAGTTCTCATTTACTTGCATCACAACGCCACTGCGCTTGCGATCTTGCAGGTCAACGTCAAGGAATTGCTCCCGATCGATAATTCATTCTTCGAAACGTTTGTTAGCATCCAGGGTGGATTCGCGTTCTTTGTCGCTCTCCTTCTTGGACCACCGTTGGTTTCTCGCGACCTGCGAAACAACGCGTTGCCGCTTTATCTCTGCCGTCCTTTTTCACGCACCGAGTACGTGATGGGAAAGATGTCAGTGATTCTGATCCTGCTTTCGGCGATCACGTGGGTGCCGCAGATACTGTTATTTCTCTTCCAGTCGTACCTGGAAGGGTTCGCGTGGTTCAGGGCTAATCTCTGGATCGCGTACGCCATACTGATTGCCAGCCTGGTCTGGATTATTTTGCTCGCGTTGCTCACGCAGACGATCTCCGCGCTGGTGAAGTGGCGCGTTATCGCCAGCGCGGCGCTACTCGGTCTGTTTTTTATTCCGTCAGTGTTCGGCGAATTCATTAATGTCGTCTTTCAAACGCGCTGGGGAAACCTGATTAGCCTCGGCGCGCTTACGAGAAACATAACTAAAGGTCTTTTTGGCACCTTTGATCGAATTGGCGCACGAGTGCTCATAAGAGATTTCGACGACAACGTCATCCGGGAAATAGCGTTGATTGAACCTCCGCTCTGGGCTTCCTGGTTAGTCCTTTTTGCGATCTGCGCGCTGTGTCTTGCGCTTCTGTCCTGGAAAGTTAAAGCGTATGAGGTTGTGAGATGAGTTCTCCGGATCAGCTCATCATCTTCGATAACGTCTCCAAGTTCTACGGCGAGATACTCGGAGTGAATCGAGTCAACCTCCAGATCGCGCCGGGAATCACGAGCCTTGTCGGGCCGAACGGAGCAGGGAAGTCGACCTTGATGAACCTGATGACCGGGCTTGCTGCGACCGACTCGTGGTTCGGTCTCGCTGCTGGGAATTCCAACCGATCAACCGGAGCAACTGTTTCGCAAAGTTGGCTACTGTACGCAGTTTGACTCGTTCCCAAGAGGACAAACGGGGCGCGAGTTCATCAACTCGTTTTTGATGGTCCATGGGTTCGATCGCGCGCGCGCAAACGAGTTGAGCCATATTGCACTCGAACGCGTAAATCTCGTCGAAGCTGCCGATCGAAAAGTCGCGGCTTACAGCAAGGGTATGCGGCAGCGTATCCGGTTGGCCCAGTCGATCGCTCATAATCCCGCCGTGTTGATTCTCGATGAGCCGCTCAACGGTCTCGATCCGATGGTGCGCGCGGAAACGATCGCGCTGTTTCGCAGACTCGCTTCCGAAGGACTGCACCTCATCATCTCGTCGCACATCCTGCACGAAGTCGACATGATGTCGGATCGCGTGGTGCTTTTGAACAACGGTTACATCGTTGCGGAAGGAAACATTCACGGCGTTCGCGATGAGATGGAAGAGCACCCGATGCAGATCCTGATTCGCTGCGATCAGCCGGAAAAACTCGCCGCGTACGTGTTTCAGAAGAACCACGTCGTCGAAGCGCGGCTGCATGACGACCGCCGCGGGTTGTTTGTTAAGACACGCGACGCCGATCGGTTCTACCTGATGTTGAATCGAGCCGTGGCCGAGGGTGAAGTGAATATCGAGACTGTGGCGCCGGTTGATGACGATTTGAGCGCTGTGTATCAGTATTTGATTGGCACGTCGGGAGGAAGCGCATGAGCTCTGCGATCGAAGCAGTTCAAGCCAAACCAGAGACAAGACCGTCTCAATGGGCGCTTTGGCTCCGGCAGATCGTCGCGATCTTTCCGTATGGAGATCGAGAAGAACTTTCTCGGCCGGCGTGCGATATTGATTTACCTGCTCGCGTTCCTGCCGCTCTTTCCGTTGATGATCCTGGCGCTCTTTACACCGCCGGGGCAGGAATGGCAGGACTTCAATAACTACAGCCTGATTTACTCCGCGCTGTACAACGGCTTGATCCTGCGCACCGTCGTGTTCTTCGGATCGGCGTGGATCTTTATGAACCTGTTTCGCGGCGACATTGTCGATCGCAGTCTGCACTACTACTTTCTCAGTGCTGTGAGAAGAGAAGTGCTGGTGGTTGGGAAGTACTTTTCGGGGTTGCTGACGTCGGTAATTCTCTTTACCGCAACGACAGTGATAGCCATGCTGCTTTTGTATTTCCCTCACTTCTACTCGCAGAGCTTGCGTTACTTCACGGAGGGACGCGGGTTGTCGCAAATCCTGACGTATGCGGGTATCACGATCCTTGCATGTGTCGGTTATGGCGCTTTTTTTCTGGTAGTGGGCTTGTTTGTTCGCAATCCAATTATTCCGGCCCTGGTGCTTTACGGGTGGGAGTGGATCAACTTCTTACTGCCGCCGTTGTTGAAAAAGATCAGCGTGATTCACTATCTCAACTCGCTCGTGCCTGTGCCGCTTAATGAAGGTCCGTTCGCAGTCGTAGCGGATCCGACTCCTGCCTATATCGCCATCCCGAGCATGCTCGGCATGACGCTGCTGATCCTGGCCCTCGCCGCTTATCGCATACGCCACATGGAAATCCGTTACGGCAGCGACTAAGTCAATCTGATGGACTTAGCTCCTACTAAAGTTTTAGTTGACAGTCCCGGATGGTTGCTGTATTGTCCGACTAAAGTCTTAGGAGATACTTCGAATGCCGCGTCGCAAGAGTGAGCAGATGACACCACTGGAGCTGGAGATCATGCAGGTGCTCTGGGAAACCGGGCCAGCCTCAGTGCAGACCGTCCAACGCGAGCTCAAGCGCGAATTGGCTTACACTACCGTGCAGACAATGCTCACTGTGCTGCACCGGAAGAAGAAGGTAAAGCGCGCGCTCAAAGACAAAGCTTACATTTACACGCCGGCTGTTACGCGCACCAAGTTTACGGGGCACGCCGTGCGGGAGTTTATCGATCGTTTGTTTGGAGGCTCGGCTGAAGGTCTCGTCATGAGTTTGCTTCAGGAGAAACACCTGACGCCTGAAAAGCTTGCGAGCCTTCACGAGCTGATTGAAAAGGAAGAACGCGATGCACGCGGCTAGCGAGCTCATCTTCAATTTTGTGTTGAATGCCTGCTGGCAAATCGCAGCAATCTTTGCGGTTGCCGCACTCGCCTCGTGGTTGTTGAGAAATGGTCCAGCGCGCTACCGGCACACGTTGTGGATTGTCGCACTCATTGCTTGTCTAGTCGTTCCACTGTTGACTGCAATGCGGTTTGTGCCGCCGGGTGTTTCGAGCAGTTCAGGTAGACGCTCCGAAACCTATTCCGGCGCAGGTAACCGCCGGCGCACCAACGAATCAGGATTTCGGCATAGATCACTTAGTTACCCGGCGCACCAGACCCGTTAACACTACTGCTCGCACCGCGCTCCTCTTAACGCTTGTTTACCTTCTGGTTGTCTTCATGCGCGGGATAAGACTCGCGCGCTTCTGGCGTCGAAAAGAAGCCCTGCGACGATCCGCTACCCGCGCCGGAATACCTCCTGAAATCGATCTCGTTGCTCTACGTTGTCGCAGCATATTCGAAGTTGATGCAGCGGTTGCACGATCGGATCAGGCACGCGTGCCTTACACGATCGGTGCGCGGCGTCCATTGATCCTGTTGCCCGCAGCGTTTTGTTCAGGCGCAGATGAGACGAGACTGCTTTCAGTCATCGGCCACGAGATGGCCCACGTGGCGCGCCGAGATTTTCTCAGCAACCTTATCTGCGAACTGGTTTCTCTACCGATCGCATTTCATCCGCTTGCGTTTCTGATCAAACGACAGATCGATCGCACGCGAGAGCTCGCGTGTGACGAGCTTGTTACGAGTCACGTCCTCGCGCCACGCGTTTATGCGCGTTCACTGCTGTGGGCGGCAGACGTTTCGAGACAGTATTCGGCTCAGCCTTTCGTGCTGAGCATTTTGGACGGAAAGATTCTGGAGGAGCGAATCATGAGACTCACAAGAAACAAAAGTCGCCTTGGTCCTGGGCCCGCGAGAGTGTTGATGCTGGCTGCAATTTCACTTCTGTGCGTCTCGGCGATGTCGGTCTCGATGTTTGGGCTAGAGTTGCAGACGCGAGCACGTGTTCTCGTGCAGCCTTTGCAAGTATTGACTCAGCCTGCGGCGCAAGAGCCCGTGGCACGGCCTGTCGCTGCTTCAGAACCGCGCCAGGAACCACAACTCAACGCGCCTACGGCTGACGAGCGCGCTCTGAGTGCGTGCAATGCAGGAAGACGGGGCGATGTGGAAGCGATTCCGTCTCTAATCGCGATGCTTGGCGACGATACAAAAACTGAACTCGTAAAGTGCTGGGAGACAGGTCGCTGGAGCCCTGCGTTACAGACATTCAAGCAACCATCGCCCGGCGAACAGGCAGCGATTGCTCTCGCGTCGTTCGGCCGTCGCGCACTCGTGCCGTTGACCAATCAACTCGATAGTCCAAACGCGACCGTGCGCCGCAACGCAGCCTGGGCCATCGGCGAACTGACTGCCATGCTTCCCGGCGAAAGATCGGGTGTGGTTCCGCAGCTCATCACATTGCTCAGCGATCCAGATGAATGGGTGCGCATGGCCGCGGCGCGAGCGCTCGGAGAGTTAGTCGGATCGTCGTTCGGTTGAGGGACTGATTGCCAGGCTCGGTGACGATCAGTGGCGTGTTCGACAAGTTGCCGCGTGGGCATTGAGTGAAATGAAAGACGAACGAGCCGTTCCTGCATTGTCCAGTGTGCTTCTGTCTGATGGGCGAGCGGAAGTGAGGCGAGGCGCAGCGGAGGCTCTTGGTGAAATCGCGAGTGCTGAAGCGCTCCCTTCACTGAGGCAAGCCTTGAACGATGCTGAAACAAGTGTCAGCGCAAAAGCCGCATGGGCCATCGCCGAAATTGAAGGATAACAATTCCTCTGTGTCTCTGTGGTCTCTGTGGTTAAAAATTCTACACAGAGACGCAGAGGTCATAGAGGCTGCAGAACGGAGGCCATCTTGTATGTCTGTCTCGAAGTGTGTCTTGTTAATGATCCTTTTGCTGACGTTGGCTGCTTCAGTAAACGCGCAGCCAAAAGCCGGGACGCTGAAACTCACGCCGTACACGTTTGAAAACGAAAAAGCCGAGAAGGTTGAATCGGAATTCGGAACACTGCTCGTTCCCGAGAATCGATCCAATCCCGCGAGCAATTTAATCGAGCTTGCGTTTGTGCGTTTCAAAAGCACGGCGAAGAATCCCGGCCCGCCGATCGTCTATCTCGCGGGTGGTCCAGGCGGCTCCGGAATTTTCACTGCCAAGGGCACACGCTTTCCCCTGTTCATGGCGTTGCGTGAAATCGCCGACGTGATTGCGTTTGATCAACGTGGAACTGGTTACTCCAAGCCTAACCTTAGCTGCTACGAGCGGTTTGCTATGCCTCTGGACGTGGCTCCGTCGCGTGAAGCAGCGTTGAAAGAGCTGCGTGAGAACGCAAGCAGTTGCGCGTCTTACTGGCGTGACCAGCAACGCGTTGACCTGAACGGCTACAACACAAACGAGAACGCCGACGATCTCGAGGATCTAAGAAAAGCTCTCGGCGCGAGACAAATCAGTTTGTGGTCTATTAGCTACGGAACGCATCTCGCCTTCGCAACGATGCGCAGGCACCCGAAGAGCATTCACCGCGCAATCCTTGCCGGCATTGAAGGTCCCGATCACACGCACAAACTGCCGAGCAACATTCAGAAACATCTCGAAGATCTCGCGGCACTGATCAAAGCGGATCCTGACATCGGCAAGGAGATTCCTGACTTCCTCGGGTTGATGAAGTCAGTTTTCGATCGTCTGGATGCTCAACCTGAAACGGTCGAGATTGTTGACCCGCGCACGAAGCTGAAGGTCAAAGTTATTGTGAATAAGTTTGTGATGCAGTTCATCGTGGCCAACAACATCGGAACGACTGTAACCGCAAGATTTCCGGCGTTGTTCTATCGCGCTTCGAAAGGTGATTTCACGAATCCCGCGCAGGTTTGGCTGAATCAGTCGCGGAGCGGGATCGGGTCGGCGATGTCGTACATGATGGATTGCGCATCGGGGGAGACGGCCGCACGCCGCGCGCTTATCGACAAGGAAGCGAAGGATGCGTTGCTTGGCGATCTTGGGAATTTTCCGTTTCCGGATGTTTGTCCGGAGTGGAAGGCGACTGACGTGGGTGATGCGTTTCGTTCAGCGCTGAGATCTGACGTGCCCGTGCTCTTTATCAGTGGAACGTTGGACGCCCGCACTCCGGTGAGCAACGCCGAGGAATATCGAACGGGATTCACGAATAGCACGCACATGATCATCGAGGGCGCCGTTCACAGCGATCCGTTGTTTCTGTCGTCGCCGAAGATCAAGGATGGGATCATGGAGTTTTTGCGGGGACAGCCCGTGACGGTCACGAAGATCTCGGCTGGACCGATGAAATTTGCGCCGTTGATGCCGAAGTGAAAACCTTTGACAGGATTACAGGGATTTTTCAGGATTTACGGCTGACGTAACTATTGTCCCTGATCCAGAAGCGCCACGGTTTATCGATCCACTTTTCAGCGTAGTCGATTCCGATGCGTGGGCCTTTGGCGATGCGTCTCGGAGATACGCTTTCGAACTCTTCGATCCAAACTCGATCACCTAAGAGATCCACGGCGTCGAGTTGGCGATCGATTCCCATTGCAATGCATAACTTACCTGGACCATTAGTCAGATTGTGATCCGGATGAGAATGCCGGCGCGCTCTCATTATCTCGATCCCCTCCACCGGCTCGAGTGCGCGCACCAGAATCGCATGGGGAGTGTCCTGGACGTTGCTCACGACGTTGAACTGGTAATACATTCCGTACACGAAATAGACGTAAGCAACACCGCCGAGCCCGTACATCGTTTCCGTTCGCTTCGTGCGCCTGCCACCATAGGCGTGCGAAGCCCGGTCTTCCGGTCCCCGATAGGCTTCGACTTCAACGATCTTCCCCGACACGCGCTGGCCTTTTGGACCAGGCACGACCAGCAACTTACCGAGCAGCTCCCGCGCAACAATGAGAACATCAGGGCGGATATAAAATTCGCGCGGCAGTTTGGCTATTGGCGCAGTCTCCATATCATCACGACAAAGATTATCCACCCGATTAGCACGATCGCCCTGCGCACCCACTTCTGGCCCACACGCCTCGCCATGCTCGCACCGAAGTAACCACCCACCAGCGCGCCACAAGCCATCACGAGCGCATCTTGCCAGACGACGAGGCCGGCCAGCGCGAAACTCACAACGGCAATGCTGTTTATGCAGATGCCGAGAAAGTTTTTGATCCCGTTCGCGCGATTGAGATCGTTGAGACCGAGCAGGCCCATGACCGCGAGCATCAGGATTCCATTACCCGCGCCGAAGTAACCGCCATACATTGCCGAAAAGAACTGGAAGATAATGGCGCCGGTCCACCAGAGTCCCATCTGTTTTTGTTCGAGCGATCCGAGCCGCAGTCGCTTGTTGATCTCTCCATGAAACATGAAAAGAACCGTAGCAAACAGAATCAGAAAGGGAACGAGTGAAGCAAAGAGTGGTGAAGGCGTCCAGATTAGCAGCCACGCACCCAACGCCCCACCGATGACGCTGGTCACGCCAAGGCGAAAGAGAATAGTTGAACTGTTTTCGAGTTCTTTCCGGTATCCATACAAGCCGCCAAACAGTCCAGGCCACAGCGCGACTGTGCTGGTCCCGTTTGCAACTTTGGGATCGAGGCCGAGCCAGATAAGAACAGGAAACGTCAGCAAGGTTCCTCCCCCGGCGATGGAGTTGATCGCGCCCGCTACGAACGCGGCGCACAGCATGACAAGCCAGGGGAAGAGACGCATTCGGCAACATGATAAGATGCGCAACGTAAAACTTAGCCACAAAAAAGCACAAAAGCACAAATGATTCTTCTTCTTCGGTCGAAACTTCAATTTCTCTTCATTTGTGTTGTTTGTGCCTTTTTGTGGCTTCCTTTGTCCGCGCATGCGAAGAAGACCCTCCGGGTGATGACGTACAACATTCATGTCGGCGTTGGGATGGACAAGAAGCTGGACCTCCAACGCATTGCCGATGTGATAAATCGAGAGCGCCCGGATCTCGTTGGATTGCAGGAAGTGGACAGAGGCGTGAGGCGCACGGAAGGCAAAGACGAGATTGTCGAGCTGGCGAAGATGACGAGCATGGAGTTCGCGTTTGCACCGAATCTCGATTACCAGGGCGGAAAATACGGAGTCGCGATTCTTTCTCGGTGGCCGATCAAAAACACGGTTCATCGAATGTTTGAAAACAAACGCGAGTCTGAACGCCGCGGGATGCTCGCAATCGAGATCGAAGTCGATAAGAAAACAGTCAACTTCGTCACAACACACCTCGATTACCAATTTGAAGACGGCCGCTTATTCGAGACTGAACAACTCATGAAGTTTCTTGACGGCGTAAAAGGGCCCTTGATCGTCGTCGCGGATCTGAATGACGTTCCCGAAGGAAGCGCATACAAACTCATGCGCACGAGGTTTGACGATGCGTGGGTAACGAGCCGCGCCAAAGGCGATGGATTTAGTTATCCAGCCGACAAGCCTGTGAAGCGCATCGATCACATCTTCTATCGAACAGGTGAGCGTATTCGTGCGAAGAAGGCCTGGGTTGTTGCGACGCTCGCTTCGGATCACGTACCAGTAGTCGCAGAATTAGAGATTAATTAGAGCTATTAAAAGAGACATATGCCTAAAGATGCTTACGAGATGGACGAGAAAGAGATTCGTGCGCGCATCGTGACGCTCGGATTTGGCGGGGACGAACGACTCTTCATCGCCTTCTATCGAAAACTACAACAAGGCCTGCCAGACGGAACAGGAATCGTACTGCGAGGCAGCGTCGTCACTAACAAACGTCACGAAGACGCCACTCCCTTCGACTCGCAAGGCCAAGGGACAAGCGATCTGGACGTCACGCTGGTTGGAAACAAAGTGATGGAGGCGTGGTCGTCAGATGGGTTTTACATTCCAGCATGCACACAAAGCCACTCATGCGACAAGGATCCGGACATTGCTCCCAGTCTAAATCCGCTGCGTGAGTCGCTACAGAAAATGGTCGGACGCCCGGTAAATTTTCAGGCGACGTCGAGTCTTGTTCTTTATGGCCGCGACGTGTTGTTTGGTGAGCCTTACTACGTTGTGGTTCCAGCAGGTGAGAATGCGTGACGTTAAGGCTGCTCAGTTACAACATCCGATTCGGTGGACTCGGACGTGAGCAGGCACTGGCGGAAACGATCATCGCTGCTGCGCCTGACCTCGTCGTCTTTCAGGAGGCCACTCATCCTGAAGTTATCGAACGAATCGCCGAAGCAACCGAATTTCCTTACTGGGCCGCGCGGCGAAATCATTCGATTGGTTTTCTCAGCCGTCACCAGGTTGAATATCACGAGTGGCATTACCCGGCGGGTGCGCGCCATTCGTTTCTCGAAATCATTCCTGCGGGAGGTGAGGCGCGCGTTTTTGGTCTGCATCTGAGTGCGCGGTTTTCCAAATGGGATGAACGACGACGTGCCCGCGAGATTCGTTCACTGCTCGATGGGATCAAGCGACACCAGGAGGGTTTTCACGTTCTGGTTGGCGACTTCAACACGCTCGCGCCCGGCGAAGCGCTCAACATCGATCGCATGCCGACGTGGATTCGCGCGCTAATCTGGATCAGCGGGCGCAAGCTTCAGCGTGAAACGATCCAAATGATGCTCGATGCGGGTTATAACGATGGTTATCGAATGCTGCATCCGGATGTGAAGGGTTACACGTTTCCGACCTGGGATCCTCATGTCAGGCTCGATTATGTTTTCGTGCCGAAAGTATTCGCGAATCGCCTCGTTAGTTGTGAGGTGATTTGTGAACCGAAGGAACGAGTACGGGCTGCTTCCGATCATTGTCCGCTGATCGCAGAACTAGCAATGGACTAGCCACAAAAGGCACAAAAGTCACAAAAAGATTCATCCATGACTCATCAATCATTTGTGCTTTTTGTGCCTTTTGTGGCTAATTCTCTGGCTGCGACAGCTTGGCGGTCCATGGACTATCAGGATAGCGTTCGCGCAGCAGAGTCTCGGCTTCCGCCCGGGTTTTCTCATCGTGTTCCCAGCCGTTACAGCCGTATTTGTAACTCTTGTTAGCTTGAGCAGCGATGAATAACGCTTCCGGAATCCGCGGATCGCTCGGCGAAAATTTCGCCCACTCTATCACCTGTTTTCCGAGGTAGCTCTTAGCATCTCCGGTCGCTGAAAGTGCGTCATGTTCTCGTCGCGCTGTTTCCAGTTGAGTGTCAGTTAAAAATTTCGGCTTGGGAACGACCCTCGGGATCTCCGTGCCTTCGTCGTTGTATTCGGTAAGCGAAGGTTTGCACCACCATGAATCCTGGAAGTAATAGTCGATGCTTTCACTGGTTACAAACTTCGGCAGACCGCCCTGCGCAAACGGCGACAGGTGCGGAAATTTGAGCAAGACGTAGAGAGCCGTGTTGCTTCTCTCTTTAGCCGATTTCGCTTTCAGATACGATAGCAGTGCAGACGCCATCTCGGGCTGAACTTTACCGACTTCAGTCGCCATCTGAAGCGCTATCTTATCGTCGTTGAGCAGGACCGCACGCGTCCACGCCGCCAGAACTAAATTTCGTTGCAGATAGTCGGGAAGATTTGGGTTGCCGGCAGCCTCCGCCAGTAGTTGCGTGGAAAAATGCCAGTCAAAAATCGCTCGCGTTGAATCGTCAAACCCGACCCGATCCTCCCATGGCATCAAGGCTTTGTAGTTTTCCTCGCGTTCGAGTTCGTATTCCTCTTCGTTTTTTTCTGAGTAATTGCGATCCCAATACCGCTCTACTTTGAGCAGGTCACTAAGTTTTCCATACATGCCATAGTCGTAAAAAACGGCCGGCTTTCGTTGAGCAGACTTCAGAAACTCGTTCAAGCCCCCGGCCAGATTCATGCGTTGTTCGAGAAACTGGTTCTGCGCTGAAATCGGCAATACTCCTAATTGCCACGATATGATTTCGTCGAGAAGTTTTCGCGCCTCGTCCGTTTGGCCCATCGCTACTTTCAAACGGATGAGATGGTAAGCAACAGATGCAAAAGCCGGATCGTCACGCGTAACTCTTTCGCCGGCTTGCATCAATTTTGCGAGACTGGGCGACGACTTGTCGGCCTTCACCAAAGCCGTGATTAACCACGCAGGTGAACTCGTTTTCCGCCATCGCGAGAACGCATGACGATATGCGCCGGGATCCTGACTCTGGGTCGTTAGAATCCAATCGCTCAGATCCTCCGAACGCAGGAAGTCGGGCAGGAGATCGAAACTAAGTTTGCTGCAATCGTAGTAACAACCTTCATATTTCGATAGTCCACCGCCGATCCCATTTACGGTTAGGATTCAGTCGCCAGCGTCTCCACAGCACTTCATGTTCACGAGACTTTTTATGTTGTCCGTCTCTTCGGCAGTAAGTTCTCTGCCCAACTGCTGTGCAAAAGTTTGACGGATCTCTGCCTCGGATGCGTCATGTTTGAACTCAATTGTATGACCGACCGGGAAAATCCTGCCCTCCCTTTCCACCGGCTGGTGAAGCGTGATTTGAATCGATTCACCACGTTCAAGTCGTTCGTACTTTGCGGGATCGGGCTGGTAGACGCTTTGCGCTTGCACTTCTTCTGCTCGGCCTTCTTGTTTCTTCTTGCGCTCTTCTTCCGCTTTGCGAATTCGCTCCTCAAACTTGTCGAGCAACCAAACATAATCGATGAGATCCTGTCGCAAATTATCATTACTACCCGCGCTCAAAGTACGGCTGAGTTCCACTACTCTCTCTTCGGGATGTATTTGATATTTGACTAACGCCAGGAGTTTCTTTGAAGCGTCCGCATACCTACCGCCGCCCATCGCCAACGTTTGTAGAACTCTCTCCGCTTGTTCGAACAGCTCTTGTTTCTTCTTTTCGTCCCCTCCCAGACTTCCCTGGCGAATTAACGTACGAGCAACCAGGTAGCCGGCGATTTCCTGCCACGGTGACTCGACATCGCTGGCGATTTTTTCGAAACGCGCGCGCGCCTCGTCAAATTTCAATGAATAGAAATGCGCGGCAGCGATCTGATAATCGCGATCTTTTCGCAGCCACGTCACACTCCCGGCGCCCAATTCGGCTGGAATGTGCGCACCCGCGGAGCAGTTTTCAAAGACGGTATCCTGCGCTGCCAGCCAATCTCTGACATTTTTGTCTTCAGCTCCGTAACTGGCTGCGCGATCTTTCAGAGTTTGCAGCGCAACCTCAAATGCGTTTTTGGCGCAGTTCGGAAAGAAGTCGTAACGACCATAAAGCCTCTCGGTGTAAATCTCCGGCAGCTTTGATCTTCTTTCAAGAATTCTTTTCGCGCTTCGATCCACGCTTTGAGGGCGGCCGTGCCATTCTCTTCCGGTGCAGTACCATTCAACGCTTCCACTAAATCCTTTTGCTCCTCAGCGGTGAACGATCCTCCGTTTAGATATCGATAGGAGATGAATAGAGTCTTGCGCCCGAAGCTCGGCCGTACGATCCCAATCTTGCCGTTCGTGAATTCTTCAAACGGGAGATCCGGAGACTGTCGAGATACGTAGATTGGGTCGGTGACGTAAGGACCACATGCACGTGCGGAGGGGAGGGAAGTGAGTAGCATCACTGCCGTTAGAGCAACGGCGAGAATGGGAAATGAAACAGTCAGGAAGGATGGCTTGCCACCGCTGCCCGAATGCGGGGGCAAGCCCCTCTTCCTGACTTGTTCTACTTGGTAGAGATTCATTGTCGAGCTCCTTGCTTGAAAGGCAAAACGTCCTCTTCGGTCCATGCGCGGACGTTGAAAATGTACTGCCGGCGCGAACGGTTGAAGGTCATTGCTATAGGTTCGTCAACGGCGATTCCATAGCTCCTCCGGCAGAGCGGTTCGTTAAAGTCTTTCCCGTTTTCCAGGAACGACTTGATGCTCTGATCGTCCTTACCCATCCGGAAGATCATTGGAATAGCCTCGTCGACCGGGAGGTCTTGAAGCCAGCGATCACCTAAACAGAATGAAGCGAGTGCAGTCATCGAGAGTGGAACGCTGTCCGGTAGCCGCTGACGAAGATCGTGCAGAAGTGTGCGATAAAACTCGCGTTGTGAAGTGGTCGCGTCAAAGTCGATCTGGAGCGCGGAAACGTTTTTGAGTTCAAGTGTTTTCAGAACGAGACCGATGAGTTTTTCTCTTTGTGCGGCGCTGAGAGCAGGAGTCTTTTCTGATTCGATACGCGTAACCGCGATCAGTCTCGTTTCAGGCCGGACCTTCAGTGGTTGCCGGCGTGGCTTGAACACGACTTCGTCGTCTTTCAGAAGCAGAGTCTGAGATAGAAAGGCGACTGCAAACTGTTGCGGGTCGAGAAACTCGAGATCTTCTGGCCGCTCCCAGGCCCAGAGGATCGTCTGCGGAAAACTGGTTTCGTTAACGCGATTGCGGTTTTCGACCCTGGTCTTGTTGCAGGAGAGGCCGAGCAATGGCAAAGCGGCGACGAGCATGAGAACGGGAAGCTTTCTCTTCAGATATATCAAGCTGGAGGGATCTTGTCTGAAGCGCTCGGATCGTCACAGCGGGGCGTCCTCAGTCGCGAACGGTGGAAGCCACACTAAGGCCAGATCAGTTCGAGTGGGATCGTTTGGTGAGTGTAGTTTTCCGGGAGTTCGATTTGAGTTGGGCTGTGAATGCAAAACTCGGTGGTTGGTCCAAGCGTCATCTGGCGACCCCATAAGCCGACGCCTGGTTGCGATGTGAGCGGTTGCAACGTCGCGTAGAAGTCGTTGTAAGAAACGCCGCTGGGCTTGCTGAGCCATGAGGCGAATCTCGATCGCGCTGGTTCTTCATGGCCGGCGCGAAACCTGTAGAGACCGCCGGTGCCGTCGTCTGCTTCCCGCGCGACTCTGTTGTGTGGTTGTTCACACGCGCCTGATACCGCCGCTTCGTTGAGTCGGTCCATCGCCGCGGAGTCGTCGAGGAGGTACCACTCTTCGTACGCATCACCCGTCGTATTTAGCCAACGCGGCGTCGCTGATACGATAGACGATTGAATACTGAAACCCGGTGGGTTTGTTTGAAGCGAGCGTGCGATGGAAGTCAGCGAGGTGATCGAGATACACGTCGCGAGCGATGCTCGACTGTGGCCAGTGCCAGAATACGTAGGCAAGCATAAAACCTTAGACAGGATTTCAGGATTTGCAGGATTGCAGGATTTATCTGGCAATCTGAAATCTTGCAAATCCTGTCAAAAAGCGTGCTTAAGCCTCGCGGTCTGCATTCCCTTAATATCGTCTAACAGCACTTGCTCGTGACCCTCGGGTTGCACCTTCAAATACGTCTTCCTCAGGTTCCCTTGCGGATCGATCACGAAGCTCGTGCGGTTCCAGTACATCGTTCCTTTGTAGTCGCTTTGCCCCACGCCAGCCGCTTTCAAAAACTCGTGATTCGGGTCCGCCAGCAAGTCGATCGTGAACCCAAACTTGTTGCAGAAGTTCTTGTGCGATGCAACGTCGTCTTCACTCACTCCGACCACCTCGATGTTAGCGTCGTCAAAGTCCTGCTTACTTGCGGTGAACGACTTTCCCTGAATCGTGCAGCCGGGCGTGTCGTCCTTCGGATAGACGTAAACGACGAGCCACTTACCTTTGAAATCATCAAGCTGAACGGTTTCGCCGTCCTGGTTCTTGAGTTTGAAATCTACGAAGCGTTTACCTTCTTCCAGTGCCATTCAATCCTTCCCTTTGCTAGTGATGTTGATTAGAGCATTGTGTCAGCCAGGTTCGATTTGTACTTGGTGACAGTTTTGCGATCGTTAAGCTCGATGTAGACATAGCTCGGAGGTATCTTACCCTCTTCCAAAGCAAACCATATCTTGTTGAGGTCGGCTGACTTTCCCAAAGCGCAGAAGCCATTTAACCGTTTCCCTGCCTGATCGTAAAGATCCACCCACGTGCGGGCAGCTTGTGTGTTGGTTCCGCAAGGCGGCAGACTTGGCGATTTTGCGAACATGTCGTCCGGATAGGCATCCTTGTTCAGGACATCGTAATGGTAGCGGATCATCTGCTTTCCGCTGATTTCGACGTGCTCCGATCCGAGGAAATAAAGCACCGGGTTTGGAAGTACTGGAGCAGATGCCACGCCTTGAGTTGTCAAAACAAGAATGAAAGTAGCTACAGTCAGCAGGGTTCTTCTTGTAAAGATCTTCATCGGGGGACTCCTTTGTCGTGAGAAGAATTTTGCGTTCCTACCACGCGACAGCATAGCGGCCGCGTCTTGGATCCGCGCCCGCCGATGCCACACCGTTTTTCGGGTCGTAAATGATCACCGTGGGCGCGGAGAGCGTTCCCCATTCGCCCTGTACCTTTACCTTGTGCCCTTTGGTAGACAGTTCCTGGACAGTTTTCAAACTCACTCGCGACTCGAGGTTTAGTGAGCCGGGAAGAAACTCGTGATCGTCAAACGAGCTGACATAGTGCTGCGTGTCGAAGCGAGGAGCCTCAACCGCTTCCTGCGGATTCATTCCAAACTCGATGACGTTCAATAACACTTGCAGCAGCGCCTGGTCCTGATTGTCACCGCCGGGTGTGCTCAGCACCATGAATGGTTCACCGCCTTTTAGCACGAGCGTCGGAGTCAACGTGATCCGTGGACGTTTACCGGGTGCGACGACGTTCGGACTGTTTGGATCCGTAAGCGACGACTGCAAACGTTGGCCCATCAACACTCCCGTGTTACCGGCGACGACCGCAGGCAACCACGCACCGCTCGGCGTCGCGCTGAACAGGTTGCCGTCTTTGTCGATCACGTTCACGCACGTGGTGTCGTTGGCCCGTTCGATCTCCGGCATCGCAGAGGCGCGGCCAATACGCTGCACGGCGCTCGCCAGAACGGCTTTCATGTTAAGTGGATCGCCTGGTTGTTGTGCCAGAGATGCGCGCTGCTCGTCGATCAATGGCCGTCGCAGAGTTGCATAGTCTTTCGACAACAACTGGGCCATCGGGATCTTCACGAAATCAGGATCGCCGTAGTATCGATCGCGGTCGGCCATTGCGAGCTTTAGAGCTTCGGCGAGCGTGTGAATGTAGGCGACGGAGTTGTGGCCCATCTTCTTTAGATCAAAACCCTCGAGCATGTTCAGCGTTTCGATCAGCGCCGGGCCTTGAGTCCAGAAACCGGCCTTGTAAACTTGATAGCCGCGATAATCCGTTTCAACCGGTTGGCCCACCTTTGCGGCGAACTTGGCGAAGTCACCCGCGGCGATCAACCCTCCATTCGCCTGCATGTAGTCGCCGATGCGACGTGCGATTGGACCCTGATAGAAATAGTCGCGCGCAGCCATTAGCCCGGCGTGACGATTGTTTCGAGTGCCCTTTGAAGCAAGGCGTTCGGCGCGAACAAGCTCACGAAGTGTTCGAGCGAGATCGGCTTGCACAAAAATGTCGCCGACCTTTGGTATTTCGCCGTTAGGCAGGAACACGCGTCTCGCGTCCGGCCATTGAGAAAAAATGGGCGACCTCGTCTTGATGTACTGCACTCTCAACTCATCGATCGGAAATCCATCGGCGAGTTGAATAGCCGGCTCCATCACCTCCGCAAGCGTCATCGTCCCGAATTTGTCGAGCGCGGTGACGCACGCATCGAAAACGGCGGGCACCGTTGCAGAAAGTGGACCAGTTGACGGAATGAGTCCGCCTCTTCGAGCGCCGGGCATTGTGGTCTGACCAGTTGATGTCAGCGAGGGTGAACCGCCGTCACCTTGCGCTCGGTTGACGAAGAACTCTCGTGTCGCTTTCATGGGCGCCTGGCCCATGCCTTCGATAACGGCGACCTTTTGACCTTTCAACTTGATCAGGATTGGCACTTCGCCGCCAAATGAAAAGTGGGAAAACTCGATAACGGAGGCCGCGAGAGTAGTCGCGACCCCTGCGTCAACGGCGTTACCGCCGCGTTGCAAAATCCGCAGTCCTGCTTCCACCGATAAGGGCTGGCCACCAGCCACAACGCCGCGCTTCCCGCGAACTACGGGCCGGAAAGTATCAGCAGTTGAAGTTGGGATACCGGCGAAGATGAAAGAAGTGACGAGACAAAAGACGAAAACGGTTCGTTTGCGGATTCGCATTAGCGAGACACCTCGTGCGGATTTTGACTCGCGAATTGTCGGATTGTTTTAAGCGGCAGTCAACAAGAAACAGAACCGAGCGCGGTAGCGCCGGGTTAAAATTTGATTTGACCGCTCAATTGAGAGATTGACCCGGCGCTACCGCGCTCGGTTCTGTAGTAAGATGAGTTTTAGACAAAAAGAGAGGGCGCTGACCTCCCCCAAGACCAGCGCCCTTGCCTTTATCTCAGTTCTCCCATGGAGAATTAACGACGGGCAGATACTAACCGCATGGGCCGAGGGGTAGGTTGCATCAGTCTTGTAAAGTCTTTGCGAGGTTGTGACAAAAGTTTTTCAAAGTCTCACTAACCGAACAAATATCGGCGTTCGGGGATAAATTTGAATCGAGGAATAGATCTTGGGAAATTCACCAAACATAGCGCCATACGGCTCCTGGAAATCACCGATTACCTCAGATCTCATTGTCGAAGGTTCCGTTGGCCTTGGACAGACCGCATTTGATGGAAGCGATATTTACTGGATCGAACTGCGTCCAAAAGAGCGCGGGCGCAATGTATTAGTCAAAAGATCCGCCACCGGCGAGGTGTGTCGACGTGACTCCGCCTCCTTTCAATGCGCGGACCAGAGTCCATGAATATGGCGGCGGCGAATATCTGGTAAAGAATGAAATAGTCTACTTTTCGAACTTTTCCGATCAGCGACTCTACAAACAAGAACGACTGGGGACGCCCCAACCTCTGACCGGCGCCGAAGACGTGCGTTATGCGGATGGCGTCTTGGACCAGGCACGTGGTCGAATCATCTACATCCGCGAAGATCACAGGACTACAGGTTCAGAACCGGTGAATTCGATCGTCAGCGTTAGCGTTGAACCCAGCGATGACTTTGGTTCAGTGCTGGTTGAGGGAAATGATTTTTATTCTTCACCCCGCTTGAGTCCGGACGGGACTCAGTTGGCATGGCTCACCTGGAATCATCCGAATATGCCCTGGGATGGTTGCGAGTTGTGGGTAGGCGAGTTTGGCGAAGACGGCAAGCTCGCTTCGACGCGCTGGGTGGCCGGTGGCGCCGCGGAGTCGATTTTTCAGCCAGAATGGTCACCTGATGGCGTTTTGTACTTCACCTCCGACAGAAGCGGCTGGTGGAATCTCGAGCGAATTTCGCCCGAAGGCGATATTGAAAACGTCTACCAGGCAAAAGGTGAGTTGGGCATGCCGCAATGGATGTTTGGCATGTCGTCTTATTCTTTTGCTTCTGCCGATCTGATTGTTTGTAGTCACATCGAACACGGTGTTTCGACCCTGGGCACGATCGACGTTCCATCCGGCAAGTACAATTCCATCGATTGCCCTTACACAGACATTCAACATCTGCGAGCGGCGAATGGACAGGCGGTATTTCGTGGCGGTTCACCGACGGATGTGACGTCGATTGTGAAGTTGGATCTCAGCACGACCCAGTTTCAGACGCTGCGTCGATCAAACGATCTCGAGACGTATCCGCGGTATTTTTCAGTTCCGCGCGCGATCGAGTTTCCGACTGAAGGTGGACTGATAGCGCACGGATTCTTCTATCCGCCACAAAATCCCGATTACCGAGCACCGGAGAACGCGAAGCCACCGCTGATCGTGAAGAGCCATGGTGGACCGACCGCATCTGCTTCAACCGCGTTGAGTTTGTCAGTTCAATATTGGACCAGCAGGGGATTCGCGGTGCTCGACGTTAATTACGGCGGAAGCACCGGCTACGGTCGCCAGTATCGTGAAAGACTTAACAAAAAATGGGGACAAGTTGATGTTGACGACTGCGTCAACGGCGCTCGCTATCTTGCGGAACGTGGTGAAGTGGATCCGGAGCGATTGATCATTACGGGCGGCAGTGCAGGTGGTTATACCACTTTGTCGGCGCTGACGTTTCGAAACGTTTTCAAAGCCGGCGCGAGTTACTTTGGGATCAGCAATCTGGAATCGATGGCCCGCGACACGCACAAGTATGAGTCGCAATACCTGACAGGATTGTTGGGGCCTTATCCGGAACGCCGGGACATCTACGTCGATCGCTCGCCGATCAACTTTCCGGAAAGGCTTTCGTGTCCGGTGATCTTTTTTCAGGGACTGGAAGACAAGGTAGTCCCACCCAACCAGGCTGAGACGATGGTCGAGGCGATGCGTGCGAAAGGGCTACCCGTGTCGTATGTCGCGTTCGCGGGAGAGCAGCACGGGTTCAGGCAGGCGACGAACATCAAACGCGCGCTGGATGGGGAACTCTATTTTTATTCGCGGATTTTTAGTTTTGGACTCGCCGAGCCGGTTGAACCCGTAGAGATCGAAAACCTTAGGTAGCTGGCTACTGAAAAATCGGTGGATCGAAGCTGTTGGCTGAACCACCATTGTGATCGGCGCCGCGCAAGATCTGCGTTTGATCGATAAAGTACGAAGTCTTCCCGTTCTTCCCGTATTCGATCGGCACCGCAAACGCCTCGAACTTGTCACCCGTCACGAAGATTTCGAACTTATAACCAGCACCCTCCATCATCTCCTTCGAGATCGCCTTAGCTGTCATCAACTGATCCATGGTGCCGTAGCTCCCGGAGGTTTTTTTGTAACTCTCCTGGGCGTGGGGGATCATCATCATGACACCCATCGCCATGGTCTCGTTTTGGCGTTCAGGAGTCTGATTGATGCCACCGGAAATTCCGGCAATTGCCATCAGCACGAGATTCTTCGGAACGTGCAGTTCGTGTAGTGGTCCAAGTCCTTCGTTCGATAGCGAGTAAGTGATTGGTTGGGCGGGCGCCGGAAGTTAACTGCGATCAGAAACGCTTTTGCCGGATCGGTGACTTGCTTACTGGTGTCGGCCCATGCTTTATAGCTTTCCATTAGTGCAGGAGAAACGTAAATCTGCCCGTGCGCCGGACGCGGTTGCCATCGCGTGAAGTTCTTGAAATTGCTCTCGCCTGCAAGTGTTTCGTGTTTCAAGTAGGAATCGACAACGTGTCGAATTGAGGCAGCGTCACCCGAGAGCACTAAAAAGTTTCCAACGAAAGCATAGGAGAAAGCATTGAGATACGACACGATCTCGGTGTCTTCTTTTTTTTCCGTTTGGGCAAACGCGCTCGCGCCCTTGAAGCCGAGTGCCTCAACGATCTTAGGCATGAGTGCGCGCACCGCTTCCTTGTCTTTCAAAGAAATCAGAATAACGGGACTTGTACCGGCTACAGGTTGACCACTACCGATAACCATCGCTGGAGACATTCCTACCAGGGCAAGGCCCGTTGCAGGCAGTCGCACCGCGACCTCCGAACCGAGCAGCGGCAGCAAGTCGTCTTTCAGATTCATCTTGAGTTTCTTTTCGATCGCTGCGAAAGGTGACTCGTGTGAGATTTCTTCGACAGATTCCAGATTGCCCTGGGGACTGTAGACCATTGACTTCGAACGTGACCGCGACATAAGGGTATAGACCTGTGGCAGGTCGAGCGACATCGTCACAAAGATGTCCGTATCCGCGGGAAGAACGTTTGGCGCCTCAAAAACAACGGGTGGACCAGGAATGAGCGCCGGCATAAACGGCACCGTGTCGCTCTTCTCACCGGGTTCGTTGACAAACAAGGCGCGCACATCAATTGATTCGTTTTCAAGTGTTAGCGCAAACGCAATGCCGTCCGGCCACTTTGACTCTCCCGCAAAGAATGATGAGCCGATTGAGGTAAGGGCCATCAAAACTGGATCGGGGATTATGGCATCCTTGGCTGCCGGATCAGGGACAACCCCAACGACCGCACGGCGTCCCTCCGTGAGAGTGAAGTTATCTTCGCCGGCTGGTTCGGGCTCAGGTTCTTCCGACTTCTTCGCCTCTTCGGCGGCCGCTGCCGCCTGTTCTTTCAGTTGTTTCTCCGCGTCCGGCCGCTGCGTTTCATACTGCTTGCGACGTTCCTCTTCCTGTCGCTCCATCAACTTTATATCGGCGAATACGAAGATGGTCTCTGAGCTGAAACGACTGCGTGCTGCGCGGAAGTTTATGTCTTCAGTGAGCGGTTTGCTTCCGGAGGGTTTGAGCTTTTTCAGGTTTAATGGCGTGGGCGTGATCAGAATTAAAGAGCCGGCATGCTGCAAGTAGTAACCAGGTTTTGTAACCGGCGGTTTCTTACCCTGCGTTTCAGGCGACCGCTTCCGTCTCAGGAGGAATTACACTCGTGAGCATCGCATTTAAGGGCGCTGCGAATTTCGCAGCTTCTTCCGCCGATTCGAATTCAAGGGCAATGAGCGCCTGAGGAAGATTTTTGCCGACGGGCCCCGTCGCCACGAGCAACCGCGACGTCATCAATTCGTCGGCGTGCGCTTTCAACCACTTCACGAGCGTTCGGAATTCTTTAGGTGGTCCAGCGAGCTTGAGGATTGGTTCGAGTGCCTCATTTATAGCGCTCGATTGAATTAACTGCCCGACTCCTCTGACCTCGCCATAAATCGTGTAGCTTTCGGCCGGCACGAGGTTGTCGAATGTCGGCGGTGGAACTGGCGCGGCCGCTGGTTTTGGTTGCGGCCTCGCAGGTGCTGGACGTTTTTGTTGGGCCACCGCTGTAGCGATGAGGAGTGTTAGCAGCACTAAAGCGGCCACTGTCGGGCGTGTGATTACTTTCATTGCAGTACCTTTGGGATTAGGGACCTACTAAGTGATCGACGTTGGGACGACGCGACGGCCTACACTATACCTTCGTTCAGCCACTCTTTTCCAAACTTTTGCTTCACCTTCCGCCTGCACCAGGTCTCTTACGAGTTTGTAAGCGGCGGCATATGCACTCCGCATCTCCGCGGATGATTTAGCCGAGGCGAGTGCTTGTTCGACGTTTTCTACGGACGTTGCGTTGTTTTGTTCGCGGCCCATCATTTTTCCTTCGCCTGCGAGGTGGACCGCCATTCCTTCCGCGAGCCATCGGGGCGTTTGGCCACCACCAATCGAATCGACCAGTACATGTACGAGTTCGTGGCGCAAGGTTGTTTCGAGAATTCGGCGCCGTTTTAGCAACGGGAGTGGTTGAAGCTCGATGCGATTATTCTTCGTTGCCGCAGCCGCCCATGGCGGCATGCCCGTTCGTCCGACAAAATCACCGGTCGTTTCGTTAATCACGACCTCGAGATTCGGGAAGCGCACATGGATTCCTGCCGCCGTGACGCGACGCAGGAGTTCCGATCGGTTTGATTCGAGCATTCTGAGTACGTGTTCGGCCTCGCGTGCATCGATTGTCCCTGAGTGAGTCAGTTGAAAGTGAGACGTCGCGACACGGAGACGGGGAGATGGGGAGACGTGGTGACGTCGAGAAGAGGAGTTCGTCGTCGCCGTGTCACCGCGTCCCAGCGTCTCCCCGTCTCCCAATCCCCGCATCTCCCCGTCGCCCCGTCCCCGCGTTCCCCCGTCTTCCCACACACGCGTGCCCGGAAAATAGTGCGCGAGGATTTGTTGAAATGATTGTCCTCGTTGGGCCATCACGTGAGAACCCTCCTGGCACAGACCCAAACCGTGTCCGAACCCGCCACCGCGAAATACAAACCCCGATCCAGACTGCGCCACGGTGAAGCGCGAACTTTTCAAGAGCTGCCAGCCCAACGCCCGCCCCACGATCAGCTTGAATTCCCAACCGCTTATCGCGCGGTGGCGATCACCGACAAGCGTGAGAACTTCGGCGCGGCCGGTTCGATCGTGTTTGGACACCGCTACTGCTCGAATTGTTTCACCGACATCTGTCCGCGGATCGCTGCGCAAAGCCTTTAGTAATTTGGCTGATTCGATCACGTCGGTCCAACGATAATGAGAGCCCAAGTTGCAATAACGATCTCGGACGCCGCGCAGGTAGTCCGGCGCTTCAGTATTCCAGATCGATTTTAAGTTCGCAGTCATTCCGCCGCATGAAGCACTGTAATAAGAATCGACTAACGCATCGCGGTCGTCGCGCAGAACCAAACCCGCAGTTTCTCTGACTGCCGCAGCCGTGGTGGGTCGTGCTTCGGATGATTCAAAGCGTTGGCAGTGAGTCGTGCTGCAAAAGTCGTAGCCTTGTTCGCGATGACGTCCGACATTTTTCAGTGCATACGTGCGTGCTGCGATCGCTAATGCCTTGATCGCTTCTGGTTCGTTTTCGACGCTGGCTTCAGTCGACACCACTTGTAGAACATAATCTTCGAGTGAAACTTGCTTCGAGGTGTTCTCGCTCACTTTATGGACTGTCACGTGGGGTGAGTTTTTTCTTGAGGCCGGTTTACCGCCAAACTCTTCAAAGATCGGTCGGGCAACTTCTGCGGCGTCTGAACCATGCGCATTCTTGAGGTAAACAACAACTACGAGCTGCGCAGCTTTCGTATCGTTTGCGAGAGCCAGGCCAACAAACCAACCCTGCGGTCGAAAGCCTTGCAGTGGAGTTGAGGTTCCAGTCTTTCCGATAACAAAAGCGGGAAGGGAATCGAGCTCTGCTTTTTTTGCTGTCCCAAAGGAGACAGCGCCACGCATTCCCTCGATGAGAATGGAGCGGTCTTTTTCGTTGAGCTGGATTTGTCCGTTGAAAAGGGCTGCGTATCCGCGCGCTAACTGAATTGGCGTCACTCGAAGATATGCGCCTTCACCCACCGCGCTTTCTGGCTGCCATCTGTCGCGCGCCAGCATCTGCCCTAAACCAAATTCATTGAGCAGCGAAGTGACGCGTTCTTCGTTGAGGCGTTCACCAAGGGACGCGAAATAGTAGTTGCACGATTGGGCCAGGGCTTCAGCGGGTGTCAATGGCGCGAGATTCGGGGGATGCGAACAATTGTCGACAACGTCTTTGCGCTTGGACTTCTGGCGACAGCGGATGCGCGTGTCATGAGTGATGATTCCCGTTTGCAGAGCAGCTAAGGTGGTGAAGGGTTTTATCGTTGAACCCGGTGGCAATGCGTGGTCGAAGGCAACCTCCGGATTAACAACGGCGCGCACCTCACCAGTTTGCGGATCGATGACTACGATCGCGCCTTCCCGTTGGCCCAACGCAGACGAGGCAATCGCTTGAAGCTCATCTCTGTGACTCTGTGTCTCCGTGGTGTTTCTGACCGGAGAAATAATCAACCACAGAGAGACAGAGGCACCGAGAAGAGTCGTAAATACTTGCTTATGTTTCACTGGAGTAACTGCCGCGGCTAAGAATCGAAATTGCGCCGACCGTCGTGACCCAGCCGAGAAAAATAAGAAGCGCACTCGCGGTCAGCCGTCGCCATTAGCAGCGTGAACTCGAGCCACGCTCCTTCGGCGCCAATCTTTTGCGTAATCAAGACGTGAGGAACTATCGCGAAGATCAAAAAGCCGCACACATACACAACGAGTAGCTGTGGCGCGAATGCTTTCACCACAACCTTTCGCACGTTGCTAAACAGCCGACCGCTGCTGCCTGCTGCGACCCAGAGCTGAATCGCAAGCAGCGGAGCAACTACGCCGATCAGCAAGTAGCGCAACGTAGTCGTCAGCGTTAGCAACGAGTCAATCTTACTTAGACCATAGACACCGACGACGGTTATTCCGATCACCGGCGCCGTAACAGCCATGAGCCGAAGGCATTTCCTGACTAGATCCGTCGATAGTGGTCCATGCGTGTAGCTAACGCTGATAGCTTGCAGCGCGAAAAACAGGACGGGAGCGACGACGATCACCACCATCGTCAAGAACAACTGGGGAATCGTTGCTTCGCGAGTGCTCACGAACAAATAGACAACGATGAGCAAGCACGCGTAAGCACCCAACGTCAGAGCCATCGCCCTGCGGGTCTTGAAAAGCAAACGCGCCGCCGAGAACATCGCGATTACTGGTTGTAAAAATATCTGTCTCATCTCTTTTGCCTATCTACAAACACGAACCGCCCGGTCGCCGTGTTTGTATAAGTTGACGGTTCGTACATCAGTTCAGCGCGCGCCGGTGCGACGACGAACTCCCCAGGCACCTGAACTCGCATCGCATACTGCATCTTCACGTCGCCATCAAACCGGTCCAGGAAGAATACCGTCCGGCGATCGCGAAACTCGCGCGAGCTGTACCAGTCAGTCCAACTGTTATTCGTGTAAGTCAGATTCAGATTGCCGACATGCTCGAGTTGTTCGGCGCCGGCCGGAATCGGATCTTCCAGCATTACATGCCGCGCCTGGTTCCCTCGCAGACGCAACACCACCACGATCAGGTCGCCCGATTGAATTTCACCAGTCAACGGCGACATGGACCACTTCAGGTTGTAACCATCGCGCTCAACGTGAAGCCGGCGGTATTCCCGCGTGACTTCCAGTCCCGAGGTGCTATTGGCGTATACCTGCTCGTCGCTCGTGTAGTACTCGATCGACGCAGAAAGATAGAGTGTTCCAGGGCCGCGCTTTACGATTCGAATGCGATTCGTCTCGCCAACACCGGCGCCCTTTCGGTTTACCAGGAAGGCTTCGCTGGTCGCGTCCTTGATGTGTTGGACCACGACGGACTCGCCGTTCAGGTAGACCTCTACGTCGTACGAAGGGGTTAACTCACGACTCACTTTGAGGTAGTCGATCAACCCGAAGATCGCGAACGCTGTGTCTTTGGTTGAACGCCAGTAATAACCTTTCGATCTTTCGGTAACCAGCCAGCGAGCAGCAAGAGGCAGCAAAGAACTGTCAGGCTTGATGCGTGCGAGCGCTTTGAGCGACATTGCTGTACCTTCGATTGAGTTTTCGTACGAGAATTCGACCGCCGGATTGCGCTTCGACTGCCAGTAGGCGGACGTTTTGCCCGCGCTCGCATTGCGCTCTATCTCAGCGGCGACTTCCTGTGCGCGGTGGTCGCTTTGAAGAGCAAGAGTCAGCGCCAGCAGCGCGCGGCCATACGGTTGCAAACTGCCGCGTGCTGCAAAAAGACTATCGACGTGCTTTGAATCCACCCCGCCGCTCTCAGCCAACGCATAGATCACAAACGCGCGTTCCTCAGTGTCATTTATCCCGGAATCGAGCATGCCCTGAAGTCTTTCACGCGCTCGCGCAAGACGTTCATCGTCGACCTCGAAGCCCGCCTGCTTCGCTTGTGTCAGGCCATCGACGACATAAGCCGTCATGAACGGATCCGTGTTGTCGTTGGTCCACCAACCCCAACCACCATCGTTATGTTGCAGTGCGTACAGACGGTTTCGTCCCTTCTCCACTTTCTTCTTCAACTCTTCAGGGTTGCGAATCGAAGTCGACTTAAACTCCTTCAGCGTTTGCGAAACGATGATGTTGGGAAGAAAACTCGACATCGTCTGTTCCGTGCAGCCGTACGGATAGGTCGTGAGATAGTCGAGAGCGCCAAACAGTGTTCCCGCAACTGACGGTGTGACTTCAATCCGCAGCTTGCGCGAGTTCAAGTCAGTATTCGCCGGCAGATTCAGAGAAAACTCCTGCTGCGCGTTGTCGTCGCTCGTGGCCCACGTTTCGGCTTTGTGCTCATGCAAGCCGCGCGGAACGACATCGAGGGCTAACTCAACCGCATCTGATTCCGTGTTCGTCAATGCTTTCGCGAGCAGGCGTATCTCACCGGTTTGGGGCGCTGAGATCTGCCAGTCGACGCGATGTTCTCCCTGCTTTTCAATCGTCACCGTCTGCTGCGCCGGGCTGATCAACCGTGCTCCGGCAACCGAAATTGAGATCTGCGTTGACTTGGCTTCGGGCAAATAGTTGTGAACGATGCCCGACAGCGTGACTGTGTCGCCTTGCGTGAGAAACCTCGGCGTTTCAAGTCGCAGGATTACGTCTTTGCGAGATACGACTTTGTGTTTCGAACTGCCGACCATCGTGTCGCCGGTAACGCCGCGTGCTGTCGCGCGCCACGTGGTCAAGTTATCCGGCAAACGAAACTTCACTGTCGCCCGGCCGTCTTTTCCTGTGACGACGCTCGGTTCCCAGTACGCCGTGTCTTTGAATTCTTTGCGGATCATTGGCTCTTCCTTGTTGCCTTCGTTCTTGAAGTCAGCCAATTGATATGAAGGTTTTGTGCTCGCAAGATCGATCGGCTTTTCACCCGCGACGCCCCTGAAGTAATACGAGATGGAAAGGTGTGTTTCGACGGAGTTGTAGCGCATGCCGTAGAACTGCTGGCGAATGTTGCTCGAGTAGTCGGGCGAAATGCTGTAGATCGCTTCGTCAACTACGCCCAGGCTCACTTCAGCGCCAGGCACCGGCGCACCGCCGGCATCGCGTGCAAGAATCGTGTACGACGCTGTTTCGCGCGGCTTGTACTCCTTCTTGTTCGAGATGATCTCGAGATTCAACATCTTGTCGCGAGCGGGGACCACCAGCCGCTGGTCGCTCGAGTACATGTCGCCGTCTTTGACGAACGTGACGCTGAGGAAAACATTCGGCGCGTAATTCTTCTCGATCGGCACGTCGAACATCACTGTCTTGCCTGACGCTTTGACATGTCGCGCTGATAACACACTGTCGAGCTCAGTTGTTATCAGAAGGTCTGCGTTCTCATGTGGAAGAATGGCCAGCACGCGAGCTGTGTCGCCTGGCCGGTATGATTTCTTGTCAGGGACTAATTTGATCGATCCGAAGTTCTCGCTGTAGTAAGAACCGTCACTCCACTCCGTTTCCGAAGCAGACCAGATAAAACCGCCAAGGGAAACATATTCGTTCCCGCCTTCATGGACCACTGTTCTGATCGAGATATTGCCCGGCATGGGCACTAGAAAGTCGTAAACAGCCTCGCCTTCACGGCTCGTTGCGACGTCGCTGGCTCTTAACTCGACTTCGCGCATCTGGTAATCGGGATCATATTCATTCTGCTTTTGCTCAACCTTTACCCACGTGCGCAACATGAACTTCAAAGAGAGTTTTGCCGCAACCGGCCGGCCCTCATAGTCGGTTGTTGTGACTGCGATCCTCGCGGTCTGGCCTTTGTGATAGAGGTATCGATCGGGTGTGGCGATGGCGATCACGCTTCCACGCGTCGCGACCAGGCTCGCGGCTGAGTTGATACTGCGACGCGAGGAATCAGTGACTTGTGCTTCGAGACGATATTGAAAGTCCCAAAGGTCGTCCTCGCCGCTTTCGGGTACGTCGAACTCCACTGACATCTGACCGGAAGCATCGAGCTTTCCTTCGCCGTCAAGAACCAGGTCGCTGTAGTAGTTGCCGTAGTTTGAATACTCGTCTTCATCTTCCGCAGCGGGCTCGATTTCCTCGCTTTCACCGAAATAGGCGTAGTATCGCGATCGATAGACGTAATACTTAACGTCTGCATCCGTGACCGGCGCGCCGAAGAAGTAGCGCGCGCTGATGTCGAATTTGGTTTTGCTGCCAGCAGCCGCGAACTGCTTCGGCGTAGTGATCTTTACTTTGTATTCAGGCTTCTTGTATTCGGCGACTTCAAAGCTTCCATGCGAGACGCTTTCACCTGCCTGTGCCTCGATACTGTAGGTTCCGAGCGGCGCTTCTTCGCTGAGATTAAATTCACCGTTGAATGTGCCGTACTTTGAGAGGCGAACTTCCTGCTGGAACACGCGTGCGGCCTTCGCATCATTGATGGTTACACTCACGGTTTCATTTTCAAGAACGCGATACTGATTTTTGTCGTCGAGCGCGCGAAGAATTCCTTTGAAGAAGACTTTGTGGTTTGGGCGATAGATCGGACGATCTGTGTAGATGTAACCCTGAAGGGTCTCCTGCTGCCTTTCGCCGAAATAGAACGCGTCGAGATCGGAGATGGCGAAGTTCTCTCGCTGCGAAGCGAGGATCATGAAGTTCTTATTCGTTAGTTCGTTTACAAGATCGTCAGCTCCTGCTTCCGGCCTCTGAATCTTTGTGCGAAAGAGTCCTTCGGCGTCGGTTTTGCCGCTTGCCACAGTCCTGCTCGCTCTAACGATCTCAACTCGTGTGTCTGATTGTGGTTGGCCTGTCTTGCGGTCGACTGCGTAGACGAGAATCTCACCGTTCGGAGAAGTTTTCTCCACCAGCGCCAGATCAGTTACGACTACAACTGTGTAAGCACGCAAATCACCATTCACTGCTTCAACCAGGTACACACCACGCTCGCGCTTGCCAAGTGGAATCATGCGGCGGTCGACTAAGCCTTCGAGATCCGGCAGAGGCTCGCGCCAGCTCGTCACCAATTGATTCGGATTCAGGAGCGGTACGCGCGCATAATCAGCGACGTTGAGCGGAACGCGTTTGGCTGTATCTGTCGCGCGAAACTTTTGATTGAACGACTTGCGAGTATCTTGCTTTAGCTGATCGCGGAAATAGTTTCGAATGCCTGAATAGGCCCACATCTTCACCGCGCGCACTCGTTCGAGCAGCGACGGACTCTTCGACATGCTCGTTGCGATCTGCTCGCCTTCGTCTTCACCCATTTCGTGTGGGTTGCTTAGTTGCGCAAAGAAGCGTTGCGGGTCGTTTACGCGATAAACGCGGAAGTCGAGGTTGCTGATTCCACGATGGTCCAACCAGAGTCGAGCATTTTCAGAGCTGCCGAAAGTGCGGTTTGAGGACAGCGCGAAGAACGGCTGGTTGAGATCAATTGTTTCGAGCGCCGGAAGAGGTTCCGGTTGTTCTGCTCCCACTCGTGAGTCGGCGATCCAGATAGCCGCGACGATTACGACGATGTAAATCAGGGCCGAGAGCAGGCGAGTACGATTGCGGAAATGGTGGGCGGAACACGTTCATTTCTCCCATGATTGACCCGGCGCTACCGCGCTCGGTTCTGTTAGAATTTTCAGGCGATAGAAGCCGAGGAAATTTGGATTGGTTGGAACTGGACGCCAGCGCTTTTCCGGATGCCCGTCCAACACTGAGAGGCGCACCTTCTTCACCGTGCCCTCGTCGTCCGGTGAAGAGCCGGTGTGATAGACCACCCAATCGTGCGCGCCTTCGCTCGCGACACGCGCCTCACCGATAAAAATCATGACGTGAAAAGGAAACTTCTGGACCCACGGTTGATGAAAGAAAAGTAGATCGCCAGGTTTGGCTTGTTCTCGACCACGACCAACGTATTCCGCATTGAACATCTTGAGACTTTGCGCGTCGGCGAATTCCGAGAACTTGCCGTCCGCGAGATCTGCCGGATTGAAAGTGCCGGACGCAGTGCGAAAGAGTTTTCCGCGAAGTGGTGTGGCGATGTTCGAACTAAGATCGGGTGCGACTGGATCGTAGTTCTCGCCCATGCGCTGAAACCATGGACGATCGTGCGTGCGCAATGCTTCGCGCCATGCGAACCTGACGAGTCCTGCGCAATCTCGTTGTTCCGGGTTCCACTGATCGCTGAGCTTGTAGAACTGCATCTCAGCAACCCACGTGAACCAGCGTCGAAAACTCTCACGATCGTTGAAGGTCCTGAGCTCTGCCGCGTCAGGAAAACCGTCGTGGTCCAGGTCTGTTGACAATGATGGTTCGGACCGTTTCACAGCAGCTTCTGGATTGGGCGCCGCCAATCTCGGCCCATCAGTGGAGTGGGCTAACGAGAAATAGGAGAGGACCAGTAGCGCTGGAAACAGTGATAGAAGGGCCAACCGGCGCGTTGGTTTATGTGGGAACCGAAACATGCGCGCATTATTGGTTAGCGCGGTGTTTCTGAATACGCGATTGGTAACACTGCGCGGTTAGGTTAGCCCTGCATCAGGTTGGATTCGTACGGTGAGAGCGGAAGTGTGGACAACCACAGTCAACACAGACTCTTTTCTGTGCATCTCCTGTCGTGTTCTTTGTGTCCATCCCACGGTTGAGAAATGAGGAGCGGGAAAAATCTTTACGAAGGTTAAATTAATGACAGAAATTCGTAACATGGGCCAGTAAATCTCGGAAAAAGAGTGTTGCAAATTCCGCCGCTCGCGGGTAGATTGATTTGGTTGCTTACAAGGTAGAGGAACTCTCCCCGATAGGGGTTAATCCCTGCCTTCACCTAACGCAGGGAGGATCAAACTGTGCCGACCGGAACGTGCCCTGAATGTGACGCCGATGTCCACGTAGATTTGGACACGGACAAGGGCGAAATAGTGTCTTGTGAAGAGTGTGGAACTGATCTCGAAGTTGTTGGACTCGATCCCGTCGAGTTGGACATTGTGGAAGAGGAGGGTTTGGACGAAGACGAGGACGAAGACGAATATTAAAACATTGCCGATTTCCAATTGCCGATTTCCGATTTAGATGCTCTTGGCAATCTGCAATTCGGCAATTGGCAATCAGTTACCTGCTGGCCGCTTTATACTCCGTTCGGCTTTGTCGCAAAGTTAAGCCACGCGGACCCTCGATCCGAATCGTGTGTACCTGCCCATCGCGTCTCTTTTCCTCAGGCGGATAAAACGCAAGCACGTACGCTGAACTCACTTCTTCAGCCAGCGTGCGAAACAACGGCGCATAGTCTTTCTCATTCGCGTAGACATTTCTGCCACCCGTTAACTCGGCAAGACCACTGACGTCGAGTGGAGTAGGCAGAGGCGTTTGCGTTGACGAAGCCATCACGCGCGAGTATGAAGGCAGTGTTACGACAAAAACGCTCACGTCGGCTGCATTCGCACGTTCAATAACTGTTTTAGGCGAGACTATATCGCCAACCGGAAAACCATCAGTAACCACCAGCACCGCGCGTTTCATCAAACGTTTCTCGCGTGTGCGCGGCGCGCTTTTTACAAGCATGCGGATCGCATCGTCCACGGCGTCGTAAGTGTGGGTGGACAAACCGCTCGGTGCATCACGCTTGATTCGTTCGAGTGATTCATCCAGCTTTTTGGGATCTGACGTAAACTTCTGGATCGTTTTCACGTTCATCCCAAACGCCACGACTGCATAGACCGCCGGATGATTCGACAGGTGATTCGAAAAAGAGCTGAGCGCAAAACGCAATCGTTCGAGCTCGTCGGCAGTCATGCTGCCCGGACACGTCGAGAGCGAAGACGACGGCAAGCGGTCTTGCGCCTTGTCGTTGCTCGATTTGGAAGAATGAGATCGGTCGCTCGACGCCGTCAGAGTAAAGTTTGAAGTCTTCCTGACGCAGATTTTTTACCGGCCGGCCCTCGGCATCGATCGCGGTTACGTCTACCGAAACCAGGTCAGTGTCGATTCGCAAAACGTCTTCCGGCTCTTGCTCTTTGGGAAATACTTTCCGCGGTCTTTGAATTGGCGCCGCAGGGTCCTGGGTCTGCGGCACGCCGGGGATGGCGAGTGCGAACAGCAGGAGTAGAGGAACGGATAATTGCGCTAAATAAGCCGCGAGATTTCTTGGCATTAATTGTCTTTCCCTGGGGTGCCGCTCAGGATTATACGGGCGCGACCTGCGGAAGCAAACGGTGCTATCATCCCGAGCGTCAAAGCCGTGTAATCTGGACACCTAATACGCAAAGGATCAACTATGAGATTCAATAAAAGTCCTTTTGTGCTGGCAATTGTACTTTTCGCAGCCGGCATTGCGGTTGGCCAGGACAAGTCTCTGGGCGCCATCAAGGGCAAAGTTCGGGTGGAGACGGGAACGCCCGGCGGTGTAACTGTTCTTGTTCGGCGCGGCGAAGTCGAAGTGACACGCGCGACAACCGATAAGAACGGTGATTTTGTTGTCTCCAGGTTGACGCCAGGCAAATATGGTTTGACGTTTAGAAAACCCGGGCTGAGCATCGGTTCGATGGAAGACATCGAAGTTAAAGCCGGAAAAACTCGCTCGCTTGGAGATCGACTGGTCCTCACGATCGATGAAGGATCGATCGCTTTTGTGAGTGGTTCTGTTTTCACTGCAGATGGGCGCAGCGTTCCGAACGCGAAAGTTGAGTTGTCGCGGATTCTTGAAGACGGAACGGTCAAAAAGATTGATGGACGTATCACGACAGAAACTGGTTCATTCAAGTTTCGGCTTTCGCCGGATGCGGGGAAGTATCGCGTCAGTGTTAAGAGAGACGGCGCTGAACCGGTGACTAAAGACGTCGAAGTTGACGGAGCCGCGGTTTACCGTATTGCGCTGTCGTTGCCCCCGAAACAGTAGCTTATGGAAGAGCGTGAGCGTGAAGAGTTTCTGACTGCCAAACAGCTTGCCGCGCACCTGCAAGTCAGTGAATCGACCGTGCGACGCCTCGCAGCGAAGCGTCGCATTCCATCCGTCAGACTAACGCCGCGAATAATTCGTTTTCATCTCGACGCAGTGCGCGAGTCGCTCGAGGTTCCACGCCATCGTATTCGTCACGGCGAATACACCGAACGCATCGACGACGCTCAGTTGTCCTTCGAAGATCTCCTGACGTTAAGTTGAAGTCCTGTTCAGAGTTCAGCCTTTAGGCTGCTGTTTGGGAAGCAAGCTAAAGCTTGAACTCTGAACGGTATATACTTATCGTCGGTTACCGCGCGGGGGATTGAATTCAGCCCACTTGTCACCCTGCTTCACGTAAATCCGCGGCTGCTGGATCTTAAATCGTTTTCCAAACGAAGGATTATCCGCCAAAAACTTCTTCACCGTTCCCTGATCGCCCGTAGCGACGCGCCACTTTCCGTCCTCGCGCAGAAGGTACTGTTGGACCACGATCTTTCCTTCCGCCTGGACCGGAGCAACCACCCGTCCGTAAAGTACCGTATCGACCACAGCGAGGTTACCCATCACCTTGATCGCGCCAATGTCGAGTCGATCGAGTTGATAGAAACCCTGCGCGCGCTCGAGTGCGCTCACAAAACGATCCCGCGACATGCGATTGCGCGAGGAGCCCGGCAGGAGATCGTAGAGCGCGCCGTAGTTATGCGACTTTAATTGCTCGAAAACATGTTGGACCGTATTCCGAACGTCTGTTTGATCCGACGCTTTCACAGACGTAACCGAGATAAGCGCAATCGCTAACACTGCGACACTAAGAACGTATTTCTTCATCCGGCTCTTCATCCTCTTCCTGTTCCTCATCTTCTTCTGGCAACGACTCGCGTATTTGTTGGCGATAATTCAATAACCAGCAAACAGCTCCTGCGGCGGCCGCAACGAAGGCGTTTTCGTAGTTTTCAGTCAGCACAAAGTAAACTGCGAGCAGTCCACACGCGCCGGCCAAAATCATCCAGACAACTTTCACTTTATGTTTACCGGCACCGTCACATCCATCACACCTGGCGCGTAGCAAACTTTGTCATCACATGCCTGGACGCGTAATTTCGCTGAAAGGTTGCGTTTGCCACTCTGCGCCGACTTGTCTGCCTTGACCCGCGCTTTCACGATCACGTCTCCCTCGTAAACGGCCAGCTCCTGATCGGCGAATTGAAACTTCCTTTTGAGCGGGTCCGGGTAGGAAATGAATTCAACCGAGAGCCCGTCTGACTGGCGGTAGTTCGAGTTCAGTGGCTTTTAAATAAGGGAAGGTGGGTGGGTTCGCGTTTACGTGATAGCCGTGCGTGATCTTGATCGGCACGACAACGTCGCCTGATTCGCCGCGTGTGATGGTGGCTTCCTGCGGAGTCGCTTTTACGACGTCGACGGATCTGATTTCCGGTGGGTCCCCCGCGACCGGGGCGGCCGGTTGATTAGAGGACGGCGCTTTCGCGCACGCCGATATAAGGCAACACAAAACAAGCAGCCATATGTTCTTTTCATGTTTTCTCTGCGGCCCTCTGCGTATCTCTGCGTTCTCTGCGTTGAGATTTAGTTTACCGCAGAGAGCGCAGAGATACGCAGAGGGCCGCAGAGTAAAACCTAATCCGCAGCCGGAGTCGCAAGCGGTTGCGCCAAGCGCGTTCTGCTTCGCACGTCGAATCGCATAACGAAGAACAAGGCCCGCCGGCAAGATCACAAACACCACGACCGGGATCATCACGATCACGGTGCGAAGGAAGAAAATAAACATTCCGGATGCAAGGTCCAGACTGTCGGAAACAGCGTCACGCAGAGTGCGCCCGAACCCTATCGGGCTTACCGCGATCACTTTGGGTTTCTGAATATTCACTGTGATTGTCGACAGGCTCGAACGGTTTTCGAGAAAGCGTTTGCGACCTTCGAGCTTTTCGATGTCGGTCCTGACGTCGGCAATCTGTCGTTGAACTTCGAGTGCGTCTTCGACGCTGCCGGCCTGCTTCATGATTTCCAGAAACTGAGATTCGAGAGCTTTCTGTGTCTTGATGCGGGCTTCGAGATCGATGAAGTCTTCGGTGACGTCCTGGCCGCTAATGTTTTCTCCGGGCAGGTTGCCGGCGAGTTGCTTGATCTCGTCGAGTGCCGGACCGAATCTTTCGGAGGGAATTCGGACCACGAGCTTGATGTCGAGTGTCCGTTTCGAGGGATCGGCGTGTTCGCGTTGTTTCGCTTCGGAAGTTACGACGAAACCGCCATTCGCTTCGGCGATCGACGTGACGCGGTGTTGTGCGTCGGTCGTCGAGTCGACTTCCATCGTTATATCGGCGTTGCGAATGATCTTGCGGTCCGCGGCGGCGTTAATTAGTTCAGCTTTATCGGCGTCGAGGAGCGAGACTTTCTGTGTTTGAGAGTTGAAGGAGTAGGTATTTGCCGAAACCTGGGGTGCCGCCTCGGCTGCCGGCACTGATTTGGCTTGCATCGGAACATCGGTAGCCGCCGGTGCATTCGGCATCAGTCCGTGCACTTGAACAGGAAATTGAGAAAAGCAACAGAGCAAGCAACGGAATGACGGGAGATTTCATGATTGGCCTCCATACAAGTATCGGATTACAGCCTTTGAACGCCGCAACCCCCCAACACTTGCATGGCCCACCACCATTTTTAGCCACAAAGAGGCACAAAGGACACAAATATTTGCGACCTCATTTTGGCTTTTGTGCTTTTTGTGGCTAAGTCCCCTCGGAGAGTTATTCTTCGCCGTCCTTGTCGTCAGGGCGCTTGATGCCAAACTTTTCCAAACGATACTGAAGAGTGCGGAAAGTGAGGCCTAGGAGTTTGGCGGCTTTTGTGATGTTGTAGTCGGTCTGTTCCATCGCCTGCGTGATGAGATTGCGCTCGACGTCCTCGAAATTGATTCCTTCAGCGGGCAGTTTGAAAGCCCCTTCCGATGCTGGTCCAACTTCCTGGCGCACTTCCGAAGGCAAATCTTCCAACGTGATCAGATCGCCCTCGCTCAGAAGGATCGCGCGCTCGATCGCCGACTCCAGTTGCCTCACATTCCCGGGCCAACTGTAATCGTTCATCAACTTCTTCGTCTCAGGCGTTAGACCACGCACGAGGCGCGACGTGTTCTTCGTGTGCTTCTTAAGGAAGTATTCGATCAACACCGGAATGTCTTCGCGTCGCTCGCGAAGCGGAGGCACGTCGATCGATAAAACGTTGATGCGATAATACAGATCGTCACGGAAACGACCGTCACTCACCATCGCGCGCAAATCGCGATTCGTCGCGGCAATAACTCTCACGTCGACATTCATCTCGTGAGTGCCACCAACGCGACGGATCTTTCGTTCCTGAAGCGCGCGCAGCAGTTTCGCCTGAATGCCAACGTCGAGCTCCGCGATCTCGTCGAGAAAGAGGGTTCCACGATCTGCGATCTCAAACAGGCCTTTCTTCTCGGCGTGAGCTCCCGTGAACGAACCCTTCTCGTGACCGAATAACTCCGACTCGAGCAGGTTTTCATTTATCGCCGCACAGTTTACCGCCTGAAACATTTCCGTCGAACGCGGCGACTGATTGTGGACCGCGCGAGCAATCAACTCTTTGCCAGTGCCTGACTCGCCACGCACCAACACTGTCGAATTCGATCGCGCAACCTTCAAGATCATTTTCTTCACAGACTCCATCTTCGGAGATCCGGAAATGATCTCGCTGTCGATCGCATCAAGTCGATCGAGTGCGCGATTGATCGTTTGGAGCAACGCCGCTTTGTCGTACGGCTTTTCAAGATAGTCGAAGGCGCCGCGGCGCAACGCTTCCTTGGCCGACTCAATCGATCCGTGTGCGGTCAGCAGGAGGACGATTATCGAAGAATCGTAGGCGAGCAGTTGTTGCAGCAACTCGATGCCGTCCATGCCGGTCATCTTGAGGTCAGTTAACGCGAGATCGAACCTTCGATCTTTCGCGAACTTCAGTGCCGCTTCGCCGGAGGCTGCTGTCGTGACGTCGTAGCCTTCGCCAGACAGGATCATCTCGAGAATTTCTCTTTGCGACTTCTCGTCGTCAACTACCAGAATATTCTTGCGCGCCATATTTATTCTCTTTAGCCGGTAGGATTATAGTGAACGTTGTTCCACTGCCTTCTTTTGAAGCGACGCTGATCGTGCCGCCGTGATCGTCGACGGCCTTCTTAACAATCGCGAGACCCAGACCCGTGCCCGTGTCCTTCGTTGAAAAATACGGTTCGAAAACTTTCGAAATGTCTTCCGCGGCAATACCGCGCCCACTGTCAGTGACTTCAACCTTAACAGAGTTTACTTCCGGGTTCGACAGCGTGATCGAGATACTTCCGCCGTCGCCGTCGATTGCTTCGACTGCGTTGATGACGAGGTTGGTGAATACCGAGCGCAGTGAATCGCGATCAGCCATCACCGCGGGAAGCGCGCCATCCTGGACGATATCGGTTTTGATTCCGCATTCCTCCGCCCTCACTTCAACAAGACGCAGCGCATCTTCAGCCTCCGCGCGAAGGTCGACGTCCTGCAGCTCGAGTTTCGAGGGACGCGAGTATTTCAGAAAGTCTGTGATGTGACGATTGATGCGCGCGACTTCCGTCTTCAACTGATCTGTTAGCTGGATGAAGGTCGCCTTCTTTTGTGGATCACTCGGAGCAAACGACGAGCGCAGGTGATCGAGCGTGAGGTTAATGTAGTTCAGTGGGTTGCGAATCTCATGTGCGATGGCGGCAGCGAGACGTCCAACCACCGCCCCCTTTTCTGCCTGGTGCAGTTGACTCTCGAGCTCGCGCGCGCGCGCGAGCTTCGCGGTCATTTCATTAAAGGCTGATGCGAGCGTGCCCATCTCGTCGAGTCGATCCGCGGGCACCTGCACGTCGAAGTTACCGCCTGCTACTTGTCGCGCCGCAGTTGAGAGTTCCTTGACGGGGCGAGTGAAGCGCCACACGAAGAAACCGGTCACGAGTGTAGTTACAAACAACACGGCAAGCGTGTACATAGCGGAGCGCGATGACTGTCGTTCCAGGACATTCGTCAGCGTGTGCGCCGAGTCGAGCACGACGATGATGAATCGCCGGCCCTTGTCAGTTTGAACAGGGAAGTAGAACGCGCCGGCTTCGCCAAAGTCCACGTCCGTCGACGGCGGAATCCATGGCGGAAGTTGCTCGTGCGCGTTCGTGTACTGCACAGCACTTCTCAGCGGCAGCAGCTGGATATCTTTGAATTGAACGTACTGAAGTGTCTTGTCTTCGCGTTCGCGTGGATTGAATTCCGGGATAACGCTGTCTTTAACATTTCCCGCGTCGTCGACGACGAGGATGTTCTTCACGCGAACATTTTTGTCGTTGAGCGGCGACTCGCGCAGGTTGCCGATGATCTCCACGAGGTACTGATCGCTCTGGAGGCTCTCCAACCCGAGCGCGATGCCCGTCATGATCGCTTGTTCCTGCTCGATGATCATGCGCGCGTTGGCGCGGACAGTCCGCAGGTTGAAGTAGTACTGAATTCCGAGCGTGAGGCCGAGCATGAGCGCCAGCAGCAAGAGAAGCCGGGCTCGAAAACTTTGTATCTGGGCAGAAAACTTCATGTGAAACTAAGAGGGAAGTATGTGCATCTGACGTTGTCGCTCTGGAAGAACTGGCGCATTCCGCGTTTATCTTTATTAAAAGATCCAGGGTTCAGCCTCTGGATGCACATGCCGTTCCAGTGAATTATGTATAATCGATTACTTTTTCATTGCCCCCAACTACCTGACGATGTTATATTTGCGGCGGTCTCAAATCAATGTCCCCAGAGGCCGCCCGTTAGGGAAACTCTTCCCGCCCTCAAGTTTGCAGCAGAAGGTTTGACGTGAAGTACGAAAAGAGGCGTTTTTGAGAAAGCTCAGAACTGCAAAAGGTTTTTCATTTGAGGAGAGGCTGCCGCACACGGCAGTTAAGAGATTCGCATCAACTCACCATTAGGTGAGCATCCCTAAAAGAGAGAGGTACCTGGCCTGATGACTCTGCATTTCCATTCCCCCAAGTCCCGTCGGTTTATCTTTGTTCTATTTGTTCTAATTTCTTTCGTCTTTTCCACTGCGGTTTTCTCCGACACGGCTTACGGGAAAAAGAGACGCTCGTCAGGCAGAAGTGCCCGCGCTCAAAAAGGTAAAAAGGCTACTGCAAGAAACCGCTCGACCTCACGGCGCGGAAGGTACGTGGCGCGCGGAGTTCACGGCGCCGCGGTGGTCGCGTTTCTGCTCGCGATGTTCGTCGTCAACGAGCACTCGTTGCGCGCGAACAGTCGGCTTCGATAAGAGCGCGTGAGCGAAGGCTTGGCCGTAAGCTTACCGCGCGCGAGCGCAGGGCGGAGATGCGTCGCGCTTCATCGCGCAGTCGCGCAGCGCTCATTGCAGCTCGACGTCGTGCTGAAGCTGCACGCCGCGCCGCAATCGCTCGACAGATGGCGATTGACAAAGCCATGCGCGATGAAGTGCAGGCATTCATCGCGAAGGATGATCTCACCGGTGAAGATCCCGAAGTGCGTCGCATAGCAGTTAATGCGCTTGGCCATCATGCTGGAACCGTTGTGGTGATGGATCCAGTCACTGGTCGCGTCTATTCGATGGTGAACCAGGAGTGGGCGCTGCGTCGTGGATTCAAGCCATGCTCGACGATCAAGCTCGTCACCGGAGTCGCAGGACTTTCTGAAAACGTAATTCCAGCCATCGATACTGTCGGTGACGGTTACAGAATAGATTTAACTTCAGCGTTGGCCCACTCTGACAATCCGTTCTTCCAACAAGTCGGAACGAAGATCGGTGGCGACAAGATGGTTAACTACGCTCGCGAGCTTGGTCTCGGCGAGAAGACCGGAATCAACGTGCCGTTTGAGTTCCCGGGCAGGTTGCCGGAAGTGAAGCCGGATGTTCTCGAGAGACGAATGTTTTCGCACGCCGACGGTTTCGAAGTGACGCCACTGCAACTCGGAACGCTCGTTTCCGCGATGGCCAACGGTGGCAAGCTGTTGGTTCCTCAGATCGGGCACAGTCAAAAAGAACTCAGCAAGATGGGCCCGAAGGTGCGTCGCCAGTTGGGTATCACTACCGAAGTTTGGCACCGCATGATTCCGGGAATGGTTGGCGCGGTTAACTATGGCTCAGGCCGCAAGGCTTATGACCCGTCGCAAACAGTTGCCGGAAAGACCGGTACATGTATCGGACAGGGCGGTTGGGTAGGTTTATTTACGTCGTATGCTCCGCTCGCGAACCCAAGGCTTGCGGTCGTCGTGATCACGCAGGGAACAGACGCTCGCCGTCATTTTCCGGCAGCAGTCGCAGGTGCGATTTATCGCGGGTTGAATCATCGATTCGGAACGGCGATCAATCTCCAGGTTGCATCGACGCTTGACGACGAAGAGAAGGAAGTGGCCGACGCGGAAGCCTGCAGCCGAAAAGGCTGAGGCTGAAATGGATGAGCCAACAAACGGCGAAACCACCGCTACGGCTGTGCCGGCGACCACGACTCCTGCTGCGGCACCCGCACCGGCAAAGACTGCGACGCCAGCACCGCGCAACACAGTGAAGCGCGTGTTGATGCCGCTTGAAAAGAAACCGGTTGAAACTCCGAAGACTATGCCGGGCGAACAAAGACCTCGTCGGATTCAACCTTAACAAAGGTTATTAGACAGCATTAGCAGGATTATCAGGAGAGTTCATCCTGATAATCCTGTTTTTCTTTTGCGCAAATCTATAATACTCGCCAATACGCTTGACACATTTCATAGAGTTGCAGGAATATTGCGGGCGTTCGTTATTACCCAGGTTCTAGCACGAGAGTGCGTCCCCTTTGTTATTGGCAAAGATCGGCAACCGATTTTTGTCTCGCTCGCATCCTAAATTTCCTCGTGGCGTCCATGAATATGGGCTGGGCCCCATGCGCGACTGCTGAAATTAGTTTGGAGGTTGGAACGACAAAATGAAAAAGCTAACAACGTCTTTAAGTATTTTGACTATAGTCGCGATTCTCGCCCTGCCAGTCGCAGCGCGTAATTCGATCGCGCAGCCGGATAATTCAATTCAAGATCAATGTACACAAGAAGACGTCGCTGCTCGGCGTGCTGGTGTCCTGGTTCCCGATGCTGCTCCTGATCGCCGTGTGGATCTTCTTCATGCGCCAGATGCAGTCGGGCGGCGGCCGCGCCATGGGCTTCGGCAAGTCCAGGGCCAAGCTGCTCACCGAGCGGCACGGCCGCGTGACCTTCGACGACGTCGCCGGCGTCGACGAGGCGAAGGAGGATCTCCAGGAGATCGTCGAGTTCCTGCGCGACCCGCAGAAATTCCAGAAGCTCGGCGGGCGCATCCCGCGCGGCGTGTTGCTGGTCGGTCCTCCCGGCACCGGCAAGACGCTGCTCGCGCGCGCCATCGCCGGCGAGGCGAATGTGCCGTTCTTCACCATCTCCGGCTCGGACTTCGTCGAGATGTTCGTCGGCGTCGGCGCGTCGCCGCGTGCGCGACATGTTCGAGCAGGCGAAGAAGAACGCGCCCTGCATCATCTTCATCGACGAGATCGACGCGGTCGGCCGCCATCGCGGCGCCGGCCTTGGCGGCGGCAACGACGAGCGCGAGCAGACGCTGAATCAGCTGCTGGTCGAGATGGACGGCTTCGAGGCCAACGAAGGCATGATCCTGATCGCCGCGACCAACCGTCCCGACGTGCTCGATCCCGCGCTGCTGCGTCCCGGCCGTTTCGACCGGCAGGTCGTGGTGCCGCGTCCCGACATCATCGGCCGCGAGAAAATCCTCAAGGTGCATGTGCGGAAAGTCCCGCTCGCGCCCGACGTGGATCTGCGCGTCATCGCCCGCGGCACGCCCGGCTTCTCCGGCGCCGACCTCGCCAACCTGGTCAACGAGGCGGCGTTGCTCGCCGCGCGCCGCTCCAAGCGGCTCGTCATGCAAATCGAGTTCGAGGATGCCAAGGACAAGGTCATGATGGGCGCCGAGCGCCGCTCCATGGTCATGACCGAGGAGGAGAAGACGCTGACCGCTTATCACGAGGGCGGCCACGCACTGGTCGCGCTGCATATGCCGGCGTCGGACCCGGTGCACAAGGCCACCATCATCCCGCGCGGCCGCGCGCTCGGCATGGTCATGCGCCTGCCCGAGCGCGACATCCTCTCCTACACGCGCGCCAAGCTGAAGGCCGACATCACCGTCGCCATGGGCGGGCGCGTCGCGGAGGAGCTGGTATTCGGCTACGAGAAGGTCACCTCCGGCGCCGCCTCCGACATCAAGATGGCGACGGTGCTGGCGCGCGCCATGGTCACGCAATACGGCATGTCCGACAAGCTCGGGCCGCTGCGCTTACGGCGACAACGAGGAGGAGGTGTTTCTCGGCCATTCCATCGCTCGGACGCAGAATCTGTCCGACGAGACCCAGACCAGGGTCGACGAGGAAATTCACCGCATCGTCGATGAAGCCTTCGAGCACGCGCGCAAGATCCTGTCGGAGAATGTCGACGATCTGCACACGATCGCGCGCGGGCTGCTCGAATACGAGACGCTGTCGGGCGAGGAGATCAAGGACCTGCTCAAGGGCAAGCCGCCGGTGCGCGATTTCGCCGCCGAGGTTCAGCCGCGACCCGGCCGGCCTCCGCCGTGCCGACGGCGGGACGCGGCAAGCGCCCGCCCGAGCCGGAGCCCGACACTGGCGGCATGGAGCCCCAGCCGCAGACTTGAGCGGGGCGAGCATCACAGTGAAGAAATGCCCGACGTTCGCGCCGGGCATTTTCGTTTTCGGGGAGCGCTTCGCAGACGCGTCATGCTAAGGCTCGTGCATGCCTGAGACGCTTTATCTCCGACCGATCGGCCTGCTCTACGGCGCCGCCGCACGTGCTGCGCTCGGCGAAGGCGTGGCGTTGCCGCTCGCCGGCGGGCCTATCGCCTTCACCGCGGCCGAGCTGATCGAAGGTCCTGCGCGGCCGCGCCAAACGCCGCATCGTCACGGCGGGCGATTTGAAGGAGGCGCGCGACGCCGATCTCGCCGCGAGGCTCGAGCGCGTGACCGCGCCGCGGCCGCCTTTCGCCGGGATCGCGCTGGACCGGCCGGTGCTGATGGGCATCGTCAACGTCACGCCCGACTCGTTCTCCGACGGCGGTCTCTACGACAGCAAGGATGACGCGGTCGCGCATGCCGCCGAGTTGGTCCAGGCCGGCGCGGCGATCGTCGATATCGGCGGGGAGTCGACGCGTCCAGGCTCGGACCCGACCGAGGCAGGGCAGGAGGGCCGCGCGTGCTGCCGGTAATCAACGGGCTGAAGGGGATCGGCGCCGTGATCTCCATCGACACGCGCAAGGCAAGCGTCGCCCGCGCGGCGGCAAAAGCCGGCGCCAAAATCTTCAACGACGTGTCCGCGCTGACCTACGACGAGCAGAGCCTCGAAGTCGCCGAGGGAGGCGGAGTTTGCCGTGGTGCTGATGCATGCGCAGGGCGAGCCCAAGACCATGCAGGACAATCCGCGCTACGCCGACGTGGTGCTCGACGTGTTCGACTATCTCGCGGAGCGCATCGCGGCGGCGGAGGCGGGCGGCATCGACCGGTCGCGCATCGCCGCCGATCCCGGGCTCGGCTTCGGCAAGACGCTCGCGCACAACCTCGCGTTGCTGGCGCATATCTCCTTGTTCCATGGCCTGGGCGTGCCGCTCCTGATCGGGGCGTCGCGCAAGCGGTTCATCGAGGGGGTGGCCGGCGGCAAGGAGCCGAGGGCGCGCGAGCCGGGCTCGCAGGCAGCGGCCATCGTGGCCGCCGAGCAAGGGGCGCAGATGCTGCGCGTGCATGAGGTGGCCGGCACCCGCCAGGCGCTCGGCGTATGGCGGGCTTCCGCTTTCGGCACTGAAAATTAAGGGAAATTCGCGTTGGGGTACCGCCACTGATGTAACTTTTGCTTACATTTTTTGAACGGAAGGGTGGTACACCAGGAGCATAATCCGATGACGCGCCGGTCAGAACATAACCAACGACAGGCACCGACGGGGAACACACGGGGGGGCCTCTCAATGCCTCGCAAATATTTTCGGCACGGACGGCATCCGGGGCAGCGCCAACATTCATCCCATGACGGCGGAGGTCGCGCTCAAGGTCGGCATGGCCGCCGGCAAGCTCTTCACCAACGGCTCCTATCGCCACCGCGTGGTGATCGGCAAGGACACGCGGCTCTCGGGCTACATGATCGAGTCCGCGCTGGTCTCCGGCTTCACCGCCGTGGGCATGGACGTGTTCCTGCTCGGCCCGATGCCGACGCCGGCCGTCGCCATGCTGACCCGCTCGCTGCGCGCCGATCTCGGCGTGATGATCTCGGCCTCGCACAACCCCTTCGTCGACAACGGCATCAAGCTGTTCGGCCCCGACGGCTACAAGCTCTCCGACGAGAAGGAGGAGCGAGATCGAGCAGCTGATGGAAGGCGACCTCCGCCGACCTGCTCGCGGCGCCTGAGAAGATCGGCCGCGCCACCCGCATCGACGGCGCGCGCGAGCGCTATATCGAGTTCGCCAAGCGCACCTTGCCGAAGGACATCCGCTTCGACGGCCTGCGGATGGTGATCGATTGCGCCAATGGCGCCGCCTACAAGGTGGCGCCGGAGGCGCTGTGGGAGCTCGGCGCCGAGGTGATCACGATCGGCGTCGAGCCGAACGGCTTCAACATCAACCAGGATTGCGGCTCGACCGCGCCCGAGGATCTGATCCGCAAGGTCAGCGAGGTGCGCGCCGATATCGGCATCGCGCTCGACGGCGACGCCGACCGCGTGGTGATCGTCGACGAGAAGGGCCGCATCATCGACGGCGACCAGCTCATGGCGGTGATCGCCGAGTCCTGGCAGAAGCGCGGACGGCTTGCGGGCGGCGGCGTCGTCGCCACGGTGATGTCCAATCTCGGGCTCGAGCGCTATCTCGAGAGTCTCGGGCTCGATCTCGCGCGCACGCCGGTCGGCGACCGCTACGTGGTCGAGCAGATGCGCCAGCACGGCTACAATGTCGGCGGCGAGCAGTCGGGCCATATCGTGCTGTCGGATTTCTCGACCACCGGCGACGGCCTGGTCGCCGCGCTGCAGGTGCTCGCGGTGGTGGCGCAGAGCGGCAAGCCGGTGAGCGAGGTCTGCAAGCGGTTCGAGCCGCTGCCGCAGGTCCTGAAGAACGTCCGCTACAAGAATGGCGGCCAGCCGCTCGACAACGTGGCGGTGCGCCGCGCGATCGACGACCGGCAAGTCCAGGCTCGGCAAATCGGGCCGGCTCGTCATCCGTCCGTCGGGCACCGAGCCGGTGATCCGCGTCATGGCGGAAGGCGACGACGAGAAGCTGGTCGAGACCGTGGTCTCCGACATCGTCCATGCGCTGACCGACGCCGCGGCCTAGTCCGCAACGCGCGCCTGGCTCACTTCTGAATGCGCCTTTGCCGGCTGGGCAAGACACGGCTTGCGGCGGGTGTTCCCTTCCGGCACGCCGGTTAGGCATCCATTAACCAAAACCCGATCATAGTTCTCTGAGACAGCCGCGCCTGAAGCGGGCGCTCAGGGTTGCAGTCAAGAGGGGACTAGACATGGGAAAGACTCGTTCGATCATCGTCGGCTTGGCGCTGGTCCTGGGCCAGACGATCGCGGCTCACGCCGCCGATCTCGGCTATGCGACGCCGCTGCCCGAGCCTTGCGTCGGTTGCAGCGGGCCCTGGTACTTCAAGGGGTTTATCGGCGCCGCCAATCCCATTGTCGGCGACATTTGGGCCGAGGAATACGAGTTCAACGACACTTCGTCGTGCATCACAAGGACATCAAGAGCACGCCTCTGTACGGCATCGGCTTCGGCTACGACACCGGCCACTATTTCCGCTTCGACATCACCGGCGAATATCGCGGCAAGGCCCTGTTCATCGCCAGGACTGTATCCGAGCGATTGACATTTCGTCGGCGCGGCGCCAACGAATGGACGGCTGACATCGAGAGCTGGGTCGGCCTGTTCAACACCTATATCGATCTCGGCACGTGGCTTTGCGTCACGCCCTATATCGGCGGCGGTGTCGGCTTTGCTTCGATCGACGTGCTCGGTCTGAAAGACGTCAACGTTCCAACTAACGGCATTGCCTTCGGCAAGGACAACACCGAGACGAATTTCGCCTGGGCCGTCTATGCAGGCCTCGCATACGACGTGACGCCCGGCCTCACCATCGACCTCACCTATCGCTATCTGGATATCGGCGATGCCAGGAGCGGCATCCGTACCGCCTATGACGGATCGTTGCTCGACCGGCGGCCTCGACATCGAAGACATCACCTCGCAGGACGTGATGCTCGGCGTGCGCTGGAAACTTGGCAGAGCGGCAGCGCCGATGCCGGTTGCCTTCAAGTAAGCCCCTCAACCGCAGACTGCTAGCCGACTTGACCGCCCGTCGCTTCGACGGGCGGTTTTTTCTTCGACGGCGCCGCCGGGCTTGACCCGTCCCGCGCCAGCACGTACCTGCCTCGCCATGAGGTGCGCTGCCGCAGAAACCGTGCGCTCCGCCCGGACAATCCACGCTTCTCGTCGGGGCCTTGCACCAAGCGCCCCGGCTGGACGCCGGATGCGCTGCAAGGGGCCTTGCTCGGCCGCAGCCACCGGCAGCCGGAGGTCAAGGCACGACTCGCGCTTGCCATCGAACGCACGCGCGAGCTGCTCGAGCTGCCTGACGGCTATCGCGTGGCGATCGTGCCCGCCTCCGATACCGGCGCGGTGGAGATGGCGCTCTGGTCGCTGCTGGGTGCGCGGGGCGTCGACGTGCTCGCCTGGGAGGCGTTCGGCCTCGACTGGGTGACCGACATCACCGAGCAGCTCAAGCTCGAAAGACGTGCGCGCGCTGGTCGCGCCCTATGGCGAACTGCCCGATCTCGCGCAGGCCGATTTCGACCGCGATTTGGTGTTCGCCTGGAACGGCACGACCTCGGGGGTACGCGTGCCGAGCGGCGATTTCATCGCGCCCGACCGCAAGGGCCTCACCATCTGCGACGCTACCTCGGCCGTCTTCGCGCAAGAAATCGACTGGACCAAGCTCGATGCCGCGACCTTCTCCTGGCAGAAGGTGCTGGGCGGCGAGGCGCAGCACGGCATGCTGATCCTTTCGCCCCGCGCGGTGGAACGACTGGAGAGCTACACGCCGCCTTGGCCGCTGCCGAAGCTGTTCCGCATGACGCGGGGCGGCAAGCTCAACGCCGAACTGTTCGAGGGCGCGACCATCAACACGCCCTCGATGCTCTGCGTGCAGGACTATCTCGACGCGCTGGATTGGGTCGAGAGCGTCGGCGGCCTCGCCGGCACCATCGCGCGCTCAGATGCGAATGCTTCCACAATCGCCGAATGGGTGGCGCGCACGCCCTGGGTCGAGTTTCTGGCGCGGGTGCCGCAGACGCGTTCGAATACGTCGGTGTGCCTCAAGATCGTCGACCCGGAGATCGCGGCGCTGCCGCCGGAGATGCGCGAGCGTTGCCCAAGCGCATGGCGGCGCTGCTCGATCGCGAGAATGCCGCCAAGGACATCGCCGCCTATCGCCACGCGCCGCCCGGCTTGCGCATCTGGACCGGCGCAACGGTGGAGCGGAGCGACATCGAGGCGCTGCTGCCCTGGCTCGACTGGGCCTTCGCCGTGGAGAAGCAGGCGCTCGCCAGCAGCTGAGCGGCCCGACCCTGCGCGGAGCCAGCGGAATCGGGTGTCCGGCACTTCCCGCATCTCGCGGCGACGCTATGGCTGGCAACCGTTCGGAGAGTTCGCTATATTCCAGCAGTGACCAAACTGCTCGAACAGGCAATCGCTCAATGCAGGCGCTCCCTGATGAAGATCAGGACGCGCTCGCGGCTTTGTTGCTGTCCGTGACCAATGCCGATGGTCCGCTGTCCCCGCTTGACGACGCGACGCGGGCGGCTATCCGCGAGGGCCTTGCACAGGCGGAGCGCGGTGAATTCGTACCGGATGATGCGGTGGCTCAGGTCTGACAAACGCCACGGTATATAGAAGTCCGCTATACGCCGCGTGCTTTGCAGACCGTGAAGACATCTATCTCGACCTTCGTAATCCGCGCGCGGCGCGTGAGGTCAAGACGTTCATCAAGCAAGCGAGAGGACGGGCTGCGATCTCTCGGCGCTCGCAGCCCGTCAACGCTTGCTCGAATCGAAAATCGCTAGGCACTAGCCTTTTTGCGCATTGCTCGGTGCTGGCGCGTGGTGGCTATGAACATGTCTGATGCTCTTGGGCAACCCTGCTGTGGTCGGCAGGCGCTGCGGCACAGCCCGAAGTGCCCGGCGCGCTGGGGATTTTCCGTTGATCAAGCGCTACGAGGGCTCACGCCTGATCGGCTCCGACATCAGGGCGTTCGACTTATTCAAGCTGCTGCTCGGCAAGCTGAAGCTCGGCGACAGATGGGTATGCGGCCGTCCGATGCCAGCCGTGCCGTCGAAGGTCAAGCACACCAGGCTTCTGTACCTGGCGCCGCCGCAGCGCAGCTCGCTGGAGGTGTTCCGCAACTACGAGGCCGACCTCGCCGCCAAGGGCTTCACCGTGCTGTTCAAGTGCTCCGGCGAGGACGAGTGCGAATTGTTCTACGGCACCGAGATTTCTTATCGCGTGCTCTATCCGCCGACCGGTGCGCTGCAGAACAACGAGCTGTCCAAGGTCGCCTTCAACGTGCCGGCCGAGCCGCGCTACCTCGCCGCCACCCTGTCGCGGCCGGAAGGCGACCTCTTCAGTCTCGCTCTACGTCGCGGTCGAGCGCGGCGCCGCCTTCCCGCAGACCAAGGACCGCGCCGCCGTGCTGCTCGACGTCGTCGAGACCAAGCCCATGGAGTTGAAGATGGTGACGGTCGACGCCACGGCCATGGCCAAGGACATCGCGGCGACCGGCAAGGTGGCGCTCTACGGCCTCTACTTCGACACCGACAAGGCCGAGCTCAAGCCCGAATCGGGCGCCCTTCGCTCGGCGGAGATCGCCAAGCTGCTCAAGGGCCAGCCCGGCCTGAAGGTCTTCATCGTCGGCCACACCGACAATGTCGGCGGCTACGACTACAACATCGGGCTCTCGCAGCGCCGCGCGAAATCGGTCGTCGACCGGCTGGTGCAGGTAGTACGGCATCGGCGCCGATCTGGCCTGAAGCCGGTGGGTGCCGGCCTGATCGCGCCGGTGGCGAGCAAACGACGACGAATCTGGCTGCGCCAAGAACCGCCGGGTTGAGATCGTCAAGGAATAGC
>CAWCZP010000009.1:0-221239 GCA_963800055.1 uncultured Acidobacteriota bacterium
TGCAGGAGTGGCTGACCTCTCCCGGTCTGCGCGCACCGAACTGAATTGCACGATTTGGCGGATCGTCGAAGTCGGATCACCGACGGTGTTCACCTGAATGGTGTAGACCGTTACGCCATTGGACCTGATGTTGTCATCAATTGGCCAGCGAGAGACTGATCCGTGTGACGACCGCATCCCACTGGCCCTCTTCGGCAGCGGGGTAATTGATCAAAACGCAGTTCATGTATTGGTTGGCGCGATTGCAGCGATTGTACCAGGTTCGCCCGTTGCGAATGCTTGATACGGCGAAAAAGCGCGACGTCACTCGTCGAATATTAAATGTCTGCAGTGGGGTGCCTTTTTGCCAGAAAGGCAGCAGGCGAGTCGTTCTCGGGATTGGGAACGGATTGCAAGGTCAATCTGCCCGACGGTCCGCCGTGAAGAACCGCCGCCCAATTCCTCCCTCTGGCTGTCCCCCGTCCTCGGTGAAAATGTTCACCGGAATATCCACATTAGCCCCCGTACCCGGAATTGCATATTTTCGCCATTCGGCGTTGCCCGCGAATCCGACCGCTGGAATCAGGCTGAAAACAACAAGGCCATCACGCGTCTTGGGCACATCGCAGGCATCTCCATTCAAACGATACAATCCGCGCCGATCAACGTTCGTTCCTGGGCTCGGTCATTTCGCCGATCATCATGGGGGCGCGTGTGAGCGGTACAAGACAGGATCGAACCGGAACCATTGCATGCTGCGCTGGTTGCTCTTCGGGGGCGCATGGAGAGGAACGCAATATGCTGGACGACAACAACGATGGCCTTGATCGCAAGCGCAACCTGAACGAACGCGAAGGCATGGGCAGAATGCTGGTAACTGCGCTTGCCGCACTGCCCGGCCTTGCCGTCAGGTTTTATGGGCGCCCTGGAAGGACACGCGGACGGCCGACACGACAAGTCCAAAGTAACGACGGTCGGCTCGTCCACTACCCGTCCTGCGCCGCCGGTGCACCCGCGCCGGCCGCACCGCCCCGCCATCCACCACCCGATAACAACCACCATCCATCACTGGATAACGACCACAAAGAACCGCTGGGAGCACCAGCGGTTCTTTTGCTTCAGCGACCGCCTCTCGGCGTATCTTCCTATTTTTCCCGACCTTGGAACATTAATGGTCACGCGCACGTTCGTCACCCAACGGGAGTGTTCAGCATGACAACAACTACGGGCGCCTTCTTTGCGGGGATCGGTACCACCTTTATCGTCCTCGCCTTCGGCTTCGGCGGCGGGCTGATGGTGGCGAAGTCAGTGCATGAACCGAGCGGGTACCAGGTGCGCGCCGCCAGCGAAGCCCCGACACCCGTCCGCGTTATCCTCCCCAATTCGGCGGAAGCCGCGCAGCCGCCGCAGCACCAACAGACCTCTCCTCTACCGGAGCCAGTTCAGCCAGCCATCCAACCTGCAAGAGAAGTGCAGGCGTCGGCCGAAAAACAGGTCGAGCATGCGGACACCAGGAAGGCGGAAGCCGAAGAGCGCGAGCGCAAGCGCCGCTACGCAGAACGCAAGGCAAGGCGGCAAGCGGAAGCCCGCGCCCGACAGCCACGTGAACAGCAACAGCCCCGTGATCGCGAGGACGCACCAGTCATGGCCTTTAGTGGCGACAGCTCTTCGCGTCTCGGCGGCGGATTTTTCGGCAATTGACCGCTTTTGATTGTCGGTTGCGACCAATCGCTTGGAACTCGCCTCATGCTGCCGAATTGAGTGTCGAGCACAACACAGAAGGAAGGCGCGTCGCGGCTGCCGAACCTCAGTCGTCGCGCTCCAGCTAATCAAAGGGAGATCAACATGCACCAGATTATTTATATCGTCGGATTGATCGTGGTGGTCCTTGCCATCCTTTCCTTCTTCGGACTGCGGTGAGCACGCCCATGGCCACCATCATCGAAGAAGCGCCGACCTATCCCCGCGCCGTACCGCATGCGGGATATCTCGCCTGGACGCCGGCGGTGGCCGGCGCGCTGATCGCGACGGCGCTTTCAACGATCCTGCTTGGCTTCGGGACCGCTATCGGATTGGGCGTGGCATCGTCAGCGCCGACCTGGCGCGACGCGTCGGTTGGGCTCTGGCTGTTGTCGGGTATTTTCCTGATACTGGTGGCCCTGGTCAGTTTCGGCGTGGGCGGCTACGCCGCCGGGCGCATCCGGGCGAACACGGTCGGATCAGATACCGGCGACATCGAGCACAGGGACGGCATCCATGGTCTGGCTGCCTGGGCCATCGCTGTCGTGTTGACCGTTTTCATTACCGCCCTCCTCGCTGGCGCAACCGTCAGCCGTTCGCCTTCCACGCGCGCCGCACCCACCGCCAGCGCGGCCGAGCCGCTGCTCAGCTACGAACTCGATCGCCTGTTGCGGCCGGCGCGCCGCAATCCCGCTGCGGAAACCGCCCAGGAGCGTGCTGAAGCCGGCCGCATCCTGCTGACGTCCTCGGGCCACAGCGGCGTCGCGGCCGAAGACCGCACGATCTGCTGCAGCTTGTTGGCGGGATTGCCGGCCTGACCGGCCCGGATGCCGAGCGCCGTGTCGACACCGTGATCGCCAATGCCAAAACCGCGATCGCGCGGTCCCGACGCAGCGCGATCATTGCGGCGTTTTCGATCGCCACGTCGATATTGCTGGGCGCGGTCGTCGCATGGTTCGCCGCCATCGAGGGTGGCCGCAACCGGGAGCGCGGCAACGTCTGGTAGCCTGGACGAGGCCTTGTCGCGCATATTGCCGCAGGTCGACCCGCGCTGCGACCAAATTTCCCGATATCAACGCTCGGACATGATCGCCGGGGCTCAACTTTGTCGCGAGCCGGCATCAAACTCGCTTGTTTGCATCCCCATGTATTCGCCTGCGCCGGTTGAACGCGGATCGGGCCGCCGGTAGATTGGACGCCTGTTTAAGCCATTGCCGACCCATTAGAATCACTCGAGAAAATTACCGTGCAATACAGGTTCGCCGAGTTCGAGATCGACCTCAGCCAGCAAGAGCTTCGCCGGCAGGGCGCGTTCGTTCATATCGAACCCCAGGTTTTCGATCTCATCGTTCACCTGGTGAAAAACCACGACCGGATCGTCAGCAAGGATGAGCTGATCGATACGGTCTGGAACGGCCGCATCATCTCCGAGGCCGCCCTCTCCAGCCGTATCAACGGCGCCGAGCGCGTGCTCGGCGACAATGGCAACGACCAGGCCATGATCCGGACATTGCACAAGCGCGGTTTTCGGTTCGTCGGCGACGTCAAGGTCGTCAATTCGACGGATGCCGCGGCCGTGCCGCTTGCTCCCGACGGCGAAAAAATTACCGCGGGAGTCGCTCCAGTCGCCGTCTCTGTGTCAGCTGAAGTATCCCGCCTCGACGACATCGTCTCGGAGAGCGTCAAGGCGGAGGCCATCACGCGATCGTCGATCGCCGTGCTGCCGTTCAAGAACATGTCCGACGAGCCGGACAACGACTATTTCAGCTACGGCCTGACCGAGGACATCATCCGCCTGCTGGCCCGCAACCGCTGGCTTTCGGTGATCTCGCGACACTCGACCATCGCGTACAAGGGGCGCGAGGTGGACCCGCGCGAGGTCGGCGAACAACTCGGCGTCAAGTATGTGATGGTCGGCAGCGTCCGCAAGAACAGGGACGCGGTGCGGATCACGGCCGAGCTCGTGCGGGCGGCGGACGGACAGCAATTGTGTGGATCCTCACCGGGCCAGTATCGTTCAGCGAGTTGACGGCTAACCATGATTACTGGCTGCGAATCAGGAGCGTCGTGCGCGTCGAAAAAGCGCCCGCGCTGAAGCTGGATGCCCATGGTGCGGAAATAGCCGGGACTCACCACGCGATACAGCGCGAACGGCAGCTTCATGTCGCTGGGTGAAGCTTGTCCTTCGATTGAAAAGCTGAAGTTCATTCCGCTAAACGACAGCGGCAGAAACGTGATCATTCCCGCAGACTCGATTCCGGGAAGCTCGTCGACACGTCGCAACACTTCATCGTAAAAAGCGCGACGAACCTCAGGCTTTGCATACTTCGGCATCGGCAAAACCATCTTCATCGTCAGCACGTTGTCGGTTGAGAACCCTGTATTGACCTGGCGCAGCAGTTGAAATGTTCGGATCAATAAGCCGGCGCCGACGAGAAGAACGACCGCGAGTGCGACTTCAGAGACGACAAGGATGCGTCGAACGTGGCGGCCGGCAGTTCCTCCCGCCGAGTCTCTTGCCACATCACTCAATGTCTCGCCGGGTTTTGCGCGCGCAGCCAACAACGCCGGCACTCCACCGAAGACCAATGCAGTCAGCAGACTGACTCCAAACGTAAACACCAACACTCGCGCATCAACCCCGACGTTTTGAAGCTTCGAAAGGCTATCTGGGAGCAACTTCGCAAGAGCTTGCACACCCCACAACGCGCCAAGCACAGCCAGCACGCCACCTGTGCTCGCAATAAGTAAGCTTTCAACCAGCAACTGCCGCACGATGGTCCAGCGACGCGCTCCCAGTGCGATTCGTATGGCAATCTCTTTGCGCCTTGTTGTCGCCTGGGTCAACAGCAGGTTTGCAACGTTGGCGCACGCGATCAGGAGCACCAATCCGACAGCGGCAAACATGATCAGGATCGGTGAGCGAAGATCGCCGACATAATCCTGATGGACTGAATTGACGATGAAGCTGAGTCCTTCATTCGTCTTGGGGTATTCGTTAGCGAGCCGTTGACCGATCGAGGCGACCTCTGCGCTTGCCTGGCTAAGAGTTGTTCCGGGTTTTAAGCGTGCGACGAGCCGCAGGTAGTGATCGCCGCGTCCACTGGCTTGTTCGGGCTCCATGGCCCACGGCAGCCACAGCTCGGTCTCCCGCAGAGGATAGAAGAAACCGCGTGGCATCACGCCCACGACCGTGAATGCCTCGCCGTTGAGGATGATGTTGCGATTGACGATCGACGGATCGCGATTGAAGCGTCTCTGCCAGAGTGCATCACTCAACACAACGACGCGGTGTTGACCCAGTTGATCTTCGTTCGTCAAAAACGTCCGGCCCAGGGCTGGGTCGACGCCCAGTAGTGAGAGGACATTCGAGGTGACGAGTTCTCCGTTGAGACGCTCAGGCTCGCCATCGCCGGTGAGATTGACGTCCTGTGGACCATGCGCTCCGATGCCTTCAAACATTTGGGTTTGACTGCGCAGGTCGAAGAAGTTAGCGGGCGCCACTTCATTCTGGCTAATGCCCTGCCCCAAACCCTGCTCCCAGATTGAAACTACTCGCTCAGAATCTTTGAAAGGCAGAGGACGCAGCAGAATCGAATCAACCACGCTGAAGATCGCGGTGTTAACACCAATGCCAAGGGCCAGCGTGATCAATGCGACGAGCGTTGAACCCGGCCGCTTTAAAAGGCTCCTGATCCCATAACGAACATCTTTAATCATGTGTGCCTCTTTGTGTCTTTCTTGTGCCTTTTGTGGCTTCACTCATATCTGAGCGCAGTCAGTGGATCGACTTTCGTCGCGCGACGCGCAGGAACCAAACACGCAATCAACGCAACCGCGGCAAGCAGCACGGCGATCACGGCAAACGTCCACGGATCACGCGCTTCAACACCAAACAGCAGTTCGGTCAAAGTCTCCAGGTACTTCGTTAGCGCATAAGCACCAGCGAGACCAATCACGATTCCGACAACTGTCAAAGTCATTCCCTCGCGCACAACCATCATCAGCACTCTGCGACGATCGGCGCCGAGGGCCATGCGAATGCCAATCTCGTGCGTGCGCTGCGACACCGCGTACGCCATCACTCCGTACAACCCAATCGCTGCAAGCTGTTGCGCGATCACTCCGAAGAGCGTCAACAACTTGGCAAACATTCTTTCCATCGCCAGCGTTTGGTCAGCCTGTTGGATCTGTGTGCGGATATTGCTGAGCGGCAGGTTGCTATCCACTTCTCGCATAGCCCCTCGTATTGGCCCAACCAACGATGTGGGATCGCCGGTGGTGCGCACCTCAAACACAACTCGGGAAACTCTTCCGAGCGACTGCCGCCACGATTGGTAAACGGTAGGTTGTATGTCGTCTCGCTGGCTCGTGTACTTCGCATCCCGCGCCATACCAACAATTTCGATCTCACAAGGCTTTTCGGGTTCGAAGCTGAAGCATTTTCCGATCGGGGTCTCATTTGCAAAATGAGCTTTGGCAAACGCCTGATTGACTATCGCGACGCGTGGCGCGCGGTCATCATCCTGTTCGGTGAGATTCCTTCCCACGAGAAGAGGAATTTCCATCGTGGAGAGGAAATTCTCTCGCACCGTGTGGACCTTGGCGTCGCTGTCGAGCGGCTTGCCGTCTGGTCCAAGGACGTGTGGCAGAAAAACTGAGCTGGTGTTTGCACTATAGGAAAGCAGCGCGTTACGAGAGAAAGTCACTGACTCAACCCCCGGCACTGCTTCAAGACGACCGAAAGCCTGTTGATAAAGATGGACGAGCTTGTCGTCTTTGTAACCGAGCATGCCCGGTTCTACATCGAACAGAAGCAGGTTGTGAGCGTTGAATCCGATTTCGACGTGCTGAAGATTTCTCAGCGTGCGGATCAACAGACCCGCCCCGATCAGAAGCAACACTGAGATCGACACCTGGACCACGACGAGACCCTTACTCAACCACGAACGACCGATCGCACTCGAGCTGCGGCCGGCGTCTTTGAGAGCGGGGGTCAAATCGAGATCGGTTGTGCGCAGTGCCGGCAGGAGTCCAAAGATCAATCCAGTGAGGAAAGAAAGACCGAGGGTGAAGCCAAGCACGCGCAGATCGAGTTGAGGATCGAGAGCTGTCATCTCTCGCCCACCCCATTCTGTCACCACCAAAAGACCGTCTTTGATCCAAAGCGCGAAGAGAATGCCGAGTGCGCCACCGACCGCTGCCAGCAACACACTTTCAGTCAGCAACTGCCGGATCAAACGTCCTCGACTCGCGCCCAGAGCAATGCGGACGGCAAACTCTTTTCTTCGCGACGAGCCGCGAACGAGCAGGAGATTCGCAACGTTTGCGCAAGCGATCAGTAGTACAAGTCCGACGACTCCCACCAACAACCGCAGAGGCTGCGCGAACCCATTGCGCGAATCCATCTCACCCTGGCTTCCGGAATCGACTCCCAGGCGCGGCAGGTCCTTTGGATCTATTGTGCGCAGCGGAGTTTGCGATCGCGCCTGTCTCCCGGCGCGGTGTTCGAGGACGGATTGCTGGAATGGTCCAGCGAGAGCTACTTCCGCTTGCTCCACGGTGGCACCGGGCTGCAACCGGCCCATCATCCGCAACCACCAAATGCCCGCACCCTCCATGTTGGTCTGCTCCCCGGCGACCTGCTGTTCCCAGGCGATAGGGATGGACACGTCCTGCACCGAACCGACGTTGCTCGTCCCCGTAAAGCCCGCGGGTGTAACTCCGACGATCGTGAAGGCGACGTTATTAATATTGACTTGCTTGCCGATCACGGATGGATCGTTGCCGAAACGGTTGGTCCAAAAACGATGGCTCAGCACGGCAACTGGAGTGCTGCCTGCATTGTCGTCGGCGTCGGTGATTGTCCGACCGGCAATTGCGGGCACGCCGAGCGCGCTGTAGTAATTCCCCGAAACCACCTGGCCACTGACCACTTCCGCCTGCCCGCCGGCGTTGAAGTTCAACTCCATCGGAGAAAAGGCAAAGACGTCAGAGAGCACTCCCGGCTCCTGTCGAAGTCGCGTGAGGGTTTGGATTGGAAACGATGTTCCCGTTGTGGTCCCGGTCGCCTCGTCGACCGTGTTAGAGCCGTTGAATCCGCCGACTCCGAATTTCTCGTAGTTCCAGGTCGCTTTCAGCAGAACGAGTTGCTCCGGATCTTTAACTGGCAACTTTTTCAGCAACACCGCATCGACAACGCTGAACAGCGCAGTGTTAGCGCCGACGCCAAGCGCGATCGTCAACACTGCCACGGCCGTGAACCCAGGATGCTTCAACAGCATCTGCGCTCCGTAACGCAAGTCCTGCCAGAGTGAAGTCATGAAGTATCTCCAAGCCATCCACAGATTTCACAGATTTTTCTGTGTAATCTGTGGATGGATTTATTCGGACCGCAGCGCATCCAACGGATTGACGTTCGTCGCGCGTCGCGCTGGTATCAAGCACGCCAGCAGCGCGACCCCGACGAGCAACACTGCGATTACTGCGAACGTCCACGGATCGCTCGAGCTGATCCCAAACAGCAATCCCTTCAACAATCGCGTCAAAGCCATTGCTCCCAACAGTCCCAACGCAACGCCAACAACCGCCAGTCGTAATCCCTGGCCCAGCATCATTCGCAAAACGTTTGATCTCTGCGCGCCCAGCGCGAGACGAATCCCAAACTCGTTCCGTCGGTTCGCGACGTTCAGCGACATGACGCCGTAAATACCAGTTAACGCCAACAGCAATGCCGTTACCGCGAAGCCGGCGAGCAATAGATTCGTCAGTCGTTTCGTAAGCAGTGAACGATCCATCGCGGCCTGGATCGTGCTGACGTTCGAGAGCGGGAGTTCGGGATCGAGCTTCGCTACTTCTTGCCGCACGTTCCCAGTAATGGCTGATGGATCGACTGAGCTTCGGATCACCAGCATCGTGTTGCGGCGGACCCATTGGCTGTAGGGCCGATAGATATAAGGCCACGCGTCTTCGTCGAGCCTGCGGTTCTTGACGTTCGGAACGACGCCGACGATCGTCAACCATGGATCACCACCGATGCGAATACGTTTCCCGACCAGATCGCCTTGCGATGGATACATCTGCGCCAACTTTTCATCGACGATTGCAACCGGCAAAGACTTGTCGGTATCCGTGGATTCAAACGAACGGCCATTGACGACCGGCATTCCCATCGCGGCGAAGTAACCCGGAGTCGAACTGCGCAGCCACGCAACCTTTTCCTGTTCCTGCTGAACGCCCTCGACTGAGAATGGACCACCCTGGCCATCGCCACTGAACGGCACGACCTGGCACAACTCGACCGCCTGCACCCCCGGCACACTGCTCACGTTGTGTCTGAGTTGTTCAAAGAAGCTCTGAACGTCAGCCTTCTCTTTGTACTTTTGTTCGGGCAACGCGAGCTCCGCCATCAAGACGTTTTCTGCGCGAAAACCCGGATTGACTGAGAGCAGGTTGCGAAAACTCTGCAGCAACAGTGCAGCACCGATCAGCAACACGAGCGACAGAGCGAGTTGCGAAACAACGAAGATATTGTTCAGTCGACGGCTTGATCCCGATGCCGAACCACGCGCGCCTTCCTTGATCGCTTCCTGTAGGTTTACCCGTGCGCCGCGTATTGCGGGGGCGAGGCCACACAAAACACCGGTGAGCAACATGATGCCCGTCGTGAATAGCAAGACAGTTACGTCGACGCTCACTGCCTCGACGTTAGGAATCTGCGAGCCTGCAAAGCTCTTGAGCGCCGTCACGATCCAAATCGCTAACAGCACGCCGAGTGCTGTGCCGAGAAACGAAAGCAACAAACTCTCTGTAAGCGTCTGTCTTACTATTCGCAGCCCACTTGCACCGAGACATTGTCGTAAAGCGATCTCGCGAGTGCGAGACGACGCACGCGCGAGCAAAAGATTGGTTAGGTTTGCGCAAGCGATCAGCAACACCAGCGCGATCGCGCCTAACAAGACAAGCAACGGCCCTCGCACTTCACCAACGATGTTGCGCTGCAACGGCATCAACACCGTCGTCACACTCGAATCTGACAATCCTCGACGCGCGTCCTGCTCGGCGGCGAACGCCTGGTACAAAGCATCGATCTCTTTTCGCGCATCGTCAGGCGTCGCGCCCGGAATTAAACGTCCGACCGAAATAAGATTCCAGGAACTGCTGTCCTGAGGATCAATCCCTTCGGAACCCAGAGTTGCACCGCACGGGAAGTGCCTCTTTCAGCCGGATCCGGAAAAGAAAAATCAGGAGGCATGATCCCGACGACAGTCATCGGAGTGCTATCAAGGTTGATCGACTGTCCAACTACGTTCGGATTGCCACCGAAGCGACGTTGCCACAAAGCGTAACTAAGAAGGACTACGGTATTGTTACCGGGCGTGTCTTCCTGCGCAGTGAACGTTCGACCGTGCAAGGGTTGACGGCCCAGCACATCGAAATAGTTGTAGGTGACGATCGCGGCTGGTAACACTTCAGGCTCGCCGGCGCCAGTGAGACGAGAACTCTCCAGTCTCAAAAGCCGCCAGACTCTCAAACGTACGCGTTCGCTCGCGGTAATACGCGAACAGCACGTCGTTGACATCCATATGGGCCAGGCCTTTAGCCGGCGCGGAGTGCCAGAAAGTCATCAATCGATCGGGATCTTTGAGAGGCAATGGCCGCAGCAACACTGCATTCACGACGCTGAAGATCGCGGTGTTCGCGCCAATTCCCAGTGTTAGCGTGAGCACCGCGATCGCAGCGAACGCGGGCTTCTTCAACAGCCCACGAATGGCGAAACGGATGTCTTTAACTAGTGAATCCATATTGATATTGCAAGCGTTTAGAGTTCAGCCTTTAGGCTGCTCTTTGCGAAAAACAAGCTAAAGCTTGAACCTCTAATATCATTCGTACCTCAGCGCCACGAGGGGATCGACCTTCGTAGCGCGGCGCGCCGGCAGGTACGCCGCAAACACTGCAACCAGCAACAACACCAACCCCGCACCTATCAACGAAACCGGATCCGTCGGCGAAAGCTCAAACAATAAAGACTCCGCAAACCTCACGACGTAGAGAACGACTGGCACACCGACTCCAACACCAATCAAAACCAGCACCAGCGACTCTTTCAGAATCAACGACACGACGTCTCGCGTTTGGGCGCCCAGGGCCATGCGAATACCAATCTCGTTCGTCCGGCTTGCCACGGCATAAGAAAGAAGTCCATACAAACCTATGCTTGCGAGCAATAACGCCAGAACTCCGAAGAAGCCGGAAAGTTGCGCCATCAGTCGCTCTCGAAGAAGTGATTCCTGGACCATGGTCCTGAAGAGCTGGAAGTTCACGTCCAGTCCGGAATTGAACTGCATCAGGTTGCGCTTAATAGACGCGCTGAGCTCAGCCGGAGGTAGGTTTGATCGAACGAGATATCGCCGGGCCAACGAGGGATACTGGTCCTGCGCACTGGCTAAATAAACAACTGGAAGATCCTCTTCGCGAAGATCTTCAAACTTCGCGTCCCGAACAATGCCAATGATCTCGAAAGAGGTTTCAGGGTCGCCTGGCGTGGCTTCGACTATGAGGCGTTTGCCAACAGGATTTGCTTCGTTCAACTGTCGCGCAAGCGTTTGATTTATGATCGCTACCGGCGGCGCATTTATTGAATCACTCGTGGCGAATGATCTTCCCGCGACGAGGGGAATCTGCAAGGTTTTCAGATAATCAACGCCCACCCGATTGAATGAAGAGCCTACCTGGCTCTCGGAAGTTTTTCCTTCCAGCCAGACGTTGTTACCCCTGCCACCTCCCGTGAGCGGATACGTGTCCATTTCAGCGACATCGTCAACTCCGGGAACGTTCTTGATTCTTTCGATCAGTTCGGCTCTGAAGGCGAGTCGCTGCTCTGGTTCAATCTTGAGTCGGTTAAAACCAACACTCGAGATCAAAAGATTGTTCTGATTGAACCCGGCATCGAGATTGAGGAGCTTGTTTAGACTACGACTAAAAAGGAAAGCACCGGCAACGAGCACGAGCGAGACCGCGACCTGAAAGACCACCAGACCGCGCCGGAGGCTGAATCGCTCACGCCCTGCCGTAAGTCCGCGACCGGCTGCTTTCATTGCCGCACCTGGACTAATTCGTGTTGCTCGCACTGCAGGCGCAAGTCCGAAGAAGATACATGTGAGAAATGCAACTCCAGCGGCAAACGCCAGCACTCTAAAATCAGGACTGACGTCCAGAAACACAATGTTGTTAGTCGTGCCGATCGATGCGACCAGGAGTTGAGTTAAAGGTTGAGCTAAACCCGCGCCTATCGCGGTGCCGATTGCCGCCAGCACCACGTTCTCGATCAGCAACTGCCGTAGTATTCGTAAACGCGATGCTCCGACTGCCTGGCGAACTGCCATCTCGCGCTCTCGAGCGCTGCCGCGCGCTAACAACAAATTCGCGAGGTTAGCGCACGTAATTAAAAGCACCAGCCCGGCGATAATGAGCAACACCCAAAGTGGCCGTTCATAGTTCTGACGAAGAATTGAATAACCTGACGAGCCATCGACTACCTCTAGCTTCGAGTTGAGGTAATCGTTCACACTCACCGCTGGATAGTTAGAGGGGAGAGTCTCTTGAAACAGCGCCGTGGACATTGAACTCAATTGCGCGCTGGCTTGCCCCACAGTCCAACCGGGCCGCAGCCGTCCTATCGGCATCAACCACCAGCTAATTCCCGAGTCGAGTCTTGAGTTCGCGCCTAAGAAGATCGGATCCGCGCAGATGGGTACTGCGACATCAAATGACTTGCCAACCTCGAGTCCAAAGAAACTCGCCGGCGTAACACCGATGACGTCGAGCTGATGATCGGAAAGTGTAAGCTTGCGACCGATTACATCGGGAGCCCCGCCGAATTCGCTTTGCCAGAAGCCATGACTGATCACTACGCCGGGTGTGTTGCAACCTCGCTGATCATCGGCCTCGTTGAAAGTACGGCCAAGTTGCGGATTGACACCGAGAACGTTGAAGAAGTTGCCACTAACCCAAAGACCGCGCGCGGGCCGGACCTCGCCTCCCTGGGCCAGGTTGAATCCGCCGATACCCCATGCACCAATGGTCGAGAAGCCCTGTTGCCCGTCACGAACTTTTTCCCACAGAGGATTCGTGATCGGACCGTAACGCATCATTCCCTTGTTGCCGCGCGTCAATTCAACGTCATGCTCGCGCATCCTGATCTGCGCCACTTCGCCGGCGTTTTGGATTGGCAGGGTCTTCAGCCTTACGGCGTTGAGCACTTGAAAAATCGCCGTATTCGCACCGATCCCGAGAGCCAGCGACAACACGGCCACCACTGTGAACGCAGGATTCTTGAGAAGCATTCGAATGCCGAAGTTGAGATCGTTAAGCATCGTTACAATCCATTAAAGTATTTCCAATTGCCATTGCCGATTGCCGATTGCCGATTGCTTTTCAAATTGGCAATTGGCAATCGGCAATCGGCAATGACTCACTCGTACCTCAATGCCACGAGCGGATCGACCTTAGTCGCGCGGCGCGCCGGCAGGTAACACGCCACCAACGCGACAACAAAAAGCGCACCCGGAACGATCGAAAAAGTTGCGACGTCGTTCGTGCTGACTTCAAAAAGCAGCGTGCTCAGCAAACGCATCAATCCGAGCGCCGCCAACACTCCAATCCCGACGCCCAGCAGCGCCAACACCAACCCCTGCTTCAGAACCATCTTGAGAATGTCAGCCGGCCGCGCGCCCAGCGCCATGCGCACGCCGATGTAATGAGTCTGTTGACTGACCGAGTATGAGACGACGCCGTAGATACCAATCGACGCCAGCAACAATGCAACGCCCGCAAAGATGCTGATCAGCAACGCCGGAAAACGTCGCATGAACGACGCGCGCGTTTCCGAGATCATCTGGTCCATAGTGCGGACATTCAGGATGGCGGCATCAGGTTCGAGGTTGCGAACTTCATTGCGGACGGAAGTCGCCAGGGTGTTAGGATCGGACGAGGTGCGCGCGACAAGATTCGCAAACGTAGATGGACCCTGGCGGAACGAGTAGTAAAGCACTGGCTTCACCGCCTCATCTAGCCCGGTGATCTTTACATCACCGACCACGCCCACCACAGTGATCGGATCAACCTGGACCGACGGGTATTTCAAGCGCTTCCCGACGGGATCGCGTCCAGCAAACACGCGATCGGCGATGGTCTTGTTGATGATGACACCGACGGGCGTATCCGGTGTGTCACGCGTGTCAAACGTCCGTCCGGCAAGCAATGGAATGCCAAGAGTCTTGAAGTAGTCGTCACTGACCGTTCGAATATTCGACTCGATCTCCTGGCCCGGCGCCGGCACCGGATCGCCGTCGACGTAGAATCGCGTCGTGTTGCCGCCGTTAACCGGCAGAATGTTGATGGTCCCTGCGCCCACTACACCCGGCAACGACTGCACACGTTCGCGAAGTTGATTGTTAAAATTGACCTGCTGGTTAGCTTCTGTGTACTTCGCAGGCGGCAGGACGATCGACATCGTCAAAACATTCTCAGTTCTGAACCCGATGTCGGTGTTCAATAGACGCCAAAGAGACTTCATCATGAGCCCGGCGCCGACCAGGAGCACTACCGCAAGGGCGATCTCAGACACAACGAGCGCGCTGCGAAGCCGATGACTCGCGGTCGCCGATGAATGACGCCCACCTTCCTTCAACACTTCGTTGAGATCGAGCCGGGAAGACTGCAATGCGGGTGCGAGACCGAAGACTAGCCCTGTGATGAGAGAAAGCGCGAAAGAAAAAGCCAGAATACCCGTGTCGAGACCGAGATCCTTGAGAAACGGCATCGCGATCAATTGTTGTTGCGGTATGGCTGCGACGAGCGCCGGCACACCCCAGTAAGCAATCAACAACCCGGCAGTTCCGCCGACGAGAGACAGCAAAACTGACTCGGTCAGAAGTTGCCGGATAACTCGCCAGCGACTCGCTCCAAGCGCCGATCGGATCGCAACCTCTTTTTGTCGCGAAAGCGATCGCGTCAGCAACAAGCTCGCGACGTTCGCGCAAGCAATCAGCAGGACAAAACCGACGGCAGCAAGCAGAACCAACAAGATCGGCTTAACAGTTCCGACGATCTCTTCCTGTAGCGGAACAATCCTGGCGGTTATTCCTGCGTGTGAATCGGTATGCTGTTGCTCGATGCGACTCGCGATGACATTCAAGTCTGACGTGGCCTGAGCCGGCTCAACACCATGTTTCAGTCGCCCGATGAGATTAGTGCCGTGCATGAAGCGGCGGGTCAGTTGATTTTGTGTCGGCTGATAAGGCAACCAGAGATCGTTGTTTCTGAGTGCAAACTGAAAACTCGCGGGCAGAACGCCAATAACTGTGTAACCCTCGCCATTAACCGTGAGTTGCTGACCGATAACTCCGGGATCTCCACCGAATCTTCTTTGCCACAAGCCGTAGGTTAGGACGGTGACCCTTGGGCCACCTTGTTGATCTTCACCGGGTTGAAACGTTCTTCCGAGAATCGGATCGACGCCGAGCACTTGAAAGAAATTCGCGCTCGCACGTGGACCAGCAACGCTCTCTGTCTCGCCCTGCCCGCTCAGAAGCACACCGCCACCGGTGTACGCCGCTAACCCTTCGAAGACGTTGTTCTGTTGGTAGTCCTGATAATCAGGATAAGACATTTCACGCTTCGGAAATTCCTGTCTCGGCACCTGCTCCCAAACGTGATAGAGCCGTTCCGGCGACTTGTATGGCAGACCACGCAACAGAGCCGCGTCGACAACAGTGAAGATCGAAGTGCTGCCGCCGATGCCGAGCGCGAGCGTCATCACAGCAACGATCACAAATCCAGGCTTTTTGACGAGAGTGCGGAGTGCAAAGCGAATGTCTTTAATCATGGTTTTTAATCCTGAAATCCTGTCAAACTTTTACTCGTACCGAAGCGCTACGAGAGGATCCACTCGCGTCGCCCTCACCGCCGGAATCAGCGAGGCGAACATGGCGATCACAAAGAACACAGAGGAGACAAAAAGGAACGTGACAGCATCAGTCGGCGTCACACCAAAAAGCAGCGTCGTCAAGAACCGCGTCAACGCGAGCGCCGCGGCGATTCCGATAACAATGCCCGCCAACACCAGCGTCACACCGTTCTTCATGATCAAACTCAACACGTTCCCGGCCCTCGCGCCGAGCGCCATACGAATTCCAATCTCGTGTGTGCGCTGAGTTACCGAGTAAGAGACAATGCCGTAAATTCCGACCGCGCCGAGCACCACGGCCAGCAGCGCAAACGCACTGAACAGCACCATCAACGAACGTGAAACAGCAGACACTTCGTTGACGCGCTGCGATAGTGTCTTGACGTCGTAGATGGGTTGGTTCGGATCGATGGCCAACACTTCACCACGAACGGCTCCAACGAGCGCGAGCGGATCGGATGCGGTGCGAACCATGACTGTCGTCCCATTCATCGGCATTTGCGCGAACGGCACGTATATTTCGGGTATCGCTTCGTCGGTGATGTTCTCCTGTCGAATGTTCCCTACGACTCCGACGATGGTCCGGCAAAAACTTTCAGACTCTTCACACCCGAAAGTGACTCGCTTTCCAAGCGCATCGCCGTCGGGCAAAAACCGTTTCGCAAACGCCTGGTTTACGATCGTCACCTTTTGCCCATCCGCTCCATCACGCGCATCGTATTGACGACCGGCGAGCAGCGGTATCTTCAACGTCTTGAAATACTCGCCGTCGACGACGCCGATTCCGACCGGCGGATCTTTCTTTCGATCGAGTGGCGGATGTCCTTCGATGCCGATAAAAGCGATCATTGCATGGCCCTGGAGCGGTGAGTGGTTGATCGATCCGGCGTTTTGCGCACCCGGCAACGCGTTAAGGCGCTGTAGTAAGTCTTTATGAAAAGCTTCGACTTGGTCTGGCTTGGAATATTTTGAGCGCGGCAGGCCGACTCGAAACGTCAACACGTTTTCACGATCGAAGCCGAGATCGATTGCCATCAATTTGTTGAAGCTTCGTACCAGCAGGCCCGCGCCCAGCAACAGCACAACTGCGAGTGCGAGTTCGACGACGACGAGCCATCCGCGAAAACTGCGCAGTCCAAAACTCATCAAACCAAACGAGCGGCTGGATCGAAGAACTTTGTTCAAATCGGGCTTCGACGAGGTGAGCGCAGGCGCCAGGCCGAACACGATCCCCGTGAGAACCGAGAGCCCGAAGGTGAAGGCAAAGACGCGCCAGTCGAGTCGAATGTTATCTAGATCGTAAACAGAGGTGGTTAATCCCTTTGGGACCAGACCGGCAATCGCACGTGTTCCCCACACCGCGACGAGTAGGCCCAACGCACCACCGGCGAGACCGATGACGACGCTCTCAGTAAGCAGTTGACGTATCAATTGCCACCGTCGTGCACCAATTGCAGCTCGCACCGCCAGCTCACGCTGCCGCGCCAGCGTGCGCGAAATCATCAGGCTCGCAACGTTGACACACGCGAGCAACATCACGAGTCCGACGGCGCCCCACAGGATCAATACAGTCAGGCGAACGCCGGAGACGAGTTGCTGGTGGAGTGGTACAACTTCAACCGTGGCAGCCTCCAACGGTTCCCTGCCCGGCTCTAACGGTTGTCGAGCGATCGAGTTCAATTCAGTTTGCGCACCTGCAAGGGTCGCTGCCGGTTTGAGACGCCCGACCATTTCGATCAAAGAAAACAAGTCGCCTTTAGTTTCTCGGACAGGATCGAGAGCTAGCGGAAGCCAAACGTCGAACTCACCCGGAAAACGAAAACTGGCGGGCATCACGCCGACGATCGAATAAGGCTTGTTGTCGAGTGTGAGAGTGTTTTGCAGGATTGTTTCGTCGCGCCCGTAGCGACGTTGCCAAAAACGTTCGCTGACAATCACGACGTTATTCGCGCCGGGTTTGTCCTCTTCCGGCAGAAAGAACCGACCGCGCAGAGGTTGCGCTTTGAGCGTGGTGAAGAGACTCGCGGTCACTAGCGCGCACGAGATGCGCTCAGGTTCGCCGTTGCCCGTGAGGTTGAAGTTGTTATCAGTGAAAGCCGCGAGATCGTCGAAAGAGGTGTTCCGATCTTTCCAGGCTAGATACTGATGACCGGCGATGCCTGGTAACCCACCCGCTTCAGCGACTGTCTGGACCGATACAAGTTGCTCTGGCTCTTGAAACGGCAACGCTTTCAACAGCACCGCATTGACGACGCTGAAAATCGTCGTGTTCACACCGATCGCGAGCATCAGCGTGATAACAGCGACCGCCGTGAAGCCTGGATTTCTCAGCAGACTCCGAACGCTATGGCGCAAATCCTTCAACATATAAGTCTTATCCGTCCTATCGGTCCTATTCGTAACGTAGCGCGATCAATGGATCGACCCGCGTCGCCCTTCTCGCCGGTAAATAACACGCCAAAAACGCAACCATCGTCACAACTAACGACACAACAACAAACGTTGGCCCATCTGTCGGACTGACACCGTAAAGCATTCCCGCGATCAAACGCGTCAACGCAACGGCCGCGGCTGTTCCCACAACCACGCCAACCAACGCCAGCAACAGTCCCTGTCCAACAACCAACTTAAAGACATCGCGACGCTGCGCACCGAGCGCGAGACGAATTCCAATCTCGTGCGTGCGCTGAGCAACGGAATAGTTGATCACCCCAAAAACGCCGATCATCGCCAGCAACAGAGCAACTGCCGCGAAAACACCTAACAGCGAGGTGTTGAACCGTTGTCCGGCGAGTGAATTTGCGAAAAATCTGGTCCATCGTCGTGACGGTCACAGGCAGATCCTTGTCCATCGCCTTCACTTGCTCGCGAGCAGCCGCCGCCAACTGAAGCGGATCGCCGGTCGTACGCGCCAGCACCGCCATCGACGACTGCGGCTCCTGAAGTTGCGACAGGTACATTTCCGGATTGGGGGGCGTGTTTAGCCCCGTGTGACGCACGTCGCCAACGACACCGACGATCGTCAACCACGGGCTATGAATGATCCGCATTCGCTTGCCGAGAGGATCTTCATTGGGCCAGTAGAGCCTTGCCATCGTTTCATTAATGATCACTGCGGGCGCGGCCTGGGGTTCGTTGAAGCGTTCGGGGAAGGGCTGCTGTTCGAACCACCGAACCAGTGGCAGCGCAACACGCGCGTCGGAGTTGTTGAAAAATCTTCCCTTCCGCAGTGGAATCTGCATGGTGCGGAAGTAGTCGTCGCTCACCGTGCGCATTGCAGCCTGTTGTTGATCTCCCTGCGGCGGATCCGGACGACCTTCGATGGCGAAGCCGCTCCAGTTTTCAGCGGGACCGAGTGGTGTGTTCGTCGTCGCGCCAACAGATTCGACACCCGGCAACGTCTCCAGCCGCCCGAGCAATTCGTTGTAGAAAGCGGTCCTTTGCTCTGGCTCACGATATTTGAGACCGGGCAGCGCAAAATCGAGTCGCAACACGTGGTTCCGCTCAAACCCTGGATCAACTCGCAAAAGTTGGACGAAACTCTTCAGCATCAAACCGCCGCCGACGAGTAGCACGACGGCAAGCGCAACCTCGGCGACTACGAGCGCGCTGCTGATGCGACGTCGACCGGGATTGAACGAACTTCGCATTCCTTCCTGGATCCAGTGGTAGAGGCGTGGTTCTGAGTTACGCCATGCGGGGGCGATCCCAGTCAGCAGTCCGGTGAGAATTGAGAATCCAAACGTAACCAACAAGACCCGGTTGTCGATGCTGATGTTGTCGAGCCGAGGAATGTTTACGGCAGTGATCTTGCTCAACAGCGTGACAAGCCATACCGCTGCGAACAGTCCGAGCCCACCGCCAAGAATGCCCAGCAACAAACTCTCCGTCAGCGTTTGCCTGATCAAGCGCCAGCGTCCGGCTCCGAGCGCCGTTCTGATCGCCATCTCTTTCTGACGTGAAGCTGCACGGCTCAACAGAAGGTTCGCGACGTTCGCGCACGCAATCAGCAAAACAAAACCGACTGCTGCGAATAGCGTCAGTAATGGAAGTTGTGCGCTGCCAGTGATGTCTTCGTGAAGACCAACGACCTGAATTCCGTGCCCGCGATTCGCATCGGGAAATTCCTGTTGCACCTGTTGCGCAACACGGGCCAATTCAGCCTGCGCCTGGCCCAACGTGACGCCCGGCTTCAGCCTGCCAATCACCTGATGACTGTGCTTTCCGACTTTGCGCAACTCACCGCGCATGTCGATCGGCACGAGCACGTGCGGCACCAATTCCAACTTCGGCATGACCCCGATCACTGTGTAACTCTGATCGTTCATGCGAACCGTTTGATTGACGACGGTTGGATCTGATCCGAAACGCTCCGTCCAGAGCTGGTGGTTCAGGACCACTACTTTTGCGCCGCCCTGCTGATCCTCACCCGGAGCAAACGTTCGACCGAGCATTGGCGGCACGCCGACAATGTTGAAGTACTCCGTCGAGACTTCGCCGACATCGACCATCACCGGATCGCCTCTGCCAGTGAGGTTGTATGCATTCGGTTGAGTCAGCGTGAGCGCGTCAAAGACGTTGCTGCGTTCCTTGAATGCGGCGTATTCGTGTCCGGACAGAGGCAGGTTTGCACGACCCGAGTTCTCACGCCGTTCCCACAGGACCATGAGCCGATCGGGATCCTTGTACGGCAGCGGACGCAGGAGCACAGCATTGACAACACTAAAGATCGCAGAGTTCGCGCCGATGCCTAGCGCCAACGTGATCACGGCAACCGCCGTAAAACCCGGCCGCTTCATCAGCCCGCGCATTCCAAAACGGATGTCTTTGATTAAGGAATCCATGTTGTCATGCCCTACTCAGCCCTCAGCGCCTCGAGCGGATCGACCTTCGTTGCGCGGCGCGCGGGGATGTAACAGGCCACGAGCGCTACGAGGAACAACACCAGCGTGATCGCGACGAACGTCGCCGGATCGTTTTCACCAACACCGAACAGCAAACTTCTGAGCAAACGCATCAACCCGAACGCCGCCACCAACCCCAGTACCAACCCAACTCCAATCACCGCCATTCCCTGGCCCAGGATCATCTTCAGCACGTCACTCACCTGCGCGCCCAGCGCGAGACGAATACCGAGCTCGTGCGTTCGCTGTGTAACCGTGTAAGCAGTAACGCCGTAGATACCCGCGGCTGAAAGAAGCAGAGCGACTGCGCTGAAGAGTCCGAGCAGAAACAGGTTGAAGCGCGACTGCGTGATCGACTGGCTGACGACGTGCTCCATCGTCTCAATTCTCGACACAGGAATGGTTTTATCAACCTCGTTGACGACGTTGCGGACCGAAGCGCCGAGACTCGCCGGCTCCACGCTCGAACGAACCACGAGCGACATGCGAGGCCACATATCCTGGTAGGCTGAGAAGTAGAGCTCTGATTCCGCCTCCTCTCGCAGTTCGAGGCTGCGAACGTTTGCCACAATGCCGACTATCTCAAACCAGCGAGGCTGGCCATTCTCGTCGGTATTCCCGAAAGTGATTCTCTTCCCGACGGGGTTCTCACCGGCAAACACCGAGTCCGCAAGTTTCTGATTAATAATAATCACGTTTGGCGCATCGTCATTGTCGCGTTCGGTGTAACCGCGGCCTTGCACGATCGGAATGCTCATCGCACGAAAGTAATTCGGAGTGACCGTGCGATAGTTCACGGGAGGCCACTTGTCGGGAGTGGTAACCGGACGTCCTTCCACTCTGAATGCGCTCGTCGGGCCTTTGTCCAACGGCAACGTGTTAATGACCCCTGCATCCTGAACACCCGGAAGCTGCGGTGACTTTCTCGAGCACCTGGTTGTAAAACTTCACGAATTGTGGGTGCTCGGTATAGTTTCCACCCGCAACGGTGATCCTTGCGGTCAACACTTGTTGCGAGACGAAGCCAGTGTCGACTGACTGAAGGCGCACAAAGCTTCTGAAGAGCAGACCGGCGCCAGCCAACAACACGACTGACAACGCCACCTCACCGATGATCAGCGCCTGACGAAAGCGACTCTTGCGAAGACTTCCGGCTAAACCGCGTCCACTCTCTTTGATTGCATCCTGAACGCCGGGCCGGGAGATTTGCAGTGCCGGCGCCAGGCCAAAGAGAATTCCAGTGAGCACCGACGCAGCAAACGTGAAGGCGAGCACGCGCAGGTCCAACTGAATCTCGTTGAGGCGAGGAAAATCACCAGGCAAGAGTTTGGTGATCGCAGTGAGTCCCCAGTAAGCAATCAGTAGCCCAACAGCACCACCGCTGAGCGCAAGGATCGTGCTCTCCGTAAACAACTGGCGCATTACACGCCAGCGCGACGCACCGAGCGCAGTGCGTATCGCCATCTCCTTGTGTCTCGAAGCGCCACTCGCAAGCAGGAGATTTGCGACGTTCGCGCAGGCGATGAGCAACACGAACGTGACGGCGCCTAACAACAGCCACAAGAGTTTGTTCGTTTCGCCGATGAGGTGCTCGTGCATTGAGACAACGCGATTGAAACGACGGTTGTTGTTGTCGGGATACTGCTGCCGGAGACGCGCAGTGATGGTCTCCATTTCACCCGCCGCTTGTGGGACGGAAACACCTGGCTTCACGAGTGCAACCGCCGTGAGGTAACCCATGCGACGGTTTTGCAGATCCTGTCCGGGGTACAACTCGGGCACGAGTTGCAACGGTGGCAACCACACTTCCGTTTTGTCTGGATATTGAAAACCTGGCGGCGCAACACCGATCACGGTGTAGCTCGTGCCGTCAAGCATGATTGGCTTGCCGACGATCGCGGGGTCTGAGCCAAAGCGTCTTTGCCAGAGTGAATCGCTGACGACAACGACGGGCTGGTGTCCGGACTGTTCGTCTTGAGGTATGAACAGGCGCCCGTATTGTGGGGTGATTCCGAAAACATCGAAGAAGTTCGCATTCGTTTGCGCGAGCTCGACTCGTTCTGCCTGATCAGCGAGCGCCAGGTTCACAGGCGAGGTCCTGATCGCAGCCAGGTGCTCAAAAACCGAATTCTGCGCGCGCCAGTCAAGAAAGTTTCCAGACGTTGTTTGAATGCGTTTACCTTCCGGAGTGACTTCCTGAATCGCGACGATCCGTTCCGCGTTTCGGTAGGGCAAGCGCCGCAGCAGCACGCTATCGACGACACTGAAGATCGCGGTGCTTGCTCCAATGCCTAACGCGAGCGTTATCACAACGATCCCGGTGAACCCGGGATGCTTCAACAACCCTCGCACGCCATAACGAATGTCTTTGAATAATCGAATCCATCGACTTTTATTTCCAATTTCCAATTGCCGATTGCCAGATTTATTTCTTTGAATTGCCCGACTCAAATCGGCAATCGGCAATTGGACATCGGCAATGACATTATTCATAACGCAGCGCCACCAGCGGATCGACCTTCGTCGCGCGACGCGCGGGGACGAAGCACGCGACAAAAGCCACCACAATCAACAACGCCGCAACCACACCAAACGTAACCGGATCCTTGGCCGTAACTCCGAACAGCAATGTCGACATCACACGCGTCAACGCAAACGCGCCCGCCAAACCGAGCGCCACTCCAACCAGCGCCAAAACCATTCCCTGCCGGACTACCATCGCCAACACATGAAGCTGTCGCGCGCCCAACGCCATTCGCACTCCGATTTCATGTGTTCGCTGCGCGACTGAGTAGGACATGACACCGTAGATTCCAGTCGCGGCGAGGATCATCGCCAGCGCCGCGAACAGCGCGAGCAACGTCGTGCGATAGCGTGGAGCAGCCACTGATGAATCGACCCAATCACTCAGCCTCTTGACCTGCGCGATCGGCTGGTCCGGATCTATTGCATGCACCTCTTTGCGCACTGCACCGACAATGCTTAAAGGATCCCCCTGTGTGCGAACCACCAGATTCATCCTGCCGGCACCGCGAGTGGGGAGGTACATCGTGGCGAACGGTTGGTTTGCGAGCGATGAATGACGAATGTCGCCCACGACGCCGATGATCTCGTATGGCTTTTCGCTTATTGAGAAGAGACGTTTGCCTAATGGATCTTCATTCGGAAAAGCCGTAGCGACGAGTTGTTGACTGACGATCACTACCTTGTCACTTTGTCTAACCTCCTGCTCAGTGAAGTTGCGACCGCGCAGCAGAGGAATACGGAGCGCGCTGAGGTAGTTTTGGTTAACGCGACGCCAGTCAGCGCTAAAGGCGTTCTCGGGTGAAACCGCGGGGCGTCCTTCTACAATAAAAGGAACGTCATTGAGTTGGCCACTGAATGGAAGCTCCGAAATTTGACCTACGGATTCAACGCCGGGTAACGAGGCAATGCGGGTCTCGAGCTGCTCGAAGAAACTGGCCGGCTTTCCTTCAACGTCATATTTCGCCCGCGGCAAGGCAATTTCGAACGTCAAAATATTATTTGAGTCGAAACCCGGATCGACGCGTTGCAGTTCAATCAAACTTCGCACCAGCAGTCCCGCGCCAATCAGCAACATCACAGCGACGGCGCTTTCGAAAACGACGAGGAAACTACGCGTTCTATTTCGCAGGGTACCTTCAGCACCGCGCGCTCCTTCTTTCAACGTATCTATGAGGTTTACTTTCAACGTGCGAAAGGCTGGCGCCAAACCAAACAACACTCCGGTCACGATTGAGATAAGGAGCGTAAACGCCAGCACCGTCGAATCGATCTTTACCGTCACCGTTGGGGGCAGGCTGTCCGCGCTCAACGCTACCAACAGCTCAACGCCCCAAACCGCCAGCAGTGCGCCGAGCGCCCCGCCCACGATCGCAAGCAACAAACTCTCAGTGATCATCTGGCGAATGATTCGCGATTGACTCGCGCCGAGTGCGGTCCGTAACGCAATCTCCTTTTGCCTCGCAGCCGCGCGAACCAGCAACAGGTTGGCCACGTTCGCGCAAGCAATGAGCAATACCAACCCGACAGCACCGAAAAGAATAAAGACGAAACTGCGACTGTTGCCGAGCAGCTGTTCATGCAACGAAACCAGACCAAGAGTTTTCCCGGTGTTTGAGTCGGGGAACTGTTCCTCCAGTCCAGCTGCGATTGAATCGATGTCGGATTGCGCCTGCACCACGCTGACGCCGGCTTTCAATCTGCCTACGGGCCGGAAAAAGTGCGCCTGGCGCATCTTCATTTCCGGATCCGAATCGAAGTTCATCGGCACCCACAACTCAACCATCTGTGGCACCTTAAAATGGGCTGGCATCACGCCGATGACCTGAGTTGGTTTGCTGTCAAGAATGATCGTCTTGTTAACGATCTGGGGATCGCCACCAAACCGTTTCTGCCATAACGCGTGGCTGAGTACAGTGACCTGATCGTTACCAGTCTTTTCGTTATCGAGCGAGAATCCGCGACCGAGCGCCGGCGCTACTCCAAAGACATCGAAATAGTTCCCGGTCACACGCGATGCTGTGAGGCGTTCCGGATCACCAATGCCCGTGAGATTCACTGGATTTGGGAGCGTGCCTGAAGCGCCGAAATGTTCGAAGGTTTTGTTCTGGCTGCGAAAGTCGAGGTAATCGGCCGGCGAAACACTCCCACGGCTGATCCTGTTACGAACGGTTCCCCATGCCCATACGAGTCGATCGGAATCCGGATACGGCAGAGGCTGGAGCGCAACAGCATTCACGAGGCTGAAGATTGCGGTATTCGCTCCAATCCCAAGCGTCAGCGCGATGAGAGCGATGGCAGTAACCCCTGGCCGCTTCAACAAACTTCGCAATCCATAGCGAATGTCTTTGATGATCGAGTCCATTGATTAAATCCATCCGCAGATTACACAGATTCATTTCTGTTAATCTGTGTAATCTGTGGATAGCCTTTCATTCGTAACGAAGCGCCGTCAGCGGATTCACGCGCGACGCGCGGCGCGCGGGCAGATAACCCGCGAGCAATGCGACGAACGTCAGGATCAAGGCCGCTGCTCCCAATGTGATCGGATCCGTCGGGCTCATTCCAAACAGTTGTGTCGAGATCAAACGCGCTCCGAGCAACGCTGCGGGCACGCCGACCAGTAAACCAGCCAGCACCAGATATAACGTCTCCCGCAACACCATCCACGCGATGTTGCCGCCGCGCGCGCCGAGTGCCATGCGAATACCGATCTCATTCGTGCGACGCGCGACGCCGTGGGCCATCACGCCATACAAACCGATACACGCGAGTGTCAGCGCCAGCGCGCCGAAGAAACTCACGAGCTGCGCAATCAGTCGATCCTGATTCAGGTTTTCACTTAGTTGATCGTTGAGCGTCGTGACGTCGAAGATCGGAAGCTTGTCGTCGATCTGGTTGATCATCTGCCGCACTTGCGGGATAAGCGGGGTCGGATCGCCGATCGTGCGGATGTGGACCGTATTCGAGTAAGCGCCCTGCTCCTGAATCTGAAGAATCGGACGATACACGGCGGGCTCAGGCTTCTCGCGCGCGTCACCCGACTTGAAGTCTCCTACAACTCCGACGATCTCGAGCGGCGCGCCATCGTCGGTCTCATCGTCGAACGTGAACGTTCGCCCGACCGGGTTCTGACCTTGGAAGTATTTCTCCGCGAAAGTTGAATTAACGACGGCCACACGCTGCGACGCAGCGGTATCTCGAATTTCGATTTCACGCCCACGCAACAAGGGGACTCCGAGCGTCTCGGCATATCGTGGTCCAGTCAAAACATCTTCGACGACTATGTCTTCACCCGGCTGCGGCGTATACCCGGTGAGCTGGATACTGCTGGACCTCCTCGAACCGGCGATCGGCGCGTAAGTCGCCATCGACACAGATCTAACCTGAGGCACGGATTCAAGCCGTTCGATTACCTGCTGGTAGAGCGTTGCGAGTTCAGTGGGTTTGTATCCGGCCAGGCGTGCATCTATGCCGAGGAGAAGCATGTTGTTCCGCTCGAAACCCACATCCTCGTTCTGCAAGCTTCACGAGGCTACGCGCGAACAATCCCGCGCCGGTGAGTAGAACCATCGAGAGCGCTACCTGCGTCACAACCATCAGCGACGACAAACTCAGTCGCATAAAGCCGCTTCTGGTGCGACTTCGCTCTTTGATCGCCGCCGACAGATTTGCGCGGCTCGCCTGAACGGCTGGAACCAAGCCAAACAGGAGCCCTGCGATGATCGATACTCCCGCGGTGAATGCCAGAATCCCTGCGTCAGGTCGCGTATCGAGAGGCGAGCTTTCAGCCACCAAACGCACAAGTACAGTTACACCCCATTGGGCCAGCAGCACACCACAAACACCACCGACGAGCGCCAATAACATGCTCTCAGTGAGCAGTTGCCGAATGATTCGCCAACGAGTTGCGCCGAGTGCCATGCGCAAAGAGATCTCGGCTTTGCGTGAAGCAGCGCGTGATAACAGCAGACTGCCGACGTTAGCGCACGCGATTAGCAGCACCATGCCGACGATGGCCATGAGCATGCGTAACGGCGTTGAGTACTCTTTGCGAAGTCCGGAAATGCCGCCCTTGCCTTCAACAAGCGTGACTGAGGTGTTTTGAATTCCCTTCTGTCGCTGTTCGGTGAGTTGGCTGCCAGCTTGCTCGGTAAGGAACTGCCGTAACGCAAGATTCACGCTGGCTTGCTGCCTGGTCCATCGTGACACCGGGTTTGAGCCGGCCCATGATCATGAGCCAGTAGGCTTGCTTGTCTTCGAGAAACGAGTCGCGCAGTTCGATCTGTGGATGAAATGACAGTGGCAACCAAAAATCCGGTGGACGTCGCACGCGCTCGCCGAAGAATTCTTTTGGAGTGATGCCGACGACGGTGAAGTTCGTCCCGTTGATGATGATGTCCTTGCCGACGATCGAAGGATCGCTGTTTAGTTCCTGCTCCCAGTATCGATGACTCATCACTGCGGCTGGCTGCGCGCTCGGGTTGTCGTCATCGGGTGTGAGCACGCGTCCGCGCATCGCCCGCACGCCAAGAACTGAAAAATAGTTTCCGGTTACGAGATGACCTCTGGCTCTTGCCGCCGCGCTTGCTTGTGAATCGGTCTGTCTGACGCTGAGCCGGCTGATGCCGCTGCGTAGTGCGCTGAGGTCCTGGAATGATTGATTGTGATCGCGAAAGTATTCGTAGGACGCGTACGAGAAGCGCGGCCATACACCTGTGCGTGGACTATCCTCGAACGACGTGCCCTCGCTGGTCAGATCGCTGAATAGCACTAACTCCTCCGGCTTTTGCACCGGAAGAGACTTCAGCATCACGGCGTTAACCAACGTGAAAATCGCAGTGTTCGCGCCAATGCCGAGCGCGAGCGTGAGCACGGCGATCGCCGCGAAACCCTTGCGCTTCAGCAACCCTCTCAACCCATAGCGAATATCTTTGAATAGTGTTTCCATGATCTTATTGCCAATTTCCGATTGCCAATTGCCAATTTCACCGAGCCCTTTCTTCAAATCGGCAATTGGCAATCGGCAATGCCTTACTCGTATCTCAGCGCCACCAGTGGATCGACTTTCGTTGCGCGCCGCGCCGGCAAATAACACGCGACGAATGCAGCCCCGAGCAAAAAGAGCGACACCAAACTGAACGTCAACAGATCGGTCGGCTCGACGCCGAAGAGCAAACCCTTCATAAACCGAGTGAGCGCCCACGAGCCGGCCAAGCCGATTGCGATTCCCAACACCGCGAGCTTCATTCCGTGTTTGATCACAAGCTTCAAAACGTCGAGCGCGCGTGCGCCGAGCGCCATGCGAATTCCAATCTCCTGCGTGCGTTGCGTCACTGCGAACGCCATCACGCCATAAATGCCAACGGATGCAAGCAACAATGCCACACCAGCAAAGATCCCCAGCATCACTGATCCAGACGAATACATTCCAATTGAAATGGATCGCACTTCCTTCATCGTATGCACATCGAACACTGGTTGGTCCTTATCAATGGCCCAGACCTGCTGCCTCAGCGCAGATGCGAGCGACGCCGGATCCACGTGGTCCTCGCAACGAGCACCATCCCACTCCACACGTCCTGTGCGTACGGCAGGTAGATATTCGGGCGTGACTGGAATGTTCAGTTCGTGCTTCACGTCCTGAATGACGCCGACGACTTCGTATCCAGGATGCTTTTTCCAGTGGTCCATATAAGCGAATGCGTTTGCCGACGGCGTCTCCGTTGGGCCAGTGCTGGCGCGCGAATGCTTCGTTGACGATGACTACCGGATGGTGCGCCTGCTTTGTCCTGATCAGTAAAGCTACGGCCTTTGACGACTCGAATTCCCATCGTCTGGAAATAGTCGGGTGTGCAGACACGATAGCGTCCGAGGTTCTCCTGACCCGGTGGTGGTTCGACCTCACCTTCAACCAGATAAGCGTCCGACGAATTCGATCCACCAAGCGGCAGAATAATTGACGGCTGCGGCTGACTCGACACCTGGCGTTGACTTTCACGCGCTGAATCAGGTCGCTGTAAAAAGCCGCGCGCTTGGGTTCGTCCGTGTATTTTGCTGACGGCAACATAAGATTCATCGTCAGCAGGTTTTCAGGATTGAAACCGGGATCAGTTTTGATGAAGTGCCAGGAAAGTGCGAAGAGCCAGGCCAGCACCAACGAGCAACACGAGCGAGAGCGCAACCTCAAAAACCACGAGCGAGCTTCGCAGTCCATGCGATCGTCCGGACGTTTGCCGGCTTCCTTCTTTCAATGAATCGTTGAGGTTGGGTTTCGACACCTGCAAAGCCGGAGCAAGTCCGAAAACAATTCCACTAAACAACGAAAGCCCTAACGTGAAGGCGAGGACCGTGAAATTGAGGCCCAACTGATGCCAGCCCGGCGCAAACCTGGCCGCGTTCCCTGGGTTCGCTGCCCGCAACGCATCGATGCCCCAGAAAGCAACCAGAACTCCCAACACGCCGCCGATCAACGCCACGATCACGCTCTCAGTCAGCAACTGCCGGATGATGCGCCAGCGACTCGCGCCCAACGCGGCCCGCAGCGCGATCTCTCTTTGACGTCCACTCGCGCGCGCGAGCATGAGATTGGCAACGTTCGCGCATGCGATTAGCAGTACAAATGCAACCGCCGCCATCGAAACCCAGATCGCTGTGTCGTAGGTTCGCACTGTGTCGGCAACGATTGGATAGACTGTCGCGCCCCATCCCTTGTTGTCCTCGGGATATTGCTGTTCGAGACGTGCAGTAATGTTGTCGATATCGCTTTGCGCACCCGCAATGGTGACGCCGGGTTTGAGTCGCCCGACAACGTAGAAGGTGTGAGTGCGCCGGTTCTTGATCATCTCCGGCGTGATCGCCAGAGGCCCATAGACCTCGCCACCTTTGGGATAGTTGAAATGTTCCGGCGTCACTCCCACGATCGTGCGAACGACGGCGTTGGTTGTGATCGTCTTGTTGAGGATGTTTGGATCGCCGCCGAAGCGCCTCTGCCAGAGACTGTGACTGATGATCGCGACGGTGTCCTTGCCGGGTTGATTCTCTTCGGGCAAAAAATTGCGGCCCAGGATCGGCTTCATGCCGAGCGCGTCGAGATAATTTGCGGTTACTAAAAACCCCTGAATGCGTTCGGGCGGATCGATGCCGGCGAGATTGGCGTTCCACCAGCGATAGAGAGCGAGCTGTTCGAACGACTGGTTCTGGGCCTGCCAGTCGAGGTAGTTCGCGAAGGTGACTTCGTTGTGGTCATAGCCACGACTGGGCGACTTGTCCCAGATCGCAACGACGCGATCGACGTTCATGGAATTGCAGGGGATTCAGTATGAGCGCGTTGATCGCGCTGAATATGGCAGTGTTCGCGCCGATGCCGAGTGCGAGTGTGAGGACGGCGACGAGAGTAAAACCAGGCCGCTTCCAGAGATTCCTGATTGCGTAGGTGATATCGCTTCGAAGACTCTCCATAACCGGCTCCTTTTTGTGCCTTTTGTGGGCTACTCCGCGACGACGACCATCAGCGCGGCATCGTCGTCGAAGTTATCACCGCAAAACTGCGTGACCTCGTTGAGAATCGTCGTTCGCAGCTCGGCAGCGTTGCGCCCGCGATAAGCTCGCACGCATTCCTGCAACCGCTCGTCGCCAAACTCTTCACCCGAAGCATTGCGCGCTTCCGTCACGCCATCGGTAAACAGCAACAGCTTGTCGCCTTCGCAAAACTTGATCTGTCGCTGCGCGTAGTTCGAATCGGTGAACGCGCCAATCACGCGCCCGCCGTCCTCGAGATGAATACACTCACCATTGCGGCGCATCAGAATCGGAGGATTGTGACCAGCGTTCGTGTAGGTCAGCGTGCGATTCGGAACATCGAGGTCGCCATAGAAGCAACTGATAAACTTCTGCAACGGCGTGTTGCCGCACATCAGTTTGTTCAACTTCACGCACAGCTCACTCGGCGAAATATTCTCCGAAGCAAGCGACTTCAACGCCGCCTGCATATTCGACATCAATAGCGCAGCGGGAAAACCTTTTCCCGCAACGTCAGCGATACAGACAGCCGCGTGCGCCTCGTTCAGTTTGAACGCAGCGAGATAATCACCGCTCACATCGTGCGCAGCCTGCCATGCACTGGCGAGACTAAAGCCTGCCAGGTTCGGCATCTTGCGCGGCATCAATCCACGCTGAATCTCTCGCGCTTCGTCTAGTTCGATCTTTAACTGGTGCTCGCGGCTCTGCTCACGCCTGCGCGCGCGGCCCTGCTCGATCTGGGTTCTCAACTTGCGCAACAGTCCCGAGTTTTCCCATGGCTTCTGCACGAAGTCGCGCACGCCGAGTCGCATCGATTCAACCGCGAGATCGACGGTGGCCCATGCCGTCATCACGACGATCGGCAGGTCGTGATCGAGCGCCTGAATTCGGGAGATGAGATCGAGACCTTCTTTTCCTGACGTGGTGTCGCGCGCGTAGTTCAGATCCATCAGCACGAGATCAAACTTCTGCTGCTTGATCGCATCGAGCACGGCCGCGGGCGAGTCTGCCGCTTCGGTTTGATAACCCGCGCCTTTGAGGAGAAGTCGCAAGGCTGCGCGCACGTCGGGTTGATCGTCGGCGATGAGAGTGCGAGGAATTTGAGCTGCCATTGTATTCATGACTTCCTACCTCTGGCTCAAGACACACTGGTGACGTCAACGTTTCACGCCTAAACGATCCACGTTCGTTTACCGTCTATTGAGCAACTACAGGGAAAATTATTTCGGCCGGCAGTCTGGCAAGCGCACGCAGCTAATATGCCGCTCCTGTCTTCTGCTCCTGCTCCTGATTAACTATCCAGCCGTCTTCAAGGCGCACGATCCGATTGCCATAGGCCGCATTAATTTCCGAGTGCGTCACCTGCACAATGGTCGTACCTTCTTCATTTAAGCGCTTGAACATGTCCATGATCTCTTTGCCCTGGGCCGAATGGAGATTTCCAGTCGGCTCGTCGGCAAGGATGATTCGCGGACTTGCAACAACAGCGCGAGCAATGCCGACGAGTTGTTGCTGGCCACCTGAAAGTTGAGTCGGGAAGAGATCCTTTTTGCCTACCATCTGAAAACGATCGAGCGTGTCGCAGACGATCGATTGCCGGTCTTTCTTACTGACGTCGCGATACGAAAGCGGCAACTCGAGATTTTCAAAGACGGTTTGATCGTCGAGGAGGTGATAGCTTTGAAAAACAAACCCGATGTTTTGATTGCGCAGCGCGGCGCGCTTCTTCCCATCGAGCTTGTGGACCGGCGTGTCTTCGAAGTAATACTCACCAGTCCAGGATTGATCATGCATCCCCAGGATGTGCAGCAAGGTCGACTTGCCTGCGCCTGACGGGCCCATGATCGAAACAAACTCACCCGCCTTGATGTCCAGATCGATCCGGCGAAGCACGTACGTCTTCGTTGGACCATGTGGAAATGCCTTTTCAATACCCCGCAGGCTGATCATGAAATAGCTCCAAACCCGCTCTCGGCCAATTCGCGCTTGGCTTCCCGAATCTCGCGCCGGTCTGCTCCTGCTTCTTCTTCTACGATCAGTCCGTCGAATAAGTGGACGATGCGATCGGCGTGCTGTGCGTAACGCGGATCGTGAGTCACCATGCAGATGGTTGCGCCGCCACGGTGCAACTCGCGCATCAGCTCCATCACCGCTTCGCCGTTTGTCGAGTCGAGGTTTCCGGTCGGCTCGTCTGCGAGCAGGATGCTCGGCTGTCCACCAACTGCACGCGCAACTGCGACGCGCTGTTGCTGACCGCCGGAGAGCTGGCTCGGCAAGTGTTTCGCACGATGCGCCATGCCGACGCGCTCGAGAGCTTCCGTCGTGCGTTTCTTTCGCTCGGCAGAACTCATCCCGCGATAGGTCAATGGGAGTTCAACGTTCTCGTAAACCGTAAGGTCGCCGATCAGGTTGAAACTCTGGAAGATGAACCCGACTTCCCGGTTTCTGATCCTCGCTCGTTCCGAAAGCGAAAGGTTTTCGACGGGGTGGTTATTGAGAATGTACTTGCCGTCGGTCGCCGTATCGAGCAGACCGAGAATCGATAGAAGAGTAGATTTGCCGCAGCCCGAGGGTCCGGCAATGGAAATGTATTCACCTTGTTTAATGTCCAGGTGAATACCTGAGAGTGCGTGTGTTTCGACCTCGTCTGTGTAGAAAACCTTCTTTACGTCAGAGAGGTGAATCAGGGGCCCGTTCGAACTCATCATGCGCTCCTTACCAAAATTGTGTACACGATCTAATTAACTGAACACCGCGAACCGGACTGCCGTGGCAACCGGTTCTCTGCGCTCTGTGTCTCTGTGGTTATCGTGGCCAGCAATTGATCACCACAAAGACACAGTATGGCAGATATTTACCGGATTCGTATCCGGTCGTAACTATCGTATGGCGCCGTATCTGAAATAATGACCTGGTCGCCTTCCTTCAAACCTTCAAGTATCTCGATGGTGCTCACGGAGTTACGCCCGAGTTTGACTGACGTGCGCACGGCCTCGCTTCCGTCAGGCGTCAGCACAAACATGCCAACCGTCTGGTGCGCCTGTCCGAAGGCCGGCCTGCCGACTTTCAAAACGTCCTTGAGCCGTTCGAGCTCAATAGTTCCGTCAACGCTCAAATCCGGACGAGCACTGGGCGGCAGCGGGCCGATCAGCGATGCGTCGATCTCAAATGTGCCTTCGCGAGCGGCCGGGTCGATGCGCGAAACCTGACCCTGGATCAAACCGTTGCGGGTGTCGACGACGACTGGTTGACCGATGCGAACGTCCTTGATTTGCGTTTCAGCAACTCTCAAAACAGCCTTCAGAGATGCGGGATCGGCAACGCGCGCGATGTTGAATCCGGGCGTGACTTGCTGTCCGACCTGCACCGAGACTTGTTGCAATACGCCACCAGTGCCGGCTCGCACTTTCAATGCTTCAACTTCCTGGCGTCTCAAAGTTGCGAGCGCGCGTAACTGGTCCAAACGTGAAGTCGCCGCATTCAACTGCGCTTTCGTCGATTTCGCCTGGACCGCCAGTCTTTCCTGCTCGACTCTGAGCCGGTTTGCGAGATCCTGAACTGCTACGCGCGAAATTTTTATGGTCAGCGCGGGTACGAGATTCTCTTTGAACAGTTGCTCGTCAGTGTCGAGTTGTAACTTTGCCTGGCTGTACTGCGAGTTGATGGTCGCAATATTAGCCTTCTGAGTCATCGTCTCGCTCTCAAGTCGAACTTTCAGGTTCTCCTGATCGGCTACACGCCGCTTTTACCTGAAAGTCGGTATCGACAGCTTGCTGTTCGAGTTGGGGGTTCGCGAGTTCGACGATGACTGTGGATGGATCAACTTCGACGCCCGCCTGAAGAAGAATCTTCTCGACGCGTCCGTCAGCAGGCGCAGGCACCCAGCGAGTGATCTCGGGCACCAGCGTTCCGTTGCCGCGTACGTCGCGCACCATCTCACCGCGCTTCACGGTCTCGATTACCGCGGTAGAGCGGTCGAGCGTCGCGAGCGCCGGCTTCAGCTTCGTGAGGCCATAGGTAATTCCTCCGATGGCGATCAGGCCGACCACGATCAGGACGGCATTGCGAATCTTCTTCTTGATCTTCGATTTAGGGGGTCGCTTGATATCCATGGTTTTCTACTTCAAAAAATTTTTGGAGAGCTGTAATAGCCTTGTTGAGAGAGCGGCGATGCGCGCGCGAAGATTTAGAACGAGCTAGATAAAACTTCACGCACAACTATACAGTTCTCCGACTTGGCGTAACTCAAGGCCTGTGCCAGCACCGGACGGCGTTGCTGTTGAGAGACGTAAGTACAACGTGTATAAGAATTTGCGGCTGCATCGTCATCGCAAATTCGGATCAACGCCTGAAAAATCCAACTGATCGGTTTCGCTTACGGGACTTGCCAGTCCCACTTTTGAGAAAGAATTGTACGAAATTTAATGAGGACGTACTAGGAAATGGAGTGTCTGTGGTTGGTCTCGAACGAGCATTTCTGGCGGTTATCGGATCCTGAGAAGTTGCGCTCGGCAGAGCCTGGCCTACTAGACTATTTGGGAAGGGCTCTAACTCTTGCTATATCGAGTGCCTTTAGGTCTTGATCGGCATCTTTTAGCAGAGAGAGGTCCTGTTACAACTGAATAACACTGCCAGATTTCTGATGCGAGTTCCGGACGGAGTCCTCCGCGGAGCCTGATCGTCACCTTATGATTCGCTCAAGAGCATTTTTCAATTGGACGATTCTGCTCGACAACGAAGGACATTGGCTCTGAGGTTAGTCCTTGAGACCAAAGGTAACCCTTTTCACTCCAAGTTTTCTTATATGTCGTCGGATCGTGTAAGTAGGTCCAAGTCACCACTTCAACCTGGAGAAAATAACTACCTGGGGGCAGGTTCACTTTGGATTCTCGCGCACCTTGACGCACATGAAGGGAGACACGCGTCTGTCCAGTTTCAAGATCACTTAAAACCCTCACCAGGTTTGATTATCACTAGATTTGACATGTCACTTGGGTACAGCGAAGTACAGTCCCCCATTGATGACAGCATCGCTGCTCGAGGCCTGAAGAAACCAGGCTTTATACAAGACAGGCTAACCATTTGTGCCGACAGATGAAAACAACGCTAAACAAGCTCAATTAATCGCTAGTATTTGCCAGTATTTTTTTTTTGTTGATCTGAGTCGGATCACCTGCCTTTCTTAGAAGCCAATGCTCTCAGATTCCGACTAATCAATGTGCGGGCGATGATACTTCGCTTGTCAACAATGACCGGCTCATTTCCGACATTTCTGAATGTAAATCTCAAGTCGAACCCTAAATGACCTGGAAAGCACGATCTCGCCCTGATAATTGAGGTTGTTAGCTCCAATCGAGCGTTGGCTGCGTAGGTGCAAGTCTGCCCGAAGACTTACTGATATAAAAAAAAAAAAAAAAAAAAAAAAAAAAAAAAAAAAAAAAGTTGAAGCAGTCCCTCTCCTCAGATCGACCAAATTCCCCAAACAGATCTAAAATGCTGAGTTTCTATCTCTGAGTGCGCGGAGTTTCGACTGCGCCGGATGCCGGCACTCACTATCTTCATAGCTGTATTAATAGCCAAGGCCAGCACCACTAAGTTAATCATAGTACGATGCTTAGCCCACAGGACCGCTCAAGCCGCGCGTGATGGTATTGATGTTCGCACCAGAAGAACTGAGTTGAACTCTGACCAATATCAAGATGCATGGACATGACAGAGAGCTATTTCATTCCCGAACCTCCAAAGTACAATTCCGTCCTATGGAATCAGCGGCGGTTGACCGCGCCAAGGTTGCGCTGTTACCTCACTAAAGCACGCCTGCCAAATCTTAAGTTGTTCCTATATCCATTCATAAGATGTTGTTTATCTAGATCATTGTCAGTGTTTCCAAATCGTTTCCCTTTGTGGGCCGTCTCATGAAGCTGACCAAATGCTCTAGCCGCAGCACCGTAAAGCGTAACAACAGCAATATTGCCATTCTTCGGATCCACTAATAGGTACGGGTGTCCCACTCCGTCCGGAGTTACCAGCCCACCACCCCCCGGAAATCCTCGATTAGGATTAACGCTTACGTTATTTCCGGTGATCCGGGCCTGCGGGTGTCCGCTCGAATCCATTGTTGGATCTATCGAGAAATTGAGACTATTCAGCGCCTTTTGCCCTTTCTCCATTCCGCCGAAGAACTTGGCACACGGCGCGTTCTTAAGGCGATATCGCTGAGCCTCACCAGTTCCAGACTTGACCAACTCCTCTGGTGATATAGGGTTCTGCGGAGCACCCTGTCGAAATATGAGGAAATTGACCAACAGCAGCTGCGCATGAGAGTCAATTGCAAGACCGCTGTTGGAACCACCAATAGATACTGTGACAGTGACAGTGCCCGGACCGATTGGACCTAACTCACCTCCAGCAGCGCCTCCCAATGCACCGATGCCATCGAGGCCCAGTGGATCAACAAAATTCACTGGATCATTCTGCGCATAACTGTAACGGTTGAAAGACTGCGGATCAATTGGGTCGTAACTACCGTCGTAAGGATCAGGTTGCTCGAATCGCGCCCACCAGCGGTTGTAACGGCGATGCATTGCTTCATCACTCCCAATTGAGTCGCGCACGTAAGTCGTGAACGTGCGCGGCTGGAAGGCTTCATTGCTGCTGCGGTTCGTCTCGCCGCCCCAGGGATCCAATTCAATCGTGCTCACCACGTTACCGGAAGCGTCAGTGATGCGCTTGCTCTTCGCTACGGGATCCTGATGCATCCAGTAAACGCCACCCTGTTGCACTGCCAGCACCTGACCGCCCAAATAAACATAGCCACGTGACCAGCCGCCTGATGCATTCAGTTCGGCAACGACCTGCCCCCCAATACGCTGCTCCTGAGGTAATAGGTAACAACTCCATTCTCATTCTTCTTGCCACGCAAGCGGTCGCCATCGTAGAACATCTGCACGTTGCCCATCGCGCTCGTGGCTTGTTGCCCGGTGGCGTCGTGAGTGAAAGTCCAGCCGCCACCCGCATCTTTAAGATTGCCGGCGTCGTCATAGAGCATGCCGATCATCTTGTTGTTACTGTAACCCGCGCCGTACTGTGGGTTGGTCCCACCCCAGCCCGTGCGACTCAAGGTATTGCCCCAGAGGTCATAAACATTGTCCTGCTGCGCGTATGGACCATCTGATAGCCAGTTACTCCCCAGCCCCACATGCGCGCGCGCTGAGGAACCTGTGTAGGCTGACTGCAAACGGCCGACGTGATCATAATGGTAGGAACGATCGAGCGTCGGATCATTGATATTTTGCGCGTACGTCACACGGCCTGTATTCTCGCCAAAGTGTTGGTATCCATAATTCCAGCCCATCACACTCGGAATATTCCACTGCGTTACGCGTAGCCGATTGTCGTACTGCAACGATAGTGTTCGGCCGTTGTTGTACGCCATCTGCTTCAGACCGAACGCACGGTAAGCCATGCTGTTAACGTAACTGGAAACGCCCATATATCCTGAGCCAGTCACATTCTTGGGCCGTCCGATCTTGTCATAAACGTACCCAACCTGCGCGTTCCATGGGTTTGTGATCGAACTCAATTGTCCGGCGAGGTTATAGCCATAACTCAGCGTGTACGATCCGAGACCAGTAAAAGTGCGTGATCTCGGATGTCATTCGGGAAAGCGTGTTATAGACATACGTCACAGAGCCTAAGCCATCCGTCATGCTGGTGCGATTGCCCGCAGAGTCATATCCGAAGGTCACATTCGGTGTATCGGCAACACCGGAGGGCACACCGTACGTTATGCTATTAACGAGGCCGCGATTGTTGTAGACGAAAGTGGTGGTAGCTCCACGGGCGTCCGTTACTGTCTGAACGTCATCATCGGCGAAGTAGGTGTAAGTGGCGCTTCCTTGCTCCGGCGTAATGGTCTGGTTCAACCTGCCATAGCCATCATAAGCAAAGGTTCTGGTTTGTCCTTGCTGATTGATCTGCGTAATCTGATCGCGAACGTTAAAAGTGTAGTTAGTCGTAGAGTAAACAGTCTCGTTCCAATTCAACTCCTCGACTCTTGTCAACCGCCCCAGCACGTCCTTCGTGAAACGTTTGCGACGGCCGCGCTCATCACGCGCGGTTGTTTGCTCACCGCCGGCACAACCGCAACCTCCGTACGTGTTTTCGCGGTAAGTTAGGTCGGGATTGGTGGTTCTAAGCGGTCGCCCGTTCCAATCGTAAGTCTGGGTACTCGAAACCCAGCCAGCCGAATCGTCACCACTCGGAACCCAACTGGCATTAATTTCTGTTGGGTTTGTCTGCTGCGAGACGCGCCCCATTACGTCATGAAAGGTCAAAACGGCTGAGTATTCTCCCAAACTTCCAGGGTGGTCCCCGGCCGACGCACGCACACGACCCGCTCCATCGAAGTAATTGATGTGGTACGCCTCTCCTTCACCCTCTTGGATAGTCGCGTAGGTCTTGATGTAGCCACTCGGATCGTAAACGTGACGCGTGTAGGTGTCATTCGTTTCATTTATAATGCGATCAACACGTGCAGCACTGTCGTAGATGATTGTCTGCACTGCGCCTTTCGGATCCTGCGTGCGGGTGACAGCACCAAAATCATAGTTGTACTGCACCGTCGAAGCGAAGGTAGCTGGATCCGTTATGGTTGTCGGATAAGCAAACGTGTTGCGATTGACTAAATCAGAAAACGAATCGCCGTAGTTAATACTGGTCTGATGCGCAAGCGCATCACGCGAGAACACCGACGAGCCTGTGGTGTTGTATCCCGTGCGACTCTTCGCGATCGCTTTCGTCGCATTGTTGATGTCGGTGACATCCCATCTCCATACCGCCGAGAGATTGCCTCGTCCCGTCACAAAGCTCGAGCCGTAATTGGCTGAGTCGTGTTGCGTTGGAGTTTGTGCTGTCGCGACGAGAAACTCGCCACCCCAATCGTAGTCAAACGTCGTCTTCGAAACGCAAGTGTTGGTGGCATGGTTTACCACGTGGATGGCACTAACGAGGCCGATGATCCTGCGGGTCGTGAAGCTGGCGTCCAGGTTGTAGTCAGTGTAGGTGCGCCGCAGCATTGTAGCTCCATCGGCGGCATACTCGATCACTTCGTAGGGCAAACCATAGGTAGTATAGGGTCCATAGCTGATTGTCACACGCCGCTGGTTGTTAGCCTCATCCCAGACATTTGTTTCAGTCACCCGCCGATTCTTTTGATAACTCAAGTTAGTGTCATCTTGCGTCCAGATGACAGTGGTCCACTTTCTTTTGACTCCGAGTGACCACACTTCGGTGGCCGTCGTAAGACCTGATTGCCATCCCGACGTGACAAAGAATTCCTTGTAGATCGTGCCATCCGGAGCAGTCTGTTGCGCCCACGAATTGTCAGTGGCTACGCTGTAGCTGGTGATAGCCTCGTTACCGTTGTTCCAGTGCTCCGCCCAGTCGCGACGCTCGGTAAATCGCGGACACTCTGTCTGACCGGGGCCTGAACTGACGTTGTAAGACGTGTAGGAAAGCAGGTGGCCATCAGCAGCATAGTGGTTGATCCGCTTTACCTGCGCAAACGCGGTGTTGTATTCGAATGTGAAGTAGGTGCCGTCGTGCAAATTCACGCGATTGAGCACAGCGTGGTTACTGTTGTTGGGACCATTCACCAGGAGACCCCCGCCAAACGCCGGCGCAACAAAAACTTCAGTGTATTCGAAGGTGGCCCACAGATGTGGCCCGCCCGCCCAGGCTTGCCGGATTGCCTGCAAGTTGTTATTGCCGTCGTAGTCGAAATTTATGACACGGTCCAGCGTATCTCTAATGGTCAGCAGGTGTCCGTTTGATGCGTTGTAAGTCGCCGAAATGTAATTGCCGTTACGATCCTTGATCCTGGTGCAGCGGAATTCGTTGTTGACATTAACCGGCTCAAAAGTGAACTGCGTACCATCTGTCGTACGGACGAGCAAAGCACTGGGATTGCTGTCGTCCAGGTGCGTGTAGCTGCTGTCCTGCGACTCATAACTGTTTGCGCCAGTCTGCCTTAGCTCTACGCGACCGCCCGATGGCGTCACCATCATGTATGCATGAATTCCGGTCTGAGAATTCAGAAATCTCTTTTGCAGAATGGGGAAACTAAGACGAAAGCCGGGCGCCGGCGATCCGAAGTCGGCGTTGAACTTCATGTTAGAACCATCTTTGGTCCATACCAAAGAGTTGTAATGGAGCGTAAGACTTAGATCGAGTCCCGCGCGGCCGGGTAAACTGAGGAGCGGCAGGCCCCAGTTGAAGTTACGTGAGCCCAGGTCTACACCTGCCTGGCCGGTTTGATTAGTGGGCCTGGTCCGAGCAGTGGAAAAATTCGGATCGCCGCTCGGATGATTACCGCCTCCACCTCCTCCACCCAGTGGATCACAATCCGCACACATCAAGTTGGATTGAATCGGAATTCTCGCGCTGGGTTGTTGCGGTTGCGCGTTGCGCGCCTGGTCCAGGTTTGGCAGATTAGCGATTGACCCGGACGTGACGGGCGGCGGAGGTGTAGTCGTAAAACTGCCTCCTTGCCCATTTTCGCCAGGAGGAGAAAATGGCGGTGATTGATTCGCTGCTCCATGGAGTTTTTCAAGCCCATCGGCAGCGTTCACAACTCCACCGCTCGACACTTTTCCAGAGAATGACGCGCTCGGGCGTACTCCGTCAGAAATCGCTTTAGATATGATCTTCGCATTCGTTGAACGACGAATTGTCTTCATCAATCCAGCAATTCCACTAACCACTGGCGCTGCTGCTGAAGTGCCAGTCACATTCCAGTACCCACCACCCATTTGCGTAGTGAGAATGTTTGTTCCCGGCGCCGCAACGCTAATAATTCTTGAACCCCAGTTTGACCAGGAAGGAAGTTGATCCGAATTGTCGGAGGCGGCCACAGCGATCATGCCCTTAATGGCAAAGGAGGAAGGATAATAAGGTGTGACGCTCAGATCTCTTCCACCGTTACCCGCAGAACACACCACCACCACGTGGCGCTTGGTGGCTCTTTCAATTGCATCCTTCAACGCCATTGATTCAGCCGCCGTTCCCCAGGATAAATTGATCACCTGTGCGCCATTTGTAACCGCGTAGTCGATTGCTTCGACAGCATCCGCAACGTCGCCCGCTCCTGTGTTGTCCAAAACGCGCAGACTCATAAGGCTGGCGCGCCACATCACGCCAGTCACACCCAGAGAATTATTACCCTCTGCGGCAATAATTCCGGCGACAGCAGTACCATGTCCCTGTTCGTCCTTAATGACGCCGCTATCAGTAATGTAATCCCAACCGTGCAAGTCACCCTCTGCACCCCCGTTAAGGTTGGTCCACTGATTGTTCCTCAAATCAGAATGCGTAAAGTCAATTCCACTGTCGATCACTGCGATCACAGTGGCTGTGGATCCTGTTGTGGTATGCCATGCGCCACTCGCATTGATGTCGGCGCCATACTGCCCGCCGCTCTGTCCGGTGTTGCGCAACATCCATTGATCATTAAATTGCGGATCATTCGGAGTTAAATCATCCTTCGAGATCAAAAAGTTGGGTTCGGCAAATTCGACTTGCGGATTCATCAAAAGCTCTAACGCGGCGGTTTTGGGATCACGGCTTCCAGACAGTTCTAATTTGTCGAAGCCTGACTCGCCACGGAGCTTTTTGATTTTTCTCACACCGTAGCTTGCCGCGACGATCTCTTTGTCACGCGGGGAGACACCTCCGCGAAATCGTACGAGTAACTCCGCATCGCGATGAGGAAGATCAAGTTGCTCCTGCAGAAACCTGACTGGTTTTACCGACAAACTCGCTCTGGCCGGTGTCGACGTAAAAGGTGTGTAAGGCAAAATGACAAGGAGATAAGCAAGAAGTGAAGAAATTGATGGATTCACTCGACCTGAGGACATGGGAGGATCCTTTCCTGGTCTTGGCGCGACTCCGGTGACGCGCTTTTATGAGTTCTTGGACGCGAGGTTGAAAGCCGAGGTTACAAAATAATGGGGGAAGGAGCGCGGCAGACTATCGCAGCAGCGTGGTCCATGTCAATAAAAATTTGGAATTCTTAGCCCGTGGTGGTTCTATGGCCTGTCGGCGTGTGGAGGCTCAGGCGGGTGCGCATGCGTTGTTGCCAGGCGCTCTGTTTTTCCTCGGCTTCTTCGATCTGCGTGAGCGCGGTGGTCAGCGGTTCACCACCCAGTTGACGCATCTTCAAATACAGCAGGGCAGGCACGATCGAGATCAGCGGAACCACGAAGATAACTGCCAATCCAAGGAACTGCTGGTAAATCTGCAGAGGAAGACTTCTCTCTTCGAGGTTGGGTCCGACACGAACGCGACCGACGAAAAAACCAAAGAGCATCGGAATCAAAAACTGGATTATCGAAACGATGATGATCGTTCGCCGCGAGCGCGAAGCCAATTCACGTGCTCGCCTCATCGCGGCTTTCTTTTCCAAGCCTTCAATGAGGACCACAGGCGCATACAGCGAATACCGGACCGTCATGATTAGACCTGGAATGATCAGGCACACGTACCCAAGCACAACCCGCCAGGTCACCATCAGCAGCGTCTTGAGAAATGGCTTCCAACGCCTTCGCAAGACAGCAAACGCATCGCGCAGCTGCACTGGTTTCAAAGGCGCCGCAGCGAGTTGCGTGACAATCACGGCCGTTACACCCGAGATAATAGCTGCTGCCACCATGTTAGCGGCGAAGTGCAGCAAACCGACGATCACCGAAACGCAAACGAACGCGATCTTTAGCGCCAGCCCGGGGCGCGGCGAATTTCGCTTCCGCGATCAACAAGCCGATAACTGCAAGCGTAGTAATAATCATCGGCAGGTGCGCCATAAAGCTGAGCTTCATGAACTTCGGAAAGTACTCGCTGTAGAGCGAAAACGCGCGACGGTAAAGTGCTCCGATACCTTCACTCTGTGCACGAAGTGCGCTACCAAAAGCAAAAGCAGTTTGCGGACGTTCAGCCGGGTTCTTCGCAAGCGCCGACATCACCACCGCAGCAACACGTTTCGGAATCTTCGCATCGCGCTCGTGCAGATCCTGCGGCTTATTCTCACGATGCGCACGCATGACCGTCGAAGTATTTCCCTCAAAGGGCGGCTCACCCGCGAGCATCTGGTAAGCAATGACACCGAGACTGTAAATATCCGAACGTGTGTCGACGCGTCCTCCGCCACACTGTTCCGGCGCCATGTACAGCGGAGTTCCCATGATCGCACCCACGCGAGTTAAAGCCGCGCCCTGCGGTGAAGTCGCGATATGCGCGGTGTGTCGCGCGCTGCCGGGCGTTCCCTGATCGAACAGCAACGTTCCGTCATCTTCTTCGTGAGCAAAGGCTTCCGTTACCGGACCCTTTTGCATCACCGTGCCGACAGCTTCGCCGTCCGGTCTTACGGTAAAGCTCCGTGTTTTAGATTCGTCGCCTGAGGATCGCAGCAGAGTGTCCGTTTCCAGCTGCGCCTTTGTGAGCGATGTGAGATCGTCGATGATAGTTGCCGCTGGATCATCATCTGACAGCGGCGCGCCAGTTTCACCGAGTTTCGCAATACCGAAATCGAGAACTTTAACTCGATAACTGCCGAGGCGATTTGGTTCGAGCCATATGTTGTCGGGCTTTAAATCGCGATGAACGATGCCCTGCTGGTGAGCTTCATGCACTGCTGAACACACTTGATCGAGAATGTCAGCCACCCACTCGAGCGGCAAACGTTTCTCCTCCGCCAGAACGTCGCCGAGGGTGCATCCATCGAGATATTCCATCACGAGGTAAGCAACCTGGCCGTCCTTCAACGGCGCGAAACCAAAATCGGTTACGTCAACCACGTTCGGATGGCGCAGGCGACCCGCGGCGCGCGCTTCTCTCTTGAAACGCTCGACAAACTCATTGTTCCGCATGAACTGAGGAGAGATGAGTTTTAGCGCAACGTAACGTTCTGTACCGAGGTGGGTTGCGAGGTAAACGGCGCCCATTCCGCCCTGTCCCAGCAAGTGTTCCAGGCGGTACTTTTCGTCAAGTACCTCTCCGACGTAGTGTTCAAGTCCGGGCATGAGTCAACAATGCTATCGCACTCTGTGTCTCTGTGTCTCTGTGGTTCAATATTCCTTGAAAAAAACAACCACAGAGGCACAGAGACACAGAGGGTCGTCACCATACGTGGCCGCAATCCATGCCGATCGGTTGACCATCAGGAGGAGCTTGGGGCGGCGTGAGATTCATCTTCTTTGGATCGTCCTGAAACCGCTTGATCTGTTCGAGCGAGTAGTACAGAAAGGCGCGATGGTTCTCGTCGAGCCTGATGCGGCTTTGTGACGCAAGCCATGCTTTCAACTGTTCCAACTTCAACGATGCAATCGCACGCACCTGATTCGACGCGCGTTCGCCTGACGCCAGCGCCATAAGATCAACGAGTACGATCGTGTTAACGGTGTGCTGTATCTCACCGCTGTAGCCCTTCTCGACCGGCGCTTTCCATGTCGCTAGCAAGATTTTGTCGATAACTTCTGCGAGACTCGGGTTCCGCGGATCGCGAGCATGAAATTGGACCAGGCGTGCCGCGCGCTCTTGATTGAGCAGAAAATTACTGACGTGATCCGCGGCTGCTTCCGCAGGCGCGAGCGCGTCGAACACCGGCTGCGTGCGTGTGCGAAAGTCTTCACGCGTGCGTGGATAACCTGCCGGACGCGGTGGGATCAGACGCAACAACGGGTCTGGCACAGCAAGCGCCTCGGGCTTGATCGTGTCGAGCACAACCGCGAGCGCACGCCGCTGCTCCTCGGGTGAAACGATCTGCGGATTGCGATCGCCCTTTCCCTTTACACTGAACGTGTAGTCCTGCCCTCCAATTACTTTCGCCGCAGCTTCGACCTGGTAACGGTGATACATGTAGATCGGCACAAGTACTTCTTCGATCGTCGCCATCGGCGCGCCTTCGCGAATGTTGTTTTCACCAAAGCGCTTCAACGCCGCCGCACGAACCTTCATCACACTCGTCAGCTCGTCGATCGCGTTTGTCCCGTTGTCCCAGAGATGGGCCACTGAACTCGCGCTGCCTGGTGGACGCGCGTCCTGATCAGTCAAATACATCAAGCCGCGCGCGAACGCGTCGCTCAATGTGCGATCGAGTGCCTGTGCTTCATTGGTCCCGGCAGGAAAATCCTGATAGCCATAAGCGATCGCGACTTTGTCCCACTCACCGATTCCCTTTGCATAAGCATCAGACAGATCCGGAACACCATCGGGTCCGAGCTTCGCTCGCGGCGCGGGATAGTCCATCACCGACGCACGGCTTGACAGGACTCGCAGCGTAGTTATGTTGCAGTCCCAACGTGTGACCGACTTCGTGCGCCGAGAGTTGCCGCAAGCGCGCCAACACCATCTCCAGGAGCTTCGGCGAAGCGGTGTTGGTTTTGTCGTAAGGAGCTAGCAAGCCTTCAGCGATCAGGAAATCCTGGCGATCGCGCAGTGAACCGAGCGAGACGCGTCCCTGAATGATCTCTCCGGTACGCGGATCGAGAAGCGAATTGCCGTAGGACCAACCGCGTGTCGATCGATGTACCCACTGGATCACGTTGTAACGCACGTCCATCGGATCAACTTCCGGAGGCATCATTTCCACGCGCAGTGCATCTTTGTAACCGATCGCTTCGAAGGCCTGGTTCCACCAGCGCGCGCCTTCGAGCAGTGCAGAACGAACAGGCTCCGGCGCACCACGATCCACGTAGTAGACGATCGGCTCAACGGCTTCGCTGACGGGCGCGCCTGGATCTTTCTTCTGTAACCGGTGACGCGCGATGAAGCGCTTCGTGATCGGCTCTTCGATCGGCGTCGCGAAGTCCATGAAGTCGATTCCGAAATAACCGGCGCGCGGATCGGAAACACGTGGCTTAAATCCCGCTGGTGGCAGTTGCACAAAAGAGTGACGTTGGCGGACGGTGATCGCTTCGGGAACTGGAACCACTTGTCGCACGAATTGTCCCGTTGGCTCGCCGGTGAACGTGAGGGTGGTTTCGACTTCTGTGTTTTGCGGAAAGTTTTTTGTGTTTGGAAGATAGAACGCGCTGCGAGTTGGATCGAGTCGATAGTTGCCTTGCTGTCCTCTCTGCAACGTGTTCGTGACCTGATGAACGTCGCGTAAGTAGAAGTTGGTCGCATCGACGAGAACACGGTTGCCTTCCTCGGCTGCGACTTCGAAGCCCCACAGAGTTGATTCGGCGAACGCGTCTTTTACTGCGAGACGTTCGTCGGCGTTATTGCTCGAAGCACGGAAACTGTAGTTCGGCGCCACAAGCAACACGCGTGGTCCTGAGCGATCGAAACGAACAATCGAGCTGTCGCCCAGTTGGCCGCGATCGAGACCGATGTCGTTCGATCCAATACCTGCCGGCAATGATTCGACGTACAGAAACTCAGTGTTCCATTTGTCGATCTCGAGCCAGATCTTTCCGGTTTTCGCATCCCAGTAGAAAGGAATGAAACCGGGAAACTTCTCCATCCCCGCAACCTTCTCGGTGATTGTTTGCGGCTTTGGAGTTCGGCCGCGGCTGTGCCTGAATGATCGAAACACACAACAACAAGAGCATCGACAAGATGCCTAAACGTTTCATTCGTTTCTCCTTATATGTAGACATTTTCGTGCCTATTTAACGCGGTACTACTGATTTCGCCATTCCGGGATTCGTCCCGGCGTCCAGGGTGCGCCTGCTGCTTCGAGTTGTTTCTCCAGCCGCGAGAGATCGCCTTCGATCAACTGCCGCAACTGGCCCAACACGGTTTCGAAGTCCTGCGCCGCGGCGTTGTACTGGGCTTGCTGAGTCTGCGTCGGACGCGCAGTCGACATGCGTTGCGCATTGATCACATACCCAACTCGCTCGTTAATCGACGGCGGCGTATTCATGTTGCGTTGTCGCGCTGCCGAATCACCACTCAACGCGCGCAGAATTTCATTTGTGCGTCGCTCCAACGCCGTTGCGTCATCCTGCAAACGCTGAGGCAACGACGGCGTTTCGTTGATCGCCCGCTTGATTGCCGCAAGCCGGGGCCTGAGCGCATTCGCAGCCTGGGTGGCCCCACTTACTGCCCGTTGCAGACGCACTGCTTTCTGCTGAAACTCGACTAACGACGCGCGATCGGCAGTCGACATGTTCTCGATACCTTCAACCGTCACCTGGAATTCCTGCGGTGGACCAAGCGGTGTCACCACTCCCTCCACTCGCTTTGCCACAGACGCTTTATACGTGCCGGGCATCACGAGTGGACCAGACGGCGGTTCGAAATCGAAATCCGCATCAGGTGGCGGTGGCGCCGAAAGGTTAGCCGCGGGATAACGCAGGTCCCAACTGAGTCGTTGAACGCCCGCGCCAACTGGACCAGTCAGACGTCGCACGACATTGTCTGATGAGTCTGTAATCGTGACGATAATCGCCGGCGCCTCTTCCTCTTCTTCCGCGCGCAGCTCTTCGCGCGTGGGCCAACCCACAGGCGCGCCTCTCCTGTCCGCTTCGCGCTCCTTCTCCTGCCGCTTCTCTTTCCGAGTCCTGATCGCGTCCTTCAAATACCACGTAACCGCTGCGCCAAACGGCGGATTGTCGGCAGTGTAGAAACGTTCACCCTGAAAACTCTTTCCACGTCCGCCAAGCGGCTGCGACTGGATGTACATCAACGCATCCTTCACCGGAAACACAGCCGACTCCTGTCTCAACATCTCGGGTTTGATCAATCGTAGCGGCGTGTAGTTGTCGAGAATGTAAATACCTCGTCCGAACGTTGCCACCACGAGATCGTTTTCTCGTTTCTGAATGGCGAGATCGCTGACAGAGATCGTCGGCATTCCGCCTTTGAGCTGCACCCACTTCTGTCCGCCGTCGATCGAGAACCACAATCCAAACTCAGTGCCTGTAAAAAGGAGATTGGGGTTGACGTGATCTTCGGCGATCGCGAGCACTGGTCCATTCTTCGGCAGGTTCGAACTAAGCGATACCCACGTTCGCCCGGCGTCAGTTGTTTTGAGAAGGTAAGGTTTGAAGTCGGCGCTTTGATGATTGTCGAAACTCACGTAAGCAGTGTTTGCATCGTGGTTCGACGCGATGATCCGGGTGATATAAGACATGTCGGGAACACCCGGAAACTTCTCGATCTTGCGCCAGTTCTTGCCGCCATCTTCAGTCACCTGGACCAAACCATCGTCTGTCCCGACGTAGATCAGTCCTTCCTTTTTCGGCGACTCGGCCACCGCTGACGCATTACCAAAATGTGCGGTCGAAGCATTTTTCGCAACGGCGTCGATACCCCAAACCTTGCCCATCACTGGAAGTTTGTCGCGATCGAGGTCGCGCGAGAGTTGTCCGCTGATGAGTTGCCACGTATCGCCGCGATCGTCGCTGCGGAAGAGTTTGTCGGCGGCGAAATAGAGACGCGTGTGCGAGTGTGGACTGATGATGAACGGCGAGTCCCAGTTCCAACGATAAGGATCTTCGCCGCGGCCTGGCTGCGGTTGAATGCCGATGCGTTCGCCCGTGCGTTTATCGAAACGCACCAGTCCGCCGTTTTGAAGTTCGGCGTAGATGATGTTCGGGTCTTCGGGATCGACTTGCGATCGAAAACCATCGCCGCCGTTGGTAACGAACCAGTCGGAGTTGACGATGCCGGACGCGCTGCGCGTGCGCGATGGACCACCAAAGCTGAAGTTGTCCTGCGTGCCGCCATAAACGTTGTAGAACGGTTTGGCGTTGTCAGTAGTGATGTCGTAAAACTGCGTGACCGGGAGGTTCTGTTTGAAGTCCCACGTTGCGCCGCGATCCCAACTCTCATAAATCCCACCATCGGAACCAATCAAATAGTGATCGGTGTTCTGGGGATTGATCCAGATGTCGTGATTATCGACGTGCTTGTTTCGCTCGCCGAGACGACGAACCGTGCGGCCGCCATCGTCCGACACCATCGCAAACACATTCATGATGTAGATGCGATCGACGTCCTTAGGATCCGCAACGATGCGCGAGTAGTACATCGCTGTCGAATCAAACTCGTTGCGACGTTCCCAACTGCCACCGCGATCGGCTGAGCGAAAAATTCCACCGCGGCGATCGGCGGCTTCGACAGTCGCATAGAGCACATTTGAATCGACTGGAGAGAGCGCGAGGCCGATTCGTCCGAGTTCAACAGTCGGCAAGCCTGCCCTTAATTTATTCCACGTTGCGCCGGCGTCTGTTGATTTATAGATCGCGCTTTCCGGGCCACCATTGATGAGCGTCCAACGGTGACGGCGACGCTGGTACGAAGCACAGTAGATCGTGTTTGGATCGTTCGGATCGATCACGACGTCGGTAACGCCAGTGTTCTCACTGATGTTGAGTATGTTCTTCCAGGTCTTGCCGCCATCGGTTGTTTTGAAGAGACCACGTTCTCCGCCCGGGCCCCACAACGGACCCTGTGATGCAACGTAGACGATGTTTGAATCTTTTGGATCGATCGCGATCCGGCCGATGTGCTCTGAAGTCCTTAGGCCAACGTTTCTCCAGCTCCGGCCACCATCTTCCGACTTGTAAAGACCGCTGCCGTAAGCAACGCTGCGTTGACTGTTGTTCTCACCGGTGCCGACCCAAACTGTTAACGGGTTCTTCGGATCCAGTGCGATCGCGCCGATGGAGTAAGAGGCTTCGTTATCGAAGATCGGCGTCCATGTTGTTCCGGCGTTCGTCGTCTTCCAAACTCCACCCGATGCAACTGCGACGTAGTAACGCGAGTAGTTGTTTGGATCCACTGCGAAGCCACTGATGCGTCCGGATGTAAAGGCTGGTCCAATTGAACGCAGCCTGAGTCCGTTGAATGTCGGCGTCGACATCGGATCGCGTGGCGTGGGCGACGCGCTTGGCGACGGAGTTGGTGACGCACTTGGAGACGGTGACGGTGATGGTTGCGGTGATGCCTGCGGCCTCGAGGCATCCTGGGCTACAGCACCAAACGACAACATCAGCGTCAGAACCAGAGACAACACGCACGAAGACATGGTCATAAACGATTTCCTCTTGGTTGTGATAGAGATGGAGCTTGGAGACTTACACGGATTACAGGCAGTGAAATCTGTAATCCGACAATGCGTATCTTACTAGCTAAATACTTGCGAAGGAATTCGATAGTGCGTCGCCACGCATCAGCAGCAGCTTCAGCGTTGTAAACCTCTGGACGGGTGTCATTAAAGAACGCGTGATCAGTGTCAGGATAGATGAGCACCTCGTTCGGCTTACCCAATGCTTTTAACTTACTCTCCAGCTCACGCGCTGAATCAGGAGTAACAAAACCATCTCGCCCTGCATACAACCCGAGCATGGGCGCATTGAGCTTCGGCAGATCGGGCTTGACGTTCGGATGGCCCCCGTAGAACACGACGCACGCGCCGACATCTACATTCTTCGTTGCCGTGTACAGAGACAGCGCACCTCCCATGCAGAAACCTACTACGCCGACCGAACCACTCATTGTCGCTTCGTGTTCCAAAAGATAGCGAATGGCGCCACTCAGATCTTTTTCTGCCTCGTCGATACGCAGTGCCATCATCAGCTTGCCGGCCTCATCGGGAGACTTGGTCGTTTTGCCGTGAAACAGATCGGGCGCGAGCGCGACAAAACCTTCCGCGGCAAATCTGTCGCAAACGTCTTTGATGTGATCCACCAGTCCCCACCACTCCTGGATCACCACGACTGCCGGACCACTACCTGAATCCGGAATTGCCAGATACCCGTCAGTGTTCCCACCGTTCGAAGGAAATTGGACCATCTCTCCCATAGCGCTCTCCTACTCGGTTTCTGTCGCCGATCGTTTGCGATCGAGCAACACGCCGTCCCAGCGATTCATTACGTCCAGATGAATATCAAACTGATCGATCACTCGCATCGCGATGTGATTGATCATGTCGTCGAGGTTCTGAGGGTTGTTGTAGAAAGCAGGCACGGGCGGAAGAATCACGACGCCCATTCGCGCCAGCTTCAGCATGTTTTCGAGATGTATCTCGTTGAACGGCGACTCACGTACGACCAGCACGAGCTTTCGCCGCTCTTTCAGGATCACGTCCGCCGCACGATGAATCAGATTATCGCCCAGCCCATGAGCGATGGCGGCGAGAGTACGCATACTGCACGGCGCGATAACCATTCCGAGCGTCACAAAAGAGCCACTCGAGATCGCAGCGCCTTGCGCGCCGATACCGTAGTTCTGCGTTGCCAGGCTTTGTACGTACTTCAGCGAATGCGGAGTTTCATGCGCAAGCGTCCGCGCCGCCCACTTGCTCACCACCAGATGCGTCTCGACCCCGGACCCGTGCAACATCTGCAGAATCCGAACGCCAAATATCGTTCCGGTCGCGCCAGTGATCCCGACGATGAGACGCGTAGGCTTAGTTTGTGCCATATGTGGCCACCATTTTAGCCACAAGAGGCACAAAAGACACAAAGAAAAGGCCGGGTGCAGAGCACCCGGCCTTTCGTATTCAATGGTCCGAAGTTACGCCGCCGCCGCGTACTTCTCAATCATTTTCATAATTGACTCTTTGCTCGTTGCGCCCACGACACGCTCGACTTCTTTTCCGTCTCTGAAAAGAATCAGAGTTGGAATTCCTTTGATACCGTAGCGCTGTGCGGTTGAGGGGTTGTCGTCAACATTCAACTTCACAACTGTGGCTGACTCGCCATAATGCTCCGCGACAGCCGCAACGGTCGGCGCCAGCATGCGGCAAGGGGCACACCACTCAGCCCAGAAATCCACCAGCACAGGCTTGCTCGAACCCAATACATCTTTTTCAAACGAACTGTCGCTCACATCTTTCACAAATTCACTCATGTTTTAATCGCTCCTAAAATTTACTCGGCGCTACCGCGCTCGGTTCTGTTTGGTTTTATTGCCCCTCGCCCTCGAGGAAATTCTTGAGTAGTCGCGCACGCGACGGATGTCGCAGTTTACGCAACGCCTTTGCTTCGATCTGGCGAATGCGCTCACGCGTCACGTTAAAGTTCTGGCCCACTTCTTCCAGCGTCCGCTCGTGGCCGCCGTTGTCGAGCCCGAAGCGCAGTCGAATCACACGCTCTTCACGCGGGCTCAACGTCTGCAAAACGTCGCCGGCGATCTCGCGCAGGTTTGAAGTGATAACTCGCGCCGCAGGGCTCTCGCTCGACTTGTCTTCGATCAAGTCGCCCAACTGCGAATCACCGTTTTCACCGATCGGCGTTTCAAGCGAGATCGGATCCTGCATCAACTTGCGAGCCTTCCGCACTTTATCGACCGAAGTGTCCATCTTCTTTGCGATCTCTTCAGTCGTCGGTTCGCGACCGAGCTCACGCACCAGCTCACGCGAAGTGTTCTTCAACTTATTGATAACTTCGATCATGTGAACCGGAATGCGAATCGTGCGCGCCTGGTCGGCGATCGCGCGAGTGATTGCCTGGCGAATCCACCACGTGGCGTACGTTGAAAACTTGTAACCACGGCGCCAGTCAAACTTGTCAACGCCCTTCATCAAACCCAGGTTGCCTTCCTGAATCAGATCCAGAAACTGCAAGCCACGGTTCTGATACTTCTTCGCAATCGAAACCACTAGACGCAGGTTGGCTTCAGTCAACTCGTGCTTCGCCTGTGCCGTCTGCGCTTCGCTCACTGCAATCATCTGGTGCGAACGCTTGATCTCGAGCGGCGACAGGTGATGCTCGGTTTCAATTTCTTTCAGACGTTTCTTCGCAGTCGCAACGTGCTTTCTGAATTCCTTCTGCTTATCGGCCTTCAGTCCCTTTGCGTTTCAGTTTCTCTGAATAGGCGTCGACCTCACGCTCAAGCGTCCGCACTTCTTTGTGCACCACGCCGATCGCGGAGATCAGCCGTTGACGCGCTGCTTCTTTCATATGAAGGCTTCGGATCTCAGTTGCGATTTCCAATCTGGTACGAGCAAGCTTCCGCCTGTAGCGCAGCAATTTCTTCGAACGCTTGCCGCGCGACACTCTCAACTCATCTGCAAACTTCTCGAACTCCTTCAAGCCTCTCTTGTAAAGCTGCCGAATGTTATTCAGACCTTCGATGGTCCACTGCAAATACTCTTCACTGCGATCTTCGTGTTCTTCCGTCTCCATCTGGTCGGAGAACGCGACGACGTCACGGATATTCAGCGCTCCGGCAGCCAGTTCGTCGCCGATTCTGAAGAGCTCGACGACAGCGATCGGCGAACGCGCGATCGCTTTTTCTGCACGTTTCTGACCGCGCTCGATTCGTTTCGCGATGGACACTTCCTGCTCGCGCGTGAGCAGCGGCACTACGCCCATCTCGCGCATGTAGACGCGGATGGGATCCGAAGTCTTATCCATTTCGCCGGCGGAGAGGTCGAGTTCAACCTCCTCGCTCATGGCTTCATCAGACTCAACCGCAGACGAGGACTCCTCGATCAAAGGCTCCTCAATCTCGGTTTCGCTACTGGTCGCTCGTTCGAGCGTCTGCAGAACTTCGTCGATATCTTCAATCGACACGGCGTCGTCAGTCAGTTCCTCGCTGAGGTTGACGAACTCGCCTTTAACCGAATTCATGAGCTCAATACCGCTTTGATCTTTTTCAAGCCTGGACAAAATTAGTTTCCTTTCTCGCGGTTTTATTTACGCAATCCGGAAGATCCGTTTCTTCCGTTCTTTGCCCCTGCCCGCAACGCGGGCAAAGGTATCTGCTTTGGGTAATTTCTCCGCTTCCCGTTTTTCTCCACTATCTTCGATGTCACAGCAGGCCCGCAGGGTTTCAAGCGCTGCACAACGTCATTAATTGTTATATTTTCCAGCACCCGCTCGACCGCCGAATCCACTTCCGCCATTACGTTGCCCAAAACGGTTTCGATATTTACGCCCACGGGGCAATCGCGACTGGGAGGTTGCCGGTGAAGCGAGAAAACGCCGCCGCACTCGAGTGCCCGGTAAACGTCCAAAAGGGTGGTTTTTGCGGGGTCATTTGCCAGCCGCGAGCCCCCTAATGAACCGGTTTGAGACACAACCAAACCCGCCTCGGCCAGTTCCAACAACATGCGCCGGATCACGACTGGATTGGTATTTACGCTTTCTGCAACCTGTTCGGATTTAAGGGGTTCTTCGCCTGACCAGGCCATTAAACTTAAAACATGTACCGCAACCGCGAACCTGCTATTAGTCGACATATCAAAATACAGTTTGAGCCCCGGAGGGCCTCCGTTTTGTAACCATTATAGTTACAATTTCGAATTTGTCAAATAATTGTGTGAGTTAGGGTTTCGTGACTTAGACGGGTGCTTTGAGTTCCTGAATCAGACCGAAGAGGACGTCGACGTCGATCGGCTTCGGCACGAGCGCCATATAACCCACGGAGAGCGCGCGCTCCCGGTCCTCTTCGCTCGCGTAACCCGAGATGGCGATTGCCGGTACTTCAGCCAAGTCCGGGAATAAGGCGTAATTGTTCGAGAAGCTGGTAGCCGTCGGTTTCCGGCATTCCGATATCCGAAACGATGATGCTCGGTCGCTTCATCATCGCCTCTTGCAGTGCTTCAGCGGCGGAAGCAGCAGTCGTGACTTTTGCGCCCTCGCGAAGGAAGATCATGCGAAGCAACTCGAGTGTGTCACTCGAGTCTTCAACGATCAAAACGTCGAGACCCTGCAAGGAATGAACTTTTTCTTCCGGCGTTTCAGTGACAACTTTGTTTGTCGGCGCCAGTTCGATTCGCAACGTAAAGCACGACCCTGTTCCGGCTCCTTCCGACTGTGCCTCCAACCTGCCGCCATGCAACTTGGCAAGTGCATCAGCAATGGCCAACCCAAGGCCTAATCCACCGTGACGACGCGAGGTCGAACCATCCGCCTGTCTAAATCGGTCGAACACGTGCGGCAAAAACTCAGGCGCGATCCCGACACCCGTATCTACTACTTCCAGGTATGCCTGCGTGCCGTGGAGACCAGTTGTTATTCTGACTTTCCCGCCCGGATCGGTGAACTTGATCGCGTTTGAAACAAGGTTCCACGCAATCTGCTGCAAGCGCACCGGCTCTCCCATCACGACGAGACTCGTCGGCCACAAAGAACTTGAAAGCTCGATGGTGCGCGCGGCTGCGGACGCAAGCACGGTGTCTACCGCAGCTTTAACTATCGCATTCAGATCCGTTGGTTTGGGCTCGAAGTGGAGTTTTCCGGTCGCGATTCTCGAAGTATCGAGCAGATCGTCGATCAACCGCGACTGAAGCCATGCATTGCGCTCGATCGCGTCAAGAGCCTGCAAAACGCTCTTCTCGTCGAGAGCGCCGCTACGCAGCAACTTGATCCAGCCAACGACAGGCGTCAGCGGCGTTCTCAGTTCGTGAGACAGGGTTGCCAGGAAGATGTCTTTCGCGCGGTTAGCTTCGGCGAGTTCCGCATTGAGCAGTTGAAGCTCCGCGGTTCGCTCCTCGATCCGCTTCTCCAAATCCAGATTCAACTGGTGGAGGTCCGTGCGCGCTTTCTGTTCGGCCAGCATGAGCCGCCGGTGCTCGACACCTCTGCGAATCGTGTGCTTCATGCTCTCGATGTCGCATGGTTTGACGAGGTAGTCGTAAGCACCTTCCTGCAAAGCAGCGATCGCTGACTCAACCGAAGCAAAACCAGTCAGCACAACGGAGATCGTCAACGGAGCATGGCGCCTGATCTGGTTCAAGACTGAAAGTCCATCGCCACCTTCCATGTGAAGGTCCGTTAGTACCAGATCGTAGTCAGCGTTATTCAACAGCGACACTGCTTCATCACCGCTCGAGGCCGTGTCGACAATGTAGCCTTCATTCTCGAGGATCGCCGCTGTCGTGATCCGCAAACTCTCTTCGTCGTCAACGACGAGCAGACGCGCTTCATTCAAAGACGGAACAAAGACGCCGTTATCATCAATCGGGGAATCGTTTGGGTGATCGAATGAATAACTCATTTTGTCGATACCTGGGATTCGCTCTTCTGATCTTCCAAAACGGGAGACTCAACCTGAAGCACGATGCTAAAAACTGTTCCGCGACCCACTTCGCTGCTTACTTCGATACGTCCACCGTGCTGCCTCACGATGTCCTGCGTCACCCACAACCCCAGGCCAGTTCCCTTCTTGCCAGTGGAGAAGAACGGATCGAAGATGCGATTCAAATCGTCTTCGGCAATCCCGACTCCGCTGTCACTGAGTTGGACCACGATCGAGGGTTGCAATGCTCCTTCGTAACGAAATGTTGAGATAACAATCTGGCCGTCGCCTTCAATCGCCTGCTGTGCATTAATGATCAAGTTCAAAAAGACCTGCCGCAACTGATCCCCCCGTGCCCTGATGCGCGGCAGGGTTTCATCGAACTCTGCGCACGAGCCGGATGCGCTGCTGACGCATCTTCTTTTCCATCAGCACCAGGGTCTCTTCAAGCACCTGGTTAACGTCGACCCAGTCAACCTCGCCGGGCCGGCGCGCAAAGCCAAGCATCTGACGAATAATGTGTGAAACTCTCTCCGTCTCTTTTCTCGCAATCTCGAGAAAGCGCGTGTTCTTATCGCCTTCGGCGCTCGCCTGCATCAGGTAAAGCGCATTCTTGATCGCTTCGAGAGGATTGTTGACTTCATGCGCAATCGAAGCCGCAAGCCGGCCGACAGCCGCAAGCTTTTCGGATTCGAACAACTGTTGCTCGACGCGCCGTCGCTCGAGCTCACGAATCTCCGTCAGGTCGTGAAGAATGGAAACGACAGCAGTCACCTGCCCGGTCGGATCCAAAACCTCGCGCGCCGTGATCTCCATCGGCAACGCTCGGCTTCCTTCCGGATCGATCAACTCGATCTCCGCCTGTCTGCCTGTTTCCGACCCGGATGCAAGTGCGGAGATGAACGACGTGAGCGTTACCGCGTTGGCCCTGACAGCAGCAGTGGCAGGCGCTTTATTGGCATCATTCTCCTGGAACAACAACTCCGCGCGCCGGTTGAAAAGAATAATGTTCCCGGATGGATCGCACACGACAACCGGATGGCCCACGTTCTCGATAATCAGATCGAGCCGATCGCGTTCGCGGCGCGCTTCAGCTTCCGCCTGCTGTAGCTTGACGAAGTTTCGGGCAAGCTCCTCATTTGCCTCTCGTAGATCAGTTACGTCACGAAAAATCGAAACCAGGCCGAGCGGCTCGCCACGTGCGTTGACGGCGGGAGTCGAAATCACTTCGAAGTGAATGTCGGAACCCTCGATGGGATCGACCAGGGTGATGTCTCGTTGAATGACTTCGGACGACGAGACCGTAGCGCTGGAGAGGTAAGCTGAGAAGAGCAGATCGTTCAACTTCAGCGCGCGTCGTTTTCCTTCGCCCGCATTCGCCGAGCCGCTAAAGAGTTCTTCAGCGCGCCGGTTTTGCAGCAGTATTTCGTTGTCGAGATCGGTTAGAACGATCGGATCGGCAACGGACTTCATGATCGACTCAGTCCACTGGCGCTCTCGTTGCAGCTTGGTGACGGTGTTGACGAGACGATCCTGGTTGATCGCAAGGGACGCGATAACACCAACGCGATCGGCAAATCGCTTGAGAAGTTTCAAAGAGATCGGATCGATCGCGTTCTCTGTTGCTCCGACATACAACACGCCAAGTCGCGCACCGGGATCGAAGGTCCAGTAGTTGGCCTGGATACGTGGACCGGAGCGTGAATCACGGCCCGACTTTGGCGCGATCTCCGAGATGCCAAACAACGGTAATGCGAGCACGTCCTGCTCCCAATGCATTTTATCGAAGAGAGTGCGTGAGGCTTCGTCCTCCTGTATCGAGATAAACGCGGGCGTAGCATCGTGAATCACACGAACGCAGGTTGCACTGGAGTCAATCGGCATCTCGACGCGCGAAAAGTCCTGGTCAAAACCGATCGCAACGCGAATTCGCAGTTCGGCTTCTCTTTCATTGATGATCGCGATTGCTGCTTGCCGGCATCCGAAGATAGTTTCGACACCCTCGAGAGCGAGTTGGAGCCGCTCATTCAGCTTGGGTGTGGCAAGCATCTGAGTCGTGGTTTCGAGAAACGCGTCGTACAGGCGCATGTATGGATCGACGCGCTCAGATTCCGAGATGCTCGGGGTCGTTCGAATCGTTAATTCTGCCTGAGATTCTCCCATAACCGGTAATCACTGCCGATTGCCGATTGCCAATTGCCAATTTGAAACTGTCGGCTGCGCATTAAATCGGCAATCGGCAATTGGCAATCGGAAATACGTTCACTTCTTATCGACTTCAACCGTCACACGCCGCCGTGTTTCGGTCTCAACTGTTTCTGCTCCCGGCGTCAGTGCTGGCCGCGAGACTGCCGGCGTCAAACCTACTGCTTCGGCGTACTTCAAGTAGGTATCGATTGAGGCAACCACTACACGCGCTTCGATCGTGATCAAGTCAATTCCCACCAGAGAGATTCTTACCCACGCGTCGATAACAATGCCCTTGTCGAGCACACGATCGAGGACGTCGATTAAACTAGTTCCGCCTGGTGCTCTTTCAACAGCCATTTGCTTCGGTTCCTTTTTTATGAGTTTGGATCAACGAGCATTTCTGCGCGAGGATTGACGGCGCTCTTGCTCTGTCTAAACACCTTCTCCATTCCATTCCGAACTATACATTGCGACGTTTTGTTTTTGCTTTACGCGTAACAACCTTGCGACTAGTTACAATTTGATTTTCACGACTGGCCGCGGCCGATCCGGCGGCGAGCTTTCTGATCTCCAGTTCGAGTTCAGAAAGGCGTTCGCGCAACTCGACGTTTTCGGCTTCCGCTCGCTCGGCGCGTGTCGTCAGGTTTGTGTCGTAGCGCCACCAGTTCAAACCAATCTGCTCTGCTTTATCGATCGAGCAAACGAGCAGGCGGATTTGCAACGTGAGCAGCTCTACGTTGGCCAACGACACTTTGATGTCGCCCGCGATTACCAGTCCTTTGTCAAGAATACGGTCGAGTACATCAACCAAACCCGGGGGACGGGCCGTTATAAGGGTAGACCGCTCGCTGGACACTTTCGCCCTCCACAATCAGGAAGCGGCTTTACTCAAAAAGCTCAGGTGGCCGCCACCATCGAATACGCTGCCGGGCAAACTACATAAACTGCTAAATCAGGCGCCCGATAGGACCGAGATCGAGATTGAGGTCTTCATCAGATAATCCAAATTGAGTTTTCAATTCCTGAAGCTTTGCCTCCAACCTCATGAGCGCCAACCCCAACTCTTCGATCTGTTCAGGTGAGAGATCCCCGCCTTCCATGCGACGAACCGCCTGCTTTTCGAGCAGACGGCGGATGAACTCGATCAAAGTAAGCACCAGCTTCGCCAGACCTTGTTCGACACTCTGCGCATCGATATTAATGCGCGAGGGTAGAGTGTCAGCAACGCAACGGAGTTGTTCGACAAACTCCTCCGCGTGCGAAGTTTCGATCTCCGGCTCCGCCGACAGGGGATTTTTGGGGGAAAGCTCCATCAGATTACTCCGAACTGCGTTTTAAACTCAAGCTCAATGTTTGCAAAACTATACGGAGGCCACGGCCCGCTCAAAAGAAAATGCAATTCGGGCCGATTCTGGCACGTTTCTGCCGCTGTTTTCCGGTATTGGGCAATTTTGTCACGCTCGACCAGGTGCGCGGCGGACAAGACGAGACGCTCGGTCGGGCGGACCGTGACCAGTTCGTCTCGAATTAACCCACTGAGGCTGTCACGCAGCCAGGTTGAAATCTCTGTTGCCTCTGCCGCTCTGTGTTCATCGCCGATGATTTGCCGGCGCTTCTCTGCCAGGAAGGTTGTTCCCACCCCCTGCTCGCTGGCTTGAATTTTTTCGTGCGTTTCAGCTTGTTTCTCCGGTGCATTCTCCCAAATGATCTTCACACTCATCTCGACGCAACCACGCAACGAGGCGAGTTTTTTCTCCAGAGCCGGCTTGTGTGTCGAGAGATAACTCTGGAGTTGCTGCTCGGCGACGATTGTTCCAAAACGAACAGGCAAGGGGGTCGTGCGATCGAGAACACTTCGCACGACCGACGCATGGGCCAAAGCGTTTTCGCGAGTTACCGGCACTGAATCGACATCAAGATCACTGACGAGAACCGAAAGGTTTTCTGTTTTCAAAATCCGAACCGGGGCGCCGGAAACTCCGAACGGTGATTTTTCCAGCACCTCAATACCCTCCACGAGGCAGTACACATATAGCTTCATTCGGTTGGACGCCTGCGCAAAACCTCGTGGGCCGTCTCGACTGAGCTCACCAAAACGTTCAAGCCTACAAAAATCAGATCGATATCGGCGACAGCGATCGTGATCTCACCAGCGATCACCAATCCACGATTCAGCACGTGATCGAGCGTCTCCAGCAGCGATAAATCAGTCTCTTCCAACTCTTCGCTAATGATTGCTTGATCGAACGGAGTACTCATATTGACTCGTTTAGAGTTCAAGCTTTAGCTTGCTTCTCGCTCAAGCCCCGCCGGACAACCTAAAGGTTGAACTCTGAACTATTTTCAATTGAAACAAAATTGTAAACGGGCCATGGACCAGTTAGTTCTATTCGGACGCCCGCGGCCTGATTCTCTTGCGCCAGGCGTTCGGCAGCATCACGAAACTCCTCAAACCCCGATCTCTTCACCAGAAACGCAAACTTCGCTTTTAACTCGCCGTGCTCAGTAGTCTCCACTTTCAAAATTCGCAAGCGCCGCGCGTCATCGCTCTGCTCTCGCAGCCTCTGTTCAATCTGCTCGACGATCCGATTCACCGCTGCGCGTACTTCATCAGTTTTGAGCGCATCGATCTTCTTCTGCATGAGATACGACTGTCCGGGAGATGCTTGTTGCGCGCGCTCAACCATCTCTCGCAACACAGGACTCACAGAAGTAATCGTCGACATCAACACTGCACGATCGCTGTAAACGTTTACGCCCCACTCTTCACGCCCGCGCAGTTGCTCGATGATCTCTTCAAGCCCACGAGACCTGTCGGTCAGCATCTTCTCGATTCCGGCACGCTCCAAATAGATTGTCCCGAAACGCAGTGGTACAACGCTGGCGCGTTTAGCGACGTACTCGACCACCGTCTCATGACGCATCGCGCGAATCGCCGTCCACGTTGCGTCAGTCAAGTGTTCAGCCAAACGATCCTCGTTGTATGTTGCTAAAGGAACACGACTCACCAGCGCCGCAAGATTGTGAACCTCAATCCACTCGAGCTTCGAATCCTCCTCGATCGCCGCCGGCAAAGAGTCAGCAGGCAACTGTGCCGCTGCTGCACTTTCGGCGATGCAGTAGACGTAAAAGGCAAGATCGCTCATGGGTGAAGGTATATTCTCTTGCAAAGACGCCAAGGCGCAACAGAACCGAGCGCGGTAGCGCCGGGTAGTTCGGACGTGACCCGGCGCTACCGCGCTCGATTCTGTTGCGTGATCTTTTGCCAGCCTGAAAATGGCTTAACAGATCCTTCGCACCTCGAATCTCGTGCGGCTGCTGCGGCGCCATGAACATTTCCACCGAGCGACGGCGAAACCGAGTTTTAAATCTCTCGATAACCTCATCCTGCATCTTTCGTCTCGATTTGCAAAACTTGCAATTCGCCTGTGCCGGAGTAACTCCATTAATCAACAACTTGCGCATCGGCACATTCAACTTTTCCAGCGACTTTGACAGGTCAATACTCTCTTCCAAACTCATTCGTTCGGGAATCGCCACACCGACAAACTCGCAGCGCTCGCCGTCCGTCAGCAACGCCAGCACTTTCTTGATGCTCTTCGATAAAGCAACCAGCTCTTCAGCAACCTGATTTGCGCGCAGCACGTTTTGATACTTTAGCAGCAGCTTCATGAATGTCCTTATCCACGAGAGGGCCACTTGCGGCAATTCGAGAAAACGGATCAGGTGCCCTGTCGGAGCAGTATCCAAAACGATCGTGTGATAACGCTCCGAATCGAGAAGATCGCTGATCGTTCCGAGCGCCGCGATTTCGTCGATGCCGGGCGGTGTCAGTTCGACCAGTTCGCGCATCGCTTCGCGATCAAACTTGATCTCCATCCGTGACCCGCCGGACAAAGATGCAAATAGTTCATCGGTCCACGATCGATAACGCTGTTTCAGTTCCTCAAACCACTTGCCCGGATCGATCTCCATCGCGTCGAGATTCTCGTTACCGGCTACTCCACTCTTCAACTCGCCAATGTCTTCGTTAAAACTGTCCGACAGCGAGTGGGCCGGATCTGTCGAGAAGATCAGCAACTTCTGTTTCCGATTTGCGCGCGCCAGCGCTAATGCGAATGCAGCGGCCGCCGTGGTCTTGCCCACGCCGCCTTTGCCGCCAAAGATCACGATCTTGCGGGAAGCAAAGAGGTTTTGCACCGCCTCGGATTGAGGAAAGTCAGGAAGAAGGGCTTGCCCCCGCTGCCTCGAGAGCGGGAGCAAGCCACCCTTCCTGACTTGTTGCATTTCACTGCGATCTTCCCAGATCAGCTTTCCGATCTGTTTCAGATCGTCTAACCCGCGGACTTCCTTTGCCATGAGCGGGACGTAGTGAAGTTCCAGATCCTTAAACGACTTTGCGATCTGTTTGATCCACGGCTGCTGCGTTCGAACGCGTGCGCGACAGTACTCGCAATCGTCGTGTTCCTGTTCGACGCGATTGACGATTAGATCACGCACCGGCACGCCTTGTTCGCGAAGTAACGCCAGGTATCGTTCCGTTTCGCGAACGCTCATTGCTTCAGGAATCGTTACCAGTGCAAATCGAGTCTGTTCCTGGTCATGAAGTAACTTCCGCACGGATTCGATTCTCTGGCTCAGATCGCGCAGGAACAGATCGACTTCGTCAGTAACCGCTTTTCGACGCGCGAATTGGGCGATGATGTAGCGATGCTTGTCGCCCATCAGATCGAGCGCCTTTACCATCCGATCAAAAACTTCCGGCAAGCGCAGCAAACGCGAAGTGTGGCCGGAAGGCGCTGTATCGACCACGATGTGAGCATACTGCCCTTCGCGATCGAGTTCGCTCAATTCAAAGAGCGACATCACTTCGTCGAGTCCCGGCAAAGATAGATTCAACAGTTCGTTGATATCGTCTTCGTCGAGAAGCGTGCCGCGTTCTGCGATCTCAGCGAGCACTTTGCCGTGCGCCGCACGAAATCTTTCGAGCGCAAGCGCCGCGTCCATCTCATACGCAACCAGACGCGCGCCACGAACCTGTTTCACTTCAACAAGCTTGTTGCCGACTTTCCGGTCGAGACTGTCAGAGAGAGAATGAGCCGGATCTGTGGAGAAGAGGAGGATGGAATCGTTTCGCTTAAGTTGATTAAGGAGAAATAGGGCCGTGGCCGCGGCGGCAGTGGTTTTACCGACGCCACCTTTGCCGCCGAAGAAAATGTAACGCTGTCGAGTTAATCAGGGCATTTCTGACGCAGATGACGCAAAGACGCAGAGAATTCCGATACCTTGCGTCTTTGCGCCTTCGTGGTCACCGCGTTAGCTACTCTTCAGTTCGTCGCCGCCGACTTCAATCACAAAACTCGACGATTCCTTCGTGTGCACCGCGTCGTGAAGCAGTCCAAGCTGCCGCGCCTTGATCACTCGCAACCGCGCGAACAACTCCGCTTCACGTTCGCGGAACTCCTCGTCAGAGATCTCGTCCAACTCGCGACGCATCTCCAACTCGAGCAGTTGCTCCTTGATCACGGTGTCGTCGTTCAACTCCTGATCGGCCAGCTTCTGAATCTGCCCGAGGATGAACTTGAAACCGTTGACCGGCGCCAGCAGTAGATCGTCAATCAGAAACATTTCGTAACGGCGCTACCGCTTCCGTCGCGGTTCCCGTAGGCTGTTCGAGCTTCAGACGAATATGCACAAAATTGTACGGCGGCCATGGACCAGTGTACTTGAACGACAGTTTGCCTTCGTACATCGACGCGATCTCTTTCACCTTCTGATCAAATTCCGCTTCTCGATCGCGCTCAATCAAGAAAGCCGCGTTCATGATCATGCGATCACCAATCGGCTTGTTGGCGCGCGACGCCACAGCGACATCGCGCAACTGCGAATAGACTTCGCGAATGTACGCGTCAGCCTGATCGGTCAACGCGGTTTCAATCAAACGTCCGAGTTGCATGCGCGCGAAGTAAGTTGAACCGGTCGTGCGTGAAGTAATCTGTTCTTTAAGGTGGCGAATCTCGTCGTCTTTCTCTTCGAGTTCGAGCGTCACCTTGTCTCGATCCCAATTCACCTTTAGTCCAAACTCAACCTTGCCTTCCATTTTAGCCAACACATCATGCAACGCGTCGTAGGTTCCGCGAATGAGCTCGACGATGTCCTCTTCGGTTCGGAACAGCGCGCCGAACGCCATCGGCAACACTGTAAACTCGCGCATCACGGTCTCGTTCACCTGCTCGTGCGCGAAGACGTTTTCGCGCGTCGGATCGTAGACGACGATCGGTGTGTTTGAAACAACAGCAGCGAGACCTTTGTGTTGAACTGTGTAAACGTCGTCGCCGCGCCCGCCGATGCCCATCGGCCCGAACGAACGTGGTTCGGATGTCTCGATAATGCAATAAATGTATTTGCCTTCTGGTACAGGCTCAACAGAAGGTTGTTCGGATTCACGGGTGCTGCTTTTTGGTTCTGCCATTTTGTTTTGGGGGCCCGGCGAGATGGGATCTGAATTACAAGGCGAATCATAATCAGTTTTTACATTGGTATTCAAGCCCGATTGGATTAATTCAAAACATAACTTAATGGCTGGATCGAAAATCGGATGATTGTGATGCAGCACGAGCCCGCATTCGTGCGCGAACGCACTCTGTTGGCGTTGGCATAGACGTTGCTCGTTTTGTAAGCGACTTTGACAGTACGAACGACCCGGCGCCACTGCGCTCGGTATTTTGCTAGGAGGAGATTTCGATCATGCTGTGGACAATTCTGGTGATTCTTTTGGTCTTGTGGCTGATTGGCCTGCTCTCAAATGTTGGCGGCAGCCTTATCCACCTGCTGCTCGTGGTAGCCGTGGTTGTTTTGATTATCAACCTCGTCACCGGCCGGCGAGCGGTTTAGAGCAATCCGGGCTCGAAGCCGCGGGGCTGAGAGCCCGTTTCCCACCTTCAGATTTACGTTTCTTCTTGCGCGCCTTCCATCCTGCATGGAGGGATTCTTTTGCGAGCGTGAAAATCGTGTGCCTATTTTGGCCGATAACCTTGAGCCATGCCTGCCAGCCCATTTGCGGAAAATAGATGCCGCGAAAGAATAATCGCGCCACCAAATGACTGATTCTATACTTGAGCGGCTTTTCGGAAAGCCACTCGACTGCCCTCGCGTTTTGATATGGACTATACGAGTTGGTCCAGGCGTGCTTAGTTTCCGCCCGCGCTTCGGCAATCGTCATCTTCAGTGGGTCATGTGCCATCACAAAAGGCGCGAAGTCTAGCCAGTGTTTCGGGCGAGCCAGTCTACCTGCTTTCTCAAGCCGGTCATAAAGCGGAGTTGCAGGGAAAGGAGTCAACTGGCCGAATACCGGTAATCCCGGCGGCCAGGATTGGATCTCTTTTAACGTCCGATCTGCGACCCCAACAGTGTCATTGTCCATCCCAAAGATAAACGACGTGATGGCATAGATATTTCTCTCGCGCCAGTCGCTTCAATACTGTTCCATATTCGGATGGTTTGCTGAAGTTCTTATTCACGTCAGCCATGTTTGCAGGGTCGATGGATTCCATTCCAATGAAAATCCATTTGCCCCCTGACTCGGCGATAAGGTCAATGAGTTCCTCATCGCGAAGTAGATTGGCGCTAATCTGCGCAACCCAGGGCACTTGAGCGTCAGCCGCAATAATGGCCCTCAGCAGCGCCTTGGTGCGTTTTACGTTAATCGCGAGATTGTCGTCGATGAAGAAGACCGCGATCTGGCCTCGCTCCCGCCGAGCGCGAGCTTTCAATCGCAGGAGTTCATCAACTACGCTCTCATTAGTGCGAAAGCGAATTGAATCACCAAAAAACCCAGTGACCGTGCAGAACTCGCAACCGTATGGGCAACCGCGTCCCGTCTCAATCGGTACGACGTGAAACGTTCCCCACCCACTTCCCAGCTTGGACATGAAAGGACGTAACAAGTTCGGTATGAGGCTAAACTGATCTAGATCGAGAGACTCCCAACCTATTAGCGGATACGCCTGCAAACTCGGTTTTCGATCCAGTCCTTTGTTGTCTCGCTCAGGCTTGTAAACTTCTTTTAATTCTCCACGAGCTGCGTCTTCCACTATTAACGGCCAGGTCTCATCCGCTTCTCCAAGCGCAACTGCATCAGCGTGCCGGGGGCCGCCGTCCCGACCCAGTGCCTCGTCAGGGACCTCCGTTACGTGGGGTCCACCCATAACAACCGGGATACCTGCTGCCCTGATCGCGTCTGCAACCCGGTAAGCCTTAGCGATCATTCGCGTCATCGCACCAATTCCGACGAGCCCGATGTTTTTCTCTCGGATAAAGTCCACGAGTTCGTCATCACTCATTGCCCGAGCATTGCCGTCAATAAGCAGAACCTCGTGTCCAGCCGGGGTCAGCGCCTGCAGCAGGAACATCCAGAGATGAGGCATAAAATTTCGGGTAACCCCGTTGTCGGGGTTGTAAAGCAAAATTCGCATAGTTTTTTGACCTACTACGACCGCCACCATCAGAGAGGGGAAAGACAAAAAGGGAACGAAAAAACAAAGCGGAAGGCGAAATAATTACCTGCAACTGAGGTTTTTCTCGGGGCGGGACTATATCAGAGTTTGTACAAAACCGACAGACGCGGACGTAAGTGTTACTTTTAAATTACCTTGTTTACCTTGTTATGGGCGCGGAGAGATCGCCGTTGGCGGGACCCTGATAGACTCGACCCTCCGCGCTGAAGCGCGAACCGTGGCAGGGGCAGTCCCAAGTTTTTTCGGTTGAATTCCAGGCGACGACACATCCGAGATGCGGGCACACGGCTGTGAGCTTGTGTATTTGCCCCGACTCGTCTCGATAAACAGCGACCTTCGACACGCCCTCGCGCATGATGGCGCCTGCGCCCGGTTTCAATTCCGACTCTGATTTGATATCGCCCGCAGTGACATAATCCGCATACTGCCCTGCGACGTTGATGTTCTCGGAAGCATACTCAGGCAGCGACTTCAGCCGTATTCGAGAAGGACTGTATAAGTCTTCCCACCTGTTCTCTCGACCCTGGATCAAGTCGGTCAACAGGACTCCAGCGATCGTTCCGTGAGTCATCCCCTGCCCCGAATCTCCTGTCGCGATGTAGACGTTGTCTTCGTCGAGCGGGTTTCGACCGATGAAAGCAATGCCATCCACCGGCTCCATCACCTGTCCGGACCACCGAAACTGCACTTCACCGATTTCCGGAAAACGCTCGCGCGTCCACTGCTCGAGACGTGCGTAACGTTCATGGCCATCGTTCGCCTGTCCCGTTTTGTGATCTTCACCGCCGACGATCAGAATGTCGTGCGAATTCTTGTTTTCATTTTGGAGCCGGACGTAGTGATACGGATCGCCCGTGTCCCAGTAGAGCGCCTCGGTGACTGACCCCTTCGGAACCACGACCCCGATCGCGTAGGTTATGTACGGCGCCTGCTTGGTATGAATCGCGACGAGATCGTTAACCGGAGTGTTCGTTGCGACCACAATGACTTCACTCTTCACAACCGGTCCGTGGCTTGTCTCAACGTGAGCATCGTCGCCACCTTCGATCGTTGTCGCATGAGTCTGTCCGAAGATCCGTCCACCATCGCGCAACACGGCACGAGCAAGACCATCCATGTACTTCAGCGGATGAAACTGTGCCTGCCGTGGAAATCGCAACGCGACGCCGGTATCAAACGATGCGAGCGGCGCGCGTGCGACTTTCTCAACGCCGGTCAGTCCCGCCCGATGCGACGCTGCCAGCTCATCTTCCAACAACTGAAGATGGTCGGGTGTCGCGGCGAACAGAAAACCGTCGAGCCACTTGAAATCACAGTTAATAGATTCCCGACCCACGATCTCAAAGATCTTATCGATCGCTGCGGTATGACTTTCAGCAGTCAAGCGCGCGGCCTCGCCACCGTGAAGCTTTTCAATCTCCACGTAACGATCGTCGTAAGCGTTTGTTAGATGTGCGGTCGTGCGGCCGGTCATGCCGCCACCGATTGAACCATCATCCAAAATGACAACTGACCGGCCTTCACGCCCAAGTAGATACGCAGTCGTTAAGCCAGCGATACCCGCCCCGATGATACAAACATCGGTGCGTATGCTCTCTTTCAAACGAGATTGGGATGGCGTGTTTGCGGTCGCCATCCAAATGGATGTGCTGGCTTGCGAATCGTCTCTCATAATCATTGCCAATTGCCGATTGGCGATTGCCGATTAGGGTGAACAAAATAATCGGCAATTGGCAATCGGCAATCGGCAATTCCTCACTTCGATGGCGTTCCGATGTTCACATCGATCCTCTTGTCGCCTCCGAACCATCGTCCACCAAACACAAACAATGCGGCGACCACAAGGATTACGAAGATCACAAGAACTGCCACTATTCCGGTGCTTGCAGCACTACTGTTGTCAGCCATCTCTGTTCCTCCTATTTATTGATGCGGCATCGATTCACGCCACTTGGCCCCGCACGTTTAAGCCGCGGTTGTTTCGCCCCCTAGCAAAGTTAAAACTTCTCCGGTCACATAACTCGAATCAACTTCCGAAGCGAAATACACAAACGCCGGCGCGATCTCTTCAGGCTGTGCCGGCCGCTTCATCGGAGTGTCGGCCCCAAACTCAGCCACATCATCCGGTTTCTGATCCGCTGGATTCAGCGGCGTCCAAACTGGTCCAGGAGCAACGCAGTTCACTCGAATTCCGCGCTCGACGAGGTTCTGGGCTAGCGATTTCGTGAACGCGTGAATCGCGCCCTTCGTCGATGCGTAATCGAGCAATTCTTTGCTTCCCTCGAGACCCGTAATCGATCCTGTGTTGACGATCGCGCTTCCCTCTTCGAGATGTGGCAACGCGGCCTTCGTCATATGGAAGTAAGCGTAGATGTTTGTCTTGAACGTCCGGTCCCATTGTTCTTCCGAAACGTCCTCGAGTGTTTCCTGGTGCTGCTGAAACGCAGCGTTGTTGACGAGGATGTCGAGTTTTCCAAACTTCTCAACCGTCTGCTCGACGAGCCGCTTGCAAACTTTTGGATCACGCACATCGCCAGCTAACGCGAAAGCCTCTCGACCCTCTTCTTCAACAGCACGCTTCGTCTCGTCTGCGTCCCGTTTCTCTTCCTTCAAAAACGTGAACGCTACATCTGCGCCTTCACGCGCAAACAGCACGGCGACTGCCCGGCCGATACCTGAATCACCACCTGTGATCAGCGCCACTTTGTCTTTCAATTTTTCCGCGCCTTTGTAATAAGGCGCTTTATATCGCGGTCTGGGATCGAGTTTCGCTTCGATGCCCGGCTTGCGCTGATGTTGCGGAGGCATCGGAGACATGGGCTGTTCCAGCTTCCCTTTTGGCGGACGCTTCGTTGAACTGCGCCCGTTTGCCGGCGCTTTTGCTTTTGCTGCTTTCGCCATGTCTACTTCTTCCTGCCCGCTTTCTTTCCGCCCTTGCGCGACGAACTCTTGTTCGACTTTCTTGCCGCGACCACTGCCACTCTTCTTACCGCCGCCGGATTCTTTGTTCACTGTGGCCCATGCGCGGCGTTCGGCTTCTTTCTTCGAAACACCTCTGTCTTCGTAACCCTCTTCGATGTGTTCAGCCTGGCGTTTCTGTTTGTCCGTGTAACTCGACTTATCACCTCTTGGCATTTCTCACACCCTCCTTGTCGCAGCATGTTTCAGCAAATCACGATCCGTTTCGAATTTGTGCTGGCATCGTGCTTGCGACGATTGAGATAGTGAGCATTTGTAGGTTTTTAGTGCTCCGGAACTAAACAACTGAGGATTCGGCTGTACAGGAAACCTACACATCAAGGGAGGATGATCAATGGCTAAGAAGTCGGCAAAAAGTCATCGTGAGTTGATTGATACCGGTACAGACAAACGGTTTGTGCGTAGAGATGAGAAGGGGCAGTTTCAAGAAAGTGACGACGTTGGACGTTCGCTCGCGCGCGATGTTCAACAGGAAGCCAAGACGAAGGTTCCGCCCGGCCAGGGCGATCGAGGCGATCAGAAACGGTGACAGGATTTCAGGATTAGATAGGTACTTGCATGTTAGATCCTGAAAATCCTGAAATCATGGCAAAGTACTAAGAACAATGACAATCGTTATATGCGGCGGGATGTTCGCTTCTCGCCGCTCGTTTTTCTTAATCGTTGAAAATAGTCGTTAAGCATTCGTGCATGACAAATCAAACACATCTGCTCCGGCAGTTCCTCGGTGCTCGACCTGATCAAGGCGCCACACCACGAACAGCGAATCTCATATGCGGTTGGCTTTGCACGCTGCCCGCTCTTTCCATTTTGGGGTTCGATATTGTTACTCAACTTACCCTTCCCGACTGACCAAAAACATCGTACAAACAATGCGAAGACAAATTTCGTTCCGAGTTTTCAACTCACCCCGACTGCAATGACAAATCTTGAACGTCTACAGACAATCGGCATAAAACGACTCGGCACCCCGAAACGGGGATTTCGCTATCAGTCGCAAAACGGACGCCTCACTCAGGCTGATCTGCAAAGAATCGACGAGTTGAAAATTCCTCCGGCCTGGACTGACGTTGCAATCAATCCCGCCGTGACGGAAGGCTACAGGTAGTTGGAAAAGATACGGCGGGACGTTGGCAATACCTCTATCACGAGAATCACACACGCACGCAGGAGCTACGCAAGTTTCGACGCATAACAAAATTCGCGCAGGCGATTCCAAAAATGCGCTCCACGGTCCGACGTCATTTGCGGCAACCGGGTTTGGGTCGCGAACGCGTGCTCGCATGCATGCTCCGCATTCTGTCTACTTGTTTCATGAGACCTGGTAGCGAGGCTTACGCCAATGAACACGGCAGTTATGGCATCGCCACTTTGCGACGCAAACACGTCACTGTAAAAGGCGATGTTGTTGAGTTTGATTTTCCCGGCAAGTCGGGCGTGCGACAGTATCGTCAACTCGAAGATCGACAAGTCGCGCGCGTGATTCGCAGTCTGTTGAAAGTTCCCGGTTACAACGTATTCAAATATCAGAATGGCGATGGAAATTTCGTAAAGGTGACGGGCCGCCAAATCAACGCATACATCAAGGAAGTGATGGGTAGCAGTTTCAGCGCGAAGGACTTCCGCACGTGGGCCGGAACACTCGTTTGCGCTTGTGCGTTGGCCCGTGAAGGGACCGAGATCCCGCTTCAGAAGACTGCAAAGAACAAACGAGTAGTTGCAGCGATTAAGGAGACTGCTGAAGTGTTGGGCAATACCCCGGCTGTCTGTCGCGGATCTTACGTATGTCCGGAAATAATCAATGCGTTTGATAAGGGCCGTGTGATCGATACCGCGGTCAACAATCTCGACGACTTGATCGCATTTCGAGGATACGGTCTGCACAAAGCGGAAAAGGCATTGCTCACGTTTCTTAAACGCGGTGTGAAGTAGATGGCACTGATCTTGCCGCTCAAATCGCGAAGTGATTTTGTGTTCGGATATCGAGCAAGGAGAAGTTGAATGGAAGGACCACTAAGAGGAATTCTGGCAGGCGCCGCCGCGTGGAAGTTTGGTGGCGGATGTATCTCCACCATTTTGATCTTTATTATCGTTTTCTGGCTGCTGGGCTACGTTAATTGCTAACAGAATAAGTTGCTCACAAAAAAGCACAAAACGATCCAAAAATACGTTTTGTGCTTTTTGTGGCTAACTGTTACCAGCTAACCACAAGCTCTTCGGACTCTTGCCAAACGGGAAGATTTTGTCGAACTGCACAGCGATAGAGTTTGTCAGGTTCATTCAGCAGAAGACCTGCGCCCATCACCACAGTCGTGATCGGATTCTCCGGCATCGTCGCGCGAAGTTCCAGTTCCGATTGCAATCTGTCCTTCAATCCCTTCAACAACGATCCGCCACCAGTGAGAATCATCCCTGAATAATAAATGTCTCCGACCGCCTCAGGTTGCGCATCTTCAATGACACGTCGAATGCCCGTTACGATCTCCGCGATCACCGGTTCGAGCGCCTCACGCACTTCGTCAGCAGTGACGTGGACGGCACACATGAATCCATCACTCAACTGTTTGCCAACAAGCTGTACCTTGCGTTCATCCGCTGGAATATCTTCACCGAGTGTGCCCATTTCCCTCTTGAGTGCTTCCGCCGTGTACTCACCGATTTGCAGACAGTAGTTGGACCGTACGTAGTCGCGAATACTTTCGTCCATTGCATTGCCTGCGGCAGTGAGACTCATCGACGAAACCACGCCGCCTGAAGCGACGATCGCGATGTTCGTCGTGCCACCTCCGATATCGACGACGAGATGCGCTCGCTCATCATCAAACGCGAGACCCGCTCCGATTCCAGCCGCCAGGCCTTCATCAACGAGATCGATGCGACGTCCGCCTGCATCGTGCGCAGCGTCGCGAACCGAACGTTGTTCGACAGCCGTTGCCGATCCAGGTATGCCGACGACGAAATGTCCACGTCGATATCCATCGGTAACCTTGCCGATGAAAGTGCGCAACATCTTCTGTGCGACTTCAAAGTTGAAAATTGTACCGGAACGGATTGGTCGATGGACTTCAATACCGCGCGGTTCGCGGCCCAGAAGTTTTACTGCCTTGTGCCCAACGCAGACCACTTCACCATCGTAGCGATCGATGGCAACCACCGAAGGCTCGTTCAAAAGTATTCCGCGGTCGGGTTCGTAGATGAGTGTGTTGACAGTCCCCAGATCTATAGCGAGTTCGTTTCTGAAAAACTTCTCAATGAACTTCACGGCGACGGTTCCTCCTCCAAAATGGCAGGGCACATGGGAGCGAGTTGATTGACTCCCAAACGGCAACTCGTATGCCTGAACAAAGAGCAATTGTCTGCTGGGGGATGTCCTTGGAAGTTGAAAAGAATGAATGAGTCGAGATTTCCAGACGCCGTATGACATCTGTGCGGGACGCGCGAGAAACGTACGGGTTTCACGCATTCAAGTTGACCGGTTAACAGAACCGAGCGCGGTAGCGCCGGGTCGGTGTCACCCCAACGCTATCATATTGAACTGCGACCCGGCGCTACCGCGCTCGGTTCTGTTAGTCGGAGTCGCTCTAATCCTGCAAGGATGTCGTCCCCAAAGTCGATGCCGATCACGCGACGTCCGCGTTTGGCGAGTGCTTGGAAGTCGCCGAACGCTTGCGCCTGTTTGAGAATTGTGAACGTGTACGGTTCGTCAGGTATCGGGAAATCGACCTGGTCGTTGGCGATGATTTGGAAAAAGACTCCGGCGTCTGGACCGCCTTTGTGAAGTTGTCCGGTCGAGTGCAGGAAACGTGGGCCATAACCGATCGTCACCGCGCACTTCGTTGTGTCGCGGAGTTCGGTCCTGAGTTCCTGAAACTTCCGATCGATCTCGGGAGTCTCTTCGATGTAGTTGAGGAACGCGATGTAATCGCCGGGCCTGATCGTTGCGAGGTGTGCTCTTATAGCTTCGCCGACCGATTCGGCTTTCATTTCCTCGGTGCCGTAGATTGTGATGAGGTCATCAGACGCGAGCTCGGAACGTTCTTCGAGACGGCCGCGCCGCTCGAAAGTGCTGAGTAATTCTTTCGTCGCATCTTTGGCTTCCTGAACATTCGGTTGATCGAAAGGATTGATCCCGAGGCACCATCCGGCAACCGCGGTGGCAAACTCCCACAGAAAGAACTCTGCGCCGAGATCGTAAACCTCGTTCATCTCATGAAAAACGATAGGGTGTCCTGCCGCAAAGAGGTCAAGAAGCTTAGCTTTCGTATCCCACGAAATAGGACCGGCAGAAATCGAGACGAATAAACGATCGTCTCCATAAACTTCGGGAGCGCCCAGCAACTCGCCGTTCACGGGAAGTATTCCTTTGCCCTCCTTGCCTGTGCTTTCGGCTACCAGTTGTTCGATCCACAGGCCCAACGTTTCTACCGAAGGATCGATAACCAGCGTCAACTTGTCACGGCCCGCATTTGCGCACTCACCAAAGATGACTCCCAACTCGAGGGATGGACCGTCTTTGACAAACTTCGCGATTCTGGCCGGGTCGAGCAACTTGCGAATGTCCAATCCCATTAACGCCGCAGGCACCATCCCGAAGTAGGAGAGCGCCGAATATCGACCACCGATGTCAGGCTGATTAAGAAATGTTCGATGAAATTTGAGTTCGGTTGCGGTCTCAACGAGAGGTGAATCTGGATCCGTAATCGCGATGAAGTTCTCGCCGGGATTCTCGAGCCGTTTGCTGACCTGGTCGTACCAATATTTGCAGAAGACGTTCGGCTCCGTTGTGCTTCCTGATTTTGAAGCAATCACGAAGAGACAGCGCTGGATGTCGATCCGTGATGCGAATGCAGCGATTACATCCGGATCGGTCGAGTCGAGCACAAGCAACTCGGGAAAGCCGTTCTGTTGACCGAATGTCCTTGCCAGCACCTCCGGACACAACGAAGAACCTCCCATGCCACAAACCATTACGTGGCGAAAGCCACGACTGCGGATGGAGTCGGCAAACGCGATCAATTCATCAGCAACGCCTATCATTTCATCTGCGACTGTTACCCAGCCGAGCGAGTTCTTGATGACCCGCAGGCTTTCAGCGTCTGATTTCCACAGCGACGCATCTTTGCGCAAGATGCGTTCAAAAACGTTCTCGTCGCGGGCGGCCGCGAGCACCTTGTTCACTCGATCCGCGAGTGGACCCGATTGAAATGCCACTTCGTTCATGGTTGGCTCTTCCTAGCTTTTAGACTGTGACTGGGCAGTGTAACATTCCTCTTTAAGAAACTTATTAAATCCTGAGAATCTTGTAAATCATGTCCAAGCAAGCACTAATCGTTGTCGACGTTCAGAACGACTTTTGCCCCGGCGGCACATTGGCCGTAGCTCACGGCGATGAGGTTGTCGAACCACTAAACGAACTCATCGACGAGTTTCTCGAGCGCGGAGATCCGGTTTACAAGAGTCGCGACTGGCATCCGCCAACAACGAAGCACTTCGAAAAGTACGGCGGCACCTGGCCGGTCCACTGCGTGCAAAACACCAAAGGCGCAGAGTTTCATCCCGCGCTGCGCGACGATCCTCGAATCAATGTCATCTCGAAGGGGCTTGGCGATACCGATTGTTATTCTGCCTTCGACGAGACGGATCTCGCCGAACAGCTTCGCAAACAGGGTGTAAAAGAAGTTCTGGTTGGCGGACTCGCAACCGACTACTGTGTGAAAAGTACTGTGATTGACGCGATCAAGAACGGATTTGACGTCAAAGCCTTGCAAGACGCAATGCGCGGCGTCGAACTTCACCCCGGTGATAGCGACCGAGCGATTCAAGAAATGCGCGCTGCCGGCGCTCAGATAGTATCCACACAATCCGCAGATTCAAGAGATCAATCTGTGTAATCTGTGGATGGTTTTCTATGGGCACCCTTAACATCGATCGATATCACGCGGCGATGGGTGACGCGTCGTTCAAAGACGTCACTCGGCTGCACGACCAACCACTAAGCGATGCGGAAGCGACGTTTTATGTAACGCAGCGCAAACTTCCGTTCGCACCATGCCTGGGCCACGAACGATTGGTGCGGCTGCTCGTGGACAGCCAGATCGATCGTCCGCGGCTTCGGTTCCTCGAACAGGATCGCGGCGGTCTCAAACTCTTCGCCAAAGCAATTGAAGACATACAGTTCGTCGGCAACATTCGCGCCGTGCGACCGGGCACAATTGTCTTTGCGCAGGAGCCTTTCGCCGACATCACCGGCGCGTTTGGTCTGACACAAGCGCAGGAGATCAAATTTGAGCACGCTTTTGATCTGCCGATGACTACGGCCAGCACAGCGCTGCAATTTCGCATGGCCGCCGGCGACAAGCGCTGGCTTTCGGATTTCTCCCTGCGTCGCAATGGTGACATCGAACGCGCGGTTGACATCGCCGTTTACGCATTCATCGGCGGATTTAACGACACTTCAAATCTCGAAGCAGCTCACCGGCTTGACCTTCCCGCAGTCGGTACGGAAGCTCATTACTGGCAACAGGCGTTTATCGAGTACATGGACCAGCCGGAGATCGAACCGCGCACCGGAAAGCCAAAACACTTCGAGCAGGTCGCCTTCGAACGATGGCTTGACGCAAATCCCAACGGCACGACGCTTCTGCTCGACACGATCGACGTCCACAGGGGCGCCATACATGCTGCTATGGCTGCGACTTCAAGCGAGGCGCGGCGTCGCGCGTTCAAAGGGTTTCGAGTCGATTCAGGGAACCTGGCTGAGCTTGGTGAGTGGTGCCTGCGCTTTTTTGAAGCGAACGGATTGCCGGGCCTGCGCACGAATCTCACCGGCGATCTCACGGTGGAGAAAGTCAAAAATATTGTGGCGCGGTTTCCGGAAGTCGCCGGCTTTGGTATCGGCACAAAACTGTCGAGCGAAGTGCCGGCGGTTGCCGGAGTGGTGTTCAAGCAGTGTGCGATGAAAGGCCGCCCAACTCTGAAGGCCTCAAATTCAGAAGAAAAGATCACGCTGCCTGGACTGCTGCAACTCTTCCGTGGTAGCGATGAACGCGGAATGTATGTCGGCGACGTCATCGGCCTCGACAGCGAAAACATGGAGATTCCGGGAGCAGTAAATGTTGAGCGACTGCTTGTTCCGTTCTGGAGGAATGGCCAGCACTCGGCAATACCGTCGATCGTAAAGCAAAAGGGTATCGTCGAAGAGCAGCGAAAGCGCTTCGCGGACATCGAAAACTATAGTATTAAGTTGAGCACTAACTTGAAGCAGCTTCGCGACGATCTCGTCAAGCGAATGCGAGTTGATAATTCCGGGTGGGAAGAGATCTTGAACATGCCTGAAAGTAAAATCGCATAGCAGTAGATGAAAGGAAGATTATGAGCGCCACTGAGCAAGCAAAGAGATCCAACGTTCGCGAGCTGGTTTCGCCGGAAGAGTGGCAGGTCCGTGTGGATCTTGCGGCGGCGTATCGTCTAGTGGCGGACTACGGTTGGGACGATCTTGTCTTCACACACATTTCCGCGCGCGTTCCCGGTCCAGAGCATCACTTTCTGATCAATCCGTACGGGATGATGTTCGAGGAGATCACCGCGTCGAGCCTCGTGAAAGTCGATCTGGATGGAAGGATCGTGATGGACTCGGACTACAAGATCAATCCCGCGGGATTCGTGATCCATAGCGCCGTACACGCAGCACGCGAAGACGCGCTGTGTGTTATGCACTTGCACACTGAGTATGGCATCGCCGTGTCGGCGCAACAGCATGGATTGCTTCCGATCTCGCAACAGTCATTGTTTGTTTTGGCGTCACTTGGTTATCACGATTACGAAGGGCTCGCGCTCAATGACGAAGAGAAGCCTCGCCTCGTCGCGGATCTCGGAAACAAGATTTTCCTGATACTCAGAAATCACGGCTTGCTGACGGTTGGACGAACGGTGGCTGATGCGTTTTTGTCGATGTTTCTGCTCGAGAGGGCGTGCAGGATTCAGATCCTTGCGCAGTCAGGTGGAGGGAAACTGGTTCCGATCGACGAGAAGGTCTTCGCGCAGATACCCGCGCAGGAGGCGGTGGTTACGCAGGGTGGCGGCGGGAGATTGGTATGGCCCGGGTTATTGAGAAAATTGGACCGGATGGGTGCTAATTACCGAGATTAATACGCACAGGCACAGATTAACACAGATTGAAAAAGCTGAATTCCTTGTCTAATCTGTTGATGGCTTGTGTATTAATCACCGCCGGTTCCAGCCTGAACTTGATCCTCGGATGCGTCGGCTTCAGGGGCGGGTTTTCGTTTCGGTTTGAGTCTCTCGCGAATTCCATGGCCGATGGTGCCGACACTTTCCGCAAATCGACGCCAACGCGAAGTCGCTTTGAGATCGTCGAGCAGTGAATAGACCACCGGCGTCGCGATCAGCGTCAGTAACAGCGATAACGTTTGCCCACCTATAACCACGATCGCGATCGAGCGTCGCTCCTCAGCACCTGGACCAGATCCGAGCGCCAGCGGCAACATACCTGCAACGAGGGCAAGAGTCGTCATCAGAATCGGACGCAGACGATCGCGATTACCCTGCATGATCGCTTCGTAACGTTCCATTCCCTTCTCACGCAGGTTGTTCATGTGATCGATCTGAAGAATCGCGTTCTTCTTCACCACACCAAACAAGACGAGCACACCGAGCGCCGAGTAGAGATTCAGCGTGTCGCCTGTGCCCCATAGCGAGAGCAACGCAAAAGGCACCGAGAGTGGCAAGCTGAGCAAAATCGTGATCGGGTGTACTGTGCTTTCAAACTGCGAGGCGAGAATCATGTACATGAAAATGATCGAGAGTATGAACGCCCAGATAAACTCCGTGAACGTCCGCTCGAGTTCGCGCGCGCGGCCTGAAACTGTGGTCGTGTAAGCTGTCGGCAGGTTCATCTCCCGCACTGTTCCGCGCAAAGCCTCGATGCGATCCGCCAGAGCGAAACCCGGCGCGACGGAAGCTCGCACAGAGACCTGCCGTTCACGATCCAGCCGGTCGATGCGCGACGGGCTCGTGTCGCGCGTGATGTTTACGACATTGTCGAGCCGGACTAAGCCACCACGCGACGAAGGAACATACAAACGGCTAATCGTGTCGACGTCGCTCCGATCAGCCTCAGTAAGACGCAACTGCACGTCGTAATCTTCGTTTACAGTTTCATCCCTGAATCGCGACGCCTCTTCTTCCCCGCCAACCATCAGTCGCAAACTCGTCGCGATGTCAGACGTGTCGACTCCAAGATCCGCAGCCCGGTCGCGATCGATCCTTACGCGCAGCTCAGGCTTGTTGAGTTTCAGCGTGGTATCAGCGTCAACGATGCCGCCGAGTTTCTCGGATCGTTCGACGAGCTCATCCGCATAACGTGCAAGCTCAACAATATCCGGGCCACGGAAAACAAAATCGATGTCAGTTCTTCCCCCAGCGCCAAAGTTAAACGAGCGCCCATTTCGAACACCTGATCGCATGGGCGAGTATTTCTGGAGCCTGCGGCGAACCTCCTGCATCACGTCCTGCTGCGTGTAGTTTGCCTTGAAGGCGTTGAATGGATTTCCCTTCTTCGTCTCGTTCCAGAGCTTCGTGAATGAAAGAATACGTTCCTCGTGCGGCGCGATGCGCACGTACATATCGCCCTGGTTAACACCACCCAGAAAGCCACCGCCGGCAGAAGACATCACGAGTCTGACACCGGGAGTCTCGAGGATGTCCTTTTCCATCGCCGTGATTGTCTCGTTCATCACCGCGAGGTTGGTTCCTTCTGGTCCATTCACACTGACTTCAAACTCAGCCTCGTCGACGTTTGACGGAATGAACTCCTGCTTAACTGCGCGATAAAGCGGGACGCTGGTGAGCACCGTGCCAAGCGCTATCAAAGCAACCGCAAGACGATGCCGCATCGCGAATGCGAGCAACCACGAATAGCCACCATCGATAAAGCGATAAAAACCACGGCGTGACGAAGGACCATCGTGACCCTTCGCATCGTCAACTTTAATCAGTCGCGAGCTCATCATCGGCGTCAGCGTGAATGAGACCAGCAAGCTGACCATGATCGCGACGGCCGCAGTGATACCAAACTGATACAGGAACCGTCCCGAGATCGACGACATAAACGACACGGGCAGAAAGATAACGACGAGAGACAGAGTGGTAGCCAAAACCGCCATACCGATGTCCTTCGTCGCTTCGCGCGCCGCTTCTTTCGCCTCGATTCTCTTTTCTTCAATGAATCGGAAGATGTTTTCGAGCACGACGATCGCGTCGTCGATAACCACGCCCACCATCAACACGAGGGCGAGCATCGTCACGCTGTTGAGCGTGAAGTCGAGCGCGCGCATCATTCCGAAAGTCGAGATGACGGAGCAAGGAATCGCGACCGCTGCGATCAACGTCGAGCGCCACGAGCGCATGAAGACCAGCACCACGAGACTCGCGAGAATACTTCCAAGGATCAGGTGCGTCTCAATCTCATGAAGTGCGGCTTCGATGTAGCGCGATTGATCGCGAATTACTTCGACCTTGACGTCTTCAGGCAGTTGCCCTTCGACGCGCGGCAAGGCCGCCTTGATGCCATTGATTACTTCGACCGTGTTTGCGCCTGACTGGCGTCGAATGTCGAGCGAAACAGTAGGAACTCCGTTGAGACGCGAAAACGAGCGCTGTTCCTTGGTTCCGTCTTCGACGCGGCCAACGTCACGAAGCTTAACCGGCGCGCCGTTTACATTTGCGATAACAAGGTCGTCAAACTGTCGCGGATCGGTGAATCTTCCGAGTGTTCGAAGAGTTAACTCTTCTTTTCCGGTGGTTACATTTCCACCGGGGACGTCAGTGTTTTGACGTTCGAGTGCCTGCCTGATCTGCGAGATTGAAATCTGGTATGCGGCGAGACGTTCAGCATCGATCCAGACGTTGATCGCGCGATCGAGTCCGCCGACCACGCGTACTTCGCCAACGCCTCCGACTCGCTCGAGTTGCGGACGAGCTGTTTTGTCAGCAAGCTCTGTCAGCTCTCTAATCGATCGATCTCCGGTAAGCGCGATCGTCAGAACGGGTGTGCTGTCGTTATCAAACTTCTGAACAACCGGAGGAGTAGAATCTTCGGGAAGTCGACGGCCGAGGGTGTTAACGCGATCGCGGACGTCCTGGGCAGCGGATTCGAGATCGCGATCGAGCTTGAACGTCGCAATCACCATCGACGTGCCCTGCCCTGAGACAGAGCGCAATTCGCTGATGCCGTCGACGGTGTTGATTACTTCTTCGACCTGTTGAGTGATTAGCGATTCGACTTCTTCCGGCGCCGCGCCTGGAAGTCCAACGCGCACAGAAACGGTAGGAAGGTCGACGGCGGGAAATCGATCGACGCCGAGACGGAAGAAACCAGCCGCGCCAACCACCACCAACGACAAAACAATCATCGTCGCGAAGACAGGCCGGCGAATACAGATTTCAGCTAGTTTTTGCATGAACTGGAACTTTGTACTTTGTTCTTTGTGCTTGGTTTTTGGTCTTAGGTCTTGGGTCTTTGCATTCTTGTTACAACAACAAAGCACCAAGCACCAAGTACAAAGACCAAAAACCAAAGACCAAAGCCCAGACCGCTATTTATTCAACCACTTCGACAGGCTGACCAGACTGCAGGTTGCCCGGATCGACAATCACTTTTTCCCCAACCGAAATTCCGGCCACAATCTCCGTAAACTCGGGACTGCGCCGCCCGGTCGTGATCGGTTTCTCCAAAGCCTTCCCATTCTGAACAACGATCACTTTCTCAATTCCAGCAAACGTTACGATCGCGTTATTCGGTACAGTCACCGCCATCTTCGCAGTGTTGGTCACGATCTCAGCGTGCGCAAACGAGCCGGGACGGAGTTTGCCATCATTGCGCACGTCAGCCTCAACTACCAGCATTCGGTTTTGTTCTGCAATCACCGGGCTCAATCGCATTATCTTTCCAACATAGACACTCGTTTCACCCTCAACGGTTACACGAACATCCTGTCCGGTGTGAACGCTGCGCGACTCGCGCTCCGGTATCTCCGCGCGCAGTCGCAACGGATCCATTCGAACGATATTCACAACCGGCGCGCCTGCCGCGAGAAATTCACCAACACTCGTTAGCTTCTCCTGAACGATACCGTCCAACGGAGCAAGGACCGTAGTGTCCTTTAATTGCTGTCGCGCCAGACCCAGCTCCGACCGGCGTTGCGCCAGCATCCCCTGGCGATTTCGAATTTCTTCGTAAGCGTCCTGATACCTGCCTTCTGCAACTTTGAATGCCGCGTTCGCGGTATCAAATTCCGCTTTCGCTATAACTCCCTGCTCGACCAATCGCGATGCGCGGTCGCGCGCGTATCTCGCTTCATCGAGCACTGCTCGAGCCTGGCGCACGGTTGCAGTTTTTTCGGGATCGACACGATCATCCGTGCCGTCGGGCGCCAATCCAAGACGTGCACGCGCCTGGGCCAGGGAAGCTTCAGCCTGCTGCACACGCAATCGGTAATCTTCCGAGTCGACATGCGCGATCACCTGTCCGCGCGAAACAACGGATCCGAGATCCACGGAGATCGTGCGCACACGTCCGGGAACCTTCACGCTGACTGTAGTCTGATCGTAAGCGGCGAGAGTTCCGTTTGCAGTCACGGTTTCGCCGAAGGGAGTTTCGGCCACTGCCACAGTTTTAACTTTACGCGGCGCTCGATTATCGCCGCCACGTCCCTGGCGAGCCGAAGCCTGATAGTCGCTCTTGCACGAGGTTAAAAAAAGCGCCGCCGCAACTAATAAAAGCAGTATCCTGATCTGAAACATCCTTCGCAGTTTAACACGCGCACGGGCCATTCCACAGATTCCACCGATCCCGTCTATGTAAAGAATTGTAAAGATTTGTGAAACCTTGTGGACTTAAAAGCCTTTGCGGATAAGGTACGACATTTTGATGAAAAACGTCCGCGCGTTGCGGCGGAAGCCGGGTACGAGATCTCTCGTAAACGGGTGCCGGCTATCGTAGTTCAAATCGTCGTTATAGCCCGCATAGAACGCAGTTCCGGGACTCGGCGTCCAGCCAAACAGCGCCTGCGATCGCAAACGTGAATTGAGGGTGTTGTAATCGAGAATCACTCGCGCAAACGATGCTTTCGTAAACTGATATGTCACGCGAGTGGTCAGGATGTTGATCTTGAAAGCGAATCGATCCGTATCGTAGCGTTTCAGACTCTGATGATTGATGTTGAAGGACGCGCTCAGCTCATTGGTCGGCTTATATGTGATTCCTCCAGTGAACTGAAGCAGGTTGCCTCGACCCGGATCGAGTGGCGCATCCTGACCTAACAACAGTGCCGCAGGACTAACGCGCGGATACTTGTCACCATTTCCGAAGTCGAAATCAAAGTGACCAAAACGACGAGTCACCTGACCGTTGAACGATATCTGCTTGTTTGGATTCGAGCCGGCATAGAACGATAGGTGCTGCTTGTTTGAAGCGCGCTCAGTGCTTTCGCCGAAGAACGTACACTTGTTCTCTACTGCGAATGGATTGCACGGCTTCGCTTCGCGCGTCGCACCAAACTCGTGATCGAATAACCTTTCGTAACCGGGTTCCCACCACACGCCTGCGTAAGTATTGCGAGGCAGTTGCAATTCAACCAGGTGCTCGCTTTCCCAGGTATACATCCGGCCCTGCCAGTCGTAATCGACGTGGTTAGCGACGTGCCAGTGATAAGAGATGATCTTTTTCTTGGGATTCGGATCCGAGTTGTAGCGTAAAAAGAAAAAGTTGAAGTTTGAATTCGTGCGCTGGAAGAAGCCGACGTCAGTACGATAGTCCTTCGTGAATCCCTCTCCGTAGAGCTCGTAACCCCAGTTCCGTCCGGAGACGTTGTAAGAACCCAGGTAGCCGAAACCGTTCCCCGTGCGATATCTCGTTTCACCGTCATTCGGATCGAAGAAGAAGTTGCGCGAGGTTGTTCCTATGGTTTGGAAAGTGAGGGTGGTTTGCTTGTCCAGGCGAAGCCGCCCGTCAAATCCCAACACCTTATTGTGTTTGTCGATGAAGTCGTAACTCGTGGCAATCATGCCGAGCGAGTTTTCCCTTCCGACGTCGCGCTTCAAACGGAGCACGGAGACATACGCGTTCTTATCGAGAAACCGTTCGTTGTTGCAAACCTCTCTGGGATCTAAGTGCGCGGCGTTCAAAACAACTATTCAGGTCGCCTCGATCGTCAGCGCTGAGGTTACCTGGTCCATTGTCGCTCGCTACCATCAATCCAAACGTGTTTTTTCCCAACTTGCCGGTGGTTTTCACAGCAACATCCGGATCTACGATCGAGCGCGTGTGTACCGTCGTAACCGGCGTTTGAAAGATGTCGATGCCCTCGAGAAAGAACGGGCGCTTTTCAGGAAAGAAGATCGGAAAACGCTGGTTGGCAGTGACTACAAGTTGATCTGCCTCGACTTGAGCAAAATCAGGATTGACCGCGAGGTCGACTGTGACGGCAGAACTCGGGATGAATTTCGCTGTGAGTCCGAGATCGAGCCTCACGGGCTCATTCACAATGCGGCCGGGATCGGTTGTTGGCGTTAACGCCAGTGCCTGCGTTGGAAACGAGCGGACGAACCGGCTGTTTTGCGAAACGGTCAAACTCGGAATGAGTTCGATTGTGCGCTCGACGGAGATGCCTTCGAGACCAGTCAGGTGCCCGGCCTGGCTCATGTTGCTGTCAATACTGCGGTTGAAAGGCATCCATGAATCGAGCTCGTTTTCGAAGCGCTTGATGCGACGGAAGAAATGCGCTCCCCAAAGCTTTCCCTTGCCTGCTTCAAATCGAATTGACTTGAACGGAAGCGCAACCTCTACGTTGAAGCCGGTCTCGTGAATAATGCCTTTCGATTCCATCAGCAAGTCGACACTGAAATCTTCACCGCGACCTTCGGTAAGGATGCCGTCACCCTGAATTCCGAGTGGATTGAAGAAGACTTCAAACGCCTTGCGCTTGTCGTTGAAGGTATCAAGAAAGAAACCGACGTAGTCGTCCTGAAAAATATTGTCGCGCTTTGCGACTGTCGCGCGCACTTTGTCAGGCTCGTCAGTGGCTTTGAAAGCGATGTAAATAAACTTCGAGTCGAAGCCGAGCAGGACCTCGGTCGGACGAGACGGAGGCGTGTTGTCGCCGGGCTGAATCTGGTAGAAGTCTTTCAGCACGGCGGCCTTCTGCCAGACTTCTTCGTCAAGCTTTCCGTCGATTACGGGCGGCTTATCAAACTTTGGAATAACTACCGGTTTCGACTTCTCCGGCGGCAAAACAAAACTCCCCTTCGCAGTGGCAGCGGGAGCGAGTTGGTTCTTAGCTGATTGGCTTGCACCCGGAGAAGGGGCGGGTGAAGCTTTCGCGGTCGCGTCCGGTGTTGCGGTTACGACAGCGGGCGGCGGCGTTGTCGTTTGAGCGTTGACGCAAAAGACTAAGGCGCAAAGAACGATCAGAATACTCCCCGGAAGATGAGTAGTGAGTTTCATAAGCTCACATGCGTTAAAAAGCGCCCCTGGAGGGCGCGAAAAATCACAAAAGGTTCTAATTTTTTGGAGCCTGTTGTGTTTTTTTTGCCAGCCGAAAGAGGAGTCTACTTCTGCGGCCGCAGAAGGATTTTTCCGTCGCCGGTTTTGAGTACGAACACCTTCCCGCCGTTACCGATCCTCCAGCGCTTGAAGCGAGGGGAGGGTGTGATGTCTTCAGCAACGATGAAACCTTCGTTGCTGATCTCCTCGGGGGAATTGGTTTCGATTGTGAAACTGGAACCAGCAGGCACGGTCAGTGAAATCGCGCCGTCGCCAGTGCGTGCGGCAACTGCGTTGAAGTTTCCATCCAGATCGATGGCGCCGTCGCCAGTGTGCGCTTCGACCTGCCCATCAAACTTGATCACTCGAATAACGCCGTCACCCGTGTTGACGATGAGCTGTCCACCGCCGTTCGCTACTTCGATTGGGCCATCACCGGACCGGAGCGTGATCTGACCGTTGACTCCGTCGAGGTTCAATGCGCCATCACCGGAAGAAACGTGCAACGTGGATTGCCTCGGAACATAAACGTCGAGGTTTACGCTGCCGTTGGCGTCGTTGTCATTGACGGCATTTACTGCGATTGCCTGTCCCTGTTGTTGGGCCTGAATTGAGATCTGTTTGAGACTCTCTTCATCGTGAGCGTGCTTGGTTGCCGTGTAGCTCACTTCCGACTTGTCCCATCCGTGAATCTTGACCTGACCGTCGAACGTTGTGATGGTGACTCGCGGTGAGCCACTGACTGTGAAGGTGCGCGTTTCCTGCGAGGTGAATTTTGCCCCCCAACCCTCACCTCTGCCCACGCCTTCGCCGGTACCTTTGCCCCGAGCCGATACGGCAGCCCGCTCTGCACGAGCCTGCTCGAGCATGAGCTGGCGCTGCGCACGCTGCACTTCTCTCTGCGCATCAATCAACGCCTTGTTTACTTGTCTCTGCGACTCGCGCTGTACTTCACGCGCAACTCGAGCTGATTCAATACGAACGCGCGCGCGCTCGGCTGCTTCAACAGCCGCGCTTATCTCGACATCGACGTCAACGTCCACGTCAACGTCTGATACTACTTTTACTTCACCCGCCGCAGACATCGCCGGACTTAACGGTAGGCCATCTTGAGCGTGGGTTACTCTGATTTGGCCGTTCACGTTGCCGAGTTTGATTCTCGGACCACCAGTTCCTATCTGGCCATCCATGCTGTGTCCGACGTATTCCCCGTGTTTGACCTTCAACCCGAAGTCGCTGGAAATCGAGCCATGAACAGTGCCCGCCCGAATTGAAGCGTTTGCGTTGGACGGAATGATCAGAGTCACGCTTCCGTTAACCGACGAGAGATTGATCGGCTTCGACTCGTCGAGTTGCGTGAAGGTGGCTTGCAATTCTCCATTAACTGTCGACAGCCTTGCATCGCCTGCGAGACCACGCGCCTTTACCCGGCCGTTAATCGACGAGGCTTTGACGCTACCTTCAACACCTTCGATGTCGAGTGAACCATTTACGAGTTCAACCGACGCGAGCATCGCCTTTCGTGGAACTGTTAACGTGTATTCGACGATCGCGGGATTATCGTAACGCCGTTCATCATTTCGAAAATTTTGATTCTCATTCGGATATTCTGTTCTGATACTGATGCTTTCTTCCGTCGAGTTAACCTGTATTTGCGCCTCGGTTAAACGATGTGGTTTATAAGCCTTCTTCAATGCGTCGACCTGGACCGCTGCTCGATCCCAAACCTTGATCTGAACGCCGCCATTTATATTTTGGAGACTGACGCGACCTGTTGCCGACAACGCATAAGTCTGATGAAACTCCTCACGCAATTCCTGGCCGGGTTGTTCGACGACACATCCTGGCGGGTCTGTAGTTGGCGGCGACGGAATCAGCCCGGGATCCTGGCGGGCAAGCCCGTGTGCCGCTGCCGGCCCGGCTCCGTTGCTCGCCAGAGCAACGATAAGCAGAACTGCAGTGATGAGGGTCTTCATTAACATTGTCTTTCGTCCCTTATTAAAAGAAGTTTTATTAACTTGCAAAACGTAGATTGATACTACGGTTCAAGCTCTTCAAGAGCACTTCACGATCGCGAGGGTTGATTCTGATCTCACGGTACTTGCGGGCCCGGTTTTTAACCTCACTCTTCGGCAGATCGGTGGTCACCAGCACATCGGGCTCGTCGCCATTAGCGATTCTAAATGCGAACTGCACCGCATCGATATCAATCTGAGGGATTTTTTTAAGTTTGGCAATCTGAATTTCACCGGGCAGGGGTTGGTCGTTCTTGAGGTCAATCACCTGAGACGGACGCGGCACTACAGCGCGCGGTTTTGTCTCGGAGGACCGAGCAACATTCGAGAGCCACGGGAGCTCAACTGACGGAACCGACTGCTGAAGTTCGCAGGTCTCGACTTCAATCGCCGGCTGCTGAATCTCAATGGTTCGCGGGATTGGCGGAATTTCCTGCGCCGGGTAAAACTTATCTGACAATTCTGCAACCAGACGGCTCGCGTCAAACGCAAACTGCTGAAGTTGATTCAATTCCTTCACGGCGCTCGAAAATGCCGTCAGGCCCACCACCAAAAACAGTAGTGCTTTGTATCCTTGTTCTCTGTTTTTACCCGTGCTTTTCATTGATTTGTACCTGAAAATTTTAGGACCGAGAGCAGCCAGTTCTGAACTAACTAGTTCCAACCACCCTCGGCCCTTCTGCGTTGCTCTATAGTCAAAACACCATACCACCGGACCTTGTGGCAATAATTTGTGCTTTTTTGTGGCTACTTAGATCTTTTTGAGGCGGACCGTGCCTCCGAAGGAATTGACGGAGATTGTCGCGTCGCCGGTGCCACAAATCGCGTTGACGCGGCGGACAAACGGCGCCGGCTGGCTCTGCCTCTCGATGATGATCGGCGCAATCACTGGTCCGTTCTTGGGTAAAGGCTTCTTTACTGCGGGTTTAGGTGTAGGGGCGGGCGCTGGAGTCCGCGGCTGTTGTGGTGGATCGGTAACGTATGTCAGCTTGAAATCAGAAACTATGTTTTGCTTTTCCGAGACTTTCGCCTGAAGTTGAAACGACGCATCCGGCGGGAGACCAAGCATGATGTCTCCAGTCATATTCGTAAATCCGTACCAGCCTGACTTCGCCAACGGCCCTGTCATCGTTACGGTCCCGTTGACTGTTTTAGCAGTGACTTTCGGAATACTCACCCGATCCAACTGGATATCACCACTTACCGTGCCCGCTTCGAAAGTATCCTCAGTGTTCGCAGCTCGGACGTTAAGGACCTCAATCATGCCGCCGGCGGAACTCAGATGAATTCGACCACTCGAATCTTTCAGGGAAATGCTGCCTCCGACGCTGCCGGCTTCGACAAGCTTCGTGGCGCGCTCGATCATGATGTCGCCATTTTGCGAACCTGCATACACTCCGGAGACTCCGGCGATCGTTATGTCGCCGTCTCGAGTTTGGACCTGGACAGTGGCGCCTGACGGCACTTCCATATCGACGTCTGCAACGGCCTGACAGTCGAGTCGCGGGTTGGAAATTCCGGTTTTGTTCAGCACCATCACATCGACGCGGCTCGCGGGTTTGGAGGTGTCTTTGGTTTTGTCGATGCGGCGAAATTCGATCTGCTCCGCTCCGAGGGAACGGACGCGGATCTCGCTCTTGTCCCAACTGCGGACCTTTAGTGCGCCGGAGGCAACACAAAGAGTGACAGTGGCATGCGCATCGACGGGGAGTGATCTCTCGATCTTCTCCCCTGGTTGAATGGATTTTTTTTCGTCGTGAGCGGGGGTGGAACCTGCGAGGGAGAAAAGAAGTCCGACTACCGCCGAAACAACCAACAACTTCTTTGTCAACTTAGAACCGGCCCTTTCAGTGTCGCGGCCCGTTACTCACACGCGCATCGGCGATGGTGTTGAGCAAGTCCACTTTACTTTGATACGCAGCAAACATGAAATCGGCCGTGTCAGGATCATTTGGATTACTCTTCGCTGCACTACGAGTCGCTGCAATAGCGCGGTCGACCACCGCGAGGTTACGTTCATACTCAGCCCGCAATGACGGTCTCATCTCTCTCTTGTTCGAGTTGATTGTGGTATCCAGTCTCGCGATAGTTTGGAGATATGAGCGCTCACCGGGAAAGAGTTTCACTGGTTGAGGAACTGCGTTCGTTGAAGGTTTGTTTCGACGAAAGCTTCTCTGGTCGAACACCTGGGACGTCGTCATTCGCGGGAACCGCAACGCTTTCCTCTGTTGGCGACGGAACGGATGGCGGTGTAGCGTTAGCCAGTTGTTGGACGTCTGTCGATTTAAGTGGAGTGGCAGCGGGAGGATTTGAAGTGATTTGTTTGCCGGTTCTCATCATCACCACGCCGACAATCGCTCCAAACGCAATCACGACCGCCAAACTTGCGTAAGCCCAGAGTGCGCTGGGTTCCAAAGTTGAGGACGCCGCTGAAGAAAGCTGCCAAACCGCTTCGTTTTTCGGTTGCTTGCGCGACTGCGACGCGTTCACCCATAACCGCCGCCTCAATGCGCTGTCGCAACGTTTCGGTTGGTACGCTCGCCTCGAACTCTGCCGACAGAGCCGTCGTCAAGAGAGCCGTTTCCTCTTCCAGCTCGCGCGCCGCCGCCGCACAGGTGACGCATGAAGCCAGGTGCGACGTTACGCTCTCCATCAGATCAATGGAGAGTTCCCCGTCGAAATAGCTTTGCAACCTTGCCTCGTCCAAACACCGTGTCATCGTTTTCCTCCGATCTTACCGTAAACCCTCGCAAACTCTTTGCGTCCACGCGCCACCAAACTGCCGATGTTTGTCTCTTTGAGCGACAAACTGGTGGCGATTTCGCGGTACGAGAGTCCCTGCTGTTTCAGCAGCAGGCAACTTCTCATCGGCTCTTTTATTTTGTCCAAAGCGCGGCGAGCCTCTTCGATCGCCATACGGCGTTCGTAGTCATCTTCCGGCGCCTCGACAAAAAAGCCGTTTTCCGCGGTGGTCCTGTGATACTCGTTGTCGCGAACCATCGAGCGGCTTTGACCCCGCAAGGTATTTCGCGCCACGTTAAGAGTCACGCGCAGAAGCCACGCCCGCAGTAATTCCTCCCCGGGCGTGGAGTTGAGATTGCGATAAAGTCTTAGAAACACTTCCTGCGTCACGTCTTCGGCCAAGGCCGAATCGCGAACGACAGCTCTAGCCGTCCTGAAAACGGCGCGGTGATGGAGTGTAAACGCTTCGTCGAAACTGAGCGGACCAACCGCCTCAGTCCCGATGTCGTTAGGCATGGACTCGATCAAAGCTCTAGCTTGTCCGTTCATCAATCACCGCTCTCTCAACAGTGAAAACACCGCAAACCACTGGGTTGTGGCAAGTTTCTCCCAGACGGACAGCGTACGGTGTTAAGGCGGGATATTGTAATCCTGAATCCCGTTTTGCACCAATATTTCTGAACAGTTCGAGCGGTGACCGTTAGTTAGTGACCGTACGGGGAGATTCGTTGCGGGTTACGAGGGGCGCGGCGGGAAAGTTCGATGTGTACCTCTGCGTCTCTGCGTCCTCTGTGGTTAAACATTGCTCACGAAAATTTCACCACAGAGGCACAGAGACACGGAGAGTTAAGAACTTACCTTTGCGACTTTGCGGCTTTGCGGGATAATCTCCTTCCCTTGTGACTCAAGCACTTCAAGACAGTGTGTTTATGCGGGCGTGCCGTAGAGAGGCGGTGCCTTACACACCGATCTGGCTGATGCGGCAGGCGGGGCGCTACATGCGCGAGTATCGGGAAGTACGCTCGAAAACTACTTTTCTCGAACTCTGCAAGACGCCATCGTTCGCAGCCGAAGTGACGGTCACGGCCGCCGAGCGCCTGGGGGTTGATGCGGCGATCATTTTTGCCGACATCCTGCTGATCCTGGAGCCGATGGGGATCGATCTCGAGTTCGCCGAGGGTGAAGGACCCGTTATTCATAATCCGGTTCGGAAGGCTGCGGACGTCGATAGGCTTCGAGAGCTCGAGGATCCAGACGCGCTCCAGTTTGTTTACGAAGCCATCAGTCAAACGCGGCGCGCACTCAAGCCCGACATTCCTTTGATCGGGTTCTCCGGAGCGCCCTTCACGCTTGCTTCATACCTCATCGAGGGTGGTGGGTCGAAGAATTACGTCCACACCAAGCGTTTGATGTACGACGACCCGGGTGCCTGGCACGCGATGTTGTCCTTGATCTCGAGAGCACTCCCGAAATACCTGAACGCGCAGATTGAAGCAGGTGCGCAGGCGGTGCAGTTGTTTGATTCGTGGGTGGGCTGTTTAAGTGTTGACGACTATCGCCAGTTTGTCCTGCCTCATACGCGCGACGTGATTCATAACGTTTCGCCCGGGGTTCCCGTGCTTCATTTCGGAACCGGAACCGCTGCCCTCCTGGAGTCGATGCGTGAAGCGGGCGGCGACGTGATCGGACTCGACTGGCGTGTGCGACTCGACGATGGATGGCAACGCGTCGGTCATGACGTCGGAGTGATGGGTAATCTTGATCCGGTTGCGCTGTTTGCGAATCAAGAATTGCTTCGCACGCAAGCGCAGCGCATTCTGGATCAGGCAGGCGGACGCAATGGGCACATATTCAATTTAGGACATGGCATCCTGCCTGAAACGCCGGTTGAGAATGTGATCGCACTGGTCGAGATGGTCCATGAAATGAGTGCGAGATGAATCAGGGATTACCCGAATACGATGCTTTACTCGTGGTGTCCTTCGGTGGACCCGAGGGAATGGATGATGTGATTCCGTTTCTTGAGAACGTCCTGCGCGGGCGCAATGTCCCGCGGGAGCGAATGCTCCAAGTCGCCCAACACTACGCACAGTTCGGCGGTGTTAGTCCGATCAATCAACAGAATCGCGAGTTGATTACGGCGCTTGAGAAAGAGTTAGAGCAAAACGGGCCGCGGCTTCCGATCTACTGGGGCAATCGCAATTGGCATCCGATGCTTGCCGACACAATCAGGCAGATGGCGGCGGACGGTATTCGCAACGCGCTGGCTTTTGTGACGTCGGCTTACAGTTCATACTCCAGTTGCCGGCAGTATCTTCAGAATATTAGGGACGCACGTGACGTGGTTGGACCAACTGCGCCGCGAGTCGAGAAACTCAGGGCCTTCTACAACCATCCGCTTTTTATCGAAGCCAACGTCGATCACATTCGCGCTGCGTGGAGCCAGATTAAAGATCCGAAGTCGGCCCACCTCGTTTTCACTGCGCATAGCATTCCGGAGTCGATGGCCGCGAATTGCGATTACGCAACTCAACTCGCGCAAACCGGAAGTGTGATCGCACACGCTTTAAATATCGACAACTGGGAACGGGTCTACCAGAGCCGCAGTGGTTCACCGTCTCAACCGTGGCTCGGACCGGATGTTTGCGATCACTTGAAAACGTTGCGCGCTGAGGGTGTCACAGAAGTTGTATTGGCGCCGATCGGGTTTGTTTCGGATCACATGGAGGTGGTTTACGATCTTGATATCGAGGCGCGAAAGGTTGCGGATGAGATTGGGATTGAATCTGGTTCGAGCGAGGACGGCTGGAACACATCCGGCGTTTGTGAGGATGATTCGAGAGTTGATAGTTGAGACGGGTCAAGAATGTGTCACCTCCTGGCGATCTGCGCTCCGAATTGTTGTTTAGACAGGATTGCATGATTGATAGGATTAACAGGATTGTTGTGGTTGGTGGCGGTATTTCCGGGCTGGCGGCCGCGCACCGGTTGATTGAGCTGGGGCAAACAAACGTTACATTAGTCGAGGCCTCACCACGACTCGGCGGAACGATTCAAACTCAGTATCGTGACGGTTTTCTTATCGAACGCGGTCCGGATTCTTTCATTTCCGAAAAACCTGAAGCACTCGCGCTCGCGAAACGATTGGGCATCGAGTCGCGACTGATCCAAACCAACGAAAAATATCGTCGCAGTTTCATCGTGCGAGGTGGACGCCTGCGTGCGGTCCCGGAAGGATTTCAGTTGCTTGCGCCATCGCGCATGTGGCCGTTTCTGACGAGCGATATCTTTAGCATCGCCGGAAAGATGCGCATGGCCGCGGATCTGTTCATGCCACGAAAAAGCACAAATGGAACACAAGATGAATCGCTTGCGAGCTTCGTGCGCAGACGACTGGGCCAGGAGGCACTGGAACGCATGGCCCAACCGATGGTCGGCGGTATTTACACTGCCGATCCGGAAACGTTGAGCCTGCGAGCGACGCTGCCTCGATTTTTAGACATGGAGCGAAAACATCGAAGCCTCATCCTTGCGATGCTCCGGCAGAGTCACGTTCAGAAGAGCGGCACCAGCGGCCCGCGGTATAGTCTGTTTCTTTCATTCGATCGAGGCATGCAGGTGTTGGTCGATGCACTTGCCCAGGTGAACGCCGACATTCGATTAAATACGAGAGTTGAAGGCTTGAGACTTAATAATCAAACCTGGACCGTCACGACGAATACCGGTGTGCAGTTCGAAGCTGAAGCTGTGTGTCTGGCAGTCCCGGCATATATCGCTGCGTCATTACTTGACGGAAGTCTGGCTGCGCAAACTCAGACAGATCAAATATGCTTCGACCGCCACATTGAACTTTGTTTACGAACGATCAGCGATCCGTCATCCACTCGACGGCTTTGGGTTCGTCGTTCCATTCATCGAAAAGAGATCTTTGCTCGCGTGCACGTTCAGCAGTGTGAAGTTTTCCGGACGCGCACCAGAGGGACGAGGTTTTGCTCCGCGCATTCGCGGGTGGCGCGCTGCAACCCGAAATCTTCGCGCTTGACGAATCAGAGATGGCCGCAAGGATCGAAGCCGACCTCCGCGAATTGTTAGGCATAACCGCGAAACCGCTATTCACCGAAGTCGCAAAGTGGGAACGTTCGATGCCGCAGTATGAGGTCGGGCATTTGGATCGTGTAAACGAGATCGAAAACGAAGCACGCAAAATCCCCGGCCTCACACTCGCCGGCAATTCATATCGCGGCGCTGGGATCCCCGACTGCATTCGCAGCGGCCACAGCCGCAGAAACATTCAGATACCGAAAAACGAATCCGTCTCCTACTTCGCTAACGCCTGCACCCACTCCGCATTACTCTGCATCAACGGCCGAAACGCCTCGCGCGGCACAGTCATCTCAATGTGCATGTTGTCGTCAGTATTGATCTTCGCGCCCGCCACGGCTGGTCCAAGCCTCGATTCATCACACACAAACCACGCCCTGACGTCCGCCTCCGTTTTCAAACCAACACGCGCCATCTCAGCAGCCATTCGCTGGTCCATAAACCGCTCCGGCAATCGATCGAGATTCAGCGGCCGGTTGCTTCCCACAAGAAGTAAATCCTTCCCCTTATTCAAACCACCAACGCGAAACACGAGCACATGCGGAAACACCCGTGTGATATGTCGCCAGCACCGACCGCAGGCTCTCCGTCGACAATTGATAGATCTGCACCCACTGCACAAATATCCCTTCATCATTCAAACGCGCGCGACCGAGTTCGAAAAACTCCTGCGTAAACAGGTTCGCAACGCCTGGCACCCACGGATGACTCGGCTCACTCACGATCATGTCGTAACGATTCGGCGTAACACGCAGAAAAGTTCTCGCATCATCAATAATCAAAGTCGTGCGCGGATCGTCGAGCGGTCGATTGTTAACGTGGTCGAAGAACTTCGATCCGGCAACTGTCCCCGGCTCGAGTTCGACGCACGTCACCGACTGTATCGGCGACTGCAACATCGAGCCAACGGTCACTCCCGTCGCATAGCCGATTATCAAACCCGTATCGATCTTCGGCGCGATCAGAAGCGGAATCTGCCCGAGCATCACCTGCGTCGGCATGTCGTAAACACTGTCAGACGCATTGGTGCGCCCATTGATCGCCATCGAAACCGTGTTTTGATCTCTGCGCACAGACACAGTCGCAGTCGGACCTTCCTCATACATCAACAATTCATGAACAGCAGTGTTGTCGTCCGCACCTGTCTCCTCCCTTGTTCCCTCTCGTGTCTGCGCCAGCACTCGCACCAGACTGTCGTAAGCGCCGATCGAAAGATCTGCCCGGTTCATTCCGCGGCGCAACGATGAAGAACACGATCGCGAAGATCGGCGCCAGGCCGATCGCGAGGCTCCGCTTCAATGCTGGATCGCGTTGCGATTCACCGGGCCGGTAAGCGACTGCCGCCACCAGCAAGCAGCACGTCGCAGCTAACAACAACGTAAACCTCGTACTCGTTTTTGGAATTAACACGAAGCCGGTAATGAATGCTCCAGCAATCGCGCCGATCGTATTCACGGCGTAACTGCGTCCCACACGCGAGACCGCTTTCTCTCGATCGCCACTGGCCCAAACAAGCACGAGTGGCATCACCATGCCCATCAACAAAGCAGGCAAAAGAATCAGCAGCGTCGCCGAAAAAATTTGCAGCGCAAGCAATCCGGCCCATGAAGATGTTTGAAAACGTAAGCCGAGGTGGATAAGCAACACCGGAAGCTTGTTCAGCACAAACAGACTCCCGAGCAGGCTGATCGCAGTCAACACCTCAACCTTCAAGATCGTCCCACGCAATCTCTCCGATAGATCTTTGCGAGCCACGAACCAGGCGCCCGGCGGCGAGGCCGATCAAAAACAGCGCGACCACGATGCTGAAGGCGTAAGTGCTCGAACCGATGATCATCGTGAGGATTCGCGTCCACGAAACCTGCGTGCTGATCGTGACAAAACCAGATGCGAGCGCCGCAAAGATCCAGAAGCGGTTGCTGCCAAAGTCCAATCCTGAACCATCGACTTCAACGCTTGTCTGCTCGACAGGCGCAGTTGCCCGTGTCCTTCGCTGCAAGACGATCGCGATCACGCCTACGATGACATTCAAGACCGCAGCAACCGCGATCGTCGTCCGCACACCGAGCGCTGGCAACAAAACAAATCCCGCGGCAAGCGTCCCCAGAATCGCACCCGCAAGATTGCACGCGTAAAGCCTTGTAACTGAGTTTGAATTTCTGCCCGACAGAGAAAACCACTGCCGCAGCCAGAACCGGAAGCGTCGCGCCCATCAGCGTTGTCGGAACGAGCAAAACCAAGCCTGAAAGAACAAAGCGCCAGAGACTGAAAGCAAAGAACCCCGGTTGAAACTGCTGCCAGATCAGCGCATAGACGTGATCGATCCAGCGGAACAGAAGCGGAACGAGCAACGCGTACGCAGCGATGCCGATCTCCATCCATCCGTAAGTTGCGAGTGGTTTTTTGATCCGTGGAGCAAGCTTGCCTGCCAGCGCACTACCAAGAGCGAGTCCACCCATAAACGCGGCAAGTACGGTGCTAACTGCGAGAGTCGTCGCACCAAAAACGAGCCCCAGCATTCGCGCCCAAAGCACTTCATAAATAAGTCCCGTAGCGCCAGACACAATGAAACACAAACCGATCAGTAAGATGGTTGAATCATTTGCGACTTTTGTGCTTTTTTGTGGCTCGGTCACAGGTAGATGACGTGGCTGCTGCGCCACACGTTTGCAGGTATCGATCCTGGAGATGCGGCAGTCAGCAGAATCGCATAGTCATGCTCGACCACATCGTGGGTCACAGTTGACTCAAACTCACGATCTTGCGGCGATAATCAAAGCGAGCCGGCGCAAACAGCGATACAAGTGTTCTGTTCCTGAACCAAATGGTCCAACCTCGTCACCCAACACAAGCCTGACTTCCGCACGCTCGTCAATGAAGTGCTTGATTAGCGATGCCGCCTGCACAACACCATGCTCAAACCGCTCCGATAGATCGTCACCCTGCGCGCGTGGCAGGTGCGTATCGAGAACGATCGTGATTCGCCGTTCGTCTTCCGAAGTGAACTCGCGCACAGTGAGTCGCCGTGACCTCGCCGTCGCTTTCCAATCGATGTGCCGCAAGTCGTCCTGCGGTTGATAGTCGCGCATCGAAAACAGATCGTGACCCGCACCACGCCGGTACGAAGGAATCCGCCCTGCATACATCGGCAGCAAGTGCAATTCGTCGCTGATCACTTCAGGCTTGGGATAAACAATGATGTCGACATCACGCGCGCGCAGCCGGCGCCGACGGCGAAAGAACCCGAATGGAAAACGAGTGGACAACTCAAACCCGTCGATCAACACGTGGCCACGAGTCGGAAACAACTGCTCGACTTTTTGTTCCGCGGCGGCCCTGTGCGGCACGTAACTGAAGTAAGCGAGTAAACGCTTACGATACCGGCGGCGGCGTTTTGGTTTTTGCTCGGTGTCGTGATCAGGACCACGCGCTTCGACCAGGACCGAAAACGACGGCAACACACGCTTCGTATTGCGCAGCGTGACAATCACCGGAGCTGGTTCTGCCGCAAATATGTGATCGGGAAATCGGGCCGAGACAGTCAGGTCACGCAACGAGCTGCGCGCAGCGATCCAGCCGACAAACAATGTCGAAAGCAACAACGAGAAGACTAAGAAGAGCAAATTGTTCCCAGTGTTCCAGGCCGCAAAACCGACGACGATAATGATCACGAGGAACACTCCGCCACCGCTCGTCGGCTCAAACGGAAAATCCAGATTTGCAACTTCAACTCTCGCTGAACGCGCAAGCGGTGGGACGATAAAGATCGTAAGCAGCAACGCGATCACGAGCGACACAATGGCGGCGATCCCAGCGACTCCGGTCTCATTTTCCCGACGAGCCAACACGGTCACGAGTGCCGCAACAAGTCCGGCAAGGACAAGCAACGTGCCGAGAACTACACGTGTCCAGGATGATTTTTGAGGTGTTGCGCGATCTGAGTTGGCCTCTGGCTTCACAGCGGAACACTGACAGTCTTCAAAATTTCATGCAGGACGGCTTCAGCTTCTTCACTGCGACGAAGCGACGAGGAAAATCGCGAACTAACCACGATGCGGTGAGCAAAAACTGGGACCACCAGCCGCTTGATATCGTCGGGAATGCAATACGTTCGATCTTCGCCAAGCGCCAACGCTTGCGCGGCACGAAACAGTGAGAGCGTGCCTCGCGGACTCACACCCAGATCGAGCATTTCTGAATCACGCGTCGCCGACACGATGCGCATGAGATATTGGACCAGTGCATCGTCGACAGAAACTGTCGAAACCGCCTGTTGCAATTCGACAACTTCAGACGCGCTCATTACCGGACCGAGATCGTCAAGGGGATCCGCATACTCACGATCGCGCAGGATGCGTTGCTCGTCGGCTGGCGCCGGATAGCCGATGCGCAGTCGCAACATGAATCGATCGAGCTGCGATTCGGGCAGCGGATAAGTACCGTGATGCTCGATCGGGTTCTGGGTTGCGAGAACGATGAACGGCGCCGGCAAGTTGTGCGTTACTCCTTCAACTGTCACGTGCCTCTCAGCCATCGCTTCAAGGAGGGCCGACTGTGTTTTAGGAGTCGTTCTATTGATCTCGTCGGCCAGCACGACGTTCGCAAAAACCGGGTCCCGGTTTCCACTCAAACAGCCCGCTGTGCTGTTTGTAGACGGACAGCCCGATCACGTCCGAAGGCAACAGATCCGACGTAAACTGGATGCGCTGAAAATTACAATCGAGCGCGCGGGCAAGCGCGTGCGCGAGTGTCGTTTTGCCCACGCCAGGCACGTCTTCCACCAGCAGGTGCCCACCCGCAATCAGCGTGATAATGGCCAGCCGGATAGCTTCCGGCTTGCCTTTGATGACGGTTTCGACAGCGCCTTGCAGCCGTTCGATCTGTTCGGCGGCGTTGGCGCTGGTTATCTGCCCGCCGCTGATTGTTTCGAGATTTCGCATGAATTGGCCTGCATTCTAGTTATTGCCGATTGCCAATTGCCAATTGCCAATTGAAAAACTTCCAACGTTCGATGTCATAGATCGTTCCTAAAATCGGCAATTGGCAATCGGCAATCGGCAATGAGCTCGGTCCTGTAGTAGACTAGGGCGCGTTTGAGGGATGGGCAAGCGCAAGCACAATCCGGAACTCGAATCTCAATGCTTCGTGTAAGTGCCCGAGGAGAAGTATATGAAACCCCTTAATGATACTAAAAAGAGCCAGCGCGGCTTTTCGCTCATCGAGCTGATGATCGTTATCGCGATCATCGGCATCCTCATTGGCGTCGGAATCGCAGGCTACCGGTCGGCTATCAAAGCCGCGAATGAGGCGGCAGCGGTCAAGACGATGCGGTCGATTGCCGAGCAGCAGATGCTTTACTACAACGCGCACCAGCGCAGTTCGTTTGGAACGTTTGAGGAGATGCGTAAGGAGAACCTGCTCGACACCCGGTTCGATGGCACCACGCCAGTTGTGGATGGCTACGTCTACACGCTAAAGGTCATTCCGAAGTCGACGACGCAACAGGCCGGCTACACTATCAACGCCGATCCACAGGTCGCGACGGGAGTGGGCGCCACAGGCAAGAACCACTACTACGTCGACTCTGACACAAACACTATTCACGTCAACCCAGACCAGCCTGCGACAGCAACAGATCCGCCAATAGGCCAGTAGTAAACCAGGTATACAAAAGGCACGAAAGGCACATTGGCATTTGTGCCTTTCGTGCCTTTTTGTGTACACCGGCAACAAGTGCCACAACCAGAACCGGCCGCGAAACCAAATTTGACATCTTAAAAGAACGATGCGTGAGACGCTTCTGAGTTTTCTTGACGACTGTATTGCCCGTGGCGACGAGACCGCTGTCGTCCACTGGCGCGGGCTCAGGGTATCGCGCTGGTCGTACGCCCGCCTCGCTTCATGCGCGTTTCAGTTCGCCCGCGAGCTCGAGGCACGCGATATCGGTGCAGGCGATCGGGTCCTCTTCTGGGGTGAGAACAGTCCCGAGTGGATCGCGGCTTTTTACGGCTGCCTGTTGCGGGGCGCGATCGTAGTTCCACTCGATCTCAAATCCGCCCCGGATTTCGTCGCGCGCGTACAACAACAGGTTTCCGCAAAACTGCTGCTGTCGGATGATCCGCAACCACAACTCAACGTGCCGCGTTTGCCACTCGACAAGTCTCGCGGATGCAATCGCCAATCATTCAACTCATCAGTACGCAAGCCACATGGTCAAACCGGACGACTTGATCGAAATCGTCTTCACATCCGGAACGACCGCAGAGCCGAAAGGTGTTTGCCTGACACATCGCAACATCCTCACCAATCTCGCTCCGATCGAAAAAGAGTTCGGAAAATATGCGCGTTGGGAACGGCTGTTCCATCCCATTCGTTTTCTGTGCCTGTTGCCGTTGAGTCACGTCTTCGGACAGTTGATGGGAATCTTTATTCCGCAAATAATCGGCGCCGAGGTTTACTTCCGTGAATCGTACAAGCCTTCGCAGATCATTTCGGAGATAAAGAAACGAAAGATCAACGTAGTGGTCACAGTACCTCGCGTGCTTGAAACTCTGCGCGAGAAAATCGCCGGCAACGTTTCAGCCGAAGAGCTTGCGGCCGCTGAAAAGCGTCACTTCGTGCAAAACTGGTGGAGCTTTAGGCGCATCCGCCGCCTGTTTGGTTTGAGGTTCTGGGCATTCGTCACCGGAGGTGCAACCCTCGAAGCCGAGACGGAAACTTTTTGGCGACGACTCGGCTACGCGGTGATTCAGGGATACGGCATGACCGAGACTGCATCGCTCGCGAGCATCTCCCATCCTTTTCGCATAAAGCACGGTTCAATCGGAAAGCCTGTAGCCGGACAGGAACTGAAGCTAAGTGACAGTGGGGAAATTCTCGTGCGCGGCGAAAACGTCTCGCCCGGATACTGGAACCATGGGCTTCAACCGATCGTCGACGAACAGGGCTGGATTCACACGGGCGACATCGGAGAAGTTGGACCACAAGGCAACATCTATTTTCGCGGACGCAGCAAAGACACGATCGTGACTGCCGCGGGACTCAAGATCTATCCCGCGGATTTAGAAACCGCGCTTGACCAGCAACCTGAGATCAAAGCGAGCACCGTGATCTCGCTTCCGGGATCCAAGGGCACTGAAGCAATGGCGGTGCTCATTCCTCACAACGGCAACTCGGATGTGAAGTCTGCCGTGCAACGCGCAAACGACTCGCTCGCAGAGTTTCAACGTATTCGTCACTGGATCGTCTGGCCCCGCCAGGATTTTCCGCGAACTATCGGCACACGCAAGGTAATTAAAGGACAGGTCGCAGAAGCGGCGAAGACGATGCTTGCGCAGCAACCGCAGACACTCGCAGTGGCCGCAAGTGGTCCAGCACCGTTAAGTTTGCCCGTAATCAATAGGATTGCGGGCACCAACTCAGCGGAACTCGACCTCTCCGCGAGCCTCGCCAACGATCTCAAGCTGGATTCGCTTGGGCGGGTTGAGTTGTTGAGTGCGTTGGAGGATCAGTATCAGATCGAAATTGACGAAGCCGCGATCTCTGAGGCCACGACGATTGGTGACGTCGAAAGGATCGTTAGCCAGGTAACTTCTGAGACGGTTGCTTACCCGTATCCGCGATGGACCATGCGATTCCCGATAACGTTGATACGGCCGGTTGTCTATAACCTGTTTCTGTTACCGTTGTCGCGAATCATGTGCATTCCACGGGTGGCCGGCGTCGAACACCTCGCGAAGGTGAACGGCCCCGCGCTATTCGTTTCAAACCACGTTACTCATATCGACGGACCGTTGATCCTTTCGGTGTTGCCTCTGCGCTGGCGGATGCGTTTAGCGATTGCGATGTCGGGCGAGTATCTGCGCGACTGGCGTTACCCACCCGCGACATTGGGATGGTTTGCGCGGTTGAAAAAAAGGATGGCGTATGTGCTCGGGGCAGGCCTCTTCCACGTTTTCTCGTTACCACGGCAGAGTGGATTTCGCCAGAGCTTCGCGTATACGGGTGAAGCGATGGACCGCGGCTACAGCGTGCTGATCTTTCCGGAGGGAACTGAGACGAAGGACGGGCAGATACAACCATTCAGAGCTGGTACTGGGCTACTCGCATCAGAGCTCAACGTGCCGGTAATTCCAGTCATGCTGCGCGGCTTGTTCGAACTGAAAAAGAAGCGCCAGTACTTCGTACGCCCCGGTAGAGTGTCAGTAACTTTCGGAGAACCAATCACATTCGCGCAAGGGATGACACCGGCTGAGATCACAAATGAATTGGAACGCAGGATCAGCACCTTGTAAGTTTTTCGTTACGCCAATTGATAAACCTATTGCCATGGGGACACCTTAAGTGGTGGCTGCGGCGCCAACTCGCTTGGCCGCGCCGCTTTGAAGTCGTTCACTGGTAACAATCGCGCGTTTATGCCAACCTCGACCGATCTCACCGGCCGGATCGGACGCACTGACTTCAAAAAGAAAAAGCTTTCCTTCGCGACCTGCGTAGCGCGCCGTGGTTGTGACTTGCACTCCCGGTGGTGTTGGAGCGGTGTGAGAAACGTCGACGGTGACACCGACGGACAACTCACCTGGTCCGAGTAACGGTTGGAGCACACGCGCGGCCGCGATCTCCATCAGCGCAACCATTCGCGCCGTGGCAAAAACTGCGGGGAACTGGTCGCCCATCTCGATCGGCAAGGAGCTTGCGAGATCCTCTGGACCAACAACGTGTTGAGCGGAGGCAGTGGCGTTTAATTCGGGTTCAGTCTTGGTTCGGCATGCCGCACAGTGTAGCAAGCCACAAAGAAGCACAAAAAGCTCAAAATATCACTTATGCTTCTTGTGCTTCTTCGTGGGGTTGCACTGTGGGTTTTTGTGATCTTCGTGAACGGAAGAACGAAGTGCGGTCCAGGACCTTTTCCTGAAACTCTTCGAGGTACAGATAGATTACCGGTGTGATGTAGAGCGTGATGAACTGCGAAACGATCAGGCCACCAACAACCACCAACCCGAGTGGTTGCCGTGAAGATCCATCGGCGCCCCAACCGAGTGCGATCGGCACAGCGCCAAACACGGCTGCGAGCGTCGTCATGAGAATCGGCCGGAAACGGTCCATGCTGGCATCGTGAATCGCTTTGTCCGCGGCCTCACCCGCCTCAACACGTTGGCGCGCGAAGTCAACGATCATGATGCCGTTCTTCTTCACGATACCCATCAACATAAACATACCGACGAACGCGTAAAGCGACGCCTCCGCTCCAAACACGATCAGCGTCAACAAACCACCGACGAGAGCAGTGGGTAAAGTTGAAAGCACCGTCAGCGGATGCACGTAGCTCTCGTAAAGAATCGCGAGGATCACGTACATCACAAACACTGCCAACGCCATTAAGATCGTCAAACTGGTTACTGTTCTGCTGAACGTCAGCGCCTCACCTTGTAGCTCCGCACGAACGCCCTGCGGCACTACCTCCCGCGCCGACTGGGTGATGAAATTCGTCGCATCACCAAGAGCCACACCTGGCTTGAGGTTGAAGGAAAGTGTCATGCTGGTGAACTGATTGAAGTGGTTCACTGATTGTGGACCGAGAGTCGATTTCCACGTGACCAGTTCATTAAGCGGCACTAGCCGCGCGCCGTCGTCTGACTTGATATAAAGCAGCGAAAGATCTTCAGGATTCTCGCGCACCGAATCGTCCATCTCAAGGATCACTTGATACTGGTCGTCAGGTTGCTTGATCAGGTAGAGATAATTTTGCGAGTAGGCATTACGCAGCAACGTCAGAATTCGTGCTTCGGAGACGCCGTACGTCTTCGCCTGATCGCGCCGAATGTCGATATTCACATTCGGTGTGTTGTTGTAGAGGTCGGATGAGACGCTCAGAAAGAGCGGTGACGGTCTCAGTTTCGCCAACAGCTTGTCACCAGTTTCATAAACCTCTCTTGGATTAGCACCAGAAATTGTGAACGCATATTGGCCCTGCGTCTGATTCGTAACCCCAGTGCTGATGTCCAGCACTGGCCATGGCCGCAGGAAGGTCATGATTCCCGGAATCGTGTTGAGCTTACCCATCAATTCCGCGGTGACCTCGGCAATAGGTTTCCGCTTGTCAGGCTCTCCAATATAGGTAAAGGTGATGCCTGTGTTTGACGAGAGGAAACCGCTAGCGCCTGTCAGCGTGAAGTCAGTAATGACGTTCGAATCCTGTTGCAACATCTGATCGACGCGATTCTGATACTCGCGCATCTGTGTTGGTGACGATCCTTCCTGGGCAACAAACGCGCCGAAGATTACGCCACTGTCTCCCGGCGGCAGGAAGCTTTTTGGCACGAGCATGAACAGCCAGATCGTACCGGCTAAACAGATGACCCAGATGACTGGGGAGATCCAGCGGTGACGCAGGAACCACCAAAGCGATCCACCATACCAACCGAGCACGCGTTTCTCGATGCCTCCGATGACGCGCTCCATCCACGTCTTCTTTAATCCGTGCCCGCGCTCTTTCAAGAGACGCGCGCACATCAGCGGCGTCAGCGTCAGCGAAACTAAACCTGACGCAAGAATCGCGATGACAATCGTGATCGCAAATTCACGAAAGATTCGCCCTACCAAGCCGCTCATGAACACGAGCGGTATGAACACAGCCGCGAGCGAGATCGTCATCGACACGATCGTAAAGCTGATCTCCTTCGCACTGCTGATGGATGCTTCAAAAGGCGCCTCACCCTGCTCGATGCGGCGCACAGTATTCTCGAGAAAGACGATCGCATCGTCTACAAGAAAGCCGATTGCCAGCGTCAACGCCATTAAGGAAAGATTGTCGAGACTGTACCCAAGCGCGTTCATCGCAATGAACGTGATCAGGAGCGACAACGGCAGCGCTACCACAGGTATCAGCGTGTCTGTCACGCGACCGAGAAAAGCAAAGATGACGATCACGACCAGCACGAATGCGATGATGAGAGTTTCCTGCACGTCGGCGACCGAGTGGATGATGCCCAGCGAGCGATCGTAGACGGGTATGATATCGATCGAGCCGGGTAACTCAGCCTTGACTGCCGGTAGAACTTCATGGATCGATTTTGACACCTCAACGACGTTGGCGCCGGCGCGCCGGCTCACTGCTATGACCAGAGTCGCCGCGGGAACTTCACGGCCACGCACCCAAAAGCGCATGTTTACTCGTTCGTCCTGGACCGACTCTTTGACCGTGGACACATCGCGGAGGTAGATCGGCGCGTTGTTCGTGCCGCCAACTATCAAATTGCCATACTGTTCGGCAGTTTCGAGCTGGCCCTGTGGTCGCAGGACCGCCGTTCGGGAAGCACTGTCTAACTGGCCCGCACCCTGGTAACTAGTTCCATTCTTGATGGCAGTATTGAGATCGTCGATCGAAATACCACGAGCCCACATCGCCGCCGGATTCGCTTTGATTCGAATCGCCGATTTGGTCCCGTAAACGTTTACCTGCGACACACCCGGCAAAATGCTCAGGCGCTGGCCCACCTGCGTGCTCGCGTAGTCATACAGTTGACCTTTTGTGACCGAGTCGCTGACCATCGCGAGATACATGATCGGCTGATCGTTGGGATTGGTCTTTGAATAAGTCGGTGGCGATGGAAGATCTGCGGGCAGACTGCTGATCGCCTGCGAGATAGCGGTTTGCACATCAGTCGCGGCGGCGTCGATGTTCTTGTCGAGAGCAAACTGAAGCGTAAATGATGCGAAACCCTGCGTGCTCTGTGAAGTAACCACTTCCAGTCCATTGATCGTCATGAACTGGCGCTCGAGCGGCGTCGCGATGTTGTTTGCGACTGTATCCGGAGCGGCGCCGGGATAACCAACCGATACCTGTATCACCGGATAATCAACCGCCGGGAGGTCGTTTACCGGAAGTTGAAAATAACTCATCACTCCGAAGAGAATGACGGAGAGCGTCAACACCGCCGTCATCACAGGCCGGCGAATGAATGGTTCAGAGAGATTCATGACTTCGATCCATCAGCAGCCGTGGCCGGGCTATTCGCCTCTCGCGGTTGCTCAATTGCTACTTTGCCACCCGGAGTGACACCGAGTTGTCCGTTGGTCACGACCTTTTCTCCTGCCGCGACGCCTTTCTCGACCACGATCAGATCGCCTTGTCGCTGGCCCAACGAGACATTGCGTTGTTCGGCAGTTGAATCAGGCTTAATCACGTAAACGTACGAGCCGTTTGCCGACATTTGCGGCGCGGAAGCAGGAATCAGAACTGCGCCGGGAATCGATCCGAGCAACAGTCGAATGTTGACGAAACGTCCGGGCCAAAAGCGATGGCCGGGATTTGGAAGTGTCGCGCGAAGAGTTACCTGTCCGGTCTCAGTTTGAACAGCATTGTCTACAAACGTCAGCTTTCCTGTGACCGGCTCGTCTGCGACGTCAGGAAGACGAACTTCAGCACTGAGAGAGCCCGCGCGCATTTGGTCCTGCACTGCTGTCAGATTGTTTTGCGAGATCGTAAAGTCGGCGTAGATCGGATCCAGTCGTTCGATCACTAACAGAGTATTGGTCGAAACGGCGCCAGATTCCGTATTGCTTGAACCACCCGGATTCACGACGTTTCCGAGGTCGACAAGCCGTTGGCCCGCGCGCCCGTCGATCGGCGAGTGAATGTAACAGTAACTGAGTTGGACCTTCGTAGTCTCGATCGCTGCCTGGTCAACTTTGATTGTCTCGTCAGCGCTGCGTACTGCCGCGCGCGCCGCTTCCGTGTTGGCTTTCAGAGAATCATAGTCCGCTCGCAACTGCTGGTACTGCTCACGTGGCACGACGCCTTGCTCAACGAGCAGGCGATATCGCTCCACTTGAGTCAGACCCCATTTCTCACGTGCGACTTCGCGGGCGAGATTTGCTTCGGCCTGTTTCTTCGCGGCGGCGTCTTTGGCGAGGTTCGCCTGCGCTTGTTTCAGGTTCGCTTCAAATGGGCGCGGGTCGATCGTGAAAAGCAGTTGCCCACGTCTGACATTCGCGCCGTCGGTAAAATGAATTTTGGTAATGCGCCCTGAAACCTGTGGCTGGATCGCCACAGTCTCTCGCGCAACAATCTTGCCGAGCGCATCCATGTAGTGTGAAACATCCTGAGACACAGCCGCGCTTACAACGACCGGCGCCGGCGGACGTTCAAAGTTCTGCTGAGCCTGATTAGAACAGCCTGCCAGGATCGCCGTTGCAATCAGGATAATTGCCAGACGATAAGACAAGCTCTGCTGGGATTTCATACAGTCCTTTTTCCTTAGCTTATCCAGCGCCCATCTGGAGACAACTGAATTCGGGTTTGGTGTGGTTACGACAGCGCGCAACTATTTGTTGCGCGCTGTTATTTGTTGCGCGCTGTCGCCAGCCGGGGAAACGCGTCGCACCATTGTGCCATTTACACACGCCACAACCAAAACCAGGTAATTTTCTCTAGTTTAAAGCAACGTGGATGATACGCGCCGGTGAGTGAATTGTGTGTTAAGTGCAGGTAAAAATTTGTTAAGAGTTGTGAAGCACTAACGCTTTCGCTTTAACGCCGAAGGCGTTCGCTAATTTCAGCCCAGGGTTGGAGCGCAAGCGACAACCCTGGGTTCAATCATGAACATTTCGTTCAACCCTGAAAGGGGTTAGGATCGCACATGCCTAACGCTTTCAGCGTTGCCTTCCTTGATTTTGCGAACCCAGGGTTGGAGCGCAAGCGACAACCTTGGGTTTGATCACGAAGATTCGTTTTCAACCCTGAAAGGATTAGGATCGCATATCCTAACGCTTTCAGTACTGCCTCCCTTTGATTTTGCTGATCACATGATAAACTTCCCACCAAACCCTGAAAAGGGGTTAAAAACTCAAATAGGAGGCCACCTCACAATGGCTCAATCGCTCGCGCGTCTATGGACGCACCTCATCTTCTCAACTAAAAACCGTTTCCCATTTCTAAGCGATAATGTATTACGGGCCGAAATGCATGCATACCTCGCAGAAATGTTGCGCAAGTATGGTTGCGAAACGCTGATCGTAGGCGGTGTGGAGGACCATGCACATGCACTGTTCGCTTTGTCGCGGACGTTACCGATAGCATCCCTCGTGAAGGAGGTCAAAAGAACCTCATCAGGCTGGATCAAGGAGGCGTCGCGAAGGCTTTCAAAGTTTCACTGGCAAGGCGGCTACGCCGCATTTTCGGTAAGTCAATCAAATCTTCAGGAGGTGATTAGGTACATTGAGAATCAGGAAGAACATCACAAACGCGTGACGTTCCAGGATGAGTATCGCGCGTTTTTGAAGGCGTATGGTGTTGAGTATGACGAGCGTTACGTTTGGGATTGAAATCAGAGGAACCCTTTCAGGGTTGATGTGATTTGGTTATTGATCCCAGGGTTGTCGCTTGCGCTCCAACCCTGGGCTGCAATTAGCGAACGCCTTCGGCGTTGAAAACAACATACTCGCTCCAATCGGGCTGAAATTAGCGAACGCCTTCGGCGTTATCTCAAACCGCGTCGAGCAGGTTGATGAGGTGGGGTTTGGTTTCGTCGACGATCATGATCTTTTTGGCGAATTTTTTATTGTCGGCGAGGAAGGCGGCGAGGCTCTGTTTCTTAGGTGACCAGGCCTTGGAAGAGTGTTTTTTCCAGTCTTTCTTGCGATCGGCGTCGATCTCCTCGATTGGGTAGGTCAGATGAACAGTGTAGTCGGCGGCATCTCCGCGCGCTGCTAACAACATCTCGAGCGTCTCGCGTTCCGGATTGCCGTGCTCACCGTTACCTGAGAAAACGTAATGGTCCGCTGTGATCCGGTCAAAGAAAATCTTTTCGACATTGCGGTTACTACCGTGATGTGGCCCCTTAAGAATATCCACGTGAATCTTGCTCTTGCCGTCCTTCTTTAAAAGGCCTAGGAGCTCCAGTCCTTCGAGAACCTTGTCGCCGCGCGCATCACCAGTGAGCAGTATGCGTTTCTTCCCTACCTCAGCCAACACGACGACGCTCGACAGATTTGCGACTGAGCTATCGGTGAAAGCCGCCAACGCACCCTTCTCCTTTTCTTTCTTCGCGAGAAAGGCATCATGCTGTTTCTGCAACGCGACGATCTCCTGGTTCAATGGCCCAACCACAGTAAATTTGAGCCCTTTCCCCATGTCGACCTTCTTACCCTTCTCCTTCGCGATGACGAGCTTGCCGCTGAACTCCGGATTGACGCGAAGCTTGAGCGCCCGAGTATCGTCGCGCAAACGGAATCCCTGGCTGACGCTGGCAAGCACTTTGGCTGCATCCGGATCGAGACCCTCGACCTCTTCTCCATCACCAGAAAGCGAGGCAGTGCCAAACTGCGCTGTCACTGCGGCGGTCAACTCCTTAGGGTCGTTACCGATGATGTCGTCGAACGTGTTATGCCAGACCCCTTTAATCTTCAGAGGGAGCGGCTGCTGAGCGTTCTTGGCCTCGATTAACTCTTTCGTCAGATCGAGCACGCCTTTGATGTGATCGTCGTCGATATGACTCACCATCAGCAGGTCAACTGGAAGCGACGCGTTTTCCGCGAGTCCGCGAGCTTGTCGTATCTCTGCGAGTCGCGGTTTGAGATGTGGTTTGTAGACACTTGATGGTCCACCATCAATCAACATCAATCCCGGATCCTTCTTCGAGCCGTAGTGAAGAATGAGGCAGTCGCCTTTCCTTGCGCGCCTTACGTCGAGTGTGAAAAACATGTGTGTTCTCCTTAGATACTTTGAAATGCTCGCAGCACGTCAAGCATGCCGCGCCCCTGGAAGCTGCGCTCGCGACCGAGATCAGTGGCGCTGTCACAAAGTATTTTTTTGATTCTTTGTGGTTCGCCGATCAGTTCGTCGTAGCGCGCCATTAACATCGCGGCCGCTCCACTCACGTGCGGCGCAGCCATGCTCGTCCCATCGAGTTCTCCCCATTCCTTGTCAGGTAAACACGACTCAATTCGTTCTCCTGGAGCAACCAGGTCCGGTTTTAAGCGACCATCGCCAGTTGGACCACGACTCGAAAAGAAACTCACGCCGTATGTATGTGGCTTGTAACGATGAGTGGCGCCAACAGTGATCACACCATCCGCGTTGCCAGGATCGGTAATACTGAAAGCGGTATAACCCTCGTAAGATCCATCTTTCGTCTCAAAACTCTGGTAGCCGAGATTGCCGGCCGCCGCCACCACGACGACTCCACTTTCGACGAGTCGTTCACACTCATTGCAGATCGGCGTACGCCCGCAGGCGAAATTACGCACGTCGTGCGGAATAGACAGACTCAAGTTGGCGCCGTGAATCGTGAGGTAGGTGTTGCGATCGTTCATGTAACGCAAGTACTGAAGCGCCGCGATGATAGCAAACTCTGTATCTTCCAACGTCTTTGCAAGCACACGAAAGTCGTAGAAGTTAATGTCCGGGCACATGCCGTCTACAAAACTGGTTTCAACTTGCTTTCTGCCCGTTGGCTTCGGCGCACACGCGCCGATGATGCCGGCTACGTGTGTGCCGTGTCCGCCCTTTGGTTTTGTAGTGGGTTTAATCTCAATAAGCGACTCCACGAGCTCCCAGTGAATCGGGCGATCATTTTCCGCATCCTTCGCTAAATCCAGCAGGTTCCTGGTGGCGTCTTTCGCTGAAATCGGATTTTTTAGCGGCGCTTCCAACAACCGCTTGAGTCGACTTTTGAACTCGTCTGTTCTTGGATTGGCATTGTCGAGACTCACGATCTCCCGAATATTGCTGAAGTCGAAAGATTTGATAATTCGACTGTCCCCCTTCTGGTTGAAGAAGACAGGATGGTTGCCGTCGATACCTGAATCGAGGACAGCCCAGTTAATTCTGCTGCAGTTCACATTGAACAACGTGCGAGCCGCATCGCCTTTGACCGACGGAACCGATTTCTCAAGCGCAGGCAACGCCTTTCGATTCAGGGAAATCTGCCAAATCTGGGGTTCCACCTTCGTCGCAACCGATTTTGCGGTGAGGATATCCTTGAATGCATCACCCAGCCTTTTCACTACCGGGTCAGGAGTCTCCAACTTTAATAAGGCCTCACCCGCACCGAGTGACAATTTTTCGTTCTTGTTTTCCGTGGCCGCCCACAGAATGATCCCCGCCAAACTGATATACCGGTCCAATGCGGTAAACGCAGCGAAGTCTTCCACTGGCAGTGCCGGATCTTCGTCCGTCTCCGCCTTGGCCCACTTCATGATGGCTTGCACTTTTTGTCTTAGGCGGTTGCCTTCGAGGTACATCTTAAGCTGCTTCTGAATCTTTGGATCGTTCCACCACCCCGTCATCGGCACAATTACGCGAAGCAGCTCTTCGAAAAATAGCTTCGCAGCAACAAGACCCTGGAGGTACGCGATTTTCGATTCTTCACCTTTTTCGCGTTTAAGTTTCAGGTCCCTGATTCGATCTGAAATGTGCTTGGCAACCGGTCCGGACGGGGCTCTTTTGTGCGGGGTAATAAGCAGATCTATCGCCGCCGCGGGCTTAACTGCATACGCAACCCACACGTCACCGAGCACCGGCGAATCCTGTAACTGTCTACGCTCGTTCGTAGGACCAAGCAGAACTAACTCGACCAGGGCGCGGGAAGAAACAGCCATTTACAAACCTCTTAAAAGAAATGTGAAGACTTCGATGGTGCGCGCATCTATATGCCGATCTTCGAGATTAGTCAAGCTTATCTTGTATGAGAGAAATAGCAAAAAACGTTTCAACGGATCTTTTCAGCTCGCGGCCGCGTTTCCGAATTGTCGTAATGCGGCGGCGAACGCGGCGCTGCGGCGTCGCGAGATCGGAACTCGCACACCACTCTCGAGTACGGCAACAGAAGCGCCGGCGCGAGTGCGCGTGAGTTCTCGCACGCCGTCGAGCCGAACGAGGGCGCGCCGGTGAGCACGAATAAAGCCGTGCTTTTGAACGCGCTCCTCCAGCACCTGAAGCGACTCACGCAAAAAGTAACTTCGCGTACCCACCCACAACTGCGAGTAATTGCCCGCCGCTTCGATCCAGTCGATCTCATTGAGGTGCAGCACAGTCGCGCCGCGAGATGTCGTAACGACGATCGTCTCTTCACGCGTGGAACTCGACGTCGATCGTAATCGCCGCAGGAGGCGTTTCATCGTGGTCGCAAACCGTGCTTCGCTAACCGGCTTTACGAGATAGTCGAGGGCTTCAGTTTCGAAAGCCTTGATCGCGAATTGATCGAACGCAGTTAGAAAAATAACCGCCGGCATTCGTTCCACAGTTCGTTGCCTGATCACTTCGAAGCCGTCGATGCCGGGCATCTGAATGTCGAGGAAGACCACGTCCGGAGCGAAGGTGTTAAGAGCGGTAAGAACCTCGGCGCCGTTGCGACATTCTCCAGCGATGGCAAACTCCGGAAACGCCGCCAACAGTTGTCGCACCCCGCGGCGCGCCGCAGGTTCGTCATCGGCAATCAGCGCTTTCCATCTACCTTCCTTCACCGCTTGGCTCTGAACCAATTGTTGCCACAAAAAGCACAAAAGAACAAAAAGGATTCAGAAGACATTTTATGTGCCTTTTTGTGGCTTAAACGGGACTCGCAACGTGGCAATTGTACCGCCTTCCGGACGCGGCATGACCTCGAGCAACGCCGCGTCGCCATAAAGTGCACGCAGACGTTCGCGCGTGTTTTCGATTCCATGACCCGGCGGCGGCGCGACATTTGGATCGACGCTTACTCCATCGTTGATAACCGTAACCTCGAGCACATCACCCACAGGCTCGGCAGTGACGATCAACAGACCAGCGTCAGGGTGTTTTGCGATCCCATGCCGAATCGCGTTCTCGACAAGATGCTGTAGCGCAAAACTCGGAAACGCCGCGGACAACAGTGCATCGGGAATTCTGAATTCGGGTCGCAGTCGATCCGAGAAACGAGCCTGTTCGATCGCGACATACTCCCTCACAAGTTCGAGTTCCTCGCCGAGCGTAACTTCGTTTGCGCGGTGAAGAGTGAGTGTGCGTCGTAACACTTCACTCAGATGTTCGACTATGCGAACAGCGCCTTCACGATCGTTATCGCGAACGAGCACCGCGATCGTGTTCAGCGTATTGAAAAGAAAATGAGGATTGAGCTGTGCCTGCAACGCTGCGAAGCGCGCGCTCGATAGCTGCTCTGATAGTCGCGCAACTTGCACTTCACGTTCGCGCGCCTCGATGAAGTAACGTATCGCATGCTCGATTCCGACGACGCAAAGATAGACTGCCGCTCCGAACGGAAGTGTAGTGAAGATCCAGCTTAACCATTCCACGCCAAACTGGCGCCAGAATTGAGCCGCACCGGATTGCATCGCCGTATGAAAGACATCGGGAGCAAAGATGAGGATGAGCACCAGTCTCAGCACTTGACCACATGAGGCCCACGCCACGCAGAACAACACGGAAAACAAAAGGTGCATGAGTATGCGCCGGAGGAGATTCGGGCGTGTAAGCGGCCAACGTCTCGAGACGGCGAAGACGCCGGGCGTGAGGAATGCGTAAAGAAACCAGTCGCCGCCCTCGAAGATAAGATCGCGAACGGTCGCTGGTTCCCAACCTTGCAGGCGCGGCCGCGCGTAGCGACTGATGACGGCGAAGATCGCCGGCAGTATCCAGGCTGCCGAGACAATCATCCATGGTCGCAGGCGTGATGAGCGCACCGCGCCACAGTATCGCTGGTCCACTTCAAGGCGCAATACCGTTCACGTCAACAGATGCGCCGCTCGCGTATTAGTTATTGACTCTAACGACGAAAAGGCACAAAAGGCACACATCAGAGAGGAGAGGTAAGAAAATGTCATTCAAGACTGTTGTGTTTTCGATTGTGTCATTCGCCCTGGGTGTGAGTTTAGTTGGATTAACAACCACCGCGTCGAGTTCAACCGCACCCGATCGCGCTGCCGACGCCGCAGCCATTCGCGCGCATATCGAAAGTATCTTTCAGGCATTCATTGATGGTGATGAAAAGAAAATCTACGACACGCACTCCGAAGACTGGCGTGGTTTGCTTGAAGGTTATCCGACGCCGATCAAGGGCATCGATGAATACATGAAAGCGAACGGCATCGACTGGCCCAAACCTGCGAACGCACAGAAAGTCGGTCCGTACTATCCGGCCGGGACGACTTACAAGATCGACGATTTCGACGTGCATTTTTACAATCCGGAATTGGCTGTCGTGAATTTTCTTGGCGGGTTCCAGCGCAAGGATGGAAATACGTCAGTGGCGCTACGTCGCTTTCGCATCATGGATATTTATGCGAAACGGAAAGGAAACTGGATTCAGGTGGCCTCGCACACTGCTGTCGATCCCGATTGGCGCGCGGAGCAGATGTCGCAGCCAAGAAACATAACGCCGGAAATTCGCGAACGAATACTGGCGAAGCGCGAGGCAGTTTGGCGGGCGTTTTTTGCGAATGATCGAGCGCAACTGGAGAAGTTAATTCCGGAAGAAGCGATCGCGATCAACGATGGAGAAGAAAAGTGGTCCGATCGAGCAGCGATCTTCGCGGGCGCTAAAGCGTTCGCTGAGAGTGGTGGGAAACTTGTGAGGCTGGAGTTTCCAAAGACTGAGATTCAGGCCTACGGCAACACAGTTCTAATCTACACGACGTACGTTTACGAGACTGAGGTCAATGGAAAACGATCGACGTCGAGCGGACGTGGGACAGAAATGTTTGTGAAGCGCGGCGACGAGCTCGTGAACGTCGGCTGGCACCTCGATTCGCAGAAGTAGTCCGCGAAGCGCGTGGTTGGATGCGTTCAACCTGCGAAGCGGGTGGTAGCATATAGCCTAGGGTGGAGCGAGGCTTTGCGAGCTAAACCCTAGGAAACGATAGCGGAGAATTAGAGCCCGCGCAGCGGGCGACAGACGTTGCGTGATCTCGCGTCTGTCGCCCGCTTCGCGGGCTCCGATTCTTTTGTTCTCGTTTCCTGGGGTTGCGCTCGCAAAGCCTCGCTTCACCCCAGGCTATATGCTCACACGCGCTTCGCGCGTTCCTGCAAGCATATTTTCGAAGATTCACTCCCAACTCCTCCTCACTTGACCGTTACTTCGATCGGGGAACGCAGCCTTTCCGCAAAGTGGTCCACGTAGCCTTTCCAACCTTCGGCTGACGTGATTTTGCCCGCACGGTCCCACGCAAAACCGGCCCAGTAAGAAACCGGAAAGGCTGTTCGAGGCTTCAGCACAACCAGATGATTCAACTTATCTTCAACTAACTTATCCACATCATTCGGATGTGCGACAACTGCCAATCCCTGCATCCCGAGATTCTTGTCCATGGGCTCCCAAATCGTTAACCAGCCACGCTCGGCGTTGAACTGCTTCTGCTCTTCTTTGACTTTCTTGAGGCCCACAGCTACCGCCAGGGGCGACGAGGCCTGATACACAGCCTGGAAGTGATTCAACTGACTGCCCGCATCAAGCGAAACACGCAACACTTCAGACACTTTCGTTCCATTCGCGTCGAACGGTTCGTAAACCAGCTCAAACATCACACGAATTGGACCATTCGTGAGCACGCGTGAGTCGACAAAGTTAGTCGGAATGTAGAGCTGTTCGTTTGTCCAAATACCGCTACCGCCAACACCACGGGTTGGACCAGCGGAATATGCATCGACTCCTTCGCCCAGATCGACGTGATAGTTGTCGACCATGTACCAGTCGTTAATGACGAGCTTCGGCGTGCGTTTGGACCAGATATCGATCGCGCTGCTGGTTAATGGTTCGCCTTTCCACGTTCTCAAAGCTTTGCCGTACGTGCGATGACCGACGCGATCGTTCTCCCATGCAAAGTCGTCAAAACGCTCGCGCACGAACCGGCCGTACGCGCGAAAGTCGTCCTTCGTGTATTCGCGTTTCTTGCCCGCAGTGACCGTAAAAGTCTTCGTTTCGTTCGGAGCGAAGTCGGCCTGGAAGATCAAAATGTCAGGCTTGTGATAATCGTCGTAATCAGTATCAACCGCCTGGCTGAGAATCTCTTTTCCGGAACTATCGAACACATGAAGCTTCATTAAATCTTTCTCGGCCAGCGTGGCGAGCGCCTGAGCATTCAATTCAATGGTCTCACTCTCGCGCGCGACTTTCAGTCGATTTGTCGCAGTGACAGTTAACTGAGTTTGCACCGGACGTGCGCTTCGCAGACTGAGCCCGAGCGGAGTAAACAGGCTCACTACTGCAACCAAAAGCAGCGGATAAACGTTCATTTAGGGGCTCCTTACAGAATTGTCGGCCGCCGATTCTACAACGCCGGTCTTGTTTTCGGTGACTTAAATCTGAACCAGCAGTATATTTATAGACCTCAGGAGGTCGCCATGAAACGTTTTGTCGTTGGTCTCATCAGCACCATTCTCGCGTTTTCAGCCGGACTAGTTACCGCCTCATCCTGGGCCTCGGAAAGTAAGATGGTTGAGCCAGTAATCGTCAACGCTCTCACCGCCTTGTCCGCCAAAGCTCCAGCCGCCACCGAAAGCCCCGGTGCAGTCTTACTCTGTCACGCCTCCGCGTGAATTTGATTTCGGGCAAAATGGTCTGAGACTGGTTCCTGAACGGGTGAAACTGGAGAGCAACAGTCTGGGCTACGACATCGATGTGAGCTACCCTCAGATTCTCGCGACACCTTATACAGAAACGAAGAACATCCGGAAGATCAATCAGCAGATAAAAGACACGACAACAAAACTATACCAGTGGCCACTGAGTCGAGCGGAGCAGTTGCGGTTATCTTCAACCCAAAGGAGTTCGCAATACCGTCAATTTCACTTATCAGGTTGGTCTCGCTACAGACTCCTTTTTGAGCATTCACTTCATCGGCTATAGCTACAACGGTGCTAATGCTCCCAAGTCCAGGACAGCTTCGCGGTGAACTATGATTTGACTTCCGGGAAGCACTTGAAACTGTCCGATCATCTTCAAGCCCGGCTCAAAATACTGGAGTTCATCTCTCGCTACTGCATTGATGAGCTATCGAGAATGTCAAGCGCGACTACAAATGCTCCAGGCGCTCGAGCCCGCGGCTGAAAACTTTGACGTCTGGCAGATCACGACCAACGGAATTTCGTTCAACTTTCCAACCATGCAAAGTCGCGCATTGTTCGGAGGGTGAGCTGACGGTGCAGATTCCGTACGCCGATCTGAAACCGATGTTGAATCCGGATATTCCGGGCAAGTTCAACATCACTTATCCATAAAAGAACTTTTGTGCCTTTTGTGGCTAATCACAAACGTGGATCTACAGGTTCGCTTTCCAGCGCGAGCACGCCAAACACACACTCATGAACTCGACGCAACGGTTCCTTGCGAACGAAGCGCTCGAGCGCCTCGATTCCGAGCGCAAATTCACGAAGTGCGAGGGAACGCTTGGTCGATAATCCACGCCCTCGCAAGCGGTCGAGGTTTTCACTCAACGCGTACTCTGGTCCATAGATGATGCGCAGGTATTCCCTGCCTCTGCATTTCACCGCCGGCTGCACCAGTCCACGAGAACCTCGAGTCACGAAGTCGAGCGGCTTCACTACCATTCCCTCGCCACCGCGGCCAGTCAGCTCCTCCCACCAATGAATCGCCTCTTCCTGACTTCCCTGGTCAGTCACATCAACAACCAGGTGCGACGTGGCAAGGAGTAGTCCTTCATCGGAATCGCAAAGTCGTTTCAGCGTTTGCATGTGCCACACGTGATCGCGATCGGTATGAACTCGTCCTTCAGTCGCCAACAGGTGAAACGGCGCCAGTTTCAAATCGTCGAGCGAACGGACGGTCCAACAGTAACGCCTGTAAGCGTCAACGTACTTTTCCGCCGCAGTTGCGCGCTCTCGATAGCGATCGAGAAGCTGTGTTAGCTCGCCATTGTTACGCTCAGCTCCTTCGAGCGCGGGGATCACATCGGCGAGTGAAGCGCGAGCCGCGGCGCCGACCGCTGCATATTGTTGGCGCAAGAGCTCCTGCGCTTTTGCGGACCACGGCATCAACTCGCAATCGAGACACACCCAATCCGTCTCAAACTCGTCCCAAAGACTTTCCATCGCCTTTTGGATTCTGGTGATGAACTCTGCTTCGATCGCGCGATCGTCGAAGAACCGCCGGCCTGTTCGCGTGTAACAGATGCCTGCAATATCTTCCACCACGCCAAAGCGCCGTCGCGCAGCATCCTGATCTCGGCAAACAATCACAACCGCACGCGAACCCATATGCTTCTCTTCGCAGATCACTCTCGCAACGCCTTGATGACGGTAATAACCGAACGCCTCCGCAGGATGTTCGAGCAAGCCGGGCTCGCGGCTCGTTTCCGATGGCGACATAGTCGGCGGCAGATAGATCAGCCACTTCGGATCCGTTGCAAACCTGCTCATCACTTCCAGCGCGGCAATGCCGTTCTCTTCTCGAATGGTGACGTTTCGATAAAGGCCGGTTGAAATGAAACGTTTGCCTGAAACATCTTCGATATCGAGAATATCGTCGTGCTGTTGTTGTGCGGTTAGTGCAGGCGCCTGCTCCTCAGTGGGCAGAAACGGTTTCGACGGTTCGTAATAAGTGCTGAGCGCCGGAACTGAAACCAGCTCTTTCTCCGGATATCGCAGCGCTGTTAGCTTTCCTCCAAACACGCAGCCGGTATCGACGCAGATTGTGTTGTTCAGCCACTCCGGCTCGGGCACAGACGTGTGACCATAGACCACCATCGCCTTACCACGATATTGCGCGGCCCAGTTGTATCGGACGGGCAGTCCAAACTCGTCGGTCTCTCCTGTGGTTTCGCCATACAAAGCAAAGTCGCGCACCTTTCCGGAAGCACGTCCCTGGAGCGACTCCTTCAAGCCCGCGTGAGCAACTACGAGCCGTCCTTCATCAAGCACGTAGTGACTCGGAAGCGAATCGACGAACGCTGCCACATGCTCTTTGAATTCAGTAGACTCACTCTCGAGCTGTTGCAACGATTCAGCCAAACCGTGCGTGATTTGCACGTCTCTTCCGTTCAGCTTACGCATCAGCTTGCTATCGTGATTTCCCGGCACCGCGAGCGCACGGCCTGATTCGGTCATGCTCATCACGAGCTTCAGCACCTCGGGAATCTTTGGACCACGATCGACCAGATCGCCGACGAAGATCGCTCTGCGTCCTTCGGGATGATGAACCTCGTAGCCCGAATTGATGTGATAGCCAAGTGTTGTCAGCAACGCATGAAGCTCGTCGTAGCATCCGTGCACGTCGCCGATAATGTCGAATGGTCCATGTTCGTGTTTGAGATTATTTGAGAGTCGCTGCCGTTCGATAACAACTGCATCGACTTCCTCCGGAATTGAGAGCTCGTAAATCTGGCGGAAGCCTTCCCGTTTCAGATTGCGGATTGAGCGCCGCAACGACTGGCTTTGTTGTCGAATAACGTGCGGACCAAAGTTGCGGTCCGGCCTCTCGCGGTTGCGATCCTCGCAGAGCCTGGTTGGTAAATTGAGAACGATTGCGACCGGGATCACGTGATACTCGCGCGCGAGCGCAATCAGCGGTTTGCGTGCTTCAGGTTGGACGTTTGTCGCGTCAACAACCGTCAGCTTTCCGCCGGCGAGACGTTTTGCGGCGATGTAATGCAGAACCTCGAAGGCGTCTTTGGTTGCAGCCTGATCGTTCTCATCATCCGAGATCAGCCCGCGACAATAGTCCGACGAAATCACCTCGGTGGGTTTGAAGTGCTTGCGCGCAAACGTCGACTTCCCACACCCCGATGGTCCGATGAGCACAACAAGCGACAGTTCTGGAATCGTAATCGTGTACATCCAGCGTTTAATCCTTGTCTTTATCTCGTTCTCGAAGACAGCCATCTGAGTTGGCGCGCCAACCTCGCTGTCTTCTGGTCCAACCGGCAAAAAGCGAACAGAGTAACCGTACTTATCCGCCTTCGATTGCGCCCACTCACTGAATTGCGCTCGCGTCCACTCGAACCGGTGATCCTTGTGCCGAAAACTGCCCGCCGGCAGGTTCTCGAACCTGACGTTGTATTCCACGTTTGGCGTCGTCAACACGACCGTCCCAGGTTTCGCAAACTCAAACAGCACTCGTTCAAACGCAGCGAGCCGCGGTTGGTCCAGGTGTTCAATGACTTCAACTACCGCCGCGGCATCGAAACCGCTGAGCCGCTGGTCACGATACGTCAGCGAACCGTGAATCAGCTTGATTCGATCTCGTTGACGAGCCGGCAGTCGCTCCAAACGCAATCTCTCCTGAGCCATCTGCAACACACGGTATGACACGTCAACACCAACAATCTCCTCAAAACTTTGCTCCTGCAAAAGAAACCGCAGTAACTTCCCTTCGCCGCAACCAAGATCCATCACGCGTTTCGCATTCACACTCTTGAGTACGGCCAGCACGCTGTTGAGCCGTTGCTCGTTTAAGTTGACACTCTTCTCGACGGCCTCTTCCTCGCTGTCGTGTTTTGCTTCCGCAACGTCTGGGTCCGGAGTTTCCTCATCTACCAATCGCGCCAGCGCATCTCGCGCAAGGTCACGGCGGTACTTCAGATAACGCTTCGCGATCTCCTCTCTTTCAGGATGCGACGCGAGCCAACTACCGCCATGGCGTAATAGTTTTTCAACTTCATCATCTCCAACCCAGTAGTGCTTCTCGTTATCCAAAACAGGAATCAGCACGTAAATGTGCGTCAACAAATCCTGCAAACGAACGTGCCCGCTGAGCTCCACGTTGTAATACGCACTCTCACCCCACTCAGGAAACACTGTATCCAGTGAATGACGCTGAGCGACAACCTCATAACCCAACGGCTCGAACAGGCGGCGTAATAAACCTTCACCACCCCGGCACGGCAATACTGAGATCTTTGCTTTCACAGGAATGGGCGTGGCCGCTAGTTCGGGTCGATGTTTGCTTCGCCCCGCGAGCGCACTTCCAAACACGCGCGCGATCGCCACACTAAGAAACGACGACGCGACATAAGGCCGGTCGTTGACGTACTGGTCCAACGTCCCTCGCTCACCCGATGGTCCTTTGCGACCTCGCACCAAACCGACCGGATCAACGTCGAGCAGAAGCGCCGCCGTACAACTTTCGGTATTTGCTTCCGGGTAGAACACGTGCGCTTGCCCGAACGAAAGCTCAAACGAATGCAATCGCGACGGGTTCTTGTGGAGCAGATAGCCCAGATCAGTCGCAGGCTGATGAGTTGTGCTTACAGTTAAAAGCATTGGCTTGCAGTCTAAGCGGCCCAATCGAGAGTTACAACAGCCGCCTCACGTCATCATACGGCCGCGCAAAAACATGCACATCAATCGAAGTATCTTTGCGTTTCAGATTTGGAGTTCAAGAGCGGTTGTGAGGAAGGCTGACTCACGAGGCGTGAGTCACCGCTCTTGAAGCTTGGTGCGTCAGGTGAGACTCGAACTCACAATCCCCTGCTTAAAAGGCAGGTGCCTTGGTCCATTTAGCTACTGACGCATGGCGGAACTGAACGGACTCGAACCGTCATCGGCTTGGTTGACAACCAAGTGCCTCACCTCTCGGCCACAGTTCCGATAAATTTGGGTGGGTCGAAGGGACTTGAACCCTCAACTCCCGCAGTCACAGTGCGGTGCTCTACCAGTTGAGCTACGACCCACATAAAGGGCGACAAGCGATTCGAGCGAGACGTTTCGATTGCCAGATGTAGTCACGGCTCAGCATTCGCCAATCGGAAGTTCTTGGCAGGGATGACGAGACTCGAACTCGCAAATCAACTGATTGAAAATCAGTCCGCTTTCCACTTCGCGTTCATCCCCATGCTGGTACCGGCGGAGGGATTCGAACCCACACTGTCTAGTTCCTAAGACTAGCGCCTCCTACCTGTTGGGCTACGCCGGCATCTTGAATTGGTGAACCTGGTGCGATTTGAACGCACGTCCTCGACCTTCGCAGAGTCGCGCTCTAATTCCACTGAGCTACAGGTCCAAAGATTTTGGCGGAAGGGACAGGACTCGAACCTGCAAGCGTCGTGCGCGGTAGTTTTCAAGACTACTGCCTTACCAAGTTAGGCTACCCTTCCGAAATTGCCGATTGCCAATTGCCAATTTCCGATTTTTGGGTTTGCTGTAAGCCCGCATTTCAATCGGCAATCGGCAATCGGCAATTGGCAATCGAATGATTTGGTGCATGTGGTAGGACTCGCACCTACGAAGTCGCTGTGGACGCCTGATTTACAGTCAGGTGCTTTTGCTGCTCAGCCACACATGCAAAATGAAATTGATTTGTGCTACAAAACAGATGAAGGCAGAGAGGAACAAGCCGCGAACACACTTCGAGGCACACTTCTCCTGAGGATGGCGAACTCGCGGACTCTCCAAAAGCACCGAGTTCATCATCCGTCGAAGGCTCCCTGCCTTCATCCCGCAAAAATAGATACTTCGATTATCAAAAAACTAAAGGAGCGGGCTTTTAACTTCCCAGGGAAGCTGCCCGCTCCTTCAATTCTCTTGATTTACTTTTGAGATTGGGAGCGGGAGTCCGCTCCCGCGAATTATTGCCTGATTTGGCGACGATCTATCGACAGGTAGAGCTCGGCTCTCACAGCCGGATATCCCTGCCACTTCGTCGTATGTTCTCTAAATTTATTCGCCGTCAACATCAGCATTTTTCTTTTCAACGCAATGGGCCATCCCACGGCGCAAGCTGTCGTGTATACGCCACACCCACCGATCATGTCAAGATCTTTTTCCAGGATTGTGATGCGCTGCGAGTGCTTTGAGTGGCTTGTGCTTGAAGCCCGCGAAAGCGGGCGAACGCATATAGCCTAGGGTGGAGCGAGCTTGGTCGCGGAACCCTAGGACCGTCAAAATAAAATTTTGTAAGCCCGCGAAGCGGGCGACAGGTGTTTAGAGATCCTAACGGCTGTCGCCCGCTTCGCGGGCTGAGAATTCTTCAACAATCCTGACCTAGGGTTGCGCTCGCAAAGCCTCGCTCCACCCTAGGCTACATGCCTTCGCCCGCTTCGCGGGCTTTCGCAACTTAACTGTTCTATTGTTAACTAGCTTTTGTTGGACCGGAGGTTCAGATGTGACGCAGCGGGTTGAGCAGGCACGTTGGATAGCGGTGATGCTGGCGACGGCCATCGCGCTCTACTTGTGCTGGCTTATGATCAAGCCGTTCCTCGGTGTTCTGGCGTGGGCGATTGTTTTAGTGATCGTTTTCTACCCGGTTCACAGGCGGCTCGCGCGCCGGATCAGACGTCCTGGATTACGCGCGTTGATCTCATGCTTGCTGGTCGTCCTCATAATCGTTTTACCCCTCGTCTTGCTCACGACGTTGCTCGCTCAGGAACTGGTAAAGGTCATCCCAAACCTGCCTTCCCAAGTGTCTCAACTATTGAACAGCCCAACGTCTCCATTCGGAAGACTCTCCGGCTGGTTATACGCTCGCTTTGGAATCGATACGATAAGTTCGAAAGCGTTTGTCGTGGACCAACTAAAGCAGTCGAGTGACTGGCTGCTTGGCTCCTCCCTGAACTTCATGAGAAACATTGTCGGCGGAATCGTGAAAGCATTCTTCGTCCTCTTCACCATGTACTACCTCTTCAAGGACGGCGACAAGATCGTCGATAAGCTGCCGGCAGCGCTGCCGCTAGGAAGGAAACAAAGCGAGGCGATCATCGTGCGCACCAAGGAAGTAGTGAGCGCGAGTGTATATGGCGTGGTGGCTATAGCAGCGATTCAAGGATTCCTGGGAGGCATTGTGTTTTGGGTATTAGGTATCCCTTCGCCTCTGTTGTGGGCCGTCTTGATGGCTTTCGTTTGCATGATTCCAGTTGCCGGATCGTTTTTGGTATGGCTACCGCTGTCAATCTACTTAATGGTCACTGGCCATTGGACCAAGGCAGTGATACTGATCGTCTGGGGCGCACTCGTAATCAGCACAGTCGACAACCTCCTGCGGCCGAAGCTGGTCGGCAGTCAGACCCGATTACATGAACTCCTCATTTTCTTCGCAGTACTCGGCGGGATCAGTGTGTTTGGACTACTCGGCATAGTGCTGGGCCCGGTCGTGCTTGCGATCACCCTCGGACTACTACGAACCTTCCAGGTGCACCCTGAATCTGACCCCGTGTGACTAAAAAATAACTAAACCATCGTTGTAACGACACACAGCATTGGGAGTCTCCGCTTACAAATTACGCGGAGGACGAATATATGCGCTGGCGAGGTGAGAGGCAGAGCTCGAACATTGAGGATCGACGTGGTATTGGTCCAAAGGTTGCCGTTGGCGGCGGTCTCGGCACAGTTGTCATACTGATACTGGCGCTGCTCTTTGGCGCTGATCCGCGGCAGTTACTGGAACAGGTTCCGAGCGAGCCGTCGTCAGGCGTTCAGAGCTCACGCCCGCTCAACCCTGAAGAAGAAGAGCTGAGGCAATTCGTCGGGGTGGTTCTGGCTAAGTCGGAAGACGTTTGGCAAGACGTGTTTCGGCGCAACGGTAGCCAATACCGAGAACCAACGTTGGTTCTTTTCACTGATCAGGTGGAATCTGCTTGCGGGATGGCCGGCGCTGCCGTTGGTCCGTTCTACTGCCCCGCGGATGAGAAGGTCTACATCGATCTCTCTTTTTACGAAGCATTGCGCCGGCGATTCAACGCGCCCGGAGATTTCGCGCAGGCATACGTTATTGCGCACGAAGTCGGTCATCACGTTCAGAACCTGCTTGGAGTTTCGGATCGAGTTGATGCGATGCAACGCAGGGTCAATGAAGTAGAGGCGAAGCAACTCTCCGTGCGTTTAGAACTGCAAGCGGATTTCTTTGCGGGTGTGTTTGCGCGCTACGTCCAGAACCAGGGAATACTCGAACCCGGCGACATCGAAGAAGCTCTGCGAGCGGCGAGCGCCGTAGGCGACGACGAGATTCAACGTCGCACCACCGGGTATGTTGTTCCGGATTCGTTTCACCCACGGCACGTCGGAGCAGCGACTGCGCTGGTTCAGGAAAGGATATGAAACCGGCGACATGCGTCAGGGCGACACGTTCAGCACGAACAGCTTGTAAGTACACAAAGGGCATAAGTTAAGCCACAAAGAGCACAAAACTACTTTTTGTCATTAAAGTAAGTTTTGTGCACTTTGTGTACTAACCAGGCTAAGTTTACCTCACCCCGATTTCTCCTGTTGACGTTCGACAAGTGAGGATCTATACTCCTGCCCCTGTCGAATGTCGAGGGGAGGCGAATGAAAGAAATCCAAACCGAACTGCTCCAGGGCACGCTCGATCTGCTCGTGCTCAAAACACTTCAAACCGGACCAAGACACGGCTGGGACATCGCGCAACGGATCCAGCAAGTTTCGGGCGAGGTGCTGCGCGTCGGGCAAGGCTCGCTTTACCCCGCACTCCACCGCCTCGAGGAACGTGGCTGGATCAGTTCTGAATGGGGAGCTTCGGACAACAATCGCAAAGCAAAATTCTACAAGCTCACGGCCGCGGGACGTAAACAACTCGCTGCTCAAACCGAATCGTGGGAACGATTCACCGGCGCGGTCGATCTGATTCTAAAAACCACATGAGCCGTGTTCTATCCAAACTGAAACGCCGCCTGCGTGCGTTGTTTCGCAAAGCCGAAATGGAACGGGAGTTGGACGATGAACTGCGTTTCCATCTCGAGAAAGAGACCCAGCAGAACCTCGCGCGCGGCATGAGTCCCGACGAAGCGCGTTTGGCAGCGCTGCGTAGCTTTGGCGGAGTCGACCAGGTGAAAGAAAAGAGCCGCGACGTGCGCGGCGTCAGGTTCATCGAAGAACTTTTGCAGGACATCAGGTACAGCCTGCGAGTGCTGTTGCGAAAGCCCGCCTTCACACTCACAGTCATCATCACGCTCACACTCGGAATCGGAGCGAACACCGCAATCTTCAGCGTCGTGAATGCCGTCCTGCTGCGCGAACTGCCTTTGAAGAGTCCCGACGAAGTGATGTGGATCTGGTCAACGCGAACGGATCGAGACAAGGCTCCGTTCACTCTTCCAGACTTCCTTGATTACCGCGATCAGAACCAGACACTCGATCAAATCGCAGCGTTCTGCAACGTCGGTCTGAACCTGACTGGAAACGAAAAAACCGAACGACTGCAAGCGATGCGTGTCTCGGCGAATCTGTTTGAACTTCTCGGCGTCGATGCCGGCGTGGGCCGTCTGCTTGTCGCTGAAGACGACGAGCCGGCGCGAAAACAAGTGGTGGTTTTGTCTTATGAATCGTGGCAGAAAAGATTTGGTGGTGATCTTCAGGTGGTCGGACGAGAGCTAAATCTCAATGGCGAAAGTTATACCGTCGTCGGCGTTCTGCCATCGCGTTTTACTTTGCCCGATCGAGAAGCTGAGCTCGCGATACCTCTGCGACCGCTTGTCGATCCCTTGCGCGAGCTGCGCAGTTCCACAAACTTCCTGCGCGCTGTTGCACGGCTCAAACCGGGCGTCACACGCCAGCAGGCGGAAGGAGATCTAACTGCGGTTGTCTCGCGGCAGCGCCAACAGTTTGGCGATCCTTATATGAAGAAGACGGGCGTCCGGCTCGTTCCGATTCACGAGGAGATGGTTGGAAACGTGCGAACCGCGCTTTGGGTGCTACTCGGTGCGGTCGCAATGGTTTTGCTGATCGCGTGTTCGAACCTCGCGTCGCTTTCGCTCGCCCGCGCATCAGCGCGGCATCGCGAGATGTCGATTAGAAAAGCACTCGGCGCAACGTCTGGTTCGACTCGTGCGACAGTTGTTAGTCGAGAGTTTACTTTTGACTTTCATCGGCGGCGCTGCGGGTTTCCTGCTCGCTGTTTGGGGAGTCAGGTTTCTTCTTGCACTCAGTCCGGCGAGGCTGCCGCGCGACAATGAGATCGGAGTGGATGTAACCGTCCTTGCATTTGCAGCCGGTGCTTCACTCCTGGCAGCGTTGATCTCTGGAGTGCTTCCAGCGCTTCAGGCCGGAAGAACAGAAATCCGAACCGGCTTGCTGAGTGGCGCCGCACGTGGCGCAGGCGACGCTGCTTCTCGAAATCGATCTCGCAGCATGTTGGTTATCGCGGAGGTGAGTCTCTCTTTTGTACTTCTGATCGGAGCGGGTTTGTTGATTCGCAGTTTCATCAGCGCACAAGCCGTCGATCCGGGATTCGATTCGTCAAACGTCATGACCGCGCGACTATCACTGCCGAAAGCAAGCTACAAGGATCGAGCCGCCATCTCACTGTTTCTCCGACAAATTATCGAGCCGGCTGCAAACATTGCCGGGTGTCGAATCGGTTGGCGCCGTTTCGCTGTTGCCGATGGGCCCGGGACTTCACACGATTCCCTTCTACCCCAAAGGCCAGAGCACGTCCAAAGGTGACTCGTACGTAGCTCAATATCGCCTCGTCACACCCGATTACTTTCGTGCCTTGAAGATCCCGCTGCGACAAGGAAGAGCGTTCGACGCGCACGACAAGGCAGATCGAACGCCCGTGGCGATCGTCAACGAGACGCTTGCGAGCAGATTTTTTCCGAAGGGTGATGCTGTTGGCGCGCAAATCAAAATCGACGATAACAACTCCGGTCCGCGTCCGCTTGAAATCGTAGGCGTGGTTGGCGATGTGAAGCACGCGAGTTTGGAAGAGAAACCAACGATCGATGTTTATCTAGCTCTTGCTCAAGTACACGAAGACAGCGTTGGTGCAGTGACTAACAGCCAGTACTGGATCCTGCGTTCCAACACTGATCCGCAATCGGTCGAAGCGGCGATACGCCGCGAGTTAAGGTCAGTTGATGCTGAGGTTGCATCGGCAAGTATCAGGACGATGGAAAGTTATTTGTCTGACTCTGTGGCGCCGCGTCGCTTCAATCTACGACTGTTGACAATCTTCTCAGTGGCCGCACTCCTGCTGGCGGCGACAGGAATCTATGGCCTGATTTCATATTCAGTTGCGCAACGTACGCCGGAGATCGGTATTCGTCTCGCGTTGGGAGCGACGCGGAAAAACATCTTTCGCATGATACTTGGCCAAGGGTTTGAGATTGGTGCTGGTTGGACTAGCGCTCGGTTTTGTTGGCGCGTTTGCATTGACGCGCCTGATTCGAAGTTTAATGTTCGGTGTGACTCCGGGCGACCCGCTCACATTCGTCGCCGTCTCTTTGCTCCTGATCTTAATTACCCTCGCGGCCGGCGGTCTCCCGGCGCTGAGGGCCACCAAACTCGATCCGCTTAAAGCACTCCGAGATTAACCAGCAAAAGAAATGTGAGATTTTGAACGGAGATTGTATTGACAACCCGATTTCCGAGGTGTATATGCTTGCGCACGCTCTATCCCACGTTCCAGTCAAATCCGTCTCGTCCCCGATCGACGAGGCGGCCGGGGTCAAGGAGGCTTAATTCCCATGAAACAAAGGTTGACTATTCGAACCGCAGTCTGGACGGCGTTCACTGCTATTGCTCTGCTGAGTCTTACTGTAGGTGCTGGCGCCGTTCAAGATGATAAGAAGATCAGGTTGCTTGACGATTGTGAGCCCGTTTCTTTCAATGCCGTACTGGGCGACGGCACGTGTATTGGTAACGGGCATACCACTTTTGCGGAGTTCATTGAAGAACTCGAAGAAACGCAGGACGTTCATAAGTGGCGAAACCAGCCAAGCCAGATGCACCTTAATATTGGACGCCCGACATTGATAGAGAATCGTGGCGGCGAGGTACATACATTTACGCGGGTGGCTAATTTTGGTGGCGGATTCGTTCCTGACCTCAATGGCATTTCGGGTAACCCTGTCCCGGCTCCGGAGTGCTTGAACTTTGGGTCGATCGTTTTCCTTCCCGCCGGCGCCACTGGAGAAGGTCCGACTGCGGGAAGCTCGGAGGCCCCGGTCGGCGTAAGCCGCTTCCAATGCTGCATTCATCCATGGATGCGGACGGTCGTAGAGGTTGCAGATCACGCACCTCCAGGTCAGACGACAGCAACATCGGCTGCGCACAAACACCATTGATTTCGTCTTTTCACGTGGTCAAAAAACAAAAGGTGAGCGTGGACCGCTCACCTTTTGTCATTTAGTGAATCGCGACTGATTCAGCGATTACGGCTCTTCGTAATTGACGGCGAGCACGAGATAGGCACATAGTAACGAAGGTCTGCGGTTCTGTGCAAACTTTTTGTGCAACTCGGCGGTGTCTCACAGTTAAGAACCTACGATCTGCAATCCACAAACTGGAGAAAGAGAGGAAATCATGAAGAAATCCTGCGCCCTGCTCATCATTTTACTGCTCGCCGCGACGACCGCTGTTTCACAGAATTTCACACTCGACTCCTTCAACAAAGCAAAATCCGCACTGGACCGGTCCGTCGCAGCTTACGGTGGGCGCGAAGCGTTGAGTTCGATTAACAACGTCTCAATTCGATTAGGAGGCGAATCCGTACATCGCAATCAGAGCCGACGCCCTGGAGATCTGGACCGAACCGAGTACAACGGCGAGCTGATGATCGATTTAAAGAACTCTCGTGGACGGCAAACTCAAAAGGGCCAGTACCCGGGTGGGTTCCACTGGCACAGTGGCTTCGTTGCCGATGCGGGCAACCGCATCTTCTTCGACCTCATTCGAAAAACTTCAAATCCGCCGAGTCCCATGTCGGCGGCGGCTTTCAAGGCCAACACTCGTTGGCTGCCTCAGATTATCCTTTTGAATGTGCTTGAAAGAACTGAAACGCTCCGCTACCTCGGTACTTCGGAATACGACAAACGACCTCACGACGTGATCGACTACGTAACCAATGACGGCGGACGCCTCGCGCTATACATCGATCGCGAATCGGGTCTGCTTTCAAAGTTCGAGACGTTCATCACAGACTCGTTTGCCGGTGACTCTGTCGCTGAGACTCGATTTACAGGACAACGTAAAGTCGGTAACTACATCGTTCCAGCGAGAAGAGTGACTGCCATCAACGGCGACATCACAAATGACTTCGCGTTCACAGACGTCGCATTCAACGCAGAAATCCCTCCCGAAACGTTCAAAGTTCCGGAAGGACTCCGGGCGGTTACTTTCCCTTCGCCTACGCCGGTCACCAAACACGCTGAGAAGATCTACACCACCCAAGCCAATGGCTATAACGTCTTGTTCGTCGATTTTAAGGATTACATTTTCGTCATGGAGACGCCTGGAAATGAGCGCGTTTCGCTACAGGCGATCGAGGAAATCAAGAAAACGGTTCCCGGTAAACCGATTAGATACGTTGCCGTCACACACCACCATGACGATCACGCAGGCGGTATTCGCACGTACATGGCGGAAGGCGCGACTTTAATCGTAGCTCCGGGCGAAGAAGCGTTCTTTAAAAAGGTGGGAAACGTGCGTTTCACCGCAGCATCCGACGCGCTCAGTCGCAATCCTCGGGAAGCGAAGTTTGAACCACTTCAAAACGGCAAGCGCGTGCTCACCGATGGCACAACAACAGTCGAGATCCTCGATATCGGCAAAGGACCGCACGCCGAAGAGATGCTCGTCGCTTACTTCCCGGATCACAGAATGATCTATCAGGGTGATCTACTCAATCGACCATTCACCGGCGACCCTCCGATCGCAACTGACACGTCGGCGCATTTTCTCAACTGGATCGACGCTAAAAAACTCGCGGTCGAGACGACCATCATGGTCCACGGCCCACCAACCACGATCGCGGACTTTCGCAAAGCCGTGGCTGACCTGAAGAACAAGCCACAATAAGCTCTGTGTCTCGCGTGTCTCTGTGGTGCAACTCTGTACTGAGCAATGTTTACCACAGAGGCACAGAGGACGCAGAGGTTGCGTCACTCCTATTGACAATCGATAGGAAGCCTCATTAGACTGCCTTCTCCTATCGACTGAATAGAGGAAGGGCATGACCAGACAACAAGCGGATCTGTACAAACAGGGCACGCTGGAACTACTGATTCTCCGTCTGCTGAGTTCCGGAAGTCTTAACGGCTGGGACATCATGCAGCGTATCCAGCTCGTATCCGGCGAGGTGCTTACCGTCACTGCCGGCGCACTCTACCCCGCGCTTCACCGTCTCGAAGCGCGCGGCCTGATCTCCGCGGTTTGGAAGCCCTCGGAAAACAATCGCAAAGCAAAGTTTTACGGGCTAACTGTACGCGGCCGCAAACAACTCGATACACAACGCAAAGAATGGGAGCGGTTCTCCGGCGCCGTCGAACTCATTTTGAAAGATGCATGAGGTTCCTGCGATGAACTTAAGCAGTTTATTCCGTCGCTGGCGCGCGCTAACTCATAAAGAAGAACTGGACCATGAGCTTGATGAAGAGATGCGTTTTCACCTCGACCGTGAAATCGATCAAAACATCAGAAACGGCATGTCGCCCGAAGAGGCACGCCTTGCGGCGTTCAGGTCGTTTAGCCGGGTCGACCAGTCGAAGGAAGAATGTCGAGATGCACGCGGCGTCAGCGTCGTCGAGAATATTCTTCGCGATGTTTCCTACAGCTCGCGAGTACTACTCAAGAATTACGCCTTCACGATCGTGGTCGTCCTCACTCTTGCGCTCGGCATTGGCGCGAATACGGCCATCTTCAGTTTCGCCAACGGCATTCTTCTGCGCCCGCTTCCTTATCCTCAATCCGATCGACTTGCAGCGATCCAGGAGACCGCGCTGAAGCGTGGGGTTGAGGCGATGAGCGTTTCGTATCCCAACTTTCTGGATTGGCGCGAACAAAACACAGTCTTTGAAGGCATGGGCACCTACTTCGGCTCGAACAGGTTTGCCCTGAGCGGCGCCGGCGAGCCTGTGTCAATTCGCGGGGCGCGGATTTCGCATGGCACGCTCGAAACTTTACGCGTCGCGCCGCAACTCGGTCGCCCGTTCACGGCAAATGAAGATCGTCCCGAAGAAGATGCAGTGGTGATCCTCGGGCACGAATTGTGGCAAAGAAACTTCGGCGGCGACCCGAACATCGTTGGTCAGAAGATTGTGCTCAGCAACCGGCCACGCACAGTCGTCGGCGTGATGCCGCATGGTTTTCGATTTCCCGAGATTGCAGAGTTGTGGGTACCGCTCGCACTCACTACGGAGACGTTCACTCGTACCGATCATGGTCTAAGTGCGATCGCGCGTTTGAAAGATGGCGTGAGTGTTAAAGAAGCGCAGGCGGAGATGCACAACATCGCGGCGCGCATCGAGCAACAACACCCGGTCACCAACGAAGGGCTCGGGGTGAAAGTAACAAGTCTGCACGACAACCTGACGGGAGATTATCGTGAAGCATTGCTGATTCTGCTTGGCGTCGTCGGATGTGTGCTGTTGGTCGCCTGCGTGAATGTCGCGAACCTCATGCTCGCACGCGCAACGGCAAGACAGAAAGAGTTTGCGTTGCGTGCGGCCTTAGGTGCAGGTCGCTGGCGAATCGTACGCCAGCTAATGGTTGAAAGTCTGTTGCTCGCGCTTGTCGGTGGAGCACTCGGGTTCGCCCTCTCAATCTGGGCGTTGCGTCTGTTACTGACCTCGATACCGATCCAGCTTCCATTCTGGATGAACTTTAGTATCGATCTACGTGTGCTCGGATTCACCATTGTCATCACTGTACTAACTGGTCTGTTGTTTGGCGTAGCACCCGCACTCCAGACTTCACGCGTCGATCTTAACGACACGCTTAAAGATGGCGGGCGCGGTACTGTCGGTGGGCGAGGGCGCTCGCGAAGTTTTCTGGTAGTCACAGAGATTGCTTTGTCACTCGTGTTGCTGGTCGGCGCTGGACTTGATGATCCAGAGTTTCCTTCGTCTCCGAAGTGTCAATGTCGGACTCGATCCGACGAATGTCCTGGTGACCAGTCTACCACTTACCGCCTGCAAAATACCGTGAAGACGAACAGCGGGCAGCGTTCTTCAAACAACTGCTGGAGCGCGTTCGCGCTCTTACCCGGCGTACAAACAGCCAGTGCGACGGCGACCTTGCCGTTGGGTGGAGGCACGTGGGGACGAAGCTTGACGGTTGAAGGGTATCCTGTTTTGGCCGTGGGCCAGGCGCCGATGATTCAGCACACGGTTGTCACTCCTGGTTACTTCCGCACGATGGCAATTCCACTGCTTTCCGGCCGTGACTTCGCGGACTCTGATGCGAAGGACTCGCAGTTGGTGACGATTATCGACGAGCGGCTCGCTCGCGAATACTGGCCCAACGAGAGTCCGATCGGAAGGCGCATTCGTTTTGGACCACCTGAAGATAACGAACCGTGGCATACGATCGTCGGCGTCGTGGGTACTATTCGACACGAAACCATGCAGGAAGACACGGAGAAAGAGTGTCTACCTGGCGCATTCGCAAATTCCGGTGAACGGGATGGCGATGATGACGCGAACGTCTTCAGAACCAAAAGAGCTGGTGGCAGCTATCCGTCGCGAAGTGGCTCAGCTCGATTCTGATTTACCCGTCAGCAAAGTCATGACGATGACGGAAGTGATCGATGAGTCGATCTGGCAACCGCGTTTGTACGCGACGTTGTTTGCAGTGTTTGCAGGCGGCGCTTTGCTGTTGGCGTTGATCGGAATCTATGGCGTGATGGCATTTCTGGTGCAGACGCGAACACATGAGATCGGCGTGCGTATGGCGTTGGGCGCGACGGCGCGAGACGTCTTCAAACTCATCGTGGGTCGCGGCATGAAGTTGACTGTCATCGGGGTCTTAATTGGCATTGCAGGCGCCGCCGCCGTAACGCGGCTGATGCACAGCCTGTTGTTCAATACGAGCGCGACCGATCCGATCGTCTTCATCCTGATCTCAGCTACTGCTGGCTTTCGCGGCTTTCCTCGCCTGCTACATCCCCGCCCGCCGTGCAGCGAAAGTCGATCCTCTGATCGCCCTACGATATGAATGACTTGCCACAGAAACCAACGAATTGACGCTTATGTGGCATCGTAGGGAGAATTATGCCGGATACACGAAAAACACTTCAGAATGGTGGAATTCTGGACGTGATCAAGATCCTTTGCGCAAACGGCGCCAACGGCAGGCTTGAGATCACGGCTGGAACAACGGAAGGCTTCGTCTTCTTTAAACAAGGTCAGCTCGTAGACGCACGTGTGGGTCACCTCACAGGGTTTCCGGCCGTCAACGCAGTCGCTTCAGTACGCGACGCGCGTTTCAACTTCGATCCGACCGCCCTTCCGCCGGTTGTGAGTTCCATTACGCAGAGCGAGCGCGTCGTGCTTAAACAGTTCTTCGGCATTGAGACCGTTGAGCCGAAAGATGTCCCAGATGAGGAAGTGTATTCGGACGACAACGAGGTTACGCTGGAGACACACGGAATACCGGTTGAAGCAATTCCAACGCCTGCGCCGGAGGCTGCATCTTCAAGATCGCTCTACCGTGGCGCTTTGGTTCTCGCGCTACTATTCATTGTGATCGCCGTGGCGGCTGTCGCTCTCAGAAATCAGTACCGCGAGCGCGCATTGCCAGCATCAGTTGCTGTGACAGACCCGCCGGCTGCGCCTCCTGTTACTGAATCGGCTGCGCCTCCTGTTACTGGAGAGGTGAAGACAAATGATGCGCCTGCGCCCGTAGACCAGCCTGTTACAGCCCAAAATTTATCCGGCAAATGGAGCATGGTTAATACTGTTCAAAAAACGGCGTACCGATCGTTTCAAGACTTAAAAATCGGTTTCGATCTTTCGATTAACCAGAGCGGGAACAGTTTTACGGGGAAAGGTCAAAAAGTTTCTGAGAACGGCCGCACCTTACCCGCAGAGAGCCGGACTCCTATTGAGGTGACAGGGTCGATCAACGGCAAGCGTGTTGAAGCCACCTTCTTTGAAGAAGGCACAAAGCGAAAAACGAACGGGCGGTTTGTGTGGCAAATCGACAATAAAGGTGGCCTTAACGGAACCTTCATCTCCAACGCCGCAAACACCAGCGGAAAGTCCGCAGCTAAGAGAGAGTTGTAACATCTATGCATTTCTGTGGCCTAACTTAACCACGGAGAATCAGGCAAGTGGTTGTGCCGTGCGCGTAGAGTTTCCCTGCTTCGTCAATCACTCGGCCCTCGGCAGTTGCAGTGCGAGCGCCACCATGGACCACCTTAGCCTCGCAGCGCACACGTCCCGTCGCACCCGTCATCGCCCGGATAAAATTGACTTTGATCTCCAGCGTCGTATACCCCGCTCCGGCGGGCAGCGTCGAGTGAACCGCGCAACCCATTGCTGAATCGAGCAACGTTGCCGCCAGCCCGCCATGGACCACGCCGATTGGGTTGTAATGGTATTCCGCAGGCTCGACTGCGAAGGTCGCATGCCCCTGGCCTACTTCCACGAGATCGAAGTTCAACAACACGGCCAGCGGCGGTGGCGGCAATTCTCGCCGGACGATTTTCTGTAAAAACTCAAGACCGGATAATCCGCGTCCAGCTTCGCCGAGCAACCGCGGATCCTCCCACTTCACTGTGCGTGTGCGCTCTGAGTGTTTTTCAGTCATGTGACGCCACGGAAGGACATTTGTAGGGGCGGCCCTCTGTGGCCGCCCCTAGACTGGAGATTGCGGGTACTGATTCATTTTGAAGAGCAGGATTAAATACGCCGAAGGCGTTCGCTAATTTCAGCCCAGGGTTGGAGCGCAGCGACAACCCTGGGTAGCAATTCAAATCCACGCTAAACCCTTTCAGAGTCTGTCGGGAAAAAAGGATCGACAGCGGTTCAGAAAAAAGTAAACTGCGAGCCATGGGAAAAACCTTTCGTGCCTATGACATGGGTCAGCTGTTGCTGCTGCCACCAGATCTACGGCAGTGGTTGCCTGACGATCATTTGGCGTTGTATCTCAGCGACATTGTCGAGCAATTGGATCTTTCCGCGATCTTGAAACCGTACGCAGAAGGCGACGCTCGCGGCCAACCGCCGTACCATCCGCAGATGATGGTCAAGCTGCTGCTCTACGGGTACTGCGTGGGCAAGATGTCGTCGCGCAAGATCGAGCAAGCCAGCTACGACGATGTGGGATTCCGAGTGTTGTCTGGCAACCAGCAACCCGATCATGCCAGCATCGCAGAATTTCGCAAGCGGCATCTGCCGGAACTGGCGCGCTTGTTCGTGCAAGTGTTGCAGTTGTGCGAGCGGGCTGGGTTGGTCAAGCTGGGCCACGTGGCCATCGATGGTACGAAGATCAAAGCCAATGCCTCGAAGTACCAGACCATGACCTACGCCGGTTTGACTGAAGCAGAACAAAAGTTGGCGGCCACCGTAGCGCGGTTGCTGGCCGAGGCCGAACGCGTAGACAAGGCTGAAGATCAGCTTTACGGTCCCGGCAAACGTGGTGATGAGTTGCCGGAAGAGTTGCGTGACCGCCAGAGTCGGCTGGCGCGGATTCGCGAATTGAAGGCGGATCTGGAGCGTGAAGCCAGAGAAGCTGCCGAGCAGCAAGCAGCCAAAGCAAAGCAAAAGAACGAAGCACGCTTGCGCCAAGCAAAAGAGAGCGGCAAGAAAGTTAGTGGTCGATTGGCACGGGTAGTCGATCCTGAACAAGCCACTCCAACGCCGAAAGCCAGACGAAACTTCACCGACATTGAATCGCGGATGATGAAGGATCATGCGTCTAACACTTTCGTCCAGGGCTACAACGCACAACTCGGAGTTGATGCGCAGGCGCAGATCATCGTGGCGGCGACCGTAGTACAAGCAGGCAACGATCAGGAGCAGTTGGTGCCGGTGCTGTTGCGGGTAAAACAAAACCTGGGCCAGTTGCCGGCCAGCGTTTCCGCTGATGCCGGATACTTCAGCAGCGCCGCCGTGACGGCGGAAGAAATCAAGACCGTTGCGGTTCATGTGCCGCCCAATGCCCGCGAGCCGCAAGCTGGGGAATGTGCCGCGTTGCTCCCAGAGAAGGCCACTGTGCAACAGCGCATGTGGCATAAGTTGAAGAGCAAAGAAGGAGCAGCGGTTTACAACCAACGCAAGGCGATCGTCGAACCGGTCTTTGCCTACCTCAAACATGTGCGCGGCTTTCGTCAATTTCTGTTGCGGGGCCAGGCCCGAGTCGAAGCGGAATGGTTGTTGATGTGTCTGACTCATAACCTATTGAAAATGTTCAGAGCCAGGCAACTGCAAAACGCTTAGAGCAAGGCAAGCGCGTCGACCAAAGATAGCGGCTAAATCCCGCATTTTCGCCGCCCAAAACAGCGGTTGCGGCAGTTTCGAAACGAAGCACGACTTGTGAACAAAACTGCCCATCGATCGCACAATCGTTGCTGGGTCGCAACTGAGCTGAATAAACCGACGGACTCTGAAAGGGTTAGGCGGTTGGCGAACCCTTTCAGGGTTGTTACGGAATACATAACACGATCCCAGGGTTGTCGCTGCGCTCCAACCTCTGGGCTGAAATTAGCCAACGCCTTCGGCGTACTTTCAAACTGAACCAGTGCGAGAGTGCGCGGTCACTTGATCTTCTTGGCGGTTCTTTCTCTTCCACCCTGGTTCAGGGTCAGGCCAGTCACCTTCCCTTCCGCATCTTTCAGGAACGTCAACTTCGCCTCGAACGCGCGCGGATAAAAGGTCGTTTCCGACTCAGCGAAAATCTCGAATATCGGTTGATTCGTCGCTTGCGTCATGAACTTTTCCCCTTCGCGAAAGACGCGCATGACAAACCCCGGCGAAAGTTCATACTCGCCGACATATGTGTCGAGCACTTTTGCGTCAACCTTAACGGGCCCTTGTTCCATCCGTTTCAACGCGTTGATAGCGCTTGTGTTCTTCGGATTGAGCTCCAGCGACTTCTTGTAATTAGTCAACGCCAGCTCGCGCTCGTTCACGCCCTCGTAAGCTTCGGCGAGACTGTCGTAAGTATTGAAGCCCTGCGGATACATCTCAACGTTTAACTTGAATACCTCGACAGCCTCTTTAAGCTTGCTGGCGCGCATGAGTCGATAACCGAGATTATTCAATTCGGGTTCTGAGAAATCGTACGTCGCCGACTCCTTTGCTTTGAGATCGCGATACTCGGCGACGCCGGCTGCGACTCCTTTTTCATTGATCGTCTTTTCGAGCCGCGAAACGATCGACATCTTCGGCAGTTCGTAAGGTTGGTTGTAAAGAATGTTGGTGATCGTTTCGCTGAGTCGACCGGTGTTCTGCGCGGTGTTATCCAGAAGCACAATCAAGTTCTTCTCTTTTGGAAAGCGCACGATCATGGTTGAAAAACCGTTGATGCCGCCGCCGTGCCTGATCACCTGAACCGGCTGATCGTTCAGCTTGAAAGGAAGCGTTGGTGACATTCCATCCATACGCATAGTTATCCAGGAATGGTTTGTACATCAGTTCCTTTGATGCCGCTGAGAGCAGCTTGTCGGCGTAGAGCGCCTGGTCCCACAGGTACAGGTCGTCGACAGTTGAATACAGCGAACCGGCCGCATACGGGATCGACATGTCCAGATACGCGGCATTGTTGTAGCCATTCTCCGTCTTGGCGTAAGCGGCAGCGCGTTTCGAAATGAGCGTGTCGTGACGATCGTAGCCGCTGTTCTTCATGCCAGCCGGATCGAGAATGTACTCCTTCAACGCTTGCTCATAAGTTTTACCAGTGACCTTCTCAATGATCGCGCCGAGCAGAAAGTAACCGGAGTTGTTATATGAGTATTTCGATCCTGGTTCGAACTCGAGTTCACCACTCGTGTACTTCTTTACGAAGTCCGCAACTTTGTATGGATTCCGGCTCACGTTCTCGAAAAAGCCAGGTTGGCTCGTGTAACTCGGAATGCCTGAGGTGTGCGTGAGCAGGTGATGAATCGTGACCTTGTCGCCGACGTCTTTCCGATAATCCGGCAAGTAATCAGTGATCTTGCCATCGATCTTGAGCTTCCCCTGTTCGACGAGCTGAAGAGTCAGTGCGGCCGTAAACTGCTTTGTGATCGATGCGAGCCGGAACTTCGTGTCCGGCGTGTTCGGAATCGCCCACTCCATATTCGCCATTCCGAACGCGCTCTTGTAGATAATCTTCCCATTCTCCGCGACCAGCGCCGTGCCATTAAACAGACGGTGCTTGTGCGCAGTTGATAGCACTTCCTGAATCTTCGCCGCTTTATCTTTGCTAGGTTTGGCGCCACCGTTCTGAGCAACCGCAACTTGCTGGCAGAGCGCCAGTACAAACGCTGCACACAACAGTGCCCTGCGGGGATGCGAATAAGTTTTTTGGCATAGCGAATTACCTCTTACAGGATTTTGGTGATTATCATGCCTGATCCTGAAATTCTGTCAACTCACTGTTATCGGTGAAACAGGTGCGCTAACCAACCGAGGACGCGGAGAAACGGCGAGCTCACGGGTTCGATCAGGGGCTTGACGGGTCGAAGAATTGTGCGAAGGGCGTTCAGGAAACGGTTCTGGCGAGTCTCGTTTTCTCGGGCGGCGTTGAGAATCGCGGAATCGATCTTAACTTCGATCGGCGGCTGGCAATTAGTCGGCAACATTACTTCTTTCCAGCCACTCTCGAATCCACTGAAGAAGCAACGTCTCACCTGGTCACGAACCGCATCCAGTTCAGGCGGAAGCTTTTTCGAAGGGGGTCGCAACCCGCGACCGATTGTCGGATTAAGGTTGATCTCCCACGTCTGCACTCGGCCGTTCTTGATTGCGTAGTCGATGCGACCGTATTCAACGTTCGCCAGTTCGAAGATCTCCAACAACTGTTGCTCGTGAGGGTTTTGCGAAACGAATTCGAGCTCTTCCTGGACCATCGGCAACGTGAACTCGGTCTGTGAATGTTTTAGCATCCACTCTTTACCATAATTGAGACTCCGCGGAATGACCTTCTTGCCGACAACGAAAGCAGCGTACTTTCGGTAGTAACCAGTCTCATTCGCCGTATCACAAAACTCAACGATCAACAGATCTTTTAGTTTGTTACCCTGAACAAGCGCGCGTCCGATCGCCTGGCGGATCTCGCGTTCGGAGTTGAGCAACGGCGACAACGCACCTTCGTGCAATCGTTCGTTGCGAATAAACACCGGGTATCGAAGATTGTTGCGATCTGAACCGGCGCGCACAGCACTAAACTCATTCATTCCTCGACGGTTCAACTCGGTCAGGAGATCGAAGCGTTGCAGCGTCTTGGTGGGATTATTCAGAAAACGAATTCCCGGAACGTCTTTCAATTGCCGGTAGATTTCAGATAACAGCCTGGCATTTGCCGGGTTCAATTGATCGAGCGCGGATAAGACGTAGGTACCGCGCGGAAATTCCTGTTGGTTTGAGAGATCTTCATAGTGCAGGATGCGAAAGTCTTCGCGCAGTGGCACACCGAAAACGTCGAGGTAGTCGTTTATTCCTCGGTCCTGCGCGGCTGGGACAAGGAAGTGAATCATGCGCTTATAACCTCAACTGGTGTTTCACACAGCACCTTCCGCAGCAGTAGAACTCTCCACTTCGCTCACATGAGTTTGAGAACGATGTGATCGAGTGAGGAGAGTTGCGGCGGTCATGTCGCCGGTCACGTTGAGCAGTGTCTTGAAGATGTCAGGAATTGATTCAACGGCCTCGATGACGATGATTGCCTCGATTGGAACGCCGGCCGCGAGATAAGCGGGTATTGTCTTGAACCCTGGTCCACTTTGCGGTATGCCGGCAGCAGTAAAACTGATGATCATGACGGTCGCGAGAAAGATGACGAGCGTCGTGGGCCGTAATGGAATTCCGTAAACGTGGGCCACCAGCATCAGTTTCACAACGGATGAGATCGGGCGATTGACTTTGAATAACGAAACACTCAAAGGCAACACGAAACTCGTTCCGGTTGGACGGCAAGCGCAGACGATCTCTGGCGCCTTCGACGAGAGCGGGCAGCGATGCGATCGAGGAACGAGTGCTTACTGCGACCAACTGAGCAGGAGCGACACCACGCGCAAAGTCGATCAGCCGTGTTCGTCCGCCGAAGACACTGAGCGGATACAGAAGCACTGTAAACATCAACATCACCAAGGAAACGATTACGATGTATGCGCCGAGTATCCCTCCGGCCGACGTTCCAGTTTTGAGTGCCAGCCCGTAGATGAGAACGAAAACACCGATGGGCGCGGCGACGAGTATCCAACGCACGAGTTGAAGCATCGCGTCTGCGAGACTTTGAAAAATATTCGTCAGCAATAGTTGGCGCTCTGATGGCAAACGGGTAACTGCCAATGCGAAGCAGCCCGTGAAGAGTAAGAGCGGGAAAATGTCTCCGCGACCGGCTGCTTCAACGAGGTTGGTTGGCAGTAGCCGGCTAAGCCAATCGGAGATCGAAACGGGTGCGTTGTTGGCGGCGGCAGCAAGTGCTCCCCCTTCTCTCGCGGAGGCAGCGGCTGCACTCATCGTCGCCACTGTATTGGGATCGAGAGAAAGTCGTGAAAGAAAGAGGGGGGTTAGTAGTATCGCAAATACGCCGGCGGCGAGCAGCATCGTCAGAAACAGCACGAGAGTGCGCACGCCGAGCTTCCCAACCGATTTCGCGCCTGCCCCGCAGATGGTCGCAAGGAGATTTGTGATTACGAGGGGGATGACGGTGAGTTGCAGGGCCGAAACCCACATGCTGCCCACGGGTTTGACCCACTCTCCAACACGCGCGAGCACCGGCGAACCAGTCTCATGACCAACGATCCCGAGACCCAGCCCAGCCGTCAGGGCAAGTATGGACCATGTTGTCAGCGACAGTCGTTTCACGGGGGATTGGATCTTTCAGCGACTTTGACGAGCGAATAGTGTAACAACTCCAACTATATTGAGAGAAGCATTTGGGGTTCCATTCCAGAATGTGCCACAAGAAGCACAAATCTTACTCTTGCGCCTTTTGTGTCTTAACTCAGCGCAGGAGGGCGAAGGGTTCGCGTGTCCGTCATATATGGCTAGCCTTTTCGTGGTCCGGGAACTGGCCGGAAGCCGATTGGTTTTTGTTTGGTCGGAGCGGGCGCCATTAAGCTTCGTATGGCATCGAACACAACTTTGAACTGACGGTCATACTTCTTCTCCAATTCATCAAGGCGCTGGGACAGTTCAGCGTTCGAGGCTAGCATCTGTCGCAGCCTTACAAAAGCTCGCATGATTTGGATGTTGACCTGGACCGCACGTTTGCTGTTTAAGATGCTCGACAACATTAGAATTCCGTGTTCAGTAAATGCCATCGGAGGATAGCGGAGTCCCATCCGGTCTTCTTTGGAGGTCACAAATTGTGACCTCCAATTCTCAAACTCAATCGAATCAAGTACAAACATGAAATCTGCGGGAAATCGATCTATGTTACGCCTAACTGCTTGCTTCAGCACCTTCGTTTCAACGCCGTAAAGCGCAGCAAGATCGCGATCCAACATCACTCTTTCACCACGGATGGAGTAAATAGTCTTTTCGATTCTCTCGGCAGGGATGAGGCCTGTTTTTGTCATGAGGTTTATTGGCGCTCATGTTAGCCGAAGGCATCCCAGTTGTCGATTCCGCCCCAGATTCCACACATTACACACATGTCAACGACCCGATGACGGCTATAATCGCGCCATGACAAACAAAGACCCGCTGGCAACCTCGGGACTTCCGACATTTCAGAGCAAAGACATCTCGAGAGAGGGTCGACAGATCGAGTCGAAGTTCTTGATCCTCGTAGTCGACGATTCCGCCGACAACGTGGCGATGATCAGTCTCGATCTTCAGCAACAAGGTTATAGAGTGGTAACTGCGAGCAATGGTGAGGACGCAATTACCGTTGCAACACAAACGCTGCCGAACCTGATCCTGATGGACATCAATTTGCCGAACCTCGATGGGCTCGGTGCAACGCGCAGGATTCGCGAGAACGACTCGTTGCGAGAAGTTCCTGTTATCGCGATTACGGCGTTCAGCACTGAAGGTTTCCAACGCGCCGCATACGATGCGGGGGTGTCGGGTTACTTAACCAAACCATTCGATCTGGATCGTATGCACCAGCTCATCGCGCGGCTCCTCTCCACCGGAGGCTCCGGCAGCTTAACCGGCCAGAGCTGATCAGTTCTTCAACTCCACCAGCACCAATCGTATCGTCGTGTTGCCGATGTTCTCGGCCCAGTGCGTGAGCAGAAAAAGCGCGTTTGACCGAAACAATGTCTGGTAATGACGCGTAAGTGTAATCTATTTTGACGACCCGCCGATTGAGGTCAATGCATGAACGCTATCGAAGTGGAACAACTCTCGCGCTCCTTCAATGGGCTGAAGGCTGTTAACAACATCTCCTTCACAGTAGCAGCCGGCGAGATATTCGGTTTTCTGGGCCATAACGGCGCCGGAAAGACAACGACGATTCGAATGCTCAGCGGGCAGTTACTGCCGACCTCCGGACACGCTCGCGTCGCCGGTTGCGACGTGATCACGGAACAGCGTCGCCTGAAACCGCTGATCGGAGTTGTTTCCGAACACCAGAATCTCTACGAACGCATGTCAGGGCGCGAGAACCTGGAATTTGCGGTGCGACTTTACGGCCAGAACCTCCGGCGCGTAGACGAAACGCTCGCACAAGTTGATCTGCTCGAGCGAGCCAAAGATAACGTGCGCAATTATTCAAACGGCATGAAGCAGCGTCTGCTCATCGCGCGCGCACTCCTGCATCGTCCACAAATAATTTTTCTTGATGAACCAACGCGCGGTCTCGATCCGGTGGTTGGACGTGAGATTCGCCGGCTCATCCTCGACCTGTCTGAGCAAGGAGTAACAATTTTTTTAACAACTCACTACATGGAAGAAGCGGATCAACTTTGCGGGCGCGTCGCATTTCTGAGTGACGGACAAATCGTCGCACTCGACACGCCGAACAATTTGAAAGTGGCCCATGGTGAGAATGCAGTAAAGAGTGACACTTCACGACGGTGAAAGGATCAGCATCGCTCTCGACGATCAAGACGCCGGAAGGCAATTGGAACAACTCATCAACGACCGCCAGGTGCGAACGCTACACTCCGCCGAGGCAACACTCGAGCAGGTATTTCTGCGGATAGCCGGAAGGGAGTTGTCTGAATGAACTTTGGCGCCATTGCAGCTATAACCCGCAAAGATGTTATCGATGCGATCAGAAATCGTTACCTGTTGACTGCGCTTATCACGCCGCTGTTTGTCGCACTCCTCTTCCGTCTCTTGTTACCGGGCGTTAACGATAAAAGTATCCTGACGATTGTCGTGCACGACTCCGGCAACTCGGCGATGACCGCAGAAATGCGGAAAGTTCCGCAGATCAGTGTAGTCGATGCTCCTTCTGCTGAAGCAACGGAAAGTGAAGTGAAAACGCGTAAGGCGATCGGCGGATTAGTCGTGCCCGTTAACTTTGATTCAGATGCGGCCGCTGGCAAGCAGCCGGAGCTTAAGATCTATGTCAACAACAAGAAAACGGTCTTTGAACAGGCCGCATTTCGACGCTTGTTGGACCAGCAGGTTCGTGCCGTCGTAAAGCAACCAGAGCCGGCTCGTCTGGCTTGGATTGACGTCGACAAAGACACGAGCGAACAGAATCGACGTGGGATGGCCCTCGATCAAATGATGCTGCCGTTACTGTTGATACTCACGCTCGGAATGATTGGCTCAATGGTAGTGCCCTTGCTGCTGGTTGAAGAGAAGGAAAAACGCACGCTGGACTTTCTGTTGTCGTCGCCCGCAAGACTAAAGGAGATTGTCGCCGGCAAGGCGCTGACCGGTATCGCCTATACTCTGCTCATTGCCGGGCTGTTGCTCTTTCTTAATCGGCAGTTCGTCGGAAACTGGTTGTGGATGGGGCTCTCGATCCTGCTGGGCATGGTCTTTGTTGTCGCAGTAGGACTCCTCCTCGGATGCCTGTTGAATAACACCATGCAGGTGAACACATGGGCCGGTACTGTTCTGATTGTGCTGATGGCGCCAAGCTTTCCATCTTTCGGTCTACCGGCGGCGTTGGACACCGCGATGCGCTTTGTTCCAACTTATTACTTGACCAGGGCGCTGGAATTATCGTTGAGCGAAAATCCAACCTCACATGTATGGGGGCATTTGGCAGTTGTGCTGGCCTGTACCGTAGTCGCATTTACCGCAGCGGTCTGGGCGCTGCGTCGCCGGCATTGATCCACAAAGAGGCACAAAATTTCTTGTGCCTTTTGTGGCTAAAATTAAGTTGTCGGCTTTTTTGTGTACCGCTTGAGGATGAGCTTCACGTAGTTGCGCGTTTCATCGTACGGCGGAATCTTGTTGCCATACTTCATTACCGCACCCTCGCCGGCGTTGTATCCTGCCAGGGCAAGGTCCACGCGTCCGTCGAACATCTTTAGCAGATCTTTCAGATAGCGAGTGCCGCCCTTGATGTTCTGCGCTACGTCGTAAGAATTTGTCACACCGTATCGCGCAGCCGTGCCCGGCATGAGTTGCATCAAGCCCTGAGCTCCCTTGTAACTCGTCGCGCCCGCGATGAAATTCGACTCCTGCGACATCAGGCAGTAAATCAAAAAGGGATCGACGCCGTACTGGGTGCCATACGTCCGAATCAGACCATCAATACGACCGTTACCTGTAGACCATGGGATATTGGAAAAGCCCAACTCTGAAACGTTTGCCGTCAGCGCCGGTGCGGGTTGATTCGCTGCCGCGATCTCTTTAGCCGCTTGTTCTACTTTGGCGCGAGCATCGGAGAGGGCTTTTTCGTCAGTCTCGAGCTGGACGCGCGCGATGAGTCCGTCGTCGAAGAGCTCTTTCGACTGTTGATACCGTTTTTCCAGTCTTTGAACTTCGCCCTGGTAGAGAGTGGAAAGGTCGTTGAGGCTGCTCTTGAGCTCAGCCTTGGGCGCTGTTTCCTGGGCGTGGGCGGGCGCCGCCGAAAGCAGTCCAATTACAACAAAGCCGAGCAAAAGCGCGGCTTTCGACAAACAAGCAGAAAAGTGACCGAAAATCAAACGTCGTTATCCTCCAACAGGGTAGACACCTTAACGGTACGGCCGGTTACGATGTTCCTTCAAAGATGCGAGTTGCCGGCGCATCATCCCATTTCGCCCGGATTGGGTGTGATTTCCGCCATTTTCCTCATCTCGTGATTCCAACCTCTCATCCACCCATTCTGACGTTTCAGCAAATAAACCGAGACACATATCGACTCCAGTTTCTATCGTCGAAGATGAAAGGGACACTGCGAAATGAAAACTATTATTGCTTCGCTAATTATTGCTTGTGCGATGGTCTGGCACAGTGGTGCCTTGTGCGTAGCGCAAATGGATACGCCGGATGTCGTCGCTGCGCGCAGCGCGCGTGACCGGGCGTCGATTGAAGATCTGCAACGTCTGTTGGCCAAGACGCAAAAGGAGGCGGCTGGGTCAAATAGTACCGATGCCTACATTCGGGTCGCCTTGTTCTCTATGTGGCTGTGCGAGGCCGTCGAGTCGCACCAGAAAAATGAATTGTTCAAAAAGGTTGCCGAAGAAGGTGTGGCCGCCGCTGAAAAAGCTGTTGCCTTGAACCCGCAATCGTCTGATGCCCACTGGTTACTAGGGGACTTGCTGAACCAACTTATTCCGCACGTGTACGGTGGCGGCATGAAATACGGGCAACGCGCCAACAGCGAACTCGATCGTGCGATTGAATTGAACCCAAAGAATGCAAACGCCTACGTGTCGCGTGCGATCAGTTACAACTACACACCGGAAGCCTTCGGCGGAAGCAAGAAGAAAGCCATCGAACTATTGAAACAAGCCGTCGAGCTCGATCCGGTCGCAGACACGCCGCATATCTGGTTGGCGTTTTTTCATCTGGAAGCGCAAGACAAGGACGCAGCGTTACACGAGATCACTCTTGCGCTGAGCGCCAATCCCAACCGGTCCTTCGCGAAGTTTGTTTACGAACAGGTCAAACCTGCAAAGCCCGGGCGCTTTGACGAGCTAGTGCGTGATGATTTTTTTGCCGGGATGACCGGTGACACGGCACGTCTGGATCGCGGAATGAAATTCACCGAACAGTTACTCTTGATCAATCCCAAACATGCTGACGCCCTCGTTTGGCATGGAGGTGGGCTACTCACCCGAGCGGCCAAAGCCTTTGCGAAAGGGGATCTTGCCAGGGGGGAACAGATGTGGAAGCAGGGCATCGAAGAGATGAACACAGCCGCTACGCTCGAGCCCGACAACATGCGGGTGAAGATTGGCCGCTCCGCCACCCTGATCGGTTTGGCCCAGGCAGGCTGGGATGCTTCAGATCCCAAAGGCCGTGAACTTCTGGTAAGTGCATTGCGCGATTACGAGAAAGTTTACGAATGGCAGAAACCTTTTTTTGCGAAAGTAAGTATGCACAGTCGCGGTGAATTGTTGTTTGGGCTTGCAAGCGGCTATAGCTTGCTCGGCGATCAACAGAAGACGCGCACTTATCTCAATTTGATCGTCGAACAATGCGTCGGTACGGCATACGAGCGAGAGGCGCGTCGCTGGTTGCAATTCAAGTCGATTCCTACGGTGCAACATGACTGTATCGGCTGCCATGTCAAACCCAAGCCAGTTTAAGAGCGCGTCGATGCGTGTGCTCAAGCTGCTTGCAGTTAACACAGCAGTCGGAATTGTTATCGCTTTGTTGTTGTCGTGGATTGCAAACCATGACGGCCGGCAGGCTTTGAGTTTCCAGCTTACGACGTCGTTCATTCACTCGACGATTTACGGGTTGTCATTCGGGCTATCGGCTCCCTACCTTGCGCAGCGGTTCGAACTGTTCTCACGAGGGTGGCGTTGGCCGTTTGCTATCGTTTGCATCGCGTCGCTCGCTCTCGCTTCGACGTTTGCGGTTCAGTCGTCCTTGTTTGCGTTGCAACATGAAGGAGCTGAGGCCTTTCAGGTCGTGTTTTGGTACAAGGCAGCGACGGTTAGCGTGATAGTAGTCATCATCGGACTTGCTGTTCACGGATACGAATCGATTCGCACGCAGATTCAAGACACAAAACTGCAACTGCGAATACAGGAGCTTGAAAGGGAGCGTACGCTGAAACTTCTCAGCGAAGCCCGGCTCGCGTCACTTGAGTCGCGCTTGCATCCGCACTTCTTATTCAACACGCTCAACTCGATCTCTGCGCTTATTCTTGAAGACCCATTGGTTGCCGACGCGATGGTCCAACAGCTCGCCCGTTTACTGAGAGCATCTTTAGATGCTTGCGAGCGGGAGCGCGTGAGTTTGCGGCAAGAGTTGGAGTTAACCTGCGATTATCTGAGCATTGAACAGGCACGTTTCCGCGAGAGACTGTCCTATCACATCGATGTTCCCGGCGAACTCGTCTCACTGCAAGTCCCACCAGTTATTCTTCAGCCACTCGTGGAAAACAGTGTGAAGTTTGCGATCGCGCCACGACCGTTGGGAGGTTCCATTAGGATCTCGGCACGCAAACACGCTCAGGAACTCGAATTGGAGGTGTGGGACGATGGGCCAGGATTCACTAAAGAGATGATTCGATCGGGCCATGGACTCGACAATTTGCAATCGCGATTACAAGTTGCCCTTGGACATGAATCGCAGCTTGAAGTATCGAAGAAAGCAGGGGGGACATCGGTGCGGCTGAGTTTGCCACTTGGGGTGGCCACGGAGGGCCACCCCTACAAAAACGCGACCGGTAATTAATGATGTGAGAGTCGTTGTATGCGGCCCTCCGTGGCCACCCCACTGAATCGAGAAGCATGATTGTTTCTCAACAAACCTTGCGCGCGTATCTCGTGGACGATGAGTTGCTGGCGATTCGCCGGTTGAGCAGGCTGCTGGCCGAACATCATGAAGTTGAGATCGTCGGTAGTGCTACAAACTCGCAGTTGGCCCTCGACTTTCTAAAGTCGGAAGCAGTCGATCTGCTCTTTCTCGACATTATGATGCCGGGAATGAATGGGTTTGAGTTGCTCGAGCACTTACCGAACCAGCCGGTCGTTATCTTCACCACTGCATACGACAACCACGCGTTGCGAGCGTTTGAAGTTAATTCAATTGATTACTTGTTGAAGCCGATCGCCCCCGAACAACTCGATCGTGCGCTGCGGAAGGTTAATTCACTGCGAACTTCGGGCCTTGCCGTCGAGCTAAGGGCGCAGTTCAGCAAGCTCGCGAGTGAATTTTCATCGCGGTCAACCGCCGTCAACTATGCGGATCGGATCGCCTCTCGCATCGGTGACCGCATCGTCTTCATCGAACTCGCAACCATCACTCACTTTTTCTCCGAAGACAAAACAACCTTCGCGGTCACTGAGGCGAAGCGTTACATCGTCGACTATTCACTTTGTGAAGTAGAACGCCGGACCAGTACTCACGGCTTTCAACGTATCCATCGTGCTACGCTCGTCAACCTATCCTTCGTCGATGAACTTCATCGCTGGTTCGGCGGCCGCCTGGTAGTCCGTCTCAAAGACATGCATCACACCGAACTTCCTGTCTCACGCGACCTCGTTCCCGCTCTAAAGCGTCGGCTCGGCCTACATTAGTGGAGTCGCCTTACGGTATTATTGCGCCCGCCAACCATTAGCTTCTCAGGAGGTCACATGATTACTCAACGTCGGAGCCTGCTCGTCGTTCTTCTTCTCGTTATTACTGCGCCACTCTGTGCCAGCGCGCAAACCGCCGCCGGCAAAGTCCCGATTACCCACGAAACCATGTGGCTGATGAAGCGGGTGGGTGCGCCTATTCCGAGTCCTGACGGGAAGTGGGTCGTGTTTTCGCTAGTCGAGCCGGCGTATGACGAGAAGGACCAGGTTAACGACCTTTGGATCGTTCCGAGTGATGCAAGTGCGAAACCTCGACGCTTGACATTTACGAAGGGTGGCGAAAGTGGTGTGGCGTGGAGTCCTGACAGTCGTCGCATTGCGTTCTCAGCGAGACGCGAAGGCGACGAAGTCAGTCAGATTTATGTGTTGGATATTGCTGACGGTGGTGAGGCAGTGCGAGTAACTTCCCTTTCCACTGGAGCGCGTTCCGCGCAGTGGCGGCCAGACGGTCGTGCCCTCGCTTTTGTCAGCACTATTTATCCAGGCGCGAACGACGATGAAGCTAACAAACGTGTGGCTGCTGAGCGCAAGGCGCAGAAGTATCGCGCGCGCGTTTACGAGAAGTTTCCGATTCGCAATTGGGACAAATGGCTTGAAGACACGCAGGCGCATCTGTTTATTCAAGACGCTCAACCCGGCGCGAAAGCAAAGGATCTGCTCGCTGGAACGAAGCTGGTCCAGGAACGCGGATTTGCCGGTCGCATGTCCGACTCGGGCGAAGAACTCGATCCGGTCTGGACGCCGGAGGGAAATGCGCTCGTCTTCGTCGCTTCTACGAACAGAGATGCCGGCGCGTACGCAAACACATATACGTCGCTCTTCAAAGTATCGACAAGCGGTGGAGAGCCTGTACGCCTGACCACACAGCCCGACGCTTACACGCGTCCTACATTTCGACCGGATGGCAAAGCGCTGTACGCCGTCTTTAATATCGAGAGCAACGACAAAGCTTATAACCTCTCACGGCTCGTAAAGTTTTCATGGCCCGGCGGCGGCCAGCCGGTAATCGTCACTGCAAAATGGGATCGTGCGGTTGGCAGCTACGCATTCACGCCTGACAGCAAGTCTGTTTACCTCACGGCGGAAGAAGCAGGAAACGAAAAGCTCTTCACGATGCCCGCGGATGGCGGCGAAGTGCGTCTCGCAATGGACATGACGCGAGGCGCTTACACAAACCTGCGGATTCCGACAAAAGCATCGTCGCCAATTCTGATCGCAAACTGGGAAAGCGCGATCAATCCGCCTGAAGTTTTTCAACTCGATCTCGAAACGAAAACCCAGAAGCCGCTCACAACCTTCAACGCCGATCAGCTAGCAAAGATCGACTGGCTGCCGGTACGTCACTTCTGGTTCACGAGCAAAGCAGGCAAACGGATCCACAACATGATCGCGTTGCCGCCAAATTTCGAGGCGCGCAAAAAGTATCCATTGCTCGTCATGATGCACGGTGGACCACACACGATGTTTCGCGACAACTGGGGACTGCGCTGGAATTATCACTTGCTCGCGCGGCCCGGTTACGTTTTGTTGCTGACAAACTATTCGGGCTCCACTGGTTTTGGTGAAGCCTTTGCGCAGAGCATTCAGGGAGATCCACTTAAAGGCCCAGCCAATGAGATCAACGAAGCTGCCGACGAAGCCATCCGGCTTTACTCGTTCGTCGATGGATCACGGCAGGCTGCGGGCGGCGCAAGCTACGGCGGGCACCTTGCTAACTGGATGCAAGCGACGACGACGCGCTACAAGGCACTGATCAGTCATGCTGGCCTTATCAATCTCGAGTCGCAATGGGGAACGAGCGATATCATTTATCACCGCGAGATCAATAGCGGTGGGCCAGTATGGGAACAGGGCCCAATCTGGCGCGAGCAAAACCCGATCAGGTTTGCGAAAAACTTCCGCACGCCGATCCTGCTGTCAGTCGGCGAGAACGATTTCCGCGTGCCGCTCAATCAAACACTCGAAAACTGGAGCGTATTGCAACGGCTGCGTATTCCGAGCCGTCTCGTTGTCTGGCCCGACGAGAACCACTGGATACTAAAAGGCGAGAACAGTCGTTACTTTTACCAGGAAGTTCACGGCTGGCTGAAGAAGTATTTGGATGAGCCTTCGAACGTGACGTCAGGTTCAACACGGCCAGCCGCACAACCGTAACAGATGCAGCCTGCGAAGCAGGCGACCGCATATAGCCTAGGGTGGAGCGAGGCTTTGCGAGCGCAACCCTGGGTCAGTCGAATAAACAAGAATTTCAGCCCGCGGCAGCGGGCGACAGACGGTGCGCGAGATCTCGACGCTGTCGCCCGCTTCGCGGGCTGGTCAATCTATTTAATCTGCGTTACCTGGGGTTACGCTCGCAAAGCCTCGCTCCACCCCAGGCTATATGCTCACACGCGCTTCGCGCGTTGCAAGTCTCTTCAAAGTCCGCTGAGCCACCCAATGAAGAAGATCAATACTGGGAAAAACAGTAAAAACCACCCACCCAACCTCACCATCCATCCGGGAGATCGTCTGTTGATCGCGGGCCCTGGAAGCGTCCCAATATAGTCTCCCATCTCTTCTCCAAACCAGATGCACGCAAGAGGCAGTAAACAATAAAGCATGGTCGCCACAACAGCCCCGACGGCCGCAGCTGCCGACCGGTGTGAAGCCGAAGCTCCAACCAAAGTGAAAGCTGCATACGCGAGGACAATGAGCAGGGATACGCTTCTGGACGAGATCAAGTTGAACATTGGGAGTTCCCCTCCTCTCTCATCACTCATAGTACCCGAGACACCGCACGCACTTGAACAACTTTAAACTGGAAGCGAATTGGTCTTACCGCGTCATATTCTCCTACTTGATTGGTAATAATTTATCTTGACAGCTCAAATCTTTCTGATACAAAATACGCCGCCTGCAAAAGCACAGTAACAGTTCAATTGACTGTTGGTCTTACCAATCGACATTAACAGCTCGGCGAACGTGCGTGTCAGCCGTCGCCCATGATGGAGATTAAGCTTATGACTACAGCGAACCCGAACGGACGAGTTTTTTGGGCTGGTTTGCTCTTAATTCTCGTTGTCTTCACTGCAACCGCTCAGGAGTTTCGAGGACTCGTCGCCGGCAAGATCACCGATCCAAACGGCGCTGTCGTTCCCGGCAGTAAAGTTGAAATCAAAAACGTTGAGACGGGAATCGTATCGTCCGCAGTTACCGGCGAAGACGGCACCTACAACTTCCCTTTGCTGCCGCCCGGCAAGTATCAGCTCACCGTGACCAAAGAGAACTTCAACACAGCCGTTCGCGAAGGCATTGAAGTTCGTGTCGCCGATCGATTGACGCTCGACGTGCAACTCGAGATTGGCGTGACCGCGATGGTCACTACCATTGCTTCGGGACTGACACTCGAAACCGGCATGGTCAACACGGGAACTGTCGTCACAGGCAAACAGATCAGCGAGCTCCCGCTTACTGAAGGCACGGCTTATCAACTCGCGACGCTCGCTCCCGGCATCGCGTACACAGGCAACCCCCTCTTCACTGGTCCAACTTCGAACGGCAACCTCGCCGCGTTTCGATCAAACGGCGCGACGGGTGCGAACCAGATCACACTTGACGGCTCTCCGAATTATGCATTCGACGGCGGTGTCGGTTTCTCACCTCCATCCGACGCAGTGCAGGAGTTCAAAGTTCAAACAAACACATTCGACGCACAGCAAGGTTACTCCGCAGGTGCGACAGTGAACGTTGCGGTCAAGAGTGGCAGCCAACGATCTGCACGGCTCGGCCTGGTATTTCAATCGCGATCGAAGCCGCACGGCGAATAATTTTTTCGGTAACAAAAACAATCAGATCGCGGCCCATCCGGACCTATCACCGGTTTGGTGGAGTTTTTAGTGGACCAGTTGTTCTGCCGAAGTTCAACGGACGCGACCGCACGTTCTTCTTTGTTTCCTACGAACGTTTGAGAGACAACATCGCCGAACCACAAATCTTCACAGTGCCAACAGAAGCAATGCGGCGCGGCGACTTCTCGGCGCTCATCGTTAATCGCAACAACATAGCGAATGCCGGGAACACCGTAATCTTCAATCCGTTCTCAGGCACGCAAAGCGGCAACAACGTTGTGCGGACGTCGTTTGGGTGTCCAACTTCAGGCGCGTTGGCTTCCAATTCGACGTGTAACATCATTCCCAGCGCGCTGATCAATCCGGTCGCTGCGAACTTGATCAAATATTATCCGTTGCCAAACATCGATGGAGTAGCAAACGGAACACAGAACAACTACTTCTCGAACCAGATCAGGCATCAGGACTATCGCGGCTGGCTGACCCGTATCGATCATCGCATCAGCACGAACCAGTCGATCTTCGGCAAGTACTATCACAGCTTCAATCCGGAAGATCGCCAGGACTGGGCCGGCGTGGTTAACGATTTTCCGATCACGCGCGGATTTGAGTTTCGCACCAACGATGGCGGCAACATCGACTACACGAACGCGATCAGTCCCAACGTCGTCTTTGATATTCGCGTAAGCCTGAATCGATTTGTGCAGGAACGGCGACCAGCCGAACTCTTCGATCCGGCGACGCTCGGTTTTGCCGCTGCTTCATTACAGGCGATGCGCGGATATGAATACCTGCCGCGCATCATGATCAGAAATCTCGATGCGACGAGGCCGATTCGATCGACACTCGGCTCCACGAGGTCTGATTGGAATGAAGGTCGCATACGACCGTTCTACATGGGCTCCGTGCAGCCAACCTTGACGCATGTTGTGGATAACCACTCGTTGCGATACGGCTACGACCTTCGAATACTTGCGGGAGAATTTCAGCACGGACGCTTACCAGGGCGGCCAGTTCTTTTTCGACGGCACTTTCACCGCGCCGGCTTCGAACTCCAATGCCAACCTGCGAAACGCTTTTGGCCGCGACGTCGCTGCGTTCCTGCTGGGTGTTCCGACAACCGGTTCCGGCGCTAACGCAAGCCAGATCGATAACTCGATCAACTACTCGGTCCAATCGATCTATCACGGATTCTTCATCCAGGATGATTGGCGCTTCTCGAAAAACCTGACTCTGAATCTCGGACTCCGTTACGACATCGAACAAGGTGTGACCGAGCGTTTTGATCGGATCCTGCGTGGTTTCGATCTCGGCACGCCGAGCCCGATTGAAGCGCAAGTGCGCGCTGCTTACACAACTGCTTTCAACGCTAATCCGGCGAATTTCGTCGTGGCCACCGAGCCAGTTTCACGTGCTTGGCGGCTACACTTTCGCTAACGCAGACAATCGCAACGTTTGGGAAGCGGATCGGAGTAACATCCAGCCGCGCGTCGGCGCTTCTTATCAGTTGAACGAGAAGACAGTGCTTCGTGCCGGCTTTGGCGTGTTCATGGCGCCATTCCAAATTCAAACACCGCAACAGATCGGATTCGCGGGCACCACGCCATTCGTTCCGTCAAACAACAACGGCCTGACGTTCGTCGCAACGTTGACGAATCCGTTCCCGAACGGCGCGGCTGGGGTCCAACCATCCTTTGGATCGAGTCTGGGTCTGCTGACTGGACTCGGCGGAGATGTTGCCGCTCAGGATGCGCCGATTGTTGGCTTGCTGCGGAAGAACTCGAAATTCGTTCGCGTCGTGCTCGGTATTCAACGCGAACTGCCCGGCCAGATCGTCGTCGAAGCAAACTTTATTCGCGCGAATGGATACGATCTGCCGGTCAGCAGGAATTTGAATTTCGTGCCGCGCCAGTTCCTCGGCGACAATCCGACCACCGACGCAGCGGCGAGCACTTTCCTGTCCGCTACGATTCCAAATCCATTCCGAAACCTCGTTCCCGGTGGCAGTACTTTAAATACTGCGACGACGATCACTCGTGGCCAGTCGCTGCTCGCGTTTCCGCAGTTCACCAATCTTTGGGTTCAGGAATACAACGGCAGCAATCGTTACACTTCTCTCCAGTTACAAATCAACAAGCGCTTTGCGACAGGCGTTACGATGAATGCGACGTACACGTATTCAAACCTGCGCGAGAAGGTTGGTTACCTGAATCCCTCTGACACTTTGTTGGAAGATCGCATCTCTGAGTTTGATCGACCTCATCGCTTCACGTTCGCGGGCGTGTATGAGTTGCCGATCGGACGTGGGCGTTTGTTGGGCAACAACATGAATCGCCTGCTCGATGCGTTCATTGGTGGGTGGCAGTTGAACGGGACTTTCGAGTGGCAGAGCGGCGAGCCGTTCCTGTTAACAAACAACCTGTTCTTCCCGGGTGATGTGTCGACGATCACCAGTCGTCTCGGCGACGGTGATGGCCAGGGTGGTAAGTTTGGTATCGATCGATCAGCGATCGATGCGCCTGGGCTCGTGACACTCACTGGGTTTGGGATACGCAATGTTCCCACCACGCTCGACAGTCTGCGCAATCAGCCGTATTCGGTTGCGAACCTCTCGCTCACGAAGAACTTCCGTCTGGGTGAGACGCGCACGTTCCAGCTTCGTGCAGAGGCTTTGAATGCGTTCAATCATCCGTACTTCGGCGCGGGCATGGGTTTAAATCCCGGCACAACCGCGGCGCCAAACAACGCTTTCGGATTGGTGACGACGCAGCGCAACAACCCACGAGACATTCAATTTGGAGCCAAATTTATCTTTTAGCCACAAAGAGGCACAAAACAGCACAAAATGTATTCGATTTTTGTCCTAATTCATTTGTGCCTTTTTGTGTCCCCGCAGGGAGCACCGGAGGGCGCTGAGGCACTTCGCTTAGCCGACAACTTCATTCTCTATCAACGCGACTCGGGTGGCTGGCCCAAAAACATCGACATGTCGAAGGCGGTCAGCGATCGTGAGAAAGCGACCATTCTCCGCCAGAAGAAGAACAACGACTCCACGATCGACAATGGCGCAACGTACACGCAGTTGTCTTTTCTGGCGCGTGTCTACACAGCGCAACATCAGGAGCGACATCGCGAGTCGTTTTTGAAAGGACTGGATTACCTGCTGAAGGCGCAGTATCCAAATGGTGGCTGGCCGCAGTTCTATCCAAACCTGAATGGATACTACAAGCGCATCACGTACAACGATGGCGCGATGATCGGCGTGATGAAGCTGCTGCGTGACGTTGCCGCCGCCAAGCCCGCATACGCTTTTGTCGATGAGGCTCGGCGTGCGAAGGCGGCGAGCGCGGTGGAAAAAGGGATCGAGTGCATTTTGAAAACGCAGGTGGTTGTCGATGGGCGTCGTACTGTCTGGTGTGCGCAACACGATGAAGTCACGTTCGCGCCAGCGCCTGCGCGAAAGTTTGAGTTAGCTTCGTTGAGCGGCGGTGAGAGTGTCGATATCGTTCGCTTTCTGATGTCGATAAAGGATCCGTCTCCGGCCGTTATTGAGTCTATCGAGTCAGCAGTTAAATGGTTCGAGCAGTCGGAATTGAAAGGCGTTAAGTGGGTTAAGAAGACAGACTCTTCTCAACCCGGTGGATTCGATTGTGTCGTAGTTAGAGATCCGGAGGGCTCGACCTGGGCGCGCTTTTACGAGATTGGCACGAACCGCCCGATCTTTGCGGGGCGCGATGGAGTTCTTAAATACGACGTGGCCCAGATCGAACACGAGCGACGCACGGGTTACGAATGGTATGTTGATGGGGCAGCAAAGTTGCTGAAAAAAGATTATCCGGCGTGGCGAAAAAGAATATCTCTGTGACTCTGTGTCTCTGTGGTTGAAATTCACCACAGAGACACAGAGTCACAGAGAAAAACTATGACGACACGACGCGAGTTCATTAGAGATCTGTTGGTAGGCGGCGCAGTGATCGCGGTATCGCCGCGTCTGTCTGCGTTTGCAGCCGAGGCGAATCCGTGGGAAACGGTGATGCCTTCGATCGTCAAACGCATCAAGCGACCCCGTTTCCCGATGCGCACGTTTGATCTCACGGAGTTTGGAGCGAAAGGTGATGGACGAACAGATTGCACGTTGGCTTTTCGCCGCGCGATCGATCGATGCACGAAGGCTGGTGGTGGGAAAGTCGTTGTTCCACCGGGTTCGTATCTCACTGGCGCCATTCATTTGAAGAGCAACGTCAATCTCGAGATCTCAGAAGGCACAACGGTCAAGTTCAGCCAGAATCCGAAAGACTACCTGCCCGTTGTCTTCTCGCGTTGGGAAGGCGTCGAGGTGTTCAACTACTCGCCTTTTATTTATGCCTTCGAACAACGGAACATCGCAATCACCGGCAAGGGTACGCTCAACGGTCAAAGCGACAACGAACACTGGTGGCCATGGAACGGACGCCCGGCGTACGGCTGGAAAGAAGGAATGAGCAATCAGCGTGGGGATCGAAATGCGCTGTTTGCGATGGCCGAAAAAGGTGTTCCGGTTCGGGAACGCATTTTTGGTGAGGGCCATTACCTAAGGCCGCAGTTCATTCAACCATACCGGTGTCAGAATGTGCTGATCGAAGGTGTCACTATTCGAAACTCGCCGATGTGGGAAATTCATCCGGTGCTTTGCCGGAATGTCATCGTGCAAAACGTGATCATCAATAGTCATGGTCCAAACAATGACGGGTGTAATCCTGAGTCTTGCACGGACGTGTTGATTAACGATTGTGACTTCGACACTGGTGACGACTGTATCGCAATCAAGTCAGGCCGAAATGCAGATGGCCGGCGACTGAATGCGCCGACTGAGAACGTTATCGTGAGTGGTTGTCGCATGAAAGATGGTCACGGCGGGATTACGGTTGGCAGTGAGATTTCGGGTGGGGTGCGAAATCTTTTCGCAATGAACTGCCGGTTGGACAGTCCGAATCTGGACCATGCATTGCGCGTTAAGAACAACGCGATGCGTGGCGGGCTGTTGGAGAACCTGCATTTTCGAAACATCGAAGTCGGGCAGGTGGCGCATGCGGTGATCACGATCGATTTCAATTATGAGGAAGGCGCGAAGGGATCGTTCACGCCGGTCGTTCGCGATTACACGGTCGAGGGCCTGCGCAGCACTCGCAGCAAACACGCGCTCGACGTGCAAGGTCTGGCGAACGCGCCGATCGTGAACCTGCGTCTGAAGAATTGCACGTTCGACAATGTTGCTGAAGGAAACGTCGTAAGGAACATCAAGCATGCCACTCTGGAGAATGTCAAAATCAATGGAAAAAGCATTGATGCGGTGCCATAGTTTTCGACGCAAAGGCGCCAAGACGCAAAGTAAGAGATGGTGTCCTGGTCTGTCTTCGCGCCTTTGCGCCTTTGCGTCGAAACTACCTCTCATTGCGGCGTGCTTCTTGATTTGTTTTAGCGCCCCGGCGCAGACGAAACCCGTCTCCGAACGCGCGGTCCAAACGGCGATGACCGCCCTCTGGCGCGATCCGGCGAAGAAAGAGACCGGCTACCCAACCAAGTGGACTTACGAACACGGCCTGGTGCTGAAAAGCATCGAACGCGTTTGGGAACATACGCGCGATAAGCAATATTTCGACTTCATCCAACGCAACATCGACCACTTCGTCAATGACGACGGCACCATCCGCACATACACCATCGACGAGTACAACATCGATCACATTCTTCCAGGCCGTGCGCTCCTTTTTCTTTACAAAACTACACGCCAGGAGAAGTACAAAAAGGCCGCCACACTCTTAAGAGAGCAACTGAAAACACACCCGCGCACTTCTGAAGGCGGCTTCTGGCACAAAAAGATCTACCCGTCGCAAATGTGGCTCGACGGCCTTTACATGGGTGAACCGTTCTATGCCGAGTACGCTGCGACTTTCAATGAACCGGCCGCGTTCGACGACATCGCAAAGCAGTTCATCCTCATGGAGCGACACTCTCGCGACGACAAAACCGGACTGCTCTATCACGGTTGGGATGAATCAAAACAGCAACGTTGGGCCAACCCGCAGACCGGCCGCTCGCCAAACTTCTGGGGTCGCGCGATGGGATGGTATGCGATGGCGCTCGTCGACACGCTCGATCACTTTCCACAAAAGCATCCGCAGCGAAAAGAGCTGATTGCGATCCTGAATCGCCTCGCGCAAGCAGTGGCGAAGTATCAGGATCAGCGTTCCGGACTCTGGTATCAGGTGTTAGACAAGAGCACTGAGAAAGGAAATTATCTCGAGTCGTCTGCCTCCTGCATGTTTGTTTATGCCCTCGCGAAAGGCATACGCAAGGGTTACCTGCCTGGCAACTATAAGCAAGTTGTGAAGAAGGGGTACAGCGGGATCGGGAAAGAGTTTCTTAAGACCGATGCCAATGGCCAACTCAATCTTGAAGGAACCGTGAGCGTCAGTGGATTGGGAGGCAACCCGTATCGCGATGGCAGCTATGAGTATTACCTGAGCGAAAAGGTAATCGCGAACGACCCGAAGGGCATCGGCGCGCTCGTGCTCGCAGCAATGGAGATGGAGATCGCCGCAAAAAGGAGCTAAGCTAACAAGCGTTATTGCATGAGCCAATCAAACGTCAACATCTTTAAGACGATCGATGCGGAGGGGCGCGGGACGAGTTTTCAGGAAGTTGTCTCGCAGCTTCGCGAAATGATTCATAAAGGCGAACTGCGTCCTGGCGATCGACTGCCGCCGGAAAGAGACTTGGCAAAGCAACTGGGTGTGAGTCGCCCAACTTTGCGCGCCGGGATCAGTTCACTTGCCGCAGTCGGCGTGTTGCAACCACGTCGCGGCGCGGGCACTTTCGTCGTCGAATCAGAAGGCCCGCCGGCGCTCGACAGCAGCGCACTGCGTTTGATGGCTTCCCTGCAACGGTTCACACCTGCCGAGATGTTTGAAGCACGACGATCTCTGGAGATGGCGATCGCAGCTCTTGCGGCGGAGCGTTCGACCGGCGAACAGATGGCGGAGATGTCAGAAGAGATCACCGGCATGTTCGCATCGCTCGACGAGCCGGAACAGTTTCTCGTTCACGACATGCGGTTTCATCAAACAGTCGCTGCCGCATCGGGCAATCGAATTCTCACTGCGTTGATGAACATGGTGGCGACGATCCTCTTCGAGGTGCGTAGCAAGACGGTCAGGCGCGCGAGAGATTTGAAAGAGTCAGCAGAGATGCACCGGACGATCTATCGCGCGATTCGAGAGCGCAATCCGGAGGCGGCGCGCAATGCGATGCGCGACCATCTCATGCTCGCGCAGAAAGCTCAGGAAGAGGAAGAAGAACTGGATTGAAGCCACAAAAAGGCACAAACAAGACACAAGAAAAATCCATTTGGTTGTCCCGCAAGGATGCGGCGACCGGTTCGCTCGGCGACCTGCGTGTGAAGGATCTGGAATACGAGGTCATGCCGTCGGAAGAAGCAGTCGGGCGTGCGATGCTCGACGAGATCACGCGCGCTGTAGCCGCGAAAGACGGAAATATTGTGATGGTCATCGTGGGCGGGCGCGGCGGTCAGGCGTTGCACCGGCTGCTGGGCGCAATGGCCAAAACGAGCGATCACGATGCGCTGTTTAGTCGACTCGATGTTTTCACGCAGGATGCCCTTGCGCCGTTGAGAATGGACAATGGCTTGAGTTTTGTCCGCGACTTTGAGCGCCTGCTCGGCGAAGACTTCTTTCGAAAAGTTAATAGCTTTACGTCTATGCGCACGGACGCTGAGGATCTCGAGAGCGAGTTGGCGAGTTACGTTGAGAGACTCGAATCTCTCGGTGGTATCGATCTCGTTTTTCGTTGGGTTGGGTCCGGAGGCTGGCGGGGCTTCACATCTCGCTTACATCAAGCCGGGCTCGGGCGCTTCTTACAACGACGTCGCCGGACTAATTCCTATCTCTGCATCAATTCTCGAGCACCATATCAACAAGTTTAAGGCGGGCGGCACAGTCGTCACTGAAGCCGATGAAGCTGAGTGTCGCGCAGCCAAACACATTCTCACACTTGGACCAGCCGCAATTCTCGGAGCGCGACGCGTTGCGCAGTCGATCGTCGACGCGGATACCGCGCCCGCGAAACGTGAGAGTTACCGCCAGTTGTTGACGACACAAATCGCGGCTGATGCGGAGACACGCGCCACGCAATTCGATCAAAACCCAGGTCTCTGGCTACGAGTTCATCCAAACGTCCGCTCATTGATCCTGCCAAATCTCTTAGCGAATTAGTCTGCATTGCACTTTTTGTGCCTTTTGTGGCTAACATAACGCTTCAAGGTGTCGTCGTTTCGCATTACAACTTACAACATTCACAAGTGTCGTGGCCTCGACCGCCGTGTGCGGCCGATGCGCATCGCTGAAGTGTTGAAGCAGATCGACGCTGACGTCATTGCCTTACAGGAAGTTGTAGGCATGGACGAAGCAGAGCGCGAACATAATCACGTGCATGCGATCGCTGATGAGCTCGGTTATGACTTTCGCATCGGCGAGAATCGACGACATCGAGGTTCGGCTTACGGCAACGCGCTGCTCAGCAGACTGCCAATCGTCTCGGATCGCAATCACGATCTCTCGTTTCGCATGTACGAGCCGCGCGGCTGTTTACAAGTTACGATCACGAGTCCGTTTAAAACCTCATTGCAGATCTATAATGTCCACCTGGGCACAAGCTTCTTCGAACGCCGTTACCAGGCACACAGGTTGTTTGACGTGATCGAGGAGAATCCTTCTGCGGCGCCGCGTATCGTGCTTGGAGACTTCAACGAATGGACGCGTGGACGTGCAACGCACCTTCTCAGCAACCATCTGAACAGCGCTGAACCGGATCGACTTGCCGGTCGCGCGCGCAGCTACCCCGGCGTGTTTCCGCTTTTACACCTCGATCACGTCTATTACGACTCGCAACTAAAACTAAAACGGATCGCGGTGCATCGCAGCCGCCTTGCGCTGCTCGCTTCCGATCACCTGCCGATCGTCGCTGAGTTTGAGTTTAGTCGTTAGCAGTTTTCGTGCTGCTTTCGCGGTGCTCGATTGGCTTTGTCTTTGCCCGTGTTTGGCCCAGGAGCTTGCGAGATCGATAGATGAGCGCGAGGGCAAACCACACCAAAAACACGATTAACGGATAAGTCAGCGACCGAGGAAAAAACCAGATCAGGACTGCAAAGCCCAGTAGGAGCAATGCTGAAGTCAACATGAGGCGAGCCTCGACAGGTTCAAGCACGCGACGGCTTGTGAATGCCGCGCCAACCGCATTGCCGAGGCGGATCGCTCCGGCTGCCGCACGCCCACCACTTCCTCCACCACTCGTCATCGCCGGCTGCGATTGAACTTCCGGCGCCGCTCGTCGAACTTTGTGCCGGGCGTCGAGGACGATCTCGGTTGCATTCTCCAGATCGCGAAGATACATCTCCTCCATCTCGCGCGCGAACGGCACGTCTTCGATCACGACGTCGAGTTCGAAGTTCCCAAACCAACTCACGACATTGAGATTCGTCGAACCGACGCGCGCCCACATACAGTCTGCGACTGCCGACTTCGCGTGCAGCATCGTTCCATTCCACTCGAACACTCGCACTCCTGATTCGAGTAGCGGACGATAGCCGGATCGCGAAAGCGGCCGCAACAAAGGAAGGTCCGACGCGCTGGGTAGCAGCAGACGTACGTCAACGCCATCTTCAGCGGCAGCTCGCAGCGACTGTACGTAAGAGAACGTTCCGGCGTAGTAAGCATCAGTCAACCATAGTCGCTCTCGTGCAAGAGTCGCGACGAGCTGATCGACGCGAAGCATTTCGGCGCTCGCTGGTTCACCACCCACAACGCGAAGCGTCACGTCGCCCGCGGGCTCGAGCACTTCGCGTCTTGCCACTTCATCGGCGGTGAGTGGCTGGCCCGTCATGGCCCAAACTTTTGCGAATTCGTATTCGATGTCTGCTACTGATGGTCCACGGATCTCGATTCCGGTATCGCGCCATGGTTCGATGTTCTTTTCAGGCACGCCAACCCACATTCGGCCCACGCACAGTCCGGTGACGAAGCCAACCTTCCCGTCGACCGTGAGTGTCTTGCGATGATCGCGAGTTACCCAACCAATCGGTGAATCCAATCGTGGAGGGTTGTAGCAGCGCACTTCGACGCCATTTTCGCGAAGGTAATTCCAGAACGAGCGCGAGGTTTTGCCGAATCCGCCAAGCCAGTCGTAAATCAGTCGCACGCGGACGCCTTCGCGCGCTTTGGCGCTAAGTGCATCGGCAAACATCCAGCCCGCGTCGTCTTCGTGAATGATGTAGCTTTCGAAATGGATGTAGCGCTCGGCTGACTTGATCGCGTCGAGCCACGCGGGATAATTCTCTTTCGCATCTTTCAACAGCCGAACGCTGTTGCCGCCGACGAGCGGCGCACCCGCGGCGCGCGAAAATGCCTGGTTCGCAAGATTGCGAACTGAAAGGGCATCGGTTCTCTCATAGCAGCGTACGCTGGCGCTCATAAATTCGTTGTTTCGCGTTTTTCTCTTATACTCTTTATTTCTAATTACGCCGAAGGCCTTGATGTCATATACGCCGAAGGCGTTGGCTAATTTCAGCCCAGGGTTCGAGCGCAGCGAGAACCCTGGGTAACGCAACATTAAACCGAAGAACGCTGAAAGCGTTAGGCCTGTGCAACGCTTTCAGCGTTGGAAACATTTATATGGCTATGATCCCAGGGTTGTCGCTGCGCTCCAACCCTGGGCTGAAATTAGCCAACGCCTTCGGCGTAAATTGGGCCAAACGCCCGGCGCTGAGCGTTTGAACTTATAAAAGTCACAATTACTGAAGACTTTAACCTTAAATTGCGACTACTGTGTCGCGTTGTGAACAAGAAAATGCGCCGACTACTTCTTACAATTACTTTGGTCCTTTTGACGTCAACCGCGTGCCGCAGAGCGATGGAGCAAGTGCAACAATCGCCTGCGCCCGCAAGTACTGCAACTCCAGCCACAATTTATTCCGGCCCGGTGGGGCCCTCGACTAACTCTTTCGCCGATGTGGTCGATCGGGTCGCGACGGCAGTGGTAACAGTCCACTCTGCTCGCCGCGTCCGCGCTCCTCGTCAGCATCCGTTCTTTGACGATCCACGCTTTCGAGAATTCTTTGGTCTCCCGAGATCGCCTGAGACGCAGCAGCGCGCGGTACGTGGCTTAGGCTCCGGAGTCATCGTCTCCGCCGACGGCTACATATTAACTAATCACCACGTCATCGACGGCGCGGAAGAGATAACCGTCGAGATGACCGATGAGCGAAGTTTTCCCGCAAAGCTAATCGGCTCAGATCCGCCAAGCGATCTTGCAGTGTTGAAAATAGATCAGAATAGCCTGCCCGTGCTCACCATGGGCGACTCGGATCGCGCGCGCGTCGGCGACATGGTCCTCGCCATTGGCAACCCACTAGGACTCGAGCAAACCGTCACCGCGGGAATCGTCTCGGCAAAAGGGCGCTCAACCGGTCTGTCGGATGGGTCCTTCGAAGATTTCATTCAAACTGATGCTCCGATCAACCAGGGCAACTCAGGAGGCGCGCTTATTAGCGCCGGCAGCGGTGAGCTCATCGGCATCAACTCGCAAATACTCTCGCCTACTGGCGGCAACATCGGTATCGGGTTCGCGATCCCCGTGAACATGGCGAAGAACGTCATGGACCAGCTGATCCGCTCGGGAAAAGTGCGACGCGGCAGTCTTGGTGTGATAATCCAACCGTTGACTCCAGAAGCCATCTCGCGACTCGGATTACAGAACGCGCGTGGCGCGTTTGTCAATTCAGTTGTTTCAGGTGGTCCTGCGGAACGCGCGGGAGTGAGAGCCGGCGACGTGATCACCGGTGTGAACGGCACACCGATCCAGGATCCAAATGCATTGCGCAACACCATTGCGCGCACGCCACCGGGGACTGACGTAACGCTTACCGTTTGGCGAAATCGTCGTGAGGAACAAGTACGCGTCAGGCTCGGCGAGTTGAGCGTAAATGCCCGTGCTGTTGAACCCAGTGAGTGAGGAGCCAGGCGAATGAACGGCCACAACCGCGGTGTGACGACTGCAAAGCAACACCACCCCGCTGCGTTTCGTCGCCTTCGCGCGGGCGGCAGCGTGGGCCAATTCGCTTCCTCCGAAGGACATCGCATCGATGGACAGAGCGGAACATTTCGCGCCGCGGTGTTTGGCGTCAACGATGGTCTCGTTTCCAACTTGGGCCTCGTGATGGGCGTGGCGGGCGCGAGCACGGATGCGCGCGTTGTTTTATTGGCAGGTATTGCAGGGCTGCTCGCGGGTGCGTTTTCGATGGCGGCGGGTGAGTACGTTTCGATGAGAGCGCAACGTGACTTATTTGAGAATCAGATCGAGATCGAGCGACGTGAACTCGCCGAAGATCCAAGAGGCGAACTGAAGGAACTGGAACTGATCTACCGTAGCAAAGGCTTACCCAACGCCGCGGCAGCAGATTTGGCTTCTAAGATGATGAGGGATCCGGATGTTGCGTTGGACACTCACGCAAGAGAAGAGTTGGGGCTCAACATGAAAGAGCTGGGCTCGCCGTGGGGCGCCGCGGCAAGCTCGTTTGTGGCGTTTGTGAGTGGCGCTATTGTTCCCGTGCTGCCGTACATCTTATTTGCGAGCGGCACGGCGTTCATGACGAGTTTGATCTTTAGTGCGTTTGCGCTTCTCGCGGTCGGCGCGATGATCGCAAGTTACACGGGTCGCAATTCGCTGGTTAGCGCAGTGCGGATGTTGCTGATCGGGTTCGGGGCAGCGGCGGTTACGTATTTGGTGGGCCGCGCGATTGGCGTGTCCACCGGGCTATAGTCACAAGGAGGGAACATGAGCGGCAAGAGAGTATTGATTTTTTTGATCGTGCTTTGCTGCATGGCGCTGTTTGCAGTGCCTTCACAAAGTGAGAATGGTAGTGAAAAGATTACCGGAACGTTCGTCAGCATGAGCGGGCGGACTTCCGGACGGACACGTCAGTTTACATTGTCGGTCAACCGCTACACAGCGCCTAACCAGTTACGTGAGCTGAACGAAGCGCTCAGCAGTGGCGGCCAGGATGAGTTGCTGAAAGTGATGTCGAAGATGGACGCCGGACGAATACAAATCGGCACTGGCGTAGGTGTTCGAGCAAACGCAGTTATCGTTGATCCATGGGAGGATGGCGGCAGGAAAGTAACTGTGCTCTATGAACGCTGGCTTCAATTCGCCGAGCTGCGTTACGGCACAAGGTCTCGAGACTATCCGATCGGGTATGCCGAAATGTATCTCGATCGCAACGGTCGCGGAGAAGGCACATTGATTCCGGCCGCTAAGGTCAGGCTCAAGGGCGGCAACACCTGGGAAGTCGAAGACTTCGGTACGTTTCCGGCGCGACTCCTTGCTTTACGTTCGAGCGGACGCGTTGTGCCACGCTAGAAAATCGACGGAGGTAAGAATCATGAAAGTGAATTGGCTGAAAGATGCTGATGAAGCACTCGCACGTGCAAAAGAGGAAAAGAAACCCTTGCTCATCGACTTTAGCGCGGCTCCCGCCTGAGGAGCCTGCGCTCGGCTGGAAGCCGAGTCCTACGACGACGATGAAGTGTCTTCTTTCATCAACGAGAATTTCGTTCCCCTCTCAGCGCACATCAAAGAGCACCCTGTTTATTTTCATCGTTTCGATGCGTTGTGGACACCGACAGTCCTCATACTCGATTCGAAGGGAGCGGAGAGGTTTCGCCTGGAAGGCTATCTTCCAAAAGACGAATTTCGGGCGCAACTGGAATTAGGCATGGCTCGTGTCGCCTTTATGAGTAAGAACTGGGCCGACGCGGAACGCCGTTACGCAGAGGTGCTCGAACGTTATCCGAACTCTCATGCGGCGCCCGAGGCGCTCTACTGGGAGGGCGTGAGTCACTACAAAGCAACCAACGATCATACGGTGCTGGGCCAACTACCAGAGCAGTTCAACAAGTACCCGGACAGTATTTGGGCCCTGAAGACCCTGGCGTGGATTCACTGAACGTGCTTTTTTGTGGCTTACTTTTTGTGCTTTTTGTGGCTAATTAATGTTTTCGAAGCGCTCGTTTCCGATCCGGTAGCGCTGCCAGTCTTTGTAGTCGAAGTGCCACCACTCCGCCTCGAATACGGTAAACCCCTCAGCCTCCATCGCAGTCCGCAGAAGATCGCGATGCCAACGCTGAAGCGATGTGCCACCGGGATAATCTGGGTGTGCGCGCTCGGTGGTTTCGTCGTACGTGGCTACCATCTCGATCGGCTTTCCTGTTTTCAGATCGTAGAGTGAGAGATCTACGGCTGCCCCGCGATTATGACGCGAGCCTTTCGACGGATCGGCGACGAATAGTTTCTTGTCCTCGGGAGTTGCATCCCAGAATACTTTCGTCACGTACCACGGGCGATACCCGTCATGAACCAGCAATCCGTAACCGCGCTCCTTCAACTTCCGATTAATGCGAACAAGAGCTTCGGCAGGTGCGCGTTGCAGGAACGCACGCGGCTGAGAATAGAAAACTGTCCCGAAAAGATTGTTGGTCGTAGCGTACCGAATGTCGAGCTTGATCGTCGGATCGAGTCTTCTTAGTTCAACCAGATCCGCCGGCAGAAAATCTCCGGTCTCGTCTGGCGGTTGCGCCTGGAGCGCTTCCTTGATCAGAGCCGGAACTGGACGCACCGGATCGACTTTGAGTTGACTGGCTCCCTCTTCTGGTCCAAGCGGCTTGCGCTTGAAAAACATGTGGCCAGTTCTGAATTGATTTACTCTGCCACGTTTGTCGCGCAGGAACACAAACCGTCCGCCTTCGCGTTTTGTTGAAGCGTCAAACTCGAAGACGTTTCTGGAGATTTCTCGCATCGGAGCGAGTTCGGATCGATTATAGAGAGCGCTTAGTTTTCCGTCTTTTTCGAGGATGATGAGCGTGATGTCTTCGTTAACGTACTCTCCGAGCAAAGGTCGCCAATGAGCAGGAACTGGACGAGGTTTCTGCTGGGCCTGAACTACTGCGGCAAACAGTAAACAGGTAGACAGGATTACAGGATTTATTCGAAGACTTACAAGATTTCTAAACCGCATTTTGAATCTTCTCAAGCGCGCCCTGTAGCACTGCATCTTCACGCGCAATACAGAAGCGCATGTATTTGTCGTGATCGGCGCTATCCGCAAACGCACCGCCCGGGACGCCTGCTACGCCGTGGCTTATCAACATCTCGTTGAAGGCAATCGCATCGTCGTAGCGTTCCGGAATTTGTGCCCAAACGTAGAACGCCGATCCTGAGTCGTAGATTCGGAACCCAACCTCGCCCAGCGCATCCACCGCTGCTCGTCGTTTAGCGGTGAATCTATCACGTAGCGCGGCATAGTAATCCGGGTCTGCCATCAGCACTTCGCCTAACGCGAGCTGAAGGGGCGTAGCCGAACAGACATAGAAGATGTTGTTGGAGTTGTTGAGTGGAGCGACGAGGTTCGATGGTCCATATACGTAACCGAGTCGCCAACCGGAAATATTCCACGACTTGGAGAATGAATTAACGGTGATCGTGCGCTCCCTCATACCGTCCAACGTCGCGATCGAGATATGTCTCGTTTCGCCGACAACGTAATGCTCGTACACCTCATCCGCTATGCACAGCAGATCAAACTCCTGACAGGCAGAGGCGATAGCGTCGAGTTCTGCGCCAGTAAAGACTTTTCCGGTCGGGTTCGCGGGACTACACGCGATGATCGCTTTCAAAGGAAACTCTTGACGATTCTTCCATTCACGGCAACGCGCGCGCAGCTCGTCGCTGTCGAGCTCCAGGTTCTCGCCTCGCAGCGGCAAAACATCGGTACGGCCGCCCAGCTCGTCGAGTATTTTGCGGTGGTACGGGTAGTAAGGCTCAAAAACCATTGCGGCCGCGTCTTGTAAGTGAGTGTGCGCGATCGCGATCAACGCTCCGGTTGCGCCCGGTGTAATCAACAACTGCAATGGTGTGGCCTTCGGATCGACCTCGATATTGTTGAACCGTGCAATTTTCTGCGCAACGGCTTCGCGTAACGGGCCAACACCTTCCGCCGGACTGTAATGATTGCGGCTGGAGCTGATCAACTCGTTCGCCGCATGGGCCAACTTCGGACTGATCGCAAGCTCTGATTGTCCTTGTACGAGATTTCCGGACGCTGGGACCAGACGGGTGATCGCTCTTATTTCAGGTTGGGGTCTCGACATCATTTCACCTAGTGTGGAACGGCGGCTCAATATGTTGAACTGAAGCGCAGTAGATTACCAGCGAATGCGAACCAAAGCACTCCAAGGCATGCAAGCAGCATTATCGTCGCCTGTAGTTTGCCCCAAATGCTCGCTCGTTTGCCAATCCACGCGATAACAGCGTTGGCGAGGACCACCAGCGTTCCAACCGCCCCAACCACACCCACTAATTGAATGATGTGAAACCAGGTACTGCCACGGTCACTGAAGACCTCGAGATGCGTAAGGCCGTACAAGATAAGACCGATTAAAGCCACAACGAAGATCAGATCGAGAACAAAAACTATTCTCACGAGCATGCGCAGCAACGCTTCGGTTCGGGTGAGTTCCAACTTGTGCCCGTAATGCCTGCGCACAAACCAGCCGACCGGCCACAATATTAAGCGTGATCAGCATGAGGCCCAGTGATGCTCCCAGCACGACCAACAGAACCTTTGCGTTTTGAAACGTGCCGGCTCGTTGGCCCAGGAAGAACGGATACGGCAGGACCATCTGCATGCGGCCACTCTCGTCCGGCTTGAAGATCAGTTTGTCCTGGCCGTCGCGTTCGCGAAACGTCATTGGACCAATCGCCTGCCACCGTTTGGGCTTGCCGTTTGCTCCTGTTAGTTGCGGAGTGACGATGTCACCTTCTCCCTCCGGCGATACGGTGAACTGATTTACTAAGAATGCCGCTTTCATAAAAGAAGTTTCGGCGCGGCGGCTCAAAATGTATGAGCCTGAAGCAGCATTCGCATCGTCTTTCGCAGTTGCTGAAGTTGCAGCAGGTACGGCGTAAGGGTAATAGCGATCGAGAAATGCTTCCCAAAGGTTACTGCGGCCCGGACTATCGCCGCGGCCGAGGCTGTTGTAAGAGACAAAAAAGCCAAGCTTCTGGTCCAGCACCAGATGCAGATCACTGTGAAAGAAAACGGTGTCGCCGCCATGTCCGATGATGCGCTGGCCGTTGCGCGACTCTTCGTAGAACCCGTAACACATGGCGTTGGCAGCATCGTCGAGAGCGAACAGCCGGCTGCGCATCAAGCGCGCTGTTTCGGGTTTCAGTATCTGCGCATCACCCAACCTTCCGTCCTGCAAGTGGGCCAACATGAACTGGGCCATATCGGTTGCGCTACTACTCAAACTGCCGGCTGGATACGCAGTAACGACTTCAAACGGCTGTGGCTCGGCTGAGCCGAGTCGATAACCATTCGACATCAAACCCGCGAGATTAGATGGAAGCGGCTGCGCAAATGTCGAGCGTTCCATCTTCAGCGGCTTGAGGATATTTTCGTTGACATAGTCCTCAAATGGACGGCCCGAAACCCGCTCGACGATGTATCCAGCGACTGCGGTTGCGTAATTTGAGTAAGCAGGAACCGTCCCCGGTGGATAGATCCGGCCGGGAATGTGCGTCTTGACGTACTGGCCCAGGTTAGGTTTAGACGAATCCGTGACGATTAAGTCTTTGATCTGCTCTTCGAAGCCCGGCGTGTGCGTCAGTATGTGTTTTAAAGTGATTGGTTTTCCGAAGGCGTCGGGAATTTTGTAGTCGAGATACTCATTGATGTCGCGGTCGAGATCGAGTTTTCCCTGTTCGAACAACTGCATGACCGCGGTCCAGGTGAACAACTTTGAAACTGAACCCGGACGGAATAAAGTGTCCTGCGCGGAAACCGGTTTCTTCTTTTCAACGTCCGCGTAACCGTAGCCTTTAGCGAAGAGCAGTTTGCCGTCTTTTACAACTGCGACTGTTGCGCCCGCGATGTCGTCGCGCTTGAGCTGAAGCGGAAGTAAACCGTCGAGAAACGTTTCTACATCAGCGGCGGTCAATTCTCTCGCGCTGCCTGGCGTTGATGGAACCTGCGGCGGTGCGTCTTGAGTAATTGGTGATTGAGTCGGAACCTGGCCGAATACTCCGACTGCAAACACTAATGCGATCATTATGAACGTGATCGGTCGTCTCACAGGCCCTCCTCTCTTCTCTGTTTTTCCTCTGTGTCTCTGTGTCTCTGTGTCTCTGTGGTGAATCTAACCACAGAGACACAGAGTTAATTCTTCACTGACGTGACGGTCTTCGGATCTGGCTCAGGTACGCGCGTGAACTCTGAAACGTTCTCGATACTTACGACATCCGCTTTGCCCTGAGCATTCAATTTGAAATTGACGAATCCTTTGCCCTGCATCTGATCTCGCCACTTCACGCGAAATGTATCGTAGTGCCAGTGCTCCAGATCGCCAGTAAAGTTTGGACCAAAACGAACAACCAATTTTTGATTCTCGAACGCGACCTTGGCCGCACCATACATGTCGCTTTCAAACGTCCCGGCATACTTGTCCAACGCCAACGATGGCGAGGTGCCTTTCACACGCTCAGCCTCAGCCTTCTTCTCCGCCGCTTTGCCCTGCTCTTCAGCGCGCTTCTCCAATTTCATCATCTCCGTACTCCAATCGCGCTCCGGCGCCTGCAGATAGAAGTCGAAGATTTTGTACATCAACGCATGCGGAAGGGTCGTGCCGTGCAAGTTTGTGAGAACCACGAGACCGAGTTTTTCCTCAGGAATCATCCCCACTTGCGCCCTCATTCCGTCGATGGCGCCGCCGTGCTCCACGAGCTTGCGTCCGCGGTAATCACTCAGAAACCAACCGAGGCCGTAAGTTAAAAAGTGCGCTTCGGGATAGAGACTTCCGCGTTGTCCTTCCAGCCGAATGACTGTCTGCGGTGTTTGCATCTCCTTGATCGCAGCCGCGCTGATCACACGTTGCTTGTCATATTCGCCCTGACCCAAATTAAGTCGTATCCATTGGGCCATGTCCTGGACGTTCGAGTTTATTGACCCTGCCGGTGCGATGTTGTCGATGTTGCGCCAGGAGACCGCGGTAACCTTCTCCTCAATTTTGGAGTGTGGAGTCGCGACATTTGCGTTGCCTGCAAAAGCCTTGATGCTCGTGCTCGTCGATTTCATGTTCAAAGGCGTGAAGATGCGTTCGCGCATGAAGTCGTCCCAGGTCTTGCCTGTCACTGACGGAATGATCTGGCCCGCGGCGAGAAACATGATGTTCTGGTAGCCGAAACGAGATCTCAAACTCCACGACGGCTTCAGGAACCGCACGCGACGCAGTACTTCGTTGCGATCGTAGTCAGACGCATACCAGAGCAGATCGCCGCGAGTCAGGCCGCTGCGATGACTCAACAAGTCAGCAACCGTCATCTCGCGAGTGCTGTATGGATCGAAGAGTTGAAATCCAGGGAGGTATTTGGTGGCCGGATCGTCCCATTTGATTTTGCCTTGGTCCACCAGTATCGCGACCGACGCCGCAGTGAAGGCTTTTGAGGACGATCCGATGGCAAACAACGTGTGCTCATCGACCCGCTCAGGTTTGTTGAGCTCACGTACGCCGAAGCCCTTCGCAAAAACTACACGATCGTCTTTCACGATGGCAATCGCAACACCCGGCACACTCCAATCCTTCAACGCCTTGTTAACGTACTCCTCAAAATCCGCTCCCGGCGCTTGCGCAAACGCGACCTGCACCGTCAACAGCAGCAACAACACGAGCATGGATATACGACTCTTCATTTCGCCTTGACCTCTCTCTTAAAAACTTTTGTGCCTTTTGTGGCTAAGTCCAGATCTGCGTGAGCACGCGTTCGAAATTGCCGCCCAGAATTCCTTCAATTTCCGAATCGCTGTACTTGCGGCGAATCAAGCCTTCCGTCAGATCAAACATTCGTTTCGGGTGATTGAGCCCTTCAATATCGATCTTCTCGCGGAAGCTGTAACTGCCTTTGTAACCGGAGCGGAGTTGTTTGTTGAGCTCGGCAGGCATAGCATCGTAGCCGTAAAGGTCGATGTCGCTGCCCACACCGAGATGCTGCGGCCCAATCAGTTTCTTGACGTGATCGAAGTGGTCCAGAACGTGCTCCGCTGTTGTCGGCTCGTCTCCTTTGACAAACATTCGCACGCCCGTGATTCCGATGACGCTACCCGTCTCTCCAACCTTCTTGATCGCCTCATCAGTTTTCAAACGCGGATGACCCGGCACGAGGGCACGACAGTTTGAGTGCGTAATCAAAACCGGCTTCTTTGAGATCTCGAAGGCATCGAGAGTCGTGCGATCGCCGCAATGCGAAACGTCAACAGCCATTCCGGCTTTGTTCATGCGTTCGATGATCGCGATACCAAAGTCGGAAATGCCTTCATCTCGTCTTTCAGTCGAACCATTGCCGATCAGATTTCGTGCGTTGTAAGTAAGTTGGGAGACGCGTTGGCCCAGACCGCGAAAGAGATCGACGTCGTCAGGGCGCCTGAAGTGTTCCGAGTTCTGGATACCGAGAATCACGCCCAACTTGCCGGATTTTTTGACGCGTTTTAGATCGCCGGCGCTGTCGATACGCGTGAAATAGTCGCCATTGCTCGCGATAAAGCCGTTCCACCCCGCAAAGAATTGAAGCGCGTTTTCGTAAGCGTTTGGACCTCCCATACCGATGGCGGGATGAATCACGTTGATTCCCGACTCGGTGTATGGCTTCAAGTCTGCGGCGGCGAAGGTTTCCGGATCCTTGAACCATTTCGTCTGCATGGGAAAGTTGAGCGTCAACACGCTGAGCATGTCGATCACTGTGGTCCGGCCAATCAGATCGATCGATTGCCGGGAATACTCGGTGTTGGAATTCGCGAAGAGCCGGAAACGTCCGCGATTGATCATGGGCGCCGCAAGCATTGCCGCGCCCGTAAGCCCGGCGCGCTTGAGCATCTCGCGCCGGGAGATACGGTTTCTAAGTTTCATGGTTTCGAAGAAAATATAGGTCCTATAGGACCTGATAGGTCCTATATGCCGTTAGAACTCGAGCCGCAATCCAACTTGCCCCTCGCGCCCGGGCAGGACCTGCCTCAATGAACCGAATGGACTGTTCGCGATGTTCTGTCGGTTCTCTACTGCGGCGGCGTTCTGGCGATTAAACACATTGAAGAATTCGAACAACGCGTGGAGTTTTACTCGCTCAGTGATATTAAATCTCTTCGTAAAACGCAGGTCGAGATTTACGAACGGTGGGGCTGTAAACGCGTTTCGCCCCGCACCTGGTCCATGATCGATCGTATTGAAAGTCCCATCACCGTCAGGATCTTCAAACGCAAGCGCCGCCCGGCTAAAGTGAAATCCACTTTGCGCACGGAAGATGCCACTCACCTGAAACTGCCACGGCAACTCCAGCAACCCGTTGAACTGAAACACGTGGTCCACTGAGAGATCTGATGGACCTTTATCGAGGTCGGGCCCGTTTACAAACGTGCCTGCCTTTTCGACAAAGCGCCCGTTGGCACGAACAAAAGAGCTGTGCTCATTAGTTCTGCCCGTGCCCGTTTCCGTCACTAACGGTGCTATGCCAACAAAACTATCAGAAGGCAGAGTGTCGATTCCAAGCTGGTTGTCAGTTTGATTCGCAAAAGCATAACTCCCACTCATCGTGAACCGTCTCGCAAATCGTCGAGTGAAACTGATCACAAAGCCATCGTAGTCACCCTCATACCATGGTCCAAACGTTTGGATCGGTCCCTGTGGGAATGGCGGTAAAAACTGCCGGCTCGACAGCTCTCGAGGCAAAGGAGATATTAGCTTCGCGAACACCGAGCATGTGGTTCATTCTGCGATGATAATAATCCGCTTCGATCAGGACGTTCTTGATCTCCTGCTGCACACCGATACTCACACTGCTCGTGAACGGTGTCTTGAAACTGCCGTCGATATCGGTTGGAAAGAGCTGAGCCGGAATGGCAGCATGCGCTAGCGCGCCAAACGGTCCCCAGAAAAAGAAACCGGGCGCTTTGCCAACAGCCGCGGCGGCCTGGAGTAGAAACTGATCGGGAGACAGGCCGGAAAGCGACTGTATGTTGCTGATATTGACTACGGCACCAGCGGGAATCAGCGCATGCCCTGGAGCGACAACACGATTAAGCCGATCGGTCCCGATATGGGCATTCGTCGGCGCCACCGGACAAGGAACGCTGCCAGCCTGAGATCTGGGCATCGGTTAGATTTGGGGAGACGCATAGGCCACCTGGAAAGAGCGAAGCATTGATGGCTGCGGGAGCGAGAGAAGGGTTGCCGGAGAAAAGACGCGGATAGGAAAACGGTTGGATCACGCGTCGATCAGATCCGCCAAACGCCGGTACACGTCGAACAAGCGACAGCCGGTATTGATCGTAAAACCTTCCATAGTGTCCGCGGAGCACAGTGCTCGGCGTTGCCTGCCACGCGAAACCCACACGAGGCGAAAGGTTACTCTTCGACCTCAAACTCAGAGTCGTAGTCCCAACGCATACCAAAGTTCAAAGTGAGCCGGGGATGAAACTTCCAGTCGTCCTGTCCGAATACCGCGTTGTAATTGTTGCGCAAGTGGATTTCGTCAGCCTGAGGCGTCAGGCCACCCGCGGTAGTGACAGTAAAAAATCCGGAGTTGATCGGGCCAAGCGCGATGAAGTCCGGAACCGTGGCAAAGAGTTGGAGGTTTAAGACTCGCGAATCGACACCATCGACTACGGTCCGCAAAAAGTTCCAGCCAAACTTAATGTTGTGATCGCCTAAGAGCTTGTTCGCATTTGCTGCCAGGGAGATGTTTTTTTGCTCGAATGCCGAACGTGTTACCGGATTGCCGAATCCGAACGAACCCAAATTTCCGAAAAGGCCGCCAGTATTGTTCGAGCTGAACATCTGGAACGTCGTACCCACTCCGGCTTCGGGATGAGCAGGACGAAGTTCAAACGTGTCGCCACGAAAACTACCGCGCAGCGTCAATACCCACGGATTGCCGCTGCTGCCCATTAACGCCGTATCGCTAAAAGCAAGTAACAGGTGTCGCGCGCCCGTGTCGTTTCTCCTCGATGGCAGATCAAGGGCATTTGAAAGTGGCAGAAACTCCGTCACGTTTCCGTTCGTGTAGTTCACTGACTGGCTAAGACTGTGCCGCCCGAGTTGCTCGTCAAACTTGAAGAACCCGCGCGTATCAAACGTCTGAGATGGACTATCAAACTGCCGTTCGAAATCCAGAGCTATCTGTGGCGTGCCTGGAGGCGGGACAAAATTCAGCTCACGATTCTCTCGGATTCTCTCGGCCGAGCCGAAGAAGAACACTTTGTCCCGAATGATTGGACCACCCATCGCCAGACTGTAGTCCCAGCGCTGTAGAAATGGCGCTTCGTCCTGTGCCGGATCCAACGAGTTTGACGAATCAAAAATGTTATTGCGGAAGAATATCGATGCGAGCCCGTGATACTCATTGCCACCAGTCTTCGTGATGACGTTAACGATCGCGCCTGACGCTTGTCCAAACTCGGCCCGGAAACCCGCAGTCAAAACTTGAAACTCGGCGATCGTTTCCTGATTGAACTGAGAAGCAGCTCCACCGTTGACCGTGTCTTTGTTGGGCTGGCCATCGATCAGAAAGTTGTTGTTGCCCGCGCGCTCTCCCAACACCGGAGTTGAATTGTCACTCCCGACATTAGCCTGTCGATTCACAACTACGCCGGGCACGAGCTGTAAGAGGTCCAAATAATTACGACCATTGGTAGGCATCTCCTTGATCTGTTGCGGTGTAATCGTCGCGCCGGTTGAAGGCGTGGTTGGATTCAAGAGTTGAGCATTCTCGATCACGTCGACCTGCTCCGAAACGGCGCCGACATCGAGTGGGATGTCGAGCTTCAACGTTCGGTTGAGTGTCAGCTCAATCTTGTCGAAAGTGCGCGTCGAGAATCCTGTGTGCGAGACGGTCAGCGAGTAGTCCCCGGCAGGTAACGCAGTGATCCTGTAAACGCCGTCAGCGTCAGTGGTGGCAGTGCGTTCGATGCCGAGTGCCGGAGACTTAACGACGACCTGAGCGCCGGAGACGACACTTCCCTGCGCGTCTCTGATTGTTCCTTCTATCGTAGAGACCGTCGTTTGGGCCAACACCGAATGGGTTAAAAACAGAAGACAAAGGACCGCCGACAATGGGCTGTATCTCATGATCCGCCTCCTCGGGAGAAGATTTGAAACCGCGGCTGTTTAGTTTTTTAGTTAGACGACTGCGCAGGGCTATATAACATCGAGCGTTGCATGATGTCAATTCTTCTACAACAGTTGTTGCACGAAGCAAACCCAGTGTGCTATTTTTCGCCCCGCCATGCAGGGGTCCTCCAAAATCATCGAATACCATCCAGAGAAGTGTATTCCCGGGATTAAGATCGACTGCGTCGAGATTCGATTGATTCGTCTGCCGCTCGTCGAGCCCTTCGAAACAAGCTTTGGAAAGATTGACTCGCGACTGATCTTTTTAGTCTGTCTTGAGGCCGAGGGACTTAGCGGTTGGGGCGAGGTAGTTGCCGAAGAAGAACCTCTCTACAGCTACGAGACGGTACAGACTGCTCTGCACGTGATTCGGGATTTTCTTGGACCAGCATTACTGACCGGCCCGATCGAGAGTCTCGACGACCTTGGGAAACGTTTATCTCCGTTTCGTGGACACAACATGGCTAAGGCCGGTCTCGAGCTGGCCTTCATGGATCTGTTAGCCCAGGCAAGGAAGCAATCACTGTCAGAGCTGATCGGCGGCGAGCTGAAACGCGTGGCAGTCGGCGTTAGCCTCGGTATTCAACCTGCTATTTCCCGGCTGCTCGAGCGCGTCGAAAAGTATCTCAAGCTCGGCTACCAGCGAATCAAATTGAAGATCAAACCCGGCTGGGATCTCGACGTCGTGGACGAAGTGCGACGTAAGTATCCTCAAATTCTGCTTTCGGTCGATGCGAATGCAGCATACACGTTCGGCGACGTGGATCACCTGAAGATGCTCGACGATTTTAACCTGTTAATGATCGAGCAGCCTCTTCAATACGATGATCTGATGGACCATGCACGATTGCAGGAGGTGATGAAGACACGGCTGTGTCTCGATGAAAGCATTATCAATCACCGGCAAGCTAGGCTGGCTCTCGAGTTGGACAGTTGTCAGAATAATCAACATCAAAGTCGGACGAGTGGGAGGTTATTCAGAGGCGCTCGGCATACACGATCTCTGTGTGTCGCGAAACGTTCCTGTGTGGTGCGGAGGGATGCTGGAGTCAGGCATCGGTCGCGCGCACAACATGGCGCTCGCGAGTCTCAAAGGTTTTACTTTGCCCGGCGACATTTCGGCGAGCTCACGTTACTTCGAGCGCGATGTCATTTCTCCGGAAGTGACTGTCGACAAAGACGGCACTGTCACAGTTCCAGATGGCGTGGGTCTGGGATTTGAAGTTGATCTGGATTTTATTAAGCACCTGACGGAAACCCGTGTGTACATCTCATGAAAGGAGCAGAATATGTCAGCTCCAAATGCGTTCGCTGTTCGCGACGCTGACGGCTCCCGGTCCTCACTTGAAGTTCGTTTTGCCACCTCGCCGTTGAGTGGGAGCCGGCGCCGATTAATCAGGGAGATTCTCGACAATCACGAGCAGACTTTCTTTCTCTCCTCGCGCGAAATGGCCAAACGTTACAACGTCGACGCGGCCACGATCGTGCGGACGGTCCAGGCTTTAGGTTACGAGCGCTTCGCCGACTTCGCTGCGGATCTGCGCCAGCATTTCGTAGATCACATCACTCCATACACAGTCCTCAAAGCGGCAACGCAACAGAAACGGAGCGTGTCGGACCAGGTGCGACATTGTTTGGAAAGAGACGTCGAGAGCATGAGTATTCTCAGATCGAGTCTCGAAACTGATCGCGCAGTCGAGCTCGCCAAGAAGATTCACGGAGCGCGGCGGATAGTGGTGGTGGGTGTGGATCTCGCGGCTTCCCTCGCCTGGTTTCTTGCGTATGGTCTGACGCCGCTCGGCTTCGATGCTGAAGCGCCGGTGGGAAGCACCGGAAACCTGCAACACAGGATCGATCTGTTGACTGAGAAAGATCTGCTGGTCGCGATCAGCTTTGGCCGGTGCCTTAGAGAAACTGTGGAAGCAGTCGAGCGCGCACATGCGCGCGGAGTTCCAACGTTCGGAATCACGGACAGCAGCACAACACCGATCGCCTTGCACTGTGACAACAGCATTATCGCATCGACCAGCAGCCCATCCTTCACCGGATCTTACGTCGCGCCGATGGCGCTCTTGAACACCATCATCGTTGCGTGCGCTCACCTTCGACCGAAGCGCGCACTGGCGATGCTGGGCCGCACCGAACAGGAATACCGAACCGGGAAACGCTGGTATCAGGAACCTGTAAGCCGCAAAAAGGCACAAAAAGCGACAAAATAATCTTGCCTAAACCTGATCTACTTCACTGAGCTGTTTGGGTTCTTCTACCGCAGGGCGGCGACGTCGCTTGAAGATTCGCGTTAAGAACGTGTGGATCCACTCTGACTCTTTCGCTAGCAGAGGCGCGAAGGTCGCCAGTATCAAAACGTAAAGAGCTGCGAAGGGCTGGAGTAAGGGAAGAAGGTTACCTGCTTGCGCCAGCTTTGCGACGATGATCGAGAACTCGCCGCGACCAAGAAGTGTCAGTCCCACGTTAAAAGACGTCGCTCCTGAATGACCTGCAACTCGGCCTGCCAACTGACCCGCAATAATAACGCCGATCAGTGACAGCGCAGCAGCGCCAATAGATAGCCAAACGGCTCCGCCCAAACCAAACGGATCGACAGTCAAACCAAAACCGAAAAAGAAGATTCCACCGAAGAAGTCGCGGAAGGGAACGACGAGTCGTTCCAGTCTTGCGCTGTGTTCGGTCTCACCAAGGATCAGTCCCAGTAGCAGCGCGCCGATTGCCTCGGCAACGTGGATCGTTTCGCCGAGTCCTGCAAAAAGAAACAACAGTGCGAAGACAACCGTCACGAAAACTTCATTCGATGAGATGCGCAACGCACGATTCAACAACGGCGTCGCCCAACGCCCAATCACGATCAAGCCGACAATAAACCCTAGCGCGAGCCCCGCAGACGACATCACGCCCATGAACGAAGTGGCGCCGCTCAGGACAACGCCGGAGAGTAACGAGAGATAAACTGCGAGAAACACGTCCTCATACATCGTGATACCGAGTATGAGTTCGGTTTCAGGATTAGCTGTTCGTCTGTAGTCAAAGAGGATCTTGGCGACGATAGCGCTCGACGAAATCGTCGTGATGCCGGCGATAATCAGCATCTCCGTCGCAGAAAATCCGGTGAGAATTGCGTAAATACATCCGAGTGTGAAATTGATGACGATATAAACGGTGCCGCCGATGAAGATCGAGCGTCCTGCCTGAATTAAGCGACTAACATTGGATTCGAGTCCGAGATAGAAAAGTAAAAAAAGCACCCCGACGCTGCCCATGAAATCGATCAACGGCGCACTGCCGATGAATCGAAAGTCGAAAACACCAAACTGCGGCGCGTGAGGTCCGACTGCCATCCCGATCAAAATCAAGAACGGCACATTGGACAAACGCAGCTTTGAAGCAAGCCACACCGCGAAGGCGATGAGCGCCAGGGCCAAACCAACTTCGAGGATCAAGTGCTGGTTCATCGTTTAATCCGCTTTGCCCGTTTCGAGGAGGCGCTTGAGCTTTGTAATCGTGCGGCGGTCACCCGCGAGAATGAGCGTCGCACCCTCGTTCAGCACAGTGTCAGCTTCCGGATTGAGACGTTTGACGCGATCCGGTTCGATGATCGAAACGATCGATGCGCCGGTTGCCGTTCGAACTCCCAGATCGCGAATAGTCTTTCCGATACAGGCTGAGCCGGGCGGGATCGAGTACCACTCGAGCAGCAGATCGTCGAGGACGATCTCAGCGGAAGGCAGAGCCTTCGGGACGTAAGTCAGCCCGCCGATAATTCCCGCGATCTGTCTGGCTTCGGCGTCTTCAAGCGTGACGACGGAAGCAACACGATCAGGGTTCTTGCGAGTGAAGTGATAAAGCTCGCGCGTGCCGTCGTCATGAATCACGATTACGAGACGATCGCCATTTGCGGTTTCGACCTGGAACTTACGCCCGACTCCAGGCAAAGCTGCCTCTCTGATAGTTGACATGTCGTTAGATCCTTTGCCTAAACGTTAGGTCACTGTTGGAAACGGTCATTACCGTAACGCGGTAGAGTCGGGTAAAGTATGTCGCACCCGTTACTCTTAGAGTACCCGGCCATCTACGTCGGACCCGACGCTACCGGCTTACGGTACTGACCTCCTCCAAGTGAATCCCTGATGTTATTTAGTTAGGAGAAAGCAGGGGGCGCGCGTCCTTCGGGCCGAGGAACAAACAGAAGAGGACCTTTGAGTGCTGCTTCGTATTCGGATAGATAGCTGAGAGGTATTCGGACAACTTTGCGACCTGCGCCTGAATCCGGGCAAGCAAGATCTAAAGCTTGACGCTTGCTGCGTTTCTGAGGCTGCGCCGGCACATCGAGTGGACCATATTGAAAGGTTTCCGCGTTCTCTGTGAGCTGCGAAACTGAAAAAGGCGTGAGGCGCAATCCTTCACCCGCTGAAAAGCACAATGAGCCGATTATCACGGCCAACACGGCCGTTGACGTCAGACGACAACTCATAGCGCGGAAAAACTTTTTCATCGGAGCAGCCAATATAGCAGACGCACTTCCAGGTTACTAAGGCGCGCGTTCGAGCTCGCAGCTCGGCACTACTTCGCCGGCGCAGAATTAAAGCAACCAATGTTTCGTGTTACTCCACCCCAGAAACGGGCGCACCTCCAAATTGTTCGCGCACTCTCCGTTGAGTAGTCTTCCTCCCGCCGCGAACTTCAACCCGTGCAGCGCGGGCCGAAATCGCTCTCGGAATTCCTCAGTCTGCTCCTGAAAGTGGAGCTCCGCCCATTCGAGAAACTCGTCAACCTCAGACTTCGAAAGCAGCGAAAGAAAGAAGATCATCTGCCGCCATGCGTACGCAGTGTTCTTTAACACGATTAACGCATCATGCCACCGCAGAATTTTCATCTGCTGTCGCTTGCATACCCACTTGAAGCAACGCCGCGCCATGTCACCAAGCTCGTCTCGCAATTTATCCACCAAATCCAGCGCCAAAAACAACGCCGCCAGATTCTGCGTCGTGAGGATCTGCTGTTGCTCGATGATCATGCCGTTTGTCGCCGGGTTCCATGTGCCAAGCGGAACTCCCGCCCGCGTTGCGCATAAATTAACCAGCGGATCCGTCTTCCCGGCTGATCTAAATTGCAGCCATCGGCGCACCGGTGTCACGGGAACCGGTGGGAGACTGCTGACCTTGTCATAATCGATGTCGTAATAAGTCTCGTAAAGCGTTCCGCGTAGAAGGCGCGCCGCCCTCCTGGCTGACTCGAGATACTTCCCAGTGAACTGGCCCATGAAAATATCTGCCGCAACCTCGTCCACCAAAGGAATGTCGAGTTCGGCTCCTTTGATAAGCGCACGTAACTCTTGCAGCAGTTTGTTCGGAAGGATCGCATGGGGAAACGATCTCAGTGTCAACACACTGACTTCCTCGAGAGTTTGAGCGGCGAGCTCGCGACTTGAAAGATCATCGCCACGAAATCTCTCGACTGCTGCGATCCATGGCAGTTCTTCGATCTGCACCTGCTTCTGTAGATTAAAAAGAAGCAGAGAACGACGGCGGCGAAATGCTCGATAGATCGCCGAATAGAGTTGCCGGAGCTGTTCGTCGGGGATGCCGGCGGCACGAATTCCCGACGTCATCTGCGGCAGGACACAAGCAACCGCATCACCTGACGTGATCAGATCACGTTCGATCAGCACTTCGATCGTTTCGTTCAAGCATCGCTCAACTTTTAGTTGAATGGATGCAGGAACCGCCGTGTCTTCAGGAACGTCGAAACCCGCGCCCTCAGCATGTGTGATCGGTTGCTTCAGATCGCTAACATCATCGAGGCCCTCATCCGGACGATGCTTCGTGAGACGCAGGATTACGATTTGCGCTATGTCGTGAAATGTTGGACCAGCAACGTAAGCGGCCTCACGACGACGCGCTTCCACACACGTCACAGAACCGGGCGCACCCCGCTTTGACACATACCCGCGCAGAATGTTGCGGATTAGACTCACCTCTCGCCCCGTGAGCGATTGCGGTCTCTTCGCGCACCGTCCAAGAAAGTCTCGTAACTGCGCGAAGTTTCCACCAGTTCGCTCTGGCTTGCCGCACAGTTGATGCTTTAGTCTCAGTTGATCGAATCCATCGAGCAACGACTGTGCACGCTCCGGCCACCCCAGTGGGTACTGCTGGCATGGCCAATCGTCCACTACTGTTTCAATAAACAGCGCGATCATCTGGTCGTAATACGGCGCCCAGACTTCGCTGGCTTCCTTTTGAGTCAGAATGCGTTTGTTCGGTCTGATGTTTTGCAGACTCTTGATAGTGCTGCCGACGTCTTGCAGGTGTACTCGCGAACCGAACTGGCGTGGTTGGTCCAATGGAACGGGATAGAAACGAAGCTTCGCAAGGTAAGGCGATAGTTCGTGCAGAAGCTGTCGCGCTTGCTCGACATGACCGTTCTTAACAAGCCATGCGACGACCAGCAGAGCACCTTCTTCCGGTACGCCAACGTCGTAGCACTTCGTTTCGAGTTTCTGTTGAAGATCGGCGAGTCCGGCGTCAGTCAGGAAGTAAGAGTTCAAGGCACTCCGTTCTCCGCCCTTCCGAACTGTAGGCAGATGGTCTAGCAGCTTTTTCTCATGTTCCTGAAGCGGACCTCCGGCCAGCAAGTCTCCTGTCGCAAATCCGCCAGTAACTACTTCAAGCGTGACCCACGCGGGAAGTTTAAGAGGAGTTCTTGAACCGTACTCGAGCGATCCACTCAAGATGTTTTGAAGAACTGTTTGCCACTTCGCGATGCGTTCCTGCGCACGCTCACGTGTCGCAGGATCTTCGTGTTCCACACTTGTAGTGAGGGCCTTCGCGATTTGAAAAACCGCATATCCGGAATTTACGCTTGGCTCAAAATCTGTCATATCGTCACCAGAAGATACACAAAAAGCACAAAGTCTTTTCGCGAATTATCGAAGTACCTTAATCGAAGATTGGCTGCGGGAGAAGGAGTCGAACCTTCATTTTCGGGTTCAAAGCCCGACGTGTTGCCCAGTTACACGATCCCGCAAAGAGTCTGGTCGCGGCGGCAGGAATCGAACCTGCATCTCTCGATTATCAGCCGAGTGCTCTACCGTTGGGCTACACCGCGATCGAAGTTTGGCTGTGGCGGAAGGACTCGAACCTTCGTATGGCCGCATTAACAGTGCGGTGCCTTACCAGCTTGGCTACGCCACAAGAAATTTGGTGGCTGTGGGTGGAATCGAACCACCAACCTGGCGCTTATGAGACGCATGCTCTATCCGTTTGAGCTACACAGCCGTTTTGAAAATTGGGAGCCCGCGGAGGAGTTGAACCTCGTGCCTTCCGCCCAGCTCTCAAGGTTCGGTTTAGAAGACCGATGCCGGGAACGCGGGCCACTTTGGAGGCGATGGTGGGATTCGAACTCACACGCTTCTGTTTACAAGACAGTTGCTCTGCCAGTTGGAGCTACATCGCCATTGAACTTGTGGTCGGGGCGTGAGGCCGACGCGCCTCTGCAAACTCCACGGTCCCGGGCAGTCACCGTTCTGCCAGGGATGAGTCACGCCCCGATAAACTGGTGGTCGGAGTTGGATTCGAACCAACCTGTCAGGCTTTTCAGACCTGCGCTAATCCATCTCAGCTATCCGACCTGAATTGGAGCGCGCGGTGAGACTCGAACTCACGAATACCGGATTTGCAATCCGGCGCCTTAGCCACTTGGCGACGCGCGCATTTGAATTGGAACTCCTGGCAGGACTCGAACCTGCACCCTCGACGTTCGAAGCGTCGCGCTCTTCCATTTGAGCCACAGGAGCAGAAGATTTGGAGCATCGTACCGGATTCGAACCGGTGTCTCAGCGATGGCAACGCTGTGTCTTTGACCGACTGGACCAACGATGCAAAATGAAATTTCTTGCCATAAGAAGCACACAGGCACTTTCGATTTTCAAAAAACACCTTGTGCTTTTTGTGGCAAATGAATACCAACCTACAAACAGATGAAGGCAGAGAGGAACAAGCCGCGAACACACTTCGAGGCACACTTCTCCTGAGGATGGCGAACTCGCGGACTCTCCAAAAGCACCGAGTTCATCATCCGTCGAAGGCTCCCTGCCTTCATCCCGCAAAAAAGGTTACTTCGATTGTCAAAAAACTAAAGGAGCGGGCTTTTAACTTCCCAGGGAAGCTGCCCGCTCCTTCAATTCTCTTTAATTTGCTTTTGAGATTGGGAGCGGGAGTCCGCTCCCGCGAATTATTGCCTGATTTGACGGCTATTTATGGACAAGCCAAACGCACACATAGCCCTACCCACGGCCGTTCTCGGTTGCCGCGTGGCGGTGAGCTGTTTAATTGTACAAATCGTCATCATCGAAAGTTTTCTCATTGCACGAACTCGTTCGCGCAACCTGCCTTGTATAAGACAGGTCTGCCGATCATGTCAAGCACTTTCCTGTAAAGTGATCCATCAAACTTTTGTGATTTGTGCTTTTTTTGGCTAAGTCTCGATTCGCATGGACGAGATGGTTTCACTCTGTGGAGTTGAAGCGCATGATATGCTTCTGCTTAGACCATGCCCAAACAACGACGGATCATTATCGTCGCTGGACCTAACGGCGCCGGCAAGACAACTTTTGCTCGCGAGTACTTGCTTAAAGAAGCCCACTGTCCCGACTTTGTTAATGTGGATCTGATCGCTGCTGGATTATCGCCTTTCGATCCAACTCGCGCGGCAATCCGTGCCGGCCGAATCATGTTGTCGGAGATCGAGCGTCGCATTCGCAAAGGTGAAAGCTTTGCATTCGAAACCACGTTGAGTGGACAGCTTTATGCCAAGCTAATTCCAAGATGGCGGAACGATGGGTACCGCGTGAGGCTAATATTTCTGAGTCTGCCTGATCCCAATATCGCCATCGTGCGCGTGGCGGCAAGAGTGGCCCAGGGTGGTCACCATGTCGCAAGCGCTGTCGTTCGTCGCCGATTTTACTCCGGTCTACGGAACTTTAACGACATTTATATGGACTTGGTAGATACGTGGGAGTGGTACGATAATTCAGGCAGCACACCGCGGCTGATTTCAGCAGGACCCAGTAAGATACGATGGCCCGTCGAGTTAGTACACATTCCCGCGAAATAAAGGATACTCTGCGCGCTCTGCGCCGCGCTGCTCGTCGCGCTTTGGAACTCGGAATCAAAACCGGAACCCCAGTCTATGTGATCAGAAACAATAAGATTGTAGATCTTACGAAGGACCAACCTACGACGAAAAAATCTCGGTCAAAGCGTACCTCGTGAAATTCATGCAACCGAGAATCATTCAGATAAAGGTCAAACCCAACTCACGCACGAGCCTCCTCGAGCAAAGAGAAGATGGGACGTGGCTCGCCCAAATCAAATCGCCACCGGTGGATGGCAAGGCAAATGAAGAACTGCTCACACTCGTTGCAAAGCACTTCGACTGTCGCAAGTCAGCGGTGTCGATCAAAGCCGGGACGACCGGGCGCGTGAAGTTAGTTCGAATCGAGGTTTCCTCATGAGGTACCGCCCTAATTTGAAATCTCTCTGCGTAATCTCTGCGTTCTTACGCAGAGTTAACCTCACTCGCAGCGTAGCGCAATCAGCGGATCCACTCTTGTCGCGCGGCGCGCCGGAATATAGCAGGCGATGAACGCGACAATCGCGAGCAGTAAAGCAACCAGTGCGAAGGTCAGTGGATCGTTTGCCTCAACCCCAAACAGCAAACTTGCCATCAGTCGCGTTAACGCAAACGAGCCCAGGAGGCCGAGCGCCATCCCAATCAACGCCAGTTTCATTCCTTGTAACGTCACGAGCCTTAGCAGACTGCTGGTTTGCGCGCCAAGCGCCAGACGAATGCCGAGTTCGCGCGTGCGTTGCGCCGTGGTGTAACTCATTACGCCGTAGATTCCCAAAGCCGCCAGCAGCACCGCAAGGATCGCAAACGAACCCATCAGCCCGAGATTGAAGCGATCAGACTGCAAAGCATTCCGTCGCAGCTCATTCATCGTTCTGACATCTGTCACTGTTAGCAACCGATCCAGTTTTCGTGTTTCATTTACGATAGCACTGCTCATCGTGGCTGGATCGCCGGACGTTTTCACCACCAGGTTCATGCTCCACAGTGGCGGGTCCGCCGTGTTGACGTATGGATAAAACATCTCTTCCCAAATCCGATTATCGACCCCTGGCTGAATGTGGTTGGCGACAACTCCGATGATCGTGGAATATGGCGCACTCGGAGGACCCACCTTGATGCGTTTGCCAATCGGATCTTCGCCGGGAAAGAAGCGTCGTGAAAACGCCTCGTTGACGATAATCACCGGGCGGCCCTGCCAAACTTCCTCCTCATTGAACGCGCGGCCATGGCGGAACGAAATGCCCATCGCTTTGAAGTAATCGGCGGACACACTGCCACCGCGCAACACTGGCTCTTCGCCTTTGGGCGGGTCCGGCCGGCCTTCGATCCACACGCGGTCAGTAGCACCGGAGCCCGTCATCGGCAGCGAGAAACAGATACCTGCCGCCTCAACGCCAGGCAGTCGTTGCAAGTTACCGAGCGTCTGTTGGAAGTAGCTCACGCGTCGTTCCGGTTCTTTGTAGTCATTAAAAGGCAAACGCAAATACATCGTCAGCAATCGGTCAGGATTGAAACCGAGTTCAACGGTGCGTAAGTTGACAAAACTTTTCAGCAACAACCCGGAACCAGTTAATAAGATCAGCGCGAGCGAGACTTCCAAAACGATCAGCGCGCCGCGCAAACGATGCTGCCGCCGGCTGCCGCTGACTCCGCGCGCACCATCCTTGAGGCTTATGTTCAAATCAACTTTGGTCGCGCTCAATGCCGGAGCCAGTGCGAATAGCAATCCTGTTAACACACTCAACGCAAGTGTGAAGACAAGCACGCCTGCATCGAGCTTGATATCGCCCATGTGCCTCACTTGATCTGGACTGAATTTGAGAACTGTCGACAAGAGCCATTGCGCAAGCAACAAACCCGCGACTATGCCTCCAGCCAACACCAACACACTCTCGGTGAGTAACAGTCGCACGAGCGCGAAGCGGCTTGCGCCCAATGCAGTCCGCACTGCCAGTTCTCTTTCACGCACCGCCGCCTGGGCCAGCCACAGGTTCGCCACGTTCGCGCAGGCGATCAGCAACACCAACACGACTGCGCCGAACAACACCCACAGCGCTCTTTGCGCGTACGGATCCACAACATGATCTTTCAACGAAGTGGCATAGACACCGTGTTCGCGGCTATGCGTAAGCAGGATAATTTTGCTTGAGGCCTTCCATCAGGTTTTCCAGTTCAGCTCGCGCCTGATCGATCGTCACGCCGGGTTTCAGTCGCGCGGCGGCTTGCACCCATCGTCCTGAGTTGTTCAGTTGCCTGGGTTCATTGACAGGCAAAGGCATCCATACGCTGCGCCAACCGATCTGTTCTCCGACATAGATCGGCGGCATCACACCGACGATCGTCAGGCTTTGCCCGTCGATCCTCAGCGACTTTCCTACAATTGCTTGATCGCCGGCATAAAGCCGCTGCCATAATTCATAGCTGAGTATGGCTATCGGTGGCGCTTCCCTTTGGCCGTCTTCCGGCATGAAGTCGCGGCCCATCATCGGGTGCACACCAAACACCTTGAAGTAGGAATGAGAAACTCTCGCACCTTCCACGCTCAATGTGCCATCTCCGTATTCGATGTCTGGGCTCGAATGGAGATAAGCGGCAATGGACTCGAGGGTCTGTGCCTTGTCGCGGAATTCGGCAAACGAGCGATAGGCCATCGGATTGTTGTGACCCTCGCCAACCTTGCTTTCGCGGATGCCAATCAAACGCTCTGGTTCGCTGAACGGTAACGGACGCAACAGTACGCCTCGCACCAAACTAAAAATCGCAGTATTGGCGCCGATGCCGAGTGCGAGCGTGACAATAGCGACGAAAGTGAAGCCCGGGCGCTTCCACAGCATTCGCGCGCTGTGGCCCACGTCTCGCCGGAATTGTTCAATGAATTTCAGCATGGCTTATTTCGATCTTGTAAATCCGGAACTTAAATTTTGATCAGAACAAAGCGGCGTTTGAACTCGCCTCGTACGCGTACCAAATGCCAAAGCAGATGCTGAGCACGGCGGCGAGTGTTTGGATTCCCTGATGGACGTGAGTCAGTTTCCGTGAGGTCAACGCGAAAGGCAGACCTATCAATCCGGACATCAAGAGCATTCCTGCGATCGATCCCAAACCAAAAGTCGCAACATAGAAAAAGCCAGTCAACGACGAACTGATTTGCGTCAGCACCAGCAGCGTCAGTGCTCCGGATCCTGCCAGTCCGTGCACCATGCCGATCAGAACCGGCTTCCATCCGAGACGCGAGACTGCGTGCGAGTGATGTGAATGCGTGGCAGGCGCGTGCCGCGTTTCCTCTTCGTGAAAGTGCACGTGCGTGTGCGACAGGCCATCGTGATTGTGCTGATGTACGTGGACATCGGCGTTCTTGCGCAACGCACGACGAAGCGCGCTGATACCCAAACAAACGATCATCACCGCGACGCCCAGCTCCAACCAGCCGCTGACTCGCTCCGGAATTGCCACACGCAAGGTCAACACGACGACAGAAATAACCAGCAGCGATGTAGTGTGTCCAATACCCCACAGCGCGCCCACGAGCGCTGAATGGAAAACGTTCTTGTGCTGGCTCACAATCGTCGATACCGCGACGACGTGATCTACCTCGGTGGCGTGTTTCAATCCAAACACCAATCCGATGCTCAAGACGGCCAACACGCTGAGTGAGCCAACATTCTCTAACATATCCGCGGTAATTGTTCTCCTACGAGCATATCCACAATACGCGTCCCGCCAAATCCAGTCCGCATCGAAACTATTCCACCCGGTTCGGCTTTCACTTCACCGATAATGCGAGCATCCGAGCCATAACGGTTCTGTTTCATTCGCATGACTATCGACTCCGCCACATCTGCTGAGACGATCGCGACGAGCTTTCCTTCATTGGCGACATAAAGCGGATCGAGGCCAAGTATCTCACAAGCGCCTTTTACTTTCTCCTGCACCGGGATCAGATCCTCGGCAATCTCGATACAAACCTCCGCGCTCAGGGCAATCTCATTGAGAGTTGTAGCAAGACCGCCACGCGTCGGATCGCGCAGGCAGTGCAGACTATCCAGAGCATTGATCTTTTTAGCTTCGTCGAGCATGTCAGCGACGAGCGAATGCAAAGACGCACAATCGCTCTCGATGTCGGTTTCGAGGTCGAGCTCACCACGAGCGATCATGATAGTCGTGCCGTGATCGCCGAGTGTGCCGCTGAGGATGACTTTGTCTCCTGCCTGCGCACGTGTTGCTGAGAGGTTGATAGACGACTCGACGACGCCGATTCCCGATGTGTTGATGAAGATCTTGTCAGCGCTACCCTTTTGCACGACTTTCGTATCGCCGGTCACGATAGTCACTCCCGCCTCGGCAGCGGCGTCGCGCATCGAAGCGAGAATCTTTTTCAGATCGTCGACGGTGAAGCCTTCTTCGAGAATAAAGCCTGAAGAAAGATACAACGGTACGGCGCCGCTCATCGCGAGATCGTTTACCGTTCCGTTGATTGCAAGCTTGCCGATGTCACCGCCCGGAAAAAATATCGGCGATACGACGTACGAGTCGGTGGTGTAAGCGAGTCGTGATGAGGCGTGGCTGTTGAGACTGAAGACGGCTTGATCTTCGAGTCGCTCGAGCATTGGGTTTCGAAAGTAGTCGAGAAAGAGGCCTTCGATCAGCTCGTGCATGGCGCGTCCGCCGCTGCCGTGCGCGAGGGTGATGTGTGTGTCGGTGAATTTGTGTTTCCGCCGTCGCGCTCGTTCAACGCGTTGGAAAAGTGGGGAAGGTGAAAAGGTGCTTGACATTATGACCAAGCCATCCACAGATTACACAGATTAAATCTGTGTAATCTGTGGATGGTTTTACTAGGTTCTAGCTGCGGAGCGTTCGGCGATCTTCGACAATCGCCCGAAGTTGTAATACGCGGCGCATGCTCCTTCCGACGATACCATACACGATCCGATCGGTGTTTCGGGCGTGCAGGCTGTACCAAAAACTTTGCACTCCCAGGGCTTCTTAACACCCTTGAGAATCTCGCCACACTGGCACGCCTTCGGGTCAGCAACACGCAATCCCGGCACACTAAACTTCAGCTCCGCGTCGAAACGCGCATACTTGTCACGCAGTTTCATGCCACTGTGCGCGATCGACCCGAGGCCGCGCCATTCGAAGTATTGTCGCGGCTCAAACACGTCTGACAAAACCTCGAGCGCCTTGCGATTCCCTTCCCGGCTACACAACGCGCGCGTATTGATTCTCAACTTCAGCACGGCCCTCAACGATCTGCTTCACAATCATGTAAACAGACTGCAAGCACATCGAGTGGCTCAAATCCTGTAACGACCAGAGGCTTTCCGTATTCACGGGGAACGAACTCGTAGCATCGCGTACCGATCACAGTGCTGACATGTCCGGGACCGACAAACCCGTCGAGCTTCAGGTCCGGTGAATCGAGCATTGCCTTCAGCGCGGGAACGATCGTGATGTGATTACAGAACACACTAAAATTTTCAATGTTGTCTTTGGCTGCCTGAAGAATCGTCATCGCGGTCGAGGGCGCCGTAGTTTCAAACCCGAGTCCGAGAAAGCAGACGTGTTTCGTTGGATTGTTCTTCGCGATCTTTAGTGCGTCGAGTGGTGAATAGACCATCCGAACGTCAGCGCCTTCTGCTTTCGCGTCGAGCAAACTCGTCTTCGAGCCCGGAACGCGCATCGCATCTCCGAAAGTCGTGAAGATCACATCCGGCTGCTGGGCGATTGAGATCGCATCGTCAACGCGTCCTAAAGGAATCACGCACACTGGGCAACCCGGCCCATGGATCATCTCTATGTTTTCCGGCAACAGATCTTCAATTCCGTATTTGAAGATCGTGTGCGTGTGCCCGCCACAAACTTCCATCAGCTTGAGTGGCTGGCTGGTTAAGCCCGCGATCTTCTGCGCGAGCGTTACTGCAAGATCGCTCTGCCTGTATTCATCGATGAACTTCATGACTTCACCTCAGAATCCATCAAACCCTTGTGCTGTAGAAACGTATGGACCATGTCCCACATGATGTGATAGAGCGCGACGTGCGTTTCCTGAATTCGGTGGATACTCGCCGTCGGTACAGCAAGGCAATAATCGAGTAGCCCACCAAGCGCCAGCTCAGCCATCTCGCCGCCATCACTGCCGGCAAACCCGATCGTCGTCAGCTTCATTCGACGCGCTGTTGCAAACGCATGTATCAGGTTTTTCGAATTGCCACTCGTCGAAACTCCGAGCAACACGTCGCCTTCTTTTCCCAACGCGATGATCTGACGCGTGAACACATCATCGAAACCGACATCGTTCGCGACCGCCGTCACCATCGCCATGTCGTTCGCCAAACAGATCGCCGGCAGCGCTTTTCGACCAACGGTGATCGGGTGCATGAACTCGACCGCGATGTGCTGCGCGTCAGTCGCCGAGCCGCCGTTGCCACACACGAGAAGCTTTCGTCCACGATGAAACGCCTTCGCCATTAGCAGCGACGCATTCAAAATCGTGTCCTTGTTGTCGGCAAAGAACTTCGTCTTGATCTCAACACTTTCACGCGCCTTCTCGAGCAAAGAGAACCCAAGGTCCTCCATCAGTTTCGCGTTGTCCGTCTCTTCGTCGTGCAGAAACGGATAAAACGCGCGCGAGAAGTTGTCGACGTCCGGCTTAGTCATTTCTTACTCAACCGCAATCTGAAACTGCTCAAACTCGTCTTGATATTCGCCAAGCTCCTTGAGCAAGCGCAAGGTTTCTTCAGCTTCGTGCTCGTCAACCTTACTCATCGCGAAACCGACATGAATCAACACATAATCGCCGACGTTAGTGTCGTCCTCGGGAAGCATGCCGATGTTGATATTTCGACGGACGCCGCCAACCTCAACCTTCGCGATCCGGTTTTCGACGTCTACGATCTCAACGATCTTTCCTGGTATCGCCAGACACATTCAGCAAGTCCTCCCACGTTGAATTCGCGCATTCGCCACGGCCGCCTGGCCCAACGAAATCCCACCATCGTTGGCAGGTACACGACTGTGAGTAAAAACCTCAAACTCGTTTTCACGAAGCAATTCTGTCACTCGCTCGAGTAGCCACATATTCTGAAACACCCCACCCGATAGTACAACTCGGTTCAGATGCCTCTCTTCTCTCACGTCTCGCGCAACGTTCAGGATCAACTGCGCGACACTGAGATGAAAGCGCGCCGAGATCTGCCCGACCGGAACTTCGTCGAGCAGATCTTCGACGCATCGACGAATAACCGGTTCGGCAAAGATCTGATCGTCTTCAATCCGAAACTGGTAGAGATCGGTCGGCCCGCGGTCAGCGATGCCTTCCAATTCGATTGCCGCCTGGCCTTCGTAGTTAACGGACCGTCTCAGAGTTAGTAGCCCCGAGACCGCATCGAAGAGACGGCCCATGCTGGACGTCTCAGGGCAATTCACTCCGGCCGCGATCATACTGCTGAGAGTTGACCACGTATCGAGTTCGAGTTGCCGATTGAACGAAAGATCCAAATCAATAAAATCATTGCCGAAGGTTCGTTGCAGGTAAGTGGCCGCCAGTCGCCATGGTTCTCTTATCGCTCTTGCACCGCCAGGCAAAGGAACGTTTGCAAGATGCGCAACACGATCTACGTCGCAGAAGTCAGCGACAAAAAACTCGCCACCCCAGAGCTTCCCGTCCAAACCAAATCCAAGACCGTCAAAGGCGACGCCAATTACTTCACCGTCGATCATGTTGTCAGCCATACAACTGGCGACGTGAGCGTGGTGGTGTTGAACAGCGACCTTTAACGAAACGTCGTCGAGCTCCAGAGCAAATTTCGTCGAAAGGTATTCAGGATGAAGATCGTAGGCCACTATTTCCGGCTCAATATCGAATAGCCGTTTGTAGTGTTCGACGCCTTCGGTAAAGGAACAGAGCGTCTCGAGGTTTTCGAGATCTCCGATGTGATGACTTACGAACGCGCTGTGTCCACGTGCAAGACAAAACGTGTTCTTCAGTTCAGCGCCGCAAGCGAGGAGGTTGCGCTGAAACTGAAATGCGGTGCGAATTGGCGCGGGAGCGTAGCCGCGAGAACGCCGAACGACAATCTCGCGTTCATTGAAACTGCGCACGACCGAATCGTCCGTGCGAATGTGAATCGATCGATCGTGAACAAGAAAGTAATCTGCAATTGTATCGAGGCGATCGTTGGCGTCGTCGTCGCGAAAACAGATCGGCTCGTCTGAAATGTTGCCGCTCGTCATGACCAGCGGTCGATCTGACGATTCGAGCAGTAAGTGATGAAGCGGAGCGTACGGAAGCATGAAGCCCAGAGTGTTGACGCCGGGCGCAACTAATCTCGGAATCGCGGTGCCGCGTATTCTTTCAAGTAGAACGATTGGACGTGCCGCGGATTCCAACAGCGCGGCCTCATGTTTCGAAATCCGGCAGTAGGGTCGAATTGCATCGATCGATCTCGCCATCAGCGCGAACGGTTTGTCTTCCCTGAATTTCCTACCACGCAAACGCGCCACGGCTTCTTTCGAGAGTGCGTCGCACGCAAGATGAAAACCGCCTATCCCTTTGATTGCCAGGATGGCTCCGCTGATCAGTAGATCAATCGCAGTGGACACCGCGTCGCCGGCAACTTCTTTTCCGTCGCGATCCAGCAAACGCAAGCGCGGTCCGCAAACTTCGCAGGCCGTCGGTTCCGCGTGAAAGCGTCGATCGAGAGGGTTCTCGTATTCGTCACGACACGCCGCGCACATCTCGAACTCACGCATCGTCGTGTTCGCGCGATCGTAAGGAATGTTTTCGATGATGGTGAAACGCGGTCCGCAGTTGGTGCAGTTGATGAATGGATATCGATACCGACGATTGTATTTATCAAATAGTTCATTCAGGCAATCGTCACAAGTTGCGACGTCCGCCGAAATCGGAACGAGTTTTTGACCCGCAGGGTCGCTTTCGATGATCTGAAAGTCGGGATAGTCGAGCGGGATCAGATTTTCGAGACGCTCGATCGATTCGATCGACGATAGAGGTGGCGGGTTTGATTCGAGTTCGCGAACAAAGTGATCGATGTCGGAAGGGTGGCCTTCCAGATCGATCAGAACGCCGGTTGCGTTATTGAGCACGCGGCCGTTGAGCGAGCGGTTGCTCGCACGGGAATAAACAAAGGGGCGAAAACCAACCCCCTGCACGATTCCTCGGACGATAATTTGAGCTCTGATAGTCAATTTTTGCTCACAAGAGACAGCACAAAAGATCATGTAAAATCAATCCCACGCCTTCGCCGCGTCTTCACCGACAGCTCGAACATTTTCATGCCTGGGCGGACCGCGTGGATGTTCGCTCGCGCCGCCTCTAAGTCAAACTCGACGGCTTCGGCGAGATCCATTTTTGTGATCACCGCGACGTCGGCGGTATTGAAGATCGTTGGATACTTCAACGGCTTATCTTCGCCTTCGGTGACGGACATCAGCACGAGTCGCAACTGCTCGCCTAAGTCGTAACTCGACGGGCAAACGAGGTTGCCAACATTTTCAATAAACAAAACGTCGAGGTCAGCCAGGTTCCAGTCGTCGAGAGCGTTTTGGACCATGTCTGCGTCGAGGTGGCAGATCGTTCCGGTCACGATTTGCTTAACTGGAGCTTCACTACGAGCAAGCCGGCGCGCGTCGTTCTCGGTTGCGAGATCGCCGACTAGCGCAGCCACACGCTGTCCGCCGGCGCGCATTCTTGTGAGCGTGTGTTCGAGAAGGGCTGTCTTGCCGGCGCCGGGTGTCGAGACCATGCTGATCACGAGCACGCCTGCCTCTTCAAACCGTTTCCGCAACGCACGCGCAAGCATGTCGTTGTGCTTCAGGACGTTTTGCCTGACCTCGACCATGCGCGGCTGACTGCTCATGTAACCAGTTCCTCTGCTTCTTCAAGCTCGAGGGCAACTACTTCCAACTCTCGCCCCTCGGTTTCCTCGATAATGAGTTGCGATCCTTCCAGCGGCGTTCCCTGGCAGGCGATCTCGTACGAAAAAGTCAGTGCCTCCTTAACCACACCCGACAGATGACCGAGCTTGAGGTGCAACGCAGTCACACGCCCACCACCGAGACGAGCAACTTCCTCACTCGCCATGTCGATCATGCTCAGGGCTATTGAGAGTTCGTGCATAAACTTGGCCACAAAAGGCACAAAACACACAAAAATTTTATGTGCCTTTTGTGGCGACGATGTCGAACGAACACTTCACTTCGTTCTTGATCTTGAGTGTGCCGCCGGCAACTGAAACGGGTTTGATTCTGTAATCAGTTTGTTTCAACGCGCAGTCGCCCTTCGCTCTGAGGCCATCGTTGTTGGCTGTCACTTCGCCACTGATCCAGACGTTGTTTTGCGTCACGCCGTGCAACGTCAGATCACCGATGACTCGCGCGCGATAACGACCCTCACCGATTCGACTGAGCGACACGTTGTTGCTTTGAAAACTGATCTCAGGATACTTGCCCGTCTCGAGCACCTCCTCGCGCATCGTGCGATCGATGTCATGACGATCCTTCTCTTTCAAGTCGTTCACCACTCGAAGTGAATTCGCATTGATGGTCAATTTCAACGACGCATTTTCAAACGTGCCCGGAACGAAAGACGCTTCGCCCTGAAACTCCTTGACGCCGATCACCGGATCGTGACCAAAAGCGGAGAGCAAGCCTTCCGCAAACGCCTGCACCGTAAACGTGCTGGCGGCGGCGTCAAGACGATAGCGCTCGAGTTCGTTGGCGGCCATCACATCGATCGCATCTTCAAGTACCTCTGAAAATCCGGAACCACGGTAGCCAAACTACCGCTCAAACTCTCAGGCACTCCCGGCATGATGCGGCCGAGCGTTTCCTGCACCTGCCGTCGCACGACCGGATGGGCCATGATCAGACCGGCGCCCGCAATCAACAACGCTACACCACCAACTAGATACAGCATGTCTTTCGAATCGCCGGCACCACTGTTTTCCATGTTCTCTCCTCTATTGAGTGCTACATCGTGGATATCTTGATGTAGCGGCGAATGTCATGCAGTTGAGTGATAACGCCTACGGCTAAAAGTGCGAGCGTGATACCACCGATGATTTTCCAAGTGCGACCCATTGTTACCCTCCTTTTAATTTTCATATCTAAGCAGTCATTTTGATCGGGACTTCGAGATGTTTAGCGACGAGGGATTCAACTATCCTCACGGCCTCGGGCACCGCAGCCGCAACCGGTTCACTCAAACCCATCAAACCTTCCTCAGGACCAAATGTTTCCGGCTCACATCCGACGAGCATGACCTTGTTGAGTTTTCCGCCCATCGACTTCACCATGTTCAGGACCTTTAACGGATCCATTCCGTGCGTCTCTACCATCATTGCGCCGGCGTCGAGTGTATCCACTTCCGACACGTCCGGCTCGATAACGTAAACGGTGCCGGGCGCGCCGCCGCGCGGAGTGGCATCGACAAAAATCGTTAAGTCGTATCCTTCGAGCAGCGCGTACGCGAGATCAAACCCGCGAATTCCGAAATCAGCCACACGAACATTTTCGGGCCACTCACGCTGGACCAGGTGCTTCAACACTTCACACCCGAACGCATCGTCGCCGAGAAAGATATTTCCGATGCCCGCAATCAGCGTAGTCGGTTGAGTAATCACAAATGTTCAACCTCTTCGACAGAAAAGAAGAAGCGATGACCGGGCTGGCGCAACATCCCCAAATCCCGGCCCGGATCATCGTCAAGCACTACCGCCAGGTGCACGTTGCCTTCATAGTCTTCTTCGATCGCTTCGATCACCGCTGTCCTGCCTGCAAGCGCCAGATCAAAAACATCACCACCCGCACGTGGTTTCAAACGCACTTGATCACCTTGCTTGAACTCAACGTCGCCAATCCTGACAACGTTCAGGATCGTCTTGTCTTCAAGCAGTTGCAATTCCCATTCGTTCATGAGTCACAAAAGGCACAAAGAAAAGAAACACAAAAAGCGCTCATACTTTTTTCATCACGCCATGGAGGTTCATCAGTTGATCGGGTGACATCGACTCGGTTCGTTCCAACAACTTTCTCGCGAGCTCATCGGCGCTTCGCATCTCGCGCTTCTCATCGTCGGTCAGCGACATGATTCGGAGCGTCAATATCTCGTCGATTTCAGTTCCATCAAACAGATCACCAGCGCTCTCAGGTGCGATTTGCGGGTAGTCGTAAAGAATAATTGGCGACGAAAGGATGCAATTGCGATCACTTTCGTCGCCAACCAGCACGGGATACGTTCCCCTGTTGACGCACTCCAACGCGGCGGTTTTGTAGTCATCTGGTGGATCGAGGAGAGATACGAAGGAGCCACTCTGTGTTTCCAGGATCGTGTGCGCAGAAACAAATGAGCGCATCAGAGCGTCGTCACGAGACTGGTTATCAGCTTCTGCGAACGGCGTCAGGTTGCGAATGACGACAGAAAGCTTCAGCAATTGCCGATCGCCAATTGCCGATTGCCGATTTGCTGAAATCTCGATCTCGCCGGAAATCGCGTGCTGTGTTCGGACGATTGGTGGTTCGGTTGTTCTGCTTGCAGGAAAATCGAACTTCACAAGCTGTGTCGATGCAAGCTCGAAAATGTTTGTCCGGGGAATTACAACCTCACGCTCAACCGCTTCCTGCCAGGGCGATTGCTCCTCGAGCTCCCGCAGCAACAAGTGGAGAAATCTCACCTTCACATCGACCGTCGTTGACGCGTCAGCTTCGATCAAACACTCAGTTTGCATCGTCGAGCTTTCAGTGCCTTTTTGCGCTGTTTCCCACGCCGGCGGACAGACCACACCAAAATTCCAACGCTGCTGGTTCTTCACTGACGACGGTCGATACGGATAAAGAATGTACCCCTCGTAGAGCACCGCATCCGCGATCCTCTCGACCAGGGTACTGCTCTTAACCTGACTCGTCGCGGCGTTCACGACGGCAAACTCCCTTCGATCGCAAGCTCTTCTTCCTTCACTGTCTTCACTGTCTCAGGAATCAACGTTTCAACCGCCTGTTCCCACGTCGGAATCGCATGCTCCATCTTGTAGCGAGACAGCCGTTCGAATACATCACGACGCAAACACAACCACGCAGTGTTCGGGTAATAGTGGTCCATCATCTCGCGCCAAACACTAACCGGCAGCTTGAACGGCGCTTCCTTGTCCCACGCGATCTGTTCGATCTGTAAACCAGCGTTGCTGCTCTCAAAAAACACCGTACCGCTGAACATCAAATTCAACGGCACCAGGCCATCTTCGAGACCCGCGAAATACTTCGTCGCAGCGACGTTGAAATCGAACGTGCACGGCACCGGCATGTCGACAGTCGTCTCGCCCTGAAACGGAGGGACCATCGCGCTCGTATGGATCCACAACATCGATCTCAGCGTGCGTCCCCAGCGTTCGGGTTCACCGAAAAGTTCGAAGAGCTGCGCCTGTTCAGTCGCGGAGTATCTGCGTTTGGTCGGTTCGATTTGGATCTGACAACGCAGACCAATCGACTGAATTTTCTCCTCACTGTTTGCGTTACGAACCCGCAACTTGAACGAAAGCATTGGTGAAGCAGCGAATGTCACTGCTTCTGCACTGTCGACTGAAAAATTCAGATCAGGCATGCGCGGCCCCCGCAACCTCAGTCGCTCGTTTTCTCAGGTCCGTAAAGAAATTGTTGATTGCTTCCCAAACTTCCGTGCCCCCCGCAAGTCCTTTCCATTTTGTTCGAATCAGACCGACGAGCCGGTAACATTCATCGATCGGCACGATGAAATGATCGGACGCTCTCTGCACTCGATTCACGAGCAGAGCCTCGGTATCAGGTTCCATGTCCTGCAACACCGGATTGCACTCGACGATCTCTCGCCACGATTCAAAATCAAGCAACGACTCAGTGGCGCCGGCAGGACTTGGATACAGAACGATCACCTTTCCAGCGGCGCTACTTTGAAAAAAGAAGGCCATGTTGATCGGAATCATCAGGCCTTCCCATTGCGCATCCGTCAAATTAAAGTTCGGCAAGTACCGCAGTCTGTACGGCACACGCCGGTACTTCGTCTCAGCCGCATTACTAAAAAGTATCGCGCAGGCCTGACAAGCACAGATCAACCTCCGTGTTGCTGGCTCTACCAAATGAGGATGATTCGGCCCCAACTCGACGCTGCACATATCGCAACACTCCGACGGCATTGAGCGCGCACGCACAAACCGCCGGAGAATGTCGAAACTATTTCCAGTATCCAATTGCGCTTCCCTTTACGCTGGTGGCATTTTTGGTCCACCTGTTACCGACTCAACGTCTTCAGGATTGATACCCGTTGAATCCCTCGCAGTCCTTCCGCCTGCTGGACGCCCAGCATGCGAGGTTCCCTGTTCTTCGCGGCCAGCCTCCTTGCCGTCCTCCTTGGTTATCTCTTCACCTTTCCGTGTGCCGGGAGAGTGTGCCGGTGAATCGTCAGATGTGTCGTGGCTTCCCATTTCCGTTTCCTCACTTCTTCACAATGCCTTTGGAACTGAGGGGGCTCTGAGGGAAGAAGATATTTCGACGCAAAGGCGCAAAGGCGCAAAGAAAACTCCTTGCAACGCGGCAGTGCTTTGCGTCTTTGCGTTTCAATCAGCAATTGGCAATTGGCAATCAGCAATGTTTCGGCTGATCTGAACAACACCAGCATGTGAACTTGTTTCGAGCGCGCCTTCCGCTTCAATCGAGACGACGTCGGGCGCCGCCGCGTAAATCGCTGCTTCGATCGCAAGCTTCAGAGTCTCTGCTGATGACGGACAACCTTTGCAACTTCCGTGAAGACGCAAGCGCACGACGCCTTCGTTTATCCCGAGCAGTTCGACATCACCACCGTGTGAAGCGAGATGCGGCCTGACCTTCTCCATCGCCTGCAAAACACGCGTCTCGAGTGGCAGCGGATGTAGTCCGTATAACAACAGCAAATTACTTACTAACTCATCTCCACTGAACTTATCGAAAATCGAATATCCCTGTTCTCCCTGCGAAGCCACGAGTTCCATCAGACGATCGAGAGCCTCGCCGTGAAAGTCCATGAGCGCCTGGACCAGCGCGACAGCACTCGCGCGCGCCTCCGGATCGGGCAGGTTCTCGATCGTCTGTACCAACTCCTCGATGCGTTGAATCGACTCGGGCAATCCTGTCTCCTTTGTCTCAATAGTACGGGGCCACAAAGAAACGCAAAATCACAAACGAACCAGCGAAGACATTTGTGATGTTTGTGCCTCTTTGTGGCTCGCCGCTACTTCACCATTCCAAACATCGGCGAATGGTGAGTCTCCAGAACCTTGCCGTTGCCCAGGTACATGTGAACACCACAAGGCAAACAAGGATCGAAGCTTCGCACCGCGCGCATAATGTCGATGCCCTTGAAATTGTCGGGGCCGTTTTCCTCGAATATCGGAGTGTTCTGCACCGCATCCTCATACGGTCCAGGCGTTCCGTAAATATCTCTCGGATTCGCATTCCACGGAGTCGGCGGATACGGATGGTAGTTCGCGATCTTCCCATCACGAATCACGACGTGATGCGAGAGCACACCACGAACCGCTTCGTGGAACCCGCAGCCAATCGCTTCATCGGGCACCTTGAACTCAGACCATGTTTGCGTTCTGCCCGCATGGAGCTCCGCCAGTGCCTGTTCGGCAAAGTACAGCGCGCAAGCGGCCGAGTAAGCCTGGAAGTAAGTACGCGCACGATCGCGTTCGATCGCATTGCTCCACTTCGGAATCTTCCACTCAAATTCCACTTCAGGCTTCATCGCTGTCTTCGGCAGGTAAATCTTCACGCTGTGGCCAGTTGCTTTGACGTAGCCGATATCTACTTTGCCCGCGAGTGCCGTCGCCCAGAAACGCGCGATTGGACCACCACCAGTATCGAGCGCAAGATATTTCTTGTCGCTCTTTTCACCTTCGTGATACCAGCGCGGCGACATCACCCACGTGTATTTGCCGTCGAAGTCTCGCTTCTGCGGACGCGGAATCGTTGTTTGGTTCCAGGGATGTCGCCTATCTATTGGATTACCAAGCGGATCCTTGTCAACAAATGTCTCCGAGCCTTCCCAATCGTCGTAATAAGAACTTCCGAGCAAAATGCGAATGCCGAGATTGATGTCGACGAGATTAGTTGTCACTAACTCGCCATCAACGACGACGCCCGGCGTCACGTACATCGCATTGCCCCACTCGTTCATGTTCTGGTAGCTGTAATCGCAAACTGACGGGTCCTGAAACGATCCCCAGCAACCAAGCAGAATGCGACGCTGGCCAACCTTTTCGTAGCCCGGCAATGCTTCGTACATGAAATTGAAGAGATCGTCGTGCAACGGCACAACCTTCTTCATGAACTCGCAGTAACGCATCAGGCGAACGATGTAATCGGTGAACAACTGAATCGTGGGCACTGTTCCAACGCCACCGGGATATAGCGTTGACGGATGAACGTGCCGTCCTTCCATCAAGCAGAACATCTCGCGCGTGTACCGACTGACGTGCAGCGTCTCACGGTAAAATTCGCCGCTGAACGGATTCAACGCGGTCATGATGTCGGCGATCGTTCGATAACCGTGATCGGCTGCGTGCGGCGCTTCAGTGGTCTTCGCCTTTTCCCAAACGCTCGGATTTGTTTCCTTGACCATCTGTTCGCAGAAGTCAACGCCAACCAGATTGTCCTGGAAAATGTTGTGGTCAAACATGTACTCGGCCGCTTCACCGAGATTCACGATCCACTCGGCCATCGCGGGCGGTCGAACGTTGAATGCCATGTTTTGCGCGTAAGTAGCGCACGTTGCGTGGTTGTCGCCGCAGATGCCGCAAATGCGACTCGTAATGAAGTGCGCATCACGCGGATCTTTGCCTTTCATGAAAATGCTGTAGCCACGAAAGATCGACGACGTGCTGTAACACTCCGCGACCTCACGATTCGCGAAGTCGATTTTTGTGTAGATGCCGAGACTACCCACGATGCGAGTAATCGGATCCCAATTCATGTCAACAAGGGTCCGCGGCTTAGCAGGAACATGGGTTACGGTTTGTGTACTCATGACGCTCGCTCCTTAATCTGCGGTGGTGGTACGTAGTAACCTGTCGTCAGCTCAGGCCGGTTGTGCCGCCACTTCGGTTCTTTATTGACAGTCGAGTTCGTCATGCTGCGAAGCTTACGAATTGCAGCACCGTAGATTGCAATGGCGCCCGTCGAGAGCTTCGCGCCCGGTGGTTCATCCATGAACGGCATGAACTTGTCCGGAAATCCCGGCATCGTGCAGCCGATGCAAATGCCGCCAACATTCGGACAACCACCAATACCCGCCATCCAACCGCGTTTCGGCACATTGCAGTTAACAACTGGTCCCCAGCATCCCAGCTTCACGAGACATTTCGGCGAGCCATACTCATTCGCGAACTCACCTTCTTCGTAATAACTGCCGCGATCGCATCCTTCGTGTACCGTCTTTCCAAACAACCAAGTCGGCCTGCCAGCCTCGTCGAGTGGAATCATCGGCGCGAGTCCCGCGGCAACGTAAAGCAGGTAAAGCACCGTTTCCATAAAGTTGTCGGGTTGAACCGGACAACCGGGAACATTGACGATCGGAATGCCTGCCTTTGTTTTCCAATCCCAACCGAGATAATCGGCGAGCCCCATGCATCCGGTCGGGTTTCCGGCCATCGCGTGAATGCCGCCGTAAGTTGCGCACGTTCCAATCGCAACGACCGCCAACGCTTTCGGCGCAAGGCGGTCGATCCATTCAGTCGTCTTTATCGGGTCGCCGGTCATGGAGTCGACGCCCATTGCCGCCCAGTACCCATCCCCGCTGAGGTTTTCGTTGGGAATCGATCCTTCAACCACCAGGACAAAGGGATCGATCAACCCTTGCTCGGCCTGGTAGAAATACTTCATGAAGTCGTCGCCGACTTCGTAAGCCAATACCGGATTATGTAAGTGCACATTTGGGAGTCCCGGTATGGCCCCCATCACCACATCTTCTACGCTTGGCTGAGTTGCAGCAGTGATCGAAACTGAATCGCCGTCACAACCGAGTCCTGCAGTAATCCACACGATGTGGATGTCCTTGACCGCCGGTGGTCGTTGCGTGACACGACCATACGGGGCAGTTTCTGCTGCCATAGACCTCTCCTCTCTCAGTGCGCGATTGACGGAATTATCGGGGTTTAAACGACTGACCCATGCTTTTAGGGAGCAGCCGGATTATTATGCGGGGAAGGGATTTAGTCTATTCGTAGACCTACGTAGTTACTGCACAAAACTTCCGTATTTTTCATCACGAAAAAGTCCAGAAACTATGTCTAGGTGAGAAGAGTCATTCTTCCATGGGAATAATGCCTCTTCTCAGTGCGAAGCGGATCAAATCTGCCTGAGTGTGAAGATCAAGTTTGTGCATCAAGTTTGAACGATGAGTCTCAGCGGTGCGAGTACTGATACCGAGACGCGCTGCGATTTCATTGTTCGTCAGGCCTTCGGCGGCCATGTGCAAGACTTCGCGCTCGCGAGAGGTTAGCGTTTCATACCGATCCAGAGTCGCGGCTTTTGCTTTTTCCTGGTAGGCCTCGATCGCGCGCGCCGATAAAGGCGGACTCAAATAGCGACGGCCCGCGGCAGCTTCACGCACCGCCATCACGAGATCCGCGGAACTCGAGTCCTTTAAAACATACGCGGAAGCGCCATGGCTTAACGCTTCAAGCACATAAGCCTCGTTTGCGTACATCGAAAGAATGACGATGTGAGTTTGAGGCGAGCGCTTCTTGATCTGTTTGAGAACGTCGAGACCGTTGAGCCCAGGCATCATGAGGTCTAACACGAGCACTCCCGGATTCAGCGCTTCGACATTCCTCACCGCCTCCAGACCATCACCAGCTTCGCCCACCACCTTCAGATCACTCTCCACCTCGAGCAGCGCCCGCAACCCCTGCCGGACAATGTGATGATCATCAGCGAGAACTATCGTCGTCATGCTTGTGCCTTCTGTGCCTCTTTGTGGCGTCCGATGTTTAATTCGGCGAGCAGCCGAGTGCCCTCGCCCCGCAGACGAATCGATCTTCAACTGACCATTCGCAAGCGTTGCTCGTTCACGCATGCCGGTCAAACCACTCGTCTCGCGCCCGAGAACAGTGTCCGGATCAAAACCGTTTCCATTGTCCGCAACTTCGATCGAGAGAATATCCTGACGTGTCCAAACTCTTACTGTCGCCTCGTTGACGTTTGCATGACGCGCGACGTTCGTAAGCGCTTCCTGAACGACCCGATAGGCTGCCGTTTCAACTTCAGGTGCGAAGCGTTGCTTTTCCAGTCCACTGTGTTTGAAGTTGACCTTCACGTTTGTTTGCGCGGTGTAGTGTTCGATGTGCCAGAGTAGAGTCGGCAGTAATCCGAAATCGTCTAAGATCGCCGGTCGCAGATCCAACGAGAGCTTTCGAACGCGCGCCATCAGTTCATTCACGAGATCGCGTGCGCGTCCAAGACTCTCACCCGCTTCCGACTGCGGCAGCCTTGTACTAAGGTCGAGTGTCAATTTCAAGCCGGTGAGAACCTGACCAATCTCGTCGTGCAACTCCAGCGCGATATTGCGACGCTCGAGCTCCTGTACTTCCATCAAACGTCGCGAAAGAGTTTTCAACTGGTCAGTGGTCTTCTTCAGCGCTTGTTCGGCGCTCTTCAATTCCGAGATGTCGAACGCTACTCCGTGAATGAACCACGGGCGCCCGTCGTGATTGCGAACCATTTTGGCTTCGCAGTGAAACCACACGACGCGGCCGTCACGAGAGATCACGCGATAAAGCGACTTCAATGGACTGCCGAGCAAAAACAAATCCGCAGCCTCCACACTCCAACGATCCTTGTCGTCAGGATGTATTTGCTGGTACCAGCGAACCGGATCGTTGAGCCATTCCTCCTGCGTGTAACCGAGTATCGCTTCGATCTGCGGACTCACATACGCCTCGCCAATCCCCTTGTCGAGAAATGCCATGAACACGACGGCGGGAATCTGTTCGATAAGGGTCTGGTAACGCGCATCGATCTCTGGAAGACCAGAATCTTTGTCCGCCGCGATCGACGGCACAGTGACGGTATTAATCAGCGGAAACGCAGCCGCCAGTTCCTGGAGTATGGCCTGCGCGTCGTTCACACCAATATTTGAGGTCACTTCTTCCATGTTTGAGGTTTTCTCTGCGTCTCTGTGCCTCTGTGGTTTAAAACCACCACAGAGTACACGGAGACACAGAGGTTACCTGTTATTTTCGTCGCCACGCTGGTTCTTTGTTGAGCGATGCCTGCGTGAATTTTCTTAACGCGTGTATCGCCTTGCCGTACGTCATCACTGCGTTGGACGACAACAACGAACCAGGCGGCTGGTTCATGAATGGCATGAACTTGTCTGGAAACCCCGGCATTGTACACCCGATACAAATGCCACCAACGTTTGGACATCCCCCAACTCCGTTAATCCAGCCGCGCTTACCAACGTTGCACTGCACCACCGGTCCCCAACAACCGAGCTTCACGATGCACTCGCGCGATCCGTAGTGCTCGCCAAACTGTGCTTGCTCGTAATAGCCTCCGCGATCACAACCTTCATGCACTGTTTGGCTAAACAGCCACGTCGGACGCATCGCTTCGTCAAGTGGAATCATCGGTGCTCGACCTGTTGATTGATACAACAGGTAAAGAAGCGTCTCCATGAAGTTGTCAGGCAAGACAGGACAACCCGGAACACAAACGATCGGAATGCCTGCCTTCGATTTCCACTCCCAACCAAGATAGTCGGCGAGTCCCATGCAACCGGTGGGATTGCCTTCCATCGCATGTATGCCACCGTAAGTCGCGCAAGTGCCGGCGGCGATCACTGCCCACGCGCGCGGCGCGAGTTTGTCGATCCATTCGCACGTGGTTATTGGTTGACCAGTTTCACGGTTGGTCCCAAACGAAGCCCAGTAGCCTTCAGCTTTATTGTTCTCGTTTGGTATCGATCCTTCTACGACGAGAATGAACGGTTCGATTCGGCCATCCGCTCCTTTATAGAACAGCTCCATAAACTCCTCACCGTTCTCATAAGCCAGGAAAGGATTATGGAGACGTACCTTCGGGATCCCCGGAATACCACCGAGAAGAACTTCTTCGAGACTCGGCTGCGTGGCCGCAGTGACGGCAATCGTGTCGCCATCACAACCGAGACCGGCCGTGATCCATAGAATGTCGATCTCTTCGATCGGCTGTGGCTTTGTGAGTTCAGTCATGGGTGTATTGGAGAGCAGCCACATTGTAGTATGGGACTGATTAGCCACAAAAGGCACAAAAGAAGCGAGAGTGAGGGAGTCCTCATGATTCAAAGCGATTTGGCGAAAACATCCACAAACATCGATCGAGCGTGGGCCATTCTGTTTGCGCGGCTGGTCCTCGGACTGATTTTCTTCATGGCCGGAGTGATGAAGGTCTTTCAACTTGGACCACTCAATCACGCTCGCAAGTATTTTCTGCCCTTTGCCGACACCTTTCTGCCGGTCTGGTCGCTTTGGGCGATGGGTGTGGTAATTCCCTTCGTCGAACTTGTTGCGGGCGCGATGGTAATCCTCGGGCTCCGAGTTCGCGAGGCACTGGTTGCGCTCGGCTTCGTTCTGGCAGTGGTGACGTTTGGACACTTGTTACACGCGCCGCTTTACGAATTCCACACGCACGTTATCCCGCGTCTCGCGTTAGTGTTATTTGTATTGTTGCTTCCGCGTGAGGACGATCGTTTCTCGCTGGAGTACTTGTTTACGCGAACGAGGCGTGTGTAGTCTTGAACATGAGATATCTGCGAGGGGAGTGATGAATATTAGACGACTCATTGAAACTAACACGCCGCGGTCAGTGTTTTTGATTCGGCTCGTCGTGGGCGGAGTGTTTCTATCTGAAGGCATTCAGAAGTTTCTTTATCCGGCTGAGAACGGAGCAGGAAGGTTTGCAAGAATCGGGATTCCGGCGCCCGACGTGATGGGACCTTTTGTGGGTGTGGTGGAAATAGTATGCGGTGCTTTGATCTTAATCGGCTTCCTGACGCGGCTCGCGGCGATTCCGCTAATCATCAACATGATCGTCGCGCTTCTTTCAACCAAAATTCCAATACTTCTGGGCCATGGTTTCTGGGGATTCAGTCTTCGCAACGTTCCGTATTACGGATTTTGGGGAATGCTTCATGAGGCGCGCACTGATCTCGCGATGTTGTTCGGTTCGATCTTTCTGTTGATTGTTGGCGGCGGCTTGTGGTCTATCGATGCGAGGCTCTCGTCGCGTCGAAGATAATCTGGGCAACGAACTCGCCATTCGCGCCTTCGGCGTTAAGTCACACAAAAGTGATACTCCGCGCAACACCTTTACAGATTGCGGCTCTAGCCTAGCGGCGTAAAGGCGGGAATACAGTTCAAGGAAGGGTAAAATTATGGCTGATAATCAGCGAGATCCAGTATGCAACATGGAAGTTGACGAGCAGAGTGCTGCAGGTCGATCACAATATCAGGGGCAAACTTATTACTTTTGCACCGAGAGCTGCAAAAACGAGTTCGACCAAAATCCAGAGATGTACGCAAACCCAGGAGAACAAAGCGCAGGACAATCGGCGGGACGAAATATTTGAGTGAAGTTGGTTCGTGAAGAGTGGCCGATTCACGCTTGTTCTGGGCACCCAGAATGAATCGGCCGCTTAGTTAACGAGCAGCAGCTCTCAATTTGCAGTCGATGAGCTGATGGGTTGAGGAGCGCAATCCTGCGGACAACTCTGCGCGTTTTCGCATGACTTGGCGCAAACTCCATCTCCGCATCTTTGACAGCGTGCTGCGTCTGTTTCAGAACTATTCGTACTAGCCACTCCAAATCCGATAGACGCCGCTGCCAGCGCTACCGCCATCAGAGTTAATCGAAGATACTTCATAATCCCTCCTTAGGTTGTTGACGTGAGTGCCACATGAGTGAATTGGTAGCGGGGGGAAGGACTGAATTGTAGTGCGAAGAAACAAGTGCAGGCAACTGCAATTGACATGACTCTTTCAGCGAAGCAATTAGCCCATTCAAGCAGCCGCCGCGAACGAGTTATCGAAATCTGCGCGGCTCTTCCAGAAGTGACTCATGAAATCGCAGGCGAAGAGCACATCGCATTTCGCGTGCGCAAGAAGATTTTTGCTTACTACCTCTTCGATCATCACGACGACGGAATGATCGCCTTCTGCTGCAAGTCAACGCTCAGCGAGCAACGTCGACTAGTAAGAGACGACCCTGAGAGTTTCTTCGTGCCGGCGTATGTTGGACCGAGAGGCTGGGTCGGAATTCGACTCGATCTGGACGAGGTTGATTGGGACATAGTGGACGAACTCGCACGCCAGGCCTATCTGTCAACCGGGCAGGCCGCTGCCGGCCTTGGTGGTGGCGTAGTCCAGCAGTTCCGGCGACGGGTTGACGGCCTGCACCGATGAGGTGTTGATGATCGTCGATCCGGGCTTCATGTGCGGGATCGCCTTCTTGCAGAGCCAGAACATGGCGTACAGGTTGGTCTTCATCACCCGGTCGAACTGCTCGGTGGTGATGTCGGCGATGCCGCCCATCTGAGCCATCTGGTACGCCGCGTTGTTCACCAGGATGTCGATGCCGCCGAGCTCGTCGACGGCGGTGTCGATGATCTTCTGGCAGGTGGCCTCGTCCCGGATGTCGCCGGGGCACCGGATCGGCCTTGCGGCCCGCCGCCTCGACCAGGCGCACGGTCTCGGCGGCGTCGGCTTCCTCGCTCTCCAGGTAGCTGAGCACCACGTCGGCGCCCTCCCGGGCGAAGGCCAGGGCGACGGCTCGGCCGATGCCGGAGTCGGCGCCGGTGATCACGGCCCGCTTGCCGGTCAGCCGGTCGCTTCCGCGGTAGGAGTCCTCGCCGTGGTCAGGCTGGTCCTGCATCTCCTGGGTGAGCCCGGGATGGGGCTGCTGCTCATCGGTGTCGGGCTGCTCGTACTGCTCGGTGGGATCTGGCGTCAGGCATGCGGATCAAACTACCGCTGCCACCCGGGGCGGTTGCCTGGGTCGGCGGGGGGCTGCTCCGGCCATTCGTGCCAGGAGGCCAGCAGCGGGCCGAGGGACTCCTCCTCGAACTCGAGATGTTGGAGCAGGTGAGCCGACAGGGTGGTCAGCGCGTCCACCAGGGCGTGCCGAGTCTCGTCCCGATCCAGGTCCTGGGCCAGCTCGGTGATGGTGTCCAGCAGCGTGGAAACGACCCGATGGTCGGCCTCCAACTGGTCCACCGTGTCGCTGAGCTGTGGTGCGAGCCGGCGTACGGCTGGGAACAGCATCAGGTCCTCATGCCAATGGTGCGAATGCAGTATCTGGCAGTAGCTCAGGCAGTTGACTCGGAGCTGAAACAGGGGGCCGCGACTCTGCAGATCGCGCAGCCCGGCCGCCACCTCCTGCGGAGACGCGCCTTCAGTGACGCGGCCGGCAAGCTCCCGGACCGCCGCCAGGTCCCGTCGCAGCATGTCGTGGACCCAGCGCAGCTGCGCGGCCAGACCCTGCGATCGCGCGCCATACTGCGGCCCGTTCGCCGTCATCATCAGTCCTTCCCATCGCATTCGATCCGAACGGGTATCTGAGCGGTGGCTTTCGTGTCTTGACCAGCATGTCGTATACGACCAGCACGACGATCGGAACCGAGCTACGGCGTACCCTGCGCGGCGCCGTATGGGAGTTCGGCGACGACGGCTACGACGACGCGCGGACGATATGGAACGGCGCGGTCGACCATCGGCCCGCGGTGGTCGCCCGTTGCGCGGACGCCGACGACGTGCGGGCGGCGCTGCTCGCCGCCCGCGACACGGCCTGCCGGTATCCGTGCGCGGCGGCGGCCACGACTGGGCCGGGCGGGCGATCCGCGAGGGCGGGGTGGTGATCGACCTGTCCGCGATGCGCGGCGTGCGCATCGATCCGGCGCACGCCGTCGCCGAGGTACAGGGCGGCGCCCTCGCCTCCGACCTGCTGGACGCGGCCGCCGCGCACGGCCTGGCCACGGCCGCGGGGGCCGTGCGCGGCGTCGGGATGGTCGGGATGACCATGGCCGGCGGCTACGGCGGCCTGATCGGTCGCTTCGGCCTGGCGCTGGACAACCTGATCTCCGCCGAGGTCGTGCTCGCCGACGGGTCGACCGTCCACGCGGGCCCGGACGGCGACCCCGAACTGCTGTGGGCGTTGCGCGGCGGGGGCGGCAACTTCGGCGTGGTGACCTCGGCCGAGTTTCGGCTGCACCCGCTGGGCCCGGTGCTCGGCGGGATGGTGATGTATCCGCTCGAGCAGGCCGGCCAGGTGCTCCGCGGCTACCGCGAAATCATCGCCGGCGCGCCGGACGAGCTCACCGTGATGGCGGGCCTGCTCACCGGTCCCGGTGGCGCGCCGGTCGTGTTCCTCGCCCCGACCTGGAGCGGTGACCTCGCCGCCGGTGAGGCGGCCGTCGCGCCACTGACCCGGCTGGGCACGCCGCTGATGACCGGCATCTCGCCGATGCCCTATCCCGGGCTGATCCGGATGTTCGAGGCCGGATCGGCGGCCGGCAACCAGTACGCGCTGGGCACCCGTTGGCTGGCCGAGCTGACCGACGACGCGATCGCCGCCCTCGTCGAGGGCGCGATCGCCCGGCCCTCCCCGATGTCGCTGCTGGCGCTGCACCAGTTCCACGGCGCCGCCTCCCGGGTCGCCCCGGACGCCACCGCATTCGCGCTCCGCCGCGACCATCTGCTCGCCGAGGTGATCGCGGTCCTGGCTGCCCGGGCGAGGCCCGCCGACCCGCACCGGCAGTGGATCGAGCCACCACCGACGCGCTCGCGCCCGGCGCGATCCCCGGCGGCTACCCGAACATCCTCGGCCCCGAGGACGCCGACCGCATCCGGCTCGGCTTCGCCGGCAACCTCGACCGCCTGCTCGCCGCCAAGCACCGGTACGACCCGGACGCCACCTTCACCGCCATCGCCGCGCTGACTTCTTGACCGATCGGCCGCATCGACTGGGTCGGGGGCCGGACCTATACCGCCTGACGAAGTGCATAGATGAAGCCAACGGCGAACAGTGCCAGTGCTGCGTACGTTAGACCCTAAGGAGGATGCGGTATCACCACCGAGCTTTCGGCTTCTCAACTTGAGATACGAAATCCAGCTGCGGCAGTAGCGCAAGATTCTGCAGTCGACGTTCTATTTCCGCGAGCGCGGGTTCACTCACCTTCACAAGCTCACGAGTCCGTACATCGAGTCGCTGGAAGACGCCGGCCAGGATGAAGCCGCCGCTGGCTATGGCGGTCCTGAACCAGAAGCGACCACCGTTGATCGCGGCGGCGTACGCGCCAGCGGTCAGGGTGGTGCAACAATCACGAAGTTGATTAGCTGCATGCGTTGTGAACTGTGAAGGGCGAACCATCCCCATGCGTAGTCTCTGGCCAGCTTGAAGGCGTCGTGGTCTTGCGGGGGAGGTGGCGATGCCTCAGTCGTCATCTAACGTCCTCTCTGATGAAGTCAGTCTGCCGGGCCCTGATTTAGGGGCAGTGACCGGAGCGCGGCCTCAATCTTGACCGTCAAGCTGGTGCAATGCGACCCACGGGCGGCCCGAATCTGAGCAGACGTTGCCCGGTCGCGCTCGACCGACGCCCGCTCCGGCAACGTGCGCTGGCGCTACAACGCGAAGGGCCGGATCTCCGGCGCACCGACGGTGATCGGCCGCGTCGTCTCTCTTCCGAGCTCGCCAACAAGACCACGAGCGGCCTCGACGTGCGCACCGGCCACCGCGTGTTCAAGCTCTCGAGCGGCGCGTTCAACCCGGCGATCTCCGACGGGCAGCGCCTGTTCGTCACGGGCTACTCGTCGATCTTCGGCCTGGAGCCTCGTGCCCTGGCCCGGAAGCGCCTTCGGGAGGAGCGTCGCGAGCGCCGGGAGCGTCGTGAGCGGGAGCGGAAGAAGCGGGAGGAGAAGGAGGAGAAGTAGGCCGCAGCAGCCCGATCCCGATCCCGATCAGCGTCCAGGTGATCGGGTCCTCCAGGAACGCCGCATAGGCGAGCGTGTGGAACACGAGCGCGGTGAACGCGGCGGCGACAACGCCGCGTGCGATCGCGCCGGCGTCGGGGCGCGTGGCGCAGGCCCGCCAGGCCGCGGAACAGCAGCCGCGAACGCCGAACAGCACCAGCCATGTAGACGACAGCCCGAGGACCCCTGCTCGGCCGCGATCGTGACGGGGATCGTGTGCGAGGCGGACGCCGCCCGCTGCTCGCTGGCGTCCTCGCGCTCGCGGAAGCGCTCGGCGAACGAGCCCGAGCCGTACCCCTGGAGCGGCCGGTCGAGGAACATCCGCGCGCCGCCCGCCGAGCAGCTCGACCCGCCCGCTGGTCGCCTCGTCGAGCGAGCGCTCGTCGCCGATGTCGACCTCGACGCGCCGGCGCGAACGCGATCGCGGCCACGCGGCCACCACGGCCACCGCGGCGGCCAGCGACGGGCCGCGCCGCGCCAGCGCAGCGCGGCGAGCACGACGAGCCGACCAGCAGCGCCGCGAAGCTCGACTGCGAGAACGTGAGCACAGCCCGCCCCACAGCACGGCGAGCCGGCCGCCGCGCCAGCGACGTCGCGCGGCGTCCGCCACAGCAGCACGGCCGGCGAGGCCGATCATCACCAGCGCCAGGAAGCGGCCGTAGATGTTGGGGTCGAAGAACAGCGAGTTGACGCGGAAGTAGTTCTCGAACTGGTTCGACGCGATGACCTTCGGGTTCCAAGCAGCGTCTTGCGTCGCGTACTCCCAGAAGCCGATCGCCGCGAACGCGACCGCCAGCGCCGACGCGACCGCCAGGCAGCGCGCGGCGAGGCGCGCGGTCCACGCGATGCCCGCGAGCAGCCGCAGCAGCAGCGCGAACGGCACGTAGAAGAAGGCGACGTTCTTGAGCGCCTGCTCGAAGTCGCTCGAGTAGGCCGCCTGGACGGCGTAGAGCGAGCACCGCGAAGAGCAGCGCGAGCTCCACGCCGCGCCGGGCCTCGCGGGCTCGTCCGCGCCGCCGTCGCCCGCAGGCGGTCCCACGCGTAGGCCAGCACGCCCGCCGCGACCACGAGGTAGAGCGGGACGAGCAGGTTGGCCGAGCTGCCGCCCGGCCTCGACCGGGATCCGGAACGGCAGCGCGGCGACCGCGAGCAGCGGCAACGAGCCCGGGCGGCGGAGGAACAGCGCGGCCGAGCGCCCACGAGAGCAACGAGCGCCCGGCAGCGCGACCGCGAGCACGGCGCCGGGCTGTCGCGCAGGTCGCGGACCTGCGCGGTGTCCCAGAGCTCGGCGAGCACCAGCACCGGCGCGAGCGCCAGCGCGAGCGATCGCCGCGAGCGCGCGGCCGCGCGGGTGGGGAGCAGGAACGCGCCGGCGCCGCGAGGGCGCGCGATGGCCACGCCGGCATCCCGACGCCGCCCGCTAGGCGTCCGTAGGCAGGACCGTCCACATCCTCCTCGTCACCGCCGCCACCTCCGGGCTCCGTCGAGCGCGCGGCCCCACTCGCGGCGTGCCGACGCGCACCACGAGCCCGCGCCCGAGCCGGTAGGCCACGAACGCGGGCTTGCCGGGTCGCGCCCGGCCGTCGGCCACCAGCTCGGCGCCCTCGGCCGGCCGCTCCGGCTGCTCGAAGCGCGTGAAGAGCCCGATCAAGCCGTCGGTGCCGCGCGAACAGCCCGAGCTCGTCGGGGGCTCGCGACCAGCGGCGCCGGCGGGCTCTGGACGGGCGCGTGCGCTCGCCGAAGACGTCTCCCCCTCGGCGTGCTCGGGCTCGGCCAGGCAGCGCCGGGCGCAGCGTCACCTCGGCGGCGGAAGCGCGTCGGTGCCGAACGACGCGACCTTCCCGCCGCCGTCGGACGTAGCGCGCAGCGCGCGTCCGGCGGCCGGGCAGCCAGCGCTGCGCTGCCAGCGAACACCAGGCCCTGCGCACGGCGCAGTCCGGCCCGCTGCCCGCGCGCCAGCGCGAAGTCGGTGGTCAGGTCGTAGCGCGAGCGCGCCGGTCGAGGAAGCGCAGCAGCGGCGCCGACCTGCGCGCTCGAACCCGGCCGGCAGGCGCGCCGCCCGCGAACGGCCGCGGACGCCGGCACGGCCGCGCGAGGTGTCGAGCGTGTCGGCGAACCCGTCGCGGTCGGCGTCGACCGCGTTGCGGCCCTGCCAGGTGATCGCCGGCAGGACGACCAGCACGGCGCGGCGGCCGCGCCTCGCGCACGGCGATCAGCGGCACGCGCCGCGGTGGCCCGCGCGCCTCGCGACCCGGACGATGTAGACGCCCGGCGGGCGTCGCGCGGGACGCGGAAGGCGAACGCGTCGCCCGCGCCGCGGCCGCGGCGCAGCCGCCGGTCGAGCCGACGCCGCGACAGCCGCCAGGCGACCGGCGCGCGCGCGGCCCGCCGACCGGCACGCGTGCGACGGCGCCCGCGCGGACCGGCTCGAGCGGCGGGGCGAGCGTCGAGGTCGCGGATCGTCACGCCCGGTGCGCGGCGCGGGGTGTCGTCGCGCGTGGGCGGCAGCTGGCCGGCGCACGAGTCCCGTCGACCAGCGCGCGCGTTCTGCACGGTGACGCGAACGCGTAGTCGCCCGGCGCCAGCCGCCCGGCGGACCACGGCGCCGTCCCACTCGCGACGTGCTGGCCGCGCTCGACCGTGAAGCGCGCCACCTCGCGCGCGCTTGCCCGGTCGGTGCGCCAGACGCGGAGACCAGCGGCGGCGGGCTGGTCGGGCCCCGGAACCTCAGCCGCGACCGCGCACACGCGCCGTCGCGACAGCCGGCCGCGGCGTGACTGCACGATCCGCGGCCGCGGCGGCGTCGTGTCGAGCGCGATCCGGCGCGGGCCGGTGACCGCGCGGCCCTGGTCGCGCAGCGACACGCGCACGTAGTACACGCCGTCGCGGGCACGCGGCCGCCGTCGTCGCGCCCGTCCCAGATCGAGCGCGTGGCGTGCCCGGCGCGCAGGCGCCGTCGTCGGCGAGCCGGCGCACCGGTCGCCGTCCGTCGTCCACCAGCGCCACCGTGACCCGGTCGCCCTTCGGGAGCTCGAAGCGCGATGCCGGCCGTGTCCTTGCGCCCGTCGCCGTTCGGGCGAGACGACGAGCGGGATGGCGAGCCGCTTGACGACCGGGTCCGAGCGTCTTCAGCCGCTGGCGTGACGAAGAACGCCGCCCCGGTGGCGGCCACGAGCAGCGCGAATACCACGCGGGCGACAGCGCGGCTCGCACGCCGCGAGGGTACGGGGACGCCCGCCTCAGCTGAGCGGGATCAGCGCGGCGTTCGGCATCGGGATCGTGCAGAACGCCCTCGAGGCCCGCCGGGTGGTTGCGCGGCGAGCGCGCACGCGGATCGTGCCGCCGTGGCAGACGACCAGCGCGGGCACGCCGCCCGCCCGCGATGTCCGTCGAGCGCCGCCCAGCATGCGCTGCATGTGCTCCTCCAGCGACTCGCCGCCCGGGAAGCGGAAGTCCGGCGCCGCCGCGAGCCACGCCGCCCAGGCTCCGGCTCCTCGCGCTCGATCTCCTCGACCAGCCGGCCCTCCCAGTCGCCCCGTCGCGACTCGGCGAGCCGCTCGTCGACCCGCGGCTCGAGCCCGATCTCCGCCGCCCACGATCGCCGCCGTCTCGGCCGCGCGGCGATGGTAGCTCGTCCACAGCGCCTCGATCCGGGTGCCGGCCACCTCCTCCGCGAGCGCGCGCGCCTGCTCGCGCCCGCGGTCGTTCAGCGGCGGGTCGAGCCAGCCCTGGACCCGACCGGCGGGGCGTTGTCGTCGGTCTGGCCGTGGCGGGCGAGGAAGATCAATCGTCGGGCGGCGCGGCCGTGGAAGAGCTCTAGCGTGTCGGCGCGCAGCCCGAGTCGCAGCGTCTCCAGCGAGATCACGTCGGCGGGCAGGACGTTGCCGAGGTTGACCTCGCCGCCGAAGTGCTCGATGAACCAGACCTGCTGGTGCTTCTGCGGGGCCTCGAAGATCAGGCGCTCGCGGGTCGACCTCGTGCGCGATCTCGTCGATCAGGCCGGTGCGCGGCTCGCCGTCGGGGCGGTAGAGGCCGGCGTCGCCGGTGGCGCGTCCCTCGCACATGACGCGGCGTCGGCGCCCGCCTCGAGCGCCTCGCGGATCAGCTCGACCCAGCGGTACGGCGCGAGCAGCGCGGCGGGGTCCTTCTCGCCGACCTCGGCGAACACCGTGAAGTCGCCCGCGAGCGGCTCGATCAGGCCGAGGCTTCTCGTCGTCGGGGATCGCGACCGTGCCGCTCGAGACCTCGACGTGCTCGATGCCCAGCTCGGCCAGCCACGCGCGCAGGGGGTCCACGCGGCCCTGGAGCCACGCGAGCTCGGTGAGCGTGCCGCCGAGCATCACCGGCACGCCGGCCGTCGCGGTAGGCGTCGATCTTGGCCTTGAGGTCGGGGGTCACGTACGCCGACCCCCAGCCGAGGCGCACGAGGTCGACGTAGTCGCCGGCGCTCTCGACCAGACCCGCGCGCCTGCGCGTTCGAGAGGCCCGTGTCGATCACGTGGGTCAGGCCGCTGGCCCGCGGCTTGGCCGGCCGCGAGGGAAGGTCGAGGAAGTCCGTCACTCGGGGCGGTCCGGGGCCCTACTCGCTGGCCTTGTCGGCCCCGAGCACAACCACCACGTTCGCCGCGCCGGCGAGCTGCTGGGCCTGCGAGTCGATCGGCTCGATCGAGCCGATGTCGAGGCGGCGGGCCACCGCACGCGCCTCGTCGTTGTTGCCGGGCTTGTACATCACCACGGACTCAGCGCGCTGGCGCTCCACCGCGTTGCCGGTGTTGCCCTTCTTGAACCCCTGCCCCTCCAGCTGGGAGAGCACCCGGACGGCCAGGCCGGTCGTGTTCGTGGCGTTGAGCACGGTCACCGTGACGTCGCCCGGGTTGATCCGCGCGGGCTCCGGCTCGTCGGGCTCGGCCGTGGGGTCGTCGACGTTGGTGTCGGGCGGCTGGGCCGTGGGCTCGTCGGACTTCTCCTCCTCCTTCGTGAGCTGGAGGATCCCGACGGTGCCGCCCAGGCCGAGGATGATGACCCCGGCAACGATCAGCGCGATGTAGCGCGGCGCGCGGCCAGCTGCGGCCGCCGCGGGCGGGCGGGCGCGAGCCCGGTGCCTGGCCGAGCACGGACGGCTGGCCGGAGCGCGGTGGGACGGTGCGGGGCGGGATCGTGGGGCGCGGGCGCACGGGCGGGACCGGGCGGCGGGCCGGAAGGACCTTCGCGCCGGTGCCGGTGTCGTCCGGGCCGGCTCCGCCGGTGGCGGGCGCGGCGCCGGGCGGGCGGACCGCGGTGCCGGGCTCGGCCGTTCCGGCTCCACCGGCTGCCGGTCGGTCGGCCGTGCCGGCTCCACCGGCTGCTCCGGGGCGGTCGGCCGTGCCCGCCCCGCCCGTGGCGGCTCCGGTGCGCTCGGCGGTACCGGCTGACGCGACCGCGCCGGCCGGCGTGGCGGCGGCGGGGGCCACAGCCGGCTTCTCGGCGGACTCGTCGTCGTCGGCACCCGCGGCGGCCAGGTCGGCGCCCTCCTCGGTGCCATTGCCACCCGGCGCGCCCGCGGTAGCGGTCGCCGGCGCGGCTCCCGCCGAGGCTGCCGCGGCCCCGGAGGCTGCCGCGGCCCCGGCGGCGGGCGCGGTCGTCCCCTCCTGAGCGGCGGGGGCCTGCGGCTGCGGGCGCGCGGCGACCGGCACCGCGGCGGCGGCGCGGCTACCGGAGTCGATCTCGGCCGCCCGCTCGGGGGCCCTGCCGGCCCAATCGCGCAGGCGCTTTACGTCACGCGCCTGCGAGAAGTAGAGGGCGGACAGGACCGCCAGCCCGATGACAGCCGCGAACCCCGCGTAGGAACCGATCTCCTGGATGAGCTCCACTTGCGCAGGGACCTTAGCTGGGCACCCGGGCGCTAGCTCGTGCAGCTCGGAGGCGGGAATGGAGGACTCGTCGGCCTCGGCGTTCCAGGCGGCCGACGCGACGCGCTCCCCGGCGAGGCCGGTGACGGTCGCGGCGAGGCCGTGGGCGTCGCCCGAGTACACGAGCTCCTCCACGCGCGCGAAGGCGGCCTCCACCCACTCGGGCTCGACCGGCGCGCGCTCGGCGCAGACGATCTTCTCGGCCGGCGTGGGCCGCGGCCGCTCGTCCGGGTTGAACAGCTCCTCGTGGATCTTCTCCCCCGGCCGGCGGCCGACGATCTCGATCGCGATGTCCGTGTCCGGCTCGCGGCCGGACAGCCGGATCATGTTGCGCGCGAGATCGACGATCTGCACCGGCTCGCCCATCTCGAGCACGAACACCTCGCCGCCGTCGCCGATCGCGCCCGAGCGGATGATGAGCTGGACGGCCTCCGGGATCGTCATGAAGTAGCGGGTCATCGTCTCGGGTCGGTGACGGTGACCGGCCCGCCCGCGGCGATCTGGCGCCGGAAGATCGGGACGACCGAGCCGGACGAGCCGAGCACGTTGCCGAACCGCACCGCCGCGAAGCGCGTGTGCGGGAAGCGGTGCTGCGCGGCCTCGACGGCCCACTCGGCGAGCCCTTCGTGGCGCCCATCACGGTCGACGGGCTGACGGCCTTGTCGGTCGAGACGAGCACGAAGCGCTTGACGCCCGGCGCCGCCGGCCGCGGCAGCAACGATCCGCGTGCCGACCACATTGTTGCGGACGGCCTCGACCGGGTTCTCCTCCATCAGCGGCACGTGCTTGTACGCGGCGGCGTGGAAGACCACGGCCGGCTTGCGCTCGGCGAAGATCTCCTCGATGCGCACCGCGTCCTTGCAGTCCGCGAGGATCGCGTCCACGCGGGAGAGTGACCTCGGTTGTCGGGATA
>CAWCZP010000010.1:0-109538 GCA_963800055.1 uncultured Acidobacteriota bacterium
TATGGTTTGGTGAAAGGTTAAAGTCGCCCTTTACTGTGTACTGCCAATCATTGAACGGCTGCGGGAGGAACTGGACAGCTTCGTAACCGAACGGTTCGAGGAACTCGATCTTTTCACGATCATGGTGGGGACAATCGAGTTACCACGCTCGCGTGTGCGCTCGACCGTACCGAAAAAGAAAGCCTTGTCCTTTTTAATAGGACCGCCAAACGACCCACCAAACTGCTGCCGGCTAAACGGTGGTTTCACCGCATCGGCTGGATCGTCAAAAAGTTCGGGGTTTACGTCAGCCAGGATCTTCGGAGCATTTGCGTTCAACGAATCGTCACGGAAGAACCCGAAGACCGAACCATGAAAATCATTGCTTCCACTCTTCGACACCACTGACAGCAACGCACCGCCGGAGCGACCGTTGGCTGCTGAGAAGCGCTGCGTCGAAAGTGCAAACTCCTGAATTCCTTCCATCGAGAAATTCTGGAGAATGCCGCCGACTGCGTTGTCTTTGTTGTCACCGCCGTCGATGGTGATGTTGAGATTGCGGCCGGTTGAACCACCAACCGAGAACGTGCCGACGCGCGCCTTGGTTGGGTCGAACGATGGCTGCAACGTGGCTCCCGGAATCAGGATCGCGAGCGATGCGAACGAGCGCCCATTCACAGGGAGGTTTTCCAGGCGACGCTGGTCTATAACTCCGCCAACCTCTGTTTTGGTCGTTTCCACGAGTGCTTCGCTTTGACCCGTGACAGTTACCGTTTCTCCGATTCCACCAACTTTTAATATAGGACTGACCGTAGTGCGTGGCAGCACGTTTATCACCACGGGTTCTTGAACATACTTGGAGAAGCCTTGAGCTTCGATTTCCAATCGATAGTTGCCGGGTACGAGTTGAGTGATCTCATAGACACCATCGGAACTGGTAGTCGCAGCGCGTTCCGCATTAGTGCCCACGTTCACTAACTTCACCGAGGCGCCGGGAACTAAGCCACCTTTCTCATCACTGACCACTCCAGTGACTGTGCCCGTATTGGAGGTTTGCCCGAAGACGCTAAACGCCAATCCTGACGATGCAACAAGCAACATCGACAAGAAGGCCGAAAAGAGCCATCTCTTTAAGTAGCTGGTCTGCATGATAGTTATCTCCTGTAAATGGTAGGACTGTCGGGGGAAAGTGCGACAGCAATCCAACAGAATGTTGCGATTATTGGTTCGCAACCTACATGCCTCTCAGTTGGACCAACAAAATGCGGGATATTTTCGGGCAAATCTCTACAGATCGAGGTGGTTAAAACTTGTGGGGCATCCAAAAAATGGAAGGAAGTCCACAAATCTGTAGGCTGGCTTGAGTTTATTCGCGGGCTTTAACGTTGGCTCTTAAGAAATTGACGATGTCGTCCGTGTGGGTTCCGGGCAGGAAAACCTCGGCGACGCCTTGCTGCTTGAGTCGCGGCAGGTCTTCCTGAGGGACGATCCCGCCGACGAGCACCAGGACGTTGTCCATGCCCTTCTCGCGGAGCAACTGAACAATGCGCGGGCAGAGGGTGTTGTGGGCGCCACTTAATATTGAGACGCCGACAGCATCGACGTCTTCCTGAAGAGCCGCGGCAGCAATCATCTCGGGCGTTTGCCGCAGGCCGGTGTAGATCACTTCCATGCCTGCGTCGCGCAGGGCGCGCGCGATTACTTTTGCTCCGCGGTCATGACCATCAAGACCAGGTTTGGCTACAAGTATTCTAATCTTTCGCTCGGACATGGATGCATTCTAACGCTTAGGGTTCAACGCGCGAAGCGCGTGTCAGCGTGTAGCCTAGGGTGGAGCGAGGCTTTGCGAGCGCAACCCTAGGTAGGTTGATTAAAAAAGATTCGAGCCCGCAACGCGGGCGACAGCGCGGGATCCGCGAACGTCTGCCGCCCGTTTTCACGGGCTGACAACGTAGCCGTTAACGTACCCTGGGGTTTCGCTCGCAAAACCGGAAATTATCGAAGGTCTGTTCCGCCGCCGCGCGCGTCTCAGCCATCCAGATATCGTTGAGATCTGCTTTCGCTTTGGTTTGCAATCTTTTTGGTAGTTTATTGAGCACGTTCGCGCTTTTGTGCTTCCAGCAACGTTGCGTACGCGTACTGCTAAACACTGCGGCAAGGCTTTCTAAAAACGCAACGACTCATCGCTGATGGCTAATTGGGGATCTATGGTGAGGCTTTGCTCTTTTAGGTCTAGCAGCAAGTCTTTCTATGACGCTTCTGATTCGCGATAACTATCAGTCAGTCTCAGTAACTCTTTGCGTCTTTCTTTAGTGGCTTTGATTACCACTAACATGCACGGGCTAGGATCTTCAACGCACGTCAAAATAGATCTCGTTGGCTCACACATAAACATATTCTTTGTCGCTCAAATTGCGTCGCTGCTATTGCTCGTATTCTAACGGCCAGACTTCTTTCAAACGGCAAATGGTCGCGGCTGATAACTGGGTGCCGCAGGTCTCAGCAACGCGGTCAAGGCGCCAGAGAAATCACTGCTCGACAATCTTTTTAAATACAGCTACGGCAGCAGCTCGTCTAAGCTCGGCGTACGCGGTAAGTAAGGAGGGAGAAGACTGGAGTTAAATTTCAGCTCGCCACCTCGGTCACGCACGCGCGGCGCTTTCACTGCACGGCCTCAATCGTCGTTTGGATAGGGCGCTCGGGCAAATAACTATTGCGCACGACGCGCGGCCGGCTCTGGGCATCTTTCAACTCCGCATACTGCGCGATCGCGGCTGTCACTTCTGCTTCAACTGCCTGCTGTAACAACTCCTTTGCGCGACGCCGTAACACCTCAGTCAAAGCATCCGCCACCGGCAAGGGCACTCCTGGATTCCTGTAATCAACTACGTTAACTTCCTCCACGGCGTATTCCTCCTTAGCAATAAGGTTGATGGTTCGTTGAACAAACTCATCAAGAATACGCCACCTCTTATTCGCTCATACATAACTTTCGCTCCACCCCAGGCTATATGCTTTCGCCTGCTTTGCAGGCCTATTAAAACGCGGGCTCTTCGTAAACGCCGTAGACATCTCGCAGCGCCGAACAGATCTCGCCAAGGCTTGCGTAAGCACGGACCGCATCGATCGTCGCCGGCATCGTGTTTTCGTTTTTCTGCGCGGCGTGCTTGAGCTTTTCGAGTGTGTTTGCAACGGCGCCTTTGTCGCGGCGTGTGCGCGTTTGCTCGAGCCGTTCGACCTGGTGGGTGCGAACTGATTCGTCGATGACAAGGATTGGGACTTCGGAAGGTTCGTCAGTCATCGCATACTTGTTGACGCCGACGATTACCTGCTCCCGTCGTTCCACGGCCTTCTGGTAATGATAAGCAGAGTCCTGGATCTCGCGCTGCGGAAATCCCTTTTCGATCGCAGCGACCATTCCGCCCATCGCATCGATCTTCCGGAAATACTCGAGCGCTTCCTGTTCCATCTTTTCAGTCAATGCTTCAAGGTAGTAAGAACCACCGAGTGGATCGACCGTATTAACCACGCCTGTTTCTTCGGCGATGATCTGCTGAGTGCGAAGTGCGATGAGTGCTGCGCGATCAGTTGGTAACGCGAGCGCTTCATCGTACGCGTCTGTGTGTAGGCTCTGTGTGCCTCCGAGTACGCCGGCCAGTGCCTGGATCGCGACGCGAACGATGTTGTTGAGCGGCTGTTGGACCGTCAGAGAGACGCCGGCCGTTTGAGTGTGAAAGCGCATTTGCAGCGTGCGTTCATAGGTACTGCCGAAACGGCTCTTCATCTCACGAGCCCAGATGCGCCGCGCCGCGCGATACTTCGCGATCTCTTCGAAAAAGTCATTATGCGCGTTAAAGAAGAACGAAATTCGCGGCACGAAGCGATCGACGTCCAGACCTGCCTCAACACCCCATGCGACATACTCAATACCGTCTCGCAAAGTGAAAGCCAGTTCCTGAACGGCCGTCGCGCCTGCTTCACGAATGTGATAGCCGCTCACTGAAATCGGGTTATAACGCGGCACTTGATTTGTGCAGAACTCAAACGTGTCCACGACTAGCTTCATCGCGGGTTTGATCGGATAGATCCATTCTTTCTGCGCGATGTACTCCTTGAGAATGTCGTTCTGTAGAGTTCCGGAGATCTTATCCCAGCTCGCGCCCTGTTTCTCGGCGACGACGAGATACATCGCGAGCAGAACTGAGGCAGGCGCGTTGATCGTCTGCGAAACGGTGACCTGTTCGAGGGGAATTCCGTCGAAGAGCACTTCCATGTCGGCGAGTGACGAAACCGCCACGCCGCATTTGCCAACTTCGCCTTCTGATAAAGGTGAGTCAGCGTCGTAACCCATCAGAGTCGGAAGATCGTAGGCGACTGAAAGCCCTGTTTGTCCCTGTTCGAGCAGGTACTTGAACCGCGCGTTGGTTTCTTCGGGAGTGCTGAAACCGGCGAACTGGCGCATGGTCCAGAGTTTTCCACGATAGCCTGTGGGATGAATACCGCGTGTGTACGGAAACTGGCCCGGGAAAGAAATGTCGCGAGCGAAGTCGACCTCGTCGATGTCGGTGGGCGTGTAGAGCCGTTCGACATCTTCGAGTGAGACAGTCTGAAAACTCTTTTTACGCTCGGGATGTTTCTCGAGCGCAGGTTTCAGCGTCTGCTCTTCCCAATTCTCTCGCTCGACCTCAGCGGGTGAGGTTTCCTTTGTTTCAGGCATTCGACCTCTCGCGATCTGACGATTTTCGTGCGAAATCGATATTAGTTTACGTTAATCCCTCACGCAACAACAGAACCGAGCGCGGTAGCGCCGGGTAAATCACCTCACAACGACGCTTGTCGAGGTGAGTTTGACCCGGCGCTATCGCGCTCGGTTCTGTAAGAGGGGAGCGCGGCTGCGATGGCAGTCACAGCCGCGCCAACTCGGAAGGTTTACCCGGTTGCGTGGTTGTCGAGCAGGGAAACACTATGGGCAGGTTTGGGCAGGTATTGAAATTGGTTCCTCACTTCAGTGGTCTCAATCATTCAACTGGTACTACATATTCATTGCTGCGAACCATGTTGAGCCGGGCACGCGCCGCGAGCTCGATGGTCCGGGGATCTGTTTGAAGTCTTTGCACTTCGGTTTTTAACGAATGGTTCACGTTACGCAACGCTTCGACGTCCGTTTGCATTGCAGTAAGTTGTTGCGCTGCAACCTGAACTTTGGCGCGGGTTCGCATGTTGACTGTCACACAGACAGCCAGGGTCGCAAGCAAAATCATTCCAAAAACAACCCAGGAGGGAATTATTCCCCCACGTCGTCGCACTTCTGTGCGCGTTCCAAGGATCTCGATCGAGATCTGCTGCACCGAAGCTAGAGAAGAATTTGAGCGCGGCGCTACGCGCTGCGCTCTGATTCGCTCGTCAACCCAATAATTTGCGACCTTGCTGCTCACTTGACACCTCCCAATCCTTTGCCGTTCAGATTCCGCTCAGTTCGTACGTTCAGCTCAATGCCACCTGCGGCAAAGGTGAAGGCCTCTCCATCGACGGCCTTCCATCCCGATGACCCGAGTAGATTGTCATGCGCCAGTTAAGAGGCTGCTTAACAAATCTGTGGGCTTGGCCACAATATAGCTGGCATGCAGTGACCAGCAGCCCCAACTGAATGTACTTTTGCGGCTTGTCAATTTGTTGCCACTCAACAACTTAGCGGCGACACGGCCGGAATGTAGCATCGTGCTTAAGCACTGTAAAGGTTTTTTCGCTCAACGCTTTACCTGCGTAAGTTCAACATTTACTTGAATAAGAACGCTTAAGGCGAACGTGCGGCGAACGGAAATTCAGCGACGGCGGGGCAGAGCCAGACGCCGCACATCAGGCGGCAAGCCGGAAACGGGCCGCGCTTGTAAGTCTGGCTTCGCCGCCGGATTGCTTCGCGGCGGTGGCTCTGCCCACGCCGTTAAAACTTGTTGAACAGTTACGGCCTTGCAAACTAGACTCCTAACACGTGGGCGATCTTGATTAGCCCCTGTCCCGCGGCCTCTCACACAAAAAGGATCCCTTTCGCTTTTTTCGAGCACATTCCTGAAGGAAGGGTGTCGATGTCTGACTCTTCGGTTCTTAACCCGGAAGCCCCAGCATCCGAGTCGAATACGCTCCTGCTACCAATCAGCTCAATCGTACGCGCAGTTTGTGAAGCCGCTAATGGTGGTCCGGATCTTCTCTACGAGGTGATGATCAAGATGAGCCTGATGGTGGAGGCGACTGCGCCCACCTACGGCTTATCCATTTGGGCCACGTCCGATGCTGGTAAACCGACGCTGCGCTGGGCCGAAGGACTCGAGGAACAGGAGATCGCAATCGCCGAAGGTGTGGTGGCGGAGGTCTTTTCGAGTAAAGGTCGACCACAGCCGGCGACTGAAGGGGACCAGGCGATCTGCCTTTTGCTCGCTTCGCCCTCGAGCACGCGTGAAGGCGCGGCGCTCTACGGTCGTTGTGTCCGTCCCTTAACCCCGCAACAAGCAAAGGAACTGAACGCGCTCAGCGACGTAGCGCATCTGGCCCATTCGCACCAGTCGTCTGTACCAGTCCTCGCGCCCTCGACGAAACCGGCGGGTATGTCTTCGGCAAATTCGCTGCCGGGTATGGTGTTTAGCAGTCGCGCAATGTGTGAAGTGGCGCGCAACGTCGAGCGCATAAAAGATTCAAACTCAACTATTCTCGTAACGGGCGAATCAGGAACCGGAAAAGAACTGATCGCGCGCGCGATTCACCGTCTCAGCAGGCGATCGGAAAGTGAGTTCATTCCTTTCAACTGTTCTGCGGTCCCTGCTGAATTGATCGAGAGCATGCTTTTTGGCCATCGCCGCGGAACGTTTACGGGAGCGATGACAGATCAGGCGGGATTGATACGCTCAGCAGAGAACGGAACTCTGTTTCTCGACGAGATTGGAGACCTGCCGCTTCCACTCCAGCCAAAACTTCTGAGGTTTCTACAGGAGGGTGAGATTCACACTCTCGGTGAGCGCGCGCCGCGCAAAGTTAACGTGCGCGTGATTGCCGCAACGCACAAGGATCTCGAGATGCTGGTGGGCGAGAAATTGTTTCGCGAAGATCTTTACTACAGGATTGCCACTTTGAGTGTGAAGGTGCCGCCTTTGCGTGAACGACGCGAAGACATCTCGACACTAATCTCGCATTTCATCAGTCATTACGCGCGGAAGAACGAACGACCGATTTCTGGAATCACAGCGGAGGCGATCCAGATTCTCGAAACGTATTCATGGCCCGGGAATATTCGAGAGCTCGGCGCTGAGATTGAGCGACTGGTTCTTTATGCAGAGGATGATGGTTACATCAGGCCGGAGAACATAAGCTCCAGGATCTGCCCGCAGGGAGCGCAGACTGAGGGAACAGCGGAGCGACTCGACGAGTTGCTCGAGAGTTACGAGCGCCGCGTGATCACTGAGACTCTCAAACGCCACGATTGCAACGTTGCGAAGGCGAGTGAAGCGCTGGGGCTTGGATCGCGACAGACGCTTTACAAGAAGTTAAAGCGCCTGGCGATCGATATCGGGGACTTTTTACAAGAAGATACCGAGCCCGGCATGCAATACCGAGCTTAGCCCAAAAAGCACAAAAATCACAAAGGGAAGGAAGGCTTGAGCACATCAAGCGTTCCTTTTTGCTTTTGTGCCTTTGTGGCTTCTTCTTGTAGCCTGCGGGCGACAAGGCTCCAACCGCTAAGAATACGCTAACTTCATGGTCCAATACCTCATCTTCCCATCCCTGGACCACGCGCGCTTGTCAACCGCGGGCGACAAATTGGACCACAAAGTCCCGAAAAACCGAAGGCGGACCACTGGCACGCTGGTTGTAGAAGTCATGCTCGTCGCGAAGCGCAAAGCCTCGCATTAATAGGTCGAGCAGACAAACCTTATGAAGGCAATCACCACAAGAGACTTAACATCAGCAGTAATGCTCGTGATCCTTTCTCCGTTCCTGGCGCTGGCCATACTTGTCAGTATCAAGACGGTGGGACTCAAGGATAACTTTGTATTGCTGGTGCTGTTGACGTTGTTGAGTGCTGTCCTCAGTGGAATCAATGGTTTCGGGCGCCGCACGTCCACAACTGTTCCACTTTCGACAGCGAACGAGCGTGGTCATAACCCTTCCCGCATTGAATTGTCCGCTCGTTCGAGCAACAACGCCTAATCGAATCCAAAAGGAGCAACAAAATGATTAAGAGATTTTTGAATGACGAAACCGGTCTTGAACTTTCTGAGTACGCAGTAGCCGCAGCGCTCGTAGCCATCGCAGTTGTCACCGCGTTCACCGCGTTGGGCACGAACATTGGCGCCCGCATCCAGGAACTCGCCGACACGATCGCCGCGATAATTCTGGAGAAGTGATAGTGCCGGCAGCACGGATCAACATTGCTGCCGGCTGGAGGCGCGCCTTGTGAAGTTCTTCGACTACACAGGTGCGCCCCCAGTTTTCTACTAATTCTCCCAGTACCATGCTGCCAGATTGAAATGCTTACCTCAACCGCAACAGTTTTCCAGTTGTTCTTAATTCCGCTCGCCGTACTCATTATCTACTACGACGTGCGGTATCGCCGTATTCCAAACCTATTCGTGCTCGCCACACTGATCGCCGGCATCATCTTGAATTTAGCTATCGGTGGAATTAGCGGTGGTCTAAGCAGCCTCGGTGGCTGTGTATTCGCATTCATACTGATGTTCATGTTGCACGTCTTCGGGGCGATGGGAGCCGGCGATGTCAAACTTTTCGCCGCCATCGGCTCAGTGACCGGCGCTCACCTTGTTCTTCCGACTTTTTTTGTTGTCGTCATTACCGGCGGTGTGCTTGCCCTGATTTCAATTCTGCGATCTGGAATTTTCAAGACCACCATGTTTCGCGTCTTGCAGATTTTCGTCGGTTTGTTACCAGGCTGGCAGATGCCCAAATTTAGTGTTCCTGCCGATCGTCGTCTCACCATTCCCTACGGTGTGGCTATCACCGTGGGCGCCATCATTTCAACCGCGATCTTCAAGCCCTAACAGTAACTATTACCAGGCCTGACCTGGCGAGAACGGAGAGTTGATTCCATGCGAAATAAACGTTTCTTAATTGTTTTAGTAGGGGCGCTGTTGTTTGGAGTGCTAGCTGCCGTAACAGTCAGCAAATACTTATCCAAAGCACAGGCCTTCAGCAAAAATTTGACAAATGTAGCCGTGGCGAAAGTCCCAATTCCGCTCGGCAGCAAGATCGTTGCCGAGCAGATCACGGTGGTCCAGTTTCCGAAGGAATCAACTCCGGACGGAGCTTATGACTCGGTCGAAAAACTGGCCGGGCGCGTAGCCGTTGTCAACATCGCCGCGCGCGAGCCGATCACGGAAGCAAGATTGGCGGCTGAAGGAACTATGGCTGGTCTTTCTGCGGTGATCCCAGAAGGCTACCGCGCGATGACTGTCAAGGTCGACGATGCGGCCGGTATCTCCGGATTCATCCAGCCCGGCACCATGGTGGACGTAGTTGTCACCATCGATCCTGCCGAGGCCGCAAGCCGGCAAGATCCCGTGTCGAAGATCGTGTTGCAGAACATTAAGGTTCTGGCCAGCGGTCAAAACATCGACAAGCCTGAAAACGAACGCGAAGCCAATAGCGTTAAGGCTGTCACCCTCCAGGTTACTCCCGAACAAGCAGAGAAACTTGCGCTCGCATCAGCGGAAGGCAAGCTGCAACTCGTGATGCGTAACCAGATCGATCAGGGTGACGAGCAGACACCGGGCGTCAACAAGCGCAACTTGTTCACGTGGTGATGTCGCCATGCAGGCGCCGGATCCGGGTTCACTGAAAAGTGAGCAGCCAAAGAGCGAGTCGAAACCAGTACGCAGATCAGCGCCGGCGCGTAAGCCAGTAGAAGCGGCCCCAGCTCCTCAGCCGACACCGCGTGCGTCAGTGGAAATGATCGAGGGCGCGAAGAAGCGTGCCGTCGAGTTTCCATAGATCAGAACACCGCAATGTTCAGAGTTCAGCCTTTAGGCTGCGCTCTTAAGCAACAAGCTGAAGCTTGAACTCTAAACGAATACTTGAAGTTTGATCGCATTGACGATCGCTAGAAACAAAGGAGCATAAAGATCATGCAGAGCCGTTCCCCAATCGCACGCCGAGTCAGTTTATTGCTGGCGTCACTGATAACTATCTTTGCAACTTCCATCGCGCACGCCCAGGAAACCTCCTACAAGGCGTCTTTTAGCCAGAACAAAGAAGCCATCGCGGTTAACGTTCTCGTGGGACAGTCGCGCGTGATCAATTTCGATCGCCCGGTCGGACGCTTTTCGGTTTCGAATCCTGAAATCGCGGAAGCCGTGCTCGTCACGCCAGACCAGGTGCTCGTGAACGGAAAAGCCTTCGGTCAGGTCAACTTCATCGCATGGGAGCAGACTGGCGGTCAGTTTTTGGTATTTGACGTTTTCGTCCGTGCCAATCTTTCACTGATGGACTCTCAGATCCGCGCGTTGTTTCCGAAGGATGACATTCGTCTCAGCCAGGCCAACGGATCAGTTGTGATCTCAGGCAGCGTTTCGAATGCAACCACGGCAGCGCAGGTGCAGAGCGTTATCGAAGCCGCGAACTTCAAGACTGTAAACATGCTTACGTCGCCGACTTCGAACGCCATGCAGGTTCAACTTCAGGTTCGCGTTGCTGAAGTGAATCGCACTAAACTGCGCGACTACGGCACGTCGTTCACTTCACTGCCGCAAGGTGGTACGGGTGGATATTTTAACAGCGGTAATGGTCCAAGCCAACTCGACGAAACTGCTACCGGCCCGGGGGGCGTCTCCGCACTCGATTTGGTTATTCAACCGGCTCTTAATCTCTTCATCTTCAATAGACAGATCAACACTGGTGCGTTCCTGAGAGATGCTGCGTCAGGAAGGTGCGTTCCGTGAATTGGCAGAGCCAAACCTGATCGCCATGAACGGTGCGCAGGCGAGCTTCCTCGCCGGCGGCGAATTTCCGGTGCCCGTCATTCAGCATTGGGCAAGGCAATGGTACCGGCATCACTATCGTTTGGAAAGAATATGGTGTTCGCCTGAACTTCAAACCAACGATCATCGATGAAGACCATATCCGCCTGGAACTCGAACCGGAAGTTTCCACGATCGACTTCTACAACGGTGTACGCTTCAACGGTTTCGTCATCCCTGCGCTGCGCACTCGCCGCGCCAAGACCGGCGTTGAGCTGCGCGATGGTCAGTCATTCGCGCTCGCAGGTTTGCTCGACAACACCGAGACCAAGAATCTGTCGAGAATTCCGATCGTCAGTGACATTCCGATCCTCGGCGCTCTTTTCAAATCAAAGTCGTTCGAGAAGAAAGAGACCGAACTGATGTTCATCGTAACCGCGCACATGGTTAAGCCAGTCACCCCCGACGACCTGCCGAATATGCGTGGCCTCGATGGTCTGAAGGGCAATTCACCGTTGGGTGTTGAGCCGAAGGGTGAAGGAGTCTCGGGAGACACCGGTTACAAGATCTCCGGAGAGAAACAACAGACGCCAGCTCCATCGAAGTTTGACGAGCGCAAATCAAAGACTGCCGACAGTGCTACTCAAACCACCAGTGGCGGCGCAGTCGGTAGTGTTCGCAACACTAATCCTGCCCTACCAGTAGCCAAAGCAGTAGTGCTGGATTCGGATCCGAGTTCAGTCAGGCCCTGGTAACAACCTCTTTCTCGAGCCGATCGTCGTTCGAACTTAGAGGGGGAAACATGAACAAGAGATCAGAACACGCGGGATCAAGAAACAAGGAACGAGGTTCAATCCTGGCAATGTCGTCAGTGGCGATGTTGGCAGTCCTGCTGGCAGTCGGTTTGGGTGTCGATATCAGCAGGTTCTATCTGTCGAAGACAGAACTCCAGAACGCGGCCGATGCAGCAGCATTGGCCGGCGTTTCTGGTTTGACGGGCTTCGCTCCGGGAATTACTGAGGCCACAAATCGCGCCGTGGCCGCAATGAACAACTACAACTTCAACCATACGGGTGTGAGCTTCCCACGTAGCAATGTGGAGTTCGCCGTTAACCTTGATGGTGCAACTTACATGAGCGAAGGGGCTGCGGATGACGCTGGCACCGCGGCGAACATTCGTTTTGTCAAAGTTACGACGCCGGAATCACCGGTCGGCGTTTCTTTCACCGCTTTTGTATTGGGCAACAGCCGGGACATGTCAGCGACAGCGACGGCAGGTAAATCCGTTTCGATAAACGTCATCTGTCCATGGCTGCCGGCCTTTATACTGGATATTCCGGGCGACCCGATCACTCCAGGCCGCACCTACACCTTCCGCTTAGAACCGGGCGAACACGTTTCCCGGGAAATTATCAGTTGCTCGCGCCGATCACATCAGGTGGTAGTGGTGTTCGAGAGGGAATGGCAAACGGAGTTAACTGGTGTATCTCCGCAGGTCAGGTAGTGAAGACAAAACCAGGTGTGAGTTCAGGTCCGGTCCGTCAGGGAATCAACACGCGGTTTGGCATCTATGCTGGTGGGCTTGATCCTGTCACATCACCAGCCGATTCGAACGTTAAGGAGAACATCACACACTCGGAGTACGGCACTAAAATCGAAAAACCGAAAGGTCAGGACCGGGCATCACCGGACGTCGCATCGTTTTCATGCCAATTACCAAAGAAGCGCCGGGAGAGGGTCGTGACACAGTCGTCGTCGATAGGTTCGGTGTGTTCTTCCTGCAAACTTCTGTCGGCGGTGGTCCGGCGGTGAACTAAAGGCCGAATACATCACGACCACAGCATTTGCCGGAAACAGTTCCTTCGTTCCAGGAGCCGGCCCCGGCAACAGCAACATGGCTGTTCCGGTTCTCTACAAGTAGGTGAAATCATGCACGCAAGAATCCGAAGAATTCGCAGTCGACGCCGATACATGAGATTTCTGCAATTACATCGTTTCACACGAGACGAGCAAGGCTTGCAGTTAGTGGAAGCCGCAATAGTCATCCCGATCTTTGTGCTTTTATTTGCGGCGACTGCTGAGTTCGGCCGTTTCTTTTACGAGTACACAACTCTGGCAAAAGCAGCACGCAGCGGAAGCCGGTATCTCTCCACTAACTTTCTTACAGCCGAGGAGAAAGATACCGCTCAGAACATCGTCGTGTACGGGTCAACCACCGCCTCTGGTACGCCGGTCTTAGCGGGACTCGAGAAATCGCACGTAATTATTACGCAAGCGGGCGGTTCCGGAGTTACGCCAGCCACTGTCAAGATTCGAGATCGTCGGTTACGAGTACGACCCGATCTTTGATCTGGGATTGTTGACGGGATTAGACGATCTCTCGCTCGCTATCGACGTAAGTCCGAGCGTGACGATGCGTTATCTCTTAAGTCAACCTCCCCCAATTTAATGCAAGGGGCAAAACGATGAGGCAAAGCACACGGTTCAAATCAAATGAGCAGGGCGCGACGCTGGTTGAATTTTCAATCGCGGCCCTGGCGTTTCTAACAGTGATGTTTGGGGTAATTGAATTCGGTCGTGCGCTCTGGGTACACAATGCTCTTTCGGACGCTGCCCGGCGCGGAGCGAGATACGCCGCTGTTCATTCCGTTGATGACGTTGCAAAGGTCAAGAACGTTGTGGTCTACGGAGATGAAGACGGTGGCACTCAACCGATGATCCCCAACCTTACCCCTGACCAGGTAACGGTTAATTATTCGGAAATGGCAGTAAACAAGGGAACTGTCTCAGTAAGTATTGATGAGTACCAGTTCCAGTTTGTTATCCCAATCGTTGGCACCACTATCACGATGCCGAGTTACAACACCACGTTGACGGGCGAGAGTTCCGGATTCATTCCGTCGCCTATTTAAAGGTTGTCTCAAAACAGGAGACCCCAGGAGGGTTAGCACAGCAATTGTTGGCAACAACCACAAATGCCAGTCTCAAGTTTCGAATCCACTGCCGGATGGCGCCATTAGTCCGCCAGCCTTTCGAACATCGCTCCGGTTAAAGCCGGCCTTGCAACATCGCGATGGTCCTACCGTATCCCCCAGGCACTCTGTCACTAGTTTATGTCAGTTTAAGAGCCGCCGGCAGTGATTCGAAAGAAGAACAAAGAGGAAGAGATGACCGAACCAATTTCAGTAGTAGTCTTAAGCACCGGACTCGATAACTTCAAAGATATTCGCAGGGCATTATCTGCCGAGGATCGTGTGAAGCTCCTTGCGGGCGGCAACGACGCAGATCAGCTCTACGAAGAGATCGTTCGTCTGAAACCGCAGGCAGCGATCATCGCTCTTGGTCCAAATGCAGACAATGCCGTCAGATTCATTGAACGCCTGAACAAAGAATGTCCGGGAACCGCCCTCATTTCAGCCGCCCAGGATGCATCTCCCGACATGATCCTGAAAAGCCTGCGAGCAGGCGCGCGTGAGTTTCTACGCATTCCGATTAGCGCTGAGGAACTGCGCACGGTGCTCGATCGAGCTGCGGAGATCTTTTCCAAGCAAGTTGAAACGCCCAAAAAGAAGGGCCGCATGGTTTCGGTTTTTTCCAGCAAGGGTGGATGCGGCACTACTTTCATCGCAACGAACATCGCCGCAGCTACAGCTTCTAAAACTGTTCTCGTCGATCTCAATCTACACGCCGGCGACTTGCCACTCTTTCTGGGACTGGAAGCGAAGTATTCAATCGCGGACATGGTGGAGAAGCGCCAGCGCCTTGACGAAGCGCTTATCAACAGTCTCGTAATACCACACTCGACTCACCTCTCGTTGCTGGCAGCTCCGCCCGAAGCGGATCACGCCGACGGGATCGAACCGCAACACATATTCGAAGTCTTACAAAGCCTGCGTGAGCACTTCGACTACGTGGTGCTCGATCCGCAACACACGTTCGACTCGATCACGTTGGCCGCACTCGATCAGTCAGACGAGATACTGTTGGTATTGACACTCGATATTCCGGCGATTCGTAGCACTCAAAGAGCGCTGGAGATCTTCGATAAGCTTGGTTACCCACGCAAGAAGACGCGCATCGTCGTCAATCGTTGGAGCAAGCAGATCGATCTGGATCTGCGGCAAGTAGAGAAGTTTTTAGGCGAGCCGGTTGTGGGCTTTATACCGAGTGACTATCAAACAGCAGTCGGTTCGATCAATCTCGGCACACCGCTCGTGCAGGCTGAACCAACTTCGAAGATCGCGCTCGAGATTCGTCGTATTGCCGAGCAGATCTCGCTAGGTCTCGCGCCAATCGATGAATCGAAACAACGCCGTCCTTTCTGGGCCGGATTATTGAAGAAGCAGTCGGCCCAACCGAATTTCAAACTTCAAGCCTCAATGGAAAAGGTCTAATAAAGCGGCCCCTGTCCGCGCGTGGATAACAATATGGCACTACGTGAAAGATTAATCGGAAACAATGGCGGGCCTGGCGCTCCATCGGACGGAACCGGTCAGCAGTCGTTCCAGGATATGAAGGCGCGTCTGCACCGGACGTTAATCAACCGGATGGATTTGACCAAGCTGTCGAGTCTTACTCCGGAACAGGTCCATGCGGAAGTCTCGCGTTTGGCCGAGAGCGTGCTTGCCCAGGAAGCAATGCCGTTGTCCGTCTCGGAACGTGAACGGCTGGTCAACGACGTTCAGCATGAACTCTTTGGACTTGGACCACTCGAGCCGCTACTCGCGGATTCCACGATCTCCGACATTCTCGTTAACACCCATAACACGATCTATATCGAGCGCCGCGGTAAGCTCGAAACCAGCAACGTCCGCTTCAAAGACGACGAGCATTTGATGAGGGTCATCGAGCGAATCGTTTCGTCAGTCGGCCGCCGTATCGACGAGTCGTCGCCAATGGTCGACGCACGCTTGCAAGACGGCTCGCGCGTCAACGCGATCATTCCACCGCTCGCGATCGATGGGCCAGTCTTGTCGATCCGCCGCTTCGGCTCCGATCCGTTAAAAATGTCGATGCTGATCGAATACAAGGCACTCACGAAAGACATCGCCGACATGTTGCAGATGGTCGTGACCGCGCGCTTGAACGTTTTGATTTCAGGCGGAACCGGCGCCGGCAAGACGACGCTTCTCAATGCTTTGTCAGCTTACATTCCGGAAAACGAGCGCATCGTTACCATCGAAGACTCAGCGGAACTTCAGCTTCAACAACCACACGTCGTACGACTCGAAACAAGGCCGCCCAACATTGAAGGTCGTGGTGAAGTTACGCAGAGAGATCTGGTTCGCAACTCGCTGCGTATGCGTCCCGATCGAATTGTGATCGGCGAGGTCCGTGGTGGCGAAGCGATCGACATGCTTCAGGCCATGAACACCGGTCACGACGGCAGTTTGACCACGATCCACGCAAACACTCCGCGTGACGCTCTGGCCCGGCTCGAGACGATGATCCAAATGACCGGCATGCGTCTCTCCGATCGCGCCATGCGGCAACAGATCGCGGCAGCGCTGAACCTTGTGGTCCAGGTTGCGCGCATGTCTGACGGTTCGCGTCGCGTCACTTCAATTTCTGAAATCACCGGCATGGAAGGCGAAACGATCACCATGCAGGAAATTTTCCAATACGAGAGAACCGGCGTCGATTCTCAGGGCACGGTCCTTGGACGCTTCCGCCCGACAGGAATTCGCCCACGGTTTGCCGAACGGTTGAAAGCATGCGGTTTGCAGTTGCCGCGCGTCTTCTTCGAGGAAGTGTAGTCAAAAATGATCATATCGTTTCTCGTATTCGTGTTTGCGCTGTTCCTGGTGCTCGGCGCGTACCTGCTCGCTACTCACAGCACTGACCAGAAGCGTCAGCGCCTGCAAAAGCGACTCTCGGAAGCTTTACTGCACTCAGCGCACGCAGAGGACGTCGAGGTAGTGCTGGCTCGCAACGAGCTGATGAGCGAGATCCCGTGGGTCAACCGCACGCTGATCAGCATGCAGTCCGCGTTGCAGTTGAAGCGCATGTTGGACCAGGCTGATCTGCACATCACGCCTTCGCGCCTGCTCATGTTTTCGTTTATGTCAGGCCTGCTCGGTGCGCTGGCGGCTTCAGTGCTGACAGTATTTGTTCCGTTGATGATCCTTGGCGGACTCGTTACTGCTTCACTGCCGCTGGTTCACGTTTGGTGGAAAAGAAAGAAACGCTTCGATGCGTTTCTCGAACACCTGCCGGATACGCTCGACCTGATGAGCAGGGCGCTCAGCGCAGGACATGCTTTCCCCGAAGCTCTGCACATGGTTTCAATGGAGATGCCTGAGCCGATCGCTACTGAGTTTCGCAAAGCTTACGAAGAACAGAATCTCGGTCTTTCACTGAAGCTGGCTCTTGAGAACCTGACGAACAGAATTCCGATCCTCGACCTCAAAATATGTGTGACGGCGATCATGATTCAACGTGAGACAGGCGGTAACCTCGCCGAGATCCTCGAGAAAGTTGCCTACACGATTCGTGAACGCTTCCGCATCCTTGGAGATCTGAAGACGCTGACGACAAGTTCGCGTTTGTCCGCGTGGCTACTCTGTGGGCTACCGATTTTCGTGGCGCTGATAGTCACCGTTATGAACCCTGAATACATGAGCGTGCTCTGGAAAGATCAGCGCGGTCATTACCTGATTGCAGCAGCCTTGTTCCTCCAGATTACAGGTATGTTGATTGTCAGAAAGATTTTGAACATCAAGATCTAATCAGTAGTCAGTTGTTCGTGCTTACGGGCGAACAAACTGACAAGGACGAGGACAACTGACCAAGAGAAAAAGGCCCAGCAAATGATACTGATAATCGCCGTCTCCACTTTCGTATGCATCTCGCTCGCATTGCTGGGTGTTTACTGGTTGATGTACCGGCCGCAGAGTGCTGCCACTGAAAGGCTGCGCCGGATGGCTGGAAAGGGTGGCCTTGCGACTGATGGCGCCCAACCGCTTGTCATGCCGGATGAGAGTCAGGCCGCGGACATCGCGCAGCGTCTGGCTGCGCCAATCAATAAACTGCTGCCTCCTTCAGCGGTGGAAGCGAAAAAACTTCAAAAGCAACTGATGCACGCGGGCTTCCGGTCGGCGGAGGCTCCGATTATTTATCGCGCGATTCAGATTGCTTCCATGGCCGGTTTTCCCCTCGCGGTCGCCGGAGTTTGCGCTTTGATGGCGCGACCGCTCCAGAGCGCATTGACTTACATCATTCTCGCTTTCGTCATAGGGTTTGCGCTTCCTCGTTTTGTTCTGAAACGAGTTACTAACAACCGGCAAAGAGATTTACGCTGGGGGCTCGCAGATGCGCTCGACCTGATGGTTGTCTCTGTTGAAGCTGGTCTCGGCTTAAATGCCGCGATGATGAAAGTCTCGCATGAGTTGAAAGACACGCACCCCGCGATCGCAATCGAATTCGAACTCGCGAATCTCGAAATCAGAGTGGGACGTGAGCGTGACGAAGCATTGCGCAATTTGGCCGAACGTACGGGCATCGACGATCTGCGAAGTTTGGTGGCGATGTTGATCCAGACAGACAAGTTTGGTACTTCGATCGCTAAAGGCCTGCGCGTCTTCTCGGATTCACTAAGAACCAAACGCCGCCAGCGAGCGGAACAGGCAGCTCAAAAAGCAGCCGTCAAACTTCTATTCCCGCTTTCCTGTTTCCTGTTCCCGACACTTTTTATCGCAATTCTTGGCCCAGCTGCGATCAACCTCATGGACGTTTTCGCCAAGATGTAGAGGAGTGGACCAATGAACACACGCAGACTTATTGCAGTTCTAATCGCTTTTGTGTTGACGATCTTCGCTACCGCCATGTGGAGTGCTTCTACTGACGAGCGCGAAGGCGATCCCGATGCCATCGTTCTTGAGGACTCGGGTTCCGAAGCAGGCGCCACAGATGAGCCACGCAAAAAGGGTGGAAACAAAGTCGTCAAAGTTTTAGCGGCTCCCTTCAAGGCGTTTGGCAAACTGTTCGGCAGGGGCAACGACAAGAACAAGATTCATCGCATGACTGAGAAAGACGCCGAGCGATTCGAAGCTGTCGGTGTCACCAGAATCGAAGATGCGCGCACGGCGACGACGAAGAGGGAAAATTTGACGGGCTCGGCGCGTGAGCATTTGGAAATCGGCAGGGAATACCTTCTCGAAGGCCGTTATAGCGAAGCAGTCTCTGAACTCTCCACGGCCGTGTCGCTCGATCCAAAACTTACAGAGGCGCACAACTTGTTAGGCGTCGCTTACGACAAAAAAGGTTTCGGCGATCGAGCCAAGGACTCGTTTGAACGCGCAGTGAAACTCGAAGAGGACGCTGACACGCTCAACAACCTCGGCTTCTCGTTTTATCAGAACGGCAACTACCGCGCTGCGGTCGATCGCTTGAAACGCGCCGCGAAGCTGGCTCCGGCTGATGAGCGTATCCTGAACAATCTCGGTCTCGCGTATTGCCGCCTTGGCAAAGTTGACGAAGCGTATAAAGCGTTCACGCGCGCGACTGGTCCATTGATGGGTAATTTGAACACCGCGAAGATGCTCGAGAGATTTGGCCGTGAAGACGATGCGATTCGGTACTACGAAGCAGCGCGGCAAATAGATCCGCTCAACACGATCGCACTGCGACGTCTTGCCGATCTTTACCAGCGCGTAGGCCGAATAACGGATTCAGAAGGTGCTCGCGCAACACTGGCAATGGCCTCGAATGGCAGTGCTGCCACCACCGGCCGGTAAAGTAATAGATCCTATAAGTCCTATAGGTCCTATTCAGAAAAAGGAAACAGAACATGTCGCACACCGCAATTCTGACGCGCGCAGAAGTCGAAAGCATGGGTCCGCCGCTTCCTGAGGAAGTCGCGGACACCGGCATCTCCGAAGCTTTCCTTTGCGATCTCGCGTTGAAACACGTCGCCATGCTGCCTGAGCCTACGACCCAGGCAGTTGCCGAACGCATCAACCTTCCACGGACGCTTACCGAAGATCTGCTGCAAAAGCTGTATCGCGAGAAGCTGATCGAAGTGAAGATGCAGTCGGCCATTGGGTCGACGCGTTATGCCATGTTGGACCACGGCTGGGATCGTCTCGCCCGCCTGTTGTCGATTTGCGGTTACGTTGGTCCGGCACCGGTATCCCTGCGCGACTACTCGCACATGATGAAGCTTCAATCGATCCCGTCAAACACGGCGTCGATGGATACCGTGCGCCAGGCTTTTCACGATCTGATCCTTCCGGAAACATTGCTTCAGACATTGGGTTGCGTCATCAATTCACGACGCTCGCTGTTTCTAACCGGATTGCCGGGCACAGGAAAAACAGCAGTCGCTGAACGCATCAACAATGCGTTGGCGGGGGGAATCTGGATTCCGTACGCAGTTGAGATCGACGGCCAGATCATTCGCGTGTTCGACAATCACTGTCATGAGGAGATGCCGGCAGACGAAACTCCGACGGAATTCGATCATCGTTGGGCGTTCATTCGCCGGCCATTGGTAGTGGTTGGCGGTGAGTTGACACTCGAGAACGCGGACCTTACCTGGAGTGAAGCTGCGAAGTTTTACGAAGCCCCGTTCCAGATGAAGTCAAACGGCGGAACTCTGGTTATCGACGATTTCGGACGCCAGCGTGTTGCGCCGCAGGATCTATTGAATCGTTGGATCGTGCCGCTTGAAAGACGCGTCGACTATCTCGCGTTGCACACAGGGAAGAAGATTGAAGTTCCGTTTGAGCAGCTCGTTGTGTTTTCGACGAACCTTGATGAGAAAGACCTCGCGGACCAGGCATTTCTACGACGTATGGGATATCGCGCGCGCGTTGAGCCGCCCACGGCGGGAGCCTACACGGCGATCTTCAAAGCGCAGGCGACGAGTCGCGGACTTCACGTCGAGCAGTCGGTGCTGGATTACATACTCACGAAGTATCGTGTGGAGCGGCGAATGATGAAAGGTTGCGAGCCGCGCGACATACTGGATCGAGCCACGGACATTTGTCGCTTTGAGAGAAACAACTTCGAGCTGACGCCACAGGTTGTCGACGTCGCCTGGAGCAACTACTTTGGAGCGTCGCATACGTTTGCGCCAGTGCAGACGCAGGAGACAATGATCGAGCGGACGTTGGCCGATCCATTGGAACTGTAAGAGCCGCAAAAAAGCGAAACTATTATGAACCCGGCAGCCCGTAAACTTTTTGTAGCATGTCTTTTGGTGATTGTGTGTTCGTGTTACGTGTTCGCGCAGACGGAACAGGTTAGACTGAAGCTAAAAGACGGTTCTTCCATGGACGTGGATGAGGCGTCAGAGACTCCGCAGGGAGTTTGGTATCGAAAGGGAAGTCTTAGCCACCTGTTACCAAAAGAAAAAGTTAAGAAGGTCGAGCGCATCACGATCGACCCGACGCCCGCACCTGCGCCAGTCAAGCCAACTAACGACGACGATCACTTCGAAGCCGTTGAGGTCGTAGCCGAAAAACCGAAAGCGACATACGGAACATACGACCAGACTGTGTGGATCTATTTGAAAGGCGGCGCTCGCGTCGAGGCCGACAACGCGAGTGAGTCTCCTGCCGGCGTTTGGTACAAACGCAGCTCGATGGACATATTCATTGATCGGAGCCGTATCGATCGCATCGCGCTCGAAGATCCAGCGACGGTTGCGCAGACAGGAAAGAAGGCAAGCGGATGGAGCACTGGAAGGCCCGGGCTCGATCGGCTCATTCGCGTTAACGGAAGCAAGTACAACGTCGATCCATATCTGATCTTTCTGGTAATGGAGCAGGAGTCGCACTTCAACACGCACGCGGTATCACCAAAAGGCGCGCGCGGGTTGATGCAACTGATGCCTGGCACGGCCGCTCGTTTTGGTGTGCGACGATCGCACGACCCTGCGCAAAACATTTCCGGTGGCACACGATACCTTCGTGAGCTCTTGAATCGTTTTAATAATCGCGTCGACCTGGTGCTTGCTAGTTACAACGCTGGCGAGGGAGCTGTCGCGAAGTTTGGAAACAGGGTGCCTCCGTATCAAGAGACGCGAAACTACGTGAAGAAGATCAGTTATCGCTACAAACGCACAACTGTACGGACCAGGAAGCCAAAGCCATGAGACGAGTTATTTGGACATCTCTTTTATGCTTGTCGCTCTTTGTCGTTGGCAATAGCCAACAGGTTTCTAACGCGCCGCTCACGAATGCAGGCGTGGTCCAACTCGTGAAGGCTGGCTTCAAGGAAAAAACTGTCATCACGATCATCAATAACCGGCCAAACAACTTCAAATTGGATACTGAAGAATTGATCCAGCTGAAGCGAAACAATGTTAGCGAAAACATTATCCTCGCGATGCTGTCGTCACAGATGGGAACGTTTACGTTCACAGAAGACGATTGGGAAGGCGACGCGTTCTTTAAAGATCTGAAGCGGCCGCCGAATGCGGGTGGAGAATCGCAGAGTCAGGGCACAAACATTTTCGGCGCCGGTGGAAGCTCGCAGTCGTCGAGCCAAACGCGAAGCGGGCAAGGTGGAAACACGAACGAAGGAAACATATCTGGTTCGGCGACAGTTCGAATTATCAGGCCACCGGTAGAGGGTGGTGAGAATGCGCCGCCTAAGCTCGACAAAACACCGACACTGAACAACGAGGGTGTGATTCGCCTGGTCGAAGCAGGATTTTCAGAAGGCACGATCATCAAGAGGATCGAAGAGTCGCCGGTTGATTTCGACCTCTCACCCGGCAAGCTCGACGAGCTCTACAAGAAGAGAGTCACCGACGCAATTGTCACCGCCATGAAAGCGGCGATGGGCGATAAATAAAGACCGGTTTCTTCGACGCAAAGACGCAAAGGCGCAGAGGAAGATTAGTGGTTTTCCTTTGCGCCTTTGCGTCTTTGCGTCAAATAAACGTACGGCCAAAATGTCACATCCTTGGCTGACTGTTAGCCCTGTGTAGCACGAAGATACACGTCGATCCATCATAGTCAAAACCCTTCCACGACTTAATTGAAGAAATAATAGATGTTAGCGCTCTTTCATGCTGGCGGCACGGCCATTGCCGATAGGTCGACGGCCTTGGTGGGCGGTAGTCTGCCAGGGCACGCCATAAATATTGAAACGAGACGGAGAGCCGATGCGACCTATTAAGCACGTGGAGAAGGGATTGACGCTAATAGCGGGAGGTCTTTTCAACACAATTCAGTCAGTAAATAAATACAAGCCCAATCCTTCCTTTACTCCAAAATGGTCAGACAAACCCCTTTTGAAATCCTGGCAGAAGAGCAAGCCGACACTTGGTTGGCCACGCACCACCGATTCGCTCTGTCCTAACTGCGTCATTGAAGCGCGCGAAGCTATCATCAGCGGCAAGAAAGACGTCAGCGTTCTAATTAATGAAAAGGTCGGCGAGATCAAAGCGCAGATCATCGAGCGCGACGGCGAGATCTGGATGATCAAGGATTGTCCGACTCACGGTCATTTCGAAGACATGATGGCCATCGACTCGAAGTTTCTTACGCACATCGAGAAAATGTTCCCCGGCCGCGATATCGACGCCCACAACGACGAGAAACTACACAATCACGGTTCAAGCACCGTTAAGTATGGTCGCGGCGCCGTGTTGACTGTCGATCTTACTAACCGCTGCAACATGATGTGTGACCCGTGCTTCATGGACGCAAACCAGGTTGGTTTCGTCCACGAGTTGAGCATGGATGAGATCAAAGAAATTCTCGACAACGCGATCACGATCAAACCGCGACGACAGATGTCAGTGCAGTTTTCAGGAGGCGAGCCGTCGATCTCTCCACACTTCCTCGAAGCGATCAAGTACTCACGCAAAGTTGGTTACAACAGCGTGCAGGCGGCAACGAACGGAATCGAGTTTGCCAAGAGCAAAGAGTTCTGCCGGGAAGCAGCCGCGGCCGGACTTCGTTACGTTTACCTCCAGTTTGACGGCATCGGCAACGACGCCAACAGCCATCGTCAGGTAGGCAACCTCTTCGACGTGAAGATGCGCGCCATCAACAACCTTCACGAAGCCGGCGTTGAGATCGTTCTCGTTACGACACTGGTCAACGGCATCAACAACGATCAGGTCGGTTCGATCATTCGCTTCGCACTCGACAATCCGAAGAAGATCGCGTTCCTTTCGTTCCAACCGGTTTCTTTTACCGGTCGCGACGAAGAGATCACCGCGCAGCGTCGTCTGCAACAGCGCTACACACTTTCACACCTCGCTCACGACGTGAAGAACCAGGTTGGCATAACTGAGCCGACTCGCGATTGGTTCCCGCTTTCATTGATGGGAGCGTTCGCCGATTTTGCGGATCTCGTTCATGGTCCACAGGCGGAGTGGGGACAGGTTTCCTGCGGTTGTCACCCGAACTGTGGCGTCGGCACCGCGGTGATGATCGACAAGGAAAACAAAGAGATGCGTCCGGTGCCGGAGTTTCTGAACATTCCCGGTCTCGTTAAAGACATGCAGAAGATCACGGACGCAGCCCGTGGCAAGTGGATGTCGAACGTGATGATGGGTCTGACGCTCCTGAAGCATTACAACCCGTACAAGTCGCCATCGCAGTTTACGCTTTACGAGCTCTTCAAGAAGTTTGACAAGTCGTTTGGCCTGACCGGCAAGGATTACGGAAAGGTCGGCGGCGATCGCAATACACAGGACATCGAGAAGCGTCGTTCGGATCGCTGGAACTTCCTGTTTATCGCAGGCATGTGGTTCCAGGATCTCTTCAACTACGACTTCAGGCGCACGGAGATGTGCATCATTCCTTACGGAACTCAGGAAGGTGAGATCTCCTTCTGTGCTTACAACACGGGGATTGGTTGGAGGAATATTATTGAAAACATGCACCAGAACGCGACTGTCGCGAAGTGGTATAAAGAGCATGGCCGCCATGAAATATTCGCCGGCGGCAAGGATGTTGAACTCGCCGATCCGAGCCACAGTCTCATTCTGAATGAAGTTGATTTGATGCGGCCGAATAAGCCGCAAATGGAGGGGCCGAAGACTGCGCACGAAGAAGCCGTGATGATGCGCAAGCTTTATCAGGAAATGGTGTTGAAACAGCAACTCAACACTAAGGAAGCTGACAAGCCGGTTCAGATTAAGGGATTGAGCCGGAAGAAGCAGGAGGAACCCGCCGAGGCCGTACTGGTCTAGGCCGGGGGTAAAGCCGACAGGAAGCACAAAAGGCGCGAAATTATTCAGTGCCTTTTGTGCTTTTTTGTGGCTTTGTGGTTAAATATCAATCCTGCAAAAAGGATTTAACGAAAGGGAAAGCAGAGAACGAATGGCAATAGTTACTGTTAATCAGGGCGAATCGATTGAAAGCGCGTTGCGCCGCTTCAAGCGCAAGGTAATGACCGAGGAGATTATTAAGGACGCAAAGAAGCACGCGTTCTTCATTCCCCCAGGTCAAAAGGCGAAATTGAAATCGGCGCTGGCTCGGAAACGAAATAAGAAGAAGGGCCGCATGCGCATTCCTCGCGACTAGGTTACTCCTGCACAAACTACGGGCCGTAGTCATATCTCACTCATCAGATTGCCAATTGCCGATTGCCAATTGCCAATTTACGGACTTGGCCTCGTTCGACATTGAAAATTGACAATGGGCAATTGGCAATGCGTATGATTCGGATCTTGATTACAAACGATGACGGCATCCACTCTGACGGGCTAATCAAACTCGAGGAAGCCCTGAAGGATTTGGGCGACGTATACGTGGTCGCGCCCGCATCAGAGATGAGCGGTGCTTCGCACAGTCTTACACTCGCTCGGCCGCTGCGAATTCGGCGAATGGACGATCGCCACTGGTCCATCGACGGTACCCCTACCGATTGTGTCACGCTCGCGCTCAACAAAATTCTTCCTGAAAACGAACGCCCGCATATCTGCGTCTCAGGTATCAACCACGGCGGCAATCTTGGTGACGACGCGAGTTATTCGGGCACTGTTGCTGGTGCGCTGGAGGCGGCGATTCTTGGTGTGCCGAGTATCGCTTTGAGTCTCGTCGCGCGTGATAATTTCGACTTTACGGATTCCGCGGCGTTTGCAGTGGTCGCCGCTCGAAAAGTGTTGGAGGAAGGTCTACCCGAAGGCACGCTGCTAAATATCAATTTGCCACCAGGAGAGATCAAGGGCGTCAAAGTTACGCGGCAGGGCATCAAGAATGCACGGCCCGTGATCACGGAACACATCGACCCGCGCGGCAAAGCTTATTTCTGGATTGGCGAAGAGTATTTCAATGCGAATGCGGTAGAGGGCACTGACTATCACGCCGTCAAATCCGGTTACGTGTCAGTGACGCCGCTCCGCAGTGACATGACGGATCATCAGGCGTTAACCGCCATCGAAACATGGAACTATCTAAAAGGTTCCGAGCTACTCCAAAAGACTTAGAGTAAACTGCCGATTGCAGCCAGCTAACAAACATCGCTCTTCACTCCAGGAATACTCCATCCCGCGAGAGCGCATGGTTGCTCGTCTCCGAGAACATTACGGTATCCATGATCCAAGAGTCCTCGATGCGATGAGGAGTGTGCCGCGTCATTTCTTCGTTTCCGAGGCTTTGCAGAGCCGGGCGTATGGCGATCACGCGTTGCCGATCAGCGCGAACCAAACGATCTCGCAGCCGTTTATCGTGGCCAGGATGACTGAGTTGCTCGAGCTCGACGCGAATAGTCGAGTGTTGGAGATCGGCGCCGGCTCCGGATATCAAACTGCTGTGTTATCGAGAATCGCGGCGCAGGTTTATTCGATCGAACGCATCGGCGATCTGGCGCGCGAAGCGCAGTCGAGGATTCGTCAACTGGAGATTTACAACGCCACGGTGAAATGTTTCGACGGTACACTGGGATGGGCCGCAAACGCGCCTTACGACGGAATCCTGGTCGCGGCCGGTGGTCCAACAATTCCGGAACCGTTGATTGCGCAGCTAAAGATCGGGGGCCGGTTAGTTGTTCCGGTTGGTGATTCGCGTGAGAGTCAAAGACTGATTCGAGTAATTAAGACTGAGCAGGGACGCAGGGAAGAAGATCACGGCGGTTGTGCTTTTGTGCCACTTATCGGCCAGCACGGCTGGTCAGATCGATAAGCTCTTTTCTACTTTGTGCCTTTTGTGGTTTAAAACATGATTGCAAAAATAATCGGCATACTTACGAGCTTTGTCGTCGCCGTCATTTCAGCGATGGGGTACGGGGGCGTCGTTCTCCTGATGGCCATCGAATCAGCGTGCATACCTCTTCCATCAGAGATCATCATGCCGTTCGCAGGCTATCTCGTTTCGCGAGGTGAGATGAATCTTTGGGGCGTGGGCGTCGCGGGCGCTGTCGGATGCGTTCTCGGTTCGCTGGTGGCCTATTGGGCTGGTATGTACGGTGGACGGCCGTTCATCGAGAAGTATGGTCGCTGGATTTTGCTGTCGCGACACGATCTCGATATCGCCGATCGCTGGTTTTCAAAATACGGCGAAGCAATCGTGTTCACCGCACGACTACTACCTGCTATCCGGACCTTCATTGCATTTCCGGCGGGCGTGGCGCGCATGAACCTCACGCGATTTGTGATCTATACCTTCGCAGGATCTTTACCGTGGTGTCTGGGACTTGCCTACGTTGGTCAGAAGCTTGGCGAGCAATGGGACAAGGATCCTACACTCAAAACCTGGTTCCATCGTTTCGACTTCCTAATCGGGATCGCCGGCCTGGCGTTCGTGATCTGGTGGGTGTGGCGTCATATCAAACACTCGCGGACTCCTGTTGCGCATCAGTCAACGAGTAAAGATCCAGAGCCCCGCTCAGACGCAGTTTGAATTCCGCGAGACTGTTGTTATCGCCGGTTTCAGCCGCCTGCGCGATCGCGTTCGAATAGTTGACGATATTGAAGGCTTTGATCAGCGGCGACATCTCTTGCACCTGGTTGAGGTCAAGGCCGTAGCCTTCGATAAACAGATCTTTCTCGTCGATCGAGAGATCGTGTAACGAGATTGAGAGTTCCCACTGCGGAGCGATAGTCGAAAGACACTCTTCCCAATCGATTATTGCTGCTATCTCGCCGTCGTCATCGACAATGACGTTCTTAACCCGCAAATCCCCGTGATTGAGTGACGGCTCGACACGCATCGTTCTGGTGTTGTCGATAATCTTCCGCAGCTTATGGACCTGTTGGCTCGAAAGGATTTTGTGCTGCGTAAACACGTCCAGTCGCCGCTCGACCTGCCACTCGTTATCGAGGTATTCGGTCCACGTGCTGGGCTGCGGTCCATTAGTGGTCCAATCGAAGTTGGAGCCAAAATTGGTCGTTCGAATTGAATTGATGATCTGCGCGTAACGTCCGATCTCCTGGACTATCTGACTTCTTCTCGGGTGGTGACTTGCTTCTGAGCCGGTCACGCGGCGAGTGATCATGTAAGGCTCGGAACCGATGTTTCCAACGGCCAGCACTTCAGGACTTGGTACTCCTGCCTCGCGGGCTTTCTGAGTGGCCCACAATTCTTTAAGGAAAGCTGCACTCTTTTCCGGCTCCGGGCTGATGCGCACCACGAATTGCCCTTCCACGTGATTCACCACGAAAACGTAATTGCTCAGTCCGGATCGTTTATAGACGATCCTCGCGGGCGGCTGTCCAAAGTGGTGCTCAACGATCTCTTTCGCCAGCCCGCGGTAATGACGGATTGCTCCCGGTTGCTCCTGCGTTTCAGCCATGCGTCTTTTCTGTCGCCAGTTCTGCTGCTCGGAAAAGTAACAAACCGAGTTCGAATGAATTGTTGAGTTTGATTGTGTCGATCAAACCATGAAAGTTTAGTGGATTGTTGCCGACGATCAGTGCGAGACCTACTCCGGACAGAAACGTGTCGAGCTCTGTATCGCCGGCGCCGAGGCTATCGCGCAAGTCGCTTTTGAACAAATCTGACATCACGCTTGCGCCGAACAGCTTATCGACGCCTTTGTGAGTGATGAAGTTGCTGCGCTTCGTGTGCTGGTAGGCCATCAACTGATCTTCAGGCGCATCAATCAAAAGAAAGATCATGCAAATCTCTTCAGCCATCATCTGTTCCTGGAGCTTCGAGAATTCGACCGCGGTGACAGCCGACGCGCTGCGGTATTTCTCTTTGACGTGATCGACGTTCTCCGGTACCGGCGTCCAGATCACTTCGCCGATTCGCCAATCGCGTGGATAGTAGAAAACGAGGACGTTTTTAATGCCGCCGTCGAGAATCCCTTTGACGCCTTCAAGGGCTTCGATGATCTCGTCGTTCGTCAACGGGAACGCGGCAGCTTCTTCGAACACAAGCTCGGATTCTTCTGTCTTCTTCACGAACCCCATGAGACTGCCATTCAACGTGATGGTCGGGATCGGAGCGTTCGAGAGTTTGTACCAGTCTTGTCCGAAGGTGCGAATGACAGACAGAGGGAAGCGCAGGGAATTGAGTATCAGCGGCCGCCCACGTTCGTAATGGCGCATGAGTCCGAGTTCGACCTCTTTGGGGATCGTTATCTTTCCCTGAAACTCGTGAACCGCCGTGCCATCGAGGTCGGTCACCACCACACCCGACGTTGCGAACGACGATTCATCAATAAACCGTCGCAACTTCGCCTCCGCTTCCTCACTCAGCGCCATAGCTGTTTAAAGTAGAGGCTAACTGTCACGGAAATGCGCGGGAAGTTTGTTATCTGGGCGAGCCTCTGCTTGAGATTGAATTAATTGACGTGAACTTGGATTGATGCGCCGCTCAAATCAGAGTTATTCTCGCTGTTAATTTATGACCGAACTCACACTAACAGCCATTTTCGAAGAGGCGGAAGAAGGCGGCTTTATTGGGTATGTCGCTGAGCTCCCCGGCGCCAACACACAGGGCCAGACGCTCGAAGAGGTGCGCGAGAACCTGAGTGAAGCGATCGAGCTAATCCTGAACTCTAATCGTGAGGAGTTTGAGAAAAATTTCTCGAGCCACGGGAAGGTGACTCGAGAAACGTTAGTGTTACGCGCTGCCTAATTTCTCATCAACATTATGAAACGAGCCGACCTCATCCGGCATCTCGAATCACACAACTGTTTCCTCGTTCGCGAAGGTGGCAAGCATACTGTCTATCGCAATCCCGCCAGAGATGACTTTTCAACGAGTCTTAATTCTTATCGTAATCTCTTTTGTCGCGCGTTTTGCTCTGTTTGACTTTGCGGACATTTTCCAGTGCTCGCTCAAAATCTCGCAGTCGAATAACTGTCGCCATCTTCTCTGACACCGGACGCTTCGCTTCATGTTTTCGATGCGCTTGTTTCCGCCGATAAATCTCGATCGGATCGGAATAGTCTTGGTTGAGCTTGTCGTCACTCATGCTAACCCTCGGTTTTGGAAATCTGCCTAACTCGAAGACTCTTTTCACGTTCACCGAAGATACTGCGACGTGACAGTGGGAGTAAAGTATGTGGGTACGTTCCTGCGTCAGCGCCACCCTCGGGACAGTATTTACGCGGTTGCGGGGACCACTATGCAGCACTAGAATGCCTCCGGGAAATGGGTCCCACAGGTTTGTTCCATAGGAGGGTGAAATGAAAAAAAGAACAATCGTACTGACTCTGGCGCTGTGCTTAGTCGCAGCGGCAGTGTCCTTCGCAAGCACTCCGCAAATGGGTACCTGGAAGTTGAATGAGGCGAAATCAAAGTTCGCTGCCGGTGCGCCGAAGAACCACACGGTCATTTACGAAGCCGCGGGCGATAACATGAAGGTCACGGTCGAGGGTACTGACGCCGAAGGTAAGCCCACGCGCAATGAGTGGACGGGAAAGTTCGACGAGAAAGATTATCCCGTCACCGGCGATCCCACTTCAGACTCGCGGTCCTACAAACAGGTTAATGACCGCACTTTGGATTTAACCATCAAGAAAGACGGTAAGGTAACTATAACCGGGCAAATTGTCACCTCGGCGGATGGCAAAACCCGCACCGTCACCACGAAGGGAACTGATCCGCAAGGCAAGAAGTTCACAAGCATTGCCGTTTACGACAAGGTATAGCCGAACTCTTGCGAGAAAACATCACAATTATGCCCTCCCGATCGTTCGTTGATCGGGAGGGCACTTGGATTGAGGTTGTTACTACTTCGCCGGTGGGATCCGGAAAATCCTCGCTTGCATGACCATTGACCGCGCCTTGTCTGGTTCGGTCAAGCTGGCAAAGAGCTCAGCGATCGAATTTCGTTCTTCTTCTGAACGGCGTTGCCTGTCTGCGGTAAATGCTGGGCCAACTTTGTCGAAGGCTGCCATGTTTGCCGTAGCCACCCAGATGAAATGAGTGAATTCACCTTCAGTCTTCACTTCTTCTATGCCTAGACCGTAAGCCGCTACCACTCCATCAGCCACCAATTTGTCGTATACCGGCTTGTTGTATTTCTCCCAGGCTCTTCGATAATCAGCCGCTTTACCCGGTTTTACTTTGACAAAGTTATAGCGAGTAATGGGCAGGAAGCCAGAAGCTGGCGGCGGTCCATAGTTTGAAAGGAGATCACGTGTCAGCCAGTCGCGTGTTTTGCTCATATCGAAGACTTCACGCGTCCGCTCTGCCGTGGTTGAGGCCGGTTTCTGCTTGCTGGCATGTGCGGATTCAACGCGTTTAGCGTCCTCTGCGGCCAACTTTTGTAACTGCGCTTCCATGCCGCGAAGAACCTTGTCAACGCCGTCCCAGTTTGCCACCGAGAACCAGATCAAGTGCGTTGTGCCGCCGGGATACCGCAAAACCGGCGTGTCCATGCCCCAGGCCAAAACGACGCCTTCGGCCATCAGCTTGTCGCGGACAGGCGCGCCGACAGTTTTGATCAGGTCCATGAACTCATTTTCTTTGCCAGGTTTGACGGCGTAGTCGTAATAGAAAGTAAGAGGTTGGGGTTGTGTCTGTTGGCCCATGACGGCCGGGCAGACGAATAGTAACAACAGAGGGAGTAAAAAGATTTTTCGCATTCGTATCCTCCATGAGCCGCTGTGAGCGGCTTAAGCTAGGGGGTTGGAAAACTGAGATGACGTCTGGGCAATGCTTTAATACGAGCTTTTAGTTCATCATGGAGGTAACCGTCAAGGGCTTTGGCTAATAATGGAGCAAGAGGAATTCATGGATCAAACCACATTTGATCTTGCACGAGCGCGTCGGGAGACGCCCGGGTGCGCGAACGTGATTCATTTCAATAATGCAGGCGCGTCGTTGATGCCGCAGCCGGTTTTGGATGCAGTCATCAGTCATCTTCAGCTCGAAGCTGCCATCGGAGGATACGAAGCTAAGAATAGAGAGCTGGAGGCTGTCGAGCGCGTTTATGAAGCGGCCGCACGTCTTATCAATTGCGCTCCTCACGAAATTGCTTTCATCGAGAATGCTACTCGCGCATGGGACATGGCGTTCTACGCGATTCCGTTTCAGCCGGGCGATCGTATTCTCACCGCCAAATCCGAATACAGCAGTAACTACATCGCTTACCTTCAGGTGGCTCAGAAGACGGGAGCAGTAGTTGAAGTCATTCCGAACGATGAGCACGGTCAAACATCCGTCGACGCACTGCGCAACATGATCGATGAGCGCGTCAAGCTCATCAGCATCACCCACGTTCCAACACAGGGCGGGCTGGTCAACCCGGCCGCCGCGATCGGAAGAGTCGCGCGCGAGGTCGGCGTTCTTTACTTGCTTGATGCTTGCCAATCCGTTGGGCAGATGCCGATCGATGTGAAGGAGATCGGGTGCGACATTCTCTCCGCTACGGGTCGCAAATACTTGCGCGGGCCGCGCGGAACAGGTTTTTTATATGTGAAACGCGAACTCATAGAACAACTCGAGCCGCCGTTCCTGGATCTGCACGCTGCGACGTGGGTGGCAGACGATCGCTATGAGATTCGCACCGACGCGCGGCGGTTTGAGAATTGGGAGATGTATTATGCAGGTAAAGTCGGACTCGGTGTGGCGATTGATTATGCGATGGACTGGGGTCTATCCACGATTTGGACGCGAGTCAGGACGCTCGCCGAACAACTTCGCTCGCAACTAATCGCACTTGGTTCAGTGACGATCCACGATCTGGGCGCGGAACGCTGCGGTATCGTAACGTTCAACGTTGAAGGAATAAGCGCCGCCGAAGTGCAAAGCCGGCTTGCAGAGTTGCGGATAAACGTTTCGGTCGCATTGGAAGAGAGCAGTCGACTGGACCTCGGCGAGCGCCAGCTACCGGAGCTCGTTCGCGCGTCAGTTCATTACTTCAACAGCGAGGACGAGATCGAGCGGCTTTGTGATGCAGTCTCGCGAAGGTAGCCACAAAAAGCACAAAAGACACAAAGCTTTCTCTTACGCAGGCGAGCAGATGCGGCAGGGTTTGAAGCCGTGAGAGACGGCCTCAGAGGCGGTTGAGAAGCCGACGCGATTTTTGGACGAAATGCGGTTTACCCAGTCGCACGTGTCATGGTGATAAATACCCAGGACAAGATTTCCCACAAACTGATCCGACGCTCCAGTATAGAAAACTGGGGAAGGCGGCATGCTGGTTTGCGGATTCGATGGCGCCGGCAAACTCTGCTGCGCACCTGACAGAGGTACGCCAAACGCTGGTTGTTGCCACTTCGCGTTCAGCTTCGCTTTCTTTGCTTTAACTGCTTCATCTACTGCGCGAACCATTCCAAATGTAAGACAACCAATCGTCAGACATACGGTCGCCGCAAACAGTGAAACGATGAAGTCGAATCCTATAAACTTGAGCAGGATGTAAGCGGCCCAGTACCAGATCAAGAAGTACTTGCGCAGGAATTCTTTCGAGAAATGGAGAGTATTTCCCAGCACATTGGTCGGATCGAGAACCGGCGCCGCTACGGGCGATCCGCCAAAGAGCGTCTGCACGGTCGCGGATGAAGGCGTCGATGGAACTGACGGCCCGCGCATTCTCTCCTGCCATGGCGCCCAGCGACCTCTCTTTGGTCCTAACGCCGGTTCCGTGCGTACAACCTCTCTCGTCTTCGTCGTCGCTTCGATGTCCGCGGGCGCAGTCATCCAGGAAGGCAAGCCGGCTTTCGTCTTCACCAGATCGAGGAGATACGGAACCTTGCTCGGTTCTCCTGTCGCTGCTTCCGCCAGAACGTCGGCCAGCCGCGAATGCTCTGGTCCAATCTCTCTAATCTTTTGGAACAGGCTTGACGCGGCTGGATCGAGGAAATCCGTTCTGGTAAAAATCAAATTCTCATCATGATGCTCTTGCCAAAGTTCGGGACGCTCAGCCAGTGACAAGATTGAAAGGTAGATCACCAACGACGAGAAACTATCGAGCGTCGCGTCGAAGTGCCGAGCATCTCTGCGCGGGTGTTGATAGTGTTGATGACCGACTTCACTGGCGCTCCATCCTTCCATCTTCGGAACAAATATTCCGTCGTGGTCCACCAGTCGCAACTGACCGTGTTCGACGATGATGTTGCCGTGCTGTAGATCGCCGTGAGCGATTCCCGACGTTCGCAACGCATTGAGCAGTCGTAACCACTCGTCCGCAAGGTGCAGCAGCACGTCATTGCGGTGGACCATTTCGCCGATGTACAGATCGAGTGTTGGTCCCTCGATCCAGTTCATAAACAGAATCGGAAACCTGTTACCGCCGACGAGTATTCCTTCAGGCGCGTAACTGAACTCAGAGAGGTAACCGACGGGCGAGGTTCTTACGTGTTCCTGAATGGCTCTGTACCTTTGATCGCGATCGCCGAGGTAGCCGCGGAAGCAACGAACGGCGAAATCGCCGTTGCCGTCCATCGATTTCAGTTTGTAGACGTACGCAAACTGGCCCGAAGTGACGATTGGCATTCCCAATCGATCGACGGCGGGGAGAGTGTTTCGCAGCAGTGGATGCGCAAAGCAGACGGACGGGCACTGTATGGCCTCAGTGAAATACCTCGCCGAAGGCCAGTATCTCGGAATCGTTCCCGTTGGCGTAGGAGAAACTACCACTAACTCATTCTCCGCTTGATTTCGATCCGTAGGACGGCGACGTCGTCGTTTCTCATGCGGCCGGCCAGTCGCTCGTCGTCAAAGAATTGCTTTAACTCCTCGTCTTCCTTCGTCTCGAAGAAGTCGCTCCGCGTGAACTCCTCTTTCTCGAAGCGTTCGAGACACCAGGACGCAACACCGTCTGAGAGCAACAACAGCACGTCTCCACTTTCACAACTGCCGGAATCGATCACTAATGACTTCATGCAGGCTTCGTGCATCGACGAATCAGACGCAACCAGCACCGGAGCACTGCTGAAACTTTCTGAGCGGCAAAGAGGCAAACTCTTCAACAGCGTTCCCTGCCGGCAGTGCAACAGGCACGCATCGCCAAGCGCTATTGCTTTCCACGAAGGCTCATCCGTTTTCAAATCCAGCTCGACGCCGATCAGGGCCGCAAACGATCCGTTGCGCGCTTTCTCTTCGGAATACCACGATAAACTTAGACCATTCCAGGAGTCGCGAAGTTCCCGACCTTCGGCTGCCACCCATTCGCGAAACTCTTCAAGCGTCGACGCCGACTGATTCTGCACCCAATTCTGAGCCAACCTTTGGGCCCAGTTCCGCGCGTCGAATGCTTCCGTGGCGCCGTCGGCCACAGCGAAGCGCAAGTTCTGTGTGTCGACGGCGATCGCGTCTTCACATTCAGAGGGTTCATGGCCGAGCTTCGGCAGCAGCAACTGCCTCGTGGCCAGATCCCAAGTCACACTCTGTTTGACCGAACTCAAGCCAGCTCCGATCTACTTGCGTCGTCCATCCATCTGTAGGGAGTCATACCGGTAAGACTGGTTCCGATTTCATAGAACTGGACGATGGAGGATGGGTCTCCATTGAAGACAAATCCTCTGGAACCTTCCACAGCGTTGACTCCGAGCTGCGCCGCTGCCGAAAGGAAGTTTGCCGGCAGGCGACTCGAAATCTGATAAAGCGCGCGCGCAAATCCGTCGGGCAACGACCGCTCGTCAATCGGATACTCGATCTTCGCAGACCGTCGCGTGGAGATGTGACAGTTGAACAAAAGCACTGAACCGTCGTCAGTACCCAGCGACATGATCTGTTGTCCGATCTCGTTCGGATCACCGTCGCTTGATTCGCCGTCAGTGAGGTGCAAAACCGTTGGCGGAAATCCGCGCGGATGCTCCATCAACCACCGCTCGAGCACTTCTTTCACTTTCCCGAGGGCGTCGCACATCGGCGTCTTTCCGTCTGCCGTGGGATGGATCCAGACTGGATAGCGCACGGGAATTTCCACCCAGCCTCCCGCTCCGTCTGAAACTCGCTTGTAAGTGCTCTTCACCTGCAATGGGTAGTCGGCCACGTCTGAGATTGGCACGAGGTAGCGCGCTCCGAGTTCGCCGGAGAAGCAAGTTCCCACGTGACGTCCATAACCTATGACGGAGACGTGATAGTAATTTCTGACTTCCTCGGTCTTGGTGCAACGGATCACGAGGTCGTGCAGCGTGTGATTCACCGCCTCGGCGACGAAGTCACACTTCTTTCGTGCCGAGTCGCCACTGAAAGGATCCGACATGGAACCTGACTGGTCGATCAGAAGAACAATGCAGGTGGGGTTTGCGCGGGTGATCTGGGCCGAATACATTGCAGCCTATTCTATTACTGAGTGCTCTGACTCCAAAGTGCGCGAATGCTCAGATAGGTGACAAGGGCGAGAACCATGGTCGATTGGTGCATTATCGAGCCGAAGATCGCTCCGGCCGCTTGTACGGGCCACAAGGCGGGGTCTCGCGCTGCGAGATACTCCCCTGCGAACTCGACCGGCAGACTGAGAGTGCCCATTAGAATAAATATAACGAGTGACGCTCCCAGGATCTTCCAGCGGTGGCCTTTCGTCAGCTCATAACTGCTCTGGAGTACCTCCAATGGCGAGCCTTTCTCGAGGATGGCAATGGGAAAGACCAAACTCAGCGACAGTGCAACAATGATTCCGGGAATGAGACACGCGAGAGCGCCGACACCCATGAGTAACCATGAAATGACCGCGCACAGGCCCAGCTTACCGAGCTTGCTGAATCCCCAGCGATACGATTCATTGACCGCAGGTGCGACGCCTGTTTGCATCACTTGCATCAGCGCGTAGGTCAGCGCGGGTGCGATCACAATGGTACACAACAGATCGAGAAGGAAGATCCCGGCGGCCAACTGAGGATCGTGTTCGACGTTTCTGAAGCTGAGCGCGCGGAAGATCTCGAACGGAGCAGTTACCACAACGCACAGCTTCGTTATTAACCAAAAATTTTTCGTAAACAGGAGCATCGTCGGCCCAAGTACGTCGCTGACACCATTGAATGGGCCAATCGTTACTCTCGGTTGATGCGAACTGCTGCCGGGTGGGTATGCAGGATAGAAAACTGCTCCCGCCGTCGACGGTCGTATAGGGTTCAACTCGATTTCACAAACCTTGCAGATTCGAGTTGCACCGATGGTAAGCGCGCCACATCGAATACATTTGACGTCAGTCATTTCTCAGTTCGCAGGCCGTCGAAGAGTTTTGCGAGGGCGAGTCGCAGCTCTTGAAAATCTAACGCAGGGAGAGTGGGGAAGGCAATGGTTAAACCCTAACGCCGAAGGCGTTGGCTAATTCGAGCCCAGGGTTACGCCAAAGGCGTTGGCTAATTCGAGCCCAGGGTTGGAGCGAACGCGACAACCCTGGGAGTTTACACATAACCCCGAATCAACCCTGAAAGGGTTCGACCCAAAGCAAACGCCTTCAGCGTTTATCTGCTTTTTTGTTTGCTGACCCAGGGTTGTCGCGTTCGCTCCAACCCTGGGCTGAAATTAGCGAACGCCTTCGGCGTTAACCCTGGGCTCGAATTAGCGAACGCCTTCGGCGTTAACCCTGGGCTGAAATTAGCGAACGCCTTCGGCGTTAACCCTGGGCTGAAATTAGCGAACGCCTTCGGCGTTAACCCTGGGCTCGAATTAGCGAACGCCTTCGGCGTTAACCCTGGGCTGAAATTAGCGAACGCCTTCGGCGTTAACCCTGGGCTCGAATTAGCCAACGCCTTCGGCGTTAACCCTGGGCTGAAATTAGCGAACGCCTTCGGCGTTAACCCTGGGCTGAAATTAGCCAACGCCTTCGGCGTTGTTGTACTCTCGGTTTTCGGCACCCTGATGCAATTCATCGAAAAGAACTCCTTCAACCTGCGGGCTGCTGTTTACAGCCTGAAGAAGGATTCGACTGCGTTGGAATTCGTAATCTTTCCGATGATTCACGTCGGTTCGCGTGAGTATTACCAGGAGATAAGCCGGCGGCTAGCGACCTGCGACCTCATACTTGTTGAAGGCTTGAAATCCAAAAAAGCGACGATCCTGACGCTGTCGTACCGCTTCATAAAGAAGATTCGCCGGATGGATCTGATCACGCAGAATGAGGGCATTCGACTCGACGAGTTTCACAATGAAATTAAGAACACCGACATGGAAAAGAATGCATTTGATGAGCGATGGTCTGCACTGCCCATCACGTTGCGTCTACAACTGTTCGTCATGGTGCCGATTTTTGTTCTCTACCTCTTTCTTTTTGGGACGAGAGAAACACTTGCCGAGAATTTCGCCATCGAAGATTTGCCTTCATCAGAAGAGGACTTATCAGAGGATGAGAGTTTTAGCAGACTTGATTCGCTTATGGTCGATGAGCGCGATCGTAAGTTGATTGAGCATATCGCAAACGTTAACGATGAGCGGGCGCAAACATCCCAGAGGATTGGCATTCTGTACGGGGCATTTCACATGCGCTGCGTGATGCTGTTCTTGATGCAGAAGCTGAATTATCGCGTAGTCAAATCCGACTGGGTAAAGGTCTTCGATCTCTGAAATGCTTCACTCGCTCGCCCGAGGCATCCCGAAGATACGGTCGAAGAAGGCGACAACTGCCGCGTTGACCTTCAACTGGTTCGCGTGGCGCTGGAAGTGATGTGTGTCGTCGGGTATCACTAACTCTTCATAAGGCACTCCCGCCTTTTCCAAACGCCGCGCTAAGTCTGTCGTTTGACTAAAACGAACGTTGCGATCGTCGTCGCCGTGAATCAACAGCACGGGCGACTTCCACGTTGAGATCGCAGAAACAGGTGACGACTGCCACGCCACGTCGAGTGCGCGCTGAACGTCCGGAGGCTTCTCGTAACGATTCTCAAGTAACGACGCAGCACGTTCGGCGGTCCAATTGTGTACTCCGTGTATGTCAACTCCGGCGGCGAATAGCTCTGAATCGCGAGCCAGCGCGAGGGCCGTTAGAAATCCGCCGTAGGAACCGCCATAGATCCCGATCTTTTTTTGATCGATCTGGTCCAGACTCCGCAAATACTGAGCGCCGGCCTTTACGTCCTGGTATTCCGAAGCGCCTTGCGCCCCTGCATTGGGTGGTCGGTGGAAGTCGTAGCCGTATCCAATTCCCAAACGGAAATTCACTGACAACACCACATATCCTCGACTCGCGAGATACTGGTTCAACGCGTATGCGTTTGAGTAGTAGTCGGAATAGTGCCAACCAAGCAGCATCTGTCGCGGTGGTCCACCGTGAACGTAGATGATCGCCGGCTTCTTTGGAGCACCGCCTGCGGCTTCGAACAACTGCGCATGAACTGTAACTCCGTCAGGCGCCTTGTAGACCACTTTCTTCGGTACCACGAGACGCGTGGTAGGGAAGTCATTCGGAATGCGATCCTCCGCGAGCGTGATCGGTTTGCCGCCGCCCGCCGGCATCACAGTTGGCAGCGGTGGACGTTGTGCGGTAGCGGCGATGTACGCGATGTATTTGCCGTCTCCGGTCACGAATGGTGTCCACTCGATTCCTTTCCCGGGCGTCATGACGATAGGCTCAGCGCGATCGACGGGGACCTTCAGGATGTGTCGGCGATCGATGTCGTTGTTGTCAGTGCCTTTGTTTGCGGCGAAGACAAGGTGACGGCGATCGTTGCTGAGCGAAATATACTCGGCCATGTAGTTGCCTGGTGTCAGCACGAGAGGCTCGCCACCGGTTTCTGAAATTGAATAAAGATGCGGCCAACCGTCGAGATACGAGAGAAACACGATGCGACCGGCAGCGGCCCAGTGCAGGTTTGTTCCGCCATGAGTGGTCGGAGGAGAGCCGCGCAGCGTTAACGGGCTCTTCCAAATTTGCTGTGCTTCTCCGGAGGTGGAGTCGCCGGTCCAGATGGACCACGCTTGCGGACGCTGTTCGAGAATTGGTTCGGGAGCGCCGCCTGTGCCGGGTCGTCGCACGAATGCGATTCGTTTTCCTTCAGGTGACCAGCGTGGACTCGAATCGCGCGAAGTCGATGGGGAGAGATAGACAATCGGTGTCGAGTCGTTTGTGTAGACGCCGACAAACGAATGATCACCCCGGTTGGAAACAAACGCGAGCCGCGCTCCGTCGGGCGACCACTCGGGCGAGCCGCAGTCGCCACGTGCGTAGAACAGTCGTTTCGCTGGTGTCGAGCCGTCGAGTGGAACGGTCCAGATGCCACGATCTTTCACGAAGACTGCGCGCTCGCTTTTCGGTGAGATCAATGGTTCGTCACCTTCGCCCAGGAGTTTCGGTTCGCCACCTGCAAATGGAGCGCTCCAAATCTGAACCTTCACCTGCGCCGGCGACAGTGTTGGGTTCACAGCAACAGAGCTGTCGAAGTTTGAACCGTGATCGCCGCCGCGAACGTAGACGACATACTTGCCGTCGGCCGATATAGAGAGACTCGTCAACTCCTGCCCATCATCCGTGGTGTAGTTCGTCAGTCGCCGCGCCTTGAAGTCAGGTCCCTCTGCGACCCAAACGTTGCGCGCACCGCGTTCATTAAAAGCCCACGCGATCCGCGAACCCGTTGCGGATGCAGTCAACTCATTTGGATACGGGTAGCTTTTAATCTGATCGAGCGTGAATGCGTCGGCGGCTGCGTGCTGCGGCGATGGAGTGAGCGACGCAGTCACTACAATCATCGCCGCGATCGTTGTCAACAGAACCACGGCGCGCTTTACGCACGTGTACCTAAGCTTTTGCATAAGTATTCTCCTGGCGAGATCGCACTGAGAGATCCACTGATTGGACCGAAATCGAATCACACTCAGCGTTTTCCTGGCAAGTCTAGAACTCCTTCGATGGAAGGCCTTCGACTTCCGTGACGCGGCGGACTTCGACAGTGCCGATTCGCGCACCCGGAATTCGAGACGCGATATCGATCGCTTCGTTGAGATCCTTTGCTTCGACGAGGAAGTAGCCGCCGATCTGTTCTCGCGTTTCAGCAAACGGGCCGTCAGTCAGGAGTCTTTTGCCCTCGCGAACCTTAACGCAAGCCGTCTCTGATGAAGGATGCAGCGGCGCCGCACTTAAGTAATGACCGGTTCCATGAAGCTGGTTCGCCAGTTGAACCGACTCCTGGATCATGCCGTACCTTTCCGGCTCAGGCCGTTGTGCGAAACGAAACCTCATCGTGATGGACCAGCAGCATATACCTCATCGTTTTGATCGACTCCTCCACTTCTCGATAATGGGAATGATCGGCGACTGCGTCAGAAGCTCTGGGCCAGCCTTCGCGATCCACGAGGCTTCATTCCGCGGATTCTCAGTCAATTGAAATCCGACCTTCCGATACATATTCTACCGCAGGCTTGTTCACCTTTTGAACATTCGTTTCGAAGCCGATGAAATCCTCACCACTCACCGACTCGCGAAACCTGTCAATCAAGGCCAGGATCAACTTCGTGTGGCGATACGTCTTCTGAATCTGAAGGGAACTGATGTAGATGTAACGCCGATCATTCCAACTCCGAAGATGCTCGATGTAACCGGCGATCTCATCACCTGCGAAAGCGACGATCAGGGTCGGATTGTTCTGAAACGTCTTGCGTCTGTTCTCTTCGGGAAAGACGATGCCAGCGTAGTCGAGTGTAGTCTCCATACACTGCCGGTCGAAGTCGATGATACGCTCCGCCAGCCGATCGTCCACTAAATGTCCACTGAAGATTTTGATCTCTAACACTGTTGATGTCTCTGTGTCTCTGTGCCTCTGTGGTTAACATTGCGCAGGAAAAGTTCACCACAGAGGCACAGAGACACAGAGTGTACGCCGGTGTACCGCGTGGCTCAATCTTGACCATCCTGAATTAACGCGTGCAAACTATCGGGCCAGGATCCTCAATCGAACTGATATGTTTGATGTACAGCAAAAACTGCGCGATCCTCGCATACGTGTACTGTTCGTCGTCGCTCATCCGGACGACGAAGTAATCGGTGCGGGTGGTTCGCTCCTCTCGCATTTTAAGCACTGCCAGGTCGTGCACGTCACCGACGGCGCGCCGGCCAACATGCTTTACGCACAGCATGCCGGCTTCAGCACAACATTCGAATACGCCGACGCGAGGCTCGAAGAGGCGGCTCGAGCTTTATCCCTCGCAGGTATTACCGAAGACCAAATAATCGAACTCGGCGTGACAGATCAGCAACTGTCGTATCAATTAGCCACTGTTGCGCGACGCTTATCCAAACTGCTCAGTCAAATCGAACCGGACATCGTCATCACTCAACCGTACGAAGGCGGACATCCCGATCACGACGCGACGGCTTTCGCCGTTCATCTCGCCCGCCGCCTTCTGCATGACGAACTAACCATTGCTCCTGAAATTTTCGAAATGACCTCTTATCACCGGCGTGATGAAAGAGTTGTTTATTCAGAGTTCCTGCCGCGCGAGGGCAGCGCACCAGCAACTTTTGCACTATCGCAGCATGAGAAAAACCTCAAACGGAAAATGTTCGAATGCTTTCACACGCAGCGGGAAGTGTTGTGCTGGTTTCCGATTGAAGTGGAGCGCTTTCGCGAGGCGCCCCCTTACAACTTCACACGACCGCCGCATGCAGGGAAGTTGCACTACGATTATTTTGATTGGGGCGTGACGGGAGAAAAGTGGCTGCGTTTGGCGCGCGAAGCGCTGAGGGTTTTAGAACAAGAGGAGATTCATGCCGCTGGCGATTTTGAGCGTAACCTATCCATCGGGGCCCGCCGGTCCAAAAGCGGTTGGTGGGGCAGAGTTGGCATATCTGGACACAGCGCTCGTTAGCGCCGGATCGCATGTGCGCGCTGGCTATAAGCGAAATTACGTCTGCAAGCGAATTCGAGTCGTTGCGCGATGATTGGCTTGCGCTTTGGAAAAGATCATCGACGTCGACGCCTTTTCAATCTCCTGATTGGCTAATTCCCTGGTGGAAATATTTCGGCGCGGGTCAACTGCGCGTCCTTGCGGTGAAGGAAGGCCCGCGACTCGTTGGTTTAGCTCCGCTTTTTATCACCAACCCGCGCAGTCTACATCTGCTCGGAACGGGCAACTCAGATTACCTCGACATACTCGTCGACGATCGCGTTTGTAACGACGCGGCGGCTGTGATCTTCGCGCATCTCTGCAAGAACCGGAGCGCGTGGGATGAGTGTGACTTTCAAAACCTCCGTCACACGTCACCGCTGCTGACAATGAAGCCGTGCGCAGGGTTTTTCGAGCGCCTTCAAGAGCAGAACTTCTGTCCCGTCACGTTATTGCCCGGGTCGGCGCAACAGTTCCTCGATGGCTTGCCGCATCAACTACGTCACAATCTTGATTATTACCAACGAAGAATTTCGACGTTGGGAGAGGTTGTTATTGACTGCGCCGATCAACGCAGCTTTGCAGAGTTGTTCGATGCATTTGTGAACCTACACGAAGCGCGCTGGCGGACGCACAACATGCCGGGAGTGCTTTGTGACGTAAACGTGCAGAGCTTTCACCGGGAGGCGGCGACAGGATTTCTCGCAAGTGGAACGCTGAGACTGTATGCACTAAGAATAAACGGCCGCATCGTCTCCTCGCTCTACGGATTTCATCACGCCGCTCGAACTTACTACTACCTCGGCGGCTTCGATCCTGAGTTTAAGCAATACAGTCCCGGAACTCTTCTGGTTGCGCATGCGATCACCGAAGCGATTCGTGAAGGCTCCAGAGAATTTGATTTTCTTCGCGGGCGTGAAGACTACAAATATCGCTGGTGCGCCGTCGATCGGATCATTTATCGGAAACGCCTAGTCTCAAAAGCCACAAAATCACACAAAGCCGAAGGCGTGGTTTGACTGAGCGGTTTTAGAGGCTTACTTTAGTGATCATGGCGCAGAACGATAACGATGCTTCACTACGAAAACACATGTTGTACCTTCTGAGAGGTGGCGGCGCTCATCTGTCGTTTGACGACTTCGTTTCCGGCTTTCCTGCAGATCTTTGCAATCGTCAGATTGAGGGACTGCCATACACACCGTGGCAGGTTCTCGAACACATGCGCACTGCGCAGTGGGACATACTCGAGTTCAGTCGCGATCCGAACCACGTCTCGCCCGACTTCCCGAAGGGCTATTGGCCCAAGCCAAACGAGCAGGGCACACCGGCGTTGTGGCAAAAAACAGTCGAGGAGTTTCGTAACGATCTGCAACAGATGGAAGCACTCGTCGAAGATCCATCAACAGATCTGCACGCGACGATACCGCACGGCGATGGTCAAACGATTCTGCGTGAAGCGCTCCTAATCGCAGACCACAACGCATACCATCTTGGTGTGCTGACATTGATGGGCCGAATTTTGAAATCCGCTCCAAATATCGGTGGTTGAGGTTGATGCCAACATGACTTCCCGACCGCGATTCTTGATTGCCTGTCTCCTCGCCGTCGCGCTCAGCCTGACCAGCATTCGAGCGCAGGAAAAACCTGCGCCCACCGACACTCAAAAGGAAAAAGAAACCGAGAAACGTCAGGAACTTGAGAAGAACACCCTTGCCCTCTTGAACGAGACTGTCTCAGCAGCCTGGAGCCTCAAGCTGCCGGAGAATCGCTTCTTCGTAATGTCGAGCACCGCGGATTTACTTTGGAAGTTTGATGAGAAGCGCGCACGCAATCTTTATTGGGAAGTTCTCAACTCACTTAATCAAATAACTCCTCCAGTTCGCAGCACAGGCGAACATCGGCCAAAGGCTGAGCGCGCAAAGAGTATCTCAGCGTACATCGCGATGTTCACGCTGAGACAGAGGCTACTGCGGCAAGTAGCAAGAAGAGATTCACAGTTGGCCCTGGAGATGTTGCGTGCGACGCGCCAGGTCGCGCCCCGACCGTTTGCTTCAGAATTTCCGCTTCCGGATGATCGCCAGCTCGAACAGGAGATCGCGAGCGAAGTTGCCGCCCGCGATCCGGCGCAAGCGTTGCAGGTCGCGCGTGAGAGTCTTGCGAAAGGCATCTCGTTTGAATTGTTGAATCTCGTGTCCCAACTCAACGAGAAAGACTCTGAAAAAGCGTCGGAGTTTGCCGGAGAGATCATAGCCAAACTGCGCACCACTAACGTTGCTAAAGATTTTCGCGCTTCGACCATCGCACTTCAACTCCTGGCGGCCAGCAGAGAATCCAAAACCTCCCGACTGACGTCAGAGTCTGCGGGAACTCCAGGACACCTCAAGCTGAACGATGAGCAGAAGCGGGATCTGGTTGAACTTTTGACAGACGCGGCGCTAAGCGCGACGGCTAACTCAAATCTGCTTTTTGACATAAATGACGTGATGCCGGAGATCCATGAGTTCTTTCCGGAACGTCGCGCCTCTCTCGAACGAAAGCTCGCGGTCTTCAACGAAACCCTCACCAAACAACAGCGGGACCAAAATGCCTACAACACGTTGATTCGCCGTGGCATGCCGGAAGAGATCGTTCGCATAGCAGCGGGGGCAAATGATGACGAGCGGTTACACCTTTACACGCAAGCGGCAATCATTGCGACTGCTCGCGGGACGACTGATTCGTTTCGCGATCTTGTAAGCAAAGAGGTAAACAGCGAGGGTGAGCAGCGGAAGATCCTCGAGGCGCTGGATGCTGAGGAGATTTCCCTTGCAGCTCATCGCAAACAGGTCGACCGATTAAAGGAGTTGCTGCCAAAGATTCGGCGCAGGGATGAGCGCGGTCGGGCCATGGCTGAGCTAGCGCTGCTTTTGAAAGAGAAGGGCGAAGACGCGGAAGCAGCGACTCTGCTCGATGAAGCAGCGACGTTGATCAAGTCTGATTTGAAATCCGAAACCCAGTCGAACGCATTACTGACTTTGTTGTGCGCCTACGCTGTGGTCGATCCACCAAAGGCATTCGCACTCGCAGAACGGACGATAGACCAGGCTAACAATCAGGTTTCACTGTTGTTGTTGGTGGACAAGGTGGTCAAAAGCGGAGGCGTGAAGAAGAGTGAGATCGTTTTGGAGGACGGTCGAATAATGCCGCTTGATTACATCGTGTTTCGATACGGAAAGGGTGTGGCGGCATTGGCGAAAGCTGACTTCAACCGCACAAGGGCATTGGCTGAGCGTTTCGAGCGCAACGAGTTGAGAGTTTTAGCGCGACTGCTGATAGTTAAGGGAATCGTCACAGCTCAAGCGCCCCAGGAAGCGAAAGTGGCGTTAATGGTACGGTAGCTCTCTGCGTCCTCCCCAAACGTAAACGTGCCGTGCTCTCGCATCTCGCGCGCCGCACGTAGAAACGCACCCAGCGCAGACCGTGCCAGCCCGCTGCCGACGCTAATACGCTTAACTCCGATCGCTGACAGCTCATCCACAGTCAGCCGCACACCTTGCAAACCCATCAATACATTCACTGGACGATCGACTGATGCGACTACACTTGCGATGTCGTCCTTCCTGGTGAGGCCGGGTGCATAGAGCACGTCAGCGCCGGCATCCTGGTACGCTTGCAAACGCTCAATCGTAACTTTTAAGTCGGGCTTACCCACGAGATAGTTTTCGGCGCGGGCCGTTAACATAAACCGAAAGGGAAGTCTGCGGGCGGCTTCAGCCGCTGCTCGAATTCGCTCGATCGCAAGTGTGCGATCATAGATCGGATCGTCGTCACGTCCCGTCGCATCTTCGATTGACCCACCTACTGCTCCCGTCGCTGCTGCTAACCTGATCGTTTCTGCAACGGTGTGCGGATCATCGCCGAATCCATTTTCAAGATCGATGCTGAGCGGCAGATCAGTGGCACCGGCGACGGCAGTCGCGTGCGACAGAGTTCCGTCACGACCTACAGCATTATCTGCTTTGCCGACTGAGAAAGCGTATCCAGCACTGCTCGTCGCGAGGGCTTCGAATCCTACGTTAGCCAGAAGTCGAGCAGTGCCGACATCCCATGGATTGGGAATGATGAACGTTGCGGCACGTTTATGGAGCGCCTCGAAAGTGACTCCTTTTTCAGCTTGAGTAAGCATTTAATATTCCTCACCCATGAATCGATCAGCTTTGTGGTCTATCGCTTGTCGATTCGCTTTCGAAAATAATCGCGCCAACTGTTCGGCAACGCCTCGGTCGCGATTGCTCGCCGCAGCAGATCGACGTTTTCCTTTTCAGTGCTATATAGTCGCGTTACATCGATAACCGTCACTCCGGAATCGTTTTTCTCGATCAATTCGAATTGGTCACCCGGGCCGACTTCACCTTCCTTCAGAACTGAAAAATAGAAGCCAGTGCGTTCACTGACCAGGAACCTTTTGACGATGTCGGTTCGACCAAAGCGAATTCCCAGTTTGTAACAAGGCATTCGTGGTTGCGTCACCATCACTTCAGCCGAGCCGATGCGAAATCTGTCACCAATATTCGTTTCGGTTTCAAACAAGCCTTCGGTGGTGAAGTTCTCGCCGAACACTCCCCACGGCAAGTCCATCTCCGGCAGTTCCCGTTTCCAAAAATCGTAGTGCTCGGAGGGATACAGGTAAACGGCTTTTTCAGGTCCACCATGGACAGACAGATCTGATTGTCGGTCGCCGTCAAGATTCAATGTCCGCAGCATTACTCGACCGGCAACAGCTTTTTTGAAAATGCCTGTTGAGACTGGTTCGCCGTTACGCAACACCAATCGTGGCAAGCCCACATTGACTGAAATAATTTTCATCGTAGTTAATTTAGGTCGTCCTTACATGCGTATGCGCTTCAAAAATTCGTGTCTGATGCCTGCCCGTCACTGAGTGTGTATATTATTGGCCATGAGTAGCACGTTAATCAAAACGGAGAATTCTCACGTTCCGGGAGAGAGTTCAGTTTTCCAGAGCTTTTGGATGGGAGGGTTCGAGTGTTCGACGCACCGCCTGTCACGACGCAAATCGCTGGGCCGCTTCGCAGGGACTCGCCTCGACCTGATCGCATCGACACGTCACGACGAGTTTGCCGTTGAGGATTACGCGCGTCTTCAGTCAATTGGTATGCGCACAGCGCGCGACGGCGTGCGGTGGCACCTGATTGAGAAATCGGCATCGCGCTACGATTTTTCAAGTCTCGTTCCGATGTTGCAGGCGGCGCGGCGAACGCAAACACAAGTCATCTGGGATTTACTTCACTACGGCTGGCCCGACGGACTAAACATTTGGGGTGCGTCGTTCGTCGATCGCTTCGCACGCTTCGCACGAGCCGTCGCCGGTGTGATCCTCGACGAAACAGGCGGACCGATCTTCGTCACGCCAGTGAACGAGATCTCATTCGTGTCATGGGGCGGCGGCGACGCAGGGTTCCTGAATCCGTTTGGTAAAGGTCGCGGCCCGGAGCTTAAGGCCCAACTCGTGCGCGCAGCGATTGCAGCGATCGATGCCGTGCGCGAAGTTGATCCCGGCGCCCGCATCTGTCACGCCGAGCCGATCATTCACATTGCTACCGATCCGGATTACCCCGATGAAGCGCCGGCGGCTGAAGCTTACCGGCAGTCGCAGTTTCAAGCCTGGGACATGCTCGGCGGAAGATTTTGTCCGGAACTCGGGGGGCGCACTGAGTACCTCGACATCCTCGGCGTGAATTACTATTCCAACAACCAGTGGATACACCAGGATCCGAACGTGCCGCGTTCGCGTCGCCGTAAAGACATGCTGCTGCCGCCGTCGCATCCGTTACACCGTCCGGTTCGCGAGATGCTGCGCGAAGTGTACGAGCGGTATCGCAGGCCACTCTTCATCGCGGAGACCGGCATCGAGGGTGATGCGCGCCCGTCGTGGTTACGCTATATCGGTCAGGAGGCGCGCGCAGCCGCTGCCGATGGTGCGCAACTCGAAGGGTTGTGTCTTTATCCGATTATTGATTACCCCGGCTGGGGCGATGACCGTCACTGCTACAGCGGGTTATGGGGCTATGCTGACGATGAAGGCCGCCGCGAGCTGTACGAACCTCTGGCGGAGGAACTCGCTCACCAGCAGAAGCTATGGGAGACCCAGCGTCGCGATCATCGTGCGGTAGAGGAAGCAATCAACATCGATAAGCTCGACGAAGCCGCGCGCGAGGTGGACGTCGCCGCAACTAAGAGCCGCACGAAGCGGAGAGAGTAAACAGTAGGCCAGGAGACAGAGATGAAGATTCTTATTGCTTACGACGGTTCCGAATCCGCCGACATTGCCATTGACGGATTGCAGCGCGCCGGTTTGCCCAGTGAAAACGTCGAGGCGCTCGTCGTGTCAGTCGGCGAAGTTTGGCTCCCACCGTCGGACGTGGTTGACGACAGTTTCCCTTCGAAAGGCTCCGCCGGGCCTTAAAGAAGCCCGCGAACGTGCGGCGCAGGTGATGGAGGAGGCCGAACGTTTGGCCCAACGAGGCAGCAAACGGGTGCAGCATCGCTTTTCCAAATGGCACGTAAGCCACGAGGTGCGAAACGGTTCCCCTGGTTTTGAGCTGCTCGACTGCGCGCGCGAGCGTTCGACAGATCTGATCGTGGTCGGTTCGCATGGACACACTGCGCTCGGCAGGTTTGTGTTAGGCAGTGTGTCGCAGAAAGTTTTAACTGAGGCGTCAACTTCAGTACACGTTGGACGAGCTAACCCCGGCACCGGAAAATCGGGAGAGCGCATTGTTGTCGGAGTTGATGGTTCTCCGGGAGCACTTGCCGCCGTGCGTGCGGTTGCAAAGCGGAATTGGACCGAAGGCAGCGAGATCCGCATCGTCGTTGCCGACGACGTGCTCCGAGGTAATCCGATCTGGCTTTTGATTCCGCCAGTCAGGAATTTTGTCGACGAAATTAGATCCGAAGAGCGCACGCAGGCGGAACAGTTTGCGATTGCGGCGGCGAAAGAGTTGCGCGAAGGTTTGGGCAGCAGAGATTTGACAGTCTCATCCGTGGTCCAAACCGGTGATCCGAAACAAGTGCTCGTTAAGCATGCGGAAGAGTTTGGCGCCGACTGCATCTTCACCGGGGCAACCGGATTCAACAATCGCCTCGAGCGCGTGATCCTGGGAAGCGTTTCGTCCGCGGTCGCTGCACGAGCGCACTGCTCGGTTGAAGTGGTTCGCGACAAGTGATCGTCTCTGTGTCTCTGTGGTTGGTTTTACGACTGGGTTTTTAACCACAGAGGCACAGAGACACGGAGATTGCAATATTCCCTACACGAGGTAAACTAACCCTGAACCAGGACCGACCCTTCCATAATATTGGATATCTCTGAAAGGACCCGAAATGCGAAAGACACTCCTCCTGACTACTTTCTTGTTCGCGATCGCCGGATTTGCCCACGGACAAACCATAGAGCCGTCACTGCTTCAAAAACCGACTTTGAGTCGAACTCAAGTTGTCTTCGTTTACGCCGGAGACTTGTGGATCGTTGGCCGAGACGGCGGCACGGCGTCGCGATTGACAACAGGAAGCGGCGTCGAAACTGATCCGAAGTTTTCGCCAGATGGTTCTTCGATCGCTTTTACCGGTGAGTACGACGGCAACGTCGATGTGTACGTCGTACCGGCAACTGGAGGAGTGCCACGCCGGCTGACTTATCATCCCGGTCCCGATCTGGTTGCGGCATGGACCTCAGATGGAAAGCAGATCCTTTTCCGGTCTAATCGCACCAGTACCAACAACGTCCCCAAGCTGTTCACAATTGGAGTTGATGGTGGTTTCCCGACCGAAGTCCCTCTGCCGATGGGCGTCGCCGGATCTTATTCGGCAGACGGCTCGCGCCTGGCCTATGTGCCAACAATCAAATGGCAGGAAGCGTGGAAGCAGTATAAGGGTGGACAAACAACTCCGATCTGGATCGCACGGCTCTCTGATTCGAACGTCGAGAAGTTGCCGCGCGACAATTCGAACGATTCGAACCCGATGTGGGTTGGCGACAAGATCTACTTCCTTTCAGATCGAAACGGTTCGGTATCGCTATTTGCTTACGACACGAACACAAAGAAGATCACACAGCTAGTCAAAAACGACGGACTGGATATCAAGTCTGCTAATGCTGGTCCAGGCGCAATTGTTTACGAGCAGTTTGGGTCGTTACATCTTTACGATCTAGCGTCAGCCAAAGAGCGCAAGCTGAACATCACAGTTTCCGCTGATCTGACTGGCGTGCGCCCACGTTACGTCAAAGTCGCCAGGACCATCTCGGCCGCGGCGCTATCGCCAACTGGTGCGCGCGCGGTCTTCCAGACGCGCGGCGAAATCATCACCGTGCCTGCGGAGAAAGGTGACGCGCGCAATCTCACTAACACCGCGGGTGCTGCCGAACGTTATCCCGCATGGTCGCCTGACGGAAGATTCATCGCTTACTTTTCCGACGAATCCGGTGAATATGCTTTACACTTGCGCGATCAAACGGGTCTGGGTGAAGTGAAGAAAATCAATCTCGGTAACCCGCCGTCGTTTTTCTACTCGCCTGTATGGTCGCCCGATAGCAAGAAGATTGCTTACACCGACAAACGTCTGAACCTCTGGTACGTCGACATCAACAAAGGCACACCAGTTAAAGTCGATACTAACACCTACGAGAATCCTTTTCGCGTGATGGATCCGACTTGGTCGCCTGATAGTCGATGGATCAGTTATACGAAACAACTCGATAACCGTCTCGGCGCGGTTTTTATTTACTCACTCGAGACGTCGAAGACGAATCAGATCACTGACGGGATGAGCGACGCTCGCTTTTCAAACTTCGACAAGAATGGAAAGCACCTTTACTTCACCGCCAGCACGGACGCTGGTCCATCCACCGGATGGCTGGATATGTCGAGTTTCAATCGACCGATAACTCGCAGTGTTTACGTAGTAGTGCTGCGCAAGGATTTACCATCGCCAATTGGGCCTGAGAGTGATGAGGAAAAGGTAGCTGAAGAAAAGAAAGCCGCCGATGCTGCCGCCGCACCATCGCCGGCCGCTCAATCACCCGCTGCAACGAAGAAGGAAGACGTCAAAGTTGATATTGACTTCGAAAACATTGGTCAGCGAATTCTGACGGTCCCGATACCTGCGCGTAACTATTTCAGCATGATGGCCGGCAAAGCCGGAACGCTTTATCTCGTCGAGACTCCGCCGGGAGGTGTTTCCGCGCTGTTACCCGGAGGCGGTCTGGTCATTCATAAGTTTGAGCTTGATAAGCGGAAGACTGACAAAGTGCTCGAAGGCGTGACCGCGTTTGCGCTTTCAGCAAACGGTGAAAAGATGCTTTTCCGCATGGGTGGTGGACAGAGCATCGCGTGGTTCATCGCTCCAACCGCGACGCCGGTCAAGCCCGGCGAAGGCGCGTTGAAGGTCGAAGATTTGGAAGTTTATGTTGACCCGAAGGCTGAGTGGCGCCAGATGTATGCGGAAGCGTGGCGTATTCAACGCGATTTCATGTACGACCCGAACCTGCATGGTTTGGATTTGAAAGCCGCAGAAGCTCAGTACCGTCGGTACCTCGATTCCGTGGGCCATCGCGGCGACTTGAATTACCTCTTCACTGAAATGTTGGGCCAGACAGTGTTGGGCCATACGTTTATCGGCGGTGGCGATCTGCCCGAGCCACCGAGAACGACGGGTGGTCTATTGGGCGCAGACTATCGCATTGAAAACAATCGATATCGCTTTGCGAGGATCTACAACGGCGAGAACTGGAACCCGCAATTGCGTGCGCCGCTCACTCAACCGGGAGTAAACGTGAAAGTAGGCGAGTATTTGATTGCGGTGAACGGTCGTGAAGTGCGCGCCAGCGACAGTGTCTACAGCTTCTTTGAACAGACCGCCGGTAAGTCAGTTGTGATTCGCGTCGGCTCGAATCCCGACGGAACAAACTCGCGTCAGGTTACGGTTGTGCCCGTTGGGAATGAAGGCGGTCTGCGAAATCTGGCGTGGATCGAAGATAACCGCCGGAAGGTTGACGCGCTTAGCTCCGGACGCCTCGCTTATGTTTACCTCCCGGACACGGCGCTCGCCGGCTACACAAATTTCAACCGGTATTACTTCTCGCAGATCAACAAAGAAGGCGCAGTGATCGACGAACGCTACAACGGCGGCGGCACAGCAGCCGATTACATTATCGACTACATGCGACGTCCGCTGATGAACATGTGGACCACCCGCGAAGGGAAGGATTTCACGACACCAGTGGGATCGATCTATGGTCCAAAAGCGATGATAATTAATGAGTTTGCGGGGAGTGGCGGCGACCTGATGCCATGGCTGTTCCGCAAAGCGAACGTTGGTCCACTAATCGGCAAGCGCACCTGGGGAGGATTGGTGGGAATCTACGACTATCCGCAGTTGATCGATGGCGGCTCAGTAACAGCTCCTCGCGTTGCTTTCTACAACCTTAACGGTGAATGGGATGTGGAGAACTACGGCACCCCGCCGGACATCGAAGTCGAGCTTGATCCGCAGGCATGGCGCGCTGGTGGTGACCCACAGCTTGAAAAAGCGGTGGAAGTGGTGATGGAAGCACTCAAGAAGAATCCACTGCCGAAGCCGCGCAAACCAGCGTATCCGAATTATCACAACGGCCGATCGACGACTTCTGGTGGGCAACCTAAGGAGACACGTAGATCAGGTAATTGATTCTTTGTCGCCATCACCTGAAAACGTTTCAGCCGTTTTTGACATAACTGACAGGAAGGTGAACAAGACTCATAACCTCGATTTCAAGGAGAGACCGCCATGGCACAAATATTTCGTGTCAATAATCCCGCTGGAATGTGGATAAGGACTGAACCGCTTGTCAGCGAAGCGACGAAGAAGGTTCTGCTTCCCAATGGCCACTCGGTTGAAAAGCTTGAAGAAACAGCGAAACCTGACTGGTGGCGCGTCAGCACCACTCTTCAAGGCAACAGTGTTGAGGGCTTCAGCAATAAAAATCTGATGCTTCCCGACGGCCAGCCTTCGAACGGCGCGGAGCCTGTGACTTCGACAACGCTCTCGAGCTTATTGACCAAAACGGTTGCTGTAGTAACCCAGTTAGCGCCGCAAGCCAAAAACAATTACCTCCAGGCGATTCGTGAAGGTGGTTCATTGTTTGAGCAGCACGGTATCACTACTCCTTTGCGGATGAGTCATTTCATGGCTCAGGCAATGACTGAAACCGGCGGCTTCAAAGTACTGCGGGAGAGCATGAGCTACTCCGTGCCGCGCATGATGCAGATATTCGGCGTCGGTAATCACTCGGCAAAAATAACTGCCGCCGAAGCACCAAGCCTGGCCCATAACGAACGAGCTTTGTCCGAGCGCGTTTACGGTCTCGGCAATCCTCGCAAGGCAAATGAACTCGGCAATACTCAACCCGGCGATGGGTTTCTTTTTCGCGGCAATGGTGTGTTGCAAACAACTGGACGTGGCGCACACAAACGCATGGGGCAAGCCTTTGGATTAGACTTCGAAGCGAATCCGGAGCTAGTGACCGCTCCCGAGCACGCACTGAAACCCGCTCTGAAAGAATGGAGCGACAACAATCTGAATCGCTTCGCTGACCAGAACGACATCCGCACGATCACCAAGCGAATCAACGGTGGACTCAATGGCTTCGAAGACCGCAAGGCCTTCTTTGCAAGACTTCTTCCGCGGTTGAGTTAAGTCTTAGCCACAAAAGGCACAAAACGCACAACGTCTGTGTTCGCTGTGAACACAGACGTTGCGCCTGATTGCGATCCACGTGGCACGCCGATCTTAGATTCCTCCAATGACATTTGAACGGTGCAAGACTAAGTACGCTAGTTCCAGGCATACTTATTTGGCACACATAATTTTGAAGACCCAAGGGAATGGAGGATTCTCCGACCAGGGGAGCGGAGGAAAGAGATGCGGGTCCCAGGGTATTTGGTTTTGGCGATGCTGTTGATGGCTGGGGCATTCACAAGCGCGGCCCAGGCGCCGCCCGCCCCCTCTCGCGCGGAGATCGAAGGCTGGTACCGTGATTACATGGGCGCCGTGAATCGCCACGATATTCCTCGCGTGCTGTCCTATAGCGCACCGGACCGGACGCATTATCGGCTCGGCATGCTTACACCACGCTCGCGCGACGACATGCGTAACATCCTGGAATGGGAAGCGTCGATGCGGGCGCGCTACGAGTACGAAATCGTCGGCGTCCGCGGGGATTGGATCACCGTCCGTTCCCTGGAGAGCAATCTGCTCTACAGCGCTTTGGAAGTTCGCCGCCCGATGGTTTGGGAACATCGATTCCGCAACGGTGTCATTCACGAGTCCCACTTGAAAGAAATTCGTGAAACCGGCCGGGTATGGCGCGATGCGCTCGCGGAACTGGAGCAATGGCTGGCGGCCAAGCCCTTTGCGGAAACAGCCGGGGTGCTCGATCAGGGGCGTCTGCGGTTTACCGGCGAAGGCGCGAGCAAGCTTGGGCCACTTCTCACCGAGTACCGCAAACGCGTAGCCACGGCCCGCGTTGAAAACGAAAAAATCATGCGCAGCTTTATCGCGGCCATGAACCGCCACGACGTGGATGCGCAGTACACCCACTACGGAAAGGACATGCATTACCTCGATAACGGGCAGCGCATCATTCCCAACAAAGAAGAGGAACGCGGCGACCGGGAATTCGAATCAGCCAACAACGCCAAATGGAGTTACACCGTCCTCGGTGCCGGCCTCGATAGCCTGGAAATGGTGGTCACCGAAGGGATGGACTTCTACGATTTGCTCGGCGTGGGCCCGCGCAGCCATCGCGCGCGCTATCGCTTTCGCGACGGAAAAATCGTGCAAGCTCAGGCTTGGGACTGGACGCAAACCGGCAGGCCCTATGACGGCGCGCGTGATCGCTTCGTGGCCTGGGCGCTGAAAGAGCGTTCGGCGGCCGCGGCGCAGGTCACGGGAAATGGTCGCTTGATCTTCGGCAAGCAAACGGCGGCGCGGATCAATGCTTTGGTGAAGGAATGGTATAGCGCGCAGCCGTGCCGTCTCTATCACCCTTCGTTCAACTTCAGCGGGACGCAACTGGTGTTCTCGTCGGATTGCGAAGGGCCGTGGGGTATCTATGTGGCGAATGCCGATGGCACGCTGCCCCGGCGCGTGACGCCCCGCGATATGGAAGCGCGGCTTCCCAATTGGTCACCCGACGGCGCTAAGCTGGTCTTTCAAGTCAATCAGAACGGCAACTGGGATATTTACACCGTCAACGTGGATGGTTCCAAACTCACGCGCATGACCGATCATCCACGCGGGGATAGCTCCGGCGTGTTTTCACCCGACAGTAGCCGCATCTTGTTTGCCTCCGACCGTGGGGGTATCAATGAGCTTTTTGTTTTGCCCGCTGCTGGTGGCGACCCGGTGCAAATCACTCGTAACAAAGGCGTGTGGTATCGGAGCGTTTGGGCTCCGGATGGCTCGCACATTCTCTACCGCGCCAGTGTTCCACCCACGGAGGATATGAGCCAACCCGGCGAATTTTACCGGGTGCGTCTCGATGGCACTGAAGATGGAGTGCTGGCTGGTGGCAAGCGTCGCGAAGCCAACCAATCTTATTCCCCGGATGGAAAACTGATCGCCTGCGATGCGCACGAAGACGGCGTAACCTGGGAATCCGGCCGGCAATGGGACATTTGGGTGATGAATGCCGATGGTAGCGGCCGCCGGAATCTCACCGCCAGGAACAACACCAACGACTGGGGCCCATCGTGGTCGCCGGATGGAAAAACCATCGTGTTTCTTTCCGGTACCAACAACATTTATGACCTGCACTTGATGAATCCGGATGGAACCAATGTGCGGCGACTCACCAACTGGACTGTGCCTCCCGCCAGGTGATGGCGGCAAGAAAGCACCCACCTCGAACGGCCAGGCTTCCAACCAACGCGATCGGCCTTTTCACTTTTGTGATTTGGCAATCTGCCTGAAAACTCCTGGCGTAATTCCGGTGACGTTTTTGAAGACTCTAGTGAAATGGCTTTGATCCGAAAAGCCAGCTGAGAGGGCAACGGCAGCAAGCTCGTTGTCGGCTGTGCTTAATTGCTGGCAGGCATAGGTAATGCGAAGCTTGTTCACGTATTCTCCAATCGTCTCTCGGTGAAAAGTCCGGAACACTCGGGAGAGATAAAACGGATGGACCCCAACCTCATGAGCGATATCTTGCACCTTCAGATTACTGCGAAATTCTGAGTGGAGAAGATCAGTGGCGCGGGAAAGCCAAGGTGGTCCATGTTGTTCTTTGATCTCTCTCATGCGCCCCACAATTGCCAGCATCTCGAGCACAAGGCCTTCGATGGTTAGCAGTGAGCATGCATCCGCCTGCTTATGCTCATGGTAGAGCCGCATAGCGAGCCAAGCCAAACCACCTTCATGAAGGCTTGGGTCGAGGTCGACGTCGCCCAAACACACGCGCAAGCGGTCAAGCCACTCGGTCTTAACCTCCACGCTAAAGAAGCGTCCGCCGCCGGGACCGATCTCGTCAATGTGCGTCGTTCCGGGAGGATGGAACATTACTGAAAAAGGTTTGTAAGTGACTCGCTTAGATCCAGACTGCTCCCAGTAGTCGCCGTTCAGCAGAAGACAAAAGTACGCCAGCTCATGAGAATGTCGCGGGAGTTTCCTGGCGCCTTCATGCCGGAGCTCCGAAAGGATCAACCCCGAGTCTTGTCGCTTACGCACGATATCGCCGTAAAATTCGCCCGGCTGAAGATTTCGATTCATTGGTTATCCTTAAAACTTGATGCGAGTCACATGGGTAACGGTTCAGTTTGAAGACAGGATCAAGTACGCCGAAGGCGTTTGGCTAATTTCAGCCCAAGGTTGGAGCGCAGCGACAACCTTGGGTATGCAACCTAATAAGAATTAAACCCTGCAAGGGTTAGGCACCGACGAACCCTTTCAGGGTTGTTACGCAAACATAACACGATCCCAGGGTTGTCGCTGCGCTCCAACCTCTGGGCTGAAATTAGCCAACGCCTTCGGCGTATTTCACCATGGCGCCGCGACGGTGGCCATTTATCGGAACAGTTTGTGCTGATAAATGGCGCATGAGTTTGATCGGCACTCGGATCCGCCATCGTCGCGCGCTGTTAGTAGGGTTGTGGCTTGGTTACATCCTCGCTGCCGGCGCCTACTTACTCCTGGTGTCATACAAATCCGGCGTGCTGCAAACGACGCGACAGCAACTCATAAACGAGTCGCCGTTGGTTTGGGTCGCTCCTTTTGGCGTTCATTATCATCAAAAGAGTCATTACAGCCGGCACTTAAGTTCGCCAATCAGCCTCTATGAAGCTACGGAGCGAGGATACACCTACTGCACGATCTGTCACCCACCGCATCCGGCGCAGTTGTTACACTCGCCCGCATGGGTCCGGCATCGGCTATTGATCCTTTTGGCGGCAATCTCCTCGTTGCTCATCCTGACTTTGGTAGTGTTGTATAAGACTCGTTCTCCCACCTGAAATCTTCTCAGCGGTTTACCGATACGCAGGAAAAACTTGTTGCCACAAGAGTCGTCGGCAAGGTGTTCTAATTAATGAATACACGTCCGACAGCTAGTTGAACCAACCCGATCCTGTTCGATTCATTGACGACTGGAGAATGAGTATGACCAGCGTATCCCAGGATGTGCGCTACAGCCTGCGCCAACTCTCAAAGCACAAGGGTTTTACGGTCGTTGCGGTGCTGACACTGGCACTGGGCATCGGCGTCAATACAGCGATGTTCAGCGTGCTGAATACGTTTTTGTTTCGCGCGCTGCCGTATCCGGAATCCGACCGAATAGTGAGAGTGTTCCGAACGTCGCCGCACTCTCAAAGTTGGCCACATTCGGCAGCGAACTTCTTCGATCAGCACAGCCAGAACACAGTTTTCGAAAAGATGGCTGCCTATAACTTTGCCAGCCGTAACTTCATCGAAGAGGGGCAAACAGCGGAACGTCTGCTCAGCATCGCCGGATCCGCTGATTTCTTTCCTGTGTTTGGAGTGGCCCCGGCGCACGGCCGTGTTTTCAAACCCGAAGAGTTCGAGCCAGGTGCTGACAACGTCATCGTCCTGACCGATCGTTTTTGGGCGCGACGTTTTGGCAGCGACCCAAACATCCTCGGGCGTACGATTCAGCTCGACGGAAAGTCAGTTCAGATCGTGGGCGTGATGCCTCCCGGATTCGAGCATCCGATCTTGTGGGGCCCAATCGATATCTGGCAGCCACTCACGTTTACTCCGGAACGGAAGACAAACCGCGGCACTAATTTTCTTTCCTCGTTTGGTCGTCTCAAGCCCGGAGTCACAATTCAGCAGGCCGAGCAAAGTATGGTTGCTCTGGCTGCCAATATCGGCAAACAGAATTCGTCGAATGAAGCTGAGAGTGTGCGACTCGAGCCGCTCCAACGATCGATGTCTGACAGCATCGGCAGGACCGTCATGTGGTTCACGTTTGGTCTCGCTGGTTTTGTTTTGCTCATCGCATGCGCGAACCTCGCTAACCTTCAACTCGTTCGCACGGCGGCGCGATCGCGCGAACTCGCGGTTCGCGCCGCGCTCGGCGCCGGTCGTCTGCGACTGTTGAGACATTCGCTCACCGAAAGCCTCGTTTTGGCGTTAATCGGGGGAGTAATTAGTCTCGGGATCGCGCTTTTTGGTGTTCGGTTCATCAGCACTCGCTTGTTCACTGATCTGCCGGGAGCGGGTGTGCAACTCGATTACAAAGTGTTCGGCTTCGCTCTGTTGGTTTCAGTGGTGACGGGAGTGATATTCGGCACAGTTCCCGCATGGCTCGCATCGCGAGCGGATGTGAACCTTGCGCTGCGTGAGAACTCGCGCGGCTCCACTGCTGGACGATCTCAGCACCGGTTGAGACACACGCTCATCATCGGCGAAGTGGCCTTTGCGATGGTCTTGCTGGCTGCGGCGGGATTGTTTCTGCGTGGCTTGCAGCGTTTCATCAACGCAAATCCCGGGTGGAATGTTGACGGACTAGTGACGGCGCACATGAGTCTTCGCGGCGAGAAGTATACAGAGGACAAGCAACGCGTTGCCTTCCTGACTCAATTGGAAGAGCGTCTCCGCTCGCTGCCTGGTGTAGAGCACGCTGCAATTGGCGGTTCGCACCCGGTGTTTGGTTTCAACAGCAGTAGTTCGTTTCTTGTTGAGGGACACCCGGAGCCTCCGCCGGATAAGTATCTGGAAATATTTTATGAACCGGTAAGTAGTGACTACTTCGCGACGTTGGGGGCCAGTTTGCGACAGGGCCGTACCTTTAATACAGCAGACACCGATGATCGCCCGGACGTCGTTATTATCAATGAAACAACCGCGCGGACTTTTTGGCCAAACGAGAGTCCGATCGGAAAGCGCATAAGTAATACTGGTCAACAGAGAGAATATTTTGAAATCGTCGGCGTGGTTAATGATCTCGCTTTTCCCGGTAGCATGGGAGAACCGTATACGCGCTTTCAGGCGTTTGTGCCTGTCTCGCAATCTGCCCCCGCGTCCCTGACGATTGCTCTGCGCACCTCCACGAATGCGGAAACGCTCGGTAACAGTTTGCGCAGCGCAATAGCCGGAATAGATCCCGCTCTGCCGGTTTACCGAATTCGCACTGCGCGAACTGCGGTCGATCAGGGCCTCGGTAGCATTTCACTGCTCGGCAGCCTGCTCGGTGCGTTTGCTCTAGTTGGTGTCATCCTGGCAGCGGTTGGGATTTACGGCGTGGTTTCGTACACGGTGGTCCAACGTACCGGAGAACTCGGAATTCGTGTAGCGCTTGGGGCGCAGACTCGCGATGTTCTGTGGTTGGTATTGGGCAAAGGCGCGGTCCTCGTGATAAGTGGAGCGTTGTTGGGGGCCGCGGGTGCTTACGGTGTATCGAGACTATTGATTTCTCTCATCCCATCATTGCCGACACGCGATCCCCTGATCGTTCCGCTAACAGGGCTCGGTCTAATTGCAGTGGCGCTGGTGGCTTGTTACATCCCGGCGCGTCGCGCAACGAGAGTGGATCCGTTGGTGGCGTTGAGATCTGAGTAAGGAGACGGTGGTTTCAATCTGCGTAATCTCTGCGCTTCTCTGCGCCTCTGCGGTAAATAACAGTTTCACCGCAGAGGCGCAGAGAAGCGCAGAGATTACGCAGAGTCAGATTGGGGACGTCAACGACTGGAGTACGCGTCGTACGCTGCACGCGCCAATTCGGCAATCAACTTTTCCTGCGCCGCGTCAGGCAGAGTTGATTGACTCACTAGAACCGCCATTGCAAGATGACCTCGATCTGAAGGAAGAGTGATGATCCCGACGTCGTTGGTCGCTTTCGCCACTCGCGTAGCGTCATCTTTCTCGCCCGAACCTGTCTTGTCCGCGACGACTGTTCCCCTCGGCAGATTCCCTCGCAGCCGATTCAAGCCTGTAGTTGCTCGCTCCATGAATCCGATTATCAGGTTGGTTTGAGAGGGTTGAAGGATCTTTCCTTCGTGAAGTTGGACGAGGAGTTTCGCAAGATCTTCGGCCGAGCCAGTGTTTGGATTCTGGCGCGTCTTCACGTATTCGGCGACGGTTGAACGAACGTCGATGTTTTGAAAACCCAGTGAACGCATTCGCTCGGTGACTTTGGGTGGACCACCGACAAGTTGGAGCAGTTTGTCTGTGGAAGTGTTGTCACTAAGCGCGATCGAAACCTCAATGAGCCGTTCGACCGTCACATCAACCGGCTTTTGCCATAGTGCGGTATTTCCGGGAGCCCCTTGGACAATTTCCGCGGGCGTTACATGAATCTTCTGGTCCAGGCGCAGACGGTTCTCTTCGATGTCCTTCAACACAGCAATCGCTAAGGGAAGTTTGAATACGCTGTAGAGCGACAACTGCGATTTGCCATTGATGGAAATCGTCTTTCCGCTTTCGATGTGGATCAGGGAGAGGCCGACAGTTCCCCCCGCTCGATCGCAAATGGTTTTGAGACGCTGCTCGAGTTCTTCGACGCCACCTGGCTGGTTTTGCGCAACACTTGCTACTGGCGAAGCAGAGCCATTGCTGTTTCTTACTTCAGCAGTAGTTGTAGATCTTGAGCACGCCACACCCAGCGTTGAAATGAGTAGCAGAATTAGTAAGCGCATGAACGTATCTCCTCTGCGATGAGGTTAAGTTTTGTTACCAAGGACCTTCAGCACACGAAGCAGGCTGCCTTGTGGACTCTCAGCCTGCGAAGCAGGCGCTAGCATATAGCCTGGGGTGGAGCGAGGCTTTGCGAGCGCAACCCCAGGATCTTTCAACGACACGGCGTCAGCCCGTGAAACGGGCGGCAGTGTACGCGTGAATTGTTTCGCAGTATCGGAGCAACTGGTTTCATTCCGATGTGGCGCCGCAACCAGTTCGCACGGTCGACGAGTGAGCGAACCTCGTTTAATGCGTGTCCAGTGTCATACCACAAAACGAGTTTGGGTTCGCTTGCCGCTCGCGCGTACTGCTGCATCGCCGCTTCATTGAAGTATTGCTCGAAGCGCGCGAACTGAAACAACAAAGGCGTTGGTCTGGAGTGAGGCACGTAATTGATCGCGCTATCCTGAAGTAATTTTCGAGCTGTTCTTTCGGTGTGGATTGACGAAAACCGACCCAATCAGGGTTGTTGCTCTCCAGTAATATTGTCTTCTCAGACGGCACACCAGCCATTAACACGACTGTTTTGAGTCGCCTGTCAACCGCTGACAGTATCGCGCCCCAGTGTGCGCCGGAACTGTGCCCGACATAAGCGATGCGGTTCGGATCAACTTCGGTGCGCGATTGGAGAACATCGATACCGCGACGTAAATCAACCGCAGATTGAATGAAATTTTCACGGACCGCTTCCGGATCACTGCCGGGCGCGTTTCGACGCCAGGGCGCAGGACGAACACCAAGATCATCTACCAACAATGAAACCACGCCGGCTTGCGCATAAAGTATTGCCTCCGGCAGAAACTCGGTTCGAGTACCGTATCCCCAATGACCAAAGACAACGCCTGCGAAGCGTCCTCTTCGCCCAGGCACGACAAGATAGGCCGTAACGCGCCCGCTCTTTGGACTGGCGTAAGTAATGTCATGGATACGAACATTCTTCCGGTTTATGACGCCAACTTCTTTGATATCGAGTGCTGCGTTCTTTTCATAATCGAACATCGGCCGCAGTACGTCGATGGATTCAGTTTGCGCTAGTGCTGGCCCATGTATTGCAGCCACCAGGAGAACCAGCCAGAAGATTCTTCTCATATTGAATTGGAATTAATCACTGTTCGAATTCAGATTGCTCAACCGCTGGCACAATTCTAACGTTGGTCATGAAAAGATCATAAGCATGATAGGACCGAGTTGTCTGAGCTCAACACGATATTGGTCAGTTGGTCTCATGTTGCGCTTTTCTCTGCGGCCCTCTGCGTATCTCTGCGACCTCTGCGTTGAAAGGCCAATAAACGCAGAGAACGCGGAGATACGCAGAGGGCCGCAGAGAAAACTGCCTGACCAATCGACGTTTTGTGCAAAGCGCCCGAAAAACAATGTTTAGTCGTCACGGCCCAATCAGGTCCCAAGTTTTTGCTCGCCCAGACCGATCCTTGTAGAATTTCTCACAGCTACGAAGACCGACTTCTGAATTAGCCCACGCATTACACCTTTATTTCGTCTTGAGGTAGTCGACTGTAAAACTATGAGTAATCAACGATTCAGGGTGAACACTCCTACGGTCACTCACGAAACCATTGATGGAGAGGCCGTTATCATCAATCTCGATAGCGGAAACTACTACAGTCTCGTCGAGGTGGGATCTTTTATTTGGGGACTCGTGGACAAAGGAGCTTCCGCGAGCGAGGTTCAGAACCTGGTCCTCGAAACGTACCAGGGCAACGCTACGGACGTTGATCGAGGTGTGCAGGACTTATTGGGCCAGTTGCAACAGGAGAATTTGATTGTTCCCGTTGATGGAACCGGCGCCGTTGATCTCGATCTGGAACTGCCTTCAAACAATGGTCACGAGAAACCATCGTTCAATCCACCCTTATTGCACAAGTATTCCGACATGCAGGAATTGTTGTTACTCGATCCGATTCACGATGTAGATGACGCGGGTTGGCCCAAGCCAAATCCGGATCCTCCAAAGTGAGACAATTCAAAAGTTGTCGCAGATAATAAATGCCCACGGCCCCGGTGGTTCCAGCAGATATCTCACGCAAAGACCAATCGTCCCAATCGGTCGAGTACTTTCAATCCGTCTACGAACTTTTTAAGTCGGCCCAGCAGGTAACTGGTCCAATTGAGCGCAGCTTCCGCATCGGTGGCTACCTTATCCGGCTGAGTTTTGCGGGTGCCGGTTTGCTCTCGCTGACGAGGGCCCTCGAACATCTCGCCGTGGATGACAACTCGGCTCCGGATCTAACCATCGGCCTTTGGGATTCCGAATCGACGGGTCAACGCATGACTCCACGGCCGTGGCAGGAAGATGACTTTCTCGCGCGCGGTGTCATCCAGGGTTACAACACTGAACGGATCTATACGGCGTTTCAACATGGCTCAGCCGCTGTCAGCGTTCTTGATAAGGAACGCAATCTTGCGGTGTTCTGGGCGCCTGACTCGAACCTTCCTTACTGGGAACACGGCTCACCATTAAGAACAATTCTTCATTGGTGGCTTTTGAATCAGGGATTGCAACTGGTCCATGCGGCAGCCGTTGGAAACTCAAACGGCGGAGTTTTGATCGGCGGTAAAGGCGGAAGTGGCAAGTCGACTACCGCGCTAGCCTGTCTTGAGTCCAACCTCTCCTACGTCGGTGATGATTACACGTTGCTCGGGTTGGATTCCGGCCCGGTGGTCCATAGCCTTTACAATTCTGCAAAACTAAACAGCGACCAGGTACAACGGCTTCCGGCATTGTTGCCTAAAATAGCCAACACCGAACGATTAGCCGAAGAGAAAGCGTTGCTGTTTGTAAACGAACACTATCCTTCGAAAGTCGCTACTCGACTGCCGGTGCGCGCCATACTGCTACCTCGAGTTACAGGTCTTCCCGAAACGCGGTTGAAACGAGTTTCTGTGGTTATGGCTCTGGCGGCGCTGGCTCCGAGCACGATATTCCAGCTCCCCCGAGCCGGAAACGAGGCACTAAAATTTCTGGCCACCTTCGCGCGCCAGCTCCCTTGCTTCAGCATTGAAGTCGGCACGGATCTTTCCACCATTCCACCTGCAATCGAAGGGTTGTTGGCGGAGCTTGATTCAGCTAATCAGCCTCGGGAGGAATGAGTTGGGTCCTTTAGTCAGCGTAGTCATACCTGTCTTCAACGGCGAGGCGTTTTTGCGCGAAGCGGTTGAGAGTGTGCGCGGAGCCGTTCGCGTGTTAGACCAGAAGTATTCGCCTGTTGAAATAATTATCGTTGACGACGGTTCGACAGATGGCACCGAAACCGTGGCGAGGAGTTTTCCTGAAACGGTTCGTTATCTGCAACAGACTAATCAAGGTCCCTCAGCCGCACGCAACCGTGGTATCGAGCAGGCACAAGGCAGTCTGATTGCTTTCGCTGATGCGGACGACTTATGGCCCGCAGCCAAACTCGAGCTGCAACTTCCGTATCTGATTAACGACCCAACGATCGAAATCGTGATGGGAAGAATTCAGCAGGTGCGTTTGTCAAAAACGGTTAACGGTGAAACTCGTGCGGAGGAGTTTGCTGAACCTGCGTTCTCGGTGAACCTGGGAAGCGCCGTTATTAGAAAATCTGTTTTTGAGCGCGTTGGGTTGTTTGATGAAACCATGCGCTACAGCGAGGATGTTGACTGGTTCATGCGGGCGAGGGAAGCCGGTGCGGCAATCGTGACGATTGATGCAGTTACTCTGTTGTATCGTCAGCATGAACAGAACATGACGCGAGGCAAGAGCACATCCGAGCTCAATGTGTTGAAGGCGCTAAAGAGATCCCTCGATCGGCGCAGAGAGCGTACCGGGTCTGCCTCTGCACTACCGAGCTTAAATGACTCGAAGGGCTGAATTGGAAACCTGGAGCGGCCACTGAGGGCCGCCCCTACAAAGTATTTAGAGCATCTTCTTTGTAGGGGTGGCAACCTCCGTGGCCACCGATCCGTCGACGAGGAGTAGAGCGAATGACTGAACGAACATCCGCTGGTCAGTGTAATCATTCCGGTCTACAACGGTGGACGCTATCTGCGTTCTGCCCTGGAGAGCGTCTTTGCCCAAACCTATCGCCCCATCGAAGTGATCGTTGTCGATGATGGATCGGTAGACGACAGTGGTGTTATCGCCCAAAGCTTTCCTGATGTGCGTTACATACATCAGGAAAATCAAGGTGTCGCAGCGGCGCGAAATAATGGGATCGAGGCTGCGCGAGGGGAGTTCCTGGCGTTTCTTGATCAGGACGATCTGTGGACCCCTGAGAAGCTCAAACTTCAGATTGGCCACCTTCAGAGTGATCCCGATTTAGGCTACACGCTCACGCAGCAACAGTTCTTTCTTGAACCAGGCGAGACGTTACCTGCCTGGTTTCGAAAGGAACTCTTTGCTGACGTTCACACTGGCTGGGTGCTCGGTACGCTCGTCGTTCGACGAACAGCGTTTGAGAAGGTCGGTAATTTCGCCACCGGCTATTCTGCTGCGAGCGACGGCGACTGGTTCTTCCGTGCGAAAGCCGCAGCGATACCAATGGCAGTCGTTCCTGAATTGCTGCTGCTGAAGAGGATTCACGGTGGTAATGAATCCGCTCGCGCAAAGGAGATTCTGTCGGAACTGCGGAAGGTAGTGAAGAGCTCGCTCGATCGACAACGCAGCGGAGCCAATAGAGAGTGAGAAGATGAAGTTAGTCAGCGTAATCATTCCCGTCTACAACTACGACCGCTATTTAGGCGAGGCGATAGAGAGTGCGCTCGGCCAAACATATCAGCACCTTGAAGTGATAGTCGTCGATGATGGGTCAACAGATCAGAGCGGTGAAGTAGCAAGGAGTTTCGCGGGCAGGGGAGTGCGGTATTGCCATCAGGTTCATGCCGGAATTGGTCCGGCGCGCAATAGGGGAGTCGAGTTGGCCCAGGGAGAGTTTTTAGCTTTTCTCGATGCGGACGATCGCTGGCCGTTGGAGAAATTGGAGCGTACAGCTCCGCGCGTTTGAGAGTGATCCGGCGCTGGAAATGGTTTTTGGTCAGGCTCTGCAACTTCAGAATGGTCCAGAGTGGGAAGCAGGAGTCAGGGACAACCAACTTGCTGTCGCCGGCATGGTTCCGGGCATGGTCCCGGGAACCATGCTCATCAAGCGTGATGCTTTTCTTCGCGTTGGAAAATTTCAGGGCGATTGGAAGGTTGGCGAGTTTATCGACTGGTATGCACGTGCGGTTGAATTACAAATCCGCTCGTTAGTGCTGCCGGAGTTGTTACTTTGGCGCCGGATTCACGATTCCAATCAGGGTGTACGCGAGCGACAGTCGGTCAGTGATTATGCGCGAGTGCTGAAGGCCAAGCTTGATCGAAAGCGCGCTGGAGGAGACGCGAATGTTGGAGTCGGCGCTACAGCCGACATGAGACGCAACCTGCGAAGCAGGTGGAAGCGTATAGCCTGGGGTGGAGCGAGGCTTTGCGAGCGTAACCCCAGGGTCTTTCAACGACAACGCGTCAGCCCGTGAAGCGGGCGGCAGACGTTGCGTGATCTCGCGCTGTCGCCCGCTTCGCGGGCTCAAACTCTTTTTTGATCGCGTACCTAGGGTTTCGCTCGCAAAGCCTCGCTCCACCCTAGGCTATATGCTTACACCTGCTTCGCAGGTTGATGCACGGATAGTCTCATGATTGATGTTATGCAAGAAAGACCGAGAGTCGCGCTTGAGTGGGATGCGCTGCTGAGAGATGGGATGCTGCCCTATTGGCACACGACTGTGAACTCGCGAGGAGGTTATCGAGTTTACGACCCGGGTGAGCGCTCGTGGCGCGCGCAAATTCGTTCCTTGATCAAGAGTAAAGACCAAACTCAAAATGAGACCCTGCGCGGGGTGGTTTCGCAGGCACGACTGATCTGGGTGTTCTCTCATGCGCACCTTCTTGGTTACAGCACGCCACAGCATGACTACCTGAAGGCCGCCGCACACGGATACTCCTACTTGATCGAAACAATGCTCGATCGAGAATACGGCGGCTTCTACTGGAAAACTGACGTTAACCGCGGCGTGATCGAACCACAAAAGATTCTCTATGGTCAGTCGATGGCCATCTATGCGCTCGTCGAGTATCACAGGGCGAGCAAACTGTCAGAGCCTCTCGAATACGCGCGCTCAGTTTATGAGACGGTTCAGCATCAATTTCGTGATAAGACTCACAAAGGGTGGATCGAACACTGCGAACGCGACTTCACGCCATTGACTTGCACGGGCGAGAGGTTGCCAGGCATGCCGGATATAGTCGGATACAAAAGCGGTGATGCCCACTTGCATTGGATGGAAGCGCTAACAGAGCTTTACGCTGAAGTGAAAGATGCTTCCGTGCGAGATTCGCTGATCGAGGCAATTGAGTTGCTTTGCGCAGAATTCTATCCGCCGAACGTGAGCGCATCTTGTGAGTACCGTCTGCCAGACTGGAAGGCAGTCGCCAACGATGAGCTTTCAGGTGTCTCTCATGGTCACATGATCGAATTTGCATGGTTACTGCTTCATGCTCAGCAAGCACTGGGGATACCTCGTGATTGGGATCACTTCGAGAGCCTCGTGCGTCATTCGTTACGATATGGTTTTGATCACGAGCGAGGAGGGTTCTACTTCCGAGGCAAACCCGACGAGCTTGCCTGCGACACAACCAAGTTCTGGTGGGTCCAGGCAGAAGGATTGTCGGCACTGACTGATGCTGCGGCGCATTTTGATTCCGATGAATATAACGATGCGCTTACTCAACTGGTGAATTGGATACTCAACTATCAGATTCGCTCAGACGATGGCGTTTGGATCGTAAGCACCGACGCCGAGGCCCGGCCGCAGAACGTTAAAAAGGCAGGTGAGTGGAAAGCGGCTTACCACGAAGTTCGCGCAATAACCAAATTCGTTCAGACCTTTGCTCCACAATATGATCGCCGTTAACAATGAAGCAGGCTGTTGGCCTACTCCAGATCAGGAGTTAATGCTGCGCGCAGCGCTGCTGGAGCGTGAGCCTGCGTTGGAGGCGTGGAACGAATGGAAGCGCAACGTTAACATCGACGTCATAGACTACGGCTCTCACCGCATGGTCCCTAAGCTATACCGAAACCTGCAGCGCCACGGTGTCAAAGAACAGTTGATGGACCGGTTCAAGGGTGTCTATCGCTACTATCTCTACAAGAATGAGATCCTGATGCACCGGATCGGTACCCTCCTCGCAGCGTTTGAAGACGCAGGGATTAATACGATGGTGCTCAAGGGCGCGGCTCTGATTCAGCTCTACTATCGAGAGAGCGGTCTGCGACCAATGCTCGACGCCGATGTGCTGGTTCACGCGCACCAGGCTGAGCAGGCCATGGAACTCTTGACCAAGTTGCGATGGAAACCGGTTCGCTACAGGCGACCGCAGATGCGTATTCCCATTCTCCACTCAACGCCTTTCGAGGATGAAGGTGGACGCCAGTTGGATCTGCATTGGCACCTCTTCTGGGAATGCTTCAACGCGAACGATGATAACGATTATTGGGAAAACGCAATCCCGATAAAAATCGGCGGAGTGCAAACGCTGGCATTAAGTCCGACTGATCAACTGCTGCACACTTGTTGGCATGGCGCGAGGTGGAATGAAGTGCCGCCAATTCGGTGGATCGCAGATGCGATGGCGATTATGGGTGCTGAGGAGATTGACTGGGAAAGATTGATGAAGAAGGCAGAGAGACACCGCATCATCATGCCGGTTAAGGATTCGCTCGAGTACCTGAAGAAGACGTTCGACGCGCCAGTTCCTGAGGCGCTGCTTGAATCGCTGTCGGCTGTTCGCATTTCAAAAATAGAACGCGAGAACTATGAGGTTACGTTGAATCCGATGGCTCCTCCGACGACCACAAAGATTCTCCGGCAGCTTTATTACGACTACCGATGGCTCTCGAGCAGCACGAGCTCGCGCTTCAAATCACTCGCCTTCGCCAGGCACTTGCAAGCCAAGTGGGACATCGACCGCCTTTGGCAGGTACCGCTCTACGTTTCGATCAGAATGGTCAGACGCGTCCTCACTACAAAGTCTGTCGAACTCTCTGTGTCTCTGTGTCTCTGTGGTAAAATTTCTACCACGGAGACACAGAGGCACAGAGATTAGGACACTTCCGCACTCAATTCTGGTGTCGAATCCGGGAGCACTTCACCCGTGGTATAGCTGCCTTGCGCTTCCCAAAGTCTTCTGTAGGTGAGGCAGTTGGCCAGCAGTTCCGAGTGTGTTCCCAAACCCACGGCGTGTCCTTGTTCCACTACCAAAATGCGTGTGGCGTTCCTGAGTGTAGAAAGGCGATGGGCCACTGAGATGCAAAGCCGCCCCATTGCCAACCGATCTACAGCGCGTTGTACTCGCGCTTCAGAATAAGAATCGAGACTGGATGTCGCCTCGTCGAGCAGGAGAATCGGAGCATTCTTGAGAATCGCTCTCGCGACGTTGACACGTTGCGCCTCGCCACGCGATAGAGCGCGACCTCCTTGTCCGACCACAGTTTCATATCCATCCGGCATGGCCATGATCTCATCATGAATTTCTGCGTCGCGCGCGGCAGCTTCAACCTCTTCCTGAGTTGCATCAGGTCGTCCACAAAGAATGTTTTCGCGAATGGAAGTGTTGAAAAGAAACGGATCCTGGGTAACGATCGCCAGCTTCGCGTAAATATCCTGCAGGCGAAAGTTGCGCAGGTCCTCTCCATCCAGCATCACTTGACCACGCGTGGGATCGTAGAAGCGAGCGATTAAACTGAGTAATGTGGACTTTCCTGCACCGGATGGACCAACAATCCCCAGCGTCTCACCGGCCTCAACTGTGAAAGATACATTCTGGAGCACCGGTTTTTGATTGAAACCGAAGTCGACTCGATCGGCGACGATTGACGAAGGCGATCCAACGAGAGGCCGCGCATCCTTTCGGTCCTGAATCTCTGGTTTTTCCTGGAGCAACTGTTCGATGTGGAAGACGCTGGCGGCGTAACGTTGCACATCCATGTAGGCGCTGTTGAGATTATTCAAAGGTCCCTGGGCCGCGCGCATGGCCAGGAGGAAAGCGAGTAGCTCAGGCCAACCGAGTTGACCTGACATGACGCTCAAACCGCCTACGATTATCACGACTACCACGTTGAGTGCAGCCAGCGATTCCATCACAATCCGCGCGAACGCTTGCACTCGTTCCATCTCAATCAGTCCGTCAAAATAGACGCGCGCACGCTCAACCGTTCGCCAACCCTCCGCCCGCTCGCCCTGATATATCTTGATGACACGAACGCCGTGCAGCAGTTGGAGCAAGGCGTCGAAGAGCGCAACACCCTTTTCCCTGACGCCGAAAGAGCGTGCGAGTGTGCGCCGGGCCAAAACGTAAATAGGTAACGCTGCTACAGGAACAAGGAAAAAAGCCCAGAGCGACAACGTGAGACTGAAACTCACTGCGACGGCGACTAGTCCGGCCGTCTGAAATACCTCGAGCACAATTCTCGCGGTAGACAGGACCACCATCCGCATCTGGGTAACGTCCTGACGGATGCTTTGTAACAAGTCTCCATGAGTCCTGCGGTCGAGAAACCCGACCGACAAGCTGAGCAGGTGACGAATCATTCGTTCCATCGTACCCAGCTCAATTGCCTTGACGATCTTTTGTTGCGTTATCTGTGAATCGTAGTTGAAGGCAGCCGCGCTTAGACTCACGAGCAAGAGCAGAGCAACAGTCACCCAGAGCGCCGACTCAGCGCTGATGCTGAACCCGAAACCGCGGCCTTGACCGAGTACGCCGGCGAGAAACTCTTGAATCAGTAAGATCGATGCAGCGGTCATGGCGGCTCGTCCGAGCGAGCCGATGGTGAATCGGGCCACGAGCCACGGATGTGGCCGAAGCAGGCGGACTAGCATCAACAACTGCTGTTTCAGATTCACTTAGGTCGGTCTCTCAGTGGGTTGGTCTCTCAGCGGGCGGTCAAATGACTCATGACGAACGCGTCTTAGCCTCTTAAGTGTGAAGTCCATTGCATCGATGCTGTCACTTTATCTCGACCCGCCAGACCTTGGTCTTCTGGTCCGGCGGAGACGGTACATATTGTACTGGTATTTTCTCAGTTGCGGGGAAATGAACCGCAGCATCAGCTTCGCCGCCGCTTCTTCACTAACGCGAAGCTTCTTGCATACTATACTCGTCTGCCAATTGGCCTGGATCAAAATTCGAACTGGAGCACTCACGATGATAAAACTCCTCCGTATTTTATTTTCCTTGCTCATAGTTTTGTTGCACGTAACGGGTTCGGTATGTGCACAAGAGCGATCGGTTCTGTATTCCAACTCTTCATCAAAAACAATGCAGGATCTGGTGAAAAATATTCGTAACCCCAACAGCGATAAGATACCTGCGGACAACCTACCTTCAGCGACTGGCTATTTTGTAAGGATCGCGCCGCGCAATCGTGTCTTGACGGCAGATAATAAGATTCTTGAGACGGCGGTTTTGGCCGCGCCATCAAAGCCCTTTGTTTTTTTGACGACCCCGGAAGGTATTTTCGGCAAATCGCTGTTGGAAATTTACGAAGACATTGGTTACGAAGCGGAAGGCATAATCCGGGACCAACGTAACCAAGAGATGGTTGCAATACTATTTCGCTATCCGAACAACATCACCCTCTCAAACGTAAAAGACGGCAATCTCGACAGCGATTGGTCAAATCGAATCTACGAAACAACTTGGGACAACATGTTTTCTCTGTTTCCCCAGTTGGTGCAGGACAATCAAAGCGATTCATGTCGACAGGCCGAGGTTCCCTCGAAGAGAATTTGTTTGCCGAAGCTAGACGCAGATTTCGTCTTGAGCTTCCCAGCAGAAGGAAAATTACTGATAAAAACAGCAAGATATCGGCTGCTCCAGGGCATTGGTGGTTCAGATTGGAAGTATCGCAAACTACTGGAAGATACGCTCAGCGTCTTTGAACATTTCCGAGGGGATGGTCGAACTGAGAACGAGCTTCTCGAACTCAGAGATAAACCTGATACACCGGCGCAACTGAGAGAAGTGGTCGGTCCGAACATGAAGATTAACCGTTTGCAGGAGGTAGCAGTCATTGATCTGGGAGGCTTATGATCGATGTCTGCTATTCAGGTAGCGCAAAGGGCTTGCCGAAGTGTCCTAATAAATAGACGTTGCTCGTGACTTCCCCCTTGACAGTCTAGGGAAGCTCCGTTAGTCTGTGTCCTAGATAATCTAGGGAAGAGACTTTCATGCCAAACGAGCGCACAGACTTGATGCAAGGCACGCTGGAGTTGTTGATCTTGAACACTCTGGCGCGTGAAGCTATGCACGGCTACGGTATCGTCCAGCGAATACAAGAAGCTGCCGAAGATCTGCTCAAAGTCGAGGACGGGTCGCTTTACCCCGCGCTTTACCGCATGGAGGAACGCGGTTGGATAAAGTCGGAGTGGGGAGTATCAGAGCACAACCGGCGAGCGAAGTTTTATAAACTTACGAGAAAAGGACAACGACAGCTCGAAGCTGAACGCGCCAACTGGAACCGCATTTCTAACGCAGTCACCAAAATCTTGCAGGCTACCTAACGATGAAAATCGCAATAGCCAACTTGTTCAAAAATTCTAACCGCAAGCAGATTGTGTTTGAGGTTGAGGATGAGTTGCAGTTTCACATTGAAATGCTCGAGCGTAAATATGTTCAGGACGGCATGTCCGCCGCAGCAGCGAAGGCCGCAGCCCTGAGACGCTTCGGAAGTCTCGAAAGAGCTATGAAGCACTGTGTGGACATCCGCAGCAGAAACAGTCTTCTTCGACGCGTCCTCAAAACGTCCTTAATTCTTCTCGGACTTACAGGTCTCTCAATACGCATCCTTAGCTCAGATCGCAATGTCGACCACATTGGCGATATCTTCATCATGATCGCTATCTTTGGTCGTTTGTTGCTTTACGTGCGCGGATTGAGCCCGTCGACTTTCCTTTCCGGAACCAATGAAACGTGTCCGTCGATAGTTACCGAGACTCCTAAAGACCGCTCGAAACTACGAGGAGCGTGAATGCTCGTAATCAAAGATCTGGTGAAGACCTACTCGAGCGGTGTTCGAGCGCTCAGGGGAGTCAGCCTTGACCTGTCTCCAGGTGTCTTCGGCTTACTTGGACCAAACGGCTCAGGTAAGACAACTTTGATGAAGATAGTAGCGACGCTACTCGAACCTGATTCGGGCACGATCGAGATGAACGGCGCTGACTTGTTAACTCACAAGGACCATACACGCCGGATCTTAGGTTACCTGCCACAAGACTTCGGTCTTTATCCGACGCTGACAGCCCGGCAGATGCTTGATTATCTAGCGAAGCTCAAGGGCATCACTAACAAAAGAGAACGCGGGGCTTTGATCGAGGCGTTACTCGAGCGAGTTAATCTTTCCTTAGAGCCCACGCAGCCCCTGGGCGAGTTTTCGGGCGGCATGCGACAGCGTTTAGGTATCGCTCAGGCGCTGATCGGCGAGCCGGAGCTGATTATCGTTGACGAACCAACGGCAGGGCTCGATCCGCAGGAACGTGTTCGTTTTCATAACTTGATTTCTGAAACTGCAAGTGAAAACACGGTGGTGATTCTCTCAACTCACATTGTGTCGGACGTCTCCAACCTTTGCAGCCGCATGGCCATCATTCAAAAAGGAACAATTCTCTCGTCGTGCACACCACGAGAGGCAGTCGAGCAACTCAAAGACTCAGTCTGGGAAGCGACGGTGCCGCGCGAGTCACTCTCGGCTCTCAAATCCCGATTCAACGTCATCTCTTCCCGTATGTTCGATGGCCAGGCGCGTCTCCGAGTAATCTCGAAGGGCCAGCGTCCGAGCGAAGAGTTCACTCCGACGACTCCGATTTTGGAAGACTACTATTTAGATCTGGTAAATCAACCTGCGATGTAAAGCCGAATGCGAAGTCCATTCCAAACTCCCTTTGCGGCAGTCTTCTGGAACGAAGTGCTGGTAAACACAAAGCGCGTTGCTCCTTACGCATTGATGATCTTTTTCAGCAGTAACGCCGTGTTGTGGTGGGGATGGGGACCGGCTGTCGAAAGAGGTTGGGCCACCAACAGCGACTTTTACATTTACAGGAACCTCGGCGGCTTCAACTTCATTTTAGGACTTCCCATATTCACAGCCATCATGATGGGCGACCCTGTCATCAGAGATTTCCGTCTCGGTGTCGATCCACTGATCTTTTCAAAGCCGGTTGGCCGCGCCTCATATCTGCTTGGAAAATTTTTTGGCAACTTCTTTGTGCTTGTCTGTTGTCAATCAGCGTTTGCGATCACGTTCTGCCTGCTTCAATGGGTTCCCTTTTCGGGGATGGTTACCCTGCCGGTGCGAGTTCTTCCTTACTTCAAACATTTCTTTTTCGTCGTAGTCGTTTCCCACCTGGTGCTGGCTGCGTTCTATTTCGCCGTCGGCACGATTACTCGTAACGCAAAAATAGTCTATGGCCTTGCTGCGTGTTTTTACCCGGCTTACGTTGCGTTTCAGCTATTGTGGAAAGATCTGCCCTTAAACGTGCGCGTACTTCTCGATCCTGTGGCTTTCAATTTCCATTCAAAGACATTAACGGATGGGATCAAACCGCAGATTTCCTCAATAAGTACGTGGTCAGTTACGGCCCTTACGCGTACGCCAACCGCGCGTTGATGCTCATCTACACTGCGATCTTCTTGTTTATTGTCTACCGCCGGTTCTCAATCCATGAGCAGACGAAGCTCTCAGCAGACCATTTCACGATCTTGACGCTTCCGCGCGCCTCCGACACGGTTCCCTACGGCCTGGAGAGCTCACCGTCGTATGGACTCGTCGACTCAGCGATCGAAGTATCACCCGCACGCGATCGAATACCACTTCCAAGCGTCACCTCAACTCGAGGTCTAAGGACGACACTTTTCAAAATATTCGCGGCGGTGGGCGTTGAGTTTCGACTACTTCGATCGGAGCGAAGTCTCATCGTACTAGTCCCACTGGTCATCGTTCTCTCGATTTTCGATCTCGCATTTTTTCGAGTTGTTCCTGAGATCTCCTACTCTGTTACGTATGCGAGCGGCACTGCCAAAGCGCTGTTACTGTTCTTAGTGGGCCTGATCATTTTCTTCACCGGCGAAGCGATCCATCGTGATCGAGAAGTGAAGGTCCAACCAATCAGTATGGTCCACACCCGCTCCGAACAGTGTCTTGTTGCTTTCAAAGTCTTTCGCTACGACATTGTTGGCGCTTGCGTTGCTGGTGGTAGTTGGTCTAATCGCAATCGTGATCCAGGTTTTGAGAGGTCATACGCCGGTTGATTTTTCGGCCTACGTGATTATCTACGGTGTGGTGGTCGTGCCCGGCATTGTTTTTATGACGTCACTGGTTCTTACCTTGAATGTCATCTTGAGGAATAAGTACGCGACCTATGTGGTTTCAGTCGGTGCAGCCGCCGGACTTCTTTATCTATACAACATTGGTTATAACCACTGGCTCTACAACCCGCTGCTTTATCATCTCTGGACGTATGATGATCTCACCAGTTCGACGATGCTCACGCGCAGACTCTACTGGTTCGGGCTTGCGGCCGTCTTTCTTGCCCTCGCACATCTCGTATTTGAACGCAAATCAACATAGAATCCCGTCAGAGATAGAAAATCGGAACGCTTATCCCACCGTGTACGTGAAGGTGATCGTGAAAATCATCATCTTGCTTGGACTGCTCGTGCTTGCACCAGTGTGCTCTGCCAGGCCAATTCCTCTCGACGGCGTTTGGCGGTTTGCGTTGGACCCAAATGATTCGGGAGAGAGGCAAGAGTTTTTCAATCGACGACTGCCGCAGCCGATTAAGCTGCCTGGCATTATTCAAGCACAAAACATTGGGTACCCAATCATGAAGAGCACGCCCTGGGTGCTCTCGCTCTACGATCGCTTCTGGTATTTACGCGACGACTACAAGGACCATGTTGATGGCAAGTTAAAAGTGCCTTTCCTGTCTCAGCCGCCGGTCCATTATCTCGGTGTAGCCTGGTATCAACGCGACATTGAAATTCATCAAACCCAGACTGCGCGTCGTTGGGTGCTTACTCTGGAGCGTCCTCACTGGGAAACAACTGTTTGGCTGAATGGCAAGAAGATCGGATCCGATCGGAGTCTCGTTGCGCCCCATGTTTACGAGCTCGGGACTCTGACGCCTGGGCGTCATCAGATTACGATTCGCGTGGACAACCGCATGATCATGCCTTACCGGCTTGATGCTCACAGCGTTTCAGACTCACTCGGGGCAACCTGGAACGGAATTATCGGCCGGATTGAAATCAACGACACAGGCAGAGTTTGGATCGACAGTGCCCAGGTATTTCCGAACGTGGCGCAGAAGAAGATGGTCGTTAAAGTCCGCATCGGTAACCAAACAGGACTGAGTGGATCGGGAACGCTAACCGCAATCTGGCCTGATATCGGTGTCGTGCCTGTGAGTTGGGATGAGCGCGGCGGAACTGCGGAAGTTGAAGTGCCTCTCCGCCTGGACCAGGGCACGTGGGACGAGTTTAATCCGCGCCTGCATTCACTGCGGTTGTGGTTAAGAGGAACTGGTGTTGAAGAGTATTACGATTTGAAGGTCGGTCTGCGTGACTTGAGAGCGGTGGGAAAAGAGTTCGTCCTCAACGACAATCCGATCATATTTCGCGGTACGCACAATGGCGGTGACTTTCCGTTAACTGGTTATCCACCCACCGATGTGGCGTCGTGGAAAAAGTTATTTGAAACCTGCAAGCGTTTTGGTTTGAACCACATGCGGTTTCATTCGTGGACTCCTCCGGAAGCCGCTTTTGAAGCTGCCGATCAAATCGGGTTCTACCTCCAACCGGAACCGGGCATGTGGAACGAGATCAGTCCCGATACTCCGATGGAGCGCATGCTCTATGAGGAAACTGATCGAATGATTAAGGCTTACGGAAATCACCCGTCGTTCATGCTGCTATCGGCGAGCAATGAACCAAAAGGTAACTGGCACGAAGCGTTGTCGAAGTGGGTTGAGCACTACCGCAGAGAGGATCCGCGCCGGTTGTACACCACCGGGACCGGCCACACCGAAAGGGAAATAGAGAATCTTACCGAGGGCACCGACTACCTTGCGATTCATCGAATTGGAACAAAGATGCTTCGCCGTGAGTCTGGCTGGTTTGGTCGCGATTATGCCGACTCGCTTACTGACATTAACTTGCCAGTAATTTCCCACGAGGTGGGCCAGTGGGCTGCCTATCCTGATTACGACGTCATCAAGAAGTTCACTGGTTATTTACGGCCATCCAACTACGAGATCTTTCGCGAGTCGTTCAAGGCCCACGGACTACTGGAAAAGAACAAGCAATTTGCTCGCAACTCCGGACTATTTCAACTCGCCGCTTATAAAGAAGAGATTGAAGCGAACCTGCGCACGCCCGGCCTCAGCGGTTATCAATTGCTCGACTTGCACGACTATCTGGGGCAGGGAACTGCGTTCGTGGGACTGCTTGACGCGTTTTGGGAACCAAAGGGTTATGTAAGTGCTGAAGAGTTCAAGAAATTTTCGAACGCTACTGTGCCATTAGCGCGCTTGCGACAGCGTGTATTTACCATCGCGGATAAGTTTGAAGTGGAGGTTGAATTAGCGCACTACGGCCCGGAACCAATCGAAAGGGGATTGGCGGTTTGGAAAATTATCGGAACCAGCTTCAAGGGAGAATGGGAAGCGCGTACGATCCCAATCGGAAAGAACTTTCCGCTGGGAAGAATAACTGTCGATCTTTTCAAGGTACGCGCGCCGGTTGAATGCAAGCTCGTAGTCACGGTCGCACCGGAATCGTTGTTCAATCCTGTGACCCGGACGATCATCGAAGGACCAAAGGCGATCCGCGGAGTCACCTATTTTGAGAACGAGTGGAACTTTTGGGTTTATCCCGCTTCGGATCCCGAGGAGTATGCGATGCGGGACGCAACGCCCGGAGTGGATGCGAGCGACTGCCCACAATCACGCGAGCCGCAGGTTTTGATCACCAGTTCGTGGGAGGAGGCCGAGTCGAAGTTGGCCGCAGGTGGTCGCGTCTTATTCATTGCAAATAACACTAACCTCGATTGGACCAGCCCGCCGCTCGATCTAACTCCTGTTTTTTGGAACCGCTTGATGAGTCCGGCCTGGAGCCGCATGCTGGGACTCTGGATCGATAAGCCCCCTGGCATCTCGAAGAGCAACATGCTGAATGGATTTCCAACGGGAACGCATTTCGATTGGCAGTGGAGAGAGATAATTCACAATGTGCGCGCCGTGAATCTGGATCGTCTGCCGGCTGAACTGGAACCGGTGGTTTGGGCCATCGACGATTGGAATCGTAATTACAAGCTCGGCGTTCTATTCGAAGTTGCTGTTGGTGACGGCCGGTTGTTAGTTTCGGCCTTCGACGTGACAAACCCCGCGAGCGGAAATGCTGTGTTGCGGCAACTTCGTTACGCCTTGCTCAAATACGCTCGCAGCGATTGTTTTCAGCCGCAGGTGAGTGTGCCGCCTGAGCAGATCCGCAGCTTGTTTTTCGACACACGCGTCATGCGAAGCCTCGGCGCCGTTGCCGACGTGAACGGTGCGCCCGCAGGTTCTGCGATCGACGGCGACCCGAATACTTTCATGCTGGTTGGCGATCAGAACGACCCCGCTCGCGAGCAGGTAGATCTGAAGATCACATTTAAGGCGCCGGTTGCGATGTCGGGAGTGGTGTTGATGTCGCGCCAGAACCATCGCGAGCATGAAGGAGAAATTCGCGGGTACGCTCTTCAAGTGAGCGACGACGGCAACGATTGGCGCGACGTAGCCCGAGGTGAATTACTGTCAACTTTTGCGCCCCAGCAGATTTACTTTATACAGACCGAGACCGCGCGGTATCTAAAGCTCATCGCTCTCTCGGGTTTCGGTCCCGATAAAACAACATCGCTGGCCGAGCTCGCGGTGATTCAAGCGGGATCGAACAATAAACCAAAACCAAAACCCTCGCCGCGACCCTAAGCCTGCGAAGGGTGAAAGCATATAGCCTTAGCGCGCAACCTGCGAAACAGGTGCCAGCTTATAGCGTGCGCGCGCAACCTGCGAAGCAGGTGGAAGCATATAGCCTGGGGTGGAGCGAGGCTTTGCGAGCGCAACCCCAGGTCAAGTATTAGAAAAATTTCAGCCCGCGAAGCGGGCGACAGCTTAACCGCAAAGCCTCTATTAATCACTTCCGGGTCCGGTTGTATACCAGAGAATAATAAAAATGATCGCTGCGGCAATGCCAAGACCGATGGCAATCTTTGCGCCCGTCGAGAGATTGTGCCCCTGGACGCTTTTGACCTGTGGGTAGGCGATCGTAGTAGCCACCCCGGTCTTCGAGTCTATGACGGTAAAGCCTTCGTCGTCAGCAGCGCTAATGTAGCCCGCCACCTTAGTCTTATCCTGCAATTTGATCTTAACGCGAGCTGCCTCGCCCGTTCCGATCTTCATTACATTTGCCTTCACCTTTTCGGCAAAGCGAGCCTGCTTCTCTTCTTTTGACGCAGCGTAAGCCGGCGTCATGGCAGTCAAATTAATCAATAGCGCAACCAGAGAAAGCGAGAGTAGCTTTTTGAACATCATGGACCTCCGTCGGGAAAATTGAGGAGCAAACAGTATTACACTTTTCTCCGACTATCTACCCTAATAATAAGACTGGCTTTCAAGAACGGTCTGGAGCATTATATGGACCGCACGTCTCCCCGATGCCTTTTGGGTTGATTGATCCCAATAATCAACCCCAGACAGTTCGTCTTTCACTCCAGGAATCACCATGCGCACACTCCGACAAGATCTGCGTTATGCAGTACGGCGACTGGCCCACAAACCCGGATTCACAATTGTGGTTGTTTCGATCCTTGCGCTGGGAATTGCAGCCAATACAGCGATCTTTTCAGTCGTGAATTCAGTTCTTCTCGCTCCGTTGCCATACGACGCCCCGGACCAGTTGGTAATTATCAAGGAAACAAATCCATCAAGAGCGGTTGAACCAAATAATGTGTCTCCAGGTAATTTTTTGGATCTGGAACAACACCGACTTTTTGATTCCCTCACGGCATTCTATGAAACCGCAACCACGCTTCAGGGTTCACAGGACGCCGAGCAGGTACCAACGGCCCAGGTGTCAGTCGATTTTTTCAAGACTCTCGGCGTGAAGCCGGCTGTTGGCCAAACGTTTCCAGAAGGGATTTCTGGCGCCGCATTCGAAGTGGGACGCTTTCTCAGTGGCGATCGCATCGTGGTGATCAGCGACAGTCTGTGGAAACGCCGCTTCGCCGCTGATCCTTCAATCATTGGTAAGAAGATCACGATCAATCGCAACGAGTGGGAAGTCGCCGGAGTGATGCCCGCCGGTTTTACCGTCCCGAGTAAGGAAACTGATATTTGGCTGCCCTGGGACATCGCTCGCACCTACAACGCGCAAAGATTTCCCAAAGGACCGCCTCGAGATTGGCGGTTCCTGAATGCGATAGGACGGATTAAGCAGAGCAGTACAGGTGAAGAAACACAGAATCGCTTAGCGCTGATTTACGAAGGACTGGCACGAACGATTTCCCGAAACAAATCGTGGCTGGGGCGCAACAATCACTCCGCTTCATGAAGAAGTAGTGAGTTCGAGTCGCCTGACTCTGTTGGTGTTATTCGGCGCGGTGGGCATGGTGTTGCTGCTCGCGTGCGCGAATGTTGCAGGGCTGGTCCTGGCCCAATCAACAGCTCGAAAACGAGAATTCGCATTGCGTCTCGCGCTCGGAGCATCGCGTGCGCGACTCATTCGACAACAGCTCACGGAGAGTTTCCTGCTCGCGCTGATAAGCGGTATTGCCGGAGTTGGACTCGCCTGGTGGGGGCTTGATCTCTTGCTTTCGCTGGCGCCTGTCGACACTCCTCGAATCAGTGAGGTCGCAATTGATGCAAGGGTGCTGCTGTTTGCCCTCGCAATCTCGATCGCAACCGCTGTCGTTTTTGGTTTGCTGCCGGCACTCAAAACCTCCAGGGCCGAACTCTTCACCACGCTCAAAGACGCAGGCACGAAAGGTCTGGCGGGACGACTCACTAATCATCGATTCCGTAATGCGATGGTTGTCGCGGAGGTCTCACTGGCATTGGTGCTTGTTACATGCGCAGGTTTATTTGTGCGAAGCTTCGTTCATTTGATGTCGGTCGACCCGGGTTTTAATTCGGATAACCTGTTGACCATGCATATCACACTCGACGGTGCGACATACGACCGGCGCGCTGGGGAGTATTACCAGCAACTCATCGAACGAATCGAAGCTCTTCCTTCCGTCACGTCGGCCGCAGCCGTCTCAACTCTTCCGATGAGTGATGTTGGCGTTGATTTTAAGCGACCGTACTGGCGCGCGGGTGAAGCGGAACCAGGTGGCGACGGCGAAAAAGTGGCGGTCACCATGGCGACTCCAGGCTACTTCCAAACCATGGGCATCTCATTGCAGCAAGGTCGTAATTTTTCTGAGCACGATCGGCGAGATACTGTTGCGGTGATGATCGTAAGTAAAAACTTCGCGGACAAGGTGTGGCCCAACGAGAACCCTGTCGGCAAGCGTTTGATGCTTGATTACAATCGCGGCAAATATGGTTACGAGGTTGTTGGCGTGACTAGCGGCGTCAAGTATTACGGACTAAAGGCCGACCCGCGCGCGGAGGTGTTTATTCCGCATGCGCAGAACGCTTACTTGCCCATGAATCTTGTGGTGCGAACTACTTCCGATCCGAACCGACTGGTTGAATCGGTCAGGGGCCAGGTGCGAGAAATGGATCCAACTCAACCGGTTAGCAACCTGAGAACGATGGACACGTTGATTTCGCGTTCTGTTTCTGCCGATCGTTTCTCGATGTGGTTGCTCGGACTGCTGGCTTCACTCGCTTTGGCACTCGCTGCTACGGGGTTGTTTAGCTTGTTGTCGTATCTCGTCAGTCAAAGAACACACGAGATTGGGATACGCATGGCATTGGGTGCTCAGCGTCGCGACATTCTTCAACTGGTACTCGGGCAGGGAGCATTGCTGCTGGCGGTGGGACTGGCAATTGGTTTAGTCGCGTCTTTTATATGCACGCGTTTGTTTTCGAGTTTGTTGTTCGGAGTCAGCGCCACAGATCCTTTGACGTTCCTGATCACTCCGGCACTCCTGTCGCTGGCGGCTTTATTTGCCTGCTACGTTCCCGCCCGTCGCGCTACAAAAGTCGATCCGCTGGTGGCCCTGCGGGCTGATTAGGGCGCTCGGTGAGGTTCTCGATTAAGAAGTCGAAGGTTGTTTTTTCTCTGCGGTCTCTGCGTATCTCTGCGACCTTTGCGTTAAAACGGCCCTTTCAACGCAGAGATCGCAGAGATACGCAGAGACCGCAGAGAAAGGCAGGATGGGGGTACCGATCTTCAAAAAGTTGCTTTACCTTTTATGGTAACCCGAGTAATAATTCTGACCTCATCGCGTTGTGTTCCGATCGTAATTTCACTGCGGCTGCTCTAATCGCTTCCACTCCCGACGGCGACCTCCAACCTTCTGGTTGCGAGGATCGATACCGTCGGTTTTCAAAAGACTGATGTTTTCCCCATTCGGTCAAAAGGAGTAGACCATGAAAAACCGACCCGGTTTCCTTTTCTCAATACTGTTTCTCTGTACCTCAATGCTTTTCGCTCAGCAGCCTCAGCAACCGAGTCCGGCTGCGCCAACGGTTTCCCCCGCGGCTTCCCCGGCTGCTGACCCAAAGAAACCCGCACAGCCCGAGCCGCCGAAAGAAAAAGCCTTTGCGGATATCGTCAAAGATGCTCAGGTTGTCAAAGGTCTCTTTACGCTGTATCGCACTGACGAAAAAGTCTTTCTTGAAATTCTTCCTGAGCAGCTCGAGAAGATTTATCTCGTGTCGCTGACGCTTGATTCCGGCATCGGCGAGCGGGGCTTTTATGCCGCCGCAATGGCCGGTGAGTCGCCAATTGTTTTTCACAAGCAGGGAAAAAATGTACAGCTAATGGTCAGGAATACTCGCTTCCATGCTGAGAACGGTCCGATGCAGCGCGCGGTCGCGAGATCCTTCAGCGACTCGATACTTGGCATCACGAAGATCGAGAGCCTGCCACATCCGGAACGCAAGAGTATTCTGATCGACTTCGGCGCTTTGGTGCTTACAGACCTGCCGATGCTTAGTTACGATCTGGAAGCGACGTTCAGAATCCCCTATCGCTTCGATCCAAAGAATAGTGTCTTCGGCATGGTCAAGGCGTTCCCACAAAATGTCGAGATCGAAACGATCGCGCATTACGCAACAGAACGTCCGCCCCTGCCGCCTCTTCTTCCACCCGGCGCACCGCCGCCGCCGCTGCCTCCGCCGCCGGCTAACCTTCCCGACGTGCGCAGCATGCTCTTTCGTCTGCGTTACAGCATCAGTGAGCGACCGCAAACAGGTTATCGGCCGCGACTGGCAGACGCTCGCGTCGGCCACTTCGTCAATTCGATCGAGGACTACAGCGACGACAACCGTAACACCACCACGAAGCGCTTCGTTAATCGTTGGCACCTCGAGAAACAGAATCCGTCGGCGGCGTTGTCACCTCCAAAGCAACCAATCGTTTATTGGCTGGAGAATACGATCCCGTTGAAATATCGCGACGCAATCCGCGACGGCATACTCATGTGGAACAAAGCATTCGAGCGGATCGGATTTCAAAATGCGATCGAGGTAAAGCAGCAGCCGGATGATGCGGATTGGGATCCAGGAGACACCCGTTACAGCACGATTCGTTGGTTTGCGGGTTACCCGGATGCGGGCTTCGCACAGGGACCCTCACGTACCGATCCCGTGACTGGTCAGATCTACGATGCGGATATTCGTTTTTCGGAAGCTATGACCAGATTCTTCCGGCGCGAAGTGCAGGAGCAGATCTATCCACTCGCGGCGATGCCGTGGGAATATTCACAACCACGAACATTTATAGCGCCATGGAGTGTGGCCAACTCTCGTTATCTCTGCGATTTCGCGGGCGGTGCGGTGCGAGATGCCGAGTTTGCTTTCGATCTTCTGGTTGGCCGCGGCATGGATCCGAATGGCGCCGAGGCTGACAAATTCATCAAGGATTTTCTGCGTGAGATCTCCGCTCACGAAGTGGGCCACACGTTGGGACTCCGCCACAACTTCCGCGCCAGCACGATTCACAGTTTCGAGCAGGCGCAGGACGCGAGCGTTACTGCACGAGACGGGCTAACCGGCTCAGTGATGGATTACATTCCAACCAACATCGCAGCCCGTGGCGGCAAGCAGGGTGAATACCACCAATCCACTCTTGGCCCATATGACTTTTGGGCGATTGAATACGCTTATAAACCGATCAACACGCCGACTGTGGAGGGCGAGGAAACCGAGTTGCGAAAGATCGCGTCTCGAGCCGCCGAGCCACTATTGGCCTACGACACCGACGAAGATGCGGGCTTTGGTCCGGGACTCGATATGGATCCGGTGGTCAACCGATTCGATCTGGGCACCGATCCTCTGAAGTATTATTCGCATCGCGTCGGACTGGCTCGTGAAATCTGGGGCAACATGGAGCAACGGCTGGAGAGACCTGGCGAGGGCTATCAAGTATTAAGGCGCAGCTTTAATTCGGCTATTGGCCAGACGGCCCAGGCTCTGTTCCTAACTTCGAAGTACATCGGCGGTATGTACCATTACCGCAGCCACGTCGGCGATCCGGGCAATCGTTTACCGTTCGAACCCGTACCGGCGGAAAAGCAAAGGCAAGCACTGCAATTGCTGCGCGACAACTTGTTTGCGCCTACGGCTTTTCAATTCAAGCCGCAACTTCTCAACAAGTTGGAAAACGAACGCTTCATTAATTTCAGCAACTTCACGCCGTCACGTCAGGACGTGCCTGTTCATCAGGTCGTTCTGAATCTGCAACGGCAAGTGCTGGATCGAATTTTCCTTCCGACCGTATTGAGTCGAATTCAGGATTCGGAATTGAGAGTTGCGCCGCCGGTCGAGCCCTTTACTTTGGGTTTGCTATTTACGGAAATCCAGGACTCGATCTGGGCGGAAACAAAGACTCAGGCTCCGTCGGTCAACATCAATAGTTACCGTCGTTCGTTGCAACGCGAACACCTGCGCAAAATGATCGGCATGGTATTGCGAGATGCCGCCGTGCCTGAAGACGCACGCACTTTGGCGCGTCAAAGTCTTGTAACGCTTCGCGGGCAGTTGCAGCGAACTGTTTCAAGGCCTGGGTTGACAACGTCTCTTGAGGTTCGGGCGCACTTGAATGAATCCATCGCCCGCATCGATGAGACTTTGAAAGCCGGCATGCAACGGACGGCGTTTTAATGTCAGACCTGTCAAATGGATCAGGTCGGTATCACCCACCGACCTCGTCCAACGGCGGTTTGAATTCTTTTCTATCCAATCTCCGTGTCTCCGTGTCTCTGTGGTGATCTCACTTCAAAGATTCTAACCACAGAGACATAGAGACACGGAGGTTGTGCGATAGATGTTATTATCTCTCCGGCCTGCCTAGCCGGCGTCGAAGCTCGCGACATCAGTTGGCCGTGGAGCACCGACGCTCACGTCTCAATAAATGACTTTACAGACTACTGACAGCCCGTCGCCTGAACACATTGATGACACGCCAGGTCGCGATCTTGTCCGTGGTCTGGCTTGGGTGGGATCCCTCCGGTGGGTTGGCCAGGCGATCTCCTGGACCACGACGCTCGTCGTGACAGGCTTACTTGCCCCGGCCGATTACGGCATCGTCGGAATGGCGATGGTGTTCATCAGCTTCGCGCAGATGTTTGTGGACTTCGGCATAGGCAGCACGATCATTGCCAGGCAAAAGCTCCTTGAGTCCGAGATCCAGGAACTGAATGCCGCGAGTATTCTTTTCGGTGCTGCGGCCTTCCTTCTAGCGCTCGCATGCGCCTGGCCCCTGGCCCGGTTCTACGGCGAGTCTCTTGTCGGTCCCGTCGTGGCAACGCTGGGGCTTGTTCTCCTTATCAATGGTGCGTTGGCTGTGCCATTCGCCCGGCTGTCTAAGAATATTGACTACGCGGGTGTGGCCACTGCGGATCTTCTGCGGAGCGTGGTGGCTGGCGTCACTGCACTGATTCTGGCGCTGTCCGGAGCCGGTGTTTGGGCGTTAGTCGGTGGCCAACTTTTGGGCGCCTCTGCGTGTATGTTGTTTGCTTATTACCGGGCACCGACCTCAGTCAGGCTGCCACACTCAGCCGGTTTCCGGGACGCTCTGCACTACAGCAAGGAGACGATGTTCGGCCGCCTCGCCTGGATGGTCTATGAAGGCGCCCCGGTGGTAATCGGAGGCAGACTCCTCGGAGCTGCACCATTGGGAGCGTACACCTTTGCATCGTTTCTCGCGTCGACGCCCGGCGACAAGCTCGTAAACGTGGTTACACATGTCGCGCAGCCCGTGCTGGCTAAGCACCAGGCTGACTCCGCCACGATGCGCCATTTATTATCGCGAATCGTTGAAGGCGTAGCGTTTCTCGCCTGGCCCATGTTGGTGGGCATGACGCTTCTGGCCCACCCCGCCATCGCTTTAGTGTTTGGATCCAAATGGCAAGGCGCCGCCGACCCGCTGAGACTTCTTTCTCTCTACAACCTGTCGGTCGCGGTTTTCGCGCCATTCAGCTACGTCTTAATTGTGACGGGCGCCGCGAGGCAACTTCGCCACATCGCCGTGCTTGGAGCCGTGGTGTTGCCCGGGTGCTTTTGGCTCGGAGCGAGCTTCGCTGGGGCCACTGGACTTGCAGCAGCGTGGGCGGTCGCCGTCCCGCTCTTCGGGATTCCTTACATGGTTTACTTGCGTCGTCAGATCGGTTTCGGGTTTTCCGATTTCGTGAGAGCGTTGCAGGCGCCCGCTCTGGCGACGGTAGGAATGAGTGCTGTGGTCATCGCTGTTTTGGCGCTTCCGCTCCAAAGTGATCTCGAGCGTGTAGTTTATGGGACGGTTGCGGGTGCGGTAACCTTTACCGCGATCACCGCGCTAACGCGTGGCCGCGCTCTCTGGGATTTCGTAAGCACGCTACGCCGGTCGTCAAATTGACGTCAACGCAGATTACCGTGTCTAGTGCGAATCAAAAAGATCGGCAGCTCATCTTCGATATCGGCCTTCACAATGGCGACGATGCGGCGTATTACCTTGAGCTCGGTAATCGTGTCGTAGGCGTTGAAGCAAATCCACTTCTCGCAGCTGCGTGCGCAACCAGGTTCAGCGCTGAGATCGAACAGGGGCGGATGACTGTGGTCAATTACGGCGTGTTGCAGGCGCCGGGAAGTTTTACGTTTTATCGCAATTTACAAGATGACGGTTGGTCGTCGTTTGAACCGGAAAAAGGAAAGAAGGATGGGCCGTGGGAGGAGCTGGTGATTCCATGCGTGACAACCCAACAGCTCATAGAGGAGTTCGGCAAGCCATTCTTCATGAAGGTTGACATCGAAGGGGCGGACCTTCAGGCGCTAGCCTCACTCACACCTGACACAGCGCCAGCGTATGTCAGCTTGGAACTAAGCTATCGGGATCCAATTCTGGAAAAGCTGATTGAGCTCGGATACGCAGCCTTTAAGTTTGTTAATGGCGACACGTACTGGCCCACGCCGCCCATATTCGAACATCAGATCGGCTGGCGCGTTCTCAGGAAGATCGGACGAGTCGCGCCGATTGTTCGAAGTGCAATCGGGAAGCTGCCTCTGCGCTTCCGTCCTAACTCCGAGTACGATCCTCCCGGCAAGTACAGTCCGAGCGGTTATCAGTTCGGTGCCTACAGCTCGGGCCCGTTTGGGGAAGAGGCTGCTGGCTCGTGGCTAAGCTCGGACGCAGCGCTACGTTGGTTCGGACGCCTAAAGGAAAACTATCGCTTAACCGGAACCGAGGACGCACTCTGGTGGGACGTGCATGCACGACACTTCTCTCACGTGAGCGCTACACGTTAGCTATGCGGACGCGGAATTGTTTGTGCGCATCACTCGTCAATACTCTGTGTACCTTGTGTACTTCCTCTTCCGAGCGGCGTTGTGAGCGGCACTATCCAGCGCACGGGTAACAAACTCATTTGTTCTTTAGTCAGGTCTACGTTGGGATCGATTAGCAACTGCGGCGCTCGGCCGTTGAGAGAAACCATCGCACGAGCACGCACTTCAACATCATCGTAACCTTCACGCCTCTTCTCTTCGGCAAGATAATGCCCAAATTGCAGAAGCAGGTCCGGCTTCGTAGCCATCTTCGTCACCTGATGAGATTTTAGGTAATCTTCCGGCTTGATGGTCCAGGTTTGTCTACTTCGGGGATGTGTAACAGTAAAGACTGCCTCGCCACCCTTTGTTCGCAACTTCATATGCCAAGCAAAATTATGACCTTCTTCGGTCCAACTTACGTTGCCCGGATAGAGGTAATGTCGAAGCGGGAAAAGAAGCTGGACAGCAAGGTAGACTGCCAACAGTCCGGCAACTAGTTTTTGCGAGGTAGATAACGCCGGGCAACTGCTTCTTTCTGCAATCGTCTTTGGTCTAACGGAGGCTTCAGCGTCGCCAAACTCCTCTCCTGGTGACATGAACGCTCGGCCGAAGCGTCGCATGAGGTCGGGCGAAAAGAAAATCAAGAGAGCGCCCAACATCATCCACGGAAAGATGCCGATCTGGAATATCAAGGCGTTGATGAGATTGAATGCAAGCCCCGCTGCGAATGCGAAGGGCCGCGTGCGGCGCCACAAGAGCAGCGGCACCACGAGTAGGTCAAGCATCAACCCGCCGATCACAAAACTGTAAACTACCCAGTCAGCCGCAAAGATATGGCCAAACGTTGGTATTGCGGTCAAAGGAAGTAACCATGTGCGCATTGGCTCGCCGCCAAGTATCCAATCGCTGTTAAGTTTGGCGATTCCGCCGTAAAAATATGGAATGCCGATTTGTATTCGTAACAACCACAACGTCCATGCCGGGACTACGTCTGACCGGATTTTTCGACGCAGCAACGCATCAACGGAAAAACCACGTTCTGCCGGAAGGAAACACAACAGAAAACTGATCAGGCAGACCAAATAGAAGTGATTCAGATAACGCGTTTGGTCCAGCAGAAAAAAGTATGTGAAAGCAAGAAAAAAGACCGGCGCGGCAATGCGGTACAGAAACCCTACCATCACACAAGCAGCGGCGAGCCCGAGCACAAAAAAGTGAATGTACATCCCGCGCCCCAGCCAGGGCTTTACCCAACTGAAACCGTAGTAAGTAAAAGTAACAGCGGGTTCAACGAAGTAACGGGTTATCCAGCCGTATGTGAAGTAGCGATAAGTTTCCCACACCATGATGGCGCCAAAGACGATGCGGAAGAAAACCAGGAACGAGATATCGACCGGGCTGAAGAGAGCTACGCAGATCCGTCCCAAGAGATTTGCTTTGGCATCGCTGGAAGCTGCAACAAACGGCGCAGCGATCTGCACTTCCTGTGTTGGAACTGTTTGCATCCGATTGTTAGGAATCTCTGGAGAAATCGTAAAAAACGCGAAATAGGTTGTGGTCCAAGTCGGAAGCTGTGAACTCATGTAGCTTCCACGGCTTCGACTCTGGAGGTGAGATCATTCTTGCTCCGGCGGTATGCCAAATCTCGTATTGCTCATCTACCTCTTCTTTGCTATTGAGATTGAGCCAGATCACGACTGGCGACGCGTTACCATGATGCTGGCGGAAGTCCTGGTCCGTAAGGAACATCCTGCAGTCGCCCTTTGAGATTCCGGCGATGCCACCGTCGGCTCCGCCCCAATCTATGTTGAAGCCGAGTTTGTGCGCATAGTAATCGAGCGCGTGGTCCATGTCAGTCACAGGTATCTCAGGCACTGCGGCGGGAAATTTGTGCATCAATTGGACCTCCGCTCCACTTCTCCACTTCATTTCTGAGTATCAATAAAGGAATAAAATGAATCCTAAAGTTGACGCATTTCTAAGTAAAGCCAAAAAGATCGTTTGCTTAGCAACGTTGATCATCGCGAACCTTGAGTCTGCTTGCCGTGCGCGATTCGTTATTCTCCGCGGCCCTCTGCGTATCTTTGCGACCTCTGCGTTGAAAGGGCCATTAAACGCAGAGAACGCGGAGATACGCAGAGGGCCGCAGAGAATAACTACCTGACCAAATCGTCAGAAGGGAAACAGTATTCCTCTATCTTTGAGTTTCTCAAAGCGAGCTGCGACAAAACGATATAGTTGAGCTGGGCGCTGACCGCCGCGCCGATGTTCCGAAAGGGGCTTCAAGATTTTGAGCACCGACATCTTGCGTCGAAAGTTTCTCTTGTCCAGCTTCTTCCCCAAGATTGCTTCATAGACTTCCTGCAATTCGGTGAGTGTAAATTTGTCTGGAAGCAACTGGAACCCCACGGTCGTGTACTCGAGTTTGTTGCGTAGTCGTTCCAGGGCGTAGTTGAGAATCGTCGCATGATCAAAGGCAAGCGGCGGGAGGTGATCGATGGAATACCATGCCGCTGCGGCAGCATCGCTGCCGGCCGTTAACTTTCGATCCGGTGAAATGAGAGCGAAGTATGCGACAGTGACGACTCGGCCTCGTGGATCGCGATCCGGCTTACCGAAGGAATAGAGTTGTTCGAGGTAAACATCCGAGACACCGGTTTCTTCTTTCAGTTCTCGCAGGGCAGCTTGATCCAGATCCTCGTCTTTGAGAACGAAACCGCCAGGAATGGCAGTCTGCCCGAGAAAGGGAGGAATTCGCCGCTTTATAAGCAGTACTTTGAGAACTCCTTCTTGAATCGTGAAGATTACAATATCGACTGTGACTTGCATCTTTGTTTTCATGAGACCACTAGTCGCGCTCTCTGCTCGGCCGCCCGCACTGTGGCGATTGCACCGGAGTTGAATTGAAGAAAGTCGGCTTCCATGCCGTCACTAAAGACTGCCCCTCCGGAAGGCATCAGGGATTCCAGCACGAGTTCCTGTCCCGACTCAAGCATCCCAGTCACGATGTTGGCTTGAGAGTGACGACTCATGAATGGTTCGCGCACCACATAGACCAGACGACGATCTTCCCACGGCAATCGAACCGGTTGGACCACCGTTCCGCCACGAAAGCTGGCGATACCTGACACCATGTTGAAGACGGACGAGAGCCAGCCCGTCGATCCCGCGCCAGTAGATACAAGCACGCCACTAGACGATTGAACCTCTGCTTTGTTTCCGCAACTAATTCGGTAGAGCGCAGACACGTGGCTGCGAGCGCCAATGAACAGATCATTGAAGGCGAGTAAGCGTTGTCCGTCTTGAAGCCTGATCTCGGCGAGGGTAACTTCGCGCATCGTCGCCTTTGACTCGATCACTTTTTGCACGGCGCCTCGTGTCTGGGCCGGCAGAAACGGCAGCAAGATGCCATCGAATCTTTCGGGTTCCGGGTTGACGGCCACGATCGGCTGCGCCATCACATACTTGGCAGTGTTTGCGACCAGCCCGTCCTGTCCCAGCGTGACGACGAGGTCCTCCTTCTGAAAGCGGAACGTTGGGACAAGTGCCCGGTCGACCAATTGCTGCGGCATCTCGAAATCAAGCGAGCGGCGGAGCACTTCCAACGATGAACGATAGGCATCGTCTTCGCGCTCGTAATCGGCAAACTCACCACCAGCATGCTCGATATAGAACTTCGCCTGCGACCGAGTGTTGAGGCGCTCAACCAACTCCTGCAAACGTGTTTTGCGCGTAACGATGACGAGCTTCTTGTACATGGCTATTTCCCAGTGCTGCCGATCAATGATCTCAGGAGATCGGGAGATATATTGAGCTCTCCGATCTTCCGAGCATTTTCGGCCATCTCTTGAAATGCGAGAGCAACCATCGCTTTAGGATCAGCGCTCTTTCCTCCGAGCATCATCAACTTCTTCCAATCGAGATCGCGCAAGGGTTTGAGAGTTTCAGTCAGCGTGTAAGCCCGGCTGTCTGCGTCCTTATGTTCGTTTTCAACGCGCCGATCAATCAGTTGGGACCGCTGCTCTTCAACAGCTATCTCTGCGGCCATTTGCGTTTCACGGATCTGGCGTTTTTTCTCTTCGATTGCAATTTCGGTGTTTAGCTCGCTTTCCTTGATAAGCCTTTCCTGCTCTACCGCGGCATTGCGGCGAGCATAAATCGCTTCGTCTGCGCGGCGCTGTAATTCTTCACGAGCCTCCGCCTCTAAGGCGCGGCCGGTCTCGGGTGTCGGCTGGATGCCAAGAATAGACAAACTTAAGATTTCAACCCCCAGCGCTGAGACCGCTTCAGACTCTCTCAATCTAGCCAACGCTTCTTCGACGATCGAATCCGAACTAACCAAAGCGTCTTTAAGAGCTAGTCTTTGCGTGATTGCGCGTGTTAGGGACTGGAGAGTGTGGACCAGTCGTTCCGGCAACTTGCGAGGGTCCTCGGAGTAGTAGGCGCCGCGGCTGTCTACACTGAAGTCGAGCAAGGCCGCTAGACGAATGGGGTCAGCGACTCGGTACGTTAGCTGGCCCTGAATCGTAACGGACTGGAAATCGGCTGTGGCTTCTTGAAAAACGAAGGGAACATCGGCGCTTGCCATCGGAATCGCAACTATCGTGGACGTTGGTGCATAGTAAAAGAAGGAAAGACCTGCACCTGCTCTCTTAACGGTGCCGTGTTTGTACTGAAGAACGTAGGTGGTTGGCGGTACCTTGATAAAGCTTATCATCATCTTAACCCCCATCGGTGTCTCACAGACACTAAGATAGTGTTACAACGACACTATGTCAAGAAGTTTTTGCCCCGATTCACAGTCGCACAGGAGATCCAGAGTATTTAAGTCTTAATATGGGGGGTGAGTATGTTAATGACAATAATGGTACTGGCACAGTTTGAAGAGCCGGAAATAAGTACGCCGAAGGCGTTGGCTAATTTCAGCCCAGGGTAGGAGTGCAGCGACAACCCTGGGTATGAGACCTATTAAAAGAATTAAACCCTGAAAGGGTTAGGCAACCGACGAACCCTTACAGGGTTGTTACGGATTACATACCACGATCCCAGGGTTGTCGCTGCGCTCCAACCCTGGGCTGAAATTAGCCAACGCCTTCGGCGTATTTTCAAACTGAACCAGTACGAAATGGCTTGTTAGCTTGCAGGAGATAAAACTTCGGGACGATAATTGGCCCAGAAGCTTAACCATGGTGGTGCAATGGAAACAAAATGATCCCACGTGCCGGGTTCAGCGTTGGGGTCAGGGTTGAAGCTGGAATAATCTGACACGTGCTGAATCATGAAGCCTTGCTCGACCAGGCCACTAACTAACGCGCTCAAGGTATGACGGAACTCACGCGGTGGAGGAATTGCTGCTCCTGAGTTCCTGCGGTTGTAAACCCATTCCTGATCTTCATAGATCATTTCGGCCCGATCCACGTACGGATATTTAATGGTATATCCTTCGCCATTCCAGTCCTTTTCCTGCATCCCGATAAAGAAGGGATTCGCGCACATAAAATGGTAGACACCACCAGGTCGTAAGACACGCGCCACCTGCTGAAACACTACGCAGGGGTCTGGTACAAAACCCAGGGAATAGCCGTGATAGACGATGTCGAAGGCTGCCGCGTCAAAGTGCGAAAGATCCCGCATGTCGCCCTGAAGAATTTTCATGTCGACATTGAAATGGGCCGCCGCTTCTCGATCCCGGCTTAACTGAGCTTCAGACAGATCAAATACTGTGACATTCGCGTTAAGCAAGGCGAAAGCGATCGACTGCTGACCACCGCCACAAGCCAGGCAAAGCACATCTTTAGACGCAATGTCTCCAAGTCTTCCTTCGGGATCGAGCATGTGCTGGGCAGAGACTTGATCGAGACCCAACGCCGGACGCGTGAATAAAGCGTCAGCTTCGACCAGGGCTTTCCATCTCGCGATATTGTATTTGGTTAACTCGTCCATCAATGGGATCTAAGGCTCTCGTCACAGCATGACGTCAATCCACGATCGACCACTCAAGGAACGGCTTGGAGATTTTGATAATCTTGTCTCGCGGGCTTTCGTTCGCCCTTTTCTCTGGCTCACCGACCGACTCGAACTCCACGTCAACTTTGATGTATCGGCAATCACGGTAAACGTAACGCCGCCACGTCCTCGTTGAGATACCCCCCCTCTTCTGTGAACACTCTCAGAAGATCGACCCTTGTCATGCCGGTCTTGACGGTTTCAATTTCTTTGAGGCTCCTCGCAATCCATTCCGTGTGCTCATTTGCCTGGCAAGACTTCGATGAAGGCCAAATCGCAGCAGCGGAAACAAGAGTGACAAGACCAAATGCGAGTAGCAATATGAGCGGTTTCATAATCGTGAGCACACTCCTTAGTCAATGCTGGGGGCAGTAGCGTGTTCTGCTGCGTTAGAAACCAAGCTCGATCCAGATCCAGTTGTGATCGGACAGTCGAACACCTTGATCTTCCGGAACGTCCCACAATTGCTTAACCGCATCACAGTACAGAAATCCCCCGTTATCGTCCAAATCCCCAGGACACTGCGCACGACCATCAGGAACCGAAATCTTCACCAGTGTTATTGAGCCATTGTTAGGCTTGTACAGGATGTAGTCGATGCGCCGAGTATCGTGTGTTCGAGTGTTCAGACCGAGAGGCATATCGGGAATCAAATTGTTATCCCTGTCTCCCCAATCTGCTTCGGCTAAGGAATTTGATAATCCCGTTTGCCACAGGTCACTAAACCCAGCTTGAGTGAACAAATCAAACTGAAAACCCGAAGGCTGTTTAGGAGTGTCGAGAGTGAGGTTGAGGTCTCCCATGATATACACAGGTAGACCGCCCGTAAGCGTATTATCGATCCAACTCAACAAGTCCTGAATCTGTGCCACTCGTTGCGCTGATTCCAGAGTACCGCTGCTGCTATTTCTGCAAGCTGAAGGACACAAGTGAGCACTCACAACATAAAACTGTTGAGAGTTGAAACTGAACTTGGCTGCTACAACACTGCGACGAATATCCGAACCGTCATGACCCACGTTGGATGAACCATTAGCCAAATCATGTTGGTACGTTTGGATTTCAGTTAGAGTATTCCTCGCCCAAATTGCATTACCGTCGTTTGTAGCAAGATGGTGCTCCCGAAATACGACTTTATGGAACCCGCCCGCAGTAAAGGCCGCATCCCAATTTGGAATATCTCCTTCAGAAACCTCTTGAGCAGCAACCAAATCACTCGTCGATGTGATCTTGTTTGCCTGTTGGTCATAGTGAAAAGTTTCATCCGTTGATTGACCGTGTTGTAAGTTGGCGGCCACCATCTTTAGGACAGATCCCGGTGTGGGAGTTGGTGTTGGTGTGGGAGTAGGTGTCGGCGAACCAGGGCTGGCCACATGAAAGTTGTCGAAGATGACCTTGCCCGGCGGATTTGCTTCTACCTGCCAGGTGCCGCCTTTGAGTTCAAAGATGATCGTCGAAGTGGAGATTGAGGAGTTCCACGTCTCAGTGAATCGCTGCACCCAGGTGCCCGGCACTCCGCCGCTGCTCGGTGCAGTGTCCAGGTGGACATTCCCCGAATCGTGACGGATGCGCAGGAACCTGTGGTTGATTGCATCATAGGTGATCGAAAAGAGAGTTGTCTTAGTGGCGCCAATCTTCCGCTGGCCAATGAGATTGCCTGCCGACACGTAAATCCGATAGTAAGCGTTAACGTCATTGCCGATGGTGAACATCGCATCGGCGGCAGTGTTGGAGGCGGGCGCTTGAACCAGCTCAACATAGCTGTAAGCGCCGCTGAAATTAAAAGAGTTGACGGTGCGAATACCGCGATAACTGGAGCCGGCGACATTTTGCAGCAATGGTCCAATCTCGAGCCGCTGCGCGGTTTCGGCTAGCGGGACGTTCGTGTTGGTGAAACCACTAAACAGGTTGGTGTCCCACTTGGCTGTATTGAGAGAATTATCATTGAAGTCGTCTGACACTACGACTGTTTCGGACGGCGAGTAGGTATATCCATTACTCAGCGTATCGTTCTGTGAATCAGTGTTGGTCACAATAACGTCAACCGTTCCCGCTGCATGCGCAGGAGTCGAGGCCGTAATGGAAGTGGAGCTTACGACAGTGACGTTAGTGGCCGATGTTCCCCCTAAGCTTACGGTCGCCCCAGCGGAAAAGCCGGTTCCGCTGATGGTCACGAACGTGCCACCACTCGCGGGGCCTGAAGTTGGTGAAATTGCGGTGACGGTCGGAGCAGGTGCACCGTTGGTTGCAACTTCAAAGTTGTCGAAGATGACCTTACCCGGCGAATTTGCTTCTATCTGCCAGGTGCCGCCTTTGACCTCAAAGATGATCGCCGAAGTGGAGATTGAGGAGTTCCACGTCTCAGTGAATCGCTGCACCCAGGTACCCGGTGCTCCTCCGCTGCCTGGCGCTGAGTCCAAAGTGACCGAACCAGTAGAGGTGTGACGGATGCGCAGGAACCGGTGGTTGACTGAGTCATAGGATATCGAAAAGAGCGTGGTCTTAGTGGCGCCGATCTTCCGCTGGCCAATGAGATTGCCGGCCGACACGTAGATCCGATAGTAAGCGTTGACGTCATTGCCGATGGTGAACATCGCATCGGCAGCAGTGTTGGAAGCGGGCGCTTGGACCAGCTCAACAAAGCTGTAAGCGTCGTTGAAATTAAAGGAATTGACTGTTCGAATACCGCGATAACTGGAGCCGTTGACATTTTGCAGCAATGGTCCAATCTCGAGGCGTTGCGCAGTTTCAGCCAGCGGCACACTCGTGTTGGTGAAACCACTAAACAGGTTGGTGTCCCACTTGGCTGTGTCGAGCGAATTATCATTGAAGTTATCACTCACAATCGGCGCTGCGAGAGCACGTGGAAATGTAAGTAAGGAGTAGCTCAACCCCACGAGGATAAGAGAAAAAATTATGACAATGAGAGCCTTGGTTGTGATTGTGTGTGAAGTGAAACCTCTGCCACGCGGTGCGGACATAGCGACCTCCTTACAGCGAAAGACAATTGTTTAATTCAGGGGCTTGCGACGAGTTAAAACGGGGAGAAGTTCAAGAAGTCTACATGCCCAACTTCATTTACGCCACTGTCATAAGACAGTGGTAGACTTATGTGAGAATTTTCTCTGCGTAATCTCTGCGTCATTCTGCGGTGAATGTGTTTAAAAGTAAGATAAAACCGCAGAGGCGCAGAGTGACGCAGAGATTACGCAGAGTCAGATTAAGGCACCACTGCCTCAGTATGAAATTTGTAAACAAATACGCCGAAGGCGTTGGCTAATTTCAGACTAGAGTTGGAGCGCCTTGTTACGAATCAACTGATTCTCTTCAAGATGTCATCAAACCCTGGTTGAGACCGTATTGATTCCAGATCCGGGTCAGTGGCCAAAAGGTTCTTGTCACTGAAGCCTGACGCTATAGCCCGTTCAAGCCATACGAGCGCTTGCGTTGAATCGCCAGCACGCGCGAAAGCGCAGGCTGCGTTATAAGCTATGTTTGGATCCGGCTTTTGTTCATAAGCAAGAGCACCAGCTCTTCCAGAGATCTCGAACTCGTGGTTGTTGAAAGCATCGTTTTGTAGGTTGATTGATAACGCCCAGACGGCCTCAGACATTACGTCATGACCACAGAGCTGCAGCACCTCAGCATATTCTTTTCTGCCATCAAGGCTTGACTGAGAATCAATCCAAGCTGGTAATCGGGCGATTGGTCAAATGCTTTTTTTAGATCGGGAATTGCCTGAGACATTTCGCCCTTTTGAAAACTAAGCACCCCTGGAGATAGTGCTCGGGACCAAACAGTCCGTAAAACTTCGTCAACTCTTCTTCCGCCTCTTTGTATCTGTTTTGTTTGATAAACGTGAAGATGAGTAATCGCGATGCCTCGCTGCGCGTCCACTGAGTGAGAGCTTTCTTTTGGACCTCGGAGATGATGCCGAGAGCCACATCAAGCTTTCCATCGGTGATTGCTTTATGCGCCTCTTCCAGCTTGGGTTCGAGTTTTTTATCACGAGAGCCCTTTATTCGATGTAACAGGAAGGTCGCGTTGGAATAGGCAAACCAAATTCCGAGAATCGCTACCCATGATGAGCGACGCGTAAAAGCCAGGTACGTGATTGTGAGAGCTCCCAGCAACGAAATCGTGTGCGAGATAATTTGATCTTGTTTCCTTGTGAACCATCGTTCCAGAGTTAGCAGAACGTGACCACCATCGAGTGGAAGGATTGGAAACAAATTGAAAATGCCCCAGCCGATATTCACCCAAAGCAAATCGCGATAGGCGACGGTTAACAACTCGGATGGCACTGCTCTGAGCAAGGTTGGTGCGGCAAGGAAGAGAACACCTCCCAGAAGAAACCCCGCAGCTGGTCCAGCAAACTATCGTGATGTTTAGTGGCGAGGCTTCTGAGTCATAGATCCAGACGGGTCTGCTCATCGAAAAGCGCGTGTTCTGGGAGAGAGTAAGAACAGGCGAGCAACGAGAGCGTGTCCGAGCTCATGTACCAGCACAGATATGAAAACAACAACCAGCGATTCGAGGAGGAGTGGCAGATTGAATCCGCGGCTGGCGGCGAGGAAGAGCGACAGCACGAAGAAGGAGGGGTCAATCTTTGTAGGGATGCCGAGAACTTTCACGAGAAACACTCCGACGAGCGAAGTGAACTACTACAATTGAGGATGATGCCTGTTATGAGGGAGTGTTGCCAATAGTGCAATTATGAAGCATGCGCATCCCTGGTCGCTTTCATCACTCGATAGATGGCGAACACACCTGGAATCATCGGCAACACCGCTGTATACATCCCCGAAAAGTAGTAGCGGCCGGTTGTTCGAAAGAAATAGTTTGGCATGTTGGCGATGTACGCCTTGCCGGCGACAACTTGCGAAACATCAGCCAATGAATTTGGTTCAATGGCGGGTGTCAGAAGCGGAAAGATGAAGTGTGTGAACTCAGCGAGTCCTGGCCCAATGAAGATGAACCACGCGAGGAACCCGGCCAGCGGAATTCTGTAGTAAAGACCAAGTGCGGTTAGCGCATACAAAGCAGGACCGATGAATGCAAATACAAGCAAGAAAGATCTTTCAGTCCAGCTGATATTAAACAGGCGGCTCATGGCTGGACCGAATCGCGTCAGATACTCTTCAATCATGTGCACTTCAAGCCCTGCGACTGTCAGTAGGAAGGGCGGCAGAATGATCTGAGGATCGAGCGGACGTTTTAAGTAAGTCTTGTACCACATGATGAGGCCCACAATTCCCGAGCCTCCGACTATGATCACTGGAGGAAGTCCGATGTTTCTGTATGCCATGATCATCGTCGCAACTGTGAAGGCCGACGCGATAATCAGGTTAATGGATTGTGTTGCTTTTGACGTCTCCTCTCTTACTGTCATTTCGAAACCTCCCATCCACAGATTACACAGATTGTTTTTTGTAATCTGTGTAATCTGTGGATTGATACCGTGTTACGCGGTGAAAACCATGCCAACTTCGTAGGTGCCCGGTGTCGTGCGAAAAGCGATATTGAGTCGATTCCAGCCGTTAATCGTGATGACGGCCAAAGTCAGATTCACTAACTCTGCTTCGCTGAACTGTGCCCGGGCCTGCTCGTAGACGTCGTCGGGAACATCTTTGCCACTGAGTGTCGTGACAGCCTCTGCCCATGCAAGTGCCGCACGTTCACGATCCGAATAGAACGGGCTCTCACGCCACGCTTCGAGCACGTAAAGTCGTTGCTCAGTTTCGCCGGCTGCTCGTAGATCTTTGGAGTGCATGTCCAGACAAAATGCGCAACCGTTGATCTGAGAGACGCGAAAGTACACCAGATCGAGCAATCCCTTCTCCAACCCGCTTTGTGACAGCGGTTTGTGCAATCCGTACATCGCTTTCACCACATTTGGTGTCGTTGTTAGAAAATCCAATCTTGGTTTCATTGCTAACTCCTTTTCAATTAATAAATCATGCGTCGCGATTGCGTTCGTGTTGCAACCGAAATCGGCGCTTCCAATAACAAAGACGAAGCTAGCTCTAGTTTGTGACAAAACAAATTAGGAATGATTGTGTTTCAGCGGCTAATTCAAGCTGGAGAGTCCGCGAAGTTTGTTGGGATTGAGAACCGTGTAGAGAGCCGTGATCGACTCGCCGTCTGTCTCAAATGAGGTAGTTGCGAGGGGCGCGCCATCCAGATACATGACGAGACCAGGTTCGCCGTTGATCGTCATGATCTCTTTCGGAGTCGAGTGCCTAGTTTTTTTGCAAGCAGCAGATAGAGACGTGCAATGCGCGAACGTCCATGAACAACTTTACGCGCAGCTGGAACGACTCCACCGCCATCGCTCGTAAGAGTTGCATCTTTTGCGAAAAGCGATAGTAGGGTGACGTCGTCTCCAGCATCTGCTGCCGCCATGAATTGATTGATCAGTGAACGAAGAGCGGCGTCGTTGGCTTTGAACCGGGATTGCTCGCTTCGAACTCTTTGACGCGCGCGATGCACGACTTGCCTGCAGGCGGCTTCACTCTTTCGCAGGATGTTCGCAATCAGGGGATAGGCACAATCGAAGACGTCGTGCAGCAAGAACGCTGCGCGCTCAATCGGCGTCAACCGCTCGAGCAGCACCATGTATGCCATCGAGAGATTGGATGCAGTTTCGAGTTCTTCTTCTGGAGTAGGTGAGGTGCTCGCGATAAGCGGTTCCGGTAACCAGGGGCCGTTGTACTTCTCTCGCTCAACTGAAGCCTTGCGCAGTTTATCAATCGAGAGTCTGGTAACAACGCTGACAAGCCAGGCTTCGGCGGATCGAATCTCTTCGGTGTCTGCCTGATGCCAACGTAAGTAAGCCTCCTGAACGATATCCTCCGCATCCGCCGTTGTTCCGATCATTCGATAGGCGATGCCAAAAAGCCGCCTTCTAAGTTCTTCGAACACGGCGGCACGTCTATCTGGGTATGCAGCAGCCACCCCAGTATTATCGCTCTTTTGAGAAGACGAGCAACTAGGGAGCTTTGCCCTTGACGTTTTTTAACAACTAATGAAATCTTCTCTGCGATGAGAGAAGAACTCGGTGAAAAGTTCAATATGCTGCTTGATACTTTTTGAAGAACTTTGGATCGATAAATATAGACACGATACAAGAATCAGCTTGCAATAACAGGTCGGTTGGGTCCAGTGGCATTAGGTTTGCTCATCAGCGAGTTTTGATAGAAGAATCGTTTGGTTTCATTGCATGAGGAGGTTCTAATTATGCGCAAAGTTTTGTTTGCAGTATTTTGTACGCTCTGTTTGATTGCAACGGCTGATGTTGCTGCCGCTCAGCAAAATCAAACACCCGAGAACAAAGACAAGAACGCGGCGGAAAAGACAGCTGATAAAGCGAAGGAGGTTGGCCAGGAAGTCAGCGATAAAGCTGGCGACGTAAAGGACAAGACGGTAAAGGGTGCGAAGAAGACTGGCCAGAAGACAAAAGAAGTCGCGGGAGAGGCTGGTGACAAAGCGAAAGAGGTCTCGGATAAGACCGTTGACACGACTAAGAAAGGCGTGAACGAAGTTGGTGACAAGGCTGAAGACGCCAAAGACAAGTCGATTGACACTACGAAGAAGGGTATAGAGGTGGTCGGCGACAAAGCCGGAGACGTCAAGGACAAGACGGCTGAGGGCGTAAAGGTAGCCTCCAAGGAAGCGAAAGATATAGGTAGCGAGGCTGCGGACAAGGCCGGCGATGTCAAGAACAAGGCAGAAAAAGGCGCAAAGAAATCCGGCAACTGGTTAACCCGCGCCTTTAAGAAGATCTTCTAAGCGCGGCTGGCTGCCATCTTTATTACGAAGCCGACGCCCGTTTTCTGCGTTGCCGCGGTCGGTAGGCTGTGTGCCCTGCCGAAAGTACTTAAGTCTCGGCTGCGCTCAAACTAGAGCAGCCGTTGCGTTGAAGCCTCACAGACCTTACCAAAGAGCTCTCCTTCTTAATCTGCTTTTGATAGATAGGGACCAAATATAACTTGGTCGCGCACGCCTAACGCTTTCAGCGTTTGACTCTTATCTTTCGTTTGTGACCCAGGGTTGAAGCACCCGGGGCTGAATTAGCCAACGCCTTCGGCGTATTTCAAACTGAACCAGTACGGATTCGCGTTCGCTCTAGTATGATGTCAAGTGATCTGTATATGCCAATCACGAAGGGTGAATACCTTTCGGCCATTGCTCAAGTCAAGCTGGAAAATTGAGTTTTGAAATTTGGTAGATGCCAGGAATCGGTTTACTAAATGAGAGGCCGCTGCACGCATCACTGAAACAGTGGTATGCGCGGCCGGGAGATCGACTTGAAGTCACGGTTGACGGGTTCGTAATTGATATTGTGCGAGACGATTTGTTGATCGAAATCCAGACGTGCAATTTCGCAGCCATCAAGTCAAAACTGTCTGATTTAGTGCGCCGCCATCGCGTAAGATTGGTTTATCCCATAGTCCAGGAAAAATGGATCGTCCGATCGGCTACTCGTAATAGCAAAGAAGCTATTCGCCGCAAGTCACCCAAGAAAGGTCGGATGGAGGATCTTTTCTGGGAACTGGTCAGTATCCCGCAGTTGATGTTGAATCCTAACTTTTCACTGGAAGTGTTGATGATAAGAGGGGAAGAAGTGAGACGGTATAACGAGGGTAAGCGTAAAGTGCGCAAAGGGTGGCTTATCGAAGGACGTCGATTGCTGGACGTCCTGGACCATCGTTCGTTTGGGCAGTCAGCGGACTGGCTACGCTTTCTTCCGGACGGCCTGGAGTTATTCACTACGAGCGATCTTGCTAGTCGGATGAGTACGGGCAGAGTGTTGGCCCAAAAGATGGCGTATTGTCTACGCGAAGCGAGGATGATCGAGTTGATCGGCAAGCGTGGGCGGGCCAATCTGTATCGTGTTCCCTCGTGTATGGCGCGCGTCGATTCGATGATCGATCTCAAAGTCCGCCGGTGAAACACGTCGATCATTCACCCTCATTGTGTGATTCCGCTTTGACTCTATTCCACGAGTAACAACATAAACACAGAGAAGACAGAGTTTCCACAGAGAAGGACTTCAGGTTACGACGCTACCAACCGACCGAATACCTTCACACCACTCGCGGGTGACGCAGTGGCGGTACTCGAACAATCTTTCAAGGCGCGGCACAATGACGAAAGGCGCGGCAAATTGCCCGATCAGACCGAGCGGCGGTTCGTATTCGATCTCGTCGCGTAAAACTGCGCCTGCAGGATGCGGTTTAATGATGTGCCGATGACGCCAATGGCGAAATGGTCCCTCAACCTGCACGTCTTCAAACATGCGCGGCGGATCATATGCTGTATGTTCCGCCACCCAGCGCGCGGGAAAGAGACCAAAGATGCGCGTTTCGACGATCGCCTTTGAGCCAACCTGTAAATCAGGAGCTGACCGTACGATGTGTGCAGACTCCCACGGCGGCGTCAACCGCGGAAGTGCGTCGGGCAGCTCGTGAAACGCAAAAACACACTCCGGCGACGCTTGTATAATGCTCTCTTTGATAAAAGTCCGCGCTCCCATCGTCTAACGATTAGCCGAATTGCTCTAAGTTTGCCTGGTGGACTCAGGTGTCGGACGGTTAAAAAACGCACAAACCGCTCAACCTTTTCGCCAGGTAGCCGAAGACTGTGCAAAGACCTTATTGATTGACGGTTGGGCTATTAAGTTTCTCGAGAGTCGAGCTAATGTTTTGTCTAAAGGCAAGCTCTTTCTCTTTTCTCTCTTTAGCCTTCTCTTCGGCCTGTCGCTTTTTTGTCTCCGCCTCTTTAAGCGACGTGAGGTATTCGGTGTTTGCCAGGGCGACCGCATTCTTCAAGCCGGGAAAGATCTTTTCTACGTCGTCCAGCTTGGAACGGAGTCGAAGTTCGTTCTCATTAAAACCGACTGAAGCCTTTTGCTTCGTTGTCCAATTTTTCCGAAACATTCGTATCCAAGCTTTCGGTGGAGTATCTGACAAACGGAAGGGGATGAAATAGCGGTTCCTCAATGTAAGCTTACGTACTCTGTTTTTGTTGACATCGTAGGGTGGAACGATCTCGATTGGATTGAAGGTCGTTGACGAAGGTTTATCGTGTCGCAACAGAGATCCCAGATCCTTGCGTATGGCCCAAAGGAAGACAAGAAAAACGAAACCGCCCACACCAAACATAATTGGCTTCTCCGATTCTTTGATCCACTTTTTTGTCCCTTCCATCGCTGTCCATAAGGAATCGGCACCAAGGATTGCCGAGATTGCTAAGCCCCCCACGGCTACCAGAGTCACCAGTATTATTACGCCAATCGTTTTTGCCAGTGTCGCCCATCTATTTCGGCTCTGAATCAGATCGCTAAGGATCACCACCGCGAGGTGGACAGCAGCCGTGATACCAAACGCGGTGATTGCAAATCTTTGAGCACCAGGCGCGAGTAAGAGAGTGCTCCCCACAATCATTAAAGCTTCGAGGAAGTAAATCAGTTTTAGCCAGTGGCGGAAAAAGAGTTCCGGAAAGCTTCGAGGAACCGCTACTTCCACCAGGGCCCAGAAGATCCTACCCAACCTGGCGATCCAAAGCGCCGATTTAGTGCTTACGTTGCGACTTGAGGAAAGTCCCTCCAGCATCTTGCCGATTACCGTAGTTGCACGCGCGGCAGTTTTTGCTGTCGACTCCGGATCCAGCTTACTCCGAACAGGAAAGGTGTCTATGTAGTGTTGCCGAAAGCCGTTGCCGTCGATCAGCGTGTTCAGTTGTCCTGCACGGTCGTAAGTCTTCAGGTTATCGATAAACTGGGTTATGAGATTCGGCTCTGCATTACCCGATCGAGGGCGCATCCCGGCCTCGCAAATTAAATCTTTCGCTTCGTTCGCTCCTGCCTTGGCGATAGCTTCATGCACAATCGCAGCGTGGGCCTCGCCGACTAGCCGGCGAGCAAGCTCACGGTTATTAGGTAGCAGGGCCGTGATGATGCGTTCGGCGCCATCCAGCCGGCCCCACATAATGTCGTTCCGGCGCCAGAGTGGATCGAGAAAAGCGCCGAAGTGGCCGAGGGCACTGCCCGCAAGTTTGTAGCAACCGGCCTCGCGTTCATTGATCAGCGCTGTCGCATCCTCCGGGCTGATGCGAATGATGTCTACTTTTGTCGCCTCACCGATTTCTGTCCCGTAAATGATGGGGAAAATGATTCGATCGTATTCGTCATAATTCTGATAGTAGTAGCCCAGGTATTCCTGGCTCTCCGTGTTAGCGTCCGGGGGAGCGGATTCATCGTCGGTAGCTTTATCCTTCAGACCCAGGGCCTTGCGGCAGGTCTCATCAGCTTTCTTCTTTGCCGGACCGATCTGAGCCCTCAACGCATCTGCGATGGGGTCGAACAAGGCCACAATTTCAGGGTCATTGAGCAACTCCTGCGCCCGAGCGTCGCACTGACCTTTGATAGTGCCGCTAGTTACTGCTCCACCGTTTGAGTGCGCACCCAGAAAGTATTCAACCACCGGATCCTTAACCTTACTTCGCACGTCCTCAGGAACTCGCTTCATAGTCTCCCAGGCGAGTCTCTCCTTCAATTTCTGAATAGCCTCGTATGCCGGGCTTGGGACAAACTCGGCTGCGGCGGCTCCCGCTGTCGCTGGCTTCTGACGAGATCGCAGTTGTCTCGCCGTGCTACGCAGGTCTTTATACGCTTGATTGAGATCCTTCTTAATCGCAAGCAACTTATCCTGGACCTCGGGGTTGCTCCGATACTTCTCCGCCAATTCGGAAATTTTTGTCCGCAAAAAATTTATCCGCCGCATCGGATAGTTGAGATTGAACTCAAACAAGAACTGGTTTAGTGACGGCTTTCCCTCACCATGTTCAAGATAAGTTTGCGCCCGCCATTCACCCACCAGACTTCGAATAATCATGAAATGATCCGACTCTTCATCGAATCCGGCTACACGAGTGACCAGTCTGGCCAGATCATCCGAAACTGCTGAAATGTCCAACCTGTGATAAGCAACGTAACCAATCCCCTTTTTCCTGACTACTTCAGCCAGATCCAGCTTGCTCCACTCGTCGTCGGTAAAGCTTTCCGTTTTCTCCGGTGTGCCGATCTTTTTATCCTGATCGACACTCTTAAGAATGCTTAGCACACGCTCGACGAGTCGATTGTGTTCACGCACACGCTGTAAGTCTTCGCGAATTGTTTCATATCGAGGCAGTGATAGTAGGGCAGCGCTAACGTTTGCCAGAGCGTCCGGCTTAACGTCGATATCAGGCTGGTCCTCCGGATGTTCCGGCGATGGTTCAATGTAAATAAGCTTGCGCGTTATCATCAGGTCGGCCTGTCGCCGGGCTACAGTTTCCGTAGCGTACGTAAATGGTTTGTTGTCCAGATAACCGCCGTCGGCAAAGGGCCGCTTGGGGAACTTGACTGTATTGACTCCGGCTGGGTTCAAATAATCTTTGTAGAAGCGCTGCCAATCACTGCTATCGGATCGGCAATTCTCCTTGTTTGCATATGGGAGATAACCATTCAGGATCGCGTCGGTGTCGCAGAGGCACATTGGCTCAAAAGCTGCGGGAAACGCGGAGGTGCAGCGGGCTGCATAGGCGAGGAATGGATTGAATTTCGCCTCGAAGTCGTTTCGATCTTTGGCCTCGGAGCTCGCGTCTTTATGGGAATACATAAAGCGGAGGACGTTGCGATGACGACGTTCGTAAACGACACCGTCAGAGAGTCGAATTGGCAAGGTCACCCCAGACAAGTCTGTCGTTGTGACGAACAAATCCAACTCATCGACAAACGGCGCCGAGCCCGCACCGGTCTCTTCCATACTGTCGAAGGCTTTTAACAATTCAAAGTACATCCGTTGGCTGTTGAGTAACGATGCCGGAGGATCGTGCAATATCACAGGTCCCTCAACCGACTTCTTATCGTTGAGCAGGGTCCTCATATCGCCTTCTTTGACCCAGAGGTTCTCCAGACCACCTATGTCCTGGCCGTTAGCCAGCGCTTTGCCCAGAAAGATGCCGTTGATCCCGCCGGCCGATGTGCCGGACAAAATATCTACAACGAAACGAGTGCGAATGGTCTCGTTATCTACAAGGTTCTGCTCAGCCTCAGCCAACAGGTCGGCCGCAGATTTTGTACCGATACCGCCCGAAGACAGTATGTAACTGAGCTTTCGATAGACGCGCTCCGTCCCGCCTAAACTCAATTCAGTGTCCGCAGAAGCAGAGGTGGAGGGATTGTTGGGTAGCAGCGCCACACCCGCATTTGCTGATCTAGCCGTCGAACGGACCCAGCGCAGCATCTCCTGCGCGACACCGTTGATGTAAATGGCCAGCGAGACACCGCCATACATCACGACCGCAAAACGTACCTCTTGCTTGTAATCAACTGCGGGTGACAGCTGATTGCCTGCAGCGCTTGTCGTGGGAAGTTCATTAGGGGCAGAGCTTGCGGATTGAGCATCGTCCGACTGATGCAAAGAAGCCATGAGATCCTCCGAGACTGGGAAACGGGAAGTAATTGAAACTTAAGAGATCGGAAACGAGGAACCTTTCCAACCATGCGGCAAGGTCTAGTAGAAATCGCGGGCACAATATTTAAAGACACGCGGAATGTCAATAGACTGTTTCTCACACCTATTACTAATGCAGAAGTTTTAGTTTTCGTTTCACCTCCATATGAGCTTTTGCGCAGTTTCAGTAAGAGCGTCTGCTTGGCTCTGAAGTGTCCGCAGAGCCATTCATCAGATCCGCAAAAAATGCTGGCGCGGATCCGTGCATGTTAGAGTGGGTCGGTTGTGTGAGATTCTGTTTAAGGAATTCTTACTTGAGATTAACTCTCGACGCGAGACTGACGCAACGGACCGAGAATAGCAGGAGGACTTTTTCGATGACGATCAGACTGCTGGCTGTGTGCGGCAGCACACGGGAGCACTCCTACAGCGGTCGGCTAGCGATCATCGCGTTGGCGGCAGCACGCGAACACGGAGCTGAGACGCGCCTGCTGGAGCTGAACGCGATAAACCTGCCTATTTACAACCCTGACAAGGAGGACATGGACCACGAGGGGCTGCGCGTTGCGACGGAGGCCGTCAACTGGGCTGATGCCTTCCTGCTCGCCTCGCCTGACTACCACGGTTCCATGTCGGGCGCGATGAAAAATTTTCTCGATTTCTACTGGGCAGAGTTTGCCGGAAAACTCTTCGGCTACGTCGTTGCGTCGCATGAAAAAGGCCTTACCGTGATGGAGCACATGCGCACCAGCGTGCGTCAGTGTTATGGGTGGAGCTTGCCTTAT
>CAWCZP010000011.1:0-252296 GCA_963800055.1 uncultured Acidobacteriota bacterium
TCCTTAGTCTCAACCATGGCTCCGGATGGGTGTGGTTATCCGGGAATCCCGATTTCGCTCAAGCGACTAGTCTGACCGTCATCGGTACTCCGATCCGAATCTTTGAGCCGAGGAATGCGAAATGAGCAACGGACGCTATTCGCGACAATCATTTCTAGGGCCAAATGCCAATGAGCAAGTGGCACAATGCACCCTCGGCTTTGCGGGTCTGGGCGGTGGTGGATCACATGTCGTTCAGCAATGTGCCCTAATTGATTTCCAGCGATACGTTCTTTTTGATGAAGATCTCGTTGAAGAGTCCAACCTTAATCGGTTGGTGAGTGCAGGAACAATAGATGCTTTGGCCCACACTTTCAAACTACATCTGGCGAAGACAGTGATTTTCAGTCTTCAGTCTAGTGCCAGCGTGAAGGGGTTTGCTTCGAAGTGGCAGGAAAACCCGGAAGCACTTCGAGAGTGTCAGATCGTCTTCGGTTGCGTCGATGATTACAAAGGACGACACGAGCTGGAAGTTGTTTTGCCGGCGTTATCTCATGCACTACATCGATATCGGCATGGACGTGCACGGAAAAGAAAACCCGGTGATCGGCGGACAAGTCATCTTATCCTCGCCAGGTGGACCCTGTATGAGATGTATGCGGTTTCTCACAGATGAAAAACTGGCACAAGAAGCGGCCCGGTACGGTGATGCCGGGCCTCTTCCCCGTCTCTAAGTCGTGTGGCCCAATGGAGTCTTGGCCTCCACGGCGGTCGGGTTAGCAGTCGAACTCGTTACCAACTGGACACGTCGCGAACTCTCTTATGAATACCTTGTTTACGATGGCAATAATGGAACCGTTAAGCAGAGTGTAACTCTGCGGAATTTGAAATTCACTGAGTGTCCCCATTTTTCAATAGCCGACATTGGCGATCCTGTGTTGACCGAGCTGTAATCGTCGCGTTCGATAGAGCCTAACATTCTGAGCATTGCAAACGGCTCATCCACACTAGTGTGTGAGACAAATATCTTTCCTCGCATAAACAGGCTACGGATTATTGATTGACTCTACTCTCCAAATCCGCCAGCGTTTTCACAACTGTCGCGAACGGTGGCGGCTCGTTCAAAAACATTGGCTGCATCGCAAGATAATCCTTCTCCAGTTCCGCCATCCGAGATTCTGGTGGGGCAAGATGGAAAGTTCCGGGTTTCGCCAAATCGTAGCGCGCCCAATCGAGGGAAAGAATCGGCTCTTCCAATCCGCGACGCGTTGTCGTAGGTCATTGTTAGCTATGACAGTGCCAATGTCGGTGCGTGTCGCCATGGCAGCCGTATCTGAATAGTGTCGGGAGAAGCGATCGCGGAGTGGTTTTGCGGCATCGCGATGATACTCCGCGTGCAGAATCGTCGCCTTCTCCCAAAATGTGCGTTCAAGTTCCAGCGCGACTAATTCACAATGAAAATCCGCAAGTAAGTCTGGAAATTCTTCTGCGACCCAAGCTTTTATCGAATGCTTACCCGCTGGCCTTTGATCAGTCAGTGATCCAAACTCCATCTTCACTGAGCGGCGAAGATATTCGAAGCCAGTAGGTTCGTTGGATGGATAGTGAAAGAGCACTACAGGTGAATGAGTGTCGTCGTCCACCTGAAACTCCATCCACGCTTTACCCCTCCCAGGTTTACCAAGTGAATCTTCGGCAATCCGCTCCAACTCGGGAGCGAATCGTTCGCGCACAGTCTCAGTACAAGCGGCTTCCAACTCCTCCATTCGCTCCGTTCGTTTGTTGCGGCTGTCCGCCTCTTCGACCCACTCCTCATCGATCCCGACAAAGTTCGGGACTCACGGATAGATCAATGTCCTCTGAAAATCTTTCGATGACACCAAAGACTTTCGATAAGGAAGTGCCGCCTTTGAAAACTAATTGTTCGCCGAACTCTGGATGCGCAAACAATGCGGCAAGCGTCCACGAAACCCAGAAGTCTTTCTCAACCATGACAGCCAATATGCCGCGTCGAGCCGCCACTTCCCGAATGATGACTGCTTGCTCTTCTGGAGAACGTTTGAAGAATTCCAGTTTCACGATCCACTCTCAGCTAATTCACGAAACAACCGATGCATCCACGTCGGCGCAAGCGGAAGGTCTTTCAACAATTGCTTTCTCTCATTTGCAGGCAATGTGCGTTTCAAATGAGCCATGCGCTGCGCCGTAATATGTTGGCGGCCCAGATGTCGAAACGCCTGCATCAATAACCCGCTCAATCTTCCGGCTGCCGCCATGTTGCGAGGCGTAGTGCGGCGCAATTGGATTTCCTGCCTTCCGATCTTTACGGTTCGCGATGGGCCATCCGTCAAGAACACTGCCTTGGCTGGCACTTGTTCGGAGAGTCCCAAAAGGTTCGTCGCATAAGCACCTGCCGGTTGCAGACGAAGACGGTCTTTGCCCGCCAACGCCTTCGCCACCTTTTCGATGTCCGGCGATAGTGTCCCGAGTTCCGGGTGCTCTCTGGGATATTCATAAAGTCCGCGCGCCAAGCGCCGAACCTCACCTCGCGTGGCTAGACGCGACAACGCTTTATCCACGGCGTCACGACTGCCAAGATCTAAAAAGTCATTAGGGGTAAAGACCGAACCCCTACCATGGCCGTAAATACGGCTTTTTAGTTTGTTATCAATAGTTTGCACGGCATTAGCGCTCCGAATTCTGTCAGAAAAACTGCCTATTATTTCTGACAGAAATTAGGGCCGAACGCAACCTTTTTGGCGTGAATAGACAAGGTTTCTGGCGCAATTAGCATAATCGCGCCACTAAAACGTCGCCGAAGTGGCGCGATTAAGAGGTTTTCTATCAAGCTACAGACGCCAGCCACGCCCTGTCCGAAGGAAATCCAAGAAGTTAATCCCTTTGTATTTGCAGGTCTCACAAATGCTCAGAAGGATTGCATACTCGCGCATCCCCTTCGGCGAACTTGACCCTCTGACAACGTTCCGGAGCAATGCAAAAGATTTGATTGCGTGCTCAGCGTTGTTGTTATTCCACGGTACGCCATCGAAATCGAGAAAAGTGAAAAGCTTATCCCTATTCTTCTCAAATCGCTTCCGGTAATTGCTGACCACTTTACTCTGAGACTCCGAACTTTTTAGCTGAAAGAAAAACCGCTCAACAGATCTCTTATGCTTTCGAAGGAAACGGCTCTTCAAACCATATCGATCAATCGTCTGAACAATGGGTTGCATGACAGCTGAAAACTCCCTGACCAACTTTGATAACTCATCGTTAAAGGGCTGCTTGCGTAAGTCCTCATTTAGATCGCGAATTAGATGTATGAGACATTTTTGTTGAGGGCAGTTCATTGAGTCGTACGCGTTGTAAAAATCAGACACCAACACGCCTCCAAAAGTACTGAATAGAGTTTGCAGAACTTCTGCCTCGCGAGTTTCAGTGTAATAGAACGCTACCTCTTCGAGGTTAGTAAACACCCATACATAGCCGGGCCCGCCAGCAATATTGATCTTCGTCTCATCCGCATGAAGAAGCTGTCCGGTCGCAAGCTTCTCTAGTATTGCGTCATAGGTTGGTCTATAGCTTAGCGCTGCTTTCGTTTTGACTTTTCCGACGATTGCTCGACTCAAATTAAGACCGAACAATTGATTCATGCTCGATGCAAAAGTCTGCTGCGGGAGTTTAAGCTCAATGATCTGATACATCGCATAGCTAATAAGGTTGGGACCAATCTTTCCTCTAATGGCTAGCCACTGCTTTGACCAGAAAGTTGCTTTGCATTCAAAACACCGATATCGATGTGATCTGTACTTCACAATCCAGCGCCTGATACTCGACCTGCCGAATCTCAGATCGTAAACAGTCTTACTGTATCTTCCGTGTTTGTAGAATTCGCTTACGTTGCAGCCTGGACAGCGGAGAGGCTTTGGTAAGTTGACCGTCGTATTAGGACGGCCGAGTTTTACCGAGATCTGAGTTTTGCGCTTAGCGAGCTTTTTGAGAAGGGGCTCGGTTCTTACGTATACCCGGCTGCGTTGATAATCCCAATACGCTGCTCGATTGATTGACTCAAGCTCCGGAAGAGCAAAATCGATTTTTCCGAACCGCTGCGGATACTGCCGTTGTAGCGAGTTTACGTTTACGAATTTGTCGCCATCCAGGACTGAAGGTTTGTCCGATGGTATTTGGTCATACAATCCGGCGATCGTATTCGTGACTCGTTCAAGGGCTTCGCAGTCTTCGGCATTATAGGTAATTAGTCTTTGCTTCAGACTGTTGTCCCCAGAGGACTCCCACTCAAAGCGCCAAGTCAATGACTTCAATCCCGATGCGTTCGCGTCGGACCATTTGAATCCGAGGTAATTGGAAATCTCTTTGAGCCCGTTTGAATAGGTAGGGAAATAGATCGAGCCATAGATCAACGAAAGAAGATTCAGAGAGTTATCGATTGGAGCGGTTAGTAATTGAGAGTCGCCGAGACCGTGACGGTCTTTCATCCGTCTTAAGAACACTTTCTCATGGCTTCCATAGTGGACCAGTTGGGGCGTTTCGATCGAGCTCAGTGTTTTCAGAAAGCTTTCCCAAATCTCCCTTTCTTGCGATGCGTCGTCGGCCCAATATGAACGCTGAACAATATAACTCGAATGCAAGGTCCGCATTCCGATCAGGTAGTAGAACTGTCGATCCGGAATCGACTCTACGTCCAAGTAAACTGGAGTGCCAATGATCTTGAACTCTGGTTTTCCTATAACGTGAATCTTCTGTTCGCGAATGGCGAGCGCCTGAAGGGGCAGATCGTGTTTCTTTGAAGTTTCAGCGAATCGCGTTGGTCTTCTCCTCGGACGAAATGTATGTGAAAGTTGGGTGACAGAAAAGATTCCTCGGGAATGCAGCTTCCTCCTTTCCTTCTCCGTCATACGCGCTAGCAGAGTCAACTCATCCTTTTGCTCGGCAACTTTGCGGCATCTCTGTTGAAACTCGCAGGCAGTACAATGCTGATTTAAGACCAACTCGGGCGGATTCTCACTAGATAGTTGCGAAGAAATACTTTTGACGATGACTCTGGCTGATTTAATTAACTCAGACAAGTCAATCTTTGCTGCCTTGTGCACAACGCCATAGACGATTCTGCCGAACGCCGGCATCTCACCAAAGACCGTCGACATGACCAATGCATCAAAAGCTAATTGCAGCTTTTCGTCTTTGCCGAGTCTTTCGGCACGTGCAAACCGAATCGGAATGTAGCCTTGTGGCTTTTCGGTGGCAGAACGTGAGCGCTCTAGAGCATGGAACCTCGATTGAATTGTTTCGTTGCCTAAGGTGCAGTCCAAGACTAGCGCGTATTGTTTGGAGGCCAGCTCCTCTGGTGAGGGAGTGCCCTCAAAGCAGTCACCTTTCGAAATGTTGTTTGCTAAGCGAAGCCAGCATTTTTCTTTGTAACCATCACTAATTGGCCGATGCGAATCAAGAATCTCCGATTGAATTTCTCTGACGTGTATTGTCGTTAGATACGACTTTGTTTCGCATTTGATAAAAGACGCGAAGACTTCTTCTGTGATGAGCATGGCTCATCTTATTCCTAGAGCCATGTAGTTCCCTTAATGGAAGGATAGTTGGGTCGAAGCCAAAGATTGTGGCGATTTGAGAACGTGCCTTGTTTTGTGGTAATGCGGAGGCCACGCGGCTAAAAAATGTCACCGATTCGTCACTTGACTCGATGCAAATCGATGAAAATCGATGACAAAAGACTGCTAAAGAAATTGCGTCTGTGATGGCTGCAACCTGTTGAAGAATTGTTAGTTAATGTTGCTGGGTGTCACTGCATGTGAAAGCATGCATTGGACCATCAAACCCATTCGCAATGCGGAGGTCAGGGGTTCGATCCCCCTCTGCTCCACCAATAAGCCTCAATTTTTCAAAAACTTACATGCACAACTCCGACAGACCCGATTTCCCCAACTGGCCATTATCTGGCCAGAAAAAACAGCACGCGATATAACAGTAAAGAATGGGAAAGAATAGTAAACGGGCAAACTGTGGCTAGTCTGCAAGTTGCTGAAGCATACTAACTTGGATGTTTTCCGTGTAACGCGGAGGGCTGGCGCTAAAATCAATTCAAACCATATTCAATCCTCAAAATAAAGCAGCGACTTGGACAATTGTTCTTAGTACTGAAATCCGTTCTGCACGCCTCAACCCTGTAAGAATTTAGAATTGCCGCGATATCCATTTTTAGATCCTTAAATCTGCGGATAAACTTTGGCCCACTGTGAGAACTTTCTTAATCGTAGCCGCAGTGGCCTTGAGTGTTGCAAGTTGTAACTCCTCACGATCACCGGTTGAACCCACACCCAAATTCGCCATTCGCCCTTTGACCAACGTGAGGTACGAGCCAACTCAGGCACGACTTGAGCGCGGCCGATACTTGTCTGAAGGCGTACTACACTGTTTCGTGTGTCACACCGATCGCGACTGGACCAAACCCGGCGCACCACCCGTCGCTGAGATGAAAGGCGCGGGCCACATCTGGGGAACTGACAATCCCGGCGTAGTCGCTCCCAACCTCACACCCGACAAAGAGACTGGGACCGGCAACTGGACCGACGACATGCTGGGTCGAGCGATCCGCGAGGGGATTAGTCATGACGGTCGAGTACTTGACGATCAGATGTACTATTTCAGTTATCGCTTCCTTTCCGACGAGGATCTTGCCGCAGTCATTGTATATCTTCGTTCACTCAAACCGATTCGCAATCGCCTGCCGAACACGAAGTTAGCCAAGTACCCCGATCCGCCCGCCCCGCTGACGCAACCTGTACCTGAACCTGACCAGTCGACCCCGGTCGCGCGTGGGCGATATCTGGTGAGAATCGGCACTTGTGTCGGTTGTCACACCGCATTGAATGCCCCGCTGAGCCCGGGATATTTTGGCGGTGGTGATTTCATCGAACGCGATCAGGATCGAGCGTTCAGCGCTAATCTTACGAGCGATGCATCAGGAATTCTTTCTTACTACGACGAGACTCTCTTCATTCAGACCTTACGTACTGGTCATGTTAAAGCGCGGAAGCTGAGCAGCGTCATGCCCTGGATAGCCGTGCGCAACATGACTGACGATGATCTCAAATCAATCTTCGCATACTTGAAGACACGACGACCGGTCCAACACATCGTCGACAATACTGAGGTGCCTTCGTTTTGTCCGAAGTGCGGACAGATGCATGGGTTTGGCGATCGAAACAGTCCAAAGAATTTGAGTTTCCCATCTGGCGTGGTTCGCCGAGTCGATCCTGCAACTTTCGGCGCGTACATCGGTTCTTATAGAGGAGGAGACGGGTGGACCTTTTCAATCTCGCGTGACGGAGTGCGTCTATTAGTTCAAAACGGAGTAGGTGGCCCAACGTACGAGCTATTTGAGACGGGCGAGAATGAATTCACCGCCAAAGAAATCCCCGAGATTATTAGTTTCGCGAAGAATGAGCGCGGTCAAGTTACACATCTAATTTTCAACGTCGACGACATCGCGCAGCGTGTTACGAATCCGGCGAAATAAAAAGCCTCTCAACTGCCTGAAAGCCGGGTACGCGCAAACGCGCATGAGACTGGTTTGCCATTTTGTTGTTTCATCAGTCTGTGTGATCGGTGTATATCCGTGGCTGAGACTACAGCAGACAGTCGTTGAGAAATGCCGGTTAGGGCTTACAGTACTGTTAAGTCTTTGACGTAAAGGAGATGAGAAATGAACAACGCAACCTAAAACAAAAAGCCGGTCGACAACAGAGGAAAGGAACTACCTCAACCTATAAGCGGGTGTCTACGTGATGGTGGATAGGAGAGAATATGCAAAGACGTGACTTCTTAGAAACAGTTAGCGGTATGGCTGCCGCGTCAACTCTTTTAGGTTACGTCACCCTTAAGGAGATTCGAGCCGCAACAGAGCGCACATCTCACCTTTCAGCGCAGGAAGCCGCCAGAGAAGAATCGCTGTGGCGTGAAGTACAAAATGCATTTAGCATCAATCGCAGCATCGTTAATTTGGATAATGGCAACGTTTGCCCCAGCCCGCGCAACGTGACCGAAGCGATGGTGCGTTACACCTGGGAACTGCAAGACGCGCCCGGCTACATGCTGTGGGATATTCTTGAACCTTTACTACTAAGGGCGCGGGCCGGGTTAGCAAGACTGTTCGGCTGTAGCGTGGATGAAATCGCGCTCGTGCGAAACGCGACCGAGGCTCTCGATGCCGTTTTGCTCGGAGTCGAACTGCGTCCGGGCGATGAGATATTGATGACGATGCACGACTACTGGGCGATGCATGACGCGGTTGACCAGCGAGTTCGGCGTGAAGGTATCGCGGTAAAGAAAATCAGCGACGTGCCGATGCCTCCTAAATCTATGGGCGAGTTAGTGGAAATGTATGAGCGAAATATCACGCGAAAAACGCGCTTGATTTTGCTGACCCATCCGGTCAATTACACCGGACAGCTTTTTCCTGTCAAAGAAATCTGCGAGATGGCGCACCTCAAAGGCATTGAGGTTGTCGTGGACGCCGCACAATCGTTCGCTCTTATTGATTACAAGCAAACGGATTTGGGCTGCGATTATTTCGGCGCAAGTTTGCACAAATGGCTATGCGCCCCAATCGGCACAGGGCTACTCTACATCCGTAAAGATAAAATCGGTAACGTCTACCAGCTCGTCCCGGCCAGCAAGCCGGGAGACAAAGATTACAAAGAAAAGATCACCAAATTTCAAGACTTCGGTACTTACTCCGTCGCCATGGCCTTGGCGGTTTCTGAAGCGCTGGCTTTTCATAACGGCATTGGCCCAAAAAGGAAAGAGGAACGCTTGCGCTACCTGACGCGATATTGGGCGAGCCGAATTGAGAAACTGCCCAACGTCCGCTTCTTCACCTCTTTCGAGCGGGAAATGAGCTGCGGACTTGCTACATTCGAGATCGTCGGTATCGAACCGAGAGAATTAAGTCGCCATCTCAGACTAAACTATATGATTGCTACGCAACCGATGAGCAGTCCAAGTCGTGCGCCGGAAATCAGAGGTGTGCGTGTGACGCCGAATGTCTATACAACGCTTGATGAGTTGGATTATTTCTGCGAAGCGGTTGAAAAAGTGGCAAAGCAAGGGCTACCGAAATCCGTCTAGCCCGCACGTAAACGAATTAAGGACCCCGGTTGTAAAACACACACCCAAAGTGCATGTAGAGTCCAACACCCCTTATTGAACGTCCATAATAGAAGCTACCTCTTTCGGTCGCGCTGAGCGACGAACGGTTCCTTCCGAAGGGCAGTCCCTGGCGTCAGATTGACGCGACCGTAGGGCAATGGATGAGATTGCCAAGCTGAAACAAAGAGTATCTGCCTCTGCGCGCGGCGCACAAGAATGCTTGCCACGAACTCCATTTAGAACGATTACGCGACCGCTAAGTAGTGGTTACCAGCTGGAGCGGCCATAAGACAACTGAGAAAATTAAGATGAACAGAAACACTGTTAACCTTTTAGGTGGTAAGGCACGCTGATGACAATCACTCCTTCTTTGAAAAGAAGTGCGCCTTTGAGCATTAGTGAACTCTGATTGTGCAAGAGGTGCTGCCACCATTTTGCCGGAACGAATTCAGGAAGCAATACAGTCACCACATCGTTCTCGTTCTTTTTCTCGAGACGTGTAATGTATCGCAGGAGCGGTCGGGTTAGTTCCCGGTACGGTGAAGGAAGCACGACTAGTTGCACGCCTGCTCCCCAACGCTCCCACTTTTCCCGTAACTTCACCGTCGCCTCTTCATCGAAATCCACATAAACCGCGCGAACATGGTCCGGCGCAATGGACTTGGCATACTGCAGGGCATTCACGACGCCCCGATGTATGCCAGAGATCGGAACTAGCACTGTGTGCTTTATAGGACGGAGGTCGTCGAGTCCCTCGGTCGAAAGTTGTTTCGCAACTCCAACGTAATGTTTGTGAATTGCGCGAAACATGAAGACAAGCAGTGGGATTACGACGACGACTATCCAGGCGCCGTGGATGAACTTGGTCACGACAAAGACGCACAAAACAATGAAGGTGGCGATAGCGCCAACAGCATTAATGGCGATCGATTTCTTCCAGTGCGTGCTATCGGTGACCTCGTCGTTGACGAATGTCGAACCTCGCTCTTCAGAAGCTGCTAACTCGGCGTCGGGCAACGACTCGTGTTCTACCATGCTTTGTGAGTAGTGAATTTCGTCGTCGCGTTTTCGCCGAGCCTTCCCGTTTTTCTTTCTTATCTGTCCTCGTTCTTTGAGCCAGTGTCTCACCATCCCGGATTGTGAAAGTGTGAAAGATAGAAAGACACCGACTGCATATAGCGGGATAAGCCGACTTGTGTCGCCGCCAAAGGCAACGACCAGGACGCTCGCAAAGATCGCCAAAATAACTATTCCATTCGAGAAGACAAGTTTGTCGCCGCGCGTAGCAAACTGGCGCGGCAAGAAGCGATCTCGCGCAAGTAAACTGCCAAGCCGCGGAAAATCTGCGAAAGAAGTGTTAGCTGCCAGCACCAAAATTAAAGCGGTCGCGATCTGGACAACGTAATAGAACCCAGCCATTGGACCAGTGAACATGATTCGCGCGAATTGAGAAATGACGGTTTCACTCTCGTGTGGGTGAACCCCATAAAGATAGGCAAGCACGCTGGTCCCAAGGAACATCGTTGTTAAAAGTGCCGCCATGATTACTAGAGTAGTGGCCGCGTTCCGAGCTTCCGGCTTCTTGAATGCTGGTACACCGTTAGAGATCGCTTCAATACCAGTCAGCGCCGCACATCCATTTGAGAACGCTCCCAACAAGAGAAAAAGCGTCAAAGGTTGAAACTTGTATCCTTCAGCTGTCTTGATTTCCTCGGGCCCCGGAACCGGCGCGGCTCCGCCATAGGTGTAGTAACTAAAAAGTCCGTAGCCGATCATGAATAGGAAGCTGATGAGAAAAGCGTAGGTCGGTGCTGCGAACAAAGCCCCGGACTCCCGGACACCACGCAAGTTCGCCAAGGCTATAAAAGCGATGAAGACCAAACAGAGAAAGACCTTGTGACTATCCAGCCAGGCGTATCGTGTCCCCTGGGCCATGGAGGTGATAGCGGCAACACCAGCAGCAATTGAAACCGCAACAGTCAGCACATAGTCGACCAGCAGCGATGCTCCCGCCACAAGTCCGGCATTTGTACCGAGGTTTTCCTTGGCAACAATGTAAGCGCCTCCGCCCGATGGATAAGCGTGAATAGTTTGTCTGTAGCTGGTCGCAACGATAACGAGGAGCACGCCGATGCCGATGGAAATCGGCACGACGTACCGAAACGCTCCCATTTGGCCGTAAGCCGCAGCGACTGCCAATACGAGCAAGATTTCTTCAGTAGCATACGCCGTAGATGAAAGCGCGTCGGAAGAGAAAACAGCCAATGCCGTTTTCTTTGAAAGACGTTCGTGAGCTGCTTGTTCTGTTCTTAGAGCGCGACCAATGATAAAACGTTTGAGTTCTGCTACCACAATATTTGGTTTCCCTGAATAATTTTTCTAACTCTCGTTATCGGCCTCCCTGGCCTACCGCTCTGGCCTAAAATTTCGATTGCCATTTGCGACGGCACTCGCTCGCCAATCAAGCCCACGCAGGACCTGTGGCTCAGGTTGGGCCAGGGACCCGTTACCACCTAGCAACTTGAACTCTCTACGACGTGCCGAGTTCTCTCTGTATCTGCGCCTAACCGTGCGCCAAACAATGAAATGCGCGAGGCCTACAGAAGCCAGAAACCTGAGGTCTTCCAGAAGCACATTCCAACGTAGCTTGTTTTGCTGCCTCGGCGGCTTCGCTTCTGCTAGTTTTCCTTTATGCACGTCACCCCTTCAATTGAAGTTGTAGCCCAGCTCGAGAAGAAAGAAATGATTGCCCTTCGACAGATTCTGATTGCCAATTGAATAGCCGGTGTAACCGGTAACCTTCGGCCCCACTTTGAAGATCACCCCTGGAGTGAAATAGCCCGCTCCATGCTTCCCCGTGAACCAATCCGCGGCGAAAGTCACCTTCTTATTAATTGGTTTTTCGAATCCGAATTGACCGCCAGCCCGGTTAGCAGTCGCAACTACATTTCTGGTGAAGTCATATCCACCGAAAGTGACCCTTGTTCCACTATCAAAGGTCTTGCTGAACTCCGCATAGAAGTAGTTGCCGGCGTTGTAAGAACGATTGCGAACCGGAAGGAAGACGTTATCGCCTACCACGAACGCCCATCCGTTATCCCCGCCCTGGTATGGTTTCCACTTAATAGTTGGCACCAGAGTTGTAGAGTCTGGTCCAGGTTGAATGTTGCCAGTGAGGTTCAGTCCAATCTCAACGCGACTTCCCGCGCCAATGACAATACGCGGCACGAAAGAAGAGAACCTCGTTACCAGAGTCCCATCGGTTGGCTTCAAGCTCGCATCGAGCTCCGCATAGACTTTGCCCTTATCCAGCACGTCGGTGGTTGGTACGTTGAAGACGGTCTGTTGTCCATGCATTAAGGACAGCACTCCGTAAAGAAAAATCAAAAACACAACGCTAAGACCCTTCGTAATGCAAGACCTTTGACTCGTCACTTAATCTCCCTCATTCTTGAATGAATAATTCGTGTGTGATGACCTGGCTGAACTGCGCAGCCATCTGCATCACGTTGCGCCTTTTCTGCCGAAACGTTTTTCTGCAAGCGTTTGATTTCCTGGTTATTGGCGTAGCGAGCCTCGGCTGAGTTGAAGCACCTGATCGGGCTGCTTGTTTTTCTTGTCCATTAAATCCAGGCAATGCCCGCCAAGGATTAGAATTGGGATTCCAATAATAAGAAGGGTAATGCCGACGGCATGCAGGAAGGGATGGCGTACCGCGTCTAGTAACCAGTTGGTTGTAAGTGCAAAGCCGAGGGCAAGAGAAAGAATCGAGCAGGCGAAGCAGGCGAAAGCCGCCGCTGGCTCCCACGTGGCCCTATTGGGCTTTACTCGCGTTTCGTTCATCAATAGAACTTACGCTTCCCCTTATAAAAGGGGCGTAAAGGTTCCATAAAAAGTTCGTAAAGATAGGAAGGACCAGGAAATTCGTAGGAAGATTAAAGTCGAATTGAGGCGCTGGCGTCTCAATCAAACTACAGATCACCAGGTTGGATTACCTCATTCGCCGGGATCAAAACGATAACCTATCCAGGGTTCAGTGAGGATGTAACGTGGAGACGCAGCATCCTTCTCAATTTTTTTCCGTAGGTTACCAACAAACACGCGCAGATTTTCATTCTGCTCAACGTAATTACCACCCCACAAAGCCGCGAGTAACGTCCGGTGAGTCAGCACCTTTCCTGGATACCTGAGGAAGTAAGTGAGTAAATCAAATTCCTTCGGCGTCAAATGGACCTCACTGCCGCGCACTGTAACTGAGCGGGAATCCAGATCAACATGAAAGTCTCCCGATTCCAATAAGGCCTGGGCGGCACCATTTGGCGGACTACCACTGGCGCGACGTAGCGAAGCGCGAACACGTGCGAGCAATTCGTCGATGCCGAAAGGCTTTGTAACGAAATCGTCTGCACCAATGTCTAATGCTTCAACTTTAGTCTTTTCCTCGCCCTTGGCTGATAAAATAATAATTGGAATCTGTGAGATAGCCCGCACTCGTCGGCAAAGTTCCAAACCATCCATGTTCGGCATCGCCAGGTCAGTAATTATGAGGTCGGGCTGCCAGTCGCTGAAGACCTCGAATCCGGCCAGACCATCAGCGGCAGCGCGCACTTCGAACCCTCGGGACGTGAGCCCGGTGCGCAACACGCGTGTCAACTGTGGCTCATCATCTACCACCAAAATGCGACGCTTATCATGCATTGGAAATTTAATCGCGACCTGGTAAAAATTTCAGTTCGTCTTAGTCATCTTCATCTCCAATGGGCAGGGTGAAGACAACGCGTGCTCCCTTTCCGTCGCTGCCAGATTCGATCCATATCTCTCCCTTATGCGCTTCAACTATGCCCTTGGCAATCGCCAAACCCATTCCTGTCCCGGAAGGCCGGTGAGTACTGACATCGCCGTCGCGAGTGGCGCGGAAGAATTTGTCGAAAACCCGCTCTCGCAAATCGATTTCTATTCCCTCCCCGCGATCCTCGACCGCCATCTTGATCATCCCCTCGTCGTAGCGCTGCGCAATGATGCGAATACTTGTACCCTTCGGCGAATACTTCGCAGCATTGTCGACAAGTGTGTAGACCACTTCACTGACGGCTCGCTCGTCAACGCGGACCACAGGCAAGTCTGCTTCAATGTTGACTTCTATGTCATGATCTCGCGTGACGGGTTCTGCACGCTGCAGTGCGGCCGAGGTGATTTCATCTACCGTTCCCCACCTACGGCGCAGATGCATTTCACCTGCTTCAATGCGGGCCAATTCAATCAGCCCGCTAATGAAACGATTCAGACGATCACTTTCCTCATTAATCACTTCCATCATCTCGATCTTCGATTCGTCGTCCAACGCGACAAGATGGTTACCACCTGTTCGGCCACGCACTTCATCCAGCAGGGTTGTGATTGAGGCCTTAATTGATGTGAGCGGCGTGCGCAAATCGTGCGTTACGGCATCGAGTAATGCCGACTTCAGTTTCTCGCTCTGCCGCAATGCTTCCGCGTGACTAGCCCGCTCGAAGGCCTCGCGCAGTTCCTCGTAAAGACGTTCGATCTTCCGCTTTCCAACTTCTGCTTCCTCGGTGCGTTGTTTGGCACGTGCTGAAAGCTGACCAACAGTAACCGCCGTAAGAAGGAAAGCAATGATTGCGACCCAGTTGTGCGGGTCAGAAATTGTGAATGTACCCACGGGTGGGAGGAAAAAATAATTAAAGCTGGTAGCGGCCAGTACAGAAGCAAGTACCGCAGGTTTAGGACCCCAAGCCGTAGCCAGAAATAAAACAAGGAGCAGGAAAGTAAGGGCAACAGTCGTCGCGTTAACATGATCGCCAAAGCTTCTTAGAACGACAGTGGCCGCACAGATCACCACCACGGCTACACAGTATCCCAGAAGCTCCTTATGGCTCTTTAACATGGGGTCATTCCATTGTTACGATTCTGCTCAATGGATTACCAGACAATTTAGCCTAGCCTCCCACATGCACGATAGGACGCCTTTCAGGATCCTTTTCAGCTTGCCGTAATACCTCATGCGTAACGGGAGCGGTATCACCCTCGCCAAAAGCAATGTATTTAAGTAAGTAGGTCAAGGGATTGCCCTCACTCCATCCAAAATAAACGTGCGGTAACTTCCCGGTCTCGTTACGCAAAAACAATAGGAACGCCGCAATAGCATTCGGAACTGCGGGATACTCAGCACGTAATACGCGGAACCCATCCACGTTTTCTCCGCATACGCTCAACACGCCGGAAAACTCTGATGCGTCTCCTGGCGTCACCTCAAAAAACAGCACGGGTTCTCCTTGGGGGATGTGGTTATCAAGCCGCTTCTCGTTCTCTTTTTGCTGATACTCGAGCGTGTCGCCTGTGTCGCGCCGATTAGCAATAATGCGCACCGTGCCCGTTGCAGCACGCTTCAGGAATTCTCTCGCCAAGTCGTCAACTTCTACTCGCTCCACGCGCAGTTCCGTGGTTCGCCACACGCGTGAAATAAACGACGACAAAATGATCGCCAGAATGAAGAAGGAGGCGATCTTAATTCCTTCCGGGCGTTCGTGAATGTTTTGTATAGTGGTGTATATGAAGATTAGCGCGATAAGTAGGTAAGGAATCCAGCTCTTCCCTCGCCGCCTCATTGCAAGAGTTACTGCGATTGCCGCCGATGTCATTAGTACCAGGACGCCGGTGGCGTACGCGCCGCCCTGCGCATCAACATCAGCTCGGAAGATAATAGTCACCGCGAAAGCGATTAACGTGTAGACGAGTACCAGCGGTCTCGCTGCTTTGGCCCACTGCGGAGCCATTCCGTATCTTGGCAAATAGCGCGGCACGATGTTTAGCAGACCAGCCATTGCAGATGCGCCGGCAAACCACAAGATCGCGATCGTGCTAAGGTCGTAAGCGGTTCCAAAAATATCGCCGAGGAAATGATGGGCCAGATATGCTATCGCGCGTCCATTCGCCTGCCCACCCTCTTCAAACTCATGGGCGGGAATGAGCGTGGCTGTAACAATACTACTGAGAATGAGCATCACACTCATTATTAAAGCTGCTGTGCGGAGAAGTTTTTGGGTGTTTCGAATTCGACCTTCAAGCAGCGACGATGTCTGCGACTCAGCCGCAAGTCCTGTGCGCGTGGAGTTAATTCGCTCCCAATCTTGATTCGTCAAATCGCGGTCGCCCTTAACTAGCGGCATGACTGCTACGCCTGTTTCAAAGCCCGAGAGCCCTAACGCCAGCTTCGGGAATAACATCAACGCCAAGGCGATAATCATCCACGTTCGTCCGTTGACGCTGGGATTCTGAAACATCGCGCGTTTCCAGTCATTGAAATGGAACGGATGCGTAATTAACTCAAACAAACCAAGCCCGATGACAATCACATTCAGAAGCAGATAAACAGCGACGAGAACGACCGCTATTCCGATGGCCTCTTTAAAACCACGCAAGAAGACGGCGCCAAGCAGCGCGACTAAGACCAGGGTGATACCGATCTGATGCCGCAAAAATCCAGGAGTGAAGGGGTTCTCAACGATATGGGCGGTAGCATCGGCGGCGGATAGAGTGATCGTGATGATGAAGTCTGTGGCAACGAATCCGAGTAGGACGAGGACGAAGAGCTTGCCCTTCCATCGCGAAAGCAGCCGCTCCAGCATGGAGATTGAGCCCTCTCCGTGAGGACTCTCTTCCGCCACCCGGCGGTAAACAGGAAGTGCGCCAAAAAGTGTTAAGAGAACGAGGACCAGCGTTGCAATCGGAGAGAGAGCACCAGCCGCGAGGAAAGCGATTCCTGGTTGGTAACCGAGAGTTGAAAAGTAATCGACTCCGGTGAGGCACATTACCTTCCACCAAGCATGCTGCTTGTGTGGCACATGCTGATCACCGGTAGGATCTTTTTCGCGTCCCCCTCGATACAACCACCGTACAAAGTTCCTGCGAAGCGACATTTTAATGATCGGTAAGCGTGCAAAAAAGAAAAGCGCCGAGCATCAGCTCAGCGCCTCTTAGTTCGCTGCTTTGCCCTTCCTTTCGCGCCTGCGAGGTTAGCTGACGGGCTAGAACTGGAAGTGTTCTATGTAACAGCGATCCTGCGTTACGATTTCGCCCCGTGTTCCGCTTAGCGGAACTCTGGTTCCCCCGCGTCGTGGGCGCATTCTTGCGCTACTACGACTTCGGCAGACAATCAAATTTCAAGGTCCGATAGTGCTCCTCAAAATGAACGATGCAATAAGAACTGCTTAGGTGCCTGCGAATTCATTCATCGTGCTAGCTCCCATGTTGTGAGCTGCCATTCGGAGACGCTTGGTACTCTAGAATGACATAAAAGCTATAAAGATTTTATAAAGATACTAAGGAACCCACAGACCGATTTTTCACTGCTTTCAATGGTGGGAGTAGGATTCGCGCTTTACCGGTACTTGAAAAAGGTGAAATGGATATGAAGAAGCCGACATCACGCGCGCATTCCGGGAAGCACAAACGCAAGAAGGGGGACACAGAGAAGTTGGCTGCCCAGCTTGCACCCCTGGAAGAACAAGACCGAAGTATCGCTGAACAGCAGATTGGCAGCGCTCTCGACGCGACTAATGGTCAGCCGAACCGGAATTATGGTGCGATAGTGGTGGACAACGCGAATTTAAATGTTCCGAAGGACATTATCGAAGGCCGCGATGAAAAGCGGTTTTTGGGCATAGAGCCTGTGGTGTTGGTAGTCTTGATCATCGTGCTAAGTTTCATCGGGTTCATCGCCTGGCAGATTTCGACGATGCCGTCCCGGTGACCACTAAAGAAAACATATCAAGTGCCGCGTAACGATCTCAGAGCCTCACTCAAATGAGATCGGTCAGCAAGCGCCTGTAAGATCGGTCCAGTGGACCTAAACTCTACGATACTAATAGAACCTACGGGACAAGCGAGCCGATAACGAAAGAGGCCAATTGTGGGTTGATTCTCAAGGCATCGCAAAGAGGCTGAGCGGTCGTAATGCTTCGGCGCAAACGACTGGAATAGACTGCGCGCCAGTCGGCTTCGCGGTAAGCTTTCGCGAAAGCTTGGGCCATCTCCATATCTTCCGGAGTGAGTTCCGGATCCAATCCTGATCGGCAAAACACATCCTCTCGGCAGTCTGTCTAATGCGCGGATCTCCGAAAACGAAAGCGGGGCGCATGGCCTAAATCTATAAAAGCTGTTGAGTTATGCGAAAGTGGCATGAGTCTCGGTTGACTTTTTGATCGATGATAGGGTGACAGTTACGGGGATGCGCCGAGGACATGGCGGCACTGAAATATTTAAGTTCTGTAAGGGGCATCTTTATCGCCTTGAAAATGAGTTCGTGATACCCCACTCTTCATGTAGCGGTAAGGCGGCGGAGAAGATTCTGTAGCTGTTCTGGTTCTTCACCCAGATAGAAAATCCAATCATTCCCGCCGACGTTTTCATGCGTTCCTTCTAAATGCTTGCCGTACTTCTCGGCCATCACGATGAGCGGCGTATTGCCATCTAACTTTCCTTCTTCACGGATGAGCCTTCCGATCCGCAAAGTATCTTCGGCTGATTTACCGACCACATTAATTAAGACCAAATCGAAAGTCATGTGCCCGTTGCTGACTCGATCAAGAGCATCCTCTTCATCTATTGCCACAGACAGGCGGTAACCATATCTGGTTAGACTTTGCTTCAAGACTGCCCGCGTCTCATCGTCCTCTTCTACTAGGAAAATGGTAGGCTGCTTACCTTCTCTTGGACCCATCCTGGTTGTCTCCCCTTATTAGAACCGCACTATCGCACATGAATATAGCTTTGTGTGTCGGTAATATCATATTCCTTTACTGCATTGTGTTCATTTTGGACAGACTTCTGTTCATTTCGGACAGACGGTGGTAAGCTTCTTTTCATACCAAGAACAGTTCTTTTGATAGCTGCATACGACATCTGGTCTGCTTAGCACCTTGCCTCTTGCCGCGTGTTGGTCTTTAGCGACATAACCGACAACCGAAAAGAGGCGCCGATGTCTATCACTGTAGAATCACCTAGAACCACCGCCAACAGAATCCTCAAAGCCCTACGACTCGAAGAATATGAGCGTCTAAGCGCGGATTTAGAACCCGTCTCGATGTCGTTAGGAGAAATCCTCTACCACCCTAACGAGCCGATTACGCACGTTTATTTCCCTAATCGCGGCACGGTTTCTCTCGTCTCCAATTTTGACGACGGCAGAAGTGTAGAGGTGGGGATGGTCGGAAACGAAGGGATGTTCGGCGTCTGTGTCTTCTTGGGCAGCATCAGCACTCCTCTTTTAGCACAGGTGCAACTTCCCGGCGACGGGCTCAAGATGAGAAGAGACGTGTTGAAGAGGGAATTCAAGAAGTGCGGCCAGCTACAGGATTTGTTGCTTCGGTACACGCAAGCCTTCATCACGCAGATAGCGCAGACTGCCGCTTGTAACCGCGCTCATCCGATCGAAGGGCGGCTGACGAAGTGGCTGCTGATGTGCGAGGACAGGGCGAACTCTAAGGAACTCGAGTTGACGCATGAATTTATCGCCATGATGTTAGGCGCAAGACGGGCGAGTGTGACGGAAGCTGCGTGCAGCCTTAAATCCAGAGGCTTGATTGATTACCGGCGTGGACACCTGACCATCGTTGATCGTCAAGGGCTCGAATCAATAAGTTGCGAATGTTATCCGATAGTGAAGAAGGAATTTGCACGCCTGATTGATAATGACGGCCACGTATAAATCCAGAACAGTCGCCAGCACCCTTGGGAAGCTCGATTAAAGCTTTGGATTCACCAAAGCCAGTTCTAATGCACTGATTAGTGAAGGTGAAAACGACTATGGCTGCACGTTTGTGAACGGAATGCTCGTCCGTGAACTCATCGTAAGCGTTGACCCTCCAGTTATCTGAGAACCTAACTCTGCAACATCATCTATCAACACACAAGTGCAGACCTTCGCTAGTCTCGCGTAGTCAAGCAACACCATCAATTAGGTTCTCGCACTCCACTCTCGTACCCAAAGACGCGGGAGCCATTTACCTTGTATTTGAGCAGCTTCGCCATTCTGCTTTGGCTCAGTCCTAGTCGCTTACGGATGGCGAGTAACTTGGCGGGTATACATTGAACCTCAATACATCCAACTCAATTAGCAAACAAGCTCGTCACTGCCGGAGCGAGTTCTGCGTGAAATCAGGAATTGCGAGTCTAACGTTTTAGGATTCGACTGGCCAATACGTGGACAAAAATAACAGCCCGGGGACGGTATGCGAAGGAATAGGAAAGAACCGGAAAACCTCGATTTTTCTTCGGTGGACCAAGCGCGATAAATCTACAATCAAAGCGTCACTCTCACGAGCGCATGCTGTCCTGTCTCAATTATTCTGAAAAGCATTGGCGTAGGCGCCCAAGTTTGCGGCTGGGCAGTATTGCATCTTCCGTCTGTTGACACGACAATGCCATCGATCAATGCGCCGATTAAGTTGTGTTCACTGGCTGAGTCTTGTCTTCTTACTGTTGCTGGGCAGCAGTGGGACCACCTTTGCGCTTGATTCGCGGAGAGAACTTTCTCAGTTCAACCACGAAGTGTGGCTCACCGAGAACGGCTTGCCGCAGAACACCGTTCACGCAATAGCTCAAACACGGGATGGCTATATTTGGATCGGCACTGAGGAGGGTTTGGCTCGCTTCGACGGCGTAAAATTCACCATTTTCGACAAGCAGAATACTCCCGAGTTCAAGAGCAACTACATTCGCACTCTACTGGCAGATCGGCAAGGCGCTCTATGGATTGGCACAGCGCAAGGCCTGGTCCGTATGTTGAATAGTAGATTCACGTTGTTCACCCGTGATCATGGACTTCCCAGCGAGACCATCCAAGCCGTTTATGAAGATCGGGAAGGCAACCTCTGGGTCGCAACTGCTAACGGTCTAGGCCTGTTAAAGAGTGGCGGACTTACCACATTCACCACTAAAGAGAGGCTGATTAGTGGCAGCATCCAGGCGTTGTTCGAAGATGCGAGCGGTGCGCTTTGGATTGCCACGCCTTACGGTGTAGGCCGGATTAAGGACGGTAAGTTTACGAACTACACGGTCCGCGATGGACTTGGCAGTAACAGTGTCAGAGCAATCCAACAGGACCGGAACAGCCGCTTATGGTTTGGTTCTCTCGGTGGCCTGACCTCGTTCGATGGCAATCAATTCACCACCTACACAACACGAGATGGTCTGCCAAACGATAGAATCATCTCCCTCCAGGCGGACCGAGATGGTGGTCTACTCATTGGAACGGCTGGCGGTCTTTGTCGTCTCCGTGATGGCCGTTTCACTGGTTTCAACGCCGGAGACACACTCTCAACCAGCACAATCCTTTCACTTCTGGAAGACCTCGAGGGCAACGTGTGGGTCGGCACTGAGTCCGGAGGAATCAACCTCCTGAAAGATACAAAATTCACAACTTACACGGTGAGAAACGGACTCTCAAACGATCTCGTCAAATCAATCTACGAAGATCACCTGGGCAATACGTGGATCGGGACTGACGGCGGTGGCTTGAATCTGCTAAGGAACGGCAAACTGAACGTCTATACCACCCGAGACGGCATGTCCAGCAACGTTGTTCTGTCTCTCTTCGGGGACAACACGGGAAATCTGTGGGTAGGAACGCCTGACGGATTGAATCGTTTTAATCAAGGGAAGTTTACGACATATACTTCGGCTGATGGTTTGGCGAACAATGATGTCAGGTCGATTTACCTGGATCGTCGCGGCAGCCTATGGATCGGCACACGCGGCGGCTTGACTCGAATGAGGAATGGAGTGTTCAAAACCTTCACCGAGGTGGACGGGCTCCCCAACGACCTGATCACTACACTTCATGAGGATACCAGGGGAAACCTGTGGATCGGTACGTTCGGCGGCTTAGGTAGACTAACCAACGAAGAGTTCACAACCTTTACTTCCAGGGATGGTCTTTCGAGCGATGCAGTTATCTCACTCCATGAAGATTCGGACGGTACGCTGTGGATTGGAACGAATGGCGGTGGTTTGAATCGAATGAAAGATGGCAAGTTTACTACCTACACTACCAGCAATGGTCTGCTTGATGATGTTGTCTACCGAATTTTGGCAGATGGCCAAAACAACCTGTGGCTGAGTTGCCGCAAAGGTATCTTTCACATTAGTAAAAAAGAGCTTGATGAGTTTGCCAAAGGCATGATTGGGTCGATCGCACCGGTTGCTTACGGTACGGCAGACGGCATGTTGACGCGCGAGTGTAGCGGTGGCGGCGATCCGGCTGGATGGAGAGGGAGTGATGGAAAGCTTTGGTTCCCTACCATCAGGGGAGTCGCGACGATTGACCCGGCGAGAATGAAAACGAATTCGCACGCGCCGCCTGTTGTGATCGAGCAAATACGTATTGACGATAAATCATTTGCGCCGAGCGAGCGCCTCGAACTGCCGGCCGGCACAACACGCTTTGACTTGTATTACACAGCCCCGAGCTTCGTGGCGCCGGAGAAAGTCAGGTTTAAGTATAAGCTGGAGGGCTTTGACAAGGACTGGATCGATAGCGGCACACGCCGCATTGCGTACTACACGAATCTGCGCCCGGGAGCTTACACGTTTCGCGTCATCGCCAGTAACAACGATGGAGTTTGGAATGAAACCGGCGCCGCTTTCGCTCTTTACTTGAAGCCATATTTCTATCAGACGTACTGGTTTTACACGGTCTGCCTATTCGCGCTGGGAATGCTGGCGTGGCTGCTATTTCGGCTTCGTGTGCGCGGGATGCAAGCGCAATTCGGCGCCGTGCTGGCCGAGCGAACTCGCATCGCTCGGGAGATTCATGACAACCTCGCGCAGGAGATGTCGGGAATCTCCGTGCAACTGGAGGTGGTCGCCCGCACGATGCCGCCCGGAGCTGACGCTGCCATGACTTATCTGGATCGCGCCAGGCGGCAAGTTCGTCATGGCATCGCTGAAGCGCGACGCTATGTTTGGGAACTCCGATCGCCGACTCTCGAAAACAATGATCTACCTACGGCTTTGGCCGAGACCGCGCGGAGATTGACCCATGAGACTGCTATCCAGGCGCAGGTTGAAGTCAATGGAACCTTCCGACCGTTGGCCCACACTGTAGAGGACAATCTTCTGCGCATCGGACAAGAGGCGATTAACAACGCCGTGAAACACGCGCAGGCCCAACGGATATTTGTCAATCTGCTGTTCGATACCCGGCGAGTGCAACTAATCGTACGAGATGACGGGTGCGGTTTTGACAATCAAGCGGCGAGAAATGAAACAGCCGGGCATTTCGGATTGATTGGTATGCGGGAGCGCGCCGAGCAGATTGGCGGGACGTTGTCGATTCACAGCACTAATGGCACGGGAACTGAAGTCGTTGCGGATGTGCCGATCAGCAGTTAGGCATGGAGAAGCCAGAATTGTGAATAACAAGATCCGTATCATGGTAATCGACGACCAGGCGGTCGTGCGGCAGGGTTTTGTCTCCTTAATTAATACCGTGGCGGACATGGAGGTGATCGCTGAGGGAATCAACGGACAGCAAGCCATTGATTTATATAGTCAACACACACCAGACGTAACGCTCATTGATTTGCGTATGCCAGTTGTCGGTGGCGTCGAAGCTATTTCGGCTATTCGACACAACTTTCCGGAAGCGCGTCTGATTGTCCTCACTACCTACGATGGCGATGAAGACATCTACCGATCGCTACAAGCCGGAGCCAGAGGTTATCTGTTGAAGGATGTGTTCTTCGAAGAACTTGAGGCAGCGATAAGAACCGTGCATGCCGGCTCACGCCACATTCCCGGCGCGATCGCCGAGAGGCTTGCCGAGCGAATGGCCAGCTCTGATTTGACGAGTAGAGAGATGGAGGTGCTCGAGCTGATCGTGCGAGGCCAAAGCAATAAAGAGATAGGCGCCAGTCTGGCGATTAGCGAAGCAACGGTTAAGAGTCACATCAATAACATTCTCAGCAAGCTCGGCGTGACCGACCGTACTCAGGCTGTAACCACGGCTCTGCAACGTGGGCTGGTCCACCTGCGTTAGTTCTCTCTGTGCAACCTCTGCGTCTCTGTGCCTCTGTGGTTAAGGAATCGCTCAAAAAAACAACCACAGAGACACAGAGACACGGAGGTTAAAGAGGAAATCAGACTTTTGTCTCCAACCAAAGTTTGATCACCTGACCCCATCTTCTGGGCCATGACACGATTTCGAGTCGCTGTTAATCTGGCCACGTTAGTTATCCCAGTCCCAGGTTCGTTAATTTGGAGTCCAAATCCCTTCCTAAAAATACTTTGTTGCAAAAGTAACGGACTCGAAGTTGACATATTTGAACCCGGGACTGGGTCCCACCCCACACGGTCTACTTAATCTCCTATTTATTCAGAGGTGAGGATTGCAGCGATGGCGTTGGCGCAGGTCTTGCGAAGACTATAGCTGCCGCTGAAGTAATACCCTTCCCTTCTTGAACTGTCACCGACTGGTTCGGCTTGATGTCAGTAAGAGTATCCTTTTGTCCGCTGGGCCAGACGATCTCCAAACTCAACGTCCTGCCTTCTTCCGGCGCGCCAAGACCGAATACCAACGGCAACTCGCTTTGCGAACAATAGCTCGAACCTGTCTTGACCATGCTGAAGAGCTTCAAGCGGTTGTTCGACTTCAACGTGATCTTCGCTCCGATCCCGTCGCGATTTGACCTTGTGCCTACCGTCTTAACTCGCAGCAGATCGTTTTGATTTGCGTTTTCGTTTCGCAGGAGCCGCGCTGGGCCATTGTTTGACGTAATCAATAAATCCAGATCGCCATCATTATCAATATCGCCATAAGCAGCACCGCGCCCGACAATGGCTCGTTGTAAAGCGCGGCCCAGTTGGCTCGTCTTCTCTTCGAATTTCTTTTTCCCCTTGTTGCGGAAAAGATGTGGCGGCTGGGCGTACTTGATGTTGGGCTGGACCACGCTGATGTCATCGGAAACATGGCCGTTCGCCGCAAAAATATCAAGCATTCCATCAAGATCGTAATCGAAGAAAAAGACCGCAAACGTCAACGACTGTGCAGACATTTTTCCAATCCCCGATTGGGATGCCTCGTCGGTGAAGATACCGGTACCATCATTGGAATAAAGCGCCATGCTTTCGTTAGTGAAATTCCCAACGGCGATGCCCTGGCGTCCGGATCCGTCATAATCACCCGCATCGACACCCATCCCGGCGCGCGCGGTGCCAGCCTCGCTAAAAGCTACACCCGCCGTGACGGCTTCGTCCGTAAACGTTCCGTTGCCGTTGTTCTTGTAGAGCCTGTTTGGCTCCGTGTCGTTGGCAATGAAGAGATCGAGCCAGCCGTCGTCGTTGTAATCGAGCAGCGCGACCCCCAGCGATTTGCAGGCGGGATCATTAAGTCCGGCACGTTCTGTGACGTTTTCAAACGTGCCGTCACCCTTATTGCGATAGAGAGTGGGACTCTGGCCCTGATAAGATTGCGGAGTGCAGTAGGATTTATTCTTCCCGTCAAGCGAGCAGAGCTGGTCTTTCTCGACGGACCACTCAACGTAATTTGCTACAAACAGGTCGAGCTTGCCATCGTTGTCATAGTCGAACCATGCCGCTGCGGTCGAGAACGACGGATCGCCCACTCCTGCTCGGGACGTAACATCGAGGAATTTACCGTTTCCCTGGTTGCGAAAAAGGCGATCTGGTCCCAAACAGGCTATATAGATGTCTTCGTTCCCGTCGTTATCATAGTCGGCTACTGCGACTCCGATGCCATACATCGCTATCGCGAGTCCCGCCTGACGCGTGACATCTGTGAACGTGCCGTCTTGATTATTGTGATAAAGGGCGAGAAAGGTCCTGGGAGTTTTGCGTTCGGGCCAGGACTGTTGAATTGACGATCAGGATGTCCTGCCAACCGTCGTTGTCAAAATCAAGAAAGGCGCAGCCCGCACCGAGTGTTTCTGGTAAGTATTTTTTACCGAAGGCGCCGCTGTTATGTTTGAAGTGTATTCCCGATTGTGCCGACACGTCCGCAAACTCGATCGGTCCGGATGGTCGAGGTGAAGTGTGACTTGGCGAAGGTGAAGGAGTTTGGCTGGCAACTTCGGAAGGAGCGGAGACTGGCGTGGTGGCTGACTGTTTACATGCTGAAAACAATAGGAACGAAACAAGTAGCGAGCAACAGATGATTGCATGACGTGCCATCAGGATTGGTTTTCTCTGCGCAACCTCTGTGTTTTTGAATGGCGCAATCTGTTCGGCGGGGTGTTCTAAAGACGAGCGCTCTCTTCGCGCGAAGCCATTAGCTTAACCTTTTTAAGCTCGGTTCCTTTCATTCCAAAAAAGGTTGCCATCTCGATGATCTGTCTTTCACTCACGAAGTCATTGGGATCAGCGCAGAATTTCTCCAGCGTCGGGCCAAACTCCTGGCAACTCATGGCTTTCGGTAGGCGGAGGCCGAGCCTGCATTCGCCACTAAGTCCGTAATGCGAACACAACTCACAAATTATCATTGTTCCCAACTTTTCTCTTTAGGTTTTTCGACCGTCGATCAGGTCAGTGCTCGGTATATGCATCGTTCAATTTCCGAAAGTGGTATCCCATTGCAGCCAGCCGCAGCGTTTCAGCAATCTTGTCGTGATGCTTTACGAGCGCCTGCGTAAAAAAGCGCCAAAACTCTTTGCGCTCACTATCAACGATTCCAAGCTTGAGTATCACGCGCGTGAACGCCGTGCAAGCGCTGATAATATTATAGTGCTGGGGTTCTACGAACTGCTGGGCCGTTCGCTTCATCGAGTCAAGTGCCCGCTGGTAGTACTCACGCGGGGCATAAATGGTGCGCATGATCGATTGATAGCCCTGAATCAGCATGGCCGGATCCATTCGGGTCTTGAAGTTCAAGGCACAACTCGTGTTGTTGCCTGAAGCTTCGCCCAGTAGTCGTCCTTCCCGCTCCAGCCGTTTCCACAACTGAGTGTCAGGAAGAGCGTTTAGCAAACCAACCATTGCCAGAGGAATGGCGCTCTTTCTGATGAAATCAATCTGTCGATCAAAAATGTCTTCTGGATCGTTGTCAAAGCCGACAATAAAGCCTGCCATCACCTCCATACCATAGCTCTGAATCTTCTCCACAGATGCGAGTAGGTTACCTCGGTTTTGCGACTTCTGAGCTTCTTTCAAACTCTCTTCGACCGGTGTCTCGATGCCGAGGAATACGCGTCGAAAACCGGCTTCCCGCATATTCTCGAGCAGCGGCTCATCGTCCGCCAGGTTCACACTCGATTCCGTCAGGAACGAAAAAGGATAGCCATTTCGTTTTTGCCACTCTGCAATCGCGGGCAGAAGCAACCTGACATTTTTTTTGTTGCCGATGAAGTTATCGTCCACGATAAAAACGGTTCCGCGCCAGTTGAGATCCCGCAATGCCTCAAACTCGGCCAGCATTTGTTGAATGCTCTTGGTTCGTGGCACGCGCCCGTAGATTTCAATAATGTCACAGAACTCGCAGGAGAAAGGACACCCGCGCGAGTATTGCACGTTCATTGCGCTATAGCGCTTCAAATTCGCCAGGTGAAAGTGGGCCACAGGAGTCGCAGAAAGCGGTGGTCGTTCGACTGCCTGGTAGCGGCGTTTTGCAACGCCACGCCGCCAGGTCTTTTATGAACTGTGGCAGCGTTGTTTCGGCTTCGCCGACAAAGATATGATCCGCGTCCGGCAGATCCTCGATTGTCGTGGTGACGTATGGACCACCGAGCACTACACGTTTCCCACGCGATTTGCAGCGTTTCACAACTTGTTTGAGCGAATCCTTCTGCACCAGCATCGCCGTGGCGAATACCATGTCGGCCCACTCAATGTCAGAGTTTTTGAGCGACTGCGCATTCAAATCAACCAGCCGGCGTTCCCAGTCAGGTGGCAGTAACGCAGAGACAGTTAACAACCCCAGTGGCGGGAACGCGCATCGCTTGCCCTCGAATGGCAATGCGTGGCGAAAACTCCAATAGGTGTCCGGGAATTCCGGGTTGATTAGCAAGACCTTCATAAGACGCTCCTTATGTCACTCTGCTGGTCCATAATCCGGGGCAACGACTAACATCCTGCTGGGCTGCGGGCTGCCGGCCGTTCGCGCACCCATGCGACGCAACCAGCGGAAATGTGACGAGAGTCCCGCACGAAAGGAGCTGTGTTCCCCATATCTCACTCCAAAATCTCGACAGGTCTGTTCCACTAGCTTCGAGATGGCAGGGTAATTGACATGACACACGCGAGGGAAAAGGTGATGTTCGATCTGAAAATTCAAACCACCAAGGAGCCAGCTCTCCACTCTACTGCGTCGGGCGAAATCCACAGTGGTTTCGACTTGATGGACCGCCCAGGCACTTTCCATCGAGTCGGAGTTCTCCTGTGGCATCGGGAACTCGGCCTCTTCAACACAATGAGCAAGTTGAAACACCACGCTAGTAACAACGCCGGCAAGACTGACGGTAAGGCCGTAGAACAAGAGCACGATCCAGAGCGGATGGACCAGGAGCGGCAACCCAAACGCCAGGGTTAGGAACAGTACTTTACCGCCTGCAAACCCGACGAGTTCCCACCTTTTTGGCTGGGGCATTCGTGCAGGTCCAATCCGCCCGCGGATTACGTCGCGGAAATCATCATAAAGATGCCACTTGATGACATTCAATCCGTAGAGCGGCCACAAATAGAACTGCTGCCAGCGATGAAATCTGAATCGCTTCTGATGAGGCGTTAACCGGCCGAAGAAAGCGATATCAATATCGGCGTCATGGCCCGTGATGTTGACGTAAGTATGATGTACGACTACGTGCTTCCAGTGCCACACGTAAGAACTGGCGCCTATTAGATCCATAGTCATGGCCGCCAACCGGTTGATCCAGGCGTGATTTGAATAAGCGTGATGGCTACCGTCGTGTTCTATATTGAAGCCAATCCCCGCCATTGACAGGCCAAGTACAACGGCCAGCGGCAAAGCTTGCCACCACGCCGCCGCCACGAACACGAGCAATAAATAGGACCCGCTAAAGACGGCCAGAATAATTGCGGTTTTCAAATACATTTCGGGACAGTCGCGTTGCCTGCGACCCGAACTACTAAAATAGTCATCGACTCTTCGCCTTAACTCTTTATGAAAAGCATTGTCTCTCCCAAAAGTTAATCGGCTTTGAGGAAAATCATGAATCTGGTTAACTGACATACCTTACAAACTCCGTGAACTGCGTACCGACAACTTTGATGCTGCAACAACGGTATGTTACGGATCACACATTACAACTTCTTCTTAAAACTGTGGGGTGCTATTGCTGAAGTGACAAAAAGATTACAAGCATTGAAGGGATACCTTTGCGGTAATGTCGCACATCACCGCTATGCTGAAACGGGCCTGCTTTCACGAGAATTCGTTTTGGGACAACCGCTTTAAGGACCTCCGAGATTGACGGAATCATTGAGGATGGAGCTCCCCGGTGGACAACTCTGGCGCGGGAACGGTCAGTAAGGAGCACTCAGCCTAACAAGACAAGAAATAGATCGTGTGTGCGCTAGAACACATCTATATGGGGCTGTTGACTTCAGGTGATCTGGAAATTTCCAGAGGAGCTGAGAAGAGTAAGCGAACTCGAGTCTCCGCCACCTTATGCTAACCATGGATATATGTCAAGTTTAGAATATATCTCATATATACATTATTTCTCGTATGTGGTATATAGAACAGGGGCGAAAACACATCATGATCGAGATTCGCATAGATGAGTTACTGCAAAACCGCGGCCGGTCTTTCTATTGGCTGGCCAAGGAGACTGGTATCAGCCACACGACGTTGTGGCGTTTGAAGAAGGGTAAGGCACTAGGAATCAATTTTGAAACGTTGGAGAAAATGTGCGAGACGCTCAACTGTCAACCCGGCGATGTGCTCTCTCATATCAATCGGAAAGAGACGAGTAAGAGGCCAAACCCAAAAAGACGCGCGGCGAAATAAGTCACTGCTCCGGATTCCAAACGCCGCTTGCGTGAATTTAAACTTTATCGTTCCTTCAGAAAGAAGAATCATGGCCACCAATGTCACAACAGAGAAACCATTTAACTTCAGATTCATCGATGCGCAATCGAGGGTTCTCCTGGAGTTGACGAATGTCACGGACCACACCGTCAAGTCGATCGAGATTTTGACTGTCTTTCTGAAAGATGAAGAATCTGCGGACGGAGGTCCTTCACAAGCTCATATCAGGTTCGACGTCGTTGCCTCTATGCAACCCAGCGAGAAGGCTGTTCTGTCTCACAAAACCTGGATAAATGGAAAGCCGGCTAGCACTGATCACGATCAGTTGGAAAGACTCAAAATCATACCCGGCACCGTGAACCCTTATGTATTGGATATTTCCTTCGAAGATGCGCACGGAAAGACGCGTTTTCAACGGATACCGGTCGGCCACTGATCTCATAAGGGCGCCCTAAACCTAAAACATCACGTAACTGCGTACTGAAGCTGGTACGCCTTTGATCATGACGCCCGAACAAATTCGTAGGGTCATCGCTAAGATTTTCCCCAAGCGCTCAGTTAAAAATCTGCAAGTCCTGTCCGGCGGACTCATCAACACTAATATTAGAGTTGACTTTGAAGCCAATTACGAACCGGTGGTGATTCGTCTGTATCGGAATGGTGCTGAGGTCTGTCGCAAAGAGCTGGCTATTCACGATCTACTCTCTCGAACGATTCGAGTTCCGCGGGCTCTTCATGCGGAGCCCGATGGCATTGAAGACTCACCTGCATTCTTGATCAATGAATATGTAATCGGTTTGACATTTCGAGAGTTGAAGAGAACCAAAGACTTCAAGGCAATTCAGCAGGCGTCACATTCGGTTGGCGCAACGCTCGCCGCAATTGGTGGCTTTAAATTTGAGAAGCCTGGACGTCTCGAAATTGCGGAGGAGGCTGCAGCCTTAACAGTTGGTCCGAAGTTCATCGAAGGATCAGATCAGTTTTCGCGTCTGATGGACATGTTTCTAGCATCACCAAATTGTGAACGACGCTTAGGCCCAAAACTCATGCAGAGACTGCATGACTACGCATGGTCGTGGTCATCACGAATCCCGGACCTGGAAGAGGCGCCTTGTCTAGTTCACAACGATTTCGGCAACCGGAACATTCTGGTTCGTCAGGAAAACGGCAAGTGGGTAGTTGCAGCAATTCTCGATTGGGAATTTGCCTTTTCAGGTTCACCCTTACTGGACGCCGGCCATTTTCTTCGTTACGAGCGAAGAAGCGCGCCTTTGCTGGAACCTCACTTTTCGCAGGGGTTCGTCGAGCACGGTGGGCAACTGCCGGATAACTGGAGGGAGATCGCAAGCGTCATCGATCTAAGCGGACTCGTCGAATGCCTCACTCATGACGAGTTGCCTGTTGAGGTTGAGATAGAGCTACTCGAATTGATTAACGCAACACTCGATCAGCGTGATCCGAATTTAGGATAGTCAGCCACAAAACGCGGAGAAGACAGGGGTTGCGCAAGAAAGTCGCACTCGATGAGCGTATTAATCTGCATTAGCAGTGAAGGAAAATCTTCCCAAGTCAGGATTGGCAATCCATCAGGGGCGAGGCCGGTACTGTTAGTTGTACAGAATTGTTCGAAGTCTCTTTTCGCAGTCGAAGCATTTCCGTCAAGCGTCGAGAGATAAAGAAAATCACTTTTTGCCAAAGCCTTTCGAGCCGAGGATTTAATCGTGCCGCCTTGCGCGCGGGCACACATGATTGCCAGATCCGCAGTTACGTACTCAAGTAAGCTATTACCCTCGACGATTACGCCATCCGCTTCAACGCGTTCCAGGGCTTCATCAATTCCGCGTTCAACTTGATCGTCTTTTACTATCACCCAATGCACATTCGAAGCGCCGGAATCCCAGAAGCGGCCCGTGTCCTTGTCAGCCTGGTAATTGGCTTCGCGGCCTGAACGAACTACAGGTTCGTCGCGAAGCAGATCGCTTACGCAGCAGCCCGCCGGGTCTCTGCCGCACGAACGATAATGGCCCCGAGTCAGTTTAATTGCTTCCCAGCCCGGGAGTTGACGAAGCAGTTCGCATACCAGCGTGGTCTTGCCAACGTTGGAAGAGAAACCACTAACAGCAACTATTGTTTTTGGGCGTATGCTCACGCTTCATTCCATTTAAAAGGTAAAGATTGCCGCAAATTCTGATCGAATGTTATGACTCGTGAAACTGGGGAGTCCGCGAAACAGCGGTAATGGTCCAAATCGATTGTTCGCAAACGTGCGGTAGTAACCCTCTTCGAAAGCAAAGGTTACCCACTGATTCCATTTGTATTGAATGTTGCCTGAGAAAAGATCGCTGCGTGCGCCGCGGGCGCCAAATCGTCGCGCGTCGCGGGCCGTCGCTTGATCGTCTCCGTAATAGAGATATGCGGTCCACCCGGCGTTACGTCCTTTCGGATCTGCATTGAAGATGCGCGACAGTGGAAAGCCGAATTGAATAAAACCTCCTTGAGCCCGCACGGGTCTTTGCGGCGCTACTGCCGGCACACCGTTTAGCAACCCGAAAACAACATTTGAAGCACCATCGATCGAAGTGGTCGTAGCTATACCAGTCATCCCGGCCGTGTCGTTGAAATTCGAAAGGAGCTGCCCAGCGAGAAAGAAGCGCAGATCAGAACCCGCGTAATATTTCCCTACCACCGTCACGAAGCGCGTGGGTAACTGGAACTCCGCCGAATAACCGTTGCTGTTGCTGCTTACTTCGGCTCCACTCGGAAACGCAGTTTTGAACCCTGCTGGAACATTGGCTGCGGTCACAATCGCGATGCGCTTTGCATGTTCAAAACTGACAATGAACTGCGCGGGTGACACATTCGCAGCTTTGTCGAGTTGCCACTGAAACACAGCACGGCCTTGAATGCCCGGTTGCTGTGAATCTGCGCCCTGTCGTTCGCCAAACGCCAATTGATTCGCGACGTCTGTTGGTAAATTCCCAAAAGCCGGGAGGACGATCGCGATTTCGGGTCCGAATCTAAAATCTCGCCCGCCGCCGAATCTGTGATTAATACCAACCCGCGCTTGTGGAATGCGCGTGTATGGCGCTCCATAACCGACACCGCCAAAATTGGTGTTCTCGATCATGTTGGGCATGGTCGAAGAAACAAACGGCGACCAGTCCTGTCCAAATAGAGCAAAGGCGCTCGTGTCGTCGTTGAACCGGCGATCGATTCTTACCCAGGCGAGGCGCAGCGAAGGTTGACTGGAACGGATCGAAGTAATGTTGCGGTTATTAGCGCGTGGGAAATCACCTTCAAAGTCGAACTCGATCTTACCCGTAATTGTCATCCTGGGAGCTGGATCGAGCCACTCGAAATTTGCGCCAAGCCGCAACCCACGCGCACGCAGATGAAACTCTGGTGAACTGTTTGGTCCGGTGTCCGATGCGAGTAGCGGCAGTGGAAAATCATTTCCCTGCGGCGATGATGAATCATGAATAATGCTTGTCTTGAAGATGCCGTAAGGCTTCAGACGCGCGCCGGTGCCGAGTTTGATATCGGGGATTAGGCCTTCTCGCTTTTGCGCCTCGATGCCGAGGAGACGAACCGGCGCGACGGCGGCAATAACAGCCGGTGGTGACGGTTGTGGCAACGCGGCAACTTTCGTCGACGGCTCAGCCTTGTAATCGGCATTCAACATTGCTGGACCACGAGCGGCCACATTGGCATCAGTTCGCACGGTTTCGAATTCATGTGACGAGATAATGCCCTTGTCGCGCAGCAGCGCCGCCAACCGATCACGCCGTTCGGCAGGCGAGCCGTTAGTAGAGATTAAGCGCACCTCTTCCGCGCTTAATACTCCTTTCTTTAATAAAACCTGAATTAGTGGATCGGGTGTTGGTTCTGACTGGGTGCGCGCGATCGGAGACGTGATGAGTACTACGATCAAGATAAGGACAAATCTCAAATGGAAAGCCATGGCAAGGATCCCCCCTCTGAAGAGCCGCTAAAACGTGACTACCAATGTCGAGGCTAGAATATCCGTGGCAATGTCTATGGCACTCTGTCGTCAGCAACGCGCTCTCGCGCATCCTGCTCGCGTTCCCAATTCTCGATTGCTCGCTCGCGCTCTGTTTGGCGGCGCTTCTCACGTTCGTACGCCTCGCGAGGATCACGGCCTGTCACTGCCCGATACCAGGCCGGATGATGCGTCCACGCCCACTTTTCCGTAACTGTTCCGTCGATCATCGAGCGAAATGTTCCCGGCTGATGCGCCGTGCCTTCATAAATGTGAATAATCAACCCGCCGAGCATGACGAGCGCAGCCAGGTCGTGGACCACATAACTAACAGCCACACTCCAGCGCGGAACGATATCGTCAAACCACATTAGTATTCCGGTAATCAAAAAGAGCACTCCACAAACTGCAATGGCCCAAAAGTAGAGTTTTTGGCCGCCATTGAAGAATCCAACGTCTTCTGACTCAAGGCGATCCTCGTTCGTCACATATTTCTTAATGCGTCGCAGCCAACGGCGATCAGTTTGAGTCCAAAGCATCGGCGCAAACCAGTTGATGAATTGAAAAAGGAAGAAGACTTCAAAAACCACGCCAAACCACGGATGTAATGCGCGCGTTCGCGCGCCGCCACCAAAAAGCGGAGTGAGCCAGTGAAACAGCCAGGGCGAATAGATCGCAAAACCCGTGAGCAGCGAAAGTATGAAAAAGATCGCGACCGACCAATGGAGGAAACGCGTGTAGACCGGATGTCGCAACAACTCACCCCGGTGCACTCGGGTCTTGCCAAGACGCGCAAATTCGCTTCGCGCTTCGCGATCAAATCGTTCCGTCGAGGTGCTCATGACTGCTCCTTTCGCGCGGCTTCGGCTTCGTCCTCTGGTCTGGTTTCGACTACTGGCAAATCCTCAGGTTGCGGAACTTTTGGACCATAGAAGATGCGATGGAAAAAGACCGCGCCAATGCCGAGCATGGCCATCACCAGCCCCGTGGGTTTCGCCAACCACTTCCAGACGGTATAGCTTGGCGGAATCACCGGATTCGCCGGCAGACCATATCGCTCCGGTTGCTTGATGTCGTGAAGAACATAAATGACATGGGTTCCTTTGATGGAAGACGGATCGTAAACACCCGCATCGGCAAAGCCTGATTCCTCCCGCAGTTGTTTCGCGCGCAGACCGGCTATTTGGACCATCTCTGTCTTGGTTCCAAACTTCAGGCATCCGGTTGGACATGCTTTGATACAGGCGGGCTCGAGACCCTCGCCAACCCGATCTGAACAAAGCGTGCACTTGTAGACTTTCTTCGTCTTCTCATTGAACTTGGGAATGTCAAACGGACAACCTGAGATGCAGTAACCACAGCCGATACAATTCTCCTGCTGGAAATCGACGATCCCGTTTTCATATTTGATGATAGCGCCGTCTGCCGGACAGGCGCGCAAGCAGCCGGGATCTTCGCAGTGCATGCACTGGTCTTTGCGCAGCAGCCACATCAAATTTCCTTCACGTTCATCTTCGACGAATTTGATCAGGTTGTAGTAGTTCCACTCGGTGGTGGGCATTGTCTGATAAGTATCGTTGAAGGTCGTTTCGCGGAAGGGATGATCGTTCCATTCAACGCAGGCAACTTCGCACGCCTTGCAGCCAATGCATGTCGTCACGTCGATGTACTTGCAAACTTCTTCTTCGCGGCGTGTCCCCTGTCCGGGAATCGGCCCGGGATGGGCCGAGATTTCCTGAATCTGAAATGTTCGCGGATTACTCATCTCATGCCCTCCCCTCTAAGCCTTCTCGATCTTCACCAGGAACCCTTTGTATTCCGGCGTATAAGCATTCGGATCAATTGCCGCCGGTGACAATTGGTTTGCCGTCATCAGCGAAGTCTTACCCTCGTCCTCGGCGATACCGCGATAGCCCCAGTGAATGGGAATTCCGATTTGATAGGTTTTCTTGCCGTCAATCATCATCGGCTTGATTCGTTTGGTGACCATCGCTTTCGCGACGTAGACGCCGCGCGCGCTGGTCACTTTCACGCTTTCGCCGCCAGTGATTCCCATTTCGTCGGCGAGCTGAGCCGGCACTTCGACGAACGGCTCCGGCACGAGTAGCACATTCATCGGATTGTTTTTGGTCCAGTAGTGATAGTGCTCAGTTAATCGATATGTTGTGCAGACAACGTTGAAGCCTTCGGCCGGGGTGCCCAGCTTGTCCAGGTCGGATTTGAATATCTTCGCGACCGGATTATTTGATTGATTCGGATGCAGAGGATTGGCGATCGGACTTTCGACCGGTTCGTAGTGCTCGGGAAACGGGCCGTCAGCGAAAGCGGCGAGCGGAGCAAAGATGCGGCCCACGCCCTCCGGATTCATAATGAATGGTCCCATGTGGTCCGAGGGTTTCGAATCGACTTTGAAGTCAGGCACATCATTGCCGACCCATTTCTGTTGCGCGTCGTTCCACCAAACTTGCCGTCGTTCCGCATCCCACGGTTTGCCCGACTGATCGCACGAAGCGCGGTTGTACATCACACGGCGATTTGCCGGCCAAGACCAGGCCCAGTTCGGATAAATACCAAGCCCTGACGGATCATCAGTGCCGCGCCGCTGCATCAGCGCGCCCGCTTCCGTCCAGGAGCCCGAATACAACCAATTACCGCAGGCAGTTGTGCCGTCATCTTTCAACCATGCGAAACCCGGTAACTGCTGACCCGCTTTTATCGTCACGCCAGGCTGGTTTTCATCGGTAAGATCGGCGAGGGCTTTCCCATTGATCTCTTTAGCGACCTCAGCCAGCGAAGGATTCTTTGGTGTTGTGTACGCCCAGTTAAGATTCTGAATCGGATCGGCAAACTTGCCGCCCTCTTTCTGATAGAGTTCCCGCACTTTCAAAAATATGCGCGCGAGAATTTCCTGATCGACTTTGGCGTTACCCGGCGGCGGCACGGCGACATACTTCCATTGCAGCCAGCGTGCTGAGTTCACAAACGTTCCGTCCTTCTCCGCGAAGCCCGCGCCCGGCAGGCGATAGACGGTCGTATTGATCTTCTGCATCTCCTCTTTCGTAGTTCCCGGCGCGCGCCAGAACTCGGCCGTCTCTTCGGGATAAAGCTCGCAAACGACAAGGAAATCAGCCTTCTTTAACGCTTCGATATTCTTGCGCGAGTTTGGTCCAATCGCGACGCCGTTCATGCCGAAAGCAAACAAACCTTTGACTTTGCCGGCATACATCTCGTCCCACATTTCGGTCCACGAGAATTTGCGATCGATCTTTGGCAAATGGTGGTAGTTGAAGTCGTTCTCTTTCTTTGCCGAATCGCCATACAGCGATTTCAAAAACGACACCATGAACTTTGGTGTGTTGGACCAATAGTTATACGAGTCCCACTCGTTTGGTTTAGACGCGGTGGGAGTGGTGCGTTTTAAGAACGTTGCCAGATCGGTATCGTTTGGTTGCGGGATTTTTAGATAGCCCGGAAAGATATCGAAGACCCCGCCCATGTCCGTTGCGCCCTGGATGTTCGAGTGGCCGCGCAGGGCATTCACGCCACCTCCTGCTCGTCCGACATTTCCAAGAATCATTTGCAAGATGGCTGCAGTCCGTATGATCTGCGTGCCGGAAGTGTGCTGCGTCCAGCCAACTGCATAGATTATGGTCGCAGCTTTCTTCATATCGCCGTCCTTGCGAACGGACGTGAACAGATCGGCAGCTTTCAGAAATTGATCTTTCGGAATGCCAGTTATGCGCTCCACCATTTCGGGCGTGTAGCGTGAGTACTGCTGCTTCAGCAATTGAAATACTGAGCGAGGGTGTTGTAACGAAGGATCGTAAGCAACATTCGGAGGTAACATTGGCGGCGGCTTTTCTCCTCCCTTACCCGAGGCGCCGGGACCACCAGCCGCCTGGTGTCCTCCGCCCTGCCCACTTTCCTCCGAATCTTGTCCGCCGGATGTTCCAGATGAAGCCTTTTGATTACTCGGCGATTCTGAACTTGCAGACGATGTAGCAGAGCTCGCAACTGCGCCGTCGATCTTCCCGCCTTGCTCATAGTTCCAGGTTGACTTGTCGTAGGTTATTCCTGCCGCGTCGAAACCTGAGAACAAACCATCTTCGGGCAGTTTGAATCCGTCCTTAACTATGAACGCTGCGTTGGTGTAGTTGATGAGATAGTCTTTCGCGATCCGGTTGTTTTGAATGGCGTGATTGATCAAGCCGCCCAGGAAAGCGATATCAGTGCCGGCGCGAATTTGTAGGAAGAGATCGGCTTGCGTTGCCGTACGCGTGAAGCGTGGATCGACAACGATCATCTTCGCATTTCGATGAAGCTTTGCTTCCACCGGCCACTTGAAGCCACACGGGTGGTTTTCGGCGGGATTGCCACCCATGATCAGCATCATGTCGGTGTTCTTGATGTCGATCCAGCCGTTAGTCATTGCGCCGCGTCCGAAGGTGGGCCCCAAACTGGAGACCGTCGGACCGTGTCAAACCCGGGCCTGCGTTTCGAAATAGCAGACCCCCATGCTGCGCATGACTTTTACTGCGAGAAAATTTAGTTCGTTGGTGTCAGTGCAACCGCCAATCCAACCAATCGTCTCCAGACGGTTAACTGTGTAGCCATCTTTGTCTTTGTCGACGAACGTCGCGTCGCGAGTTTTCTTGGTCCAGCGTGCGATCTCGTCAATAGCACTCGTCCCACGAGATGTCGTCCCATCGATCGGAGCCGGGCCGTCTCACTTGCGGTTTTACCAGGCGCCGCTCGCTGACGATCTCCTGTTCGAGTGATGCTCCTTTCGGACAAAGCGTGCCGCGATTTATGGGATGATCAGGATCGCCTTCAACGTGCACGACCTGCGGAATCGCGTTCTTCGACTTATCGCCTAAGGTGTGAATAATCACGCCGCAACTTACCGAGCAATAAGGACAAGTACTCCGCGTCTCCGTTGTCCGTGCGATCTTCAGGCCCTGTGTCTGCGCGTATACCGGAGCGAGGCTGAATCCAAAGACTGAGACGCCGGTGCCGCCGATCAAACCCGTCTTAATGAAGGTTCGTCTTGAGACTTCCATGACAAGCTACTCCTTCAACTTCTCTTATGAATCAGGGGGTGGTACTACGCGGGGAACGCTGCTATCTGGGGGTGAACTAAAAAATCTAAACTCCAACCAGGTTCAACTCGATCTTTGTATAGCCATGCTCATGCGCCCAAAGATCCAAAGGAGCGGCATCGATTTCGTCGACAAGCGGGATGGCAAAGCCGGCGCGAGTAAGATCAACGCCTTTAAGGTAATGCTTGCACGTATCGCAGGCTTCAATGCGAATGTGATCGAACTCCGGGGAATGAAAATATCCGAGCTTCGCAGGTCTTTCTTCGCCGCAATTGGCGCAGACGACTCGGCGAAATTCCCATGAAGAAAGACAGGTCGCACAAATGAGATCGCGGTTGCCACTCTCAGCCGTAGTCTCCTTGTTTTGCAGGAAACTAACTTGAGGATTTCCACCACAAAAAGGACAGTAACGTTCACCCGCTGAAACTTCTCGACCCATTGGTCGGGCGCCGCTCTGAGCCACCCACCGGAGATAAGGTTGTAAGAACGCCTTCTCAAAGAATTGTATGTCCGAAGCGCTGCTCCAATAGGCCATTAATCGCTCAGCGACAACTTGAGGACCGGCCTGTGATAAATCGTGAGCTTCGGCCGCCAGCGCCGGTGGACCATGCGATTCAATAACTCTTAAAAATGCAGGTAATGCATTATTCAGGATAGGCAAGTCGACTTCCAGATCCCCGGAAGGAAGCCAATTTTTGTGGCTGCGAAGAAACTCGTGGATATCTCTCTGGGCTCTAAGCAATTGGGCATAGAACTTGAGTAGCTCTTTAGATCCGTTGGCCTTTGGAATCAATTGATCGGCTCTATGAATCTGTTTGTCCCACCATTCACTCATCAAGATACCCTTCCACTTAGATCAACGCCGGCATCCGCGAATCGGGTTTTTGATAGTAAGGATTGGTTCCAGCATCGTGATTCGTCAGATCTATGATCTGATCGATTTCAGGCACTGCTCGTCTGACAAGTGTTTCAATATTCTGCCGGAGTGTGAAATCAGCGGCTCCGCAACCCTGACATCCGCCATGAAGTCTGAGATAAAGATTGCGATCTCTGACATCAACAATCTGGACTGCGCCTCCATGTTCGGCTACGCCGGGATTAATCAGGGTGTCAAAGAGGTATTGGAGCTTCTCCTTCGTATTCTTCCCCATGAGCATCATCTGTTCCTGAACCTCTTCACGCGTTAATGCCTGGTCCGAGATCAAGTATGCGGTCAGAATCACTTCGACTTCTCTGGCGAGGTCTGGCCATTCGCGATCTTCAGTTCTGGTGACGACCAGCAAATGACCGATCAATTGAATCCTGTCCACGCCTGCCAGGTGCATCAGGTTTTCCGCGAGCGGTATACCTTTGGCTTCTTCAACGTTTGTGAAGGTCTTAGCGCCGATGTACAAGGTTCGCTTCGACGTAAACCGGCAGATGCGCGGGTTGCGCCGATCAATCTCCCTTGGGATTTGAAGAAGGCCTCGCAATGAATCAAAGCTGACGCGAAATCTACCGACACGTAGGGGCTAATTTGGATGTTTGCCTGGAGGGAACGCTTTTAGGGTATGCCCTAAAAATGGAATTGTAAAGAGTGCAGGTCTTCGAGAAATCTCAAGAAATTGTGTCATCCAGGAACTGATCGATAAGCTATTCGTTTGAACGCTCCGTCGGTCTGTTAGGACCTGTGCCCGGAAGGTCTGGCCATTTACCACCTTTTTCTTCTTCTCTAATCAATTCATCGATTGAAGAGTATCGATAAACAACACTGGGGTTATTTTGGGGAAGACCTCCGGTATCCGCGCTTGGTCCATAGGTTGAATACAGGTTCTTGCCTAGTATTCGAAGGTAGGCCGTTAATTGCCCCCGATGATGAGAGGTATGCGCGATTCTCCTGGTCAAAATCCACGCCCTGCTCCTGGATGATTCAAAAAACTTGCTTAGCTCTTCAAACCAATCGTCACCTTTCGAGACCAGTTGTTGCAGTCTGCTCTGAGAGAGTTTTGCGTACCATTTGATGAATTCAATTTTGCTTTCGGACGTGGGTAAGGCGGGCTCGTTCGTCTCGATGCCAAGCATTTTCGTCATCCAATTATCTTCGCTAACGCATTGATGGACCATGTGCTCGTGCGGCGTTCTCGCTCGAGGCTCAGGTCGAAACTCCATATCACTGTCGCTAAACTGCGACCAAACAGACAGTGTCTTTATTGTTTCCGTTCTGTAAGTTTCTACCAGGAAGTCAAACCGGCTCATCCAACACCTCCGAAGGGCACTCTCATACTTACTCGCAGAAGCGGGTATCCAAATTCACGGCGCGCCGGCGGAACCAAGAACCAAAGCCTGTCCGAAGGCTGTCAAGGCTCCGCCCTGCCCTGTCGGTTCCGATCATCAGGCCTGAGCTTGATCAGCTACGGAATTGTCACGTCTAACGCCTGCTGTGGGCCAAGCGGATTATGATCATTGCCCGCAAGCGATACGACGATTTTGTGTGCTCCAGAAGTTAAGCCGTGAAAACTCAGCTTGGTCGCCGTGGTTGCAATAACCGGCCCGCTATCCACCTGATAATGCAAGTGTCCCTCTCCGGCTTTTGGTTGCTCGTTAGACTTTGCTGGATCGACGATTTTAATACCAGTAGTCTTCACCTCAACGGTTGCGGCCTTTTGTTGGGCTTTTTTCTCCGCATCAACCAGCGTGGCGGTCAATGTTGGTGTACCGGCCTGCGACTTCGTAGGATTGGTGTTGGAACCATATTGTGCCTGGACCAATATACCCACAACGATCATCAGGATGGCTGAAAACGCAATCATCGTTAGCCTGCGAAAGTTTATATGCTTCATTTCTCCCCACCTTTGTTTGTTGATTTTTCTTCCGAATTCTTCACCAATGGGCCAGCCAGGGAACAGCAGCACTTTGGCCAAGCTGGTCTAACCTAACTAAAGAGGGGAATTTGCAGAAGGGATGTTAAGGGACGAGTATAAGGGTAAGCGTTGAAACTACAAATGTAAACCGGATCGAGCCAGTTGACTGGTGCCGAAGGCTCCCGGCCCTTTGGTTTACGCTTTTGTTACCTTTGCAAAAACCTCAAATAATCCTCTAGGACTGTGACACCAGGAGAATTACGATCGCTATGGGTAGAAGTATAACTCCCACGCCGAGGGCGATTTCCGCAGCGGTCGAAAGGTTGTTGCCCTTGACCTGCTTAACTTGCGCGTAAGTTACTGTAGAAGTTGTGCCCTTTTTTTCATCTACGATGACGAAACTGTCTTCGCCTGCTTCACTGACATAGCCTTTCAGCTTTGTTTTATCCCGCAGCTTAACTTCAATGCGCGCGTCTGCGCCTGTCCCAAGCTTGCTAATACCCTCTTTTACCTTCTCCGCAAAACGAGTCGCTTTTTCTTCTTTCGAGCCGGCATAAGTAAGCCTGAGTCCAGCCACGCCAAGCAGAAATCCGACGAGCGCCAAAGATAGAACTTTCTTGAACATCTTTCTCTCCCTCCAACATTGCTATTCCTGGTTACCAGGTAACAAGCTATATGCCATAAGCAAAGCGTCGATAAACCGCAGCGCAAGCGACACGAAAGACGACATTTGGTCTATCATGTTACGACTGCTGAAAGATGTTTATTGCAGGCAAATAAGTGAGACTACTAAAGAACCGCCTGCCGGGAAGTCAGCGTTGGGCGGCACGACAAATTGCGCATGACCAGTCCGTCAATCACTGAAGTCATTACCTTCGTTCGTGAGTTCACAGGTGTTCACCCTCATCGGCTGATTACGGCTGAAACTCGGCTCGAAGCTGATCTTGGCGTCACTGGCGATGACGGCGATGATCTGCTCTGCGCGACTATTGAACGATTCCGTGTTGATCTTGCATCGCCAGAGAAAGGCATTGCGCAAACGCTTCAGCTTGGACCAAACGAATACCTTTTCGGTCCCGAAGGGATAGATCTGCTTGGTATCTCAGTGCTTGTTCGGTGGCTTAAAGGTGAGCCGCGTCCGGCGTATCGGGATCTAACCGTGGGAGAACTACATGAGGCCATCCGAAGAGCGCCATCGCTCGTATCTCGGGGTTAGCTGATGAATCCACCGCCCTCGCCGCGGGTTGTCGACAAGCCCTTGGTCTTCTTCTCGGTATGGAATAGTCAGTTTTAGTTTTATCGTGGCCCTGACTAGCGATCACGCACTGGTTCAGTTTGAAAATACGCCGAAGGCGTTGGCTAATTTCAGCCCAGAGGTTGGAGCGCAGCTACAACCCTGGGATCGTGTTACGTATTCCGTAACAACCCTGAAAGGGTTCGCCAACCGCCTAACCCTGTCAGGGTTTAGCGTGGATTTGAATTTGATACCCAGGGTTGTCGCTGCGCTCCAACCCTGGGCTGAAATTAGCCAACGCCTTCGGCGTACTGCCGCTATTCGCTGCTTCGTTTATCCTACCTGGCACTGCCATCTCAAGTGACGAATCTCAGGCAGTCCGTCTCGAAACGTAACGAGCCGAAAACAATCGATACACAGAAGAGCGTTTGTAAAGGCGCGATGCCATGTCAACAAATCGCGCCTGGGCCCTTGGACTACTTGGGAATTGTTGTGGCATCTGGGTTGCAGTTTCACAAACCAGTCGCTACTGCTTGTTGTTTCTGTATGTGCGGGCTCCCAACCATGAGCTAAATCAATGATGGGACCAACTCGATGAACAAAAGTCGCAATAAGTTGAATCAGCCACCAACCGGACAAGGCAAGAAGCAAAGTCCGAAACCTGGCCGTAACAACAAGCTGAATAAACGATCGGAAGTGTTACAGGCAACCGACGCTCGCCAAAATATCGGAACCGCCGAGGAGGAAGCGGCGGCCCGTACAGTGGATAGAAGCAATCCGCGCAGACCGAAAGCCGGACGATAGTTCAGGAAGGAACACAGACCATGAGCGAACAACAATCACAAAAAGAGGGACTTCGTTCCTCGGCACAGAAGGAAGAACGAGCAAGAGATGCTACAGCCCCATTGCCGGCTAGTAATCCGGTGGGCGGAGCTTTCGGTGAACGCGAGCGCCCTACCCAGACTGATCAGGAGGCATCTCTCGATCTAAATGAACTGAAACGTAAACAACGCTAGGTTAACAAAGTGGAGGAGGGGATCGATACAGCCTCAGCGAGAAACTACGAAAGGACTTGAATGAACCAGGGAGGCGACAGAGGTAAAGCACCAAATAAGTTTGGCACGGAACCAAAGCACAGAAGTGAACAGACATTTCAGCAACCGCGAAAGCCGGGCCAGGGCCGGGCGGGCCAGGGTTCGGCGAACTCCAGGACGCCTAGTCCCAAGAAAACTTCATCGCGAACGACCTCGAAATCGAGAGATAAGTAAAGATGGCCTATGAAATATTAAAGTACGAGCGGGAGGGTGAATGATGACGCGTGGGGCGGCCACGGAGGGCCTCCCCTACAAACTATCCACACACCAATAATTCTCGTCGCGTTTTTGTAGGGGTGGCCCTCCGTGGCCACCCGTTCGTCGACTTTTTCTGCAAAGCGCCGCAGCAATTCCAGCATCGCAATACCTAACGTTAAAAGGGTAGTGTCCTAATCTGAAAATCAGAATCGAGAGTTTGGCATAGCTTTTGTTCCTGCTCGCTATTCTAAATCTTCTTACCTTTTGATATAAGACTGGCATTTGCTCGCACGATTCCCGCTCGTTTCGGAGGTCCTCAGCATGGCCAACGGTCTTTCCTCTCTTCTTGAAACATCTCTTGAGATCCTTCACGTCAACCGTAGCACCGCAGGGCCATTCATAATGGTAGTAGGGTTATTGTTGTTCATACTCCCGTTTGGGTCATTGCAGACGGGTACTGGCAAGGTTGTCACGCTCATCCTTGCGGGCATCCTTGTGCTTGGCGGAATGGCAGTGACCTACGTGGCAGTTGTCCGAGAGGATACGAAAGTAACCCCACCATCAGCTACCACCACCGATTTAGGGCTTGCGGTTGAACAGCTAAGTCGAAACTACGAATGGGTTAGATCGCAAACGATATATGCATTTTTCCTATCAGCTTGTTTCATGGCATTAGGATTGGTGGTGATATTGCTCGGTTCTGCTCGTTCACTGCTTGGATGGGGCGAAGGTACTGGTAATTTGACGACAATTGCCGGGATACTCTCAGAGTTCATATCAGCAACCGCGCTAGTGTTATATCGCTCAAGTTATGTGAGGCTAAACGACATTTCGACGCGCTTACATGAGACTTGGAGAATACTAGCAGCTTATAGGTTAGCCAAAGATCTACCTGAGGCAGACCAGAAGGATGCTATCCTGCCACTCATCACTGCTTTAGCAGGAACTAGTGGAAGATGATCGCTGCAAGAAACCAAAAGGCCGGATCTGGGCGTGTCCGGCCTTTCAGTTTCCTTGCCCAACTACGGCGCGGAGCAAGATCATTTTTCCGGCAATTCTAGTTTGTCGTCGATAAGCGTCTCCATGTGTATTCCCGCAATCTGCGAGTAGCGAAGCAAGACCAAAAGGCTAGGCACTCTTACTCCGTGTTCGTATTCAGAGATACGCGCATAGGACACCTTGAATTCAAGTAGCTTTGCTAACCGTGATTGACTGACGCCAAACCGTTTACGAATAGCCCGTAGCTTGGCTGCAAGGTGCCTCGGTCTCGGATGCGTCCCTTTAGGCATTTCGCTTCGCCTGTTCCTCGATTGCCTTCGCCTCCGCATGGATCGCCTCCCCGAATTCGTTGACAACCTTCACTAATCGATCAATCTTGTCGAGACTCATTTTCCGTTGCTGCGCATTAGTAAGGTTGAATTCGAGCATGATGTTGCGGTGACAGTCGGCTATAATCAGGACGTAGCTTCCAAGCAAGTAGGTTCCCTCATCACTGGAATCTGCGACGCCTGAATGAATGACGGGGCGCTAAGTGAGATCGGATTGAGGAACAATCGTTTGCGATACATATTGTTGGCCTCGGAGGAAATGATTAGGTGAATCTTGCCCGGTATAACTGGGCGAACAATTCAACCTATCAAACAAGCCACGAGATACTAGCAACTGCTAGCACCAGACGCAAGCCGTTAGGAGATCACTTCTAATGGCGAAGCGTCCTGTACCTAAGAAGCTGGCAAAGAAGCTATGGCAGATCAGAACGCAATTAGGTCTGAGTCAATCCGAGATGGTTACGGCACTGAAGTACAAAGCCTCACCGTTACGTGCGGCGCAAATCTCGCAGTTCGAGACCGGCAGAAGGGAACCACCTTTGATGCTTCTGTTGGCCTATGCGAAATTAGCGCGAATTTCGACGGACGTTTTGATCGATGATAAACGGGACATTTAGGACTCCTGAAGATTTAACACCATAGGGGCCTTTTGTGCTTATAAATCGCACTTTGGGAACCACTTAGCCGTTTCATCGATGCAACAAAGGTTTTGACAAGGGACGGTTTAAGTAATATTATTCTGTTAGCGACTGGCCCCGCCCTAATGGTTGGGTGTCCGGCCGCTACAAAGTCCCCGGCTTGAAGCCGGGGCACTCATCGTCAAGGATGAGATAAGGGCTGTTGGCGTAACCGCTGACAGCCCTTATCTCATTTCAGCAGTGAACAATGCCTTGCGAGTTGTATCGACAGGCGTCCTTGTTCAGCAACGGATCTACCAGATCAAAGAGGCGATCAACGTTGTACTTTTTAAGACTTCCCTTTGGATAAATCTGCCTGTAAAGCGCGTGCGCCACAAGATCGGCAATTTGAACAAAGTAAGACGATTCAGAGTTGCGCATAATTGGATCTTCCACAATGTTCACCAACGGCGCAGATAGCGATTCGCCTCGATGGATTTTGCTCGGCACGTAGTTGTGTACTCTCATTTTCCGTAGCAACCTTCTAACCTTCGGTTCATTGGTGTGGTCGGCAAAAACTAGACCGCAACTACCGTTACAACTCTTTTGAAGATAAGTCGTGTAGCGTTGCAGTAAACGGCCCCAGACCAACTCCTGAATGTCCCATCCCGTCGAAGAGGCGTAAATCGGTTTCTGCTTATCGAGATGAACGTTAATGATCGATGCGCGCGGCATTCCGTGAGGCAGATACTTCAGAGCCTCGCGATACAAATCGATTCTCTTATATCGCGGCCCAACACGCTTAATAGCATGACTACTGCTTCGTGGTCGAATTAGCTCAGCGCCATGAAGCTCAGCACGAATAGGGAAGCCATACTTACCTTTTAAATAGCGACGCACAGTTAGAAGGTAAGTCAGATAGTTTCGCCACTCTTCAGCAGGTATAACAAACCCGCTGGCGATGTAATGGCGCGTCGCGCGGTTATCTTCGGGCTTCGTCAGATCATACGCACCAGGATCGCCTGATTCGTCTACATACATAAAATACATCTCGTAACACTCCTGACCTTGAGTGAGACAAATTGCCTGTGTTAGCGTCTAAATCGGAGGGCGTAGGAATCGAACCTGACGCTTGGGTACAAGCGCCCCCTTGGGATGTACGGCCCGTTAAACGACGCCAGTCGAGGGACACCCTCCAAAAACTATTTAGTTGTGTTTGGGATTTCCGTGCTACTATGTAGACGAATCCCGCATCGCCAAGGGCGATGTAATTACTTAGACAATTCACGGATTCATATGAGAGCGTTGGGCCATCACCCCAACGCTCTCGTCCGTTATGTGCTTAGGTTATTTCCGCCGATCACGCCCCCCCAAAAAAAACGAAAAAGCTCGCAGTAACGAAAGTCTCAATAGACACTTCCCCCGCAAAGTGAACTGCTCGTGGGAGTGCAGCATTGTGATTTTCGTCACAGCGAGCTTAACTCATGGTCCCGATGAATAGGCGATGGGCCAGCCTATTACCCATGACTCACTGCTTAATTTTTCAACAAAGAATCGCGCGAATAAATCTCTGTACGCCCATCCGTCTTATTTATCCTTCCGTTCATAAGACGCGCCATAAACCAGAACGCGATGCTTGCGCATTGCCAGTGCGCAGAGCAAATATACTACTTTCATTCTGAATTGCAATATTGAATTAAGTGGGATCAAAATCAACAGTTTACGACTGATTCATGGCGGGGTGTGAGTTTCAGTCACGGGACGGACCTACCATTAGAAGTGGTTCACCTAATAGCGGCATTCAACTTATCGCGTACCCATGTCGAAAGGTCTTTGCCTTCAGACTTCGCCGCCTTTTGATACGCAGCCTTTTCTGCGGGTTGTACACGCGACTGCAATACGATTGCTTTCGCTTCGCCTCTCGGCATTGGTGGTCTACCTACTTTTACCTTTTTCTCTCGCATTTTTGATCTCCGACATAATCGCCGCTTGGACCGCAGTTTGTGGCGACGTAACTGGCGGCAGTTCTAACACTGTGAAGTAGCGTCTACCGCCGCTCTCTGTTGTTGTATATCCCCAGCCGTAACCGCGTGTTGCTTTTGGATGCCCTCGTATGTCGAATACCTCAACGTCGCCTTGCCAGATCGTTTCGCCTTGAAACCCCTCGACCACAGGCACAGTCTCGACGTATTCCGCGTCACAGTTATGCAGTTTCAAAAAGACTGCTTTTATCTCTGCGATGTAGTCACTCATACAACTGCCTCGACTAGATCGCCGTAGGACCAAAAGTTTGTCTCGACTCCTGCCGCGATCGCTGGCGTCATTTTCAAAGTCGCATGAGTCTTAACAAAGTTATAGCTGGCGAAGTTGAGCGCAACCGCTGCCTCGAAGTTTTCAAACTTCTTGCTAAACGCGAGCGTCAAGCGATTAAGTCTCTTAACGTGAAGGCGAGTCGAGGCATTCAACCTTTCAACATAGCTGGTGCTAACGTACTTCGCTTCCGGCCTTCCCTGCATCCAGATCTTTTCGCTGGCCGTAATGCGCGAGGGAGAATACTTACGCTCTGGTGTGCTGTACTTACTTTCGTCTGTGCCGTAGGTTTTTACAATCTGCGCGTAATCGACTTCTAGACCGAACACTGACTCGATAGCTTCTTGGTAGGAGTTCATCGCATCAGAGGAAATCTGAACGCGATTGTTAAGGCGTGAGGATAGGTCGCTGATAAAAGCGGTTGTGTTGGGCAGATTGCGCGAGCTAGCCACCTTATAGGCCGGAACTAGCTTAGTCTCCGCATCAATCGCGCAGAAGGTCCAAACGTCGCCAAAGGTCGGATCGTCATCCTCACGAACATGCGCGATCTTCTTACCAATAAATCCCCAAATTTCGTCCAGTTCGATCCGCTCACAATCGAGATTCGCGCATTTTCTCATCCAGTAAACGCGCACAGCCTTGACCGACGCGCACACCCAAGCGCATGATCGTGTCTCTGTGGACTCCGGTCATTCTCTCAATGGACCGAATCGAAGAACCTTCAGCTAGGGCCGCTGTAACTGCAATCTGTTTGTCTTTGCTTAGGTGGTAGTTAGACATTGTTTCCGTCTCCAGTAGGAATACTGTACTACGGAAACCATAATTTGTCTACTACTATTTTCGTACTACGGGATTATTTTGCGAGTTCTTTAGGGGCGGTCTTTCAGGCGAGTCGACCCATGTCTCCATACGGACGTAAAGTCTCAAAAAAGCGGGGGATGTAATAGACTATTTTGCCCCGCTCGTCAAATTGCAATTCGATGACATTTTTGTTTCGACGGCTTGATTTCCGGTTGAAGGTAGAGTATGGTCTGGCATGATTTACGACTATGCCCCATCCCGAATAAAGGGGTATAGATTGGACCCTAAACGACCTCGCGTTGACTCTGACCTGTGGCATCCGTTATGGACCAAGCTGCCTCAGATCTACTCTTTAATAATACGGAATAAGTGGTGTTTTCGAACACGTTCAATTAACGGAACTTGTGGCATCCCTTATGCATCTAATGAAGCAAAACCCGACAGCCAAGTCGATCAGCTTTAGGGTTTATTCTAGGCCGGGAGAGCAAGGTAAGGGATTTGGAATGGTTGTTTTTGGTTTTCCATCGTGGCTGACAGGGGCTGCACGCACGCTAGATTTGGGCGGGGTTTTTGATCCTCCTTACACGACGATGCCCCCAGCTCTGGCCGACTCGCTGGCTCTCGCTTATGATCTGAAGATGGTTCAAAGAGACCTACTGGCAGCTTTTGATAATGAGAGGGATAGCCCTCGCACAAGACTGCTTTCGGAACGTCAATTCCACGAGGTACGGCTCGAAATGATTCGGCGAGACATCGCAAACCGCGAGCGCATAATTCAAAGGCAAGAAAGGCTCATTGCTAGAAAGCGACGATATTACGCCGCGGTGCTCCAAGAGATCGATGTCAACGAGAAAGAGGAAACCGCAAACTCACGCCCCGAGATAGAGCCTAGTTGGGCGGGATAAACTAAGGCGTCCTCAAAGGCTCCTCCCTGACCGCCATGGAAGATGAAGACGATCTGATCCCGCACGATCCGCCCGACCGCCCATCATTTCCAGAGATTAGCCCTCTGGCACATCTGCCGCCTCCGAGTATGCTGGAGGCCTATGAACGCGTTGTGCAGGGGTCAGCGAGAAGAATTTTAGACAGAATGGAGCGCGAGAGTGATCACCGGCACTACATGGAAAGGACAAAACTTGAGGCCGGTGTCAGTGCCCAGAGGAGGGGGCAATGGTTTGCATTCATCATTGCCTTTTTTGGGATGGGAGGAGGCTTTGCGTTAATTTGGCAGGGCAGCAATGTTGTCGGACTATCCGTATTTATCGCAACGCTTGCGTCCTTAGTGGCAGTGTTCATATACGGTCGCAAAAGAGAAGATGACTTTCTCGAGAAACATTTGCGCCAAATGAAGGATTTGGCGAAAGAGATGCGAACGCCATTCCCTGAGCCAGAAGAATAGCGTGACACTCAACGTGGGAACCTAAACGTAAAGGGTAAGAGGTAAGAAGGGGCGCTATTGGCCCCTTCTTTTATTTTAATCTCGCTCTCAGGAGGCCATATGCAGAAGTGGGAATATCTAATTCTTCAAGCACCGATGGAAGATGAACTTAATCGCTACGGATCACAAGGCTGGGAACTGGTTGCCATTGACCAAAGCAGTAGGTTTTACCTCAAGCGGCCAAAATAAATTCCAGATCTCAGATTAGGACACTACCCGTTAAAAGTGTTGACTTGGCAGAGTGGCTTGCGTACAGTACCGTACGTCCGTCTCAGGTGGAAAGGGTTGAATTCAGGGCAGCCTCTGCTTCCTGCACACTTGCCAAAATCCAGCCTCGCTCAAGTTTTTTCTAGGAGTCTTCAGATTCTCTCATGGTTGAACGTATCCCAGGGCGTTTAGCAGATCTGTTGATCATCGTCTTGATCTAACCGCGGTGAACCGCCCTTAGCGCACGGAGTTGCGTGCATGAACATTGTCATATTGACTCCTGTTCGACTACTCGGCGATGGGCTGGCTGCGTGCTTTAGCAGTCGGCCCAACATGCGCACAAGTGCGGTCATAAGCGATCTCGCGAGACTTCGCGACGCGCTCATGACGACGGAGATCCATGTGGTCCTAATTGATGTGACCCAGGGAGTCGATCTTTTCGACGTTAGGGAGATTGCGTCTCAATGGCCCGAGGTGCCGTTGGTCGCGCTTGGGCTCAACGAACAGCGCCAGGAAGTTATTCGCTGTGGTCGCGCTGGTTTCGCCGGATACGTTGCGCGCGACGCGTCGGTTGATGAGCTTTGCAACTCGCTTACAGAGATTGTTGCCGGACGACTCGCTTGTCCGCCTGAGATCTCAGGCGGTCTCCTGCGCGCGTTGTTTCACATGGAGTCTGGTTCCGAAGAATCGGATCTCAGTCTCGCTTTAACTCGACGGGAATCCGAAGTGCTGGAACTCGTGGGTCGCGGATTTTCGAATAAGGAAATCGCAAACGAACTCTGCTTGAGCGTCGCCACCGTCAAACATCATGTCCACCACGTTCTTGAAAAGCTTCAACTGCAAAGTCGCGCACAGGCAATGCGTCGCGTGCGTGATGCACCCTGGTTAGCGCGGGCGGCATCGAGGCGGCAGGAGATAGCGCAGGGCCGAGGCGGCTATTTCGTGCTCTTAATCATTACGCGTAGTGTAGGCTTCTTGGTCTTCTTTGGATCTGTCGAGGTGTTTGCGGCGGCCAATCCCTTGAATTTCAGTTTTCCTCCGGCTACCTCTGCGTCAGCGCTTTGTTCGAGATTCTCACCGTGGCGATTTTCCGTCTTGTCGAGTGGCCACATATTTGGAATCTGATCGGCAACTTTCCCAATCAACTGGGCCTCTAAGACGTGGTCGCCATCGGTGTTTTCGCCTCCATCTTTCTTGCCGTAGTAGCCGTATTTCTTGAGGGCATCGTTGAGCTTTCTGCCACCTGGTGTCTTGCCCTTCTCGTAGCCGAAAGAAGTGCCCGGTTGCGCCTGGAATTGGGGAGCAACTCCGAGAGTGCCGGACCCGCCTTGCGTCGCGCCGTAGGGCCACGGCAACTGTTCGAACGGCCGGTACACAGTAATTACGCCACCCTCATCAACCCACTTGTCGAGAGCCGCCACCGTCGGGTTAATGACAGCCTTCGGATTAAAGCCTGGGGCGACAGGACCACTCTTTCCGACACGCGCAGCCAGGTCCTGCTGTTTCAACTGACCAGAAACAAGTGGCCCCAGATACAAGGTGCGGTAGAGAGATGCCGCCTTCTTTGGATACATAATTAGGAGCGGGTTTGTTTCGGTTCCCCACGCGTCACCCGCAAAGAGTTTGGGTAGCAGCGACGCGATGGTGCCGAATTCCGTCTGTATGTCGTTATCGGTTGTGGGATCCTCCCCATCCGGAGTTGGAGGCTTTCGCTTCTGGACCAGCGCTTTGATCTTGGCATATGCCGCTTCCACTGCGTCGATCGTGCCAGGGTCGCTATTCAGACTTCCTGGCTTCTTTCAGGAACTCATCAAGACTCTTTTGCTCGCTGGCCACTCGCACCTCGGGGCTCTTCGCGTTGCCCGAGAAGAACACGCGATGTGGCTCGCCGTCGACGGTGAACTTCTCTTCACGTTTCCACCACGCAATGAGCGATTTCACGGCAGCCTTGCCTTTCGCGAAGAGCGCCTTGGCCTTGTCTACGATCCAGTCAATCACCGCATCGATCGCTTTGTCCACTTTCACTCGAACCTTTTCGATGATCTCCTTGATCTTGTCAGTGATCTTGCCCAGCCCAGGAAACCAGCAAGGAAGCTGATTGCCAATGACAAGCAGCCTGCTGAGAACGCTTTCGACGCGATTGGCGGCGGCGGTTATATTGCCTCCCGCTATCGCGACGATGGAGTCGATAAACGCTTTGACGACCTGGATGATCTTCGAGATCTTTTCAACAAAGACCATGATGGTGTCGTAGATAGAGATGATTGCTGAGATGAAGCCTGCTCCAGGAATGAACATGGCGATCAGTTTGGGGATGGCTTTCTTCACAATCGCATCGGTTACGAAGCCAATGATTCCACTGACAACCTGATCTTTGAGCTCGGTTAGCTTCTCCTTGATCAATTCCCAAGCCGCGGCGGGCCCACCAGTGACGAGCGCAACGACGATGTCCAAGCCCGTCTCCAGCACTTTCATGATCGTCTCGCCATTTGGCCCAAGCGCCTTGACGATCTTTGCGCGAATTTGAGCCCAACTGATTCCCAGCACACTCAGGGCGAACTTGCCCAGTTCCGGCAAACTGAGAGCCTTCGGGATGTAAACGCCTTCGAGCGCACCTGTAAGCCAATCGATTAGGCCCGCCTTGAGATGTGTGCCGATGTTATCGGCAAACTGCTGAAAACCGAGCTTGGCGGCCCGAACCAAATTGAGAACAAAAGGAATCGGGTTCTTGAGGATGCTCTTCAACGCTGCGCCGGTCTTCTTGATGTAAGCGAGCGCTCCCGGACTCACGACATCAAATATGATCTCAAGCAACGTCCATATTGTGTTCCCGGCCCATGTGACGAACTGAACGGCGAATCCGCCGAAGGCGCTGGCTACCTTGATGAACGCCTTTGGCGGCAGGATGAGATCGATTATCTCAAGCGACTTCAGTGCATTGATGAAGAGAGTTGGAATCTGACGAACAAATCCCATGAGGCCTTGCAGCGCTCCCTGAAACCAGGCCCACGCGCGCGGGATCGCGTTGGCTTTCTTCATGTTCTCCCAGATTTCTTCCTGACCGATAAACTTCATGAAGCCGCCGATCAGAACCTCGGGCGTGCGTGGAACTGGTTCGCCGGTAATGGGATCCTGGCCCAGTACAGCCTTGAGTAGATCGTAGCCGCGAGTATTTTCAGCAAGCTTCGCCAACGGCAGGAGAATCGCTTCGCGAATGAAAGTGAGGATGTCCCCCGCTAACGATTTTCCGAAATCAATCAGCCGAGTGATCGGCTCAGTGAGGATGCGCTTGCCGCGTTCGTAGACGTCGTCCAAGTCGAAAATATCAGTCAAGCCGAGAGAATCGAGGAACTTCATCAGGGCGCCTTTCAATTGACTCCCAACCATTCCGAGGGTGCGAATCTGACCCTCAACCCATGCACCCGACCTTCGCCAAGATTCCGTATCTCTCCAACGCTTCGGCAATGAGTGCGCCGGTAACCGGAATCATCTCAAGTAGTGCGCGCAGGATATTGGCGGCGCTACGATCAACAGGCTGCATATTGATCGGGTTCATACCGAGCACGATCGTGAGCAGCCGAAATCCGGGCAGGTAATTGGCTTTGTCAGCAATCCAATCGAGCGCATCGCTGATGCCCAAACGTTGAATGCGTGGTTCGCTGCGCTGCGTGACTGTGGTGTCAACTTGTCGTTGAACGACCGCTTGCTGCTGAATTGTGTGCGTTAGTTCGTGCGCAATCAGTTCTTTTCCGGAGGCACTGTCAGGTTGGTACTTGTTTTTTCCAAAGAAGATGTGATCGCCGACTGTGAATGCATGCGCATTGACGTTTGCGCTTTGATGGGCCGCGGCCTCTCCAGTGTGAACGCGCACGTTGGCGAAGTTCGCACCGAAACGCGGTTCCATGTGAGTGCGAACAGATTTAGGCAACGGCGAACCGCCGGAGATGTTTACGCGAGAGGACGATGCTGTACGAGCAGGAGCAGGAGTTGTGGGTTGCGAGTTTGTTGCTTCAGCACGTTGAACGGCGCCTTTCGCAGTACCTTTCGGCGACGGCTTAGGCGCCGGCGCGGGCGGCGTTTGCATGCGCATCACTTTGCGCGCAGTTTCCTCGGCTTCGAGTTCCGCCGGGTCATATGCCTTCGAAACTTTTCCCGGTAGTCGTAACCACTTTGAAGTCTGGACAGTTTTGGGCGAGGCTACAGTAACTTCGCCGGCTGCTTCTTCTTCTTCTTCAGTCTCCTTCTCCTTAGATTGTGAGGCCTTGGATCGAGCGATCATGGTTTGTGCCGCTCGATTTCCGACGCGCTGCTGCAATGTTAGCGGCGCCGGCGATCGTTGGATCTCCGCGATCTGCGCTGCACTCGAGTTGCGATCAGACGGCCGCCGTTCGAAGGTCGCCGCCGCACGCAGGCCTGTGCGATCGCTTGCCATTTCAGGACCCCGAAAGCTCGTCAAGCCTACTTAGTCTTTTTACCCTTCGACGATGACTGGCTCCGTTTCCGCACTTCCGACAGATCAGCCTTTAGTCTGTTAATCAGGTTCCTTCTCTCGCGAGGAACGTTTGCTCCCAATTTATCGTCGTGATGCTTAATCGCGATCTCATGAAGAAGGTGCGCCTTTTCGGTTCGGTCAGGAACCGCTTCCAATATCTGAATGACCAGCGCCCTCTCAGATTCGGAAAGCGCGTTCAACGTGTTTCGCACGCGCTTCATTTCCGTCTCAGGGATTTCACCCGAAAGTGTATCTATAGATTGGGCTATCCCTGGATCACCACCGCTGGCTGTTTTGTCCTTCTCAAGTTGTGGGTCGCGCATCAACACAGGCCGTATAAAGCGACGAACGCTGTGATCCACCTTCCACTCTTTTGTGTCTCCAATTCTTTCAATGTAGGCAAGTAGAATGCACTTGCAATCGCAACCAGAGCATTCACCGCAGGTGCATCCGCAAATTCCCGCGTAGTGATCTTTGTGGCATTTCTTGCCAGAGCACAGACAATGATCAACCGCTGCAGGATCCATCTCAGGCTCAGGCTCATCGCCTTCTTCCGGTAGCGGGCATGCGCATGCGCACTTGGGCCGTTCCAGCATCAGACGAATCTCGAAGGCGTCTTTTTCTCGCGTGCAATCAGAAGTTGTTTCGTCGTCATCGCATGAGCAGGTCGTGGTTCGTGGTGCGCAGCACTTAGTCGTGCCACAAAGCACGACCCAGAGTTTCAGATTCACGTCCAGTTCCAAACCCTCTTTGGTGAACACGTCTTTCGCCACCGGTACATAAACCGGATCGCCCGCACACGAGAGCGCCACGCCTGGCTGGATTGTTATCTTCAGCTTTTCGCACTCTTCGACTACTTCTTCGATAACCAAACCGCAGATGACTCCACAGCCAAAGAACGACTGAAACAAAAGACGGCTCAGTGAGCGCGTATAGATGTTCAACTGCTCCAGATCTTCGTGATGCAAGAGCATGCCCGGGCCAAACCTGGGTCTTTCCAGCGTCGACAGGCCCTTGCTGGTGCCGACTGGTTCGTTGGTGTTGTTCATCACCTGACTCCTTTACTGCGGTTTGAGATTTGATAGCCTGGTGAATCCTGCGGCTCTACCAGAAACGTCGATAGAAACGTGCCGCCCGGCGTCCCGTTTCCAGTGGGCCCTTTGGACAGGCCATGCGCATTTGCATCTATCGTCTGACCATTGCAGTCAACGATGAAATCTCCGCGAATTTCGATTTCAACTCTGGCGGTCCATGTTTGGAGACGACTGCTGTTGCCTCTGATTGTGCTCTCGAGCCAAGTGCCCTCCACCTTAATCGTGGCGCGATCGATGAGATCCGTATTCGCTGTTACTATGCCCGTTATCGGTACTCGAGACGTTTCCCACCACCAGTCGTCACCTTCAACGGTGACAATGTTCATGACAAAACAGTCTTTGACCGTGTCACGCCGGACGGGGCGGGAAAACTCCACCCAAAAATCTCTGGTTTCGTATTCGGCTTCATGAGAACCTGGCGTCACTTGCGCAAACGCATCAGCGAAGTCTGTAAAAGGAATAGGGTCGGGATAACGGTGCCAGGCTTTCCAGCCGTAGTTCTTGATGTGAGTGAGATCGCACCCGCGGATGAGGTCGTACAGTAGATCGTTACGCTTGATGAGACGGCGAGGACCGCAAGCATCCCGTACCGGGCCGAAAGCCAACCCACACTTGTCGATGCCCAATCCGACGCACGCGAGCCGAACACCGTTCTGCGAGTCGACTCGCACATTTCCGCAAGGTCCCTCAATCTCACACAAGCTGTCGCACTCACCGCCGACCGGTAGGGTCGTCAGGTGATGACAGAGACATTCACATCCACCACGCTGATGCCATTGACGAGCTGCCGGAACCGGATCAGGTCCAATATCTCCCTCGTCTGGTTCTTCGCAGCACTTGCCAGTCCCACATTCACATTGAAGCTCACAGTCAACTGGCTCGCAGCAAGCGTCGCAGTCAATGAGTTGGATTGAGTAGTAAACCGTCTCGCAAAGGTGATCCCACTCATCGCGCTCGCAGCGGCAACGATCCTCAATTCTCATGTGCGAGGTGTCCCGTTCGGCATAGTGAACACTTAGCACACCGCATTTTTGTTTGAGAGCCTCAATCAGTGCTCTTGGCGGTGCGTCCCAGGAAAAACCTGGCATTACTCCAATGGACTTGAGCAGGTCATCAAGATCGATGCGCTTGTAGTCTTCATCAACCAGAATCACATCTTTGAATTGAATAGACGTTCCACGTTCCAAAAGCTCCCGACCACACCTGTCGAGAGCCAATCCCGGACCGATCTTCAGCTCGTTCGTCTCGCTCCTTTTAGATTGCGATTCGGAGAGTTCATAGCCGTAGACCACTCCCCAACCATGAATCGCACGGTTGAGCAAATGCCGCCGGCCCTGCATGTAAGTCTGCTCAACGCGAAACGAATCGGCGGTAAGTCGCTTCCCCTCGAAATAGTTGTTTCTCAGGCCCGACTCACATTTCGACTCGGTACAGCATTCTCCTTTGGCGCTGCTCGTGTGGGTTTTATATGTAGTTGGATAGTTCATATCTGAATTCTCCTGTCATCAACGCAAGCGTGTACCAATCGGCTCTCCGCATGCTGATAGACGAACTGCGCCTTCCGGCAACCTAGCTAGACCGGTGATGGCATCCGTACCAAGATGCGGTTCTGGTGGTGACTCAAGCGTCATTGTTCCGTCGAGGCGATTTGTGCGGAGCGCTTGTGCCGTCACCCAGCGGATTTCAACACGTGCCGTCAGCGGGACCATTTCAGTGAGCAACGCAAGTAGCCATGGCTGCCATGCTTGTCGCTCCGCCGCTGTTGCCACTACCTCGACCTGAACCTGACCCACGAGTTGCCACGCGCCGTCTTCGAGTTGATTGGCGCAAGGCAAACGCATGTATCCAAGCACCGCACTTGAATTTAGGACGGGGTGCCAACGCGTATAGCCCCCGAGCATCGCGGGCAGTGCGCTTCCCGGACACGACTCGCCACCAACCACTGCAAAACCAAAGTCAGCCGTGGCATCCCTAACGCGAAAACGTCGTGGCGGACCGGGTATCAAGGCTTCAAGTAATGCATCGAGACCGGCGCGCGTGCCGCGTCCCTTGGCGATCTCAGGGGCACTCGTTATCACGGCTCGTTTTTTGTTTTCGGGTGAGGGCGTCGTCCCATGGCACGCCAATCCACCGAGCAATGAAGTTGAGCCACGGTTCCGGAGCAGTCGTTGGATTTATGAGACTACCCATTGCAGCGATGCGGTCGTCGATTCCCTGCGTCGTCGTTTCCAGAACACCAACGAGCGACCGCAGAAAACTGTCGGGCTTTGTTTCTTCCACTTGATAGATCGCCGGCAGGTTCTCCATGAGGGTTCGACCCGGATAGAGAACATCCAACTGCGAGAGGACGGGCAAGTGCGCGCCGGTGGAAGCGCTCAGTGAAATACAAACGACGACGTTGCGGTCGTGTTCGTCGAATAACTTCGCAGAGAACGTTTTTGCCTCTTGAGTTTCGGCGCCAGCACCTCGAAACGTAGTTTTACCTTTCCAAAGATCCGGCTCAGCCAACAGCTTTTCAACGCGATGACTCTGGGGCAGTTTGCTGTCATTCAAAATGTCCCTGAGACGCTTTACGTCCTCGTCCTTGTCAGCACTGGCATAGGAGATTTCGAGTGTGCTTCCGTCCGGCACCCGAGCGGTTGCTTCAATGCGAAGCCAGCGTCGCTTGTCTTCACGATCAGGCGAGAAGAGGATTGGCGTGACCAACGCGCAGCGCACTGGTCCAGCGTTTTCCGGCACAACGTCAGAAGACGTAAATCGCAACAGCCCTCGTTTGCCAGTCGCCAGCAGACGCTGTCGATCGCCGGTGACACCGGTGATCGGGGCATCCACCGGATCGACTTGCGCATCACCTAACGAGTTACCATCGAAATCAAACTCTACGATGTACTCGCCGCCACCAAATTCATCTCCATCTCGGCCTGCTAAGAACACCCGCTCTCTTGAGTCACTGCCGAGAACATGAGCGCAAAAGCACGGACGGATCCCCGCAATCACACGAGTAAATAGCCGCGTCGCTATCGCGTGTTTTTCGCGCCACTTCTTGTTGGAAGCTGCGGGTTGATCCTTAGTTGAGAACCATTCAAGTTTTGGGTGCGGACCGCCGGTAAGAATGACAAAGCGTTGCGACTTCTTCAGAAACACAAACGCCTCGGCATGCGCAAGACCTTGAAACTCGATCGAGTGCGTAGGGTGTCCTGCGCAATCAAATGAAAGAGCCTTCCACACCCCGTTCTCATCAACCAACGCGAAGACCGAGTCGCGACCACCGCTCGCAATGTCAACGAGTCGGACGTCTGGAAGCCTTATTGACAGTAGCCGCGCAAACGAATCACTCTCGTAAAGCTGAAGAGTGTCAGCGGGGTTTCCAGTCATGACCCATAAACCCTGCGCTGTTGCGATGATCCGCGATGCGCTTAGGAATGCGCCTGGAGGAGTTAATACTTCAGGGATGTCGTTGCACGGTGAGATACGATGCAACATTCGATCGTCATCCAGCCAAAGAATCTCGCCCGCTCGCGTTACAACAGGTGCGTACGCTCCACGCGATTCAAATAGAGCGGCAGGTCGAGCGTAAGGCGCGAATGGTCCTACGACCTCGCTTCCCGCCTCAGCAGTCCGAGATGCCTGAACAAAGAGGCACGTGTCCCACTGAGCCTGCGTTCTGAATCGGTAACTGCGCAACTGATTCGAGCTCATTGCGACCTCCCGGATTCTGCACGCTTGACCTCTATCGTACTCTCGCGGTCTTTCCATCGAGGTAAACCACTGCGCAGAACTTTGATCTTGTCGGTCGGTTTCCCATTGTCGTATCGCAGTTGCGGTTCAAGGATGCGTTTGACGCCGTCAACTCCTCGGAGCCACGCAGCCACATCTCGTTTGGTCACCGGCACGCCTGGCTTGCGTGGTGTTCGACCGACAATCGCAAGTCGCTTCTTGAGTTCATCTACGACAGCTTTCTTTACGGTGTCGGGATTAAGACCCTGGTGGGCTTCGACGACGGTTTCAATGGTGAAGTCGCGATAACGAGGAGCTGCAACAACCAGTCGGGCGCCGAGCGGCATTCGCTGGACCAACTGACGGCGTATTTCCGCGAGCCACCTTGCAGTTTCTGGCGGCTCGTCAGGTTCATTTTCATCCGGACGTGTTCGCATGGCGACGAGTGTCACGACACCCGTTCGCGGCGCGCGATCATCAGGTTCAACCACCCACGCTCGCGCCACTTCAAGCAGAGACAAACCAGTTGCGGCTGCCTCAATGTCGCCCGAACTCACGAGTGCGTGCTCAGTTCTCGATCGTGCACGGGCCTCACGTCGTTGTCGGTTGAAGTCTGAAGCTGCAGCGCCACCATCGATCGGATCCGGGTTAACTCCGAAGATTCCTTCGAACCCTTTGACATTCCACTTACGATTACGCGCGACGCTGCCATCTTCACCTTCGGACACTTTATAAGTGACAAGCACCTGTGAACCTGACTCCGGGATTCGGCCATTTATGCCGTTACCGAACGTTATCTCCTCTTTGCGTAGATCGAATTCGTATGCCCTTTCCTCCGGACCTTGTTCTGACAGTCGATCGCAACGGCGCCACGTTTTAAGAACTCTCCCCTCCTGGACTTCGACCGTGACCGGCTCTTCACCACTCGCAAACTTCAAACCCGGAACTCCGAGCTCGAAGTTGAAATCAGGCTGTCCATTCGCAACTTGCATCTCCTGATGAACAGCGCGGCCTTGTTGAATTGGAAGGACATTCGGCTCAATGCGTAGAACGCGCGGCGGCCGTGGAAAACCCCTCGGAGAGCGAAACTCAATCGTGAAGGCGGTATATGACCTAGTGACGTTGTCGAGATCGAGCAACACGACGCCATTGGTAAGAAACCCCTGCGTTGTGTCGGACACAATCTTCAGCTCAACTCGTTCATCATCAGCGATAAACCTCGCGACGAGCGGCGACGTTTTTGATTTAACAGCGCTTTCTGATAAGGCAGTGCTGTTAGGCGGTGGCGCCACTCGCACACCGATTGCCCAATAAGCGCCTTCTGCGTTTTTGCGATCTTCGCCAAACAGTCCTGCTTTATCGCGGCATACAAAGTTCATCGCGAGCACAGCGCGTGGACCAGCTGTCTCTCCGAATGGAAGATACGGAGTTCCTTCACGCTCATTCATCGTCGTGTGATCCGTTTTGCGCCCACGCGGAAAGCGGGTCTCTAGTTTGTCGATTCGTCCCGGCGACCATAGAAGCTTGTGTACAGGCGTGAAGACCGGATCGTCAGTGCCGGCGAGATGAATGGCAGCATCTTCCGGAATCACCATCGTCTTCCGAAATGTTGTTGCGGGCGATTGCGGATCTTGTCGATCGGCCCAGATCAGGCCGGTAGCGCTTCGCGTTCCCGACGGTGAGATACCGAGCAGTGCCGCATAAGCCGTGCGTTCGTCCCGACGCAGATGAGACAACGAATACAATTGCGCTTCGGCTACCCACGCCAACAACTCCATCAACGTGATACCGGGATCGTGCGCATTGTGATCGGTCCATTCAGGCGCAAGGGCCGGAATGCGGGCGCGCCCGATCTCCACCAGATCCTGAAATCTTCGCTGGAAGAGGTTTGGCGCGAGTTGAGTCATGCCATCACCTCCGCTGTCTCAAACTGGATGCGGACCGGATCGTCATCGAGCGTCACGATGTCAGTCAGCTTGATAGTTTCCGGCCACGGCGCCTCAACGCCATCGTCTTTTATTTCGAACAGATCTACATCCGCGATGCCATCGAGACGTGGTGCGTTGATCAGGACAAAAGCGATGTCTTCCTCGGTGGGATTGAGACCCAGGGGCCAACCGTCTTTATCGACGCCGCCTATGGTGCTATCAAAGAAGTTCGCTAACTGATCCTTCACCCACTTAGAAACCTGGCCCGCGTTGTCCAACGTTTCGATTTCGAGACGCACTTCGATTCGTAATTTTCGAATGCCAGGACCTTCGATCCGCAGCGCCCTCGGCGCACTCAATGAAACGGGACCGACTTCAAGCAGAAGGCGACGCAGTTCTCTCACCTGCGCGGCATTCGGCGCCGGTTTCTTGCCCTTCATGACGACGACAAGCCGGATGTAACCCTGCTTCACAACGGCCCGCGCTTGCGCGATATCGGGGGAACTTTGCAGTGCGAGATCCTCGATGTCGTTTGCAGTAACTACGCGACCGCGATGTCGCAATCGCGCGAATCCGAATCGCAGCACGCGCTCATCGCTTTCAGGTGGCGCGCCACCGGCGGCCTGATCGGCGGCAAACACTGCTTCGACACTCTCGACTGGCGAGACCAGATTTAGCGGAGTGCGAGCGGTGATTGAATTGCCGGGCACAGTACTGCTTGCACCTGAACCAACTTCTGTCCGGCTGTAACGAAACGCCACGATGGAATTAAGACCAATCGGCGGAATGCGACCGTGTATCCCATCGCCGAAACGGATTTCACCGTTTTCCTCGTCGAGCGCGTACACTCGCTCCGTCGGCCCTTCATCGTCTGGATCGATTACTTGTTTCCACAAAACCCAGTCGCCGAGTAACTCGTCAGGGTTACTCAACACCAGGTTCGCATCGGTCTTTACAAGCGCATCGCGTTCTTCTTCACCGAGTGGTTCAAGCACGCGCAATTCGAGCGTGTCGCGCAACACAGGTGGACGCGCAAGACGCAGCTTGAGATTTGGTGAACCGTCTGATGATCCGAGGAGTTCGCGCGTGAGCGTTTCAGTGGCGCTGGCAAAGACAGCGTTCAGGTATGCGCCTCGCAATGAAGGAATCCAATCACCTTCCGCAGCTTTCGGAATAAGGCGCAACCACGTTCGCGTTCGGCCAAACAGGTCGCTGAGGGTTGGCGGAACGGCAAAGGACATTGAAAGCACTCCGCTTTCACCCAAAGCTCTGGTTGCGTCGTCGACGACAATCGGTTTGAAGCTACCGGCGACAAGAGCTTCGATCGTCATCGGCGCAAATGCGGTGTGATTGTGTTCAGCGTCAACGAGTAGCAACACGTTGACTGGCGCTTCAGAAACTGTTGCGTCAAGCCCAATGAAGAGTGAACGTGGTGGCTGCGGCCTTACTGGACCGGCGGTTGCGGGCGCTGGAGCAGCAGGCGCGTCCGAGCTACTCGACTCATGCTTCTGACATTCACATTTCGGTGGACACTTGGGCGTGACTGCTGTTGAAGCTACGCTTGCCGACAGCCGGCTCAGCATCAGCGAAAGAGGAACGAACGCCTCGACAATCGCTCCTCCAGTACGATTCGCATCGCTCTGATCGATAATCGAGCCGCTGTCTTGCGCCAGAACGTATGTCGGCAATATCGGCGGCTTGCAAACTCGATATGAAATTTCGAGTCTTAAGACCGATGGCGGACGAATACCCTCAGTGGAGCGGTCTACCGTTTGTTCGGTCGAGCCGTCGGGAAGTGTTTTCGTTTTGACGATAACTTTTTCGCGGCCGAAGTCGCCGCCGATCAAACGCGCACGAATCCAGAAGTTCGTCTGGCCGGCCCAGTCGGACGAGGCGATGTCATCGGGGACTTCGAAATGCAATGCACCCGTTGTCTTGAGATGTTGTGTGTTGTCGAGTGTGACGTTGAGCTTCCACCAACCTTTGCCGTTCCAGTACTCCCACGAGAGCTCGGGATTAGCAGAGGTATCTTCCTGGTTCTGAGACCACTCGGCGACTGTTGCATCGACCACAAACGTAGGACTGACACCCGGCGGTGTCGTGAACTCCCGTGCGACCGTGACCAGGGCCGGATGACCAGCACCATCGTCACTAAACACCTTTCCTGGCTGTTGCTCAGGGTCCGCGCCGGGAAACACAAGATCGGTTTGTTTAAGAAGCGCCGCGTCCCATTGGTTGTTACTTGAATCCAGGTCCATGTAAGGCGCCGTGTGGCCACCCGTCGGAAAAGGCTTGGCGTAACTGACCGGCCCCGCAGTTAGATCTGGCGGAGTGCTCACGTCCGCTTCCCACGGAGAAACCGTCGTGTCTAAAAGAGTAAGTTCGTGGAAACTGCCGTCTATCAGAATGAAAGAGCCTTCGATGGCTTGGAAGTCCGATGGTTCAAGTTGTAATCGTGAATTCGTAAAGGCAGTTCCGGACTGAGGTGTCGTCGCTTTATATGCCAGAAGTGGACCACTGACACCGGCAGAAAACGCCGCGTCAATCGGATAGAACACTTCACCTTCTTTTCTGATTTCGAAGTCCGTGATAACGCGCTTCTGCGGCGTGTTGCCGTTCATGCGCATCACAACATCATTCGGCGATAAGGAAGGAGCTGTTGAAGGAACAACGATGCCCGGTAAGATCGTTGCATCACCTTCGAAGCGTTTGCTCGGGTCGAAAGGGGTAGTAAAGGAGTTGCCGCGGGTGCCAGGAACAATCAAGTGATTCGATATGGCGGTGGGAGCGCCAGCGATCTCTCCCAGACCAGGAGGAATGTCGAAGCTCGAGTAAGTGAGGGTCGCAACGCTTGCCGTCTGCGGAGTCCAGGTAGCGAGATAACCAAGGCCACCATTAACAACAGAGGCAAAGCAGTGCAACTTATTCGAGCTCGAAGTAACGTCGAATCCAACAACTTCCGCATCCGGCTCGCGCAGTTGAATTACGGCCTCACCGTGCGTTTCATGGAACATTAAGATCTGGTTCAACGATGGGTCGGCCGCGGCGATCACGAGGTCACCGTTGCTATCAAGAACGGCCACGGGTCGCACACCGGTATCAACTTGGGTAGTACTTATTTCTGCGCACAACCCGTTTTCATCGACGGCGTAGAGCAATTGCCCGTCGGAAACGCCAACCATGCCGTTCGTCCTTGAGGTGGTCAGCCCGTTTGCCTCATCAAGCACAGGCACAATCGCTTCAAGACGGATATCTGCATTTGCTGCGTCAACAGTCTCAACCACGGTCCAATTTGCACCGTCGGTCCGATCGCGTGAAGCTAACTGTCCGTTTCGAAGCGCAAAAATTTTCGCTGTAGGTCCAGCAAGATAAACGAGACCAGAGACGGGTTCGTCATCAGTTGCTGGTGGTGTTGTTGCTGGAATCGAACCGAATGAAATCCAACCGCTTCTATTACGATCCAACGAATGCTCGTGCCAGGCCCAAATTGCATCGCCTGCACTGACCGCTACCAGGAAGCCCTCGAACGATGAAAATAGAAACGTCTGATCGACTTCTGCCCATACCGGTGGTCGCCAGTGAGATCGAGTTTCGGGACCGCCTGGTGGCGGAAAAGGTTGATCGAGTGGAACAGCTGGCCCATCCTCTCCTGTGCCGTCATAGCCCGGCATGGGAGGTTGCAATGCTTCAAGTTCTCGAAATTTGGTAACTGCTCCGGTCGTCGAACGGACGCTTAGCAAATGAAGCGCTCGATCCTTTGCGACTCCCGCAAGAATGGAATTGGCGAACACGCCTTCACGCACTGCTGACAGTGCGTAGAACGTCGGATCAGCCATTTCAAAACACAGTTGGACCTCCGCTAGTTTCTTCGAAAAGGCTTCCTCGCTCCCAAGATAGAACGCGTCGAACTGGCGAGGCTCCTTACCGAGTGGGAAAAAGGCGCCGTCGATAACAAGCGGAGTCGTGTTTGCCATTGCCTCCGCGGCAGGAGACTCCAGTACTTTTCCGCTGGCGTTGGGACAATCGGGAAAATCTTTGGCGCAGTTGATGCGGATCTGCAACCCATCAACGCGTAACAGCGCGTCAGTAGTTTCGACTTTTGTGCTATACGCGCGGATCCAGCGGCTGTTGATATCGCCAATCTTCTTCGGCTCAACCGCGCCTTTGGGCTTCTCCAGCACGAGCGCATCATTCTTCTGCGTGTCGGCCACCTTGAGGGGGTGCCAATCCGGTTCTTCTTCATCACTGCCTTCCCGCTTGCCCCAGTATTGCCAATTGATTCCGGTTTGCAGCACGCTCGCACCGACGACATCAATCATTGCTGAGGCCTCGATGTTCAGCAGGTCCATGTGACCGAGATACAGCGCGTGTTCCTGCCGGTTACGCGTGATGCCGTCGAAAGGAGCAAAGGTGACTTCCTTGCGTACCACAGTGTTGTCCGGAAGCGCGGCATCCAGGCGCGGCTCGATAGTCACGATTCCGTTGTCAACATTTGTGATTCGATATTGCCTGCCTCCGGCCTCAATGATCATGTCCGCCACGAGACCTGCTTCGGGATCTAGCTGAAGTTTCGTGGCGCCTGCGGCGGCGAAACTCTTCAGTTGCCACTGCGTCGGCAATTGTTCGAATGGTTTGAGATCACTCAATCCGGGCGGCGGAAGGTAGAACGCGTCCTGCGCCGCATCGACGCCAACCACTACATCGAGCCGGCCGGGAACTACGCGCACATCTTTTTCTGTTTCGAACACCACCGGCGCTCCTGCCGCATCGGCTTGCAGTCGCACTGGAGCAGCAGCAAGTACCGACTGTCTCGCTGCATCCACTAACTTGAAAACAACGGGCATGCGTGCCGGTCGGGCAGCCTCTCCTCTGACAGCCAACCAATCGAGAAAGCCACGCCGCATCTTTTCTCCCGCACCGTCAAGTCGTTCCGTGACTTCTGAGTCGAACCGCGCCGCAATCTCCAACAGCGCCCGGCCGAAATCGCCCTCGACGTCCGCAAAGCTCCATCCCGGAATCCAAGTGCGCGCTCGCTCTTGCAGTTCCGCTGAAAACTGCGCAGTCCGTCGCTTATCGATTCGTGGGGCTTGCTGAGATTTCACGGCCGTCCTCCTTCACGGAAGTAGAACGGGAAAACCAGATTGCCTGTCTGGTTTGTCTTGCGAACGCGATACTCGATCTCGACGAGCAACTTGCCGTCGGCCGGCGGGCCAAGAGTGGCGTCAGTCTCGTCTTCATTCACTTTGATAATGAGCACTTCAATACGCGCTTCACAGCGCCGCAACGCTTCATCAACTACTGAGCGAATGCGTTGAATCGCTGTGCTGTCGATGGCCTCGAACACGAGCTCATGAATGCCGCAGCCGAAGTTTGGTCGCATCACGCGTTCACCAGGAGCTGTTTCAAGAATGATTAGGATCGACTGCCTGATGTCCTCTTCATACGCAACACTCGCAACCAGGCCCGTGCGGGGGTCGAGCTGCACGGGCCTCGCCCAGCCGCGGCCGAGGAAGTCTTTTCGTTCAGGTGAAAGAGTGTCGATACTCATCCAATCATCACCGTTGGTGCGCCTATCGCTATTGCGTTAGGCGCACCTGCTTCGACCACCATGTCTCCCTGTCGCGCAGCAGGCAAACCACCGATCATCACAGTCATACTGCCCACAGCCACGACTCCACCCACATGCGGCTTTGGTCCATCAAACAACGGACACGCGTGCGTATCTGAAGTCGCGCGCCATGCCGGTTGTCCACTTATCAAAACTGTTGGGCATCCCGGACCAGGCGCGAGCGGCGTTCCGTGACTGGTTTGGTCCCCAACACGCGCAGCTGCTTGACCCATAGATCCTCTCCTAATTGATATTCACGAGTGAGCCCCGAATCGTCATGGTCCCACTGGATTTCACTTCCATTGTTCCGGTCGCTTCGATCGTGATCGACGCGGCTTTGATATTCAGTTGTCCTTTTGCTTCAATCGTCATCGCGCCGCTGTTGCTATTCACTTCCACCTTGTTTCCGTTCTTGTCTTCAACAACCCAACCGTCTTTTTTGAAAGCGATTTGGCCTTCGTTCTTGTGACTCAAAATGACTTCGCCAGACGAGGTGTTGTCGTTGTAGAGGAGAAAGTGTCCCGCACGTGACTTGATGATTCGCTTGTCGTTATTACCGTCGTCGTTGGTGATGGGTGGTTTGTCCTTTCCATTCCAAAGCGCACCGAGGATGTATGGGAACCTCAAGTCCTCTCGCTCGAATGCGACCAAAACCTCGTCTCCAACTTCAGGAATCATTACGAGGCCGCGATCGTTTCCCGCCATCGGCACTGATAACCGCGCCCAGTAGCTCTCGCGTGGTTGGTCGTGCCACGGATAGCTAACCTTCACGCGACACAACTTCTCGTCGTCGTTGTTTTGCGTGACGAGAGCGATCGCGACACCTTTTACATATCCGCCCGCTTCGTGTTGAGTCTCTTTTGGCGGTGCTTCCATTACCGTCATAGTCCCGTCTCCTTGACCTTGAATCGTGTGCGATAACCGTTTGAATCGATCTTGTGTGTGGCTTGCTGGATGTAATAGACCTTCGAAAATGGAACGCCGAGATTCGCCAGTTCGACATTTCGATCGGGTCGAATGTCCGGCAAACCAATAGCTTCGCCGTCGCCGGTTAGAAATTGTTTCGCGCGTTCGTTCAGCGCAGCCTTGGCCCGTTGATCTGCTTCAGCCTGGGTGAACACCGGCTGCCGTAATCGAAGCGTTGGTCGTTTTTTGGGATCGCGAACGAAACTGTTGAGACGCTGGCCCGCGCTCTTGCCAGTAAGTCCCGACTCTTCACCGGCCGTAGCCGTGCCAACGATCGCCTTCTTCGCCTGCTTGTCCCAGCCATAGACTTCGACCTTGGCGATTTGGCCGGCCAGATTGGCTTCGGGTTTGAACGTCAGCAGACCCTGGCCGTAGATAAGTCGAACAACTGCGTCAGCTTTGTCATTTGGTTTTGCGAAATGAAGTTTCTTGCGTTCGTCAACGTAGAGCTCGAAGTGATTGCGATCGGCGAGCTTCTTTAGAAACTCCCAGTCGCTTTCCTGGTTCTGTTCAATCTGCGCATGCTTCTGCTTTGTGGTTTCGATCGTGGCGTCGAGGTTATTAAAGCTCGCTATCTCATGAGCGGCGTCGCTATCGCTGGCTTTGGTCCAGGTCCGTGAGTTCTTGCCGATCGTCAGTGGAAAACCGTGGTCGTATCCGGCGACACTTAGTTCAGGAGAACCACCCTCAGGGAAGTTGGTAGTAATCTCGGTTATTAATCCACTGACCGCGATCGGGGTTGATTTCGCATCGCCATAACCCATACAAACCTGCACTTCTGCTCCAAACTGGAGTAGCGCTAACAGCTCGTCACCGCGCCCGGTGCGAAATGAGCTAAGCTTCTCGCTGTAGGAATTTGTAATCGTGAACGCGAAGCGCGAAGCAGCACCAAGCTGCAAATCCACTTCCACCTGGCTTACCGAAACGACGAGGTCACGCATGAGGTCATCACGACCAATGCGGACGGCGTAAGCGGGCGCGTAGAAGTTGCCGTAGTTCTTAGAGAGCGTTACTAGTTCCATTTGGATTCTCTATTGGCGGCAACGCCAGCCAGTCGCCAGGTTCGATCTCACGCGGATCGTCGAGATCGTTTGCGAGTGCGATGCGCACCCATTGATTCGGATCGTCGTATTCACGCGCCGCGAGCAACCAGAGCTGTTCGCGTCCGACAACAACCCGACGCTTCGTCTTGTCAGCTGACTCACGACGGGGATCTTCAAGCTGCTCGCGCAGCGTCCGGTACTCTTTGAAAGCGACTGAAATGGTCACTCGAGCCGGCGTGCCGTCCGGATGGAACATCGTGACCTTGCGCCCAAGTTTCTCGATGACGGCGGAGAACTCCATCGGTCCCCAGTTGAAGCGAACTGGTGGAGGCGCGTGTAAGTCACGATCGATTTCAAGGAGCTTGAAGAGATCGGCAAGACGAGTCGTGAGCGGATCCTCTTCCTTCTGTTGCAGAGAAGTCGGTCCCTTTGGATCCGTGTAGTCATCCATGAACAGATCCATGCTGAGACGATCCGACTCGCCATTCACGAACTGTATGAGCGGGGTTCCGAGACCGGGAACGGCAGTGGCCTTGTACGCATTGCTGCGTTCGAAGCTGTACTCCGTCGGATTGAAGAGCACAGTAATGACCTTGCCTTTATCGGCGCCGTCGAGGACCGTGATGGTCGCTTTTTTGAGTTGGACCTTGCTCATGTTCTATTCAGAGTCCGCGTCGTTCACGCTCGATGCGAACGCGTTGCTCGACGCGACGAATGACGTCATTTGCCAATCGATCCATCAGCGCCGGATCGAGTTTTGTTACGGGCATCGCTGCCACTGCCTCCATCGCACTAGCGACAGCAACAGTTGATTGTTGACTGGAAGCTGAGCGCGAAGATGGTTGCTCAGACGAAACGATCGACTCGAGGTGTCGAACGCGTTCGGTTATGTCTGTTGTTGTTTTCGATAGACGCCGCCAAACGAGTTCTTCCGTTCGCTGGTATTGCGTCAACACTGTGCTCTCGCGTGCGCGTTCCGAGTGACCGCTACTCTGATTTCGTGATCGAGGCGCGAACGACGATGTCCAGTGGATGATTCGCGACTGCGATATCGGAGTCACAACGTCTTTCTTCGCCGTCAACGGACGAGCAGCACTGATAGATGGGCGAGAGAACAAATACTTCCGCGGATGGATCAGAGGCGGCGAAACTGGATGTGCCCTTGTCGTTTTTGAGGCGCGTAAAAAAGGCGTTTCTGGACGCCGAAGCTCCCGCGTTGACTGAGGCGCACGATTAGTCGCACGACGTGATCGATTTGCTAAACGTTCCGGTGAAAGGTTTGTCGGGCGCACAGTCGCACCAACTTCATCGCGAACGATTCGCGTGCCGAATACGCGAGTTGAAGTTGTTCGCACCCGCGATACGTTCGTCAGGCTTTGCTTCGTTTGGTAACTTGCGAAGCGAAAATGAAACTGGGGAGACGATACGAACTTCGCCGGACCGGTAACGTGACGAAGGATCGCACGCGTTAAGTGCTTTCCTCTTTTCGCCCATCGCAGCACGATTGGACGCCAGCCAATCTCACGTGCCTGTCCTTTCACGCGACGCGGCACAAACCGCCTGGCTGCGTCGCGTGCACGTAATAAAAGAGCGCGATAAAGCTGTGTTCCACCCTCCGAAATCATGTCGCCTTTCTCAATCCGTGATGGGCCAATTCAAGAGTTTCCATCACGACCGATGATGCTTGAGCGTCCAAATCTGACGAGGTCCACTTAACCGGAATCGCATATTCGATCTGCCACGACCACAATCCTTTCGCCGGCTTCGTTCTGAAGACGGACCCAAACGGTCTTCCGTTTGATATCGCCATCCGCAGCCGCCATAGCCCACTTCCACAAGATCCTCAGCGCGAGGCCGCGCTCGAGCACGACGACCGGATGTGTTACCTGCGTAACAAGCCTGTGCTCGTATTCATTTACTCCTCCCTCGCGATACGACTCGTTTTCAGTTCGCGAGAGAGACCTTTCACTCGTGTGAAACCGCCACTCGTGATGCCTTCGATCTCAACGAGGAAGCGAAACCCACGCAGCGGATCCTGACGCGCCATAGTTACCTGCTCCCAACCTCGAATGGATTAGGCGGCGTGCCGTCAAGCACACGATTGATGGCCGAGATCTCCCGACACCATCGGCGACGCTCATGGTGTTCGAGCTGCATGATCTCGCCGTGGGACCAGTGAAAGTGCGACGCGATAAAGGCCATCTCCTCGTATAACGACTTAACGGGATAGGCCTTCATGCTTCCCCCACGGCGGTAATCCTCCGCAGTGTTTTTCCTCCGGTGGCCCATTGCTTTTCCGGCGTGACTTCCATGTCGGTCTCATCGCTCGAATTGAACTTTTCGTACAGCCGTTGCAGGTAGGCGAGGTCTGAGGCGTACAAGTTTTCGATTACGCCAGTGTGAATGTCGGCCAAACTACCGAGACGGGTGATTACTCGCGCCAACACAATCACGGCGAGATACGCTTCGTTCTGTTGCACTCGCGGATCGCGCAGCGGGAGGATCTCGTCGGCTGCTGTGGCAAGGCGCATTGTGCCTCGCCGGTGCAGCGTTCCAGTCTCATCCACATAGCCCTTGGGCAGTTCAAATTCGATCTCGGTTTGAAAGCCGATGTGAGTAGTGGTGTTCATTGTTCATTTCCTTCTACATCACTCGTTCAATGCCTTCGTTGGCCAACTCAAGTAACTCAATCATCACTTCGTTACCTTTGGCATTGAGGTCACTCGGGTCGTACTTCACCGGCCAGGCATCAGTGATTACGAAGCGCGCGCTGTCAACACCCGCTTCGTCCTGGACCACGATGACGACCTTCTTGCGTTTGTCTTTGATCTGGCCTGCTGAAATTTCGTCGTGCCACTTAAAGAGATTCGAGGCATTGCCGCCTGTGGTAATGCCCCACTTCAAAGTGACGTTTCCGAACTTCGTGAGGCCGCTCAGCTTTCGCACGTACGGCGGATCAGTGCCCTCGCGATAATCCACGGCGTCGATCGTCGTTTCGGCGATCATCACCTCACTGAAGCCGGCTCGCGTGATGTTGTCGATCTCGAGCCGGAAACGAAAATTGCGTAGAGGATCGATGCGTGCCATAAACGTTACTCCTTAGCGTTGCGCCTCAGCGGTGTTTTGGAAAATGCGAAAGATGACGAATTCGGCGGGACGCACTGGTGCTATTCCGATTTCGCAGATCAGTCGTCCGTTCAGAATGTCGTCTTGTGTCATGGTGGTGCGATCGCAAGTGATGAAGAATGCTTCCTGTTCCGTCCGACCTAACAGCGCACCTAGCCGCCATTGAGTCCGCAAGAACAGCCGGATCGTGTCGGTAACACGGGCCCAGAGGCGATCGTCGTTCGGTTCAAACACAACCCACTGAGTACCTTCGTAGATTGATCGTTCGAGAAAGATGAAAAGCCGTCGACTGAAACGTATTTCCAAAGACCATTAGACGAAAGTGTGCGCGCACCCCAAACGCGGATACCACGAGCGGGAAAACTGCGGATGACGTTGACACCCTTTGGATTAAGGTCATCCTGCATCTCATCATTGATGTCGAACTCTACGTTAAGCGCGCCTCGCACGATCTCATTCGCAGGCGCTTTAAATACGCCGCGCTCGGTATCCGAACGGGCGTACACACCTAAAACATGCCCTCCAGGTGGAATGAGCTTGCGAGCGCCTGTTCGCGGATCGGACGTGACGATCCAGGGGTAGTAGAAAGCGGCAAAGCTGGTGTCATTGATGCCGGTAACGGCGTTCCGCGGGTTGAGGCCAGTCGTACTGCTTTGACCATTGGGACTGTCGATAACTGCAAAGCGAAACTTCAATTTCTCACAGTGCAAGACAATCTGCTTGGCGATATCGTTAGAGACAAAGGGGGCATAAACCAGCGCGACATCGCGGTACGGATCAAGTTCGAGAGCGGAAAGCCCTTGCGCACCTCTCCCACCCGGTATCGCAGCACCTATATAGTCGTCTGTGCCTAGTGCAACGGGGTCATTCGCGCCATTCGCTAACAGGGTGGCACCGTCATCTGGACGCGCGCCCGCTGGAGCTCCTGAATTGCGGACCAGCACACCAAGGCCTGAGCTTTCAGGTCCTTGATTTGTTTCAGGCTTATCAAGGTCGATAAATGGAACTCGCTTGGCGTAGAAGTCGGGTGATGATTCGTCCGTAACCAAATCCTCAAATTCTTCGGTCACTTGGGGCCGGGGCAATCTTGTTCGCTCAGCGAATGGATCGAAGCTGGGGGCTGGGCCGTTCCAATACGCAAGCTGGAGATTGAAACCAACAGCATTACCTGCGGCGTCGAGGGTTCTACCCTGTGAAATCTTCGCAAAGACGCGTGTACCCCAGAGACCCGGGCCTGCTGCCCGCACGGAAAAAGAGTTGCCGAAAGCTGCAGATGCTGTAGTTGCCGCGTTACCGACCAATCGGCAGATGAACGCTCGCTTCCCTCCATTTTCGAAGAAGCCGTTTGCTGCGTACGGCAGAAACTTGTTCGGATCGAACACGTCGCCGAACCACCGTTGATAGTCCTTGTAGCTCGTCACCAATCTTGGTGTGGTTGAGCCACGCTCAGCCTCGCCGATGAGTGCAGCAGTGCTTGTCGGAACGCCTTCTATCGGCCGCGGGCCACGTTCGATTTCTTCGATGTAAACGCCAGGATGTAAGTATTCAGGCATGATGTTCCTCCAGATTCACTTCAGCGCGAGTATCGCTGTTGCTTACCGTCATCGTCGTGCTTCTCGTAATCGCAGCAATCGATGTCGCTTGGAATTGCGGCTCGTGCGTTCTTCTCGAAATCCGCCTTCCACGTATCGCCAAGCGCCGCCTTGTAACGTGCGATTTTGGCGTTGACATTAGTCAGCTGCGAATCAACCTTGCTCAAAGCGTCTGTTGCTGGCGCATACCTCTTCTCAACCAGACAACAGATCAATTTGAAGTAGTCGTTCGGATCGATCAGGTAAGGTAGCGGACCAACAAGTCGCTCACGGAAAGTGAGGTCGCCGACGTTAGGTCCACAACAATCATCGGGGATGGCGATGTCGCACGGGCAAAACTCCGTGAACTTCTTGTCGATTCTTGTGGTCAGCTCCAGGCTCGTAGCGGGTGGTGCAATCGCGAGGTGCCGCGGGATCAGAAACAGGAATATATCGTAAACAGCCTTGCCCCCGTGTGGTGGCTTAATGAATGATTCAAGCGAGTCCATCAACTGCTTGTTTTCATTGAGCGTCTTCTCAATAGTCGTCGACGGCGTCTTCCAGGCATTCAGCACGTCCTTGATTCGCGTGACACGTTGGTCCTTCACCTCTTTGTCGCGGGTCAACCAGTACTGCAAATCAAATAGGTCATTAACCGTCGTAATGAGCTTGCCATCGTCGTATAGCCACTTCTTTGCGTTGCGCAGTTCGTTGAGTAACGGGCACACGAAACAATCGATAATGCAGCGCCAACAGGGGACAATGCACACAAGACCTTGAACCAACTTGACCAGGGCAAGATCTTCCTGGATCCACTTTTCAATCAGCTCTTCGTACTTGTCGCGGGAATAATTCTGGCTGGCCGTCTTCGCGGCTTTAAGCAGGTCGTCGAGCTCTTTATTGAATGCGCCGTCCTTCTCCAGCGCACTAGTGTCAGCCGTCTTCTTTGCGATGAGATCCTCCAGGCAGTTTGAAGTCGACCCCGGTGGCGTCGGACACTTGCACGAAGGATCCGGTGGAGGACAAGGCTGGGGTGGATCGAGTGTCGGTGGCGTGGTGGTGGGATGATCATAGCACCCGCTTCCATCTCCCGGTGGCTTCGGCTGATTGGCTGGATACTCCGGGCGAGGAGGGCACTCATGGCCCATATGCTTACGCGTTTCGTAGGTCATAGCATTCTCTCCTAGTAGCGAGCTCAGGGCTGCAACTCGTCCCAAGCAAATATCAATTTGTTCAAGGTCGTCGGATCAGTAATGCGACCTTGCAAAAGTTTTAAGTCATTGGAGTTCCGTGTTGAGCCGTTGCGACGCACTTGCAGTCGCACGGTCACTGCTCCGTTCGCGTCAATGTCTGGTTTTTCTTTCGGAGCGAGGCGAAGAATGGATACAAAATCGCCGGATTTCAGTTTCGTCTTGGAAGTAGCCGGCGAATCAAGCCAATTGCCGTTGTCATCAAGCCACCGCAGGAGAACCTCCGCGCCACCCACTGGTTGGGACGGCGTTATGTTTTGCTCGATCAACGTTCCGCGTAATCCAGTGACACCGGGCGCGAAGGAGTAGTCAACGGTGGGCGGAAGCTCGATAGTTGTTTTCGGGAATGTTACCTGCGAAGCATCGCGCTCGACGCGTTTCGTATGGCAGCACACCCGGATCGGCAGTTATTTTCCGAATCGTCGGGTTGTTCTCTCGCAGCCACACGAAATAGCCGCTGGAATTTAAGATTGGCTTCCCTTGCAAGCCATCGACGACGACTTTCACGCCTTCACTCACACGAGTCAGAGTCACCGCATCGAGCAATTCCACCGCCAAAAACACGTGGCGCTCATATGCCTTCTCGGTTTGCGCTTTGAACGGCGTGCTCATGACACAACCCCCGAATCTCTTGGACCAGCATGCAGCTGATCTTCGACGACCAGTCCCGCGAGTGTCTCCGGCCGTTCCGGATCGATCCATACGGGTGTCACGAGATAAGCGACCGTGGTGCGGTAGTTTGCGGTTGGGAACAAAGCCCAGATTCGACTCGATTCCTCCGTTGTGAGTGGCTCGAGTGATACATGTACCGCTTGATGATTTATGGTCGGTCCCGTCAATTCCGGATTCATCTGAAATTCCTGCATCGCGAAACCGAGCGCAGTCAGCAGTGTTTCCTCACTTGAGCCTGGTATGGTTCCGACCGTGACGAGGTAGTAAAGATCGAGCGGTAACGAATTTCGGAAAATGATAGGTGGTGGCGTACTGGTGACTATCGTGTGCTCTCGATTGCGCAAATTAGCGTTAGGAACAATGCGATACAGGAACAATACGAGCGCGGCGCCGCTGGCATCGGCATCGTCCAATGGACCAACGAAAACTGTGCCTGGAATCGTAGACCGAGTTAACGCAATTTCCAGACGACTGCGTAGAGCATCAGTAACCAGCTTGATCGCGTCGCCGCTCACGCTGCCCTCCTCGCCTGCGTCAGGTCGATTTCAACGGGAGGCATGCCGAGCTTTGCCAGTTCTGCCCGCGTTGCCTGAACGATGTGTTCGAGCGTAATTCGGGAATCCGCGGCTGCTGCGATAAACGCTGCGCGCAACGTGATCTGCCGGATTTGTCCACCGGTGAGATCAATTCGACGCGCGAGTTGGCGGAAATCCGCATCTTTCAAAACGTGTGAGGGCTCGGGCAGGCATTGGCGCCAGATCTGTTCGCGTGCTTCAACGTTGGGTTTTGGAAATTCGATGATGAAACGGAGCCGGCGCACAAACGCAGTGTCCAGATTCATCCGCATGTTTGTGGTGAGTATCGCGAGACCGTCGTAGGCTTCCATCCGTTGCAAGAGGTAGGCAACTTCGATGTTAGCGTAACGATCGTGTGCTTCTTTTACCTCGCTGCGCTTGCCAAGCAGCGCGTCAGCTTCGTCTATAAGAACTGCGGCGCCGGACTTTTGCGCGTCAGTAAACACACGATCGATGTTCTTCTCGGTTTCACCTATGTATTTATTCACTACCCTCGAAAGATCGAGCCGCAGTATTTGAATCCCGAGACGACGCGCGATGCCCATGGCAGCCATCGTCTTGCCCGTTCCGCTAACGCCGGAAAAGAGCGCGGTGACGCCACGCCCATAAGGAAGTTGATCGCGGAATTTCCAACCATCGAGCACTCGTGAGGCGAAGCGAACGTTGTCTACAACTTCGATCAGTTGTTGCTTGCGGTCAGCAGGTAGGACCACATCTTCGAGACTGAAAACAGGCTCGATTGTTTCAACCAGGTGCGATATTCCTTCCGACGCCAGTTCCCTGCACGCGCTGGTTAACCGATCGAGCTGAGGGTCTTCGGCGTTGTAGTTTTTCGGCCGCTTGCTGGCGAGCAACATCGCGTGTTCAAGGCCGTCGATCGGAAGCGGATAACGATTGGCTATTGCCTCTGCTGAATCGTCGGTGATGTATGCGCCTGTTTTCCTCGCTGCCTCACGTACCGCCGCAACGCGCGCAGCCATGGATAGGGCAAGGTCAGGAATCAACTCGAATTTTGTCGTTCCGAGAAGCCGAACTATGTGCGCCTGGTTTCGACATACCACTGCCGTCCTGCAATCCGTGCGGTGCAGCCTTGCGAGAAAGATTCGCAATGATTCGTTTTCAAGATCCTCTGTTTGGGCGACATCAAGGACCACCGGATAGCCCGTGAGTCGCGACATGCGACCGATGCGGCAGGCGCACTCTTCGATCGCGATGACGTCAACACCGGCCAGGCGCTTTGCTTCAACGCGAATGAGGCGAATGTGATGGTTGCGCGCACCGAGCTCGAGCAGCGCACGCCAGCCTGCCGAATCCTCGTCGTCAAGAAGAATCCATCGATTTTCGTTCGACCGCTTGAGCTTCTCGATCAGCGTCGCGGCTCTGGCCTTCTCTTCATAACGTTGTAACAGGCGGGCGCCGGGCCAGCGTTCGAGCCGGAGAACGCGTCGCACTTGAGGATCATTTGCGAGCGCGAGTTGATCTCCGAGCAGCCACTGGGCCAGGAATGGATCGATTCTTAGTGGTTCGTCGGCGGGAGGCAGGCGAGTTTCAGGGCAGTCAAAAACAAGCCAGCGCGTGAGCCCACCGTCGCCGAGGATCTCGGCGCGCACGGCCGGATCGATTCCGAGTAAGTTTCCGATCAAGCCGAGGGTGCCAACACGGCGACCCATTTCATCGAGCAAAAATCCGAGGCAGCGCTGGAAGCGATGATCAAACTCAGGCGCCAGCGTTAGCACCAGCATGCGAAACGCCAGTCGTCTAACTTCGGGTCCCGCTTCGAACACACGATAAGCGATAGCCAGCGGTTCATCGTTCTGTTCGACGTTGGCAAGCGCATCGTTGAGCGCTAACTCCGCGTCGTCGAGGGTTTCTGGCCGGTTGTCGCGATTCCCCGCGGTTGGTTCCTCAAGTGATTCCAATAACACCTGGCGGGTTAGGGCGAAGATATTTAGATCGTTGCCATCAACTGGCACGCGTTCGACGGCATCTCGAAGTAGGGCGTGAACCCATTTGATGGAAGCCTCCAGTAACGTAGCTCGTGGAGGCTCTGGCGGAGATTCATTGGGATCTTCAGGAGGAGGTGGAGGTGGTTTAACTGATCGTAGTTGAAGGCTGATGACGCGATCCTGTGGTTTGGCATCCTTACGCTCTACCAGTTGGTGAAGCACGTTCACCAGTGACTCGAAACTTGGATTACGCAATCCAATTCGCACGACGGCATCAATGACGTCGACATGCATCACCACCAGGTCATCGCGTACTGCGAGCCAGGCTTTCACTAACGCCTCATCTTTATCACCGGCGCGACTAACCAGAACCAGAGCACACTGCTCCTCTTCACGAAGGGACTTAAGAAGGCCCTCGACTTCTTCGACCGTTACCAATAGATCCGACTTGCTGCCCTTGACGAGTATCATGTCGTGCCGTGCGAGCACAGCCTTAGCGATTCCTATCGCTTTCATGTCTCCCGATTTGTCGACAACAAGGACGTTAATGTGCGACACGCGCCTGTTTCCTTTTCGTCTTTTTCGGACGGGTGCTTATCGCACAAGCGCGAGTCGTTGCCTATGCTGCGCGGAGGCTCAAAAGGGATGGATACGGAGAGGCCTGACGATCTAGCTCTAAACGGGAGCAGCCATCGTCCAATTTGTCATTCTTTTTTAGATCTAAGGATTGAGATGTCTCTGTCAGCGGCCTGCTCGTCTGGGTATAGCTACCACCAAAAGAGTAAGGCAGGCCACCGCGACCTTGCGGACCCGGCTTCAAGTCAGACTTCTCACGGAACTTAAACGTGCCGTTGTCAGGCCCTGACAACTTGTAACCAATTACCTTCATGGACTCTATCTAGGCGAGGATGTTGTTCGGAAAAAATCGCAGGCAGCCTCAGGATAAATATCGCCGTACTTCTTATAGAAATCTCGCTGAGCCCATAGAAGCTGATTTCTTGTGAAGTGCGATCGATTTCAGCGCCGCGACAGTTCGAGGATGCATGATTCAGTTGGCTCTTTTGAGACAAATGTCCCGGCTCAGTCCTCGCTAATCCAAAACTCGGTCAGTTTGAGATTCTTCACTGTTTCTCTCTCCCATTGTTTAAGCGTTAACCGTGCTACCGATGGGTTGGTCGCAAGTAAATCCTGCAGCAACCATGCACGTTGCATAAGCTCCGCTTGCCATGGCATACGTGGCGAAATTTTTTCAAGTGTAAAGTAAAGACTATTCAACACTTTGACTGCCTCATCGTATTTCCAGTCCATTATCAGTGAATAACCTATGGCCTGCTGAACATATGGGTTCTTTTCGGACGCCATTTTAGGCGCGACTTCCACCAATTCCGCTGGCGTGGTAGCACTCTCGATAAATGGCAGGCCTTCGTTATGAATACAGACCAACAATTTGCCAGCTATCCGTTCTCTCTCTCGGATATTGTCTTCAGCTAATTCCCATAGACGCCCGCTAGGACCTCCAATTCTCTTCGCGAAGGTGAAATTGACATCCTCTGCCGGAACATAAAACGGAAAGACGAATGCATTAACATAAAACACTAAAGCATCGAAACCGGAAGGTTCAAAATAGAATCCTCTGAGAAGGTGCGTAAATGGCGCAGCGAAAAACAACGAGTCTTTGATTTTGTACGACGGATAAGATGGAAGCAGTAACCTCATCAACGTTTTGAAGTCTTTTGCTCTCATCTAATCTCGCAGACCGGCACTTTATTTCCGCCAGGCAGATGTTTTTGAATCTGAGCTATGCGATTCGCCGTAAGTTTAGCCGTACCCGTCTTGAAGTCAAATACTCTAGTAGGATTGTCGATTGGCCCTTCAACGACATCAACTCGAATTGACCCACGTTTTCCATGTCTTACTCGAACATGGTTTTTATACGATATCTCCGTGGCCAAATCCGTCCTCCCCAATTTGTTGACTTCCTTTGCGAATTGGGTGTGTGCCTTTGTGCCATAAACATGCCCCTTCCCAGCGCCTACTTTTTGCAACGCTCGCTGGGCGGCGCCCCCCAACTGGTTTTGCGTGGACTGGAGGCATCTGGCAGCTACTCTTCTAACCGCTTCGCCCAACGGTCTCAATGCGCTACTAACTACAGGACTTAGGGTTTTTCTTACCACCGCACCCACAATGGGAGAGGCGATTTTAAGTACCGGTCCTAGCACTGCGTAGAATGCGCCATCGCTGACTATACCGGCCGCTGGATTGCTATTCGGATTTCCGATCTCTAAGGGATTCGTCAAAATGAGGAACCCTGCTACTACCAAAAGGACAACTATCGGCGCGATTTCACCCGTCGGATCGGTATGTGAGATTGGATCGTTCCAGGTGTAGGCATAGAAGTTTGTATCAGCAACAAAACCGAGTGGGTCTTCGGTGAGGAACCTGCCGTGCTTTTGATCGTACCAGCGTGCTCGGTAGTACATCAAACCGGTTGTTGAATCTCTCTCACGGCCGGTGAAACCATATCTTGTCAAAGAACTGCCAGCGCTCTCGCCAAATGGTTCGTACTGTAGTTGCTCGACGACTCCGCCGGCCGCATTCGTCAGCGCTCGAGTGCTGCCAAGATGATCCTGGAGGAAGTAGAGTGCGCCGGTGCCAGCACTGTTCTGCCGCAGCTTGTCATCAATGCCTGGCGCATTTAGATAATCGACTGTGTTGTTATCGCTCGCCTGATCACGAACGACATCATTCCCGTCATAAATGAAGGTCGTTGTAACCCCATCTGCGGTCCGGCTCGTTCTTCTTCCCAACGCGTCGTAGCCGTAGCTGACACTTTGGCCACTTGGTAAAGCCGCTCCCGTCAACCGGCCGCGCGCATCCCACTGGTAGGTCGTCTGGCCCTGTGTGTCTGTTTTCGTCGTGGTTTGTCCGCCGGCGTCGAAACCGTAACTGGATGCGCCAACCTGTGAAATGCGGTTCGCTGCATCGGCTGCGGTCGCATTCTTTGCCGCCGGTAAAAGCTGAGGCGCGCCAAGTGACGTAATCGATGAAATCTGATCGTCCACCGTGTAGGTGTAACGGTAGTCCTCGATTGTTTGATTCAACGCATTTGCGTGCCGCAATTGCTTCAGCCTGCTCGCCGCGTCGTAGTTAAAGGAGGTATTTATTCCGTTCGGTCTTTGTAAGCCGGAGATCCGAGAGAGGGTGTCATAGGCGTAAGTAAAAGTTTCGGATCCCTGCGTAATCGTCTGCAGACGACCCGCCGCATCGTAATTGTAATTGACGGGAGACGCGTTCGGCGCGGTCATCGAGGCCCGCTGATCTGCGGAGTTATAGGTATAGGTAACGATGCCCGCCGCGGTTGTCTCCGACAACAGTCTGTTCGCTTCGTCGTAGTCCCAAGAGACGCTGCCGCCTTGGGTGTCACTGATCTGCGTTGTTCGACCGGCTGCGTCATAGCCAATAGTAACCAGGGCGTCGGCATACGCGATCTGCGAGGGGCGATGAAGTTCATCGTAGGTGATGTTTGTACGGCGTCCGAGCTGATCTGTAAACGCTGTCACGTTTCCGACAGTGTCGTAGGTGAGGTCTGTGAACTGTCCCAGTGGGTTGCGTCTACCGATCGAGCGGCCCAACTCGTCAAAGGAAAAGGTTGTTGTGTGTCCCCTTTGATCAGTGAGTGTCGTGAGTTTTCCGCCATTGTTGTAAGCAAGGCGGACGGTGTTGTTCAAAGGATCAGTGATGGTCGAGATCTGGCCACGGTTGTCGTAATTGTATTTGACAATGCGATTCAGCGGAGACTTAACTTCAATTAACTCGTCGGCGGTATTGTACTGAAACTGCGTTGACCGGTTAATTGGATCAGTGATTGAGGTCGCTCGATCTTTGTCGTCATAGGCAAATTGCCAGCGCTGCTGTAGAGTGTTGGTTATGCTTGTCAGATTGTCATTTGCGTCGTGCGTGTAGATCGTTACCGCATCACTTGTATCGGTAACTGTATCCACCCGATCAAGCGCATCGTACGTTTGGCTTGTGCGGCGATTGAGCGGATCTGTAACCGCGGTGAGACGACCAATCGAGTCGTACTCAAATGTCGTTCGATGGTCCAAGGCATCGACGACCGCGGTAACGTTGCCCTGGTTGTCATATTCAAAGGTGGTGGTGTGGTTGAGGGGATCGGTAATGCCGGTCAATTGACCGAAACCATCGTACGCAAAAGTGGTCGTTTGATTGAGTGCGTTTTTGACTGAGGTGAGATTACCGCGAGAATCGTAATTGAAAATGGTTTCGCGGCTGAGACGATCGATAGCTTTTGTGACGTTGTTAAATACGGGTTCGTATTCCCAGCGCGCTGTTTGGCCCAATCGGTTAGTGTTGGCTGTGACATTCCCTCGTTCGTCATACTCGTTGGTTGATTCTGCGCAGCCGCAAGAACCAATAGTGGACATAGTCTGGTTGTTCGTAATATCCCTGTTTATTGTCGCAGTCTGGCCTAACCCATCGCTCAAACTGATCACATACCCGGCCGCGTTAAAGCGTTTACTTTCCCTGCGACCCAATGAGTCGGTGATCGTTACGCCTGTTACCACGGTACCTGATACCGTGTACGAATAACGTTCGAATCCGCCATCGGCGAACGTCTGTTGGGCCACCCGTCCACCTTCGTATGAGATCTGTTTTGCAAGATGGCCGCGGCCATCAGTGATCGAAACTAATGGTCCTTCGTCGTAAGCATATTGCACTACATTATCAAGCGGATCAGTGACCTCTGCTAGTTGCAGACCGAGCGGAGAAAAATTGTAGGAGTAGAGCCAGCGTCGTTGAAGAGGATCGGTCACCCGCTCCACCAAGCCGTCAGCGTTGTACTGGAAGGTGATCGACCGACCGACTGCATCGGTGACGCTCGTTAGTTTCGATCCGGTGTAGCTGAGTGTAGCGGCATTTCCATTTCGATCTACGACTGCGACAAGACGGCGAGCCGAGTCGAAGCGGAGCAGCTCACCTCCCGCAAACCTGTATTCAAAAATCCCATCTGTTTTCTGCCGTACCACATCACCGCGCTGTGAGATGATCGCCGTTGATGTAAAGATCAAAGCACCATCTACATCGGTGCCGGCATAGCTAAAGAGCCTGCCGGTCCTTTGCTCCGGCAGTACAACCCGACCGGCGCCGCCGATTCCGAAAGTCCCCGTGAGTCTTATGTCGAAGTTGTCTTTGGAACCGCGGCCGAAACGTCCGACGATTGCTGGCAAATCCTCCCCGGCGGCGTTCAGGTCGCTGGTGAAGATTCGAGTTAGTTCCAGGCCACCGCGAGCACCACCAAAGGAGAAGTCAGTAGTGGTTTCGATCTTTGTGCCGGTCGACAAATCAACCGGGCCGCTTGTTCGATTGCTGGGGCAGGGGCAGTCATCGCCAGGATTCCCGTCGTCGCTCGCACTCGGGAAATACCAGGAAAAATCAACCAGACCATAAGGTTGGCCTGTCGCCGGATCGATCTCCGGTACGATAAGACGTCCATCCGCACTCACTCGTCCGGATCCGTAGACATACCACTGCACGGTATCGTGGTTAAACGCATAGAGATCAGCCTGCGTGCCGGGATCGGCGCCTAACAGGTTTGGAAAAACCATCGGCATAGGGATGTCCGAAATGGCCCCGCCCGGCTGATTCGTGTAGACCATCCCAGTTGTGACATTGGGTGGAAGGGGTGTCGGTGTGCGATCTATCGGGACCGGAGTGATTGAAACGCGTGTGACTGGAGTGTTGTCGCGGTTGCGCAAGTTGGCGTTCGCGGGAACGGTCAACTGTAAACCTGGCACACGTGGAGTAGTAATCACCGTCGTTTGTCCAGGGACCAGGACCACTTCATTTTCGACATCGATTGGCGGCAAATAGAAAACGTAGGGCACCGCGTTGGCCTGGCCAGCGATGATATTTGCCGGCTCGGCGAGTACCGGGTAGGTACGATTCGGCGCGCTGGCTGTTCGTCCATCAATCATGAGGGGTCGATTTGGACCGGCGTTTATGCCTGACAAAAGAAACGCTCCGGCAGCGTCGGTGGTAGCACTCTGGCCGTCAAGTGAAATCGTGGCTCCAATAATCGGCTCGTTGTCTGTCGACATAACACGCCCGGACAACGTGGTCTGGCCCGCTGCGAGAAGACTCAGATTCGCCTGCACTGAGCGCACAGCTTCGTTGCCATCGATATCGGCAGCAGCGTTGATCGTGAACGAGTAACTGCCGGCAGCCAGGTTGGCGTTAGCCAAATTCAAGCTGAGCGTGGACGAAGCACCAGCAGTAATCTGTGACGGTTCGAAGGACGCCTCCACCCCGCCAGGTAATCCGGTAGCGGTCAAACGAGCGAGTTGAGTGAATGTTGTGTGGCTGCTCGTGATCTGGACCACATAAGTGGCGGCAGTCCTTTGCACTGCTGTCGCCGTTGAAGGAGCGATTGAAACTTGAAAGTCCTGCGAGGCGTTGACCGTAAAGTCCTGACTCGTTGTTGCCTGCCCCCAGGAATTAGTCAACTGAATGCGGCCGGTAACCGCGGCGTTGGGAACGGTCGCTTGAACTTGTGTGCGGCTGGCGAACGTGACCAGCGCAGGCAGTTGAGTATTTCCTCGACCTGCAAAAGTAACAGTTGGTTCGCCCGAATGCGTTTTCAGCCACTCTCCTGAAAGTGTGACGGTCGCTCCGACGGTACCGGATTGAGGACTAAAGCCGGTTATTACGGGAATCGGTGGGAGCACCTCGAACGAAGCCAGACTAACGGCCGTGCCACCTTCAGTCTGAACCGTGACCACGCCAGTCATTGCATCATCTGGCACAACTACCTGAAGTGCGGTCTGGGTCGCTTCGATCACTGTTGCCACTATCTGGCCACCACTCGCTTCAGGCACGCGCGTGAAGCGAACGGTATTTCGTTCTGGTCCACGGCCATCAAATCGTTCGCCGTTGATCGTAATAGTTTCCGCAGGTCGCCCACTCGCAGGTGAGAATGTGGAAATAACTGGCGGCAGCGTCAGTCGCCGTAAAGTATGGTTGCCAGTGTCGGCGACAATAATCGCGCTTGATGACGAACTGGCAACCCCGCGTGGGGTGAGGAATGCAGCCAAACTACCGGCGCCATCCGCCTGCCCGCGCTCACCTGAACCCGCGAGCGTCGACACAGCGCCACTCGCACCATTTGCAGCGAGGACAGGATCGACTTGACGGATGAGCGAGTTGACTGCATCGGTGATAAGAATCTTCCCCGAACTATCAATGGCAATCCCCGATGGCTCCGCAAACCGTGCATCGGTCGCCGGACCATCAGCAAACCCACGTCCCTGCCCGGCGACTGTAATGACCGTACCAGTTGAGTCGAGACGGCGAATCCGGTGATTGCCTTTGTCAGCCAAATAGACGTAAACAGTCGAGCCATTGACAGCAACTCCGGACGGACAGTCGAACCGTGGCGGCGAATCGGTTGAACCAATGGTTCCGTCGCCGGCAATAGTGCTTACCTGTCCGGCGTAGTTAATCAGACGAACGCTGGCATTACCGGTGTCGGCTACGTAGATGTTTCCCTGCTGGTCGACTGCAAGCCCGCGCGGTGAATTAAACCTGGCTTGTGGACCAGCGCCATTAGTCAATCCGGCAGTGCCGTCGCCGGCAATGGTGCTCACTGTGCCATCGAGTGCAATCTTGCGAATGCGATGGTTTGAAGTGTCGGCAACATACACGACACCTCCGGCATCCACTGACACCCCCTGAGGATTTTTGAACTGCGCGGTCGCTGCTGGTCCATCAGCAAATCCCGCAGTGCCATTCCCTGCAAGTGTCGAAACCACCCATTGAGGATTACCTGAGAGATCCGGTTGCAGGCGCATGGATCTGATCCGGTTGTTGCCGGCATCCGCGATGTAGATGGAATCGTCGGCGCCAACAGCCACACCTGCCGGATTCTGGAAACGTGCCTCCGACGCCGTGCCATCGGCAAAGCCCGGGTCACCAGCCAGTCCGGCAATGGTGGTAACGCTCGTCGAAGATGGACCAGGCGGCGAAGTAGCCACGACTGTAAAAGCATCAGCGAGGCTCACCGTCTCCTCAATCAGGTTCAAAGGAAATGGCGCCTGGACGTTGGGTGTAACAACTCTAACCGTACGTGGAGAAAGAGCGGCGGTACCTGAAATCGTTACCTGCGCAACTGCGCTAGTGAAACTCGTCACAGCGATTGCGCCAAGTTCCCCTGCCGGCGCGCCGCCAACCGAAACCTCTGGTCCAAAGCTGGCTCGCGTTAGTCCCTGTACCCAATGAGTATTCTGTCCCTGGAGGGCGACGCTCAGAGTTTGACCCTGAGTGCCTCGCACTGGATTCACGGAAAGAAGATAGGCCGGAGGAAGAACGGTACGCGTGCCGGTTACACTGACTGTCAAAAACGAGCCTGCAGCGCTAGTGAGCCTAACTTGCAACTGATTCAGGGTTTGAAGAGAAACCGTCTGTGATAAGGTTGGCGCGCTGTCCTTGATCGTGTTTTGTGTGAAGAGCTCGACGCCATTGAGGTAAATAGCTGCGCTCGAGACACGGTGAGTACCGTCGGGAGCACCATTCTCAACCACAACCGTATAGGGCGCGACAACTCCAAACGGAATCGTGAATTGCTCAGTTACCGTGACAGGAGATCCAGTGGCTCGCTCGAATCGGCGAGGCCCATAAAAGACTATGGTGTCACCAGCTTGAACGATTGGCACTGTGACATTAGCGGCCCAAACACTCTTGTCGAAAGCCAAACGAAAAAGCGGCCCGGTGAGCAACGCAAAGACAATCAAGAGTGAAATACTGAGGCGTGCCGGAAACACACTAAACAATTCCGAAAGGAGGTTGCTGAGTTTACGGCGCGTTTCGGTAAATGTGTTTTTCCAATCCATTGTCAATTCCTAACTGGTTATGCACGTTAACAGTCGTTGCCAACTCGTGAAGTCTTTAAGGACTGGTCACACTGACCGTGACACTTCCTGTGTTAGCTCTCCAGGGGTTAACACGGATTGAGTAGGCGCCCGGAGTCGGAAGAGTCTGCACGGGTAGATCGAAGCTGCTACCACTAGACAGATGATAGGTCTGGCAGACACCGGTCGGCCTGAACAACTCGATCGTTATCTTCCCCACAGTGTTGTTCGTCACGTGGATTGTGACTTGTTGTCCCGTGGTACCGTTGAAGGTCAAGTTCGCGTTCTGTCCTGGGGTAGTCGTGGTCACGTTAACGGGCGGCCCGTTAGGTGTGATAGTACTCGTCACATCTGGCGGCAAATCGTACAGACGTGTTGTGACGCTGCCGGTGTAATCAATTAAGGGATCCACTACGAGCGCGTTAGGTCCGGTAGTAGTGATTTGCCTAACGCTAAATCTGTCCGTCCCGAACCCTTCGTTCCTGACTATGAATTGCAGGCAACACTCCAGCTCTTGTCCGTTAATGGTGACTTGAGCGTCCTTCACTGTGACATCGTTCGTCTTGATACCGATTCGTTGGCCGGCCGTGCCGTCGAAGCTGTACCGCGCGACTTGGTTTGAAGCGGGCACAGTTATCGTCATGGGCTGTCCATTCAACGTTGCCGTCCCTGTGACATCAGACCTACCAGAGCCAAGGGTCAACGTGACCGCGTCGCCGTTGGCAAATAACTCGGTCACAATCGAGTAAGTACCTGTTAACGGCAGAACGGTGTCGATAACTTTCATGCTCGCAGCGCCGGTTCCTGCGCCCGTGAAACGAACACCATCAGGTCGATAAATCCACACGTGATTGAGCCATGACACGTCATTATTGATTTTGAGATTTACGACTTGGCCGGCTGTGCCCTCAAAAGTCAGGCGCCGGTTTTGTCTCTCGGCTGTTGAGGTCACCGTCACAGGTGGACCCCCCAGCGAAATCGCGCCATCATCGACGTCGGCGGGAACTTCATAAAGATTGAAGGTCATAGTGCCGACGTCGTTCCAGGTGTTGATCTTGACCCTGTAGGTTCCGGTAGTGGGTAGAACCAGAGTTTCAATTAGTTCCGCTCGCACCGGCCCGATCTGCCTTACGAACTTATTGGCTAGGCTCAGTACTCCGTTAGGTCCGAAAACGGCTACGTTGGTGGCCACCGGAAATGTGCCGCTCACTTTCAAGCTCATCCGCTGACCCGCTGTGCCAGTGAACGTCATTTCGGCATCCTGTCCGGGGGCGGTGGCAGTTACTGTCACCGGTGGCCCTCCGAGAGTGAGAGTGCCCGTTATGACCGGAGGAAGGTCATACAGGTTGATAGTGGCAGTGCCGGACGCACCGTAGAGTCCGTTCACTCGGATGGTGTAGGTTCCGGTGGTCGGTAGCACCAAGGTATCTATGAAGTCGCGACCCTGCCAAATCCACACGCACGCGCCGCCCCCAACCACAAAGTCATCCGGCCCGAGGACACAGATATACGGGATGAACGGCAAAACAGAAGTGGCTTTCATGCTAATCCGCTGGCCGGCGACGCCACTGAATGTTAGGCGGACATCCTGGCCAGGAACTGTTGTGGTTACTGTTACCGGCGGTCCTCCCGGCGTGATAGTGCCGGTGATGTCCGGCGGCACGGTGTAAAGCGTGAGGTCCATGCTGCCGCTGCTAGCGTCCGGGAAAATCGTGATTGTATATGTGCCGGTTTCTGGGAGGATCATCGTATCGGTGAAGTGGTAGTAATCGAATAACTCGTCATCGTAAAAGTATTCGGGATCCGCAAAGTCGATCCAGCCCGGGATACTTCCATCCGGCGCCTTTACTTCCACATACGAGCCGGAGGGTCCGGTTTTTATGTTGTGGGCCTTCAGACTTACTCGCTCGCCGGCGGTTCCCTGGAAGATGATCTTTGCGATCTGACCATTGGCGGGAATCGTCACGGTGAGTGGCTGACCATTCGCCGCAATTGTGGTGGTGACTGGCTGAGGAATTTCATAGAGCGCAAATGTCGAACTGCCAGTGCTCGCACCGGAGGGGTCGATGTTTATCGTGTATGTTCCGGTGACTGGTAAAACAAGAATGTTGTCGTTAAATGATAGCCCGTAGGTATCCGGCACCACAGTGCCGTCAGCCTTCCTGATCACCAGAGCGCCTGAGAACGAAAGGCTTCCCTGCCAATCCAGTTCTACGATCTGTCCCGCAGTACCAGTGAAAGTAAGTTGAGCGTTTTGTCCTGGAATACCTATCGAGACAACGACATGCGATCCACCAATGACGATCGTGCTCTCGGAGTCGGTGGGCACATCGTTCAGCGTTAGAGTCATGCTGCCGACTGCCAGACCGGTGGGATTGATAAAGATCGAATAATTACCAGTTGCAGGTAGGATCATTAGGTCGAAGAACAAACCGCTGGTCGTCACGTTTGCAGATGACAGTGTCGTTCCATCAGGCTTGCGAATAGTCACAGAACTACTGGTCATTGAAACGCCGCTTACGTTGAGGCTAATACGTTGGCCCGTGGTACCCGCAAATGTCAGAGTTGCGTTCTGGCCGGGTGTAGTGGTGTTGATCGTAACTGGCGGCCCTCCCGGTGTGATGCCTGTAGTCACGTCGGGAGGAACGTTATGCAGCGTCAGATTCATGCTGCCGCTAAAAGTCGAATTTGGATCGACTACTATCGTGTAGGTGCCAGTAACTGGAAGCGTCAGCAAATCAACAAACCAATTCGCACTGAGCGAAGTCGGGTTCAGCAAGTTCGAACCATCAGGCTTGATAACCCTGATCGTACTGCTTGGGATGTTGCTGTTTGTTGCTTGAAGACTGATTCGTTGGCCCACAGTTCCGTCAAAAACAACGAGCGCTATTCGATTGGCAGCATTAACCGCAACTGCCTTTGTCTCGTTCATCGCAATTCTTGACGCGTGGTCCACACTTGCAGCGGTGAAAGGAGCAGGAGGAACGAAAAAATCACCGGTGCTAGTAGCGGAGCCCGCCGGCGTTGTGACTGAAATACGGCCGGATGTCGCGCCCGTTGGAACGGTTGTATTGATCGTGGTCGACGTTGCAGCCGTAACGCTGGCCGTCGTGATGTTGAACTTGAGTTGATTGTTCGCCGCAACAGGATTGAAATCCGTACCAGTAATCTGCACGGCTGTTCCTGGCGTGGCGATAGTCGGAGTAAAGCTAGTGATAGATAGATTTTGCAGCACCTCGAAATTCGTGGTGCTTACTGCTAATCCGGTTGGAGTAGTTACTGTAATTGGACCACTTGTAGCTGCAGCGGGAACTACTGCTATTAACTGCGTGGCAGAAGCCGCGGTGACCGTAGCAGTCACGCCATTGAATTGGACCGTATTCTGAGCCGCAATCAGACTGAATCCGGTTCCATAGATGGTCACCGCAGTACCTGCTGTACCCTGGTCAGGCGTAAATTCAATAACTGAGACCTGGTTCGAGCTCTGACGAGTGATCGACAGTATGTTTCCCGCGGCATCGTATGAATAAATCGCCGTGTCTCCAGACGGTGTAATGACAGCCTTCAACCTTCCCAGCTCGTCATATATGTAAACCGTCGTGTTGGTGGGCGTTTGCGCGAGACTCACAGAGCAGAGTAGGAATACCAGAACGGTGGCGAAGAAGGTTTTTGAAGCAAAGCGTGTCATGAACTGTCCTTCCTACGACGAACCAACTGCAGGACTTTGCCGATTGCAATCAGCGATCTGGGCTTGCGAAGCGACCGGTAAGTGTTGGCCGTGGCCTCGAATTAAAGGCGTGCGTGTGTGCTCCGATTCTTTCTTCAGCCCACTCGGGATGAGCATTGAAAAAGCGTTCCGCGACGACATCCGCAATCGGATCGTCGCGCCAGAGCAGATAAAGAGCGTGCGCACTTTCCGCCTCACGTTCGCGTCCCAGGCTTGAATAAATAGGAGAAAGGAACTGGTAAGCTCCGTGATCGTTGGGATCGACGCTTAGCAGTGCTTCGAAAGCAGTGCGTGCTTCAGAGATCCGGCCCAGGGAGTAAAGGGTTTGTCCAAACTGGCGTTGGACCTCTCGATCGCGTGGATATTCGTTGGCTAATGTCGCCAGAATATCGGCCGCATCGCGCATTCGACCGTGGCCTCTCAAGATCAGCGCCTTGTAATAACGTGCCCGAGCGAGAGTGGGCGCCAACTTCAGCGCAGCATCGAGGAGCGACGACGCTTTACTGAGTTGTTCTCGTTCGAGCCCGTATCTTTCGGTTCGTAGTTGCGCGATTCCGGCGTTGATTAAGAGATCCGGATTGGTTGGATCCAACTTGCTTGCTCGCAAGAATGCCTCAAACGCTGGTCCATATTGAGCTTGTTCCAACAGCCCAATTCCGTAATCGTTCCACCTCCGTGCCTGCGCCTGCGCTGTAATGGTTTGAGTTTTCTGTTTAGCCCGAGTTCGATTACGCCTGTTGTCTTCACTAACAATTGTTATTTCTGACTCAGCCATCTGTACGATCGGGATCTTCAGATGCCTCGCGTTCGCTCGCTTCAAGACGTAGTCGGCATACTCCTGAATAAAACGACGATAGTGGACGCGGGCTCGGAGCGTGATCCGTTTGAGTTGATTTGGATCTGTGTCTTTGGGAATCGAAAATCTATAGTGCACGACGTCTGAACGTCCCGGTGGGATGGCATTATCGTAGGCTTTCACTTTCGCCAGCCATACTTGATGGCGCGTGATAACCCTCCCAGCCGCGTCGAGCAGAATCGACTTGTAAACGTGTGCGCTTTCGTCGAGAGTACCGTCGGCTTCCAGGAAGCCGCTGTGAAAGATTCGTTCGCCATTGACATCGACTGCCTCAAACTCCACCCATGGCTCGTACATATCGCGCAGCTCGGGTGGAAATGAATGTGCAGCCTTCTGATTGAAAACAACTACTTCCACTGTTACTTCGTCGCCGGGAACGAGTGTGACGCGATTGTCTTGAGTTGCGGAGAGTGTTGGGAACAATTCTGCTGTTCGCTCATTCCTTAATGCAAAGACATCAACACTCAGTACTCGATCCTCGAGAAAGCGTTTTGTTAACTCCACCTGTTTGGTTTGACCGTAAAACAGTGGGGTGAGGGTGTTAGCGCCTAACCAGCGGTGTGAGGAGATCAATCCTTTTTTGGCAGCAACATCTTTCTGGGCCGCGACCGGCGGCATGTGGCAATCGCGGCAGTCAACACGCCGCTCCCGTCTATAGAAAGGTGCGACTGTTTCGCGCGAAGCTGCTGATTGTTGCCACTCGTCGTAGGCTGAGAAGCCGCGCAGCAACTTGTAGTTGTTCAGCGGAACCGTGACTGCGGATTTGTGGCACGTGCCGCAAAATTCGGGCGTTTTCAGCAGGGGCCGCATCACGGCTCGGCGGTGGCCTGGAATGTCCGCCATGATTGCTGAGTCAGGCACATCACCGTACACGGGTGTACCGTCTTCTTTGGCAAGCAATGCGGGCCGCCTGATCGTGTAGCTTCCCGTTCCGTCGAGCCGCGCTTCAGTAATTGAGTGGCATACTGAACATGTAACTCCTTCGTCATCCATCGCACGCGACTCTTTACTGCCTTTCAGCAACGCACCAGAAAAAACAGACACTGGAGCATGACAAGACTCGCAGTGTTGGGTTGGCTCACTACCGCGTGTGCGGTCCAGGATATCGACACTCTCTTTATAAAAAGGTGCTCGCCCTGCATTTCGATGAAGCGACTCGGACCACGCCTCATGTGTATCCTGATGACATCTCGCGCAGCGTTTGGCCGGGAAAAAGTGCTCCGATGGGATTAATCGTCCATCCTCGGTACGTGCATTCGATGGACTAAACGAAGCAGGCGCGGGAACATCGGCGACATTACTGAAAGCGAGCGTTGCGTGGAGGAAACTGAAACCCTGTTTAGAATCGACAGGCAGAGCTGCCCAAACGGTGAGAACCACTACCAAAGCGAGTCTGGCACTGAAGAGTACTGTGCGGTTTATGCGGGAGCGCATATTGCTTCTCGTGTTACTCATTCAACTGCTGAATCCGTGACAAGGGCCGGTGCGGTCCGGCAAGCCAGGAAAGTGTTTGTCCTCTTACCTTGGTGAAGATGAAAAGCAGACAGGCGTATTACCACGATGAGAAAAGTTTTTTTGACCTAAAAAAGGTCTTGCGATCTGAACTCGAATCACTAGAATAGCTGCGCCTTTACCAACCTCCCCTTCGCGTTCGCTTCGACCTGCGTCTCCCAAATGTAAGGAAAGTACTTATGTCGTATTACAAACACGCCCAGCGATTGATTCTCGTTCTAATGTTTGGTTTCGTGTTCTGCTCAAACGCCGGCTTGGCCCAGACGCCGGATGACACAGCTCTGGTCCGCAGTGTGACGAGAAGCTTCGTCGAGGCTTATCAACGAAAGAATGTTGATGGTCTAATCGCGCTTTGGAGTTCGAAGGGCGCAGAAAGAGAGACGTTCATCGCAGATCTTCGACAGACGGTCTCACTCGTCGGCAATATTGAAGTGAAGAGTTTTGAGATCCGTCGAGCAACCGTGGAAGGCACGTCGGCGATTGTCAGAATCAGGATCGATATGCAAGCGACTGACTTGAAGTCAGGACAGCCCGCCACTGGTTTCGGCCCACAAAACCGAACTCTCCGACTGATTAAGGAAGATGGACAATGGAAAGTATCGCAATACGAAGCTAGCGAACGCGAACTGGCTGGCCAAACTTCTTTCAGCTAAGACAGAGAGCGATCAAAATACTTTGTTGGAAGCTGAACCGGACTTAATCACAGTTGAGTTGGTCCAGGCGTTGCGGAAACACGCCGAAACCTTCAACCAACGTCGCGAACTGTCGCAAGAGCTGATCGCGCTGCGACTCACGCGGTCAATTGCTGAACGGATTGGCGACGAACAGAACGTTGCATTTGCAGTCACCAACCTGGGAGTTAATTATTATTCCCGCGGAGAATATCAGCAGGCTTTAGAGTTGTTCGAGCTGGGTTTGTCGATGGAAGCGGTCAAGCGCGATAGCGCAATGACCGCCCGCTCCCTTAGTAACATCGGCATGATAAAGCGTGTCTTCGGAGATAGTGCCGCCGCGCTCGACTACGTGCAGCGAAGTCAGCGGCTGGCAGAGCAAGCGGGTGACAAGAAGCTCCTCAGCAGTGCACTCAATAATATCGGCATCATCTACAGAGACCAGGGCAACTACGCCCGCGCTCTGGAATATCTCGAAAAAGGTTTGACGTTGAGTGAGGCCCTGGGCGACAAAGTTACAATCAGCCTGACGCTTAACAATATCGGGGCAACTTACGGTTCGCAGGGAAATCATATTCAGGCGTTGGAGTATTTCCAACGCGCTCTGAAGCTTGCTCAAGCTGCGGATGATAAACCCATCATTGCTAACGCCCTGAACAATGTCGGACTTACTTACCACAAAAATCGAGACTATCCGCGGGCCCTTGAGTACTACCTACAGAGCCTGGCATTGAGCCAGCGGTTAAACAATAAGCGTCTGTCCGCACTCACCCTAAACAACCTCGGCCGTTTTCACCGCGACAAGGGCGACCACAAACGGGCTCTGGATTACTACCAGCAAAGTTTAGCGATACGTGAAAAGTTGGACGATCCGACAGGCATCCCGTACGTTTTGAACCACATCGGCTACGTTCATTACCTGCACGGCGACTACACCCGGGCGCTGCAACTCTCAAGCCGATCCATCGATCTCGCAACGCGTCTGGTGAGCCCCGAACCTCTTTGGAGAGGCTACGAACTTGCCGGGCGAGCACATACTTCGTTAAAGCAATTCGATGAGGCCGAGAAGGCCCTTACTAACGCCATCAACATAATCGAAAAGATGCGTTACCTCGTTGGTGGCGGAGAGTTAGAGCGCCAAAGATTCTTCGAAGATAAATTGTCGCCTTATACGGCAATGGTCGAGTTGGCATTTAGTCGCAACCAGCCGGTTGATGCTTTAACTTACGGGGAGCTAGCCAAAGCGAGGACCTTGCTTGATGTGCTCCGTAACGGACGCATTCCGATCAACAAAGCGATGTCTCTTGAGGAGCAGGAGAGAGAGCGCATTTTAAACGCAGAACTCACTGCGCTTAACGTGCAGATCTCCGACCAGAGACAGCGTCCTAAACCAAACCTCGATCGCATAGCTGAGTTGGAGCCGCGTCGTGAGCGGGCACGCATGGCCTACGAGGCTTACTTAACAGGTCTCTATGTCAAATATCCCGAGTTAAAGATTCAACGAGGCGAGGCGATGCCTATTACAGCTGCAGAGGCTGCTGCACTGATACCGGATGTTTCAACGGCAATCGTCGAGTTTGTTGTCGCTGAAGACAAGTCTTATCTGATTACGCTGACCCGGGATCATAAAAATACGGCAAGCCCACTGAAGATTACACTCTACTCACTCCAGATCACCTCAAATCAATTGTCTGAACGAGTGGAAGAATTCCGCCGCATGCTGGCCGAACGTGATTTGCGTTATCAGGACGCAGCGCGCCAACTCTACGATCTACTCCTCAAACCTGCCGAGGAACAATTGCGCGGCAGGAAAACACTTTGCGTCGTGCCTGATCGGGCACTTTGGGAATTGCCATTTCAGGCGTTGCAGCCAAGAACGGGCGTCCACTTGATCGAAGACCACACGATCTTCTACGCGCCATCGTTGAGCGTGATGCGAGAGGTAACGAAGCAGCGGAGTTCTGAAAGGCGGAACGGTCCACCAATGGGCGTGGTAAGAGTTTTGGACCGACGAGGGTCGTCGTCACACCCGCTTAAAACACTGATGGCCCTTGGTAATCCGCAACTAAGTGGTCAGCACCGTGAGTCAACACTGAGAGGAGTTGATTCCGAAATGGGGTTCGGTCCTCTCCCTGAGGCCGAGAAAGAAGTTAAGACTCTCGCGCGACTCTATGGCGCTGCTAATAGTAACGTATTCATTGGAGCCGAGGCGCAAGAAGCAGTTGTAAAAACTGAAGCCCCGAAATACGAAGTGCTTCACTTCGCAACGCATGGCCTACTGGACAATCGCAATCCAATGTTCTCATATCTGATTCTGGCCCAAACAGCAGGAGATCCGAATCAGGATGGTTTATTGGAAGCTCGTGAAATCATCAACATGGATCTGCGTGCGAAGTTGGCCGTGCTTTCGGCCTGTCAGACGGCCCGCGGGTGGGTGGGAGCAGGAGAAGGCGTGATTGGTATGTCATGGGCTCTATTTGTGGCCGGTGTTCCGACAACAGTGGCGAGCCAGTGGAAAGTGGATTCGGCGAGCACCACGAGTTTGATGATCGACTTCCATCGCCGGCTCACGATGCGACATGCAAACCCAAAGTTAAAGGCCGCGAAAGCGGAGGCGCTGCGACAAGCGGCTTTGGAACTGTTGCGAAGTGAACGTTACCGGCATCCGTTTTATTGGGCCGGATTCGTCATGATTGGTGATGGTTGGTAAGGTGTTCTCTGTGTCTCTGTGTCTCTGTGGTGGATAATGCCTGAGAAACTGTAACCACAGAGGCACAGACACACAGAGATTGAACCGAGAAATCAAATTACGGTCTTCTAGGGTTAGCGGCGAAGGATGGACCGTACACTCGCTAACAATTCTGCGACGGCAGTCGAATTCGGGTTTGCCTGTGCCAGCGCCTGAAATTCACGCTCAGATTCCTCGATCAATCCGTGTTTCCAATAGAAAACTCCCATTACAAGATGCGAGCTTCCCGCAGATTCTTTGAGCTTTGCCAGTGCGACTACGACACGCTGGTCTAAAATTCTGAAGCGTGCTTCGCGCAACGGAGGCTTTGGTGAAACAATTGTCTTACCATCCTTCAAAGCGCTGATTTGCCATGAATAGGTAATACCGCGCTCAAGCGAGTTTGGTGCGGTCCACTCCGTACCAACTATTGGACCACTGCTGCCAACCTCACGAAACTTAGCGTCGTATATAGTCACAATATAATGGTGTGCAGCCTCTAACGCTTGCCAGCGAAACTTAGGTCGATCAGTTTCAATTACAACATCCATTGGTTCCAACGGCGCAAACGTATTTTGCTCCTCGAGTTCACTTCGCAAAATTCCTGCGCCAGTGGACCACCCTGTTAAGGCCGGCGAATTACGAAGCCGGCGAGTAGCCAGGGCTCGCTCGACACTCTCTTTTAAATCCGGCGGCAGCTCATCGAGTCCCTCCAACTGGCCGCGCTGGTTTACTAAAATCTGTCCGCCCGCGTCATTGAGCGTGATGAGAGGTTCCTCGCGCGGCTGCGTTGGCCGATCCGGCGATTGAATGGGGGGTGAGTTCTGTGGAGTAGTGTTCTCCGTAGATGCCGGCGGCTGCTCTTTTTCTACGGCTTGTCTTTGCTCTTCAGATTCTGACGAGCCAGTTGCCGCCCGTTCAACTCGTCGAGCCCGATATGTGGTCCATAACAAGACTGCCGTTGCTAGAATGAAGACTGCTACAACTATGGCCGTCGCCAATGCAGGATTCGAGAGCAATGGCCATTGGGGCAACCATTGTTTCCATCGCGATGATGTGACGGCGGCGTTGCCAGTGATCGCAACAGCGGGCTGCTGCTTAAACTCAAGCAGATCTCTTAAGTCGTCAGCACATTTGGAACACTGGGCGACGTGACTATCGACTATCTCGCGATCAATATCGTTCGCCTTGCCATCAACGTACGGCTCCAGGTATCGATCGTAATCGAGATGAAAGGGCTCTTCACCAGACTGGAACGAGGGGCTGAGCGCGAGTTTCGCAACACCAGGCAGAATACCGGTCAGACGTTTGTGGCACACATCGCACGACGCCAGGTGTCCATCGACTGCGAGTAATTCGAGGGGATCGAGTGTGCGCCCGCTGTAACCTGCAAGCTGACTCTGTGAAAGATGGTCCGACATCATAGTACTTTGGCTTTCAGGCAAACTTTTAAATTTGATCCTCCTTTTGGTTAGAGTCTGAAAAGCGTTAGATATTACTTAGCGAACAGAACTTTTCGCGATAACGGCGCTCATCCGCCGTTCCAGGCGTTCTCGCGCACATTTTCGTAAGTTAATTACTTGCTGCCGCGTCGCACCGAGCAACCCGGCAATCGTCGCATCATCCAGCGGTAGCTTGTTCCATAGTTTGAGAAACTCTACGAGCGGGAAATCTATTGCGGCCGCAATCTGTTCAAGCGTCGCCGTGCGAGTGTATGGAAGAAGGCTAACCAAGTCCTGTCCCCGGGCATCTTTGAAGTTAAGCAATAACGCAAGGCGTTGGCGACGTGGTAGCTCGCAAACTTCCCGCCAGAGTATCGCCAGCATTTGTTGCTGTTCGAGCATAATCTCGAAATCGAGAGTGGGGGCGGCGAGTTGCGCCATTGTGTCAAGTGGCTCATCAGGCTGGTCTTTCTCATGACAGATGTCTGCCACGATGTTCACCAGATCATCGAGTTTAAGCGGACTCCCACACGACTGAAAGAGCGCATTCAAGAGGTTGGAGAGTTGCGCGCGATCGATGCCAACGCTTGCTAGACCGGCGGTTTGGAGCCACTCGACAGGGTCTTGCCGTATCTTTTCGAAAGGTCTTTGAGGCGAAACCGCACCTTTGTCACGCCATCGCGCGAACCCGCAGATCAAACCGGATGCCTCGTTCGTCCAGAGCGCGAAAGTTGCATCGTGCGACAAGAGATAGCGCAGCCTGTTTTTAAGCCGAGACCGACGGGGATATTTCTGGCGCAGATAAAGATTGCAGGCGTTATAAGCCGTAGCAGCTATGTAAGCGCGAAAATCTGTGACGGCTCCCTGGGCGCGGTCGCTTCTGATGTTACGCAGTCGCGAGAGCAGGTTCGTGATGATGTCGTTGAAGAGATCATTGGCGTCCTGAGTTGATGCTGCGCTGTTGTTGTTAACGTGAAAACGCAGGCTGGAACCGAGAATTTCTCTAACGATCGGCACTGCGTGCTCGTCGATGAGATTAACGAGCCAGAGGTCTGCCTGCTTTTCGTCTGTTGCCTCGATAAACTGGAGCAAGAGATGGTCCATCGAGGCGCCTCGCGTTTGGGAGTTGCGTTGCGAAGCATCTTTTGAGGTGAGAGTGGCGCTCGTGATGAACCTCCCAGCTTGACGCGGTGAACAAGGTCGAAGCTTCGTTTCTCCGTAGGTGAGTTTGAAGATATACCGCAGAACGAAGTTTCGTTGCAACGTCATAACAGCGCGTTACGAGGCAAATAATATGTCCTTTCTTGTGCCTCTACTTAATCGGAAATTGTGCGCTGTGCGTTCGCGGTGACGACGGCGTCCAGTAGTTTCGGAGAATCTTTGTCGACGCGGTCCATTTCGTCGTTCCCTGCGAATGCCAGCAGGATCAACCCCGCGACGTAAAGAAGCAGTGTAAAGAAAGAAATGTAGCCCGTGGCGGGCGCAAAGTTCGGCGTGTCCAACGTGCCAAGCGAAACACCCTGTAACAGCGCCCCTGTTACACGCTTCAGCAACCCACCTTCCGGATCATAAAGACTCGCCAGCAGAATGTGCTTGAGAACGAAAGCTGTTCCGAAGAGTATCGCGAGGCTGCGCAAAAGCCTGCGTGGGTCAAACGAGGAGAACTGATTGTTCCAGAGTGTCCACAGAAAAAAGAACGAGAACAGCCAGTGAAGCAAGCCGCGCTCGGGCAACACAGAGTTGAAAGCCTGAGCCGAGGCAAAAAAGAGTGTGATGAGCATCCAGATATGGACCACATTCGTGAGAGGCGGAAGATCGCTCGCGATCCATTGATGAAACCTGATTAGACCGCCGCGTACGAGGAGAAGCATCAATAGAACCGCGAGCAAGAGTGTGACTAGCGGCGGCGCGATGAAAATGAAAGTTCGATTCTCTGTGCCCACGCGGAGCCCGCCCAGCAGCACCACCGTCAGAAAGAGCATTGGTAGCGCAACATGGTCCAACAGCGCGCGATTCCTGGAACGATTGGTCTGCGTCATGTTGTCAATGGGTCAGAAGTCTTTGGTCTTTGACTTTGGACTTTGGTCAGATCACCTTCATCCGAAGACCCAAGACCAAAGACCAATTGACACAACTGACGATTCTATTTACTTCCTCGTGCGTAGCACCTTGAGTGGATTGACGTCACTCCAGCTACGTTCGATGCCTTGCTCTAATTCCGCCTTCAACTCCGCAGCGTTGCGCATCCGCAAGTTGGGATCGTCCACGGTAAGGGGACTAGCTGATGCAAGACCGATGGCGCGATTAACTGCCTCCAGACCTTGCTTGAACAACTGTTCGTCGTGATAAAGACGGCCCCAGCCTTCGCGGTAGAAGGAATAAGCAATATAGAACTGTGTCCGCGCATCGCCTTGCGCGGGGTCAGCGCGTTGCCATTCGTCGCGAGCCGCTCGGAACTGTTCCCGCCGAAAGAGATCCAGCGCAGAATTAAATTTTTCCTGGTTTACCTGGTAAGTGCCGGCTGCAACTTCAGCGCGGGTCGCCACCTCGTCGAACGAGCGCGGCTCGGTGGCGTAGATCCAGATAATGAACACGGCATAAGCAATCGTGAGTGCGAGGCCTGCGATTTGAATAATTCTGGATTGCATTCGTTTAGTATTTGAGAACCATATGGGCGACCCGACGCTACCGCGTTACGGTACTGACCCGGTCCAACAGTAAGTTCTGACTTTTGAGGCAAAGCATCCCCGCGCAAAGCGGTCCTAATGCATCTTGAACGGGCCGCCATGCGGCTCCGGTTCTAAATCATGCCGACTGGAATCCTGGACCACCTCGTGCATCTCTAACACGTTCGATCGTGAAAACGCATCCTTCGGGAGCGAGCCAGATTGCGCGTGCCCTTTCACAAACGCATCAGAGCGCACCCAGTTAAGAAAGTCCTGACGGCTATTCCAGACGGTAAAAACCACATAAGGGTCTCCTTCGTTGACCGGGCGCAGGATCTGGTTTGAGACAAAACCGGGCATTTGGTCCACCAATCCTGCACGCTCACGAAACCTCTGCTCAAAGACCTCGGCATATTCCTGCTTTACGTAAATCCTATTGGCGACAGTTATCACCGCGCGTTCCCCCTTTGTTTCTCTTGCTCATGATAGCACCTGCCTCGTCCACAGAAGTGAAGTAGACACCGGTCGATTACTGAATTAGACTTCAGTCCTGCCCCCGTATTCCATTTAATCCTTCAGGAACTTAATACAATGCAATCCTCGTCAAATGAAATAGCCGTGGTGTTACGCCGCCTGGCCGAAATGCTGGAGGCAGGTGGGTCAGCAACTGTGCGATTGTCAGGTGAAACGATTCTCATTCCAAACAATGCCGATGTTAACTGTAGATACGATAGTGGCGCAGCATCAAGGGAATTGAGTATTCGTGTAACATGGGGTCTGGGTTCATCAACGGCACAACTTATCCGTCAACATGGCGAACGTGTTCAGGATACCTTAGGCAACCTATACGACGTCCTCATATATGGCGCGCCGCGTTTGGATGGGACATGGGAAGGCTGGATCGAATTTGTTCCAGTGGATCCGGCGCTGTCTTCGCGACGCACAGAGCGTGAAACAACGCAGCCCGACTTGTCGGCTTTAGAGTACTGGTCGACCGGATTGGAGCCACTCTACCTTGCCGGCGCATTCGAGCGCTCACTTTGATGCGCGACGGCCAATCGTTAAGACGCACTCGTTCCCGACTGATTGATCGTGGATTTTATCGGGATCTGCATCGCCGCCGGAACAGGAACAATCAGCAACAGCGCCAGTAAAACCATCCACAGATTACACAGATTCATTTTGATCTTTTTAATCTGTGTAAGCTGTGGATGGTTTTTAAATCTCATAACTTATTTTAATGGTTCCACCTCGTTTTGAGTGGATATCCGTGCTCGGCAATCTAAAATCAAGGTTTCTACACGACTTCTCAACTGCTTTCGCTTACAAACATCCTGTCCTCCCCGGGATTTTCTGATCAAGAGCTGTTTTTTTAGCCCCTGTGCGCTTTTCGTCTCTCAACGGGTGAAACTGTCGAATGCGATTCAGGCCCAGGTCGGTACTGTTCATTTTCATTTTTTTCTTTCTTGCTTCGATTCCTTCTTGCGGGCGCAAGCCTGCGTCTCTCGAGGCGCTTGATCACATCGACCGGCGCACAAATGTGCCGATGGTCGAGCCCATCACTCGCGATCTTGCTCAGATTCGCGAACGCGGAGAGATCACCGTAGTCGCTCCTTACAATTCCACCACCTACTTCATCTATCAGGGGGAACCGCTCGGCTACGAATACGAATTGCTTGCTGCTTTTGCTAAGGACTTGGGAGTCGCTCTTAAGATCATCGTGGTGACAGACCCGAAGAGTCTCATACCCGCGCTCAACGAAGGTGAAGGCGACATTGCCGCAGCGAGGTTGATGCCAAATCCAGACAATGAAGCAGCGGCGGCGTTCACAGACGCGCTTTATCACACTGACCCAGTTTTGGTCCAACAGGACGAACCGCCATCCGAAGCGGGTAAAGGAACTGAGAAGGCGATCAAGCCTGGACCAGCGGATCCCATACCGGAGGTTGATATTCAAGCGAGGCTGATAACCCAACCGGCTCAGCTGGCAGGACGCAGAGTTGATCTCCCCGAGCAATCTCCCTTTCGGCGAACGCTGTTGGAGCTATCGGATGAGATCTCCGGAGACATTCACGTCGTCGAGGTAGGCGGTAAGATCGCGGATGAGGCGTTGGCCCAGAAGGTGGCTCGCGGGGAAGTTCAGTTCACTGTCATGCAGAAAAACCTCGCCGATTTAAAAGAAGCTGAATTCAAGAATTTGAAGGTACGGCCAATTCTGGGCCACACGCAGAAAGTGTCATGGGCTGTTAGAAAGAATTCGCCCGAGCTGTTGGCAACTCTTAATACCTGGATTGCAGACAAGAAGAAGACGCCGCTCCTTAACAGTCTTTATCAAAAATATTTTATCGATCGCCGTCGATATCTGGAACGAGTGACGAGTGAATATCTTACGTCCACGACAGGAAAGCTGAGCGAGTACGACGCGCTACTCAAACAATATGCCGTCGAGCTGAATTGGGACTGGCGTCTCTTGGCGTCGCAGGCATTTCAGGAATCTCGCTTCAAGCCTGAGGCGAGGTCCTGGGCTGGCGCGACTGGACTGTTGCAACTGATGCCTAAAACCGCAAAGGAGTATGGAGTCACAAATGCGCTCGATCCCGCAGACAACATACAAGGCGCGATCAGGTTCTTGAAATGGCTACAGAAATACTGGGCGAAGCGAATAGTGGATGAGAACGAGCGGTTGAAATTCATTCTGGCTTCCTACAATGCCGGGGTGGGACATGTTGAGGACGCACAGCGGTTGACGGAGAAGTATGGTGGCAACCCAGAGGTTTGGGAAGACGTAGCATACTGGTTGTTGCAGAAATCGACGCAGCAGTACTCCAGCGACCCGGTTATCAAGTTTGGCTTTTGCCGCGGTCTGGAGCCAGTGAATTACGTCAGCCACATACTTGAACGATTTGAACATTACAAACAGTTTGTCGTGGTGTAGATGGTGCACCGCGAAGCTTTTTTACATGACTGAGAAGTCTCAATGAGGTTTAGTGTTGAAAGTTCATGACCATTCCCGCTATCACACTTAGAGTCTTCCTGGTCCTACTGTTTGCTTCAATCATCAGCGCGCAGGGAACAGATAAGCGAATTGGAGCCATAGAATTCTTTGGCTACTCCGGCCTTGATCTGAATAAATTACGAGCGTCACTGCCAATCGCGGAAGGCGATTCTTTTGACGCAATGGAGATTAAGACCCTGGACAGAATCGAACGAATAAGGGAGTCAATAAGAATATCTACTGGCAAGCTACCGACAGACGTGGCGCCGGTCTGTTGCGACACCCAGGGGAATTACATGATCTTCATCGGCCTCTCAGGTAATTCGACGGTAACTCGGTCCTACAACGCTGTGCCCACAGGAACGGTGCGTCTTCCTCCTACGGCCGTGAATCTGTACAAGCAGTTGATGGACCTAAGCGCCTCCCTTGTAAGTCAGGCCCGGGCCACCGAGGATCGTTCGAAAGGCTATGCGCTCTCAACTGACCAGAATCTTCGGACAAGGCAGTTGGAGACGCGTACCTTTGCGATAGAAAATCAGCAGTTGTTAAGTCAGGTTCTTCGTTCCTCAGCAGATCCCGAACAGCGCACAGTCGCCGCGCACTTCATGGGATATGCTCGGCAATCTCGAGCGCAAATTGCCGACCTGGTGTGGGCGTCGCGTGATGCGCACGACGATGTGCGCAACAACGCAATCAGAGCGCTGGGAGTGCTCGCCGAATCAAACTCGAAAATCGCCGGACAAATACCACCTGAGCCATTCATCGAAATGCTGAAATCCGGAGTTTGGACTGACCGCAATAAGGGTGGCTATCTACTTGAACAGATCAGTAAAAGTCGGCGGCCGAAACTGCTCGGATTATTGCGCGCTGAGGCTTTGGAAGCTTTGATTGAAATGGCCCTTTGGCGATCCGATGGACACGCCGCTTCCGCGAGGACCATCCTGGGGCGAATTGCCGGCATCGCGGAAAGTCGTCTAACGCAAATGATTGCGTCCGACGAGATCGAACAGCTCATCGACGCTGTGAAGAGAAAGTAAGACTCGCAAAATCGGAGCTCAATGTTGAAGAACACGCGACAATCTCCTGCCAGAACCGAACTGGGCCATGTTATGCATAATCTGGCTGGGGCCTTTCTCTTCGGTATGCCATTTCTTTACACCATGGAAATCTGGTGGCGCGGAAATACTGCCGGACCACCCCGAATGCTTTGTGCGCTGGCGCTGACATTCATCGCACTCGTAGCCTTGGAAAGGGCAGCAGCGGTGCGATCTAAGAGAAGCGTTCCCTGGCTCCGCACTTTGATCGAGGCGATAGAAGCGCTCGCGACCGGACTGATCGCCGCCGCTGTCGGACTCTTTTTGATCGGCTTCCTCAAGATTGACGCGGGACTGCAAGCTATCATCGGCCGGCTCTGCATGGAGGGCCTGCCATTTAGCCTGGGTGTCGGCCTCGCCGATTTCATGCTTGGAGAGAAAGAGGAGGGACACGAGAAAGGCGCCGGCGGTAGGAGTGCCGAGCACAAGGAGACCGCTGGTATACAAGATCGTATCGTCGTGCGCTTGGGCGCTACCGCGCTTGGCGCTACGGTCATCGCTCTTACGCTTGCACCGACTGAAGAAATACCACTCATCGCTATCGGCCTCAGTTATCCACAACTGCTGGGCATCATTGCTGCGTCACTCGTGATCTCTTACCTGATCGTGTTCGCCTCGAACTTCGTCACGGCGGAGGCGCGTCGCGCGCACCGGGGTGGTTTCAATTCCGCGCTGGTGGAAACCAGTATGTGTTACATGATCTCGCTTCTCATGGCTGGAGGCATGCTTTGGTTATACCAACTCATTGATCTGAATGACTCAGCCGACCTATGGGCCAGCTACGTCGTCGTCCTGGGACTACCTGCGAGTGTTGGCGGCGCGGCGGGGAGATTAGCCTTATGAGCCGCGCTGGGAAAAAGGCTGGCGCCCCAGAATCGACTGCTGAGTGGATCTCACTCTCTGTTTCACTCATCGTGGTCACTGGATTTGTCGCCTCCATCCTTTGGTTATGGATCCGTCAGCCGACTGGGCCGGCGCAGTTCAAGGTTGAGCGAGGTGTCGTTCGCAATGAGACAGGCCTCTTCCATCTGCCAGTGACGGTCACAAACACGGGTGGTTCGGCTGTTGGGCAAGTGAGGGTCGAGGGAAAGCTGAATAACGAAGGGCGAGATGAGATAACGGTGACAACTATCGACTTTCTCCCTGTGCGAGGGCGGGAGGAAATAGTACTTGTATTTCGAGCCGAACCTTCCGCGGCAGTGGTACAGGTAGTCAGCTACCGCCGGCCATGATCGGAGTCAACCGGCATAACGATGTTAGTTTCGACTTGATTTGCCTGGCTGATACAGCCACGTCCGAGTTGTTGGCGTTAGGTGAGAGTTGTAGCCGCCGGCAATAAAGACTCGCCCATCCGGCAACGGAGTCGCAGTGGAGTAAAACCACTCATCTTCGAGACTGCCGGCGCTGACTCTAAACTCACCGCGCGATCCATCAAAGATCTCGACCCGACGCCCGCCACCACCAACAACGACTTCTCCAGTACTCAGTCGAACAACGGCGTTTGGAAACTTAAATCGAGCACGATTCATATTGCCGGCAATTTGCGATCTGTTTTCCAATGGGTCGTAAATCTCAACACTATTTCGCCTTCCTGACCAATCTCTTTCGTCGGCTCCGCCCAGCACTAATACCATTCCATTGGATAACAAAACTGCGGAATGCTTGTAGCGTCGTGCTTGCATCTTCCCGGCAAACTTGAATGACTCACTCTTTGGATCAAAGATCTCGACGCTCGCCAAAACTGAATTCAGAGATTCGGCTCCACCCGTAATTAGCACTTGTCCATCAGGCAATAAAGTAGAGGTTTGCGCCGCCCTCTTCGCATTCATTGGGCCGGTAGAGCGAAAGGTACGCGTTTCAGGATTGTAAATTTCGACTTCGTTACTTGGTTGAACGATACTGCCGCCGGTAATTAAGACTGCGCCATTCTTAAGCAGAGTGGCAGAATGTCTCTCGCGCGCAAGTTGCATTGGCGCAACGGTTACAAAATCCCCAACTGCTGCGCGATACAATTCTACGCTCTCGGTAACTTGCCTTTCGTCAACGCCACCTGTTATCAAAACGTCGCCGTCGTCTAAGAGAGTTGCTGTATGTCCAGCACGCGCAACCGACATCTTTGCGGCTCCTGCAAGTGTGTTGGTTCGCGGGTCATAGATTTCAGCGGACGCTGTTGGAAGTTCCTGACCAACAACTGAGACCATCCCGCCCGTTAACAAAATTCTTCCGTCTTTGAGCAGAGTTGCGGTATGCCCTGAACGCGGTTCGGACAGTAAGACGGAACGCACTACTTCGCCATGGTCTCGGCTGGAAATCAAAGCTTCGCTGACTGGTGGAATGAAGTTCGGCACGAACGCAGCCAACCCGACTGTCGCTACCGCATAGGACATCGTAGGCAACCATCTGCGAAAAAGCCTGCTACCGTGAAACCAGAGGAAAACAAGACCGAAAGCGAAGCCCTGCATAAAAAAGGCGGCAAAAAATAAAACAGATTCGACGACGGGAAAGCTTTCGAGAATAAACGTCCGTAGCCCGAGGAAAATAGTCACGGGAGCAGTCATCAAGACAGCACTAATCAGCGGCAGCGAAAGCCATTGGAAGAAGCTGTTTATCCTTTTCGAAATAAAGCGTAACGCGAGAGCGACGCCCAGCGAAAGCAAAGTGCCGAAAACCAGGAGAATTAAAAAGAACGGAACCAGATCGCCAATAAAGAAGTCCTCCACCGCGAATCGAGACAGGTAGATGGTCACGGTTGCAGCCCCCATCAACCACGACAGAAGCACCTGAATCACAAAGCTTTTTAGATTCTTCGCATGCGTCCTCATCGGTTTCTCCTAACTGGCGAACTGGGCGACTTTTTTTGACTATTACGCGCCACTGCTATCTAAACGTTAACAATGAGGAAAGTATTACAGGTGGCTTCCGGTAACTCTGAGCTGTTCATGTGGCGTTCGTAATTAATGTTTCTTCACTGGCTTGGGTCCCACCTGTTGACTTCCTACAGGAAGATCAAGTAGCCTCCTGTTGGTTATCAACACGAGGTACCGAATGGCAAAATCCAGGAATGAAATAATGCCAGGCACTCTCAATCTGATGGTGCTTAAAACCCTGCATACCATGGGTACATTGCACGGGTACGGGATTGCGCGCCGAATCGAGCAAATTAGCGGCGATGTGGTTCAGTTGAACCAGGGGACTATCTATCCAGCGCTCCTGCAACTCGAACAGATGGGCTGGATCAAATCAAAGTGGGGTGCGTCCGAAAATAACCGGCGGGCGAGGTATTACTCGATTACGAGGAGCGGGCTTAAGCAGCTCACCGCGGAAGAGGAGAATTGGCGGCGCACCTCTGAAGTGATGCTCCGATTTCTGGAGACGGCAGAGGAGAAGTGAAAGTGTTGTTAAGAGTGTTGCTCCATCGAGTTTTTGGAATGTTCCGAAAACGAAAGTTGGATGACGAACTTGACGAGGAGATCAAGTCGCACCTCGAGATGCAGGTCGAGGAAAACGTTCGCAGGGGAATGTCCCTCGCCGAAGCGAGATATGCAGCCCAGCGAAGCTTCGGGGGTATTGACCAGATCAAAGAAGTATATCGAGACCGTAGAGGTGTGCCGGTAGTTGAGAATTCCCTGCAGGATCTGCGGTTCGCGATTCGGGTCTTACGTCGGAGTCCGGTTTACACGTCGGTCGTAGTGCTCACTCTTGCAATCGGCATCGGTGCGAATACCGCGATCTTTAGTCTGTTCGATGCAATCTTGCTCAGGATGTTGCCGGTAAGAAACCCGGAGCAACTTGTGGCAGTTGATACCTTCAACCAACGTGGGGAACGCAACAACTTCTCTTACCCTCTGTTCGAGCAACTACGCGATCGCACTCAAACCTTCACCGGAGTTTTCACCGCTATCGACGGTACAAGCAGAATGGAAATGATCGGCCCGGCGGCGAATGCCGAACCGTTGCCGGTAGAGGTTCAACTTGTATCCGGCGAATATTTTCCTGTCCTCGGTGTGAATGCCATAACCGGTCGCACGCTTACGATTGAAGACAACAAAGTTCCCGGCGCACACCCGGTCGCCGTTATCAGTTACGATTTCTGGCGAAACAAGCTGGGAGGAGATGACTCGATAGTTGGTAAGGCTATCAAACTGAAGGAGCAGCCCTTCAGTATCGTCGGAGTGACTCCTCCCGATTTTTTTGGAGAGTCCGTTGGCCGGGCGCCTGATATTTGGGTACCGCTGATGATGCAACCCCAGTTTGATCGCGGTGAATCGTTTCTCGCTCTCCCTAATATGGGTTGGCTTCGCGTGATGGCCAGACTTGAGCCCGGCGGAAGCAGGGAGCAAGCGCAAGCAGCATTAGCTGTCTGGCTGAGCCAGGTTCAATCAGACCAGAGTGAACTCGGGCGGAACGCTCGACGATTACGTAATGTAGAAGTGGTTGCGGGAAGCAAGGGACTCTCACAGGCCCGCGAGAAGTTCTCGAAGCAACTATGGATACTAACGGCAGTGGTCGGTCTATTGCTTTTGATCGGGTGCGCGAGCGTCGCTAATCTTCTGCTGGTGCGAGCGTCAGTGCGTGCAAAAGAAGTTGCAGTTCGTCTGGCGATAGGAGCGAGCCGTTGGAGACTAATCCGACAATTCCTGACCGAGTCTTTACTACTCGCTTTCACCGGTGCTGTTCTTGGATTGATCCTTGCCTCGTGGGGTAGCAGGTTACTACTCATCATGGCTTCAGAAGGCGCTGGTCCAATCCCAATCAATGTCTCTCTGAACCTGCGAATTCTCGGGTTTACAATGCTGGTCGCAGGGATCACCGCGGTCTTGTTTGGCCTTACGCCTGCCTTGTTCGCCACGCGACAGGATGTTAATACCACGCTCAAGGTGAACACTGTGGCAAACCCGCGGCTTCCACTCTCGCGATTACTGGTGATTGTTCAAGTCGCACTGTCGCTGATCTTGATCACAGGGGCAGGCCTGTTTGTTCAGACGCTACGAAATCTGCGGACTCGTAATTTGGGTTTCGACGCAGACAAGGTGTTGCAAGTTAGGATCGATGCTCGTTCAGCCGGTTACAAAGATGAACAGCTTTCGGATCTGTACGGAAGGCTGCTGAATTCAATCAAGTCTGTTCCAGGCGTGGTATCTGCAACCACGTCAGACAGTGGATTTCGAACCGGAAACTCCAGGACCTGTTGCATTGCGGTAGAGGGTTATACGTTCAGCGCTAATGAAGATCGACAAATCCGCACCGGCGGTGTTGCGCCTGATTACTTCAAAACCATCGGATTGCCAATCTTGATGGGTGGGGAATTTCAGCTACAACACGCGGGCCCGCAGAACAAGGCGGGTTCTTTTCCGAAAGTGGCCATCATCAATGAGGCCATGGCCCGTCGCTATTTTGGCAATGCAAATCCAGTCGGGAAACACTTTGGCTGGGGTGATCCACCGGACGTCAAGTACGACATTGAAATCATCGGCGTTGCTGATAACGCCATCTATGACAACCTGCGCGAAGAGAAGAGTGCGTCATCTTTTATCTACTTCCCGAGTAATCGAGGACAGCTGCTCATGGTGCGTACCGCAGGAGCGCCGGAGTCGGTTGTTACATCGATCAGAAACGAGATACGAGCCGTCGATAAAAACCTAATGATTTCGGGAGTCAAGACCGTACCGCAACTAATCGATCAGTCGTTGATACTGGAACGACTTCTTGCAAAGCTCTCCAGTTTTTTTGGTGTGCTGGCACTGTTGTTAGCCTCTATCGGGCTCTATGGCGTAATGGCTTACGCGGTTGTTCGCAGAACAAAGGAGATAGGGATTCGAATGGCACTCGGTGCTCAACCCCGAAGCGTGCGCTGGATGGTGTTGCGCGAGACCCTGGGGTTGGTGATTGTCGGTGTGCTCATTGGAGTCCCCACGGCTCTTGCTGCGACTCGTTTTGTTTCGAGCCTGCTCTACGGTTTGACTCCAACCGATCCGATCACTGTTTGCGTTGCGATTATCGCCATTGTTATCAGTGCGATTCTCGCGGGCTTTCTCCCAGCCCGGACGGCATCACGAGTGGAGCCATTGGTCGCACTTAAGTATGAGTAGCCGGCTGCGAGCCACACCTACCACTCAAGATGTCAAAGTTATAACAATCCCTGGAACGAACGGATTTTGAAACCAGGAATGACTTCAATCCAAATAATCCCGCGTTCGACACCAAGTTATTTCCGCGAGCTCAATAACTCAACCAACGCTGCCAGTTCCCAGTAATTTTTGCAGTTTCTGCTTCTCGCGATGATCAAATCCGGTATGTCTTGAGCTGGCGACGCGCCGGCTCGAACCTGCGCACCGAGCTCCAGGTGAAGGTGAAACGGAAACGAATCTTCTGCATAAATAAATGGGGTATGAAGAAACCGTATTGACATTGCGCGTGTCCTAAAATATTGTGCGCGCGATTTCTACCAGACCTTGCCGCCTGGTTGGAATGGTTCCTCGGCTCCGGTCTCTTAAGTTTTCAGTCACTTCACGTTCCCAGCATCTCGGAGGATCTTCATGACATCCCTACCTCAGGTCGACTACAAAAAAGAAGTCCGTTTTGCCGTCGTAATGTATGGCGGTGTTTCTCTCGCAGTCTACATCAATGGAGTATCTCAAGAGTTGCTCAAGCTGGTGCGTGCAACGGCAACGGCTGGATCGGGCGCTGGTGACCGTCCTGCTTTGTCAGGCGCAGCTACCGCTCCGTTAAGTAGCAGCTTGATTGGCACCGAACGTGTCTATCGAAAAGTGAGTCATTTGCTCTCTGATGAAGAATTGCTTTCTGAATACAGAGTGTTGGCGGACGAGGCGGGACAAGACGACAAAAAACGAGAGACCGTTCGCGAACGTCTAAACGAACTTATAAGCGACGACAGCATCCCAATCCGCACCGGTTTCATTGTTGACATACTGTCCGGCACCTCCGCAGGTGGGATCAATTCCATCTATCTCGCCAAAGCGCTTGCCAATGAACAAAAGATTGATCGTTTGAAGCAGCTTTGGATAAACGAAGGAGACATTGAGCTGCTCCTGAATGATTCAGACTCTCTGAAGGGCATCGGTCTCGACGCGCAAGACCCGCCTCAATCACTTCTGAACAGCCGTCGAATGTATCTGAAATTGCTGCGGGCACTCGACGACATGGACCGAGACAATCCTGCGGTTGAAAAACATGTTTCACCATATACCTCGGAACTTGATCTCTTTATCACAGCTACCGACATCGACGGAGTGCCAGTTCCTCTCAAGCTGTCCGACAAAATAGTCTATGAGCGCCGCCACCGGAATGTGTTCCATTTCGAGTATAAGCAAAACGGGCTCAACGATTTTCAGAGTGCCACTAATCCCTTTCTGGCGTTCGCCGCGCGTTGTACTTCCTCCTTTCCATTCGCATTCGAGCCAATGCGTTTGAGCGATATAGACGAGCTTCTTCAACGGTTGCCGGATTACTGCGATCGAGTCGAATGCAGGTCAGACAGTGAGAGTTGGAGACGCTACTTCCGAGAAATTCTTGATCCTCGAACAGGAGTTCCAAACCTTCGATATTCACGGCGAGCGTTCGGCGACGGTGGATATCTGGACAACAAGCCATTCAGTTACGCGATAGAGGCTTTAGTCAGGCGCGATTCAGACGTTCCCGTTGATCGACGACTTATTTACATTGAGCCATCTCCTGAACATCCGGAAGATGTTCCGGACAGAGACTACAAACCTGACGCTCTGTCGAATGTGAAGGCTGCGCTACTGGATCTGCCTGCGCACGAAACGATCCGCGAAGACCTGCAACGGGTGCTTCAGCGAAACCTCTTGATCGACCGCGTTCATCGCATCACTGCAGGTATTGAAAAAGACATCAACAGGCTCCTGCCTCGCGAGCTTAAAGCGAAGCTCGACGACTTCAGCGCGAGACTAGCGGAGCAACGAAACCCTGATAACGAAAATAGGAGAACGTGGTCTGACAAGAATCTTGAGATGATGGTGAAGGAAAAAGGCCGCGCCTACCTTTCGTATCAGAAATTGAGGATTGCCGCCGTCACCGATGACCTAGCCCGCCTGATGGCCCGCTTACTGAACTTCGATGCTAATTCCGATTTGCTGCTCTCGCTTCGTTGCCTGGTGCGTGCGTGGAGAGAAGCCAACTACTTCGATTACGAGGAACCGACGCTCAATCAGTTTCTTAGCGACTATGACTTCAGTCATAGAGTTCGCCGGTTGACCTTTATTCGCGAAAAGGTCGACGCACTGTATGACTACACCCCAAGTTTGCAATTAGAGCTCGCGGCCTTTCGCAAAAAGTATGTAGAGGTAGCAAAGCAAATTGCTGACTCTAACCTCAACGAAAATAAGATTAAGCAGTTCCGCAATGAAAACCCCGACATTGGTTGGCTCCTGGGTCTCTTGCGTAGCGGCGCTGGTCTGGCGGACCTTGATACAGCGCAGCGAAAAGCACTTCGAGCAGCTTTGCTCTTTATGAAGTGTGAAGTGAATAAAGTCTATAAAGATTTTCAAGCCAAGGGTCGCATACTCCGCCAGCGTAACAATCAGCTTAGGCAGAATGGGACAAGTCCGACTGACAATCCGATCCTCGAGAGCTTTAAGGCGATTGGACTCAAAGCCAAACACCTTAACTACATTATCGACATGAGGAACGTCGAGGCGTTAACAGGACGCTCGCCCGGCGATGGCACCGGCACGCCAAACGAGGACGAGGCTAATTTGCTGGCTGAGGAGTTGCTCAAAGAAAACTCCGGTGACAAGGAACTGGCCGGGCGATTGCAGAAGGCTACCACTGACTTGAAAAAAGCCGTCGCCAAAACAGTTATAGCGTCGCGCGAGCGCATGAAACTACTTCTTGATCCTGACGAGCCCATTAAAGCCGACACAGAACGAGGTAAGCGTTTCCTGGCAAAGGAAGTGAAGGAACCCCTTACCTGGTTGAATTCGAGCATCGTGAGGTCGGTGCGTGAGTATCTTGCATACTACTACCACAATTTTGAAGAGTACGATCAAATCGCGTTTCCAATCTTCTATGAAGCCGACGTCGGAGAAGCGAGTATTGTCGAAGTCATTCGAGTTAGTCCTGCAGACGCGACGAGCTTGATAAATGAGCGGGACGAAAAGCGCAGGAGCGCTGACGGAAAAGGACGCCAAAAACTCGCCGGCGTCGCGCTACATAACTTCGGAGCATTTCTCGATCGGACCTGGCGGCAAAACGACATTATGTGGGGCCGGTTGGACGGTGCTGAACGTTTGATCTCTTCGTTACTGCCTGGCCCCCGCAACGACAACTTGCGTGCGCTGCTTATCGAGGAGGCACACTCGTCAATTCTGATTGACGAACTGCCACCGGAAAGCCGTTTGCAACTAGGTGGAATCGTAAGTGAAGCACTCCTGCGTGCGAGTGCAGGTGAGCCGATGGAGAAAGCGGTCGCCAAGGTGACCGCAAAACTTAACAAGGACGTTCCGGTAAGGACTAAGTTGGAAGCAGTGATCAGAGGAACCATGGACAACAATGAGTTGCTCGAGTTCATTAGAACTGGTTACGAAGTGAACCGCCAGCTTGATCCCAAACCGCTCTTAACATCGATCTCTCGCGCAACCCAGATCATAGGAAAGGTCTTTGAAGACATCGCTAACGCGAATCAGATTGACGGCAAGAGTCTGGCTTGGATTGCCCGTTTGGGCCAACTATTTTGGGGACTTGTGGCGATCGCGGTTCCAAACACGATTCGAAACATGCTTTTCGAGCACTGGCTTTATGTTATTTATGCTTTTGAGTTTTTCACGATTATCGCGGGCTTACTTCTCTCAAGTCAGAGAGCTCAACAGTTTGGCTGGACGGCGCTTGGTATCACGGTAGTCATAAACGTTCTGGTACTGGTGTTGAAAGACATCATGCGAGGTAGGCGAGCCGTTTTTAAGGCCACCGCGGGCCTCGTTTGTCTAACAATACTTGGGTTAGCCGCCCTCGGTTTGCTCGAGATCCTTGGGCCGATCTTCAACGTAAAAGTTTCTACTAACAACCTGTATCCGATGTACTGGTTGAAAGAAACCGCTAAACAGAGGCTTCCGACTGAGGGTTGGTTCGGGCGTAACTTCTTTCTCTTGGTAACGTTAAGTGGCGTTGCAGTACTGCTGCTTCTTCTGAACAGGTTTTTCGGCGTCGTTGACTTTTCCTGGCTGGATCGACGTTGGCAGCTTTTTACGAAATGGATTAGACAGAGCAGTGTGAGAAGGTGGTGGCCCTGGGGACGTTTCAAACCTGTAAGGCTTTTCGCCGACGGCATTGAAAACAAGGCGCGGCGGCTTCCAGGCAAAGAGGGCCTCTATCTGCTGCCCTTTTCGCTGTCAACAATCCCCCCACGCGAGTGGGCAAGCCGGCTCGAATCGCACTTCATGGATCAGCAGCACGGTCGCCCCAACAAGCAACAACTCGCCGTCACCAATAAGGAAGTCGTCGTCGTATGCTCTTCCGATGAGCTTGGTTGCGTTTTTCAGCGGCTGAGCGCATCAGCTGCTGACGCAAACAAGGAGTATCAAGCAGAGTTGCAAAAACAAGCGGTAGACGACTATAAGGACCAAAAGCGTCTGATCGAACGTTCTGAACAGCCGCTATTCTCGGAAGGCCCAGCTCTCCCTCCAGCATTAAAGACACAACTCGAAGCCCTTAGCATCGCCGCTGCTAACAAAGTGCGAAAGTGGTCAAGGATTGGAACCCGTGTGGTTGGTCTACTGGCCATTGTCATGGGCCTTTTGATTATCCTTAACCTATTTGGGAATTATCGACGGACTGAGGTGAAGTTACCGGGTGACTTCTATTCACCGGGACTCGCACTCGAACTGGCTCGAACCCCCGAAGAGGCGAGCGAGATTATTCGGTCTCAGGGGGCTCCAGCGGGAGAAGTACAGCGCGAGTCGATAATGCAATCTGGGCAGACACGTTTACGCCGGCACATCGAGTTGGATTGGCTGGCGATCTTTTACTACCTGATCACGCTTAGCCTGATTTGTTATGGGCTCGCTCGCGGTCGGCAACGACAACAGACTAGACTGGCAATGCTTGCCGGTATAAGTGTGTTCGTCGCCGCCATTTTCGACGTACTTGAAAACAACAACATGCTGACGCTGTTAGGTGAGAATCCGATTACTACGGAAACAGTTAACGCTACGTTTTGGGCAGCCACAGTTAAATGGGCCGCGTTGTTCTTCAATCTCGCACTCATTGGTCTGTTGCTCTGGCAGCGCAGGAAGCGGGTGTTCGGTGTGGTCGCCACACCTCTTTTTCTCACAGCTGTCGTCGGCGCGATCGGCCTTCTCGGATATCGCGCTGGAGTTGAATGGGCTTTTTTCTTAATGGCATTGTCCATGATCGCTGTGGGAGTGTTGTTTTTGTTGGCGCCGAAGAAGCTGGAGATGAAGTTGAGATAACCGGCGCGACAGGTTAGCGCAAACTGATAGAGGTAACTTAAGAGAGGCCCAGCTCGCGACCGATTCGCGTTCCTTGGCGCAGTGCTCACGAGAGTTATTTTTGCCGGTAACGATGATCCACCATGATGCAACGGTCCTGAACGACTTTGATCCCTGCTCGAGCGAGCGTTTCGGCCGCGGCATCATGTCGAATTCCGGACTGCAGCCATACCGCCTTTGGCATTTTAGCGAGGATATCTTCAACATGAGGAGGAACATCTCGAGATCGGCGAAATACGTTCACGAGATCAACTTCTATCGGAATGTCAGCGAGCCGGCGAAATACCTGTTGCCCGAGTATCTGCGTTACTTCTGGGTAGTAAACAGGCACCGGAATAATATGGAAGCCGGCACTTTGTAGGTAATTTGGGACATAGAATGCTGGTTGGCCTGCTTGAGCCTCGGTTTTTATACCAAGCACTGCTATGGTCCGCGTCGCGTTTAGCAGGTGCCGTATTTCGGAAGTATTCGTGATTAGGTTTTCCCGCCAATTCATGAGTACACATTCTAAAAAATCCTAAGCGTTACTTATCTTTAGCACATCTTTTTTACACAACCTTTACCGACTTCATCGTTTTTCGTTATGCAGATCCCGTTGCTGGAAAATTTCCAACACAAGGGAAGGATACGCAAGATCGGCATCAGGCTTGCTTTCGACTGGTAATAGGAGCGAAAAAGCCCGGAAGCTTGTGAGTATTCGCGGTTTATCAACAAGCCTTCAGGTCAGTTGCATGGAAATGGAACATAATCTCGCTCTTCGGAAAGTACATTTCAATGGCAATGGAGGTGAAACCTTATGGGATTAATCCTACTGATAGTTTTAATTCTTCTCTTAGTTGGTGCCGCCCCAGCGTGGCCCCATAGCCGAAGTTGGGGTTACTGGCCGAGCGGGGGTATTGGGCTGATCCTTCTGATCGTGTTGATTCTTCTGCTTCTGGGACGCATCTAAGCGACGGGAAGATCGTGGCTTCAAGAAGTCAGGAGAACACCAGTCCTTTGTCAGATTTCTGCTAACGGACGTAGAAGACGGTTTGTTGTGAGGCAATCTTTTGGGTTGTGCGATCTTCTACAGTTACCACCAGAAGGTACCGACCTGGCTGGTAGCCATCGAGGTTAATTTCTCCGTTGAACGGTACGCGACGTGGGTCTCCTTGTTTGTCAAGCGATACTATTTTGAAGGGGTGGGAAATTACGTTCTGTCCATCTCGGAAGACTTGCACTCGCGCAACCAAATTGCCGGCAACGGGTCGCGGGCTGTTGTAGACGAACACCATAAATTTTAGTCGTGAGTCGTTCGCGAACCTCTTGTCAACACTCCACTGCACGCTCTCGGAATTTCCATCCTTATTCATTACGTTTTCAATCCCTAAAATCAGACTGCTCAAGGACAGCTCTTGGGTTGAAAAATCTGGAATCACAATCCATTCCATGGCGCTTCCCAAACGACCGGTGCGATTATCGCGCCCTGCTACGCGTACCTGGTAAATTCCTGGCTTCAACGCAGAACGAAAATTGTAAATGACTTTTGGTGAAGATGAGTCATTGCCGCGGAACGAAGAGGGGTTAACGGTCAATTGGGTCTTAAAGGTCGCCGCCGATTTGCCTCGGTCGTTGAGTACGACACCTGCAAGACTCACCTGTGCCGGATCCTTATTTTCCTCGCCGAAAGAAAGTAGTGTGGTTGTTAGTTGAACGGAACTCGTCAATACAATGCCGCTTGACGGTGTGTCCAGATACATTGAAGAGAGCTGTAGCGGAAGGGCTTGTTCCGCATAAAAGTCGCTAAGGGCCTGACGCAAAGCTGCGTCTTCGTTCGGCTCTCGTTGTAAGCTGTTTTTTTGTTCCCCCGTTGTCTGTTTGGTCTTCGCGAGATCGGCGGTGCGGTTGACGACGAGGCTGCGCGCCAAACGTACTGTTAGGTCGGATCGACCGACGACAGCTATCTCGATCTTTTTGAACGTTTCGCTTTTCTCATCGTTTCGCTCCGGACGCCACGCCAGCAAATAGTACCGAGAGGTTTCGGCCACAGCGTCGTTGATGAACCCGTCAAAGAAGTTTTGATTGCGCAGAGCGCGTCCACCCGTGTCCACGGCAAGAGCATTTAATGCATCTTGAGACGCTGCAATCTCTCTCGCGTTAGCACTGTCTAACCTTCCGTTCGGATCAAACGGAATACTTCCGGTTGCATCCAGGGCACCGGAAATAACACCACGCGTATCAATGGTGTAAATCACCACGCCTGCGCGACGGGCCTTATCGGTGAGACGATTGAGTTGGTCCGTCGCGATACGGCCGCGTGGACCTGTGTCGGCCAGAAATCCATCTGATAAAAAGAACGCGAGCTTACTGCCGGGCATCTGCTCCGCCGAATCAAGGAGTGTTTCCAGCGAATAGTATGTTTCAGAAGTAACAGCACCTGCCTGAACGAGAATCTGGCGCGCACGATTCTGCACCTCAACTTCGCATTGGCGGCGAACGGTTGCGCGCTCCTGTCGTGTAACTCCCCTCGGCGCAAACTTGAGACAATCTTGTATGTAGAACTCGAGCACGTTTGAATCGTCTCTGCGCTCTATGCTTAGGGCCATGTTTTCAGTCATTCGACTGCCGGTGTTCCCGGCGTAGTCAGAAACAACATAAGGCACATGATTGATGCGGGCTGCTGCAGCGCGAAGAACGTCTTTCTCATCCGTGAATTGTTGAAGAAAACCAATCTGACCACTCGATGAAGCAATAGCCACCAGATCGTTCTGCCCCATTTGTTTAGCGATAAAGTTAGCGAGCGTTTTGCGTGTGCGGTTCACGCTCTCAAGCGAAAGGTGGCGGTCATCAACAAAAAAAATGATCGTGCGCTGCCGGGATGAGAGCTCATGAGTCTGGTCGTGGCTCGACCGGGTTCCTTTTGAAGTGGAGACCCCAACGATACGGTCTCTCTGACTGCCGGCAACAATGTTTTCGAAAAAAGAGATCGGAAGGGTTTGCCCATTAACGCGCAGCTCAAAACTCTCTTTGTTTAGTCCATCAACGAAGTTTCCTTTCTTATCGGACACAGTAACGATTGTTTGAACGAGTTCTGTATTGATTCTTAGAACGTCGTCCGTTGCTGGAACTTTGGTAGGATCCTGTTGACCAGATACGGCGAACCTGACCAGCGTAAGGAACAATAGAACACCGACAAGCATGAGCACGCGTTTCTTGATGGTCGGAACGTACTTAATCATGTGATTCGCTAAGTAGGATGGCCTCGATTCTGTCTGTTTTCATGCGAAAGCCGGGTGGCAAGTAATGCACCCGCAATTCACTTGCCGCAAGCTGAACGTCGGTTTGCCATTCTACAATGAGATTCCTTTATCTCGACTTTGTGAGACCGTCCCTCTATGTGTCAAGCGTCTGCGTTCTGTGTCTGACTGTGCTAATTTCTACAGCAACTGAACACAGAAGAGCACTAAAGTTGCGCAGAGAAATCAAAATAGGCCGTACCAGGCGCGGAGTAATACTAATAAGCCCAGTTGTGGTGATCCTGCTGGCCATCGTTCCGATCCTGCAAGGCCAAACCACGAACGGCGATATAAATCTCAACCGCCTGGCAGATGCTATCAAGGCAATTAACGGCGATGAATTACCTCACGCAGAACGACTGCTTAATTCCGTCCTCGTTGCGTTGCCCGAAGATCCCGACGCTCTTAATCTGCTCGGTGTGATCCGGGCAAAACAGAATCGTCCGGCAGAAGCAGAACGACTATTTCGGCGCGCTCTCGCCCGTTCGCCCACACACATCTCGGCCCACAACAATCTAAGCGAGCTTTTGCTGACTACGAATCGATCGCCGGAAGCGATGGTCATTCTTCTCCGAGCCCATAAGCTCGAGCCTAACCGTCCCGAGATCAACTTGAAACTTGCCAGGCTGTATCTGGAGAAAAACAATTATCGCAGGGCTCATGAACATCTCGGCCGGGTGCCTCGTGAAGTTTTCAGTGACGACTATTTTCTTTTAATGCTGAAAACGCTAATCGGTCTGGGGCGCATCGAGGACGTGCGTAACTTAGACCGGGAATTTCGAAACTGGGGCTCAGGATCAACGGAGACACAAGCGGACTTCGCGATGCTGCTTGCGACAGGCGGTTTCAACCAGGAGGCAGTCAGTCTCTTACAGGCCGCCCAGGAAAAAACACCAGCTTCGTTTCCGCTCCTCTATGGACTTGGCATGGTGAATGCCGCGCTGAAGCAGTTTAGTAAAGCGGAAGAATATTTTTCGGCGGCACTGAAAATTAAACCCGACGACGTAGCGACCTTGCGTGCTCTGGCAAGAGTAGCGCGCGCAACTGGCAATCTCGAAAAGGCGCTGGCCCACCTCGTTGAAGCCCGCCGGCTCGCCCCAAATTCACCGGTCGTGCTTTACGACTTCGGCGTCGCGGCTTTACAGATGGATCTCTTCCTTGATGCTCTCCCAGTCTTTGAGAAGTTGCATCGCGATCATCCTCGCGAAGTCGCCTACACTTACGCGTTGGCCGCTGCACATTTGCGGAAGGGTGAGACTGTAGAGACCGCGCGATTGATGAACACTTATGTTGCCCTCCAACCGCGCGACCCTTCAGGCTTCTACCTCCTTGGCGCAGCGTTGCTGGGCCAGGACCTTTTTGTGAAGGCGCGAGTAGCACTCGAACGGAGTTTAAGCATGAGAGCTGATCCGGACACTGAGTATCTACTCGGCGTATCTCTTGAAAAACTCGGGAATCGTGCGGCAGCCATAGAAACTTTTCAGCGCGTTGTCGACAAACGTCCCGAACACGCGGCAGCATTCGCTGCGCTGGGATCGGCGTATCGGGAGATGGGAAAGTACACCGAAGCGCGGGAAGCTCTCGAACGCGCTGTGCAGCTCAATGCCGAGGACCTCCGCGCCAACTACCAACTCGGACTTGTTTACGCAAAACTTGGCGACAATGAAGCAGCTAAGAAAATGTTTGCGCGTGCGGACGACCTGCGCGGCAAGCAACGCAATCAGGAAAGCGTTGTGTTGAAGTTAATCGATCCTCCTCAGTAAAACGGATCTCACCAGTACCGCGTACTGGTTCAATTGAAGATACGCCGAAGGCGTTGGCTAATTTCAGCCCAGAGGTTGGAGCGTAGCGACAACCCTGGGATCGTATTATGCATTGCGTAACAACCCTGTAAGGGTTCGTCAATTGCCGAACCCTTACAGGGTTTAATTATTTTTAATAGGTTGCATACCCAAGGTTGGCGCGAGCTCCAACCTTGGGCTGAAATTAGCCAACGCCTTCGGCGTACTTATTCTCGGATATTCAAACTGAACCAGTACCCAGGACCAGTTTGGTTTGACCTCGCTCAAACGAGACAATAAGATGCGGAGCCAGGAGGCCCCCCGCTGCGACCCTTTGACGACGAAACCTCTGCGACCGAACGACGCGCTCAGCTCATCTTGCAGCAACTGTTACGGTCCGAAAAGATCTCAGTAGCCAGTTTGGCCAAGCGCCTCAAGGTCTCACCGACCACGATCCGCCGCGACCTGGCTGATCTCGAACAGCGTGGTCTATTGCGTCGCAGTCATGGAGGCGCAGTACCTGTCCAACCACTTCTTTACGAGCCGTTTCGCCACAAGTCATCCTTTCACGAGCAGGAACGACAACAAGGAGCTGAAAAACGACGCATCGGTTTGGTGGCTGCTGAACTTGTAAGCGACGGCGACATCCTTGCCATTGGTGCGGGAACAACAGCAACGCAAGTAGCGCGCAGCGTTTGTCTTCACAAAGGCATTACGGTACTAACAAACGCAGTCAATGTCGCGATGGAACTCAGCCAGCGCGACGACGTCAAGGTGTTTGTCACGGGTGGCTTTCTCAGTGGCGACTGGTTCGCGCTGGTCGGCGCCGCCGCGATTCAGAATGCGAGCGAAATGTTCGTCGATAAAGTGTTCATCGGTGTAGACGGCATACACGTTGACCGCGGACTTACGACAAACTATCCCGAGCAGGCAGCGATCCACCGTGCAATGATGCGGCAGGCACGCAAACGAATCGTAGTGGCAGACAATCGCAAGATTGGAAAAATCGGAGCCGCGCTGATCTGGCCCACCGAAGAGATCGACGTTCTAATCACAGACGAAGGCGCATCTAACGAAGACATTGCTCCTTTCATCGGCAAAGGCATCGACGTCCGACGAGCTTAGTCACGACCTGCACTCTTAGCAGTTCGGTATCACCCTCGAATATACTTCGGTCATGAAGATAGCCCGTCTTGAGATCGAAAACCTACGAGCGATAAAGAACCTCACCCTTTCGAATTTGGGACAAACGGTTGTCATTGCCGGACCAAACGGATGCGGAAAGTCATGTATCTTTGACGCGATTCGTCTTTTGAAGTCAACGTATGGTGGATATCAGCGTAATGAATGGCAGCAGTGGTTCGGAGAGTTCCAGACTGAACGTAAAAACCTTACGTCACGACATCGAGCGGCTATTGAATGATCCAACGCGTAACCTGCGAATCTTAGGTGAATTTGTATTGACCGAAAGAGAGAAAAACTACTTACGACAAGCGGCACCAACGCTAATCGAAGAGGCAAACTGGAATCGAATTATGCCAGAGTTAGACGGTGCGCCTTACAGAGCAGGAGCAGTATCAGCGACGGATATGCGATTACACGAATCTCGGGTCGAACAGCTAACGACCGAGATGACTGATCAAACGTTCGCACAACTGAGCGTATCCAACTCTTTCGTAGCAGAGCTTACAGTGACTCCGCGTGGACAGACCAAAACAATTCCGTGCCCAACGCTCGAACTTATTTTCAGCATTTATGATCCACAAAATATAGGAGTCATCGACTATCACGGGGCGAATCGAGATTATAGGCGCGAGCAGGTTGGCGGCATTAATCTAAATATTGATACTTCCGAGAAACAGCGCCAACACGCCCTCTACAACTCTGCAAACAAATACGGCAACATTAAATCTGAAATGGCTGCGGCACATATTGGCACGTTGCTTGCTAAGGAAGCGGGCATCAGCGGAGGTGATGACGCTCACTGATTGATACGCTAAAAGAGCTATTCGAGACTTTTTTTCCCGGAAAAACATTTCTCGGTACTCAACTGACTCAAGGTGGTGCCCTTGAGTTCGCCGTCCAGTTGGAAAGCCGCAGGGTCCACGACATAAATGATCTTAGTTCCGGTGAAAAGGAGGTTCTCTACGGTTACCTTAGATTGCAACACTGCTCCACGCGATTCGGTATTGCTTCTGGATGAACCGGAGCTCCACCTGAATCCAAGGCTTATTCGCGGTCTTCCCAGATTCTATAAGGAGCATTTAGGTGACGACTTAGGAAATCAGATTTGGCTCGTAACGCACTCCGATACGTTTCTGAGAGAAGCCGTTGGTGAGCCGGATTTCTCCGTGTATCACATGCAGCCCCCACAGGCGATAACGGGAGACGAAAATCAAGTCGATCCCGTGCTCATTGAAGCAGATGTCGAAAGAGCAGTGATGGATCTTGTGGGAGATTTAGCCTCTTACCGACCGGGAGGCAAAGTCGTCATTTTTGAGGGCGGAGACTCTGAGTTTGATCTCAAGATGACAAATACTTTGTTTCCTGAATTTCAAGTAGCGGTAAATCGAATATCGAGCGGAAACAAAAAAAGAGAGTCAAAGCTCTACATAGTCTGTTGGAGCGAAGCTTTAGCTTGCGGTTTTCAAAAAACTAACCTAAAGGTTGAACTCTAACGTGGACGACGTCCGACGGAAAACAGAGGTTGGATAAGGTCAGTACCGTAACGCGGTAGCGTCGGGTCGCGCGTGACCCGTCTTAAAATCCTAAGAATTTCGCATTGCTGCAGACTGACCCGACGCTACGGTTACGGTACTGACTCCTGGATTTTTAACGGTGGGCCAGTCCGCAGAGTCCCACGTAATCGGCGCGATCCTTAGTGTTGCGACGCCGCGCGCGGTTGCGTCGTAAGCGTGATAGACAAGCTTCTCGCCCTGCTTGTCCTGCAGGATCGCGCAGTGTCCTGGTCCACGCCAACGCTCCCCGCCACCGATTAAGAGCGTACCTCCCTCCTCCATCATGTCTCGCCCTTCGCGATCAACATATGGTCCAGTGACGCGTTTTGAACGGCCCACGCGAATGTTGTAGGTACTGTTTATGCCACGGCAACAGAAATCGAAAGAGACGAAGAGATAGTAGTAGCCTCTGCTTCTGATAATTACCGGAGCTTCAATCGCACCCGGCAACTCAGCAGAACGAGGCCGGCTCGCCAATGAGTACAACTTTGTGTCTTTGCTGGAGAGTTTGCCGGTCGCCGGATCGATCTTCCGCATCTTGATTCCACTCCAGAAACTTCCGAACGATAACCATGGCTCGCCTTCCTCATCGATGACTATGTTTGGATCGATCGCATTCCAATCGTCAGTTGCAATTGAGGAGATGACCTTCCCCTGATCTTCCCACCTGAATCTGTCGCTCGCCGGATCGAGCGTTTGATTCGTTGTCAGACCAATGCTTGAACGGTTACTGCCGAAGGTCGAGGCTGAGTAATACAGATGGTACTTCCCGTTGAAGTAGGAGATGTCGGGAGCCCAGATTCCCCGGAGGCCCGGAACATCAGTCACCGCCCACCCTGGCAGATGAGCAAAAACATCACCGCACAAACGCCACGCTACGAGGTCTTTCGAACATCGGACCGCAATCCCGGCTCTCGTCGAGAAGAGATAAAAGGTGTCGCCGTCCTTAATAATAGCCGGATCGTGCACCTGCCGGATGTCCCCTTGGGGTTCAGGAGCGGAAACGCTCTGTTGGGCCGCCGCAAGGGCAGTCAGGAGCAGAAGGGAGAGACAAATCTGAGTTTTCAAGCTCGATTTAACCTGCCATTAAGAAATTTTTCTTGACTTCGTGCTCATTTGTGAGGTAAACGAACATCACTCGTGGCGATATTCTAGGTCATTTACTCATTTTTGATAAGTACTCTCCCACAATCTCACAGTGGGGGCTTTTTGGGCCGGGTATTAACTCCCGGTCATTGCGGCGCCTTTATTCTTCGGGAGGTGGTTATGAAAACCCGTCATTTAAGCATTCCTGCCGTGCTGGTGTTCCTGCTCGCGTCCGTCACGCCGATCGCAGCGCAAAGTGATCGCGGCGCCATAACAGGAAAGGTAAAAGACCCAACTGGCGCTGTTGTCACGAATGCCAAGGTGACTGCAGTAAATGTCGAGACTAATGAAACTCGCGAGGTCACCACGAACGATGAGGGAAGCTTCACGATTCCGCAGTTGCAAGCCGCAACGTACACACTGAAAGCGGAGGCCACCGGGTTCAAAACGGCCGCAGTCGAAGGCGTCAAAGTCGCTGTGCAGGTCACTTCAACGGTAGATATAACGCTGCAGGTTGGCGAGTTGACTGACACCGTTACCATCTCTTCTCAAGATGTTCCCGTCACGCAGACTGACACGCCCGTCCAGCAACTCAACGTCACCGAAAAGCAGATGCGTGAGCTGCCGCTTCAAATCGGCGGCGAAACTGCCGGACGTTCACCACTCGCCTTTATTTTTCTTGATAGCAGCATCGCATCGGGCGGCGGCTCGGTCGCAGATCAAAATGCCGCAGCGCGTGCCAGCGGTACACTCGGAAACAATTTTAGAGTCAATGGTGGGCAGGGTCTCGGCACGGAAATTCTAATTGACGGCGCCGGCACTCGGCGCGCCGAAAATGGCACGTTCTTCACGGAAGTGGCGCCTGGTCCAAATGCGTTTCAGGAGTTTACTGTCAGCACAGCGCAGTTCTCGGCCGAGTTTGGCAACTCCTCGGGCGGCGTAGTCAACTTCACCATCAAAACCGGCGGCAACGATTTTCATGGCGAAGCTTATGAATTTCTCCGCAACGAGGCGTTGAACGCCAACGTCGACTTCAACCGCCTGAATGGCGGTCAGCCATGCCCTCCCGGCGATCTCGATTGTCAAATCGCACGTCCGCTCGATCGACAACACGATTATGGCTTTTCGATCGGCGGTCCGATTTACTATCCGAACTTCGGTGAAGGTGGTCCAATGTTAAGAAGTCTGAAGAACCGCGCCTTCTTCTTCTTTAATTATGGCCATTACCAGTTGGACCAAACGGAAACGGTGAACGTCGGCGTGCCGACTCTGAGAATGCGGTCCGGCGATTTCTCCGAACTACTCACCGATCCCTATGTACTTCAGTTCTTCGGTGGACCAGTGCAGATCTTCGACAATACCGTGGCGTGCTGCAATCGCCCCGCGATACCAGGCAATCGCCTCGACCTTTACACAAACGCGCAGGGCCGATCGATAATTGATCCCGTCGGCTTCAACATTATAAACAGCCTTTTTCCGCTGCCGACTCAGTCAGGCGTATTTCGTAACTTCACCGTCACAAGTAGTAGGCCAACTACGACCGACTATTACGCGCAGAAGGTTACGATCACTCTGTCGGACAAACAGCTACTCAACTTCAGCTCGACGTATCGTAGCCAGACAAAGATTCAGGGTGCATTCCCACGTTTTCCTGAACCATGGGTCGGGCAAGGGCGCATTTCGGCAGGTGTTTCACACACAGTATTACCGGCTGCAACATGACTACACCATCAGTCCGAGCGTCTTGAATCACTTCAACGCCGGGTTCACGCGTTCGTTTGTCCAAAATAGAAACTTCACCCGGGGAATCAGTCCAACGACGCTGGGAATGGCCGCAAATGCGACGCAAAATCTCGCGCTTCCTTTAATCGGATTTCCGTTAGTCGGAGATCCGGTGACGTCACCCGATCCCCGAGCCTATCAGCCGGGAGGCTCAACATTTTTCGATAATCAGGATGGCGATAACGCAGTTCAGATCAGTGATTTTGTGACTCTAATTCGTGGCCGTCATACGATGAAGGTCGGCGGTGAGGTTCGTTGGCAACAGTTGAACGACTCAAACCACTTCGACCTTGGCGGCAACTTCAACTTCATCAGCAATCAAACAGGGAATGGCAACGGCTTCAACCAGGGTTGGCCCATCGCCAGCTTGATCACCGGCGCTCCCGAATTCTCGTTTGCCACAGTGCAATCGATCGATCCGGGCTTCCGCTTCTTCGAACCAACGGTTTTCGTTCAGGACGATATTAAAGTCACCCAGAAGCTGACACTTAACCTCGGTGTTCGCTACGACATTCCCTTCCCGCGCACTGAGCACCTCGACAAGTACCGTGGTTTCGACAGGTTCGCGCCGAACCCCGCGGTCGGTGGCCGTCTCGGAGCGCTCGTTGGTCCGCCGGGGACAAACTTCGGACCTACGTCGCCATATCGCGGCTTGATCAAACCTGACTATTCGAATTTCTCGCCCCGGTTTGGATTCGCGTATAGCGTGAACAATAAGACGGTCGTCCGCGGTGGTTACGGTCTTTACTATGCGCCGCTGCTTTATAACGATTTCGGTCGCGGCGGACAGGCTGGCTTTTCAGTGCAAGGTGGAGCCAACATCAATTTTGGTTTTGATGCGGGTATCAGGCTCAGTAACTACCCGGTTTTGCCGTCACCGGATCCGTCAAGTCAGTTCATCGGCGCCGACGTGGAAGGCTTTGATAGAAACTTCAAGACTGGACGCACGGCGCAATACAGCCTGGATCTGCAACGAGAGCTGCCCGCGCGATTGGTGGCTTCCGTTTCGTACGTCGGAAGCAAAGGTACTCGGTTGCGATCCAACTTCAACCCACCAAACGCATTGCCGTTCGAATCGCTCCGGTTGGGCCAGGCATTCCTGCAAACACCATTGGCCGATGTGCTTGCGAATCCGAACCTCGTTACTTTCGCGCAGAGCGTGGGAGTTACACTGCCGTCATCTACCGCTGCCGTGTTCCCCGGCTTTAACGGGAATGTCGCGCAGGCGTTGAGGCCGTTTCCGCAGTATGGACGCATCACCGAGCACATGGAGAGCGACGGGCAGAGCATTTACCACGCGTTAAAACTCAACCTGCAGCGCAGGTTCTCCGAAGGAACACAGATTGGAGTTTCGTACACGTTCTCGAAACTGTTGACCGACGCCGCCGAAGATCTTTTTGGTAACACGCCGATTGGTGGCGTTATTCAAAACCCGCATGATCGCCGTGCGCTGCGTTCACCTTCGCCAAACGTGGTGCCTCATTCTCTTGTCGTCAACTACCTGGCTGAACTCCCCTTTGGTAAGGGCAAACGTTATCTGAATCAAGGTGGGTTTGTAGACCGATTGGTCGGTGGTTGGCAGGTATCGGCGGTTCAGCGTTATCGCAGTGGTCCACTTCTGGTACCATTCATCGCGGGAGGCGCCAGAGACTTTCTCGACCTGGTGGGCTTTACCGGTAACTTGCGGCCAAACATAACGGGACAACCGTTTTACACGGAAAATCCTGGCGCCGGTATCAATTACTTGTATCTCAACCCGGCTGCTTTCTCTAGACCACCTGAGTACAATGCGGCGCCCGCATTTCTCATAGCCAACGCGGTAAATCCGGCATACGCTGCATACTATGCGGATCCGACGCGGTTCTTCGGAAATGCTGCGCCAACGTATAGCAGTCTACGCGCGCAGAGGTTCCTTGCCGAAGATTTCAACATTTTGAAGAAAACGCGACTCTCGGAAACGACGACGCTGGAGTTCAGGGTCGATTTCTTCAACGCATTTAACAGAGGAAGGTTCACGCTGCCGAATCTTGATTTCAACAATGTCGCGATCTTTGGTATTTCAAGTCGCGGTAAATGATCCCGAACAACCGCGTCGTATACAACTGGGCGCGAGATTCATTTTCTAGCTGTGAACGGCTTTCTCTAAATACCGGTATCGGAAAAGCTCTCGCGCAAAGGCGCAAAGCGCTACCGCGTTTCTAAGTGGCTTTCTTTGCGCCTTTGCGTCTTTGCGCGAGAAACTTTCTTCTTGCAGAGGCGCTTTGATGCAATTTCGGTACTTTTTCATTCTTGCGGTACTTGTAATTGGCGGGAGTGAAGAACGGTCATGCGTCGCACAAACCCCTACCCGGGACAAACAAACCAGTGCCGCTGCATCCGAAGCGGATCGATTGATCGCCGAGGGTGTGGCAGCCCTCGAGCGAAATGATTCCGCTGCGGCTGAGAAGCTCTTTAAGCAAGCGCTTTCCCTGAGTCCGAAAAACGCCGCGGCACACACGTATCTCGGGGTGCTCGCCGATCGGGCCGGCAATCTGGCAGAAGCTCAACGCCATTTTGAAACGGCTGCTGCAATCGAACCATCCTCGCCGTCAGCTCGAAACAATCTCGGCGCTGTTTTACTCAAGCGCGGGTTCACAAAGCAGGCGGCGGCGCAGTTTGAAGCTTCGTTAAAAGTTAATAAGAACCAGCCGAGCGCCCTGATCAATCTCGCGCAGATTCGTTTTGCAAGTGGTACACCTGATGATCTGAACGAAGCTCGCGACCTGTTCGAACAAGCTTACGCGCTGGCTCCGGATTCGGAGATCGCGCGCGGGCTGGTTGTCGTCGCTCTGCGACTCTCTGACCGGACTACGGCAGCTAAGTACTTTCGTGAATACAGCGCGGGAACTCAGGTCCCTGCTACTGCCGCATCTCGCAGTGAACTCGGCGCTGCCCTGCTCGAGGCCGGCATGTTGAAGGAGGCAGAAACTGAGCTGAGTGCCGCACTGAAGCTCGCGCCGATGGACCACGACATCGTGCTGCGACTCGCCCGGGTTTATATCGCGGCAAAGGATCTGCCCGCCGCTGGACGCATACTCGAAGGAGCGGTTGCGCGTGGCATGGATGCCGCTCCCGTTTACTCGCTGCTGGCGACCGTTTACGAACAGAGTGGTCACATCGAAAACGCTATTCCCGCAATGCGTCTGGCGATCCAACGCGAGCCGCAGTCGGAAACGTATCGCTTTCAATATGGGATGTTGTTGACTAACGCCATGGCGCCACAGGCTGCTGTCATTCGGCTCAAAGAAGCAATGGAATTGTATCCAAACTCGCCACGGCTGTGGCTGGGTCTTGGTATAGCGCACTTCAAGGCCGGCAATAATCCCGACGCTGTAAAAGCATTCACGCAATCGTTAAAGCTCGATTCGAAATACGCGCCCGCATATGCATACCTCGGTATGGCCCATGTCGAAGTCGGCAACTACCAGGAAGCAATCAACTCGTACGAACGCGCGCTCGCAGTCAATGCCAGGCTGGGTGTCGTGAATTATCTGTTGGGCGAGGTCCTTCAGAAACTAACTGAACTAAACGACGCGCGCGTTGAGGCAAATCTGAAGCGCGCCGTTGAGCTGGAGCCGTCATTTGCTGCCGGACGCCTGGCGTTGGGAAAGTTTTATTTTCGCACCGGGCGTCTCGCTCAAGCACAAAGCGAGCTTGAACAGGTTGTCAAACTCAATCCGGAGTTGGCCGGAGCATATTATCAACTGGGACTCGTGTACACGCGTCTGAAACGCACCGCTGAGGCCCAGGCGACAATGGCCACGTTCAAGCGTCTGAATGAATCGCGCAGAACTCAGGAGCGCGAAGACGTACGCGAAATCGTCCGCCGTTTAGCCGACGTGGTGTTTTAGAAATTCTCTGTGCACCTCTGTGTCTCTGTGTCTCTGTGGTAACTGCTTCTCAGCGTATAGCTCACCAGAGACGACACAGAGGTGGCACAGAGAAATCAGGATGGACAAATTGAAGAGACGCAAATTCCTCGGTGGTGTAGCGGCGATGAGTGCCGGACTCTTGGTTGAGCGCGCGGGCGGTCTCACGCACTCGTCGCACGCTGCCGATTCACGTATTGAAGTCTTGATCGGCGAAGAGATCGGCACGATTAGTCCCGACATTTATGGACATTTCGCCGAACACCTTGGCGGTGTGGTCTACGATGGCATCTGGGTTGGAGAAAACTCAAAAGTGCCAAACACGGGTGGAATCCGTAATGCCCTTGTAGATGCCCTGAAACGTATCAAAGCTCCGGTGATACGTTGGCCCGGGGGCTGCTTTGCCGATAGTTACGACTGGCGCGATGGCATTGGACCACGCGCTCGTCGTCCGAGACGCACCAACTTTTGGGCCGATGCGCCCGAGTGGCCGAAGAACGCTCCTGATGGTCCATGGAAGTTTGAAACTAATCACTTCGGCACCAACGAATTTCTTCGCTTTTGCCAGTTGACTGGAGCGCAGGGATATCTTGCGGCAAACGTTCGCGGCCTGGGCGCACAGCAATTCTACGAATGGATTGAGTACTGCAATTCCCCCGCCGGTTCAACGACGGGCGCCGAACGACGCGCCAGCGGCGAGACGCCAAGCCGCGATCCATTTCGGGTTCGTTTCTGGGGTGTAGGTAACGAAACATGGGGTTGCGGCGGAAACCTGACACCCGAAGAGTATGCAGCGGAATACCGGCGCTTCACGGCGGCCGTGCCGCGTTATGGCGTTAACCTGAGTTTTATTGCGTCCGGCGCAAATGTCGACGACTTCAATTGGACACGCGGATTTTTTTCAAAGACCGCCGAGAAGAATCGCGGCTTGTTCAACTCCATTTATGGGTGGGGCCTGCACCATTACGCCTGGAACCTTGGCCTCGGCAAAACCAACGACTGGTTCGCCGCCAAAGGCGACGCGCTCAAGTTCAGCGAGGCTGAGTATTACGAATTGCTGCGCGAGGCCGACCGCATGGAATCGCTCATCAATCAACACTGGACCATCATGGGCGAATACGATCGGCAACACCGGGTCAAGCTGGTCGTGGATGAGTGGGGCGCCTGGTATAAACCGGGTTCAGAAGTAAACCCGACACACCTGTTGGGCCAACAGTCAACGATGCGAGATGCGTTGCTCGCCAGCCTTACACTCGACACGTTCAACCGGCACGCCAACAAAGTCGCGATGGCCAACGTGGCGCAGCTTATCAATTGTTTACACTCTCTATTCCTGGCCCATGAAGACAAATTTATCTTAACGCCCACATTCCACGTCTTCGAGATGTTCATGCCGCACATGGGTGGCCGCGCCGTGCGAACTGTATTTAGTGCACCGGAGGTGCAATACACGCGTGTCGATAAACCGGCAGAGTTCTGGGGACTGTCAGGTTCCGGATCGATCAGTGGCAAGCAACTGACGCTGACGGTGACAAACCCGCATCTCAGCGAGTCGCGCGAGACGGAGATCGCGGTACGCGGGGCGCGTGCGGCAACGGCTCAAGCGCAAGTGTTGTCGATGCCGGATGTTCACGCGCACAACTCGTTTGAGAATCCGCGAGCTGTGCAACCGCGCAACGAACAGGTCACGGTGACAGCCAACGGTATTTCCTATCGCTTCGCGCCTGCTTCTGTCACTCGTTTGCAGATCGCGCTCGACTGAGGACCGAAAGCTTATGTACTGGGAAGAGCGTTGGCATCCGTTACGAGAGGAGTGGGTGATCATTGCCGCTCACAGGCAAAACCGTCCCTGGAGCGGCGAGACGATCGAGCACAACGGAGATGCTTTACCGGAGTACGTGTCTGATTGCTACCTGTGCCCGGGTAACCTCCGCGTCAACGGCGCGCGAAACGATAACTACACAGACACGTTCGTCTTTGATAACGATCATCCGTGCGTAGGTTTTGAAGCACCGCAAATACTCCAACAGCCACCTGGCATTTACCGCAATCAAGCAGCGACGGGAATTGCGCGCGTCGTTTGCTATAGCCCAAACCACAGTCTCGCGCTAGCCGAACTCGAGCCAGAGGCAATCAAGCATCTGCTCGAAGTGTGGCAGAACCAGTATCAAGAGCTCAGCGCGCAAAAAGAGATCAATCATGTACTGATCTTTGAAAACAAAGGCGAAGCGGTCGGCGTTTCCAATCCGCATCCGCACTGCCAGATCTACGCGACAAACTTTATTTTCAAAACCATTGAGACTGAAGCACGCGCGAGTCAACGCCACCTTGCGGATACCGGGCGCATTCTTTTCCAGGATGTGATTCGCGCAGAAAAAGAGGATGGCCGGCGCATCATCTGCGAGAATGAATCGGCTATCGCATTTATCCCCTACTTTGCGCGCTACGCGTACGAGGTTTTTGTGGCTCCCAAAGCAACGCACGGAAGCATAGCTACTTTGGGGCACGATGAACTCCGCGATTTCGCCGCATTGCTGAAACAGGTGCTCGTCAAGTTTGATAATCTGTGGCAGATGCCCTTCCCCTACGTGATGCCGTTGCATCAGGCGCCCACCGATGGCGGCGACTACTCGAGTTTCCATTTTCATATCGAATTTCATCCCCCGCTGCGTCGCCCGAATCTGCTGAAGTATTTGGCGGGACCGGAAATAGGCGGCGGCAACTTCCTCTCCGACACTGCGCCGGAAGAAAAGGCCGAGGAACTGCGAGCGCAACCGGACCTGCATTACAAGCACGTTTTGCAGGAGCAGCTATGAGCGGGAGGCGCTCCGACGTCGCGGACCTGCTTGGTCCGATCCGGCGGATTCATGAACGAGTGCGCGATGCGGTGGTGGCGGAATGCGAACAGGCGCAGCTGGAGCAACTCGCCGAAGTGTCAGACGATGAATCACCGGGCGATACCATTTACGCGGTTGATCGCATCAGCGAACACCTGTTGATCGAGTTATTTGAAAAAGAGGTGGCGAGTATTGCACCGCTCGTGCTCATTGCCGAAGGAATTGGGCAGTTGGTTTTGCCTGCCGGCGCAAAGGAAAACGACGCGGTTTGGCGTGTAATCGTCGACCCCATCGATGGCACACGCGGTCTGATGTATCAGAAAAGGTGTGCCTGGGTGTTGACCGGAGTTGCTCCCAATCGAGGCGCCGGCACAAATCTGCAAGACATCGAACTCGCCGTCCAAACAGAGATACCGCTGGTGAAGCAACATCTTAGCGATGTTCTCTGGGCCATTCGTGGAGAAGGTGCACACGCGGAACGATTCAATCGTTTGACTGGAGAAAAGAGAACGCTGCCGATCAAGCCATCCCGCACGACGACTATCCGGCACGGATTTGCGATGATCGCGCGCTTCTTTCCGGGTGTGCGCGATGAACTTGCGGCTATCGACGAAGAGATCGTACGCGGCGCGCTGGGACCGGTAGAGCCAGGGAAAGCGCACTGTTTTGAGGATCAGTATCTCTCCTCCGGGGGCCAACTCTACGAGTTGATGATGGGACACGATCGATTTGTGGCTGACTTGCGCCCGCTGGTCGAGTCGCTTTTGAACGGTCGCGGGTTGGCGCTTGGAATTTGTTGTCATCCTTATGACGTGTGTACCGAGCTGATAGCGCGTGAGGCAGGTGTCATTGTCACGGATGAGCGCGGGAATCCATTGCGCGCTCCGCTGCAGGTTGAACCTGACGTCGCTTGGGCCGGTTATGCAAACGAAGCGATTCGACGCGAGATTGAGCCTCTGTTGCACGAGGCGTTGAAGAAACGCGGCTTCATAAACTGATTTCTCTGAAGTGAGCAATAGCTATCAAATCGTTCGGGGCGACGCGCAGGGTCTGCGCGATGTATTGGAGTTCGTCGATACGTTGAGCAAACTCGAGGAGCATCCCGCGGGTGATGTGCGAACGCTCTTCGATCCGCAATCGGAGATCACAATCGCGCGTGCTCCGGGCCGGCTCGACGTGATGGGCGGCATCGCCGACTATTCGGGATCGCTCGTGCTGGAGTTACCCATTGCCGGAAGCAACTTTGGTCGCCCTGCAGAAAGACGACGTGCGGCGACTCAGAATAGTCAGCATATTGGAAAGCGAGGCGCGAATACTGAGTTTTGAAATGCCGCTCGCGGACCTGGAGCGTGACGGCAAGCCGATCGAATACGCTGAAGCGCGAAGTTATTTCAAGAGTGAGAAGTCGCGACAGTGGGCTGCTTATGTCGCCGGTGTTTTTCTGGTGCTGATGCGCGAACTCGGCACTCACTTCGATCGGGGCGCGCGTCTACTCATCTCATCGCGCGTCCTCGAAGGGAAAGGCGTTAGTTCGTCCGCCGCGCTGGAGGTGGCAACAATGAGCGCGGTAGCCGCGGCGTTTGGAGTTGAAGTTGGACCACGAGAAACCGCGCTGCTTTGTCAACAAGTCGAAAATCTTGTCGTAGGCGCACCTTGCGGAGTAATGGACCAGATGACGGCGGCTTGCGGTGAAGCGAATCAACTGCTCTCGATGATCTGTCAGCCTGCGGAGCTACGAGGATCGATCAAGCTACCCGAAGAACTGGCTGTATGGGGACTCGATTCAGGAACGCGCCATTCTATCGGCAGCGGCGATTACGGCTCGGTGCGAGTGGGAACGTTTATGGGTTACCGGATCATCGCCGATCTTGCCGGATTGAGCGTTGAGAAACAGGGCGATCGAATCACTATTAACGACCCAGACTGGGGCGGGTACCTCGCGAACCTCGCGCCGGCTGAATTTGAAGAGAAGTTTGCGGCGAATTTGCCGGAGAGTCTGCTCGGCGAGGAGTTCATGTCCCGTTATGGAGGGACGACGGATACCGTGACGAGTATTGATCCCAGTCGCAGGTATGCGATTACTGGTCCAACGGTTCATGCGATCTACGAGAGTTCCCGGGTACGAGAATTTGCCGAGTTGCTGCGACGGCAAGACGGCGAGTTTGACGCAGGAAGAAAAGATGAGGTTGGGAAAATTGATGTACGAATCTCACGCCAGCTATTCCGCGTGTGGTTTGGGTTCGCAAGGCACCGACTTGCTCGTGGAAATGGTTAAGACAGCAGGCGCGAAACGTGGACTGTTTGGCGCAAAGATCACGGGCGGTGGCAGCGGCGGAACGGTCGCTGTTCTTGGTGATCGAACAGCCGAGATGAGTGTGAGAGACGTGGCCGATAGCTATGCTTCGCTGACCGCTCATCAGCCGTACATCTTCCGTGGTTCGTCACCGGGCAGCGCGGCTTTTGGACATTTGGTACTACGACGAAATTGAGAGCTTGAATGTCGATCTTAATCACAGGCGGAGCCGGTTACATCGGCAGTGTCACAACCCAGTTGCTGCGCGCTCGCGGCGAGACGGTCGTTGTCCTGGATAATCTGTCGCGCGGGCACCGTGATGCGGTCGCATCCGAGGTGCCTTTTTACAAAGGCGACGTCGGCGATCGAGAGTTAGTAACACAAATAATCCGCGACCACGGCGTCGAGGCGTGCATTCACTTTGCGGCTTTTGCTTACGTCGGAGAGTCAGTAAACGAACCCGCGCTTTATTACGAGAACAACGTCGAGCAAGGTATCCGCTTGCTTGGCGCGCTCGCCGGATCGGGCGTGCGCCGGATCGTTTTCTCTTCGACTTGCGCTACTTACGGCGAACCTCAACGTATCCCGATCGATGAGGAACATCCGCAATTGCCGGCCAATCCCTACGGATGGTCCAAGCTTTTTCTCGAGCGCATCATGAGCGACTACGATCGCAGTTTCCAGTTGAGGTTTGTTGCTTTGCGGTACTTCAATGCGGCCGGCGCCACTCCCGAACGAGGTGAACGCCACGAGCCGGAAACGCACCTCGTCCCGCTCGTTTTGAAAGCAGCGCACGGCGACATCGAGCATGTCACTATTTTCGGCAACGATTATCCGACCAAAGATGGGACGTGTGTGCGTGATTACATTCACGTCATCGATCTTGCCGAAGCCCACGCGCTATCGCTCGACTATTTGCGCGCGGGAAACCCGTCGACAGCTATCAACCTCGGCAATGGGCAAGGCTATTCGGTATTGGAAGTGATAGAGGCAGCGCGAACAGTTACGCGGTAAAGAAATACCATTCGAGATGCAGGGCCGGCGTGCAGGCGATCCATCGCATCTGGTAGCAAACGCTGCAAAGGCCCGGGCCGTACTTGGCTGGCAACCGCAGCGTCCGGATATCGCGGCAATCATCGGTTCCGCATGGGAATGGCATACGAAACAGCCGGCGACCTCTGCTGTGATCTCTGTGTTAACGATAGGCGTTGAGAAATACTTTACACAGAGATCACAGAGACACAGAGATCGCAGAGAAGACTGGAGGAAAGTATGAAGACGTTTATTCTCGTCGCACTGACTGTGTGTGGTGTTCATTACTTCGTGTAACAACAACGCCGGCCCAACGAATAACGCCGACAGCTCAGGTAGTCTGCAACTAGCATTTGTTACAAACAACTCGTCTGACTTCTGGACCATAGCCCGCAAAGGCACAGAGAAGGCGGACGCGGAACTTAACGGCGTGACCGTCGAATTCAGATTGCCCGCGGATGGAACAGCGGCCGAACAAAAGAGACTGATCGATGATTTGCTTGCGAAAGGTGTAGACGGCATCGCTGTGAGTCCAGTCGATCCCGAGAATCAAACACAGGCGCTCAACGAAACGGCGAAACGCGTGTTGGTTGTGACGCAGGACTCGGACGCGCCGAAAAGCGACCGTGCTTTTTACGTGGGCACGGATAACGTCGCAGCGGGACGGGTTGCGGGCGGTCTGGTTAAAGAAGCACTACCGCAAGGCGGCAAGATCATGGTCTTTGTCGGAAAGCTCGTCGCAAGCGGGAAGCGTTGACAAGTTCACAAAGAAGATCAACCAATTACGCGGGCGCTGATTCGGTTCAGTTTGAAAATACGCCGAAGGCGTTGGCTAATGTCAGCCCAGGGTTGCTTCAACCCTGGGACAAAACGAAAGATAAGAGTCAAACGCTGAAAGCGTTCGGCATGCGCAACGCTAACCCTTTCACGGTTGTGTGTTGTGGTTGGTAATTCCCCCAGGGTTGAAGCAACCCTGGGCTGAAATTAGCCAACGCCTTCGGCGTACTTTCGAAACTGAACCAGCACCGAAGAAAGGGTTTGGACATGACAGAAGATAAATACACGCCACGTCCAGAGCACAAATTTACGTTCGGACTCTGGACCGTGGGAAATCGCGGACGCGATCCATTCGGCGACGCTGTTCGTCCGACACTGAGCCCGGTGGAAGCAGTGCGAATGCTGGGCGAGGTGGGCGCGTATGGAGTCAATTTTCACGATAACGATCTCGTACCGATCGACGCTTCACCACAGCAGCGCGATCAGATCGTAAATGAGTTTCGTCGCGCGTGTGAGGAGAACGGTATCGTCGTGCCGATGGCAACGGTCAATCTTTTTTACGATCCGGTCTTTCGTGACGGTGCGTTTACGGCCAACGACAAGTCTGTTCGTGATTACGCTCTGCAAAAGACGATGCGCGCAATGGATCTCGGGGTGGAGTGTGGCGCGAAGATCTTCGTTCTCTGGGGCGGGCGCGAAGGTGTGGAAACTGACGGCTGCCGGCGCGCAGATGAAGCAGTAAAACGATTGAGAGATGCGCTTAACTATCTTTGCGACTATTCGTTGGACAAGAATTACGGTTACAAGTTTGCGCTTGAAGCGAAGCCAAACGAACCACGCGCTGATATCTACATGCCAACCACTGGCGCTTATCTCGCGTTGATCTCCACATTGGACCATCCGGAAATGGTCGGAGTGAATCCGGAAGTCGCACACGAGCACATGGCCGGGCTCAACATGACGCATTCGGTGGCACAGGCGTGGGAAGCGGGCAAGCTTTTTCACATCGATCTAAACGATCAGATACCAGGCCGCTACGATCAGGATTTGCGTTTTGGCTCTGCTAATCCAAAGGCCGCCTTCTGGCTGGTGAAGTTTTTGGAGGATGTCGGCTACTCAGGACCGCGCCACTTCGATGCTCACGCATATCGCACAGAAGATTATGAGGGTGTGAAGGAATTCGCGCGCGGCTGTATGCGTACTTACTTGATCCTGAAAACTAAGAGCGAACAGTGGAATAACGATCCGGAGATCAAAGCGCTGCTTGCCGAAATTGCTGAGACCAGCGGTGGTGGTGGACGTGGTTCAAAATTCTCGCAGCAACATGCAAGCGAACTACTCTCCGCGAACTTCGATCGCACCGGCCTGGCTTCGCGCGGCCTGAACTATGAACGGCTCGATCAAATAACGATCGACATCTTGCTCGGCGTCCGATGAGTTGCGTCCGATGAGTTGTATGGGCGGCCCTCCGTGGCCGCCCCACTCGTCCACAGCGATCTATGAAACTAGTGGCTAGTTCAAGTTTTGTTCTGATCCTCCTGTTGTCGTTCGCCGTAAAAGCCCAAACGACGACCGCAGTAAACGATCGCATCCAGCGTGAAGCGCAGGCATTCCGCCTCGAAGATGTTCGCCTCTTAGCCGGACCCTTCAAGCATGCAATGACGCGCGACGCCGAGTATCTCCTGCGACTCGATGCCGATCGCCTGTTGAGCCGGTTCAGAAAGGAAGCAGGTCTCAAACCGAAAGCTGAAGCTTACGGCGGTTGGGAATCCATGACGATCTCCGGTCACTCGCTCGGTCACTACTTGTCCGCTTGCGCTTTGATGTTTGCTTCTACCGGCGATGCGAGGTTTCGTGAGCGAGTGAATTACATCATCGCTGAACTCGAAGAGTGTCAGCATGCCAACGGCAATGGCTACGTCGCCGCCATTCCCAACGGCAAGAAGATTTTTCAAGAAGTCTCTGCCGGTGACATTCGCGTCCAGCCTTTCGATCTTAACGGTGGTTGGGTGCCGTGGTACACGCTGCACAAACTCTTCGCCGGACTATTGGACGTCCATCGCCACTTTCATAACACTAAAGCTCTGAGTATCGCCGTCAAACTGGCTGACTGGGCTGACTCGACCCTGGCGAAGCTAACGGAAGATCAGTTTCAGCGCATGCTCGATTGCGAACATGGCGGCATGAACGAAGTACTCGTCGAACTCTACGCTCGCACTGGTAACGAAAAGTACCTGCAACTGTCGCGACGTTTCCATCACAAAGCGGTACTCGATCCGTTAGCGCGGCGCGAAGATCGTCTGCAGGGACTGCATGCAAACACTCAGATTCCAAAACTGATTGGACTCGCGCGCCGTTACGAACTAACCGCGGACGCCGCTGATAAAACTGCGGCCGAGTTTTTCTGGGAGCGCGTGGTCCATCATCACTCTTACGTTAACGGCGGCCACAGCGACGGTGAACGCTTCGGCGCGCCAGACAAACTCAGCAGCCGGCTAAGCGACAACACGTCCGAAACCTGTAACACCTACAACATGCTCAAACTGACGCGTCACATTTTCGAGTGGCGCGCGTCGGCTGAGTACGCAGACTACTACGAGCGCGCGCTTTATAACCACATCCTGGCGTCGCAGAATCCCGACGACGGCATGGTCTGTTATTACGTTCCACTCAAGGCGGGCTCAAGAAAGATCTATTCAAAGCCGTTCGACAGTTTCTGGTGTTGCGTGGGCACGGGTATGGAAAACCATGCGAAGTACGGCGAGGCTATCTACTTTCATAATCGTGACACTCTTTGGGTCAACCTCTTCATTCCTTCGGAACTGAACTGGCGCGCGAAGGGATTGTTGCTCACACAGGAAACTCGTTATCCGGAGGCAGAGAAAGTAAGCTTCACGGTCAGAGCTAAAAGGCCGGTCAATCTTTCTTTGCGTCTGCGCCATCCCGGATGGGCCAAGCAGCCTGTAACCATTACAGTCAATGGCAAGCCACAAACGATCGCTAACCAACCCGGCAGCTTCGTCGAACTCAAGCGAACGTGGAAAACCGGCGATCGCGTGGAGTTAACGATTCCTATGTCACTCAGGCTGGAAACCATGCCTGACAATCCTAAACGCGTCGCGATTCTTTATGGACCAACCGTGCTGGCCGGAGAAGTCGGTGCCGAAGAGCAGGCGTCTGGCGTGAATCTCGCGCCGGCATTCATCTCCGGAGATCGTCAACTTGATGAATGGTTGAAGCCCGTTGCAGAAGGTCCGTTGACGTTCCGCACGGTGAACGCAGGAAGACCAGGCGACATCAAGTTCTATCCGTTTTACCGGATGCACAACAAACGCTATGGCGTCTATTGGGACTTGCTGAGTGAACAGCAGTGGACTGCACGCGAGGCTAGCTACAAAGAGGAACTCGAGCGAGTAAGAAAGCTTGAGGCCATAACCATCGACTTCGTTCAACCTGGCGCAGCCGAGCCGGAGCGCGAGCACAACCTTCAGGGTGAACGCATGGACACCGGCGAGCATTCGGGTCGTAAGTGGCGACATGCGCGGGACGGTGGTTGGTTGTCATTCGATCTGAAAGTGTCACTGGACCAGCCGGTTTCACTGGTTTGTTCGTACTGGGGAAGCGAAACTGGACCACGAACGTTCGATATTTTCGTTGATGGAAACAAGATCGCCACTCAGACACTTCAGAACGATAAGCCAGGTGAGTTTTTCGACGTAACGTACGCGATTCCCGAAGAGTTGACTCGCGGAAAGAGCAAGATCACCGTTCGTTTCAAGCCGCACGCCGGCAACACCGCGGGCGGATTCTATGGACTGAGAGTGATTAAAAGACAATAAGGAAGGATCCCAATGCCATCATTCAGAAGAACGGTTCAGATAGTCAGTGTCGTTCTCCTGCTCGCGCTGACAGTCGCCGCGCAGCGCGAGAAGTGGTCCGAGCAACAGGCACGCGATTGGTACGCGCGGCAGCCCTGGCTAACCGGTAGCAACTACAACCCCGCGAGCGCCATTAACCAACTGGAGATGTGGCAGGCAGACTCTTTCGACCCGAAGAGAATCGATCTTGAACTCGGGTGGGCCGCGAGTCTGGGCATGAATACGATGCGCGTCTATCTTCACGACCTGCTTTGGCAGCAGGACCCCGAAGGTTTTAAGCGTCGCCTCGATCAATTCCTTACTATCGCTGCGAGGCACAAGATCAAAACTATCTTTGTACTCTTTGATTCAGTTTGGGATCCGGATCCGAAGCCTGGTAAACAGCGCGCACCGAAACCGGGAGTTCACAATTCCGGATGGGTGCAGAGTCCGAGCAAAACAACGTTGCAAAACCCGGCAGAGTATCCGCGTCTCGAGGCTTACGTTAAAGGCGTTGTTGGTGCGTTCGCGAAGGATCAGCGCGTTCTCGCGTGGGACATCTGGAACGAACCAGACAATGAAAATCATGGCAGTTACAACCAACTGGAACCAAAGAATAAAGTCGAACTTGTTCTGGCGCTGCTGCCGCGAGCATTTGCATGGGCGCGTGAAGCTCAGGCCCAGCAACCGCTGACTTCAGGTGTCTGGAAAGGCGATTGGTCCACGCCGGAGAAAATGACTCCGATGGATCGTTTACAGATTGAGGAGTCAGACGTCATCACTTTTCATAACTACGATTCGCCGACGGAACTTGAAAAACGGATCAACTGGCTCAAGCGCTATAACCGTCCCATGATTTGCACGGAATACATGGCCCGTGGGAATGGCAGCTTTTTCTTCGGCTCGCTGCTGGTTGGCAAGGTTCACAATGTGGGCATGATCAATTGGGGCCTGGTCCAGGGAAAAACACAAACACACCTACCATGGGATTCGTGGCAGCGTCCTTATATCGATCGCGAGCCCTCAGTCTGGTTTCACGAAGTCTTTCGTAACGATGGCACACCATACCTTCGCGGAAGAGGTGGAGTTCATTCGACGGATGACTGGGAAGACGAAGGTGCAACGGCAAACGGGTCTCTGTGACAGTAGGAGACATATGGCACAAATCATGATGAGGTTTTAGCATCATAAATACAACGCGCAGAATTCTCGTTTCCCTGCTCGCGTTGGCACTCTTCCACGCGCAAATCAGTTTTGCGCAAACGCGGAATATCACGGTGCAGGTGGACAGGCCGGGTGCGGCGATTCCCAAGACGCTCTTCGGTCTCTTCTTCGAGGACATCAACTTCGGCGCTGATGGTGGACTTTACCCTGAGCGAATCAAGAATCGTTCGTTCGAGTTCCCTAACCCGATGATGGGCTGGAAACCGTTGGACCGCGGCGACAAGACTGGACAGCTCCACATCTTCGACCAGGGTTCGATCAGAGACACGCCAAACTCACACTACATGCGAATCAAGTCGTCTCGAAGTGGAAAAGGTTTTGGCATTACTAACGAGGGGTTTCGAGGGATTGGTGTCGAGAAAGGTGCTGAATACAGGTTTTCAATTCGAGCGCGGCGGGTCGACGGTTCACCAACTGCATTGCGTGTCGAAGTCGAAGATGACCAGCGCCCGCTCGGTGAAACAACGGTTTCGGGTTTTACCAACGTTTGGAAGACTCATACCGCCACGCTGCGGGCGGGGGAAACCAGTGGCAAGGCTCGTCTCAATCTCCTGCTCGAAGGAAGCGGCACGGTTGACATCGACCTCGTGTCTCTTTATCCGAAAAATACGTGGCAGAATCGGCCCAATGGGTTGCGCGAGGATCTCGTGGAGCTCCTGAAGGAGATGAAGCCAGGCTTTCTGCGGTTTCCCGGTGGCTGCATCGTCGAAGGAAGAACCCTCGATCAACGTTACCAGTGGAAGACAACCATTGGTGACCTCAACGAACGACAGCTCATCATCAACCGCTGGAACACAGAATTCAACTGGCGACTCACTCCCGACTACTATCAATCTTTCGGACTCGGTTACTACGAGTACTTCTTATTGAGTGAAGACATTGGCGCTGAGCCGTTGCCGATTCTCAACTGCGGCATGGCTTGCCAGTTCAACTCGAGTGAATTGGCGCCGCTCGAGGACCTCGATCACTACATTCAGGACGCGATCGATCTAATCGAGTTCGCGAATGCGCCGGTCAATACGAAATGGGGTCGAAAGCGCGCCGCGATGGGCCACCCCAAACCGTTCAATCTGAAGATGATTGGTATTGGTAACGAACAGTGGGGACCGCAGTACGTCGAACGATATGAAGTGTTCGCCAGAGTTCTGAAGCAGAAGTATCCAAACATCGCCCTCATCACGAGCGCCGGACCATCGCCTGACGGCGAGCGCTTCGATTTCCTGTGGCAAAAGATGCGCGAACTGAAGGCGGATTTGATTGACGAGCATTACTACATGGCGCCGAAATGGTTCCGCGACAACGCCGCGCGCTATGACAGTTACCCGCGCACTGGTCCAAAAGTGTTTGCAGGTGAATACGCGGCGCAGAGTGTTGGCATCGCCAGCCCGGAGAACCGCAACAACTGGGAATGCGCGCTGTCGGAAGCTGCATTCATTACCGGCCTTGACCGCAATTCTGATGTCGTAACGATGTCGTCTTACGCTCCGCTCTTCGGACATGTAGATGCATGGCAATGGACGCCGAACATGATCTGGTTCGACAATCTACGCTCTTACGGCACGCCGAACTATTACGTGCAAAAGATGTTCAGTGTGAACCGCGGCACGAGACGGTTGCCGGTGTCAGTCGACGGATCAGCCAAAAACGGACAAGGTGAAGTTTATACGAGCGCGTCGTTTGATGAAGGCACCGGCGAAGTGATCGTGAAAGTGGTCAACACAGGTCCGGGTCCAAAGACGTTCGCATAACCTTGAATGGGGCCAAAGGCTTGGGCAAAACCGGCACTGCGTTCGTGTTGCAGAGTGAAGACTTAAAGGCCGAGAACAGTTTGGACCACCCAACGAAGATCGCTCCCGTCGAACGGCAGTTGCCAAACGTGGCCGGTGAGTTTAACTACACGTTCATGCCGAAGTCGTTCACAGTGCTGCGCATCCCAACAAGGTGAAGCACAAAGAGCCACAAAATGGACAGTTGCGAATGCTGCTTCGCGTTTTGTGCTTTCTCGTTGCGCTTTGTGGACAACTGCAGATCGTTGCGGCGCAAGCCACTCAAACCGCCTCGATAACGATCGATACTCGCAAGGTTGAAAACCGTATCAGTCCCCTGCTCTACGGCCAGTTTCTTGAGTTCATGTACGAGGGCATTAAGGGTGGGCTGCATGCGGAGTTGATTCGCAACCGGAGTTTCGAAGAACCGGCAAATGTCATCGGCCTCTCGCGCAACTGGGATCGTTATCCCGACGATCGAAATGATGACTACGCGCTCTCCTTCGCCTGGGACGATCAGTTTGCCTACCCGCAAAAGCGGAAGATAGAGATCGACAGTGCAACGAAGGAACACTCACTCCGCGTGCAAGCCGGCGATGGTGTAATTAAACGTCACGGAGTTTATCAATCCCGCATTCCAGTTCGCGCTGGTGTCGAATATCGAGGTTACGTTTGGCTCAAGACAGCCGATTACGAGGGGCGCGTCGCCGTTGCACTCGAGTCAGACGTGAATCTCGGTCAGGTTCACTCGGCTGCGGACATTGTTCACATCAGCAAAAGGCGATTGGCGTAGATACGAGTTCACGCTGCGGCCGACTCGCAGTGATCCACTCGCTCGTTTCGCTATTCTCTTCCCGGGAAAAGGCACTGTTTGGATCGATCAGGTGTCGTTGATGCCCGGTGACGCAGCGCCGGGTGGCGTGCGTCACGATGTCGCTGAAAAGATCAAAGAGCTCAAGCCTGCCTTCATTCGCTGGCCCGGCGGCAACGTCGCTCAGGACTATCGCTGGTTGTGGGGCGTCGGCCCACGCGACGAACGTGTCACGTGGTCCAATCTATCCTGGAAGAATGAACCGGAACCGGGCGACTTTGGCACCGATGAATTTATTGCGTTCGCTCGAGCCGTCGGGGCAGAGCCTTCGATCACGGTCAACGTGGAAGGACGAGGAGCGACTGTCGCGGAGGCGGCTGCATGGGTTGAGTACTGCAATGGACCAGCGACTTCGAAATACGGCGCGATGCGTGCGGCTAACGGCCATCCCGCCCCTTTCAACGTCAAGTTTTGGGAAGTTGGAAACGAGATCTGGGGGAACTGGGTGCGCGGTCACTCAGACGCCGAAACCTACGCACGCAACTACAACCGTTACGCAAAGGCGATGCGTGCGGTCGATCCGTCAATCAAGCTGATCGCCGTCGGTGATAACGACATGAAGTGGAATCGCACCGTACTGCAATCAGCGGGAGCGAATATCGACTACCTCGCCATCCATCATTACTACGGCCGTCGCGAAGCCGCGAACGATCCGTTAAACCTCATGGCGCGTCCGTTATTCTTTGAACGATTTTATCGGGAAGTTGAACAGTTGCTGCGAGAGCTTGCACTCGACGGTCGCGTAAAATTGGCAATCAATGAATGGGGACTCGATCTACCAACGGAGCGGCAATACTCTATGGAGTCGGCGCTTTATGGTGCACGACTGATGAACGTGTTCGAGCGGATGGGCCAACTTGTCGAGATGAGCGCAGTTTCCGATCTCGTTAACGGATGGCCCGGAGGAATTATTCAGGCTGGGCGACACGGCGTTTTTGTTTCGCCAATTTATTTGGTCAATCAGCTTTACAACGAGCAACGTGGACACGTGCGCCTGGCGAGTGACGTAAAGAGTCCGACGTTTAATACATCTCGAGAAGGGGCCGGTATACCTTACCTCGACGCCACCGTGAGCCGAACCGATGATGGCAGAAAGATCTTTATCAAAGCAGTGAACACCAATCCGATCAAGCGCATTAGTGACCACAATCAATTTTGAAGGCGCGATGCCAGGAGGGCGAGCGGAGCTGAGGACCATCACGGCCCCCTCGCTCAACGTAGCTAATGATTTTTTGCGGCCCGACGCAGTGTCGATTGAGAAAAGAACCATTCTTAGCGGACGTCAATTCGCGGTGACGCTGCCGAAGCATTCAGTATCGGTGATTACCGTCTCGACTCGGTAAATCCGAGTAGATGATAAACAGCAGAATCCAAGCGGTGATTCGGACTGTGCGGCGGTGAATCATTGGCGAACTGTATAATTCTCGTGTCACAACTTCAATTCCAGATCTCAGATTAGGACATTACCCGATTCTTCTTGAAAAAGACCATCTGAGCGCGAACCGACGCTACCCTGCTTCGCAGTCTCAACGCGCGAAGCGCGTGTCAGCATATAGCCTAGGGTGGAGCGAGGCTTTGCGAGCGAAACCCTAGGGGGCGATTAAAAAAAGGATCGTGAGCCCGCGGAGCGGGCGACAGCCGCGGCGTGTTGCGCACGTCTGTCGCCCATTTCATGGGCTGAGACCGTCGTGGTTGATTATCCTGGGGTTGCGCTCGCAAAGCCTCGCTCCACCCCAGGCTATATGCTTCCACCTGCTTCGCAGGTTGCACCCCAGGCTATGCTTACAGGCGCTTCGCGCGTTGAACGTCAGGCTATAACTTCCAACGCGTTACGGTACTGACCTCCTCCAAGTGTGGTCCCATTGAATTTAGAGGCAAAGCCGGTGGGCATCTATTCTTCGATTCGGATGTATTTGTCGAGCGGGGGATTCTTGATCGTCTGAACTCGGCCGCTGGGCCACTTCACATCGATTGTACGGATGGCTTTCTCATCACCCAGGCCCACGATGATGCGCGGATCATTCGAGGATAGATAACTACCCGCACTGCTCGCGTCGAAGATCTGTTTCTGACCGGAGATGTTCGTTACAGTTACGCGTGCGCCGATTCCATTACGATTTGATTTCGAGCCCACAAGCAATATTCCAATCCAGTGATGCCGTGTTCCAGCGTTGCGCAAAATCAGTGGCGCATCATCAAGGACCGCGACGACTGCATCCTGCTGACCGTCGTTGTTCAGATCGCCGAAGGCTGCGCCGCGCGCGGCCACCGGAGAGTCAAATCCATTTCCGGCGGTTGCTGAAATGTTCACGAACCCCTTGCCGGTGTTGCGCATCAGGAGCAGCGGTTGCTTGTACTTCAGATACGCAGTTGATTTCTCAATCGTGTCGAGCACATGACTCTGGGCCACAAAGAGATCGCGCAGGCCGTCGTTGTCAACATCGACAAATCGCGTACCCCAGCCGGAATAAAGGAGAGTGATCTGGCCGACCGCTGTAGTGTTGGTTACGTAAGTGAAACTGAGGTCTCCGTTATTACGATAGAAGCGCATATTTCTCGTTTGACAGTGTTGTGATAAAGACGTCCATGTAGCCATCGTTGTCATAATCGCCGCAATCGATTCCCATGCCGGCGAAAGTGCGCCCGTCTTCGTCATAAGCCGCGCCTGACATAACCGCTATGTCTTCAAACGATCCATCGCCTTTATTACGGTAGAGCGATTGGCGCACACTGTCGTTAGCCACGAAAATGTCGGTCCACCCGTCATTGTCAAAGTCAGCAAATGCAACGCCGAGACCTTTGCCTGACGGATCCGCAATACCGGAAGTCTTGCTTACGTCTTCGAACGATCCATCGGCACGCTGATGAAAAAGAAAATTAGCCGCGCCTTTGAAATTGTCTGGATGGCAATACGCGCGTAACGCTGTCGTAGGGCCGCCACAGAACATGGAACCGCTTTCGAAGTCCCAGTTCATGTACTGAACGACGAATAGATCGAGGCGGCCATCGCGGTCATAGTCGAGCCAACCGGCACTGGTCGACCACGCGTTGTTAATGTTGGGGAGCCTACTGGTGACGTCGACAAAAGTGCCGTCGCCGTTATTCCGATAAAGCCGATCGGCTTTGTAACCGCTGACAAATAGATCGACGTATCCATCATTGTCGTAGTCCGCGGCGGCTGCGCCCATACTGTAACCAACCCCTTTAAGCCCGGCGCGTTCAGTAACGTCCGTAAACTTTCCGTCATTGTTTTGACGAAAAAGCCGATCCCAGTACCTGGGATGGCTTTTGTCGGGAGGTTCATCATTAGGCATCGGATCTCTCAGGCCGCCGCCGTTGGTGAAAAATAGATCCATGCGTCCATCATTGTCGTAATCGAGGATCGCGACGCCGGCACCCATCGTTTCAAGCAAATACTTATGAGATGTTTTTGAAGCTGCATGCCTGAAATTGACGCCAAGCTGCGCAGTGATGTTGGTAAACGTCAGTGGCGAACGTGCCTGTGGTCCAGGTGGCGGTGGAGTCTTCGGCATATTGGCGGTGGAGTATGAGCGTCCCGTGCGCTCCGGAGACGGCGCCGGCGAGGATTGTTGTGCACAAAGATTGATACTTGAAGTGAGGAAGAGCAGCGCAAGCAAAACTACCTGGTCAACGCGATACATTCGCGGCAATTAAGCCACAAAAGCGACCCAAAAGCATAATATCTAAATACTAAATACCAACTTGCGTTTCGCAATGCCTTGTCAGCGTTAGATGGCTTTGCGCAAGTCGTTTTGGGCGTCAGCCGCTGCGGCTTTGCCGCCTGATGTGAGGCGGGGCTTGCCCCGCCGTTAGCTTGATCAATTTGATTTGGGCTATGCCCCTCGTTCGGGCTTGGCCCGGAAACACTTAGGGCCAAGCCCATACCCAGGGCGTAGCCCGAAATTCCCTCGGACCACACGGCGAGGCATAGCCTCGCCTCACATCAGGCGGCAAAGCCGCAGCACCGGCACAATGACTTTTTGTTCAAAGCAGCGTTACATGTTCACTTGGACTGCGGGTTGCATGGACACACGGGTTTGGAGGAATACGATCTTGTACGACTGCATCGTTGTCGGCGCCGGACCAGCGGGTCTTTCCGCGTCGCTCTTCCTCGCTCGCTACCGTCGTCGCACACTGACCTTTCACCATAACAGTCCGCGTAACGAGTATGCCCACGGCGTTCATGGTTTCCTCGGTCATCACGGAATCTCCCCTGCTGATCTCTTAGCTCGGGGACGTGATGAAGTCACAACTCATGGTGGACTGATCATCGAAGGTTGCGTTACGGGAATTGAGCGACTCTCAAACAAATATTTCCGTGTCTACACTGGCAACGGAAATCAAGATTCCCGCACATTCGATGCTCGACGTATCTTACTGGCAACTGGACTGCGCGATGTCACACCCGACTGCCCGGGCTTTCGCAACTTCTATGGTGTCAGCGTCCATCACTGCCCGGACTGCGATGGTTACGAATGCATCGATAAGCGCATTGCCGTACTTGGAAGTGGCACGAAGACGGTTGGTTTCGCTTTAAGTTTGCTGACCTGGACCAACAAGATAACGCTAATCAATGAGCATAAGGACGGTCTGAGTAAAGACGATCGTGCCAAACTCGCCGCTTTCGATATTGGCGTGCGAGATCAAAGCATTAAGGCATTAGATGGAGACTTCAAGTCGAAGCAACTACGCCGAATATTATTCAGTGATGGCGACGCGTTGGAGTGCGAGGCACTCTTCTTCAACCTCGGGAACGAACCCGCAAGCAATCTGCACGAAATGCTCGGATGCAAGCTCGATGAAGAATGCGGCTTGGTATGGGTTGATCAAACCCGACAAACCAGTGTCGAGGGTGTCTACGCCGCCGGCGACATCACACCAAACTCCCAGTTAGCCATTGTTGCGGCAGCCGAAGGTGCGATGGCTGCCATCCATATCCACGATTCGTTAATCCCTTCCGAGCGCAAGCCAAAATAACTTAATCCCTCACCGCGAAAACATCAGGCATCGAACTTGCTTCTTCACGCTGACTGCAATCGACGCTCGAACTGATTCATTTGAGTGCGGCTCAGACAAGGGGGATAAATGACAAACAATACATTGCTCGCAAATGTGCCCGTCGATCTGATGTACCAGGCTCTGGAGACAGAAAAAGGCGGAGTGCAGATATACACGACCGCCCTGCGTCTCGCTATTAATAAGGACTTGAGGGAAGAGTGGAATAAGTACCTGGAGCAGACGAAGAACCACGTACAAGTGCTTTCGAACATTCTTACAGACCTCGGCCTGGACCCAAATGCTGAAACGCCGGGTCGCAAAGTCGTTCGCTATATCGGTACTTCCCTCGTAAAGGCGATGGAACTGGCTTCAAGGTGCGCCGATCCTCAAGCCGCTCAAATCGTGGCTGCGGAGTGCGTCACACTCGCTGAAACTAAAGACCATCTCAATTGGGAGTTGCTTGGAGAGTTGGCAAAGAACGCGAACGCCGAGGAGTCGGCACTCCTAACGCCCGCATATCAACAAGTCGAAGCTGAAGAAGACGAGCATCTTTATCACACGGCTGGTTGGACGCGTGAATTGTGGATCGAGGCTTTACGAATGCCTGCCGTGCTTCCTCCGCCGGAGGAAAGACAGAAAGTGGACAACGCAATCGAAGCTGCCCAAGCCAAGAAGTCCAGAACCGCGAATGCAAAAGTAACCACGAAAGCAAAAGCTAAGAAGGCGAGCGCAAGATAGTAACGAAAGGGAAACAATGATCAAGGGGAAGCCTGAACAACGAATTGCCGGCAACAACGCAAAGAACCAAACAACCAACTCCGGATTCGCCGCCGAACGGCGGTTACGGTGAGAACAACAGTAAGCTTGACGATCTTGCGAAGAATACCGAAGACGCTGCCGGCGAATTCCTCACTACCAATCAAGGCGTTCGCGTAAACGATAATCAGAACTCGCTCAAAGCAGGTGATCGTGGTCCAACGCTGTTAGAGGATTTCATTCTTCGCGAAAAGATCACGCACTTCGATCACGAACGCATTCCCGAACGCGTCGTGCATGCACGCGGCTCAGCAGCGCATGGCTATTTTCAGGTATATGAATCGATGGCCCAGTACACGAAGGCGGATTTCCTTCAAGACCCGTCGGTCAAAACTCCTGTTTTCGTTCGCTTCTCTACAGTCGCAGGATCTCGAGGCTCAACCGATCTTGCACGCGACGTACGCGGCTTCGCGGTGAAGTTCTACACGCAAGAAGGAAACTACGATCTGGTTGGCAATAACATTCCGGTCTTTTTTATTCAGGACGCCATCAAGTTTCCCGATCTCATCCATGCAGTAAAGCCGGAACCGCACAACGAAATACCGCAGGCTGCGTCGGCCCACGATACCTTCTGGGACTTCATCTCGTTGATGCCTGAATCAATGCACATGATCATGTGGGTGATGTCGGATCGCGCGATCCCCAGAAGCCTGCGAATGATGGAAGGTTTCGGCGTTCATACTTTCCGATTCATTAACGATAAGGGAAAGGCGCGTTTCGTGAAGTTCCACTGGAAGCCGTTGCTCGGTTTGCACGCGGTCCTCTGGGATGAAGCGCAAAAGATTTCGGGTAAGGATCCTGACTTTCACCGGCGCGACCTGTGGGAAGCGATTGAGAATGGTGATTATCCGGAGTGGGAGCTCGGCGTTCAGATCGTCGAGGAGAAAGATGAATTCAGTTTTGATTTCGACCTGCTCGATCCAACCAAGATCATTCCGGAAGAGATCGTCCCCGTGCGCCGTATCGGCAAGATGACTCTGAATCGCAATCCTGACAACTTCTTTGCGGAAACTGAGCAGGTGGCCTTTCACACCGGCAACGTCGTGCCGGGAATTGATTTTACGAACGACCCACTGCTGCAAGGCCGTCTCTTCTCATATCTCGACACACAGTTGATTCGTTTGGGCGGACCAAACTTTCATGAAATCCCGATCAACCGGCCAATCGCGCCTCTGCACAACAACCAGCGCGATGGCTACATGCGACAAACAGTCAATCGTGGTCAGACAAGTTATGAACCCAACAGCCTCAGAGGCGGGTGTCCGTTCCAGGCTGGATCCGACATGAGTGGTTTTGCGAGTTATGCCGAAAGGATCGACGCGCGGAAAATTCGCGAGCGTAGTCCCAGCTTTCACGATCACTTTAGTCAGGCGACGCTTTTCTTTAAGAGCCAGTCTGAAATTGAACAGAATCACATCATCAGGGCTTTACGCTTCGAGTTGGGCAAAGTGGAAACAGTTCCGATTAGAGAGCGAATGTTGTTTCTGTTGGCCCAGGTCGACAAAGGGCTTGCTAACAGAGTAGCCGAAGGACTCGGTGCGGCTATTCCCGCCAAGCTGGAGAAGCCGATAAACATGAGCGTTCCCGGCGATGTCGATCCAAAGAAGGTCCAACCGAAGCGTGCGGTTCAGGAAATGGATCCCTCTCCAGCGTTGAGGATGATCGACAATCCTAATTTTCCGAACGAGACGATCAAGACCCGCAAAATTGCTTTTCTCGTATCGGATGGATTCGATGACGCTGCTCTTCTGGATATGAAGCAGACGTTAATGACTGCCGGCGCCGTGGTCGTGACTATTGCGCCGCGGCTCGGGGTTTTGACAGGAGCTAATGGCACTGAGGTCAAGGCCGATTTTAGCTTTCTTACTGGCTCGTCAGTTTTATTCGACGCTTTCTACGTTCCCGACGGAGAAGCCAGCGTGGCTTCGCTCAAAGGCGACCCTGATGTCGCTAACTTTTTGAACGAGGCTTACAAGCACTGCAAGACGATTGCTGCCAGCGGAGCCGGCGTCGAACTTCTTGCGTCTGCCGGCATTGTGACTGCTGCTGATGAGATTTCTCGAACAGGCAAGTTTGAATTTCGACCGGGACTCGTCGCCAGTCGCGAGGGTTACGACCAAAGCCTTGGGGATCAATTCGTAAAATCGATCGCCCGACATCGTCATTGGGAGCGCGAGCCTGCTTCATGAAGAAAGGAACGTCATCAGTTAGTACCGCGAGAACCTCGAACGGGAACCGGCCGGCTGGTTCATCTGTTGAACAGTTGACAGAGCAGAATGTCGAAACCGTAACGAGACTCGAAAAAGCGGCCAGAGAACAGCGGACACCCACAGATCGCCTGGCCGAGAAGATCGCGAGTGTCTGCGGCAGCATGACGTTTGTGTGGGTGCAGGTTGTCTGGTTCGGCGGTTGGATTCTTTTGAATACAATTCCGGGCATACCGCATATCGATCCTTTTCCTTTCACTTTCCTGACGCTCATCGTTTCCCTCGAAGCGATCTTTCTCTCTATTTTTATTCTCATCAGTCAAAATCTGGATAGTCGCATTAGCGAAAGACGCAGCCACCTGGACCTTCAACTAAACCTGCTGAGCGAACAGGAAAACACAAAGATGATCGTCATGTTGCACGCCATTGCTGCAAAAGTGGGTGCTGACTTGACTCAGGATCCCCACTTAAAAGCATTAAGTGAGGAGACGCAGCCGGAAAGACTGATCGAACAAATCGAAGCGCGGGAAAACAACTAAGCTGGGGGTAGCAATGAAACAGGTTGGCATTATCACATTACTTCTTCTCCTCTCGTCAGGCTGCGTGGTCGCAGGAGGTTATAGCAGCGACGCGGATGGTTTATCTGGCCGGGAACCATTGGAATTCTTGTGGTTGTTGCGGTTCTGTTTCTTCTTTTTAGGCGACGCTAACGCGCGAGCGTCCTTAAATCTCAGTAGCTGAATCGCTCGGCTCTAAAGTTGCAGTATGGGAAGTACGCAATTAACCAAGTGATAGAAATCGAAAGACTCATTCACTTAACAGCTAATCAATTAGTCAAAGGGAGAAATATGGCAGAAACATCAAGCATCAAGAACAGCACATTCAGGCATGGTTACCGGACTATTCCCAGACAGGGACAGCGCGGAGCGTGCATACGGTTCCATGGTCGAGCGAGGTTACGGACAAGATGACGTCAACCTCATTATGTCCGACGAAACACGAAAGAAACATTTCGCAGTCGACGATCGAGAAACTGAACTCGGCAGTAAGGCGCTTGAGGGTGCCGGAACTGGCGCGGCGATCGGTGGCGCGGTGGGAGCAACATTGGCCGCAATCGCAGCAATCGGAACCACGTTAGCTTTACCAGGACTCGGCTTACTTGTTGCTGGTCCAATCGCAGCAGCGTTAGCGGGAGCCGGAGCGGGTGGCGCGACAGGTGGTTTGATCGGCGCTCTCGATCGGTGCAGGCATACCAGAAGAACGCGTCAAGAAATACGAAGAAGGGATCAAGAAGGGCGGAATCATGATGGGCGTAACACCGCGTAATCCTGAAGACGCTACTTACTTCGAGGAAGATTGGAAGAGAAATCGCGGCGAACAAGTTTATCGCTAAACAAGCGCCTCGAAGGAAGGAATAGAATGAAGCGAATTTTAGTCGTTATGTGTCTGCTTGCGGTCGTTGGTCTTGGAGGTTGCAATAGCGCTTCCAACTAGCAACGTCAATTCGAACCTGAACTCGAACACTGCACCGGCGAATGTGGGTGTAGTGCAGAACAACAATGGGAATCAGAACACTTCAGGCGTTCGTCCCATAAATTCGAACAACGCGAATAGCAGTCCGAATAGCAACGCATCACCCGGCAATCGAAATAATTAGTTGACGTTTACTGGGGAAGGCAAAGGGGCAGAAGGCTAAGGCCTTTTGCCTTTTTCGTTTTAAGGGAGACTGATGCGCTTCTACTACTCTTACTCTCGTCAGTTGAAAAGTAATAATTGAATTCCGCCAATCAATAGCGAATTAGGCTGCAAGGTTACTGCGAAGCTTTGCTATGTCTCGCTGCGGCGGCGCGCCAAAGAGCTTCTTGTAATCGCGGCTAAAGTACGCCGGGTCTTCGTAGCCCACGCGGAATCCGGCGCTCGCGGCGTCCAGGTCTTCGCCGAGCATGAGTAAGCGTGCTTCCTGGAGTCGTATCTGTTTCTGAAACTGCAAGGGGCTCATCGCTGTGACAGACTTGAAGTGATGGTGAAAGCCCGAAACGCTCATTCCGAGCTCGCGTGCGATGTCTTCAATTTTGAGCGGCTCGTTAAAGTGTTCACGTAGACGCCCGATCGCTTTCGAGATGCGGCGCGTATCGCTGGCGGTGAGCAGATGCGCAAGCCGCGCACCCTGACCCCCGGCCAACAGTCTGTAAATTATCTCCTTTATGACGAGCGGTGCGAGGACTTTGGCCTCAGCCGGCTTTTCGGCGATGCGTACCAATCGAACAACTGCGTCAAGCAAGTCGGCATCTATCGGGCTGACGTTCATCGCCTTAACGCTGGCGTCACCCTTTTTTATCCGTATGCCGGATTCAACAATGACCGAAGCGACTACGGCGGAATCCAGGTTCAGGCTCATTCCCAGATAAGGCCGCTCCTTTGATGCTGCTTCTATTTCGAATGCAACGGGCAGATCGACCGTAAAAATCAAATAATGAAACGGATCGTATAGAAAGACTTCCCCTCCCACACTCGCGCGCTTTCGGCCCTGAGCTACAAAACAAAAGGCTGGCTCATAAATCGACTGAACCGGCTCAGTTGGGCCAGACCTCCTGATGAGGAGGAAATCCGAAAACGCGTTGAGCCTCCCGTCTGCGGGAAGCAGGCGACTCATTCGCTCGACGATTTCCTCTCGCGCGGTATCTATTCTCTCAGCATTGCGTGCAGCTTCCTGATTCATGCCTTCATACTAATCTCTCTCGTCCCTAAAAACACGTCCACGCGCCCCGGTTTTGCAGGAACGTACAATCATTCACCAGAATCGTCATACCGATAGTTATTCGCGAGCCGTAAAATTGCGGTAAATCAGCGGAACACAGGTCTGCCAGGAGATGTGGCCGTGCCGGGCGTGTTGCCATTGAATTGTGGGGAAACATTTATCAGAGGAAACATAAATACTGTTCGACGCTCCTGCAAGACGGGTGTAAAGTAAGTGAAAATTCAACGGATCATTTTCACTCGAACGGAGGCTACATGCCAGACGACTATCCCGAATCGTGTCCTTCCAAGCCTACCCGGCGCACATTTCTTTTGACGACGGGAAATAGTGTGGCAGCAAGCGTGGTTGCGGCGTACGTACCGGCGTTCGCGAACAGCGCTGCCGAAGAAGGCAGCGCCGGGCCGAGCATCGAGGGCGCCGTCCCGATCACGCTGCGCATTAATGGCAAGGACCACCAACTTCGCATCGATCCGCGGACGACGTTACTGGACTGTATTCGCGAGACCGTTGTGCTCACAGGGACAAAGAAGGGCTGTGACCACGGGCAATGCGGCGCGTGTACGGTCCATGTAAACGGCAGGCGTGTGAATTCGTGCCTTACCCTGGCTCTGATGCACGACGGCGAAGAAATCACAACCATTGAGGGACTTGGGACGCCAGAGGCATTGCATCCTATGCAAGCGGCGTTCGTGGTCCATGACGGGTACCAGTGCGGCTATTGCACGTCAGGTCAAATCATGTCGGCTGTTGCGCTGCTCAAGGAACCATGTGGTCCTGATGACGCATCGGTGAAAGAACTGATGAGCGGCAACATCTGCCGGTGCGGAGCCTATCCTAATATCGTGGCTGCGATTCAAGAAGTTCGCAAAAAGGCTTAACTAGCAGCAAGGAGTTTTCTCATGCGCAGTTTTGAATTCAGTCGGCCCACAGATCCCGCCGGAGCGATCGCTGGCGCCGCCCAATCGAAAACCGCACAACAGGGTGCGGACGTGCGGTTCGTTGCTGGTGGCACGACGTTAATCGATTTGATGAAGCTGAACGTCGAAACACCTTCACGGCTCATTGATGTGAACCGTTTGCCGTTCGACAAGATTGAAACCACTGGTGACGGCGGACTGAAGATCGGCGCGACGGTTCGGAATTCGGATCTAGCCAACCATCCGACGGTGCAGCGAGATTACGCAGTATTGTCGCAGGCTATTCTCAGCGGCGCATCGGCTCAGTTGCGCAACATGGCGACGACTGCCGGCAATCTGCTCCAGCGAACGCGTTGCGTCTACTTCCGCGACACGTCGATGCCCTGCAACAAGCGCGAACCCGGAACCGGTTGTCCCGCAATCACCGGCAGTAACCGCACGCTCGCTATCCTTGGAACAAGCGAACATTGTATTGCGACTAATCCGTCGGACATGTGTGTGGCGATGGCCGCACTAGAGGCGATGATTCACGTACAGGGATCAAAAGGTTCACGCGCGATCCCCATCGGTGACTTTCATCTTTTGCCCGGCAGCACACCAAATCGCGAAACGGTGCTCGAACCGGGCGACCTTATCACTCACGTGACCCTGCCGCGTCCCATTCGCGGAAGCAAGCAGGTTTATCTGAAGCTGCGCGATCGCGCGTCATATGAATTTGCTTTGGCTTCGGCCGCCATTGTCATGACAATCGCCGGCGGGAAAGTGACGCGGGCTCGCATCGCGCTTGGCGGCGTGGGCACAAAACCATGGCGATCTCCAGAAGCGGAGACTGCGCTAGTGGGCAAGACCGCCGACGCAGTCAACTTTCGCAAAGCGGCCGAAGCAGCAATGCGCGACGCGAAACCGCAAAGCGAAAACAAATTCAAAATAGAACTCGCTAAGCGGTGCCTCACGCATGCGCTAAAAATGGCAACGACGAGTTGATTCAGCCGAAGGAGTGAACAATGACTAGAGTTGCAGAAACATCTCCACTTACTCCGGTTGGTCGAGATACTACTCGCGTGGATGGCCCACGCAAAGTGAGCGGAATGGCCAAGTATACCTCCGACTTCCACTTTCCAGGCTTGCTTTATGCGGTGCCGGTTGAAGCTACGATCGCCAACGGCAGAGTAGTCAAGCTTGACACTAGTGCGGCTGAGAAGATGCCGGGCGTGCGTGCGATCTTTCATCGCGAGAACATTGGACCAATTTACCGCTCGACCTTCGGACCGGGCTTCGAAGGCGTCTGCAATGAACGCCGGCCGCCATTCGAAGACGATGTGATTCGCTATTACGGCCAGTACATCGCGCTCGCTGTGGCGGACACGTTCGAATCTGCGAAGGCGGCTGCCGATGCGGTTCGCGCGACCTACAACAGGGAGAAACATAACGTCGAACATCACCTTCAAGCGGACGAAGACCCCGATGTAGTTATGACGACGTATGGCCCAGCCGAACGACTCCAAAGCAAGCGCGGTGATGCCGAACAAGCGTTCGCTGGCGCCGCGGTCAAGCTGGACCAAACCTACGTCACGCCGCCCGAGACACATAACCCGCTCGAGGTGCACGCCACCACCGCGATTTGGGAGGGTTCAAACCTGACGCTGTACGAGTCATCGCAGGGAGTCGTCAATCTCCGCGGTGTCCTTGCGCAGATGTTCGGCTTGCCGAAGGAGAACGTCCGAGTAATTACCCATTTTGTCGGCTCTGGCTTTGGCAGCAAACTGTGGCCATGGACTCAATGTCCGCTCGCAGCGGCGGCGGCGCGGAAGCTGGGCAAGCCGGTGAAACTGGTGCTCAGCCGCAAAATGATGTTCCAGTCGGTTGGTCATCGACCGCTCACCCAGCAGCGTGTGCGTGTCGGCGCCACACGCGATGGCAAGCTGCTTTCACTTCAGCACGACTACGTTTATCACACGTCAATTCTTGACCCTTACCACGAAGATTGCGGCGAGGCTACGCCGTTCCAATACAGTGTACCCAACCTCCGCGTGACATTCGGACGTGCAAAACGAAACGTGGGCTCAGGGGCGGACATGCGTGGTCCCGGACGGGTGCCGGGACTCTACGCCACCGAATCTGCGATGAACGAATTGGCCGATCAACTCAAGATGGATCCCGTGAAACTCCGCATCCTCAACGAACCCAAAATCGATGAGTCGCGGGGCATTCCTTTTTCGTCACGGCATTTGGTCGAGTGCTTTGAAGTCGGCGCACAGAAGTTCGGCTGGTCCAAGCGCTCGCCTCAGGTGGGCTCGATGAAGCGCGACGGCTTGACGTTAGGCTGGGGAATGGCCGGATGCTCTTGGATTGCCGCACGATTTGCTGCCGCGGCGAGCGTACAACTGCGCGATGACGGCAGCGCTCGAGTCGCGACCGCTACGCAGGACATCGGCACCGGCACGTACACGATTCTCGCGCAACTTACCTCGGAGAAGACTGGTGTGCCGCTCGACAAGATCGAAGTAGCGCTCGGCGATACCGCGTTGCCGGAAGGCCCGGTGTCGGGCGGTTCAATGGCAACCGGATCGGTTGTTCCGGCAGTGTTTGCCGCGGCTGATAGTGCGATCTCATCCCTTCTGACTGTCGCGGCGACAACTCCGGGATCGCCGTTTGAAAATCGCAAGCCCGACGATCTGGCTTTCCAAAACGGACGAGTCTTTGTGAAGGGCGACGGTGCTGCCAAAGGCGTGCCGTTCGCAGATCTACTACGCCGCGCCAACCTTCGCCTGGTTTCCGGCAGCGGCAAATCCGAGGGGACCTTCGGTAATCCAAAGCCCAAGTTTTCGACGCACTCGTTTGGCTGTCACTTCGTTGAGGTGACATGGCAACCGGAGATTGCACGGGTGCGCGTAAGCCGCGTTGTTACCGTCATGGATGCGGGCCGGATCATTAATCCACTGGCGGGCCGGAACCAGATCGTGGGCGGGGTTGTGATGGGAATCGGTATGGCGCTGCTGGAGCACACGACTTACGATCCGCAGAATGGTGCGCCGATCAACAGTAATCTGGCCGACTACATCGTGGCGGTCAACGCTGACACGCCGCCAATCGAAGTGCACTTCCTCAATTACCCCGATAAAGAGATTAACGAAGTTGGTGCGCGCGGAATCGGTGAGATCGGCTTGGCTGGCGTCGCCGCAGCGATCACGGCTGCGGTCCACCACGCCACGGGAGTTCGTGTTCGTGAATTGCCGGTGAAGATCGAGAACCTGTTGGTGTGAGTGCACTGGAGCCTTCAACGCGCGAAGCGCGTGTAAGCATATAGCCTGGGGTGGAGCGAGGCTTTGCGAGCGCAACCCCAGGATCTTTCAACGACAAATGGCGTGAGCCCGCGGAGCGGGCGACAGACGTGCGCGAGACTCAGCGGGCTGTCGCCCGCTCCGCAGGCTCACGATCCTTTTCTTAATCGCCACCTAGGGTTTCGCTCGCAAAGCCTCGCTCCACCCTAGGCTATACGCTGACACGCGCTTCGCGCGTTGAGCCCAGGTATTAGCTGGACACGCACGATTGATTTAGGCCGCACCAGTCAGGCTGTCACTCTGAAAACAGCAGCAACTGAACAACGCCATCAGGTTTTGGATTTACGCCAGGCGTGAGGTCCCTTGTCGATAGAAGGCGCAACACTAAATATTGGTTCGTCGACTGGCTGATTGATTTCGAAATCGATGATGGTCCTATTCTGTCTAGTTGGCATTTCAACGCCGCCGATGTTTTGATATCTCGAAAGTTCGACGTTCAAGCCAGGACGTTGACGACCGTCGGCATAGACAACAACACGAACTGGTAGATGAGTTTTTCGATCCAGAAAGTAATCAATTTTCTTGTTTTCAAAACGCGTGTGAACAACATCTACGTTCTCATGTCTAGTCACTCCCACCGGCTCTGGTTTCACCCAGTTCGTCTCCAGGAAGTATAAGTACTGCGCTTCTTTAATTTCTTCAGCAGACGGATGATCTCCCGTTGCGGATCCACAAGTTGGTTTTGCCACTTTAGCGTACAAGGTACAACGAAAGTTTTGCGAAATGTTTAGTACTCGGAGCGTGAGACCAAATGGCGGTGGAAGTGCGTCGTCCCAAACCCATAGCTTATCTGGAAAAACGTAGACCGCTTCGAAATGTCCTCGATGCACGGCAATGCCAAGAAAATTTCGGGTAGTGTCGTCGTAAGAGATTGCTAGATCCTTAACGCCTTTCAACGTCTCACGGCCGCCTTTGGCGGCGATCGCCTGTTCCCAAAGTGACTCAGCTTGTTGTCTTTCTTCGTTTGTGGCTTGGGCGCGTGAGTAACTCGCTGCGGCGATGTTCAGCGCTATACACAGCAACGAACAAATAATTGGTTTCTTAAAAACTTCCATAGTTCTGCGTTTGACTCCGAAGGTCGTCGGTACGGCAATCAGCGTTCCCACCGATTCTCTTAGATTGGGGTGAGGCGTGAAAAAGGCAGTGCAGGAAAATTACGCCAAACGGAACTATCAAAAATTCCTCGCTGAGTCGTCGTATGAGATCGACTAGGCTATTTCTTACGCGTCGCCCGAATATCAGCCCCATTGATCCGCATAATCGCGTGAGTTACGTTTCCCTTTCGATTTCTCATGAAGATTACCTGGGCGTCTCGACCTTTCAGGAAGAACTCGGCTTCGGCTTCCGGTAATAGCTCTCCGGGCGGGCGGCCTTGACTGGTGCGGGTCGCGTACCGTTCTTTGGGCACAGCCATCAGACGTTCTCCGTCTTTAACCACCGCAAAGTCGAATATGGCACTCTCATATTCTCCGACATAGTCGTCAAAAACTTTCGCGTCGATCTTGACGGCCGTGCGTTCGGCTGGGATCGCCTCGAGATGCTCGGCGAGCAATTGCCAGCGTCCTTCTCGCTTTATGTAAGTCCGCACGTAACGGGCGTAGGCCGTGCCTTCGCGGTTGTTGTCTTCGCGTCGCCGCCTTTCAATGCGCCGGCCAACAACGATCGCAGTATCGCCATCGACCTTAACACGCGTGTCCTCGGCGGTCAGAGTGAGCGTCGGATCCCCAGAGGTTGATTTAAGAAAACCTAATACTGTCGTCTTGTCGCCGATGTCCCGGCCGGATGTGAAAATAAATTCATCGGCAATTAGCCGTTCCGTTTTGGCGATATCTTTTCGCAAGTATGCATCACGCTGTTCTCGCTCAGTTCTTAGGACCTCTTCGACCGCAACGTCCTGGACATTTTTCTTGTTACGCTCCGTCTGATTAACAACGATCCCTTGCGAGTCAGTCATTATCAAAAGAATTAAAAAAATGAATTTCATGATCAAACCCTCCGGCTAAGTGCGCTGGTTCATCAGTGATTAGTTACATAATCGGATTTCCGCTGCGCATTTCTCTGGTAAACCAAAATCATCACGACGGCGTAACCCGCGCCGATCAGCAACGCCAGGTATCCCATATTTCGATGCGGGGGTAGCGCGCCGTACAAGTGGACCAGAATCGACAACACGCCAGTGATTAGTACCAACGGGCGCGCGGTAGTCCACTCCCGCAACATGGCAACGGCTGAAATGATGAACAGGATGCTGACCAGAATTGCGGCTGAACTTAAGAAAAATGGTTGCAGCTGGCCCTTACCAATGCCGCGAATTGCGAATTCCGGAACTGCACCGAATCCCAATGCGAACGCAACCAGGATGTTGAGCGCACTTAGAACCAGGCGCGGTTTATTGTTTTGAAACGAGGCGATGTCAGACGTTGCGCCCGCTACCTTCGCCGATAAATCAAGCTTGCTTTTCATGTTGAGCCGATTCCGTTTCTGAAGTTCCTGCCAGCGACTGATGATTTCGGCTTCCCACTCTCGCCGCCAATCCCTGCGCGATTGGAGCGGAATCAGCAGACTCATTGCGCTAATGAAACGCAGGTACGGAGCCGGGCTGTCAAAGTTGAGTTTCATGCGGTTGTGCGTTTGGGTTTTCTCGTCAGCGTTCCTTCCAGACGCCGATACCTGCCAATCGCTTCTGACAGTGCTGCTTTGCCAGTCCCGGTTAACTTGTAGTATTTGCGCGCCGGCCTTTGATCTTTGTGCGCGGTAGCTTCGTCTTCCCAGCTCGATTCGATGACGCCGGCGTTCTCCAGACGCCGCAACGCCGGGTAAACCGTGCCACTGGGCAAGCCGGTCACGTCCATGATGTCGAACCCGTACTTATAACCTTGCGCCAGTGCCTGGAGGATCGCGGTTGCCGAAAGCGACAGATTGACTTTGGCCATCGGTGGTTATATAGCATGCTACATAGTCATAACGCAAGCTGTTTTTTAAATGGGCTCGCGTTGACGTGGATAAGATCTCGCTGCCAGCTCGCTCATTCTGCCGCAGAATTGTTCAGCAACTTTTTCCTGATCATCGTCAACATCAGCAAACCACCTCAGGATTTGTGGCCACGTCGCGCGCTTGTAGAAGTTCAGTAAACAGGAAAAGTCATTGAATTCATTTTGAAACCGGCAAACCAGTCCAGAGGAAACTAACTGATGGATGTCGTTCGATCCATAATCCAGATCGGGTACAAATACCGCCGGTTTACCAGCAACGACGGCGTCAATAAGCACACTCGAATTACCACCAAAGACGAGATCCACGTTGTCCAGGTCATTCCACACACGAGCGTCGGCAACCGTCAGAACACTCTCCTGGTCCAGTGAGTTCAAGAAGGTCGTGAGTTCTTTCCAGAGGTTCTTTGGATGAGGGCGCACAACCACTCTACTGATGCGGTTGTTCGCCAACAGCCGATGCGTCAACGCGCGAAACGTTTCCTCGTTGACGTCTTTGCACAGAAATATGCCCGCTGACAAAGTGGTAGGTAATGAGCCTGGCATTATATGGTGGTTCTGTCTTCGCCCGTGAATAAGCACATCCTTAATTACGCACCGTTCATCAGCGTATGTTTGACGAGCTGCTTCACAGTGCACTAATGCAAGGTCGAAATAGAGTCTTGCCACAGGTCTCACCGGCATTCCGTGCGTTATTAACACGATTGGCACTTCCGATTTTCGCGCCGCCAGATTAAATGCGATTGCGTGTGGATTACTGTGGCTGGAGGTAACTGCAACTTTAAACTGCGCCTCTCCAAAAATGCATAGGTAGCGAGTGTAATAGGCCATGAGCTCCATTATGCGTAGCACCTTAAAGAACTCATGATGACGATGAAGATAGCGAGCGATACGCAGGATCCTACGAAGACCAGTTCTCTTTCGGCGCAGCCGCATCAAGTCGAGAACGCCTCTTCTATCCAGCGAGTTCTTGTACGTGAGCTGAGTCCATCCCAGTTCAGGAGCAAGATCAACGAATGGCTCGATCGCTTTTCTCTCGTTACTAAGCCGCGCTATCCAGATTATTCCAGCATTCATGGACGGCGGACGCACTGAGAGGAAAGCTCGCAACCACGCAAGCACCGCGAACCACTGCGGGATGATGGTTCCTCGAGCTTGCTCAACCAGAGGAGCCATCAAGCGAAGGACACGATGCTTTGTTATGACGTACCGAACAATGCCGGCCACAACCTCCGAATCGTCGCACCGCAAGAGATTCCGTATGCCGTGGTACAAGAGCCAGTTTTCGTTGCCGAGCATGATAACGCTTAATTCCTTCAACTACTTCACTGTCTTAGACCGTTGAGAAGATTATTGACTGTTAATTCGTGAACGCGATCGCGAGCAGATGGATCCGCGTTGGCGTTATGAGGCGCCAGCAAGCAGTTTGCGAATGAGCGCAGGGGACTATTCGTTGGGAGAGGCTCATTTTCAAAAACATCGAGTGCGGCCCCTGCAATTCGTTTTGAGCGCAACGCACAAACAAGGGCAGACTCGTCAATCACTGGACCACGTGATGTATTTATAAGGTATGCCGACGAACGCATTCGCTCCAGCTCTAATTGTCCGATGAGATGGAATGACGTCGGATTAAGATCACAATGGAGCGAGATAAAATCGGACTCGCGTAACAATTCGTTTAGCGGCGCCATCCGGAGTTCAGTCTCAAGCAGGAACTTCGTCGGAGGCGCAACTGGATCCGTTCCAAATAGTTTCATGCCGAACGCATGAGCTCGACGAACGACTGCTCGACCTATATTGCCGACGCCGATCACACCGAGCGTTCGTTCTTTCAATGCGACGGCCTCCGTCTTTAACCACTTACCGGAACGCATTTCCTCGTTCATCGAAATGAGTTTGCGTGCGAAACAAAGGATGTAGCCAAGCGTAGAGTCAGCTACTGCATCGGTAAATGCATTTCTGCGTGTTGCAAACCCTAATTCCAAATTCAGATGCGGCAGCGGTATCGATTGAGTCGATGCCGGTGCCCCATTTGGAAATGACTTTCAAGCGAATCGCCTTTTCCAGTTACCCGTTTGCTGAACTGATCGTCGCCGCAGATCACACCGTCGATAGCGCCGATGATGGGCAACAACTCGCTTTCCGTGAGGCGTTCTTCGACAGGCACCGTAATAATTTCAATGTCTGCGCTTGCAAACAGTTCTCGATATTGCTCGACGACCGGCAAGAAATACGGAGCTGAAATGAGAACGCGCCAGGTCAATAGATCATCCGCCGTACCGTTCCATTAAGGGATCATTTCGCATCATTCTTTCGACGAGCTGTAGATCATGCGGTGTATCGACTGCGCGGGTCACATGTTCGGTCTTTACGATGCGAATTGGATAGCCATGCTCGATCAAACGCAACATGTCAATCGATTCAGATTGTTCGAGCGGAGTGGGCGGCAACGCGGCAAACTGTTGCAGCAGCGATGTTCGAAACGGAATTACACACACCTGTTTTAGCGCTGGAGTATCTTCAAATCTCGTGGCTGGAATGGGCTCACGCGTAAAATAGAGCGCATCGTTGTTTCTATCGGTAACAACCTTGACGGTGTTTCGATCGAGATACTCAAGTTCGCTCGTAAGCTTTTGCGCCAGGTTCACACAGCTAACATCGGCATTTCCCAGCATTGCCTCCAGTGCTTTTTCAATCATTGCCGGCGCGATCATGGGTTCGTCACCCTGGATCATTACAACGATCTCTGCGTTCAGGCCAGCCACTGCTTCCGCCGCGCGATCAGCGGCGCGTTCGTGTTTGGCGGAAGTCATAATCACAGTGGCTCCAAAATGTTCAGCCGCACGCTTGATTGTGTCGTCACACGTGGCAACGATCGTCGCATCAAGAAGCCCGCACATGACGACCCGGCGGTACACATGCTCGATCATGGGGAGACCAAGAATCGGGGCGAGCGGCTTACCTGGAAACCGGGACGAACCCATTCGAGCTGGAATTACGCCGACGATGCGAGGCATTTATCAAACTCCTCATCATGTCCGGTAGAAGATTTGTTATATCATCTTATTCGACGATCAATACGCGAGATGAATAAAGAGATCGAAGATCTATTTGTTGCAGACGTAGATGAACGCAGGGATCATCCCAACTACGGCACTGCTGCTTACCGCCTGTTACGCGAACGCGATGCGAGCCGTCGAGAGCATGTGGAAAGGTTAATTGAGTTTGGACAGTTGAAAGAACCTCTAGATTATTACCGAGCGGCGTGGATTCTCAATCATGGTGAGACTCTGGACGAGATTTTGAAGGCTCATACGTTGGCAAGTAAAGCTCTCGAACTTGGCGTATCTGATGCGCGTTGGCTTACAGCCGCTACATACGACCGATGGCTGATGTGTCAAGGGAGGACCCAGAAGTTTGGAACACAGATCGTTCCTGATGGAGAACGTTATCGGGTGTGGGACGTTGAGCCAGGCACAACCGATGTCGAACGCGCTGCATGGGATGTACCATCACTTGCTGAAATGCAACGACGTGCCGAAGATGTTGCGGGCAATGAAGCAATGCCGCCAATGGAAGAAGCTCCAGCATGGCTCAAAAGCGCGCTCCTCAGGTGGCACACCAAACCTGGACACACAGAATAAAGGAGTGTTTGGCGCTTCTGCTGGACCAGGTGAAACGCTCGATACGAGTGTACGTGAGGAACGGAGTTGGCCCGTATCCTACCTTCCAGCGCCGGCCTGTGTTAACACCGCAACCGTTTCTTCATGCCCGCCTTCGGCTGCCACAATCAGAGCCGTTTTGCCTTCATTATTTTTTATCTTTGGATCGGCCCTGGCGATAAGTAACTGCGTTACTACTGCGTCGTGTCCGAAGCGGGCTGCCTGAATCAAGGCTGTATTGCCTTGATCGTCGGCGCCATTAGCGTCAACGTTCGGAGAGGCCAGTAGAGTCCTCACAGTGTCGACGTTTCCCGCACTCGCAGCACGCAACAATGCTTCGGTTTCAGGACTTCGCGCAATTCGGTTGGTGCTACATCCGAAGATCGTAAACAGTAGTGAGAATAGAATTATCAGGTTTGCTTTACGTTGCATGCTACTCCTTGACATAGCGTCAGCTTTAGAAACAAGAAAACGACGAGGTGAAAGTTCTTTCGCACCTCGTCGTTTTTTGTAGTAAGTCCTAGCGATGAAATACGCAACTAGCTGGTGATCACGGTACTGCAACAGTCTAAGCAACCGTAATTTTCAGCGCAGTCCATGTATCACCCTCACCTTTAGTGGCTTCGATTGTAACAACGTCGTTGGCTTTCACATCGGCAAGGGTTGCATCCTTGCCACCCTTGGTCACTTTCGTTTCAACTGTAATAGCAAGGATGTGCTCGGCCTTCTTGTCGTCAATGATCGTTACCGCCGCATCAGTAATTGCAGATACTGTTCCGTTGATGGTAGTTGCCTTCGTCTTTTGCTCCTTTTTCTGCGGATCCTTGGCTGGCGCAGGATCCTGATTTGCCATAACGCCGGCTGGTGAAAGGAGTCCCAGACAGAGCATCGCCGCACCGAGTGCCCTTAATGTTTTGGTCATCTTTATTCCCTTCTTGTTTGTATTCTTGAAGCCGTCCAGTGATACAAGCAGACTCGAAGCCTGAATGCGCAGACTGAACGGTAACGTAATCAATTAGACAGGCACGCCCAGCCCGATTGGTTATCGCTAACATGCCATCACGTTATGAAAGCGTTGTTTCAGAGGTTGAACCAAATTGAACACAACAAATGCTTCAGTTCCGCAGCATCGGTAAGATCCGAATTCAGCAACTTGTCCTACGACTGAACGTATATGAGACATGAAGGAAATCAACCAGATGATCACAAATGGAGGGCCGAAATCTATGCTGAAGGGTAAATGGTTCTGGGCGGTACTGATCCTGATTGCGATCTTTCTCATCAGTTGGAACTGCAGTAACCTACTCGAACATCAAATACGCACAGGAAGGAACAGTTCAGGTAGTGACGAGGTGGGGAGCGATTGAACGCATTTACACACCGTCGGACGGTTGGTTTACAACAATTGCGCCCGGACGCAAGAGTTATGAGGTCAACGTCAAATCTTTTACTGAGAGGCGCCTGTCCGCGTCACGAGCAAAGACAACGCAGCCTTGCAAGTCGAGATTTCAGTGACTGCCTTTACCGATCCATCAAGAGTCGCAGATTACGTTCGTAAGTACGGATTTTCTGAGGACGAAAGACACCGCAGACGCAGTGAGATCCTAAAAGGCATCGTCCAGACTGAAGCGCGTAATTCATTTGCTGATTATGGCGCATATGAAATTTATGCGAATCAGGAGCAAATTCAAAAGCGGATTCTGGAATCGCTTCGCCCGCAGATCGGCAGCCAGTTAGTGCTGGTGACCGAATCAGTGCAGATTGGCAATCCTGATTTTTTGGATGATCGCGTTGAAGCAGCTGCCTCAGGGGTGGTGGCGAACGAGAAACAGAAACAAGCCGAAGAGGCACGACTTGAAGCGGCGAAAGTAGCAGCCCAGACAAAGCAGATTGAAGCTCAGACCTTTGCCAATCCCGCTTTGCTCGAGATCAAAAGACTTGAATTGCAGTTGGAGATCGAGCGAGCCCGCTCAGAAGGTATCAAGAATCATCAAGGACCACTTACAATTATGTACGGTCAACCCGGAGTACAATTGCAAGTTCCTGCCGGCCGGTGACGTAATCGGACGCGTCAGTTCGTTGCTTCAAGCGAGAGAAGCGAACATCACAAGATAGCGTCAGGTCACCCCATATCTTTCGGACAGTTGTCAGATAAAACGCGGTCTGCTGATTCCTGAGCACATCAAAACACGCCGATTTTCTCGGCACGGCCGTTGCCAATCTAAGACGACATGAATCGAAACGCAGTCGTATTGTGTGTTGCGCTAACAACATTCGCGGCTACACACGTCAACGCGCAGAATCACGATCTCGAACAAAGTCGCGCTTTAGCTTTGTGGGAGGAGGCAATTCATGCCAAAGGTGGCCGCCAACGGCTCCAGTCTATTCAAAACTTTCTGATCTCTTCACAAATAAATACTCATACGCCAGGCAAGATCGCCGTCACGACTCGCACCACCGAAATGGAGAGACTCTATGTGATGCCGAATAAGGCCTGGATATATGAAAAGACCCAAAACTTTGGGATAACCCTGGAGGCGAAGCTAATTAATTTCGACCATAACTTTTGTGCTGTGACTTTGGCGCCGGCGCCAGCTGGAGTGCCAACCCTCTCGCTTTGTCTGCCGACGACTCCTTTTGAGTACCTCGTGCAGCAGCCTGCTATTTACTTAATGGAAACGAAATGGATGCGGCCCGTGCCGAAACGCGTCCGCGTTGAGGGAAAGGGAAGATGGCAGGTCGAAGTGATCGAAACTCAAATCGGAAAGATACGCGCAGACTATTATCTGGATCGCAAAACGAAGCTGCCCTATAAGATTGTCACAAACCAGTTGAATGGGATATGGGAAACTGACCGCTTGAAGGAACTCCTGGGATCTCTTCCTTATTATTCAGTGATGACTATTGAACTTCACAATTACAAAGAAATCGATGGCATCCTCATGCCGCAACGCGTGACTCAGATAGACGAACTCAGCGACACTATTGTTCGGCGCCTAAACATAGAGGATGCGCGATACCGTTTTAACGTGTCGTACAACCCAGCCATATTTCATGATCCGATACCAAAGGACGTAAAACGCCACGACTGGAAACTCGTTCGATAGTAGACTCTCATATTAGGCAACCATAGATCATCATGGTCAGAAGCCAGGAGTGACAGTTGGACGCGGTCAGTACCGTAACGCGGTCTTCGCGGAGCTTGATAAGGAGACTCTGCAATGTCAGGAAAAACAAAGAGGACTGCTCTAGTTGGCGTCGTGCTGTGCCTATGTGTCGTCGTTTGTCTGACAATCACAGATCGCACTCTCAACGTTGCCGTGGCAGACGGATCGATGCCAAGTGCGCAAGGCGAACGGACTTTAAAGAACATACAAGTACTAAAAGGTTTACCTGCGTCGCAGATGTTTCTGGTGATGAATTTTGTCGCAACTTCGCTCGGTGTGAACTGCAACTTCTGTCATGTTCAGCAAGGCAAAGATCCAAACACAGGGGTTACAAAGTGGGTGTGGGAAAGTGATGACAAGCCGGAGAAGCGAACGGCCCGCGGAATGATGCAGATGGTCCTGGCTATCAAAGCGAACGATAAAGTCGATTTCAGAGGGAATGAGGTGACTTGTTATACGTGCCACCGCGGGCAAAGAAAACCAGTTGGTATTCCTGCCATGCCGTTGGCGCGATCAGGTCACGAGGGACCTGACGATGCGGCGCCCACCGAACGCACAACCCTACCGTCAATGGAACAAATCTTTATTAAGTACCTGGAAGCTCTTGGTGGCAATGCGGCGACCGGCACCAAAACACTTGTGCTGAAGGGCAAGCGCGAGGCTTCACAGAATCGCAATTGGCCGAATGAGATTAGCTGGGCAGCTCCCGATAAATTTCTACTTGTCGCGACGATGCCTCAGGCCACAGTCCGCCAAATCGTCAACGGCGATAAGGGCTGGATAGTGAACGGAACCAGTGTTAGAAATCTGCCCGCTGCAACTGCGGTCGATACTGGGCGTAGCTTTGACGAACTCTTTACCGTGATCAAAGTGAAGCCGTCACAGAACATGAGACTTGTAGGAACGCGCAAGGTGGGCGAGCGCGACACGTACATGATTGAAAACGTGACTGACACGAAGATTGAACGTTTTTACTTTGACACTCAGACGGGACTGCTGCTGCGGAAGATGACTCTTCAGAAAACGATGCTAATGCCATTTCCGGAACAGGTCGACTTTGAGGACTACCGCGACGTTGACGGAGTGAAGGTCCCGTTCACTATCAGATATTCAGCTATCGATACCTACGACAGTTGGACACGGACCTTCACAGAGATAGAACGAAACGCTCTGTTAAGCGACTCGTTGTTCGCCGCTCCCAGCGTATCGCCAAATTGAAAACAGGCAATTGATCGGCCACGACGTCGCCGGCCTAATTCGTTATTGCGAATCGGGCTTCGCTTCCACTGTTTTGAAACCAGTGGCGTTGATAACCTCACGAAGCTTGGCTTCCGTAACCTTCTCGTCGTCATATTCAACTACGGCTTCTTTTCGCTGCAAACTTACTTCAACCTTCTCGACACCGGGCGTGGCTTTCAAAGCCTTCTCGACCGAACCAGTGCACTTCGCGCACGTCATTCCGTCAACGCGAATAGTAGCTTTCTTAGTAATCTGCCGAAACGGCAACCGAGGTAAAAGCGATCATAAGAAACGCAGCGAGAGCGATGACGAGTCGTTTACTTTTCATTTCAAAGGTCTCCTTAAGAAAACGGATTTGAGTGACTGCTGACAACCGATCATTATTCGAGCAGCGGTTTTATCTTCTGCTCAAACTCCTCGGGCAATAGGATCCCCTCGATAATATCCCGAACTCTTCCGTCTTTGCCAACGACGATCGTCACCGGTAGCGTTTCGCTCTGAGTAAAAAGCAACTTCATTTTTTTGGTTCCAAGCCCAACCGGGTAATTTACCTTTTCTCTTCGAACGAACCGGCGCACTTCTGAGAGCTTCTGTGGAGGGTAAGTTATACCGATGACCTGCAATCCTCGATCACGGTATTTTCTTTGCCATTCGACTAGTTCCGGAATCTCTGCGCGGCACGGTGGACACCATGTGGCCCAGAAGTTGAGCAGCACAACCTTACCTCTGTAATCCGATAAATTAATTGAACGACCGTTGATATCACGCAGAATCAGAGTCGGAGTTTGGGCCGTCTGCGCCCTTGCGAATCCGGGAATTAGCAAGAGCAGCAAAGCGATAACGACGCCCTTCACGATTGGCACTAGAACAAGTACCTCACGCCAAGCAAGACATTTCTATCGGTCCGAAGCACGACAGGGCCGGTGTTGCGAACAACCGGAAATTGATAACTTCCTTCGATCACGAACCGCGGCCGTGCTGCATATTGAAGTCCCGGCGCCAGGTAGAATTCGGTAGAACGACTTCCTTCTACAGCTTGTCCGTTCACCCGACCTGTTCCCCGATGAACAAAGGTCGTTTCGAGAATCAAGAACAACTCTCCACCTGGCTTGCGATCATCTTTAGGAAGCACGTACTCCAGATCAGTACTCAAACGTTGCTCGTGGCCCATGCGAAAGCCATCTCGTTCAGCACGAAAGATTACTTCTGCATTTCCGCCGAAGATGAATCGACCTCCCGCCTGCGAAAATGCGAGATCAAAGTGAGGCGCCCATCCGCCGTTGATTGGTGTCAGTTGCTGCCTCACAAACGCAGGTTCATTGATTTGTGCCTGACTCGGAGCAGTCTTCTTTCCAGTAGGCATTTCGAGACCAACACGAAAGGCTGCTTGCCGGTCGCCATAGGTCTTCACTTCTCGGAAGAAGCGATACTTGGCCCAGGCTGTGATATTCCCCAAACCAAAACCGGAACCTGAAGAATTTTCGTTGTCGAAAGAAGTGCGCGCAAACGGGACTTCAACTTCCAGTTGAAGTCGTGGAGAGGGAGTGTAGGAAACGCTCACGTCAACCATCTGACGAGTCACTTCCAAATCACCCAGATGTTGCTTGATCAGATAAAGACGCGGCGTAACAGCGCCTCCCTTGTAAACAGTCAGGCCTGGTGAGGTTACCCGAATCGGAGCAAGCGGTTTTGCGTGATGACTTGTCAGCGGATCTGCGGCTTCTTCAGCAGAAGGCTGGAAGTAGCTCACGTTCTTGAACATACCGAATGACGCCGGACCATAACCACGATGCCTCGCAGAAGACTTGGGCATCGGCGAGATCGCTTCATGCGCACTCTGGCCCGTTCCGATGGTTTTCCAATCACCTGTGATCTCAATGCTCTCGCCGGCATTGGTGCCCGCTACTAATCGATCGACGTTAGGACCTTGCAGCGCAAAGCGTTGCCCTGAAGGTTGGACAACTATGGACCATCCCTTCTCATCTTTTGCCAAAACTCCCGCAACCGTTATGTCGGCTGCGTCAAGCGTATATCCGGCCTTCTTCAGCGTTTCTTTCAACGCCGCAAATGACACCGGCTTGTCAGGCTTCGGCGTAAAAACACCCAAACCCTTTTTAATATCCGTTACTTCAATCTCTTTCAGTTTTGGTGCGTAGTCTAGACGGCTCACGGCCTTCTGAATGTTGTACACTCAATTGCCGCACAAATAACCGGCGATGCGCATCTCAATTTTCTTCACTTGTGCCTGGGAACTACACACGCTTGCTAAAAGGAACATCAAACTGAGCATGACTAAGAAAGGATTTCGTCTCATCTGTCTCCTGACTTATTTTGCAGCGATGAAACCACACGGGTGCGGCCCTCGATCGATGATGTGCAGCATGAAAGCAAGGGTATAGTAACTAGATAAGGGTTTCATCCTTGCTGCTCCTGCAAACTCGCACAGCAACCTTTCTCCTGGACACATCTGCAACCGAGGATACCGAGAATCACACCCGCAAGAGGAGCTAAGAAATAAACCCATAACGCGCTGAGATTCCCGGAAACCACCGCTGGACCAAACGAACGTGCGGGATTCATTGAAGCGCCGCTTATGGGGCCGCCAAACAACGCTTCCAATGCCACCATCCCGCCGATTGCCACGCCTGCGATTACGCCTTTCTCTTTTGCTCCGACAGACACATTAATGATGACGAACATGAGAAAGAACGAGAGTAAGACCTCTAGAGCGAACGATTGAAGTAACGACCCGGCTGGAGCAGTTGCTCCGAGAGTCGTATGGTGTGGGAAAAGCAAACGAAGGGTCACGCTCGCCAACAGTGCACCCAAACATTGGCTGGCTATGTAAGGGAATAACTTGCGCGCCGGAAAGCGTCGCGCCGCCCAAAAGCCAAATGTGACGGCAGGATTAAGATGTGCCCCTGAAACTTCCCCAAGCGTGTGGATCATAGCCATCACCACCAACCCGAAAGTCACGGCAATGCCCAAATGAGAAATAGCACCGCCACTTATATCGTTGATGATGATTGCGCCAGTTCCTGCAAAGACCAGAATAAATGTTCCCAGTAGTTCCGCGAGGTATGATTTCATTAGAAGGACCCTTTGTTAAAGACTTCAGCGAGAAATTCCTTTGTACCTTGTGGTCCGGTCATTTCTAACCAGATCGGGCCATCGCCTGGTTCGACGGTGATACTAAAACTTCAGAAACGGGCAACACTGATGCTCTCATCGCTTTAACCTGGAATGGAAAATCCGCACCCTCGAGGTTTTTACACAAGCAGCTTGACGTCACCGAGCCAGTCTGGAGGCGGATTGTAAACGTTCATGAATTGAGTCTTTTAGCGGATCTTTTGCGAATGAGCAATATAGCCATTAGTGCAAGGCTGAAGACAACGCCGGCGATAACCCAGACATTTCCTATCAGCCATAAAAGTAAAATGGTACAAAAGATCAAAGTTCCCGGCGGCGCGAACGTGAGAAAAATGGCGAGGAGAAAAAATGCAACCCGCTTAGAATTTGTCGCGGCCTTCGCCCAACGATAATTGCTCATTCCGGCCTCTTTACAAGAGATTTTCTGCGGCATTCGCACAAAGCCAGCAAGTAAAGTCCGTCACGACGGCTCAGGCTTGCAGCCGCTGATAGCTTTCGCATTCGCGCAGGCACGCGTAGCCCTGCGGTTGAGAATGTAAGACCACGCGGCCGCAGCCGTTACCCCGCACGCGGCGATCACTGGCGGATAGACCTCGACCATATAGCGCGTTTCCGGCGCGTAATGGTATGCCATGAAGCCTGTCCTCACGAGCACAATCAGCGCAAGCAGCAGTGACACCGGGTGTCGCCGGCACAGGAATGCGAGTCCGAGTATGCCGCCGAAGTGAATCGGCAGTACTGAAAGGACTCTGAAGATCAACATGTGAGACGTCTCGCGAGACGTGCTAAAGCCCGTGAGCCACATGGAGGTCGCACGGTAAAGCGGCAGGGTTAGGAAGAAGCGCATTGGCTGCCGCCTCAGCCGCTCGTAGGCAAGAGCGCGAAATTCTCGGTCGATGTCGGGCGTGATCAGTCGCGCCTGGTTGAAGCGCGCGATCAGCCCGACGAGACGCTCGCGCTCCTCTTCGGAGTCGTAACTGCCACGTGGCAGCCGGTCGGGGTCGAAAAAAGTAGACTCAGGGGCCCAGGCCGGGTTGAAGGCATCGTCGAAATGAGTCTCATCCTCTATCCACGTGCGGACCCACCACAGATAGCCCGTCGGGAAATAGCCGTCCCGCACACTGCCGTACTCTGATGCGAGTGGCTGAAACTTGCCCATGGAGATGTAATTCCTAATGACCCATGGCGCAAGTGTCAGCGCCACAGCGAGGCAAAAACCGAGTAGGCTCGATACACCACGCTGCTCCCGCCTCCGCGCAAGTTGTATCAGGAGAAAGAGAACGATCGCCGCCAGCAACAGAACCGAATCGGGCCTGGTGAGTATCGCGAGACCGCACGGAAGTCCTGCGCAGAACCAGTACCGCGAACCTTTGCGCGTCGCCAGCGCACCGAGTGCGATTGCCATCATCGTGAAGAACAGCGTCAACGTCTCGGCGTAGATGCGCGCCACCCACACAATCGTCGGCCAGGAATAAATGCTGTAGATCGCCAGCGCCCATAGCGCCGCGCTACTCTTTAAACGTGGCGGTGCCAGAGTGAATGACACGAACGCAACTAGCAGGCACGTCGCGAGATCGAGGAAGGCCTGCGAAAGAGTCAAGGCATATACATTGCTCCCAAAGATTGCATACACCGCTGCGATGAAGAGCGGGTAGGCGGGCGCGGCTGCTTCGCTTGGGCGATAAGGCGGGCTCACGTCCGACGAGAAGCCGTTCCCCTCCAGTATGTTGATGGCGATGGGCCTGTACCTTGTCTCCTCGAGCGGATCGGGAAGGGCAATGACGAAGCCGACGCGCACGACGAGCGCGAGCAGGAGTATGGCCAGCACCTGGGATCGGCGGGAGCGCAACAAAGCGCCAAAGCTCTGCCCACACGCACCTTCCTGTTCAAAAGGCCCTTGCATACATCGGATCGGAGTTAGTAAATTACGCGGGCATTCATGTCGGTCCCGCCGTAGATATGCCTGACAGCAGTATAACTGTTTTCTTCGTGCTATAACGGCGCGGGAAGCATCCACTGATCGGTGACCGTTGACGTTGTTCAGTAAAACTCAAACCAGAGACTGCGCCATCAAATCCAGCGAACGGCCCGGAATCAGCGTCTTCTTTCCAGCTTACAACGACGCCGCAACGATCAGTGCACTGGTCCAACAGGCGCTCGATGTCTTACCCACACTAACTGACGACTTTGAAGTTATTGTTGTGAATGATGGAAGCACAGATGGAACGCGCCCGCAGCTCGACGCTCTCGCGGAGTCGCGCTCTGAAGTGCGTGTTATTCATCACTCGCGTAACGAGGGGTACGGCGCTGCGCTGCGCAGTGGTTTTGCTTCTGCCCAAAAAGAGCTAATCTTTTACACCGACGGCGATGGGCAATATGACGTGTGCGAACTACCCGCACTGTATCCGCTGTTGACCCGGCGGTTGACGTAGTCAATGGTTTTAAGATAAAACGCGCAGATAGTCGACAACGAAAAGTAGTAGGCGGGCTTTACAATCGTTTGGCACGTTTACTTTTTCATCTGCCAATCCGCGACGTTGATTGTGACTTCCGGTTGCTGAGGAGGGGCGTAGTCGCGCCACTGAAGCTGACGGTAGCCAGCGGCGCCATCTGCGTAGAGTTGGTCCGCCAACTGCATCACAATGGATGCCGTTTTGCCGAGGCCCCCGTACACCATTACTCGCGTCCTCACGGTCGATCGGAGTTCTTTACTCCTCGGCGGGTAATCCACACGATTTTCGATTTTGTGCGACTCTGGCTGCGCCTGATGCTGTTGCGGCGCTCCAATTGAAAGAAGTCGACGCTAAAAAATGACCAACCTTCGTTCGCAATACAACGGACGCACTGTGCTGATCACCGGCGGTATGGGATTCATTGGCAGCAATCTCGCGCGCCACCTCATCGAGCTGGGTGTCAAAGTAATAATTGTCGACGCACTAGTGCCGGACCAGGGAGGAAATCCATTCAACCTCGACGGGATTGCCGATCGGGTGAAAGTCGTTCACGCTGATATCGGAGACGATTACGTTGCAAATCACCTGGTTGGTGGTGTCGATATTATCTTCAATCTCGCGGGACATGTCAGTCACCTGGACTCGGTGCTCTACCCGCACCGCGATCTACAGTTAAACTGTGCGGCCCAATTGACATTGCTCGAGGCTTGCCGGAGCTATAACCCGCGCGTAAAGATTGTCTTCACGAGCACACGACAGGTTTATGGTCGTCCGGACCACCTGCCGATTAGTGAAGCACACAGGGTGGCGCCCTTGGACATAAACGGAATTCATAAGTTAGCGGCTGAACATTACCACCTGCTTTATCAAAGATTGTACGGTATACCCTCAGTCTGCCTTCGTTTGACAAACGTTTACGGACCACGTCAATTGTTGGCCCACAAACGCCAGGGGTTCATCGGGTGGTTTGTTCGCCAGGCGCTCACAGGTGGAATCATTGAACTGTACGGTGAAGGTCGGCAGAGCCGCGATATTATCTATATCGACGACGTGGTCGACGCTTTATTGTTAACTGGTTGCAGCGAAAAGGTGAACGGTGAAATCTTCAATTTGGGTGGAAACGAACCTGTTAGCCTGGCCGACATTGCGAGCGAGTTAATAAGGCTGACCGGTCGCGGCTCAGTGGGTGCCGTTCCCTTTCCACCCGAACAGCAATTGATCGAGATCGGCAACTGTTACTTAAGCTCTCAGAAGATCGAGGGGATGCTGGGATGGCGGCCTGGCACAAGCTGGCGCGATGGACTTGCCCGCACCGTCGAGTTTTACCGTGCGTATCTTCCACACTATTTGGAGCCACGCTTTGATTCGGTTTCTCAATCTACAGCAGCACAGTGAAGTTACGACGTTTTTAATCCGGTTTTCTCACCACGCAAATTGCTGATACTCCGGTAGGCAAAGCGAAGTGCCTAACTTGTAGCCATTTTGCTTCGGCTTGAAGAATTAGGCGCATGAATGTATCCAGCGGCGCAAGCCACCGAGGAAGAGGCTTTACATCAGAGCCCCGCGGGGCTAGCCGCACTCTTTTGAGAACGAGTCTCTGAAATGCAATTGCGGGCAGCAATAATGAATTCGCGTAAGTTGCACGCAACACACTGAAGCCGCTTTGCTCCAACCGAGATGCTAACTCAGATAACTGATAACGTTTTTGCGTTCCTAAAGCCAGATCGTGTTCGCTTCGTAACCATTCGTAAGCTGCTGTCCGAATAAATGCGATCCCTCCAGGTCTAAGCACTCGATGCATCTCCCGCATCGCTTCCGCGTCTACACCAGACGTCGGTAATTGCGCGAGAACATCGAAGCTCGTCACGAGGTCGAATGATGAGTCGCCGAATGGCAAGTCTGTAACCGATGCTTGAACTAACTGCTTTGGTCCCTTTTGACGGCACAACTGCAAAGCTTGGGCGCTCAGGTCAATACCGTAGACGTTACCGTCACGCGCGTAACGTCTCAGCCAGATAAGATTGGCGCCGGTTCCGCATCCGGCGTCAAGAATCGTGCGATCGCAGTTTGCTGCGTAATACTGGTCCAGCAGGGCAGCACTAATCGTCCGCATTCCCGCAAACCACCAAAAGCGATCTTCCAGCTCATGCAAATACTGGTAGTCTTCAATCTGCATCTGGGCTTATAGGTTCATTCAATTCGTTTCTTATGCTTAGTTGTAGACCTTCGTTAAATCGGACCATTCAAAACTACAAGTTTCCGGGCGAGTATGACGCCAGGAGGCCTCAATGCGGAGAGCAAATTCAGCAAACCATCAAATCAATTACGATCCTGAAGCGGTCGAAGCGGGACGAACTTTAATCCATTTACTGATCATAGATCTCTACAATCAGGAACCACTAGGTCAGAAACATGAGGTAAAGATAAGCACCCGAAAACCTTTGATCAAAACTCTTCTCGTTACAAAGTGTCCCGCCAACTTGCCTACAAAGGTAACAGTCGTTACACTGCGTCTCACGTTACTTATGCTAAGCAGGGACCTAACCTCGACGCACGAATGGATCTTGCTGATTCACCAGTTGCCGCCCAAGCCGACAAATCTGCGCGTCCGGATCTGGCGCAAGTTACAAAAGCTCGGGGCGGTGGCGATCAAGAACTCGGTCTACGTTCTACCTGCAACCGAAAAGTCCCACGAAGACTTTCAATGGTTGAAGCAGGAGATCGAGTCCGCCGCAGGTGAAGCCTCAGTTTTCAAGGCTGCTTCAGTCGAGGGTGCGACAGATCAGGAGATTATCGCGAGCATTCCGTAAAGCGCGTGATGAGGAGTTCGCTGCGGTTGCTGCGGAATTCGACGGTTTGACGGGCGCAATTCGCGAACAGTCTCGCGGTAAACACTTGTCCGCCGGCAGGCTATCGGCGCATGAGAGTGAGATCGACAGACTACACCGTGAGTTAGAACGCATCGCCGGCAATGACTTCTTTACCGCAACAGGTCGTGCGGCGGCCTTCGCTGCTTACGGGCGATGTCAAAAGGAACTTCGAGCCGCCCAAGGGCCGCCGAAGGCAAACACATCTTCGTCAGAAACCAAACGTGGAAAACTCGACGTTGCAAAGTATCAAGGCCAACGTTGGGTGACCCGCCGCAATCTCCACATCGACAGGCTTGCGTCAGCCTGGCTAATCAAACAATTCGTCGATAAGCGTCCGCGCTTTTATTTCGTTGCTGAAGGCGAAACGATCGAAGGCGCGATTCCCTTTGACATGTTTGGAGCCGAGCTTACTCATCACGGAGAAGACTGCACGTTCGAGACGATGCTGAAGCGATTTGGACTCGGCGAAAACAAAGGGCTGCGCGAGATCGCAGAGATCGTTCACGACATCGATTTGAAAGACGACAAGTTTCACCGTCTTGAGGCCGCGGGACTGAACGCAATCATCGACGGACTCAGTAAGGTGCTGCGCGACGATCGCAAGTTACTGCAACAGACCGGCGTTGTCTTTGATGGGCTTCATGCATTGCTGAGCAAGGATGCTGTGAAACCAGGACGCAAAACAAAGCGAAATGGAAAGCGCACAAAAAAGTAGCCCTGCGGCTCAACAAAACGCGCGATCAAATGCCGTCCTGGCGAGAGGTGTTTCTCTACTTTTTAACGCTTGGTTTCATCAACATCGGTGGTCCAGTGGCGCAGATCACGATGATGTACAACCACATGGTGGAGCGACGTCACTGGCTCTCGGACGATCGGTTCGTGAGGATCATGGCCTTCTGTCACATGCTGCCTGGTCCTGAAGCTTTGCAGTTAGCCATCTATGTTGGCTATTTGAAAAAGAAGCTCGCCGGAGGAATCCTCGCCGGTCTGACGTTTGTTCTACCCGGCGCGTTAATAATGATCGCGCTCAGTTGGATGTATGTCGCTTACAGTGGTCTGCCACAAGTCAATAACGCTCTCTACATTTTGAAGCCCGCCGTTCTCGGCATCATTGCCGCAGGCATTCTCAAACTTGGTCGCGCATCGATTAGAAGCGCTTTTCTCGCTTTGCTCCTGGTAGCCGCATTTGTGGGCCTGAAGTTCGCTGGGATCAATTTCCTTTTGATCCTGCTGCTAGCCGGACTTCTGAATCTTATTGTCGCTGAGGGTTGGCCCAGGCTGTGGAAAGCAAAAACCACGTTGCCGGTCATCGGCGTCTTTATCTCGTTTTTCCCGTTTGCGAACTCTCGATGGTTTCAGATGAGCTGGTTGTTTTTGAAGACCGGCCTATTCAGCTTTGGCGGCGCTTACGCCTCGGTTGCGTTCCTTGAGCATGGTGCGGTTGAACAGCATCAGTGGTTGACGAGCAGCCAATTACTCGATGGCGTCGCACTGAGTGTGGCCACACCTGGTCCATTCATGCTGTTCGCTACGTTCGTCGGTTTTCTTGCTGGAGGAGTAACAGGCGCGTTCATCGCTACGTTCTTTGTGTTTCTGCCCTCATTTGTATTTGTCCTGACGGGAGCACGCTACGATGAGAAGGTTCGCGACAACCGCTTCATCCAGGCTTTTCTTTCTGGCGCAAGCGCCGCCGTCGTCGGTGTGATCATTGTCGTATCACTCGAACTCCTTCCAGCCGCGTTGTTGGATGTACCAACCATCGTCATTGCATTGATCGCTTTTCTGGTCATCGCGGTATTGAAGGTTGACGTAGCTAAAGTCGCATTGGGAGCTATGACAGGCGGCGTCTTGTATGCGGTCGCGAAAGGATTGTGGCCGAGTTAATGAAGGAAGCAGTGCTGACAGATCAAATCTCAGGTTGGCGTGGGCGAGCAGTTGACTACTTTGCTCTCGAACACAACGTCACGATTGCGTCAGCGGCAGTTTTCCTTATCGGTTTCGGTGAAGAGTTATGGAAAAAGTTTCTACCCAAATATCTTGAAGCACTTGGTGCGACAACACCAATCATCGGTCTCTTTGGAACAGCAGGAGATTTTTTCGACGCATGCTATCAGTATCCGGGAGGCTTTGTTGCTGATCGTTTTGGACGACGCCGAGCCTTCCTGATCTTTATCACACTCGCCTCCCTCGGTTACGTCGTTTACCTCTTTAGTACTTCGTGGCCTTTCCTATTTGTCGGTCTCGCCCTGGTGATGGCCTGGCAAAGCATGGCATCTCCCGCCATCTTCGCCGTGATCGGCGACTCCCTGCCCCGCGAGCGACGAGCAATGGGCTTTACTCTGCAATCGATCTTGAAACGTGTGCCTATAGTGATCGCGCCGATCGTTGGTGGGACTTTGATCGCCTCGATGGGCTTGGTCAACGGTGTGCACATTGGTCTGCTGATCACACTGGCCTTAGCAGCGGTGACGCTCGTACTCGTACTCAAAATCAGAACTTCTAACCAACCTCCGCATTCGACCAACATCCGGGGCGTTTGGCGTTCCTTTCATGGCGTACTGAAGCGGCTGCTGATTTCCGACATCATCATCCGAACCTGCGAGGGCATGACCGGGTGTGTTGGCGATTCTCTATGTGACCAACATTCACGGCATCAGTGTCGCGGCTTACGGCACTCTTATCGCCATTCAGATGATCACGTCGATCCTTGTTTACATTCCGGCCGGAAGGATTGCCGATCGAATAGGACGCAAGCCTTTTGTGATTCTGACATTTTTGAGTTTTGCGCTGTTTCCCGTCGCAATTATTTTCGCCTCAAATTTTGCCTCGTTGATCGTCGCTTATGTGATCGGCGGTCTGCGAGAGATTGGCGAGCCTTCAAGAAAAGCGATGATCGTGGATCTTGCGCACGACAACATTCGCGCGAGATCTGTCGGGCTCTACTATCTCGTTCGCAGTCTTTCGATCACGCCGGCGGCCGCGATTGGTGGATTGCTCTGGAAGATTGCGCCGCAAGTGCCGTTCGTTACTGCCGGATTGATCGGACTGGTTGGAACCGTGGTGTTCATCATGACTGTCGAGGAACGTTATGCCAGTTAGGAACGCAAGATGACGAATTGTGGGACACTCATCCTGACCCGACGTGATGTGGCGGCGCTTCTTTCGATTGAAGAATGCACGGAAGCTGTAGAGCATGTTTTCAGACTGTACGGAGAAGGTAAGACACAAGCTCCGGGAGTCTTAGGAGTACATGCGCACGACGGCGGCTTTCATATCAAGGCTGGCGTGCTGCAACTAAATCGTCCGTACTTCGCGGCCAAGATCAATGCGAATTTCCCGCAGAATCCAAAGAGACTCGACCTGCCGACGATTCAGGGAGTCATCGTGCTCTCGGATGCCGATAACGGATATCCCCTGGCCGTAATGGATTCAACCGAGATCACCGCTCAGCGCACGGCCGCAGCCACGGCGGTGGCCGCCAAATACCTTGCCCGACCTGAATCCAAAACGCTCACGATCTGTGGTTGCGGCATTCAAGGGCGTGTTTCACTGCGCGCGCTCATGCGTTTGTTCCCACTTGAACAAGTCTTTGCTTACGACGTCGACTCAACTCGATCTGAGAAGTTTGCAAATGATTTATCGGCGGAACTGGCAATCGCGATCAAAGCCGTGGACCAACTCGAGCGCGCTACCCTTCAGAGTGACATCTGCGTGACCTGCACTCCATCAAGACAGTTCTACTTAAGGCGGGAACATATCGCGCCGGGGACGTTCGTCGCCGCCGTGGGAGCGGATAACGAAGACAAGCAGGAGCTTGATCCAACTTTGCTCGGACGAAGCAAAGTTGTCGTCGACCTTGTGGAACAGTGCGCAACCATTGGTGAACTTCATCACGCGCTTGATCAAAAGATAATGACGAAAGATCAGGTGCACGCAGAACTCGGCGAAGTAGTCGCCGGCACTAAACCCGGACGCACATCGAGCGACGAAGTCATAGTTTTCGATTCTACGGGGATGGCGCTACAGGACGTGGTTACCTCGGCGCTGGTCTATGAAAAGGCTATGCAGCGAGGCGCCGGTATCACAATAGAACTGACGGGTTAATTGTCCGGAAAAACGGAGGTCGTGATTATGGAAGGCTTGCTTAGAGACATTCGCTACTCTGTTCGTTCATTACGCAAACGGCCCGCATTCTCATTGCTCGTGGTGTTGGTATTGGCCGTAGCGATCGCTGCTAATAGCTCGATATTCAGTATCGTTAATGCCGTGATTTTGAAGCCCTTGTCTTTCAAGGAACCAGATCAGTTGGTATGGATTTGGGCGACACGCACAACCGTCAGTCGCGCGTTTTTCTCGATTCCCAATTTCATCGACACACGCGATCAAAACCAGACGCTTGCCGAAGTTGCACCATTCGCGATTTGGCCCGCGAACCTTACCGGACAAGGCGAAGCTGAACGCTTGCAGGGAGTGAGAATCTCTGCCAACGGGATGCAGATGTTGGGAGTCGAAGCTGCCGCCGGGCGTGCGCTGGCGCCTGACGATGACAATTCAAACAACACTCGCGTGGTCATGCTGAGCTATGGCTTATGGCAAAGACGGTTCGGCGGAACGAGCGAAGTGCTGGGGAAAACGCTTACGCTTAATGGTGACTCGTACACAATAGTTGGAGTATTGCCACAGCGCTTCGTCATTCCCAATGCCGAGACTGAGATCGTGGTTCCCTTGAGGATGGATCAGGATCCACGCCGAAACCAACGAGGCTCAAATTTTCTACGACTGGTAGCACGGCTCAAACCGGGCGTTACTCCAGCTCAGGCTGAAGCCGATCTTGGCGCGATTAGTAATCGTCTGCGTGATCTTTATCCGGATGAGAACGGGAATATCGCATCACCTCGCGTGTTGAAGTTGCAGGATGAGGTCGTCGGTGGTTATCGCGAGGGACTCTGGTTGATCCTCGCTGCCGTAGTCGTCGTGTTGCTCATTGCCTGCGCAAATCTCGCGAGCTTTCAGTTGGCCCGGGCAGCGTTACGGCATAAAGAGATGGCCATCCGTGCCGCATTGGGAGCCAAGCGAAAGGTCTTGATGCGTCAGGTCCTAACCGAGAGCATGTTGCTCGCAATTCTTGGGCGGCGGGTTAGGGTTGCTGCTTTCCTTCTGGGCCAAGGATCTATTGTTGGCAGTGAGTCCTGCGGATTTCCCGCGCGCCTCGGCGGTGAGTATCGACGGTCGTGTACTTCTCTTTTCGCTGCTTGTCACCTTGTTTGCAGGGCTCGACTTTGGGCCTCGCCCCAGCTATTCAACACACCCGAAGCGATCTCAACTCTGAACTGAAGGAAGGCGGGCGCGACGGTGTCGGTGAAACCCGAAATCGTGTTCGCAGTCTGTTTATTGTGAGCGAGATTGCCCTTTCATTGATGCTGCTGGTAGCAGCCGGCTTGCTGCTAAAAAGTTTCGGCCAGCTTCGCGGAGTTAACCCAGGTTTCGATGCCAACCGTGTTCTTGCCGTGCGTTTGTCTTTACCCGCGGCGCGATACTCAAACGGTGCGTCGGTAAAGACTTTCTACGACAAGATCGCCCCACGCATTGCCGGGATACCTGGAGTAGAAGGGGTTAGCGCAGCCAGTGCACTGCCGCTGAGTGGGCTGATAGCGCGGACCACATTCAACATAGCAGGTCGCGCTCCAGTCAGCGCCAGTGAAACACCATTCGCGCAGCATCGCTGGGTTGGACCAGGCTATTTTGAAACAATGAAGATCCCACTCGTTCGCGGACGCGACATTACTGATAGCGACAACGATCACTCGCCAGGCGCCATCATCATCGATCAAGCACTGCAGCGTAAGTTCTTCGGTACCGAAGATCCCCTGGGTGCGCATGTTCTTATCAACATGGGTGACGGAAATCCCGCGCGCGAGTATGAAGTCGTCGGCATCGTCGAAGACGTGAAGCACATGGGCTTGACCGACGAACCGATGCCGACACTCTACGGACCCATTCCGCAAGCGCCAAAATCTGCGGTGCCGTTCATGGCAAATAATCTCAGTATGGTGGTGCGTACCGGAATAGAACCTGATGCACTTGCGTCAACGGTGCGCAGAGAGCTCCGCAACGTGGATGTGGATGTCGCGACAGCGGGAGTCAGGCCAATGCGCCAGTTTTTGGCTGCGTCGGTGGCCGCACGCAGATTCAATATGGAGTTGATCGGGATCTTTGCGGCAACGGCATTGCTGCTTGCTGCCGCTGGTCTGTATGCCGTGATCGCTTATCTAGTCTCGCAACGGACGAGAGAGATTGGGATTCGTCTCGCGCTCGGCGCCACACCTCGACATATCCTGCGTCTGATGATGGGCCAGGGAATGAAATTGACGCTGATAGGTGTTGCGATCGGGTTTGTTGGAGCGATAGCGGTAACACGTTTAATGAGGAGCCTCTTATTTGGAGTAGCGCCGAATGACCTAATGACTTTTGCCATCTCCTCTGTTGTTTTGATCGTCGTCGCATTGTTGGCTTGCTTTATCCCGGCACGACGAGCCACGAAAGTCGATCCGCTAGTGGCGCTGAGATACGAATAAACTTGTCATGGACCAGGGAGGCGAAATGAAATGAAAGCAGTATCACGCCGGCAACTAATTTCGACGTTGGCAACCGGTAGCGGGAGTTTGGCGCTCGCAGGGTTTTTAGATCCGGACGGAGCCAGCGGGCAAACCACTGGACCTGTGGCTAAAGCCTTCCAGGGACAACACACGCCGAAACCCCTACCGTTCGATCCGGCAAAGCTCAAGGGCTTGTCCGAAAAGCTGATCCGGTCACACTGGGAAAACAACTACGGCGGTGCTGTTAAAGCATTGAACACGATCGAGCAACGACTTGCGGCAATGCTACCGGACAAAGATTTACCGCCTTATATCTATGGTGACTTGAAACGTGAGGAACTGGTCCGCACAGGTTCAGTTGTGTTGCACGAAAACTATTTCGCCAACCTCGGCGGTGATGGCAAAGCCAGTGGTAAGGCTCTTGATCTAATCAAGCAATGGTTTGGAAGTTATGAGCAGTGGGAAGCAGAGTTTAAGAAGACTGCGAACGCACTCGGCGGAGGTTCAGGTTGGACAATTCTTTCCTACAACCTCCATACGGGAGAGGTTCACAATTACTGGGCGTGGGACCACATGCATAACGCGCCGATGGGCTATCCGCTGTTGGCACTCGATATGTACGAACACGCGTATCACATGGATTACGGCGCGGCTGCCGCGAAATACGTCGATGCTTTCATGCAAAACGTGAACTGGGATGAAGTGAACCGCAGGGTTGAAGCGGTCAGCGCGCAAATAGCCGATAGAGTTGGAGTACAGAGTCATGCAAGTTGTACTTACAGACCAGGCGCGATTAGGGATGCTGATTGTATTGTGTGGGCTCCTTTGGGCGTTGGAGTCGATCATCCCACTCTACAGGTTTCGCAACAGTAGAGTGCGACATGCAATGCCGAATATCGCGTTGACGCTGATGCTTGTGATCACTAACGGTAGTTGTTGTAGAACTGAAGTAGAAGACCAGTTGCGGAAACGACGGAATATCGCGCACACAACGGTGCTGATACCGTTAGATCGAATGTTCCCCAAAGGTTATTTAATTCGCGAAAAGCAAGGGAAAGCATTTTGAAGTACGGCAGAGCTGAGGCGCCATTTTCCGCACGTGATTATCCGCAGGGAACCGAGTTCGCCCCTCAGGCGATTAGGATTCGTGGATTCCCTTGTTCGATCTACCCAACCAATCTCGAACGCTCCGATACATTTAAGTCGCGCTGGGTGATCCGCCGATAACTCAATTGGGTGATCTTTGCCTCGCACGATCTAGGGTTTCGATAAACAACGAGGAGGCGCAAGATCCTTCAGCATCGACTCTCATCGAAACGCATCTTTGGCCCAGGTTCGGCCATCGAGCCGATGAGACAGTCGACTAAGGAACAGCCCATGCGACTTGAAAAAGCACAACACACAGCCAGCGCCTATGTCACATGTGTCTTCGGCGTCCCCGAACGCGAAGTCATCCAGACGCGCGTCGAATTCGCCCCGGGCGTGGCGTTCTGCGGGCACCGGCATTCGGGTGATGAAACCGTCTCTGTGCTCGAAGGTTCGCTGGAGTATCAGTTCGAAGATCAGCCGCCGGTGACGCTAAACGCTGGCGACGTCTTGTTCATCCCGGCCGGAACAGTCCATACGGTAAAGAACATAGGGAGTCTGTAACTCCCCAAAACGAAAGGAGATAATTTATGTCCAGCGTTGCGATCAGCAAAACAGATGAGGCGCCAGAGGCCAAACCGGTCGACATGAAACTCGAGGTCGTTTTGCTCGGCGTTTCCGACGTTGACCGCGCTAAAGCGTTCTACGAGAATCTAGGTTGGCGGCTTGACATCGACGTTGCGGCCGGTGATTTCCGTGGCGTTCAGATGACGCCACACAACTCGGAAGCCTCGATCATCCTCGGCAAGGGAATCAATTCGGGGAAATCCGGCTCCGCGCTCAACCTGGTCCTCGCGGTGAGCAACATCGCCGCCGCCCGCGAAGACTTGATCGCCCGCGGCGTCGATGTGAGCGAAGTCTTCCACTACGCCGCCGGCCCCTTTAACGACACCGTGGACAATCCGCGCGTCGCCGGACCCGACCCGCAAGGTCGTTCCTACTTTTCGTTTGCCTCGTTCGAGGATCCGGACGGGAACAGCTGGCTCTTACAGGAGATTTCGATGCGTGCTCCGGGCCGCGAGTGGAAACCGGCAACACCACCCGTGGACGTGGCGAACCTTGCAGAGCTCCTACACGAAACGGCGGAGCATCACGACCACTTCGAGAAGACGCATGCTGAGCACAACTGGTGGGACTGGTACGCGCCTTACCTGAGCGCTCGCCAGAACGGCAGTAGTCCGCAGGAAGCAACGGTCACCGCCGACCGCCGCATGGAGGAAGTCCTCCACGTTCCTGCCCGCTGATGCTCGGCTATGAATCGGAAAACAGAGCGATTCGGCTCCACCGGAGGTTGAGCGCATGCACCGGCAGATTATTATTTTCGTCACGCTGCTATTGATTATGGCAGTTTCGATCGTGGCGTTTGGTTACGCAACGGGCACGGGACCGCTTGCGGTCGTGAGCAATGGTATTTCACGCCTCACATCTGGAGGTCAAATGATTCCAACTCGGAGTATTGAGGAAACCAAGGCGTCTGTGGCGCCCGAAATCTCGAACGGTCTCTGGATCAACTCCGAACCGGTTACGCTCAAGAGCTTGCGTGGACGCGTGGTGTTGATCGAGTTCTGGACCTTCGCGTGCTACAACTGCCGTAACACCTTGCCTTCGCTCAAAAAGTGGGACGCGCAGTATCGTGATAAAGGGCTCACAATCATAGGCGTGCACACTCCAGAGTTGGACTTTGAAAAAGATATAGACCAGTTGCGGCGCGAAGTTGCAGGCTTGGGCATTAAGTACGCGGTGGTTACTGATCAGGACTACTCGACGTGGAAGGCATACGGCGTCGAAGCCTGGCCGACTTTATTCGTGCTGGACAAACAAGGACGAGTGCGCTGGACCCACGTCGGCGAAGGCTACTATGACCAAACCGAACAAGTGATCAAGAAACTATTAGCTGAATATTAAATGTCGACAAGGGCGGCTCTTCGCCGCGTGGGAGCAACCGCAACTTTTTACCGAGGAGCTTCGAGCTGCCTTCCTCGACGTGAACAAGATGTAATAGGGCGAGTTGAACGACCATCAGGAGCAATCATGAGTACCAGGATGAAAGTAGCGCAAATAAGCAACCCAGGTGCGGATTGGGAATTGGTAGAGCGCGATATTCCTGAGCCCGGCCCTGGCCAAGTCCGCGTGAAAGTTGAGGCGTGCGGCATTTGTCATAGCGACGTGCTTGTTAAAGAAGGTCTTTGGCCCGGACTTCAATATCCACGTGTGCCAGGTCACGAAGTCGCGGGAACGATCGATGCGGTAGGCAACAACGTCACGACATGGTCGAAAGGTCAACGCGTTGGTGTCGGCTGGCACGGTGGGCATTGCTTTCTGTGCGAACAATGTCGTCGCGGCGACTTTGCTATGTGCGTGAATCGAAAAGTTACGGGCTTTGACTTCGATGGAGGATATGCGGAGTACATGATCGCACCGGCAAGCGCGCTGGCCGCGATTCCGGATGAAGTTTTAGCAGAAGAGGCCGGACCATTCATGTGTGCTGGTGTTACGGTTTACAACGCACTCCGCAATTCTGGTGCTCGTGCCGGAGATATTGTCGCTGCGCACGGCATCGGCGGATTGGGCCATCTCGGAGTTCAATACGCGCGACGGATGGGATTTAAGACTGTAGCTATCAACCGAGGTAACGACAAAGAGAAGCTGGCGCTGAAGTTGGGCGCGCATCACTACATCAATGCGACCGCGACGGATGTCGTAGCAGAGTTACAAAAGCTTGGCGGTGCGCGCGTCATCCTGGCGACTGCTCCGAGCGCGCAGGCGATTTCCCCGTTGGTTGACGGTTTATCGCCGAATGGACTGTTGCTTGTTCCCGCTGCTCCGGCTGAACCACTTACGATCAATGTGTTTTCGTTGATATCGCGACGGAGTTCAGTGGCTGGTTGGTATTCAGGAACCGCCAGGGATTCACAGGACACTTTGGAATTCAGCGCGCTAAGCGACGTACATCCGATGATCGAAAAATATCCGCTCAACCGCGTGGCTGAAGCCTACGAACTAATGCGCAGCGGCACGGTGAGGTTTAGAGCAGTTTTGACTTTAAATTCATGAAATTAAGTTGGATTTGTTTTGGTAAAACCGAATGATCATACTTGGTCGAGAGAAACGATTTAGCGCAAAATCCTAAGCATCAATGCTTATGGTCACGAACGAATGGCTGGGCTCGATCATGACAGGCGAGCCTTTGCTAGTAAGTCAACCGTTAGAGAAGGGAGTACGCGATGGCTCAATCAGAAGTTACCCATTCACAGTGGAACGAACCCACGAACGTCTCGTCGTCGGATCGAGGCGAGGCAGCCGCGGGCCAGCGACCCGGCGCGCAACACGTTGAGGTGGCCGTGCTCGCCGGCGGTTGCTTCTGGGGCGTCGAGGACCTCCTTCGTGATGTTCAAGGAGTAATCGACACCGAGGTCGGCTACACGGGCGGACAGCTCAAGAACCCGACTTATGACGACACGCACGACGGCAAGTCCGGACACGCTGAGGCGGTCCGCGTGATCTTCGACCCGTCGGTTCTCAGCTTCGAGGAGCTGCTCGAGCGCTGGTTTTTCCGCCTGCACGACCCGACGACGCTTAACCGCCAGGGCAACGACGTCGGAACACAGTACCGCTCGGCGATCTTTCCGCAGACAGAGGAGCAGCGGGCGATCGCGGAACAAGTTATCGCGCGTGTCGACGCGTCGGGACGTTGGAAGCGGCCGGTCACCACGAGCATAGAACCCATCGGGACCTGGTATAGCGCCGAGGATTATCACCAGGACTATCTGCGCAGGCACCCGGGAGGATACTCTTGCCATTACCTGCGTGATTAAAGCAGCGAGCTGAGAACACGGTCGCCGTTGGCAGCGGTGCTAATGGAGGTTTGATGCGAGTTTCGCAGTCTCACGGATCGGCGGCGTTTGCTGAGGTAAACAATTTTCTTGCGATGGACCTGGCACTCGCCCAACAGGTTGAGCATGCCCGCCCTGTTTGGTTTGAAAGTATTTCTAATTTGTAGCGCGTTCCAGTAGTGCCTGATCATTCCGATTTAAGTTGCATCAGTACCACGTCGCTCGTCTCGGAGCCGCGGACGGCAGCGAGCCAGCGACCGTCCGGAGACCATTCGAACGAATAGATGCGCTCAGATTTGAAATTGGATAACTGCCGCGGCCGCCCACCGTCGAGCGGCTGAACCCAGACATTTGAGACTCCGCCATTTGTGTCGAGATACGCGAGTCCCCCGCCGCCCGGTACCCACCGCACCATTCGATCCATCACCGTCGACGGAAATGAAAACCTCTTGATCAGTGGACCACCCTCAAACGCCATGGCTCCGAAGACCCACGGCGAAGTCTCCAACTCAGAATCGAGCGTGTGGTAAGCGATGAGATTGCCGTCGGGCGACACGTCGGGTCTCTGACCGCGTGTTTGCGTGAGAGGGACTGCTTCCCCACCGCCACTCGGCACTCGCCAAATCCTGGCGCCGGTTGGAAAGCCCCTCTGAAAAACTATCCAACGTCCGTCCGGCGAAAACCGCGGCGAGACGTCTTCGCCGTCGCTTAGTCGAACCAACTCGCCGCCGCTCATCTCTACGCGCCAGAGATTGAACGTCCCACTTCGGTCGGAGGAGAGGACAAGATAGCGGCCATCGGGCGAGACAGCCAGGCCGTGAACGTTTCGCGTATCTCCAGTCAGTTGCCTTGGTATCGACGCACTTGGGTTCCACATCCAAATGCTTGACCCGTTCGCAGCGTGCGAGACGTAAACAATACTGCCGTTGTTGGTCCAGGCTATGTCATGGAGGCCGCCAGTTTCGGAAGCGATTTGAATGGCCGAACTCTCTTCAACCGGGAATGGCTGGCTCGAGATGCGCGTGGGCGCGCCCTGCCCTTCCGCCAGATCGCCGGATCGCATGACCCAGATGCCGGAGACAACGTTAGTCTGAATCGCAAGCAGCGAACGAGTGACAGCGTTATAGCTAATGCCACGGTAGTCGTTTAGGTCATTCGTCACTCTCCGGACATCGCCTCCGGACGCGGGCAGATGCCAGATTTGAAACGGCGACGATGGACTCTCACGCGCAGTTAGCACGAGACCCGAACCACCGGGTAACCATCCGATCTGGCCCAAGCCCGACCAGCGATGTGAAGTTAAGGAACGCTCCGACCCGTCCATGACCCGGATTGCGACGAGGCTATCGAAGTGCCCCTTCTCATCATACTTTCTGACGCCGCACGCGATCTCGTTGCCGTCGGGCGACCAGGCCGGACCCACGGCAATATCGATGAATTTTTCCGGCGATTTGCGCGAAGCGATCAAACGTGGCGAGCCCCCGTCTTTGTCTGCGACGTAAAGGCGATACACGTCGCGAGGGAGTTAATGAAAGCGAAACTTTTGCCGTCGGGCGAGAAGCTCACGGGTCCGTGTGGGTCTGCGGGAAGCCGTCGCGGAGCGCCGCCCAGCAGAGGGATAACCGAGAGCGTCGTATCACCTTTATTCAACTCGGCCGTAACGCAGTAAATGTACTGGCCGTCCGGCGAGAAGGTGAGACCCCAATAGACGGACGCGGCGGGCGGTGCGATTTGCACGTTACTTTGCGTCAGAACCTGTTTCAGCCAGAGGCTCTCGCCTTCGCGATCCTTCGAGGCATGGACGATGTATTTACCATCGGGCGACATCGCCGCAAGCGTCGCGCGACCGGAGTTTGTGAGTCTCGTAAATTCGATTTCGCTAAACACTGCCGCTGCTCGATTCCTGGTGAACCGGTAAGCCGCAAAAGCCGCCACTGTAAGTACTATCACTGCAGCGATCAGGAGTTTGGTACTAAGCCTGTAGCGGTGTGCCGGAGTCGCGTTCGTTTCTGGGATCGGATGTGGGACCGCCACTTCCGTAGGTGGCTCAAGGCTCTCATCATCGGCAGCCACCTCAACTCCAGCCACAAACCGGTAGCCGCGGCCAGGAACGGTCACTATGTAGTCGTGGGTGTTGCGGCTCTCGCCGAGTATCTTGCGCAGGTGGGATATGTTTGTGGTTAGATTACTTTCCTCCACAACTGCGTCAGGCCAAACCTGGCGCATCAATTCATCCTTCTCCAACAGCTCACCGCGGCGCTCCACGAGGGCTAAAAGAGTGTCGAACTCTTTTGGAAAGACTTTGACCAGTTCGCCCTCCTTTAACAAGAGGCGCCTGGTGGCATCGAGATGGAATGGTCCGAAGGCGTAAACGTGGTGATTTTGTTCGCGCATCGTTGACTCCAAGAATTTCCAAGAACTTCCCAGACCCGTTTCAAAGACTTCCGGTCAATCTATTCGCTACTGTGCAGACTGAAATCGATTCTGAAGGACTTGCTGGACGACAAAAAATCCGTCGGGGATATGGGGGAGTCGTATGTCTGCTGATTGTAGTCCCGCTCGACAAATCTGAGCAATGTGAAGGCTGACTTGCGAAATTTCGGTGCCGCGATTCTCATTGCGTCTCAGCGTGCGCATCTGCGTTAAAAGCAGCTGTGAGAAAGCTCCTAACCCAAGGGCGCAGGACTACTCTGGAAAAGAACATGAAATCTCGAAAGATCTCAACCAAATTATTTGCATTGGTCTTGACGGCTATCGCGCTTGCTCTGCTCTGCGCCGGCTGGCGCGTGAGTCGTGTCACGGCGGAGCAGGAGCAGCTCGCGTCTCTCGATCCTCAGGTCGTAGCGCTCAGACGTTTGCAAGACGAATCACAATCTCCCGTGCGCGTCTCGTTTCAGCATGGCTTCCCACGCTCGGTGACTGCGCGCGTTCAGACTGAGGGCGACGACACTGTTGAACGAGCGAAGTTCTTCCTCAGACGTTTTCGAAATTTGTACGCGCAGAATAGTCCCCACCTGGAACTGAAGGTGCGCCACGTGAATCGGCAGCCCGCCGAGGATGTGCTGTTTTTTCAAACCTATCGCGGCCTCGAAGTCTTCGGCGCCGGGCTGCTCGTCAGCCTGAACCGTGACACGGTGTTTCACACCGGAGGCGTGCTCATGACCGCCGGTATAAGGCTCGACCCTACACCGAGCATTCCTGAGGCACGAGCCGAAGCAATCGCTCGCCGCGAACTGGAACGCCTCGGCGCACATCTCGCGGGGCCGACAAAGTTGATGCTCTTCGACCGCAGCTTGCTGGATCCAAACGCTACTCCTGAACCACATCTCGCATGGCGCGTCGTGCTCGGGCCGGCCAGCGACACAAACCAGGTCTTTGTTGACGCGCATACAGGACAGGTCTTGCTGACGCTACCTTCGACTTACGATAGCGGCACTTCATTACACGGCTTAGACCTCGATATGCAGGACGCTGAGGACGAGGCCAACGCGGCGGATGATAACTGCTATTGGGGCAGTGACGATGTAACCGTTGCCGACGAGGACGACTTCAACAGCGACTATAACAACGACCCTGACGCGGTAATGGGTTTCGCACACATCAAGGGTATCTACGCGTTCTTCCACGAGAACTTCAACCGCCACTCTTACGACAACGATTTTTCCCAGGTCGAGCTTTTCATCCACTCCACAACCACTGGAACCGCGTCATGGAGTAGTGGCTGCGAGTTGATTCAGGTGGAGACCGGTAAAGTAAGTTTCGACATTCTGGGCCACGAGTTTACCCACGGCATCATTGGTGACACATCACAGTTGATCTATGCATTAGAGCCGGGCGCGTTGAATGAGAGCTACGCCGACATCATGGGCGTGGTGGCCGATCAGGAGCGCGAAGAAGCGCTGGGGCTGAGTACCGACTGGCTGCTTGGCGAGGACAAAACCGGAGGCGGCGGTGCTATTCGCGATGTCTCTGACCCAACAAACTCAGGCCAACCCGATCATATGTCAGAGTTGATCGCTCCGGATGGTGATCCCGATGGGATGCCCCCACCACCCTGTCCGCCGGAACTCAACATTTTTATTGGCAAGTGCAACGACTTCGGCTGGGTTCACAGAAACAGCGGCATCTCTAACAAGACCGCCTTCCTGATGGCCGAAGGCGGAACGCATCCGAACAACGGCCTCCCCGTCGCGGGCATGGGCCGGAATAAGATGCGTGATCTGAAGTGGCACGCAGCCACTCACCTGCCTTATTTCGCCGTTTTCGCAGTGGCCGCCGGCTACGAACTTGCCATCGCAGAAGCATGGGCACAGGACGGCACGTCTGGTTTCAACGCCGCCGACGTCTGCACAGTCAAAAATGCCTGGGCCGCCGTCGGCCTTGGTAGCCCCGATTCCGATTGCGACGGCCTCGACAATTCAATTGATCCCGACCCGGACGGTGACTTCATTCCGACTGGACCAGACAACTGCCCCAGCATCCCCAACCCATCGCAGCAAAACAGCGACGGCGATAGCGCAGGCGACGTTTGCGACACTGATGACGATAACGACGGTGTGCCAGACGCAGACGATAATTGCCCGACCATCCCCAACCCGCCTATTCCCGGCATCGCTGGTCAGCCCGCTTGCGACGATCTTGACGACGACGGCGTCAGTGACAAAGAAGACAACTGCATCGGCGAATTCAACCCGAGGCAGACAGACAGCGATGGCGACGGCGAGGGCGATGTCTGCGAAGTTGATACCGACAAGGACGGCGTGAACAACGACAGCGACAACTGCCCGACGACTCTCAACTCAAATCAAGCCAATGCTGATGGCGATGCCTTCGGCGATGCGTGTGACCTCTGCCCGAACACGAACGAACCTAATCCCGCCTTCAAGCCGAACGGATTGCCCTTCCAGCCCGACAGCGATGACGACGGCACGCCTGACGCCTGCGATAACTCGTTCCTGTACAACGGGCGCACTGTCTCCTTCGGCGGAATCAACCGGAGGGAAGATTTCGCGAAGCGGAAGTGGAAGCGCGCTCTGGAACAGTCCAACGTGTCCCGCTCTTGATTTGCTCGCGAGGATGTCCCGAATGGTTCGGTCGTCGTGATCTCGTGAAGTTGAAACTTAGTGGCCTCGACCAGACGACACGGGTATGGGTGACAGATGAAGACGGCAACAGCGTGAAGAAAGCGACGGGAACTTCCAGCCGGCGCAAGATCAACTTCAAACCGATCAGCGGTCGCAGCTACTTTCTAACCTTCACGTTCCGCCCGAACACGCATGGTTTGGAACGCGACACTTTTCGGTTGAGACTTTCAACACACTTTGCCCAAAAATGATCGAGCGTGGGGCGGCCACGGAGGGCCGCCCCTACAAATAATTCTTTTGGTCCTCATAGTCCTTCTCGACATTTGAAGCCTTCTCTGCGATCTCTGCGTATCTCTGTGACCTCTGCGTTAACCGTAGTCGCGAAAGATATTTAACGCAGAGATCACAGGAAGACGCTTGACCTGCAGCTTCGCAAAATGGACCGTCTTCTGGTTCAATAGCAGTGGGCCACGGAATGTACTATAGTTATTCGCATCGGTAAGAAACGAATCTACCCGGAAACTGCGTTCTCTATTCCCCCTCGCTCAGTTGAGTAGTTGGCATCGCAAGTCACCGTACCTGTTCTCAGGGAAATGGAGAGGATAAATGAATAACGAACAGTCCACCGAAACATGCGCTCACACACCGTGTAAATGTCCAGCACCCTCCGATGATAAGTTCTGCAGCACACACTGTAGGAACGCGGCTGGTGGCACTGAGACAAACTGTAGCTGCGGCCATGCTGAGTGCATTTGATTTATAGCCCAGCCATTTAAGTAATCAAACACGCGACGAAGCCGATCATGGTCCGAGCTCTAAGCCTGGAGTAGCAGAGATCTGTCTTCCCGAGAACCCAGGACCAACAAATATTTTTGAATAATTCACCGGCGCGACGGATACCTATAGTGAGAGGCGACGATGGATGATGCCGAGGCGATTAAAAAGTGCCAGCTAGGTGACCGGGAAGCCTTTCGTCATCTGGTCCAGCGTTATCAAAAACGCGCGGTCGCCCATGCGATGGCGATTCTGCTCAATCGTGACGACGCTGAGGACGCGGTTCAGGACGCTTTTATCGACGCTTTCAAAGCAATCGGCAGATTTGACACGTCGCGGACGTTTTACGAGTGGTTCTACGTTTTGCTTCGGAACCGTTGTTACAAACTGACGGCAAAACGACGGCCCACAGAGAATCTTGACGATGTTCAAATCCTGGCCCCGCAATCAGCAACGGCTGACGATACGAGGCTTGCGCTCGAGAAAGCAATGCACTCGCTCACTCGTGAGGAACGCGAAATCGTCTCATTGAAATACTTCAGCGGGCTCTCGTATGACGAACTAGCCACGTATCTGCAAATTCCGCGTGGAACAGTAATGAGCCGGCTCTTTTATGCGCGCCGGCAGTTACAAGGCAAACTCACCGGCATGCTCTTACGGGAATAAGAGGTTTGAATGTCATGAAGGAACTAAGTTGCGCAGAAGTGCTGATGGCACAAATGGCGGCGGGCGATGAGCCGGGGTTTTCAAAGGAAGAGTTAGCGGCGCACGTTGCAGCCTGCGCTGACTGCCAACACGAGTTGAAGCAATTGGATGCGCTCGATCAAGTGCTCGCTCGTCAAACTCTTTCGGAGCCGCAAGTGGATCTTTGGCCGGCGATCGAAAACAGAATTGGTAAACGCACTCGCTCCGTCCTCGGTTGGAAACCTTTTGCTCTGATTGGTCTGCTTCTCGTCATTTACAAACTGCTGGAATTGCTTCCAGCGGAAGACCCAGGTGTAGCTTTCAAACTCGCGCCGTTAGTTATTGTTGCTTTGCTATTTGTTTTCATTAAAGAGAACCCGTTCAAGATAAATACGGAACTGGTTATGGAGAATTATCATGGTGAATGATCAAACGAAAGAGTCACTAATACTCGGACAAAAGTATGCCTTCGCGACGGCCTCGCTGATTCTCGGTATCTGTTCTTATGTAAATCTGCTGGGTCTCGAGAAACCAATCCTGGCAATTGTATTCGGTTGGCTGGCACTCCGCGCGAAACCTGAACCATCGCTCAAGGAGCATCGCGTCTGGGCCAAAACCGGTGTGGTGCTTGGCACGATCATCCTGATCGTCGTACCAACGATCGTAATTCTAAACTTTGACCGGCTGCGGGAATTCGTCGAGATTCTTTCGAGGTTGGATGGCGGGCGATAGAACGAGAAGGAGAAACTTATGAGATTCGTACTTTGCTGCATTCTTACACTTCGCATTGATCATAACGTCAACTTTTGCGGTTGCCGCTCAAGATCCCACGCGTAACGTTGCGGGAAACTGGCTCGCCACCCTGGACCTCGGCGCCAGTAAGTTAAGGCTCGTCGTGAAGGTTGAAAAATCGGCAACCGGTTACACCGCCAAGTTCGACAGTGTGGATCAGGGCCATAAGGATCTGCCCATTGATTCGATTGTTCTGGATGGCAACAAGCTGAGTTTTTCTGCCGCGCAGTTCGGAATCAACTACGAGGGAACACTAAACGAAGCAGGCGATGAGATCACGGGCACCTTCAAACAGGGCGCGGGTGCAGCGCCAATGGTTTTCAAACGAATCGACGTGGTGCCGGAGTTGAGTCGCCGCCAGGATCCAAAACCGCCTTACCCGTATGACGAGCAAGAGGTCAGTTATAGAAATGAAAAGGACAACATAAAGATTGCGGGCACTCTTACGGTGCCGCGTGGAGGCGGCAAGTATCCAGCGGTGCTACTGATCACTGGCAGCGGATCTCAGGATCGCAACGAGACGATCGCGGGTCACCGTCCTTTCCTCGTTCTGGCCGATCACCTGACACGAAATGGCATCGCGGTGCTGCGAGTTGACGATCGTGGCATAGGAGGTACAGATATCGGGTCGCTATCGGTAACAAGTGAGAACTTCGCCGAGGACGTTCTGGCCGGAGTGAATTTTTTGAAACAGCGCAAAGAGATCGATCCAAAGATGATTGGTCTCATCGGGCACAGCGAAGGCGGGATGATTGCGCCAATGGTCGCAGCTCGCAGCAACGACGTGTCGTACATCGTGCTCCTTGCTGGTCTGGGCCAACGCGGCGAAGACGTTATCTACGCGCAAACTGAACTGATCCTTAAGACCCAGGGAACTCATGTCGATACCATCAGACATACGATTTCGCTGGCAAAGAAAGTCAACTCAATCGTCAAAACCGAGACCGATGAAAAGCGCATTGAACAAAAAATCAATGAAGAGATCGTCGCTTATGATCGAACATTAGGCGACCTCCAGAAGCAGTTATTCCAACCGGCTGCGGGATCCATCAAAGCATTCATGCCAATGTACAAGATGCCCTGGTATCGCTACTTCATAACGTTCGATCCAAAGCCTGTATTGAAGAACGTTAAAGTTCCGGTGCTCGCGTTGAATGGCGAACTCGACTTACAAGTTCCCTGGAAGGAAAACCTCGACTTGATTGAAGCGGGTTTGAAGGCAGGCGGAAACGCGGACGTAACAGTAAAGGCGTTTCCCAAGCTCAACCATCTGTTCCAAACCGCCCAGACTGGTCTAATATCCGAATACGGAAAAATTGAGGAAACGATGTCTCCGGAAGTTTTGAAAACCATGTCCGACTGGATCTTGTCTAGAACGGTTCAGAAAAGTCTGATGATCTGAAAGCTCCTTGTTGTTGCGCTCTCAGATAGAACAACTTCATAATCGCCGCGCCCGGATAACTCTGACATTGGACCAACATGATGAATCCACTGAGCGCGGCTACGAGCCCAGTCACTCGCCGCACATCTCCGACGCTCGCGACCGTCGCGGGCGTCGTTTTTCTTCTGCTGATTCTTGGTCTTCAGTTGTTGCTGTCCATACGGCAACAAACTCAGACGTGGGATGAAGCCAACCACATCTATGCCGGCTACAAATCGTGGACTGACGCCGACTTCGGACTCAATCCAGAGCATCCACCGATGGTGAAATTGTTGGCGACTGCTCCCCTGCTCACGTCGCCGAAGAAGACGCCAAATTTACAGGACCGCTATTTTAAGGAAGAGGCTTTTCTGGGTGGTAAAGAGTTTCTTTACCAGAATGATGCGGAAAGCGTTCTGCTCCGCACTCGCCTGGCCGCTGCCACAATCACGCTGCTTCTCGCCGTGCTTGTATTTATCGCCACTAAAGAGATGTTTGGAACTGGCGCCGCTTTCATCGCTCTCGCACTGGTGACATTTGATCCAAACCTGCTGGCCCACGGAGCGCTTGTTACAACTGATTCGGCGCTCTCCTGTTTCATGCTCGCCAGCATTTACGCTTTCTACCGTTACGTGAAAGCACCATCACTCTGGCGCTTAAGCGTTGTCGGAATTTCGACAGGGCTTGCGCTTGCCGTAAAACACACGGGCGCGCTTATTTTTCCTATTCTGTTACTGCTCGCCGTCTGCGAAGTGGTTCGTCACCTGATCAGCGCGAGGACGACACCTGAATCCAGAAACACATTTGGCAAACAGACACTCAAGCTTGCCGCTTCACTCGTTGCCATAAGCGTCATTGCGGTGGCAGTGCTGTGGTCGTTCTATGGCTTCCGTTATGCGGCGCGTCCAAACGGATTGCAACTGAACCCGCCACTCACAGCGTACGTGCAGGACTTAAAACCACACGAGACGTGGCTCGTTTCCACGATGTCGCGCTGGCATGTTCTGCCCGAGTCATATCTCTACGGACTCGCCGACGTGCGACTAACCGCAAACTTCTACACCAGCTACGTGCTGGGAAAGATCTATGCACACGGCGTCTGGTTCTATTTTCCAATTGCGTTTCTGATCAAATCAACGATCGCCTTCATGGCCTTCCTGCTGTTGACTGTGATCGCAATCGCAACTCGTCGTTTTAAGTGCTGGAGAGAGATTCTGTTTTTGGTCGTTCCGCCGGTCTTCTATTTGATCGTAGCGTTCGCGGTCGGAATGAACATCGGCGTGCGCCACATTCTGCCGGTTTATGTTTTTCTCTCGATGCTAATCGGAGGTGCAGCGTGGGCACTCATTGGACGGAATCGTAAGTGGGCCCGGCTCGTTATCGCGCTGCTACTGGTTCACGCATTCTCTTCGCTGCGGACGTTTCCTGTCTATCTCGCTTACGCAAATGAACTGTGGGGAGGGCCGGCGAACACATATAAATACCTGACCGACTCAAACGTCGATTGGGCACAACAACTCAAAGCGACGAAGCAGTACCTGGACCAGCGCGGAGTGAAAGATTGTTGGTTCGTCTACTTTGGGGAAGGCATAGCCGATTTCAAGTATTACGGCATACCGTGTAAACCTTTGCCAACCGTCGTTACGCTGTGGCTAAACGAGCAGCTCGAGGTTCCAGTCTCGATAGATGGTCCAGTGCTCATCAGTGCCGCGACGCTCTCGGGTTTCGAATTTGGTCCTGGCTCTCTTAATCCGTATGAACAGTTTCAGCGGGTTTCACCGACTCATGTGATCCAGCACGGAGTCTTTGTGTTCGATGGTCGTTTCGAGATTCCGTTAGCGGCGGCCTTAAACCATGCGAGAAAAGCTCAGAGCTTGCTCGGCGCATCGCACGTTGAGGCGGCCCTGGCAGAAGCGCAAACAGCGGCGACACTCGCGCCGAACTCAGTCGATGTACAACTGGCGCTTGGAGATGTTCTTGCGGCAATGGGCCAAGCTGCGCAAGCTCGCTCGACCTATGAGAAAGCGCTGGCACTCGCGAAGACAATCGAACCGGAGTTCCAAATTCGCTCAGTACCCGCGATCGAGCAAAAGCTGGCGTCAGTTGGCCCTTGAAGATATCGGCGCATCAGATCAAATCGGACAGTGAATGTCGTTTTTCTGTGAATTGTTTCTGGAGTGTCCAAGGCGTGTTGAAGTTTTATCGGGGTCCAATGCTACTCTGTGCGAAACAGATCCAGTCTCAGCGAGTATAAGAAACTCAACCGCAAGGAGGAAGAATGGAACGTAAAGCAGCATCGGATTATCCGCAGGAGTTATTAGACCTGTTTCACGAATACCAGCACGGCGACATGGACCGCCGCACTTTTCTCGATCGCATTGGCAAGTTTGCGGTCGGTGGCCTGACCGTCGCGGCGATTTTCGAAAGCCTGACACCCAACTATGCGTGGGCGCAGCAGGTGCCGGCTGATGACAAACGCATCAAGGTTGGTTACGAAACCGTGCAATCGCCGGCTGGAAACGGTTCGATCAAAGGTTACCTTGCGCGTCCGGCGAAAAATGGAAAACGTCCGGTCGTCCTTGTCATCCATGAAAATCGCGGACTCAATCCGTATATCGAAGACGTTGCGCGTCGTTTCGCGCTCGCCGATTTCGTCGCATTTGCGCCGGATGGTTTGACGTCGGTTGGCGGCTATCCGGGAAACGATGAGAAAGGCGGCGCACTCTTTCGCACGGTTGATCCAAAGAAGATGACGGAAGACTTTGTTGCCTCGGCGAAGTGGCTTAAAGCGCGTCCGGATTCCAACGGCAAACTCGGCGCGGTTGGATTTTGTTTTGGCGGCGGGATGGTGAATCAGTTGGCCGTTATGCTCGGCAAAGATTTAAATGCGGGGGTTGCGTTCTACGGAAGGCAGGCAGCGGTGGATGATGTGCCGAAGATTTCCGCGCCGTTGATGTTCCACTACGCCGGGAATGACGAGCGCATAAACGCCGGCATCGCGAACTATGAAGCGGCGCTCAAGGCTAATAACAAGGTGTACGAGTCGCACATGTACGACGGCAAACAGCACGGGTTCCATAACGACACGACACCGCGTTATGACGAGGCCTCCGCCAAACAGGCATGGACGCGCACGCTCGAATGGTTCAACAAACACCTGCGGTAACGAAGGGGTTAAGCCACAAAAGGCACAAAAATTTTGTGACTTTTGTGCCTTTTCGTGGCTGAAACAATGAATGTTTAAGGCAGCGGATTAAACTTCAGCGGCGGCAACGCGATCTTCACTTTGCTTACATCCTCGCCTCTCAAAAACTGAACCATCGTTTGCTGAACCTGCTGATCAACCAGCATGCTCTCGTGGCCCGCATTGTCGATCACGAGGTGCGTGCTGTTCTTGAAAGTCTTGCGCACTTCGTCTGCCTGAAAAGGCTGGGTGTTGTTATCAAGTACGCCGCTCACAAAAAGAGTCGGAACATCCGTCTTTAACGGCGACCGGTACTCATCGCCAAGATCCGGATTTCCAAATACATCGCCCATCTGAGAAATCGGAAAGTTAACAATGTCGCCGAGCAACGCGGTTTTGGCTTCTTTATCAATCTGCTTTTGTCGTGCTTTGCTGACGCCGGAGGAGATGTCCATCACAAGCGTCATCACAGAAATTCCGCCACTGAATTGGTTATAGCGTCTTTCTACAAAGCGTTTGAGGATCGAATAGTCTCCCTTGTCCATCGTGTAGAACCAAAGCGGAAAGATCGGCAAGTCGTTCGTGTCGCCAAGATCGCGCATGATTAAAAACTGGAGGCCCATCTTGCCGACCTTCACATCGATCGGATTCCTGGTGCGCTGGTTTGTTATCGTGACTGTTACGGGTTCTTTTTCGAGACGATCGAGTACTCGCTTGAGTGCGCCAGTCAGGTCCGGCATCTTCGCGCCGATTTCCGGATCCTTGGCGACGATGGCTGAGAGTCGCCGGATTGAAGCGTCAGAGGTGCTCGGCAGTTTGTCGGTGTGATCTGGTCCTTCTGTTCCGATCAACACAACTCGATTCAGGTTTTTTCCGTGATACCGGATGCAGGCGAGACCCAGGTGAGTGCCATAACTGAAACCAACGAGATTCACTTTTTCAACGCCCAACGCTTTTCGCAGATCATCGACATCATGAGCGCTTTCGATGGAGTTGTATGCGAGTATGTCGATTCCCTTCGAGCGAAAATGATCACCGGCCAGCTTCGCGCGTTCCTTAAAAGCCTTCAACGCCACTTCTCTGTCTGCAAAAACGTCGGTGGGTAGCGGTTCTTGCGTGAGGTACGTCAGGTTTGGTCTCGAACGCCCAACGCCACGCTGGTCCAGCAGTATCACGTCGCCAACTTCGCGCAGTTTCTGAAAAGCCCGCATGTAATCAGGAACGCTCGCAATATTGGTCGCGGACGAGCCTGGACCACCATCGAGATAAACTGTCGGAAATCCGGGCTTGTCGCTCGTAGTCTTGAAGCGAACGAAAACGAGCTCGATCAAGTTGGACTGCGGGTTCTTGCGATTCTCGCGAACCATCAAGTGACCGCGTTCACCTTCATAAGTCTGCCCGCCAACTTCTGCTTTGATAGGTTCAAACCAAACTTCGCCTTCACGACGCGCTGGTTGGTCTGTCGCCGTTTGCGCTTGCACCGCGCAATCCAGCAACGCAGCAAGAAGCATCAAGCCACTAAGAAACTTCCGCAAACTTTTCATGTTGGAACTCCTTGAAGATTTCTCTGCGGCCCTCTGCGTATCCTCTGCGTACTCTGCGTTAAGACAGTTCTCAAACGCAGAGAGAGCAGAGGGGCGCAGAGAGTCTATTGCACTTCCGGAATGAACGGCTCGCGCAGTTTCACGGGAGCTGCGCGAGATTTCCTCAGTCTCAGGTTGAGCATCTCAACGAAAACCGAGAACGCCATCGCAAAATAGATGTAGCCTTTCGGAATATGCCGGTCGAAAGCTTCGGCCAGCAGCGTCACACCGATGAGCAGGAGAAAACTCAGCGCCAGCATCTTGACTGTTGGATGTCGATCGACGAAGTTGCTGATCGGACTCGCAAACGCCATCATAAATAAGACTGCAACTACAACCGCCGCGATCATGATCCAGATCTCATCTACCATGCCGACGGCAGTGATTACGGAGTCTAGTGAGAAAACGATGTCAAGCAACAGTATCTGCACGATAACACTTACGAATGACGGTGCTGACGCGCGCGGAAGCGGATCCCTCATCACCTTCCAGCTTCTGGTGAATCTCGTGCGTGCTCTTTCCTATTAAAAACAAGCCGCCTCCGATCAAAACGAGGTCACGGCCGGAAATCTCTTGACCGATCACAGTAAATAGTGGTGCAGTAAGACCAATGATCCACGACAGCGAAAAGAGCAATCCGACACGCATGAGCATCGCCAGCGCCAATCCGACCAGGCGGGCTTTTTTTTGCTGCTCCGCTGGGAGCTTACCCGCGAGGATGGAAATGAAGACGATGTTATCAATGCCGAGGACCAGTTCGAGCGCCGTGAGCGTTGCGAACGCGATCCATACCTGAGGGTCTGCTAACCATTCCATTTATATTTTCTCCGAAGATGGTATTGACGTGTGACGGATAATAAAACATAAGCCACACCAGAAGCACAAAAAAGGAGCTGAACATGCGAATCCGATTACTGGGTATCCTGCTGGTCCTGTGTTTGCTCGGCTTGAGCGCGTCAACGCAGGCGCAAACGTCACCTTGCGCCAATGGAAAGGAAAGCGGATTGCCGCTGCCCAGTAGTTTTCTCCCGGCAAAACTTCCGGAGTTTCAGACCCAACTCAAATCATTTCTAACGAGTGGAAAATATAAAAACCTGAATTGGTGCGAAGACAAGAAACTTCGCGATACCGGTCCATTTGTAAACAACGTCAGCTACGGCGTTCATCCGGCTGTCAAAATTTATTACTCGCCTGCCGTGATCAATTGGCTCTTACGCAAGGACTCAGGCCGGGCAATTCCGGATGGAGCGATGATCGTGAAGGAACAGTACACTGCGCCGGCAGCCAGGTACCAACTCAAACCACCGACAGCAATCAATGGTTGGACCATAATGATCAAAGACAGCAAAGGGGCGCAGGACGGTTGGTACTGGGCGGAAATGTGGGAGTCTCAATGTGTTGACAACAACAATCCTCCGTTTGCGTATCCGTATGCAGGGTTCGGACTCTACTGCGTGAGGTGTCACGCTTCGGCAGAGAAAGAACACACGTTTACTTATTCAAAGAACATCAAAGGCTTCCCCGGCGATCCTGATTCTTACTATGTCGATCTTAGTTGGGCATCTGGTCAAGCCACCGGGCATGCACCCGCGCCAGCGCAACCGTGTAGTGAATCGGCTGTAAGCGATCGAGACGTTGCAACGGCTGGCCATAACACGGATTCGAGTGACGTGCAGGAACAGTCGCTCTTCCGACAGATGGCGCTGCTGAGACCCGCGACTCTCGATCCAAAATTCACCACCTTCTACAATTCGATCGCTCCAGTTCCTTTGGACAAGGTGCAGAAGTTTCCGGGAGAGACGTACGATCACATCTATCCGAAGAACATCGGAACTCCAGGCGTGACGCCGCCGCCGTCTCCTAACCCAAACCAGTTTGTTACTTCCGATCAATGCATGGGATGTCACAGCGCCGGCACGTACGGGAATGTCATGATGTATACCGGTGCGAAGCAACAGGATGGCTCAACGCCCGTGATGAACGTTTCACCATACGGCGAATGGCGTTGGTCGCCGATGGGATTGGCCGGCCGCGATCCGATTTTTTATGCGCAATTAGACAGCGAAGTTGCTTTCATCAAGAGTTTCTTCAAGGACAATCCGAATAAGGTCGCAGAGAACACTAAACTTCTCTACAACACGTGTTTCAAGTGTCATGGAGTGATGGGAAAACGTCGTTTGGATGACGATTCTGGCGGACCTAATAAAGGGGATTTTGATCCGAATCTGGTCTACGGCACCTACGATAACGACCATCAAACATTTGTTTACGGAGCTTTGGCCCGTGATGGCGTTAGCTGCATGGCTTGTCATCGCATCGTCGAAGATAAACCTTCGCCGAACGCTCCTGATCCATTCCTCGATTTCCTCAAAAACAAAATCAACGGGAATTTTACCGTTGGCAATGAGGCAGAGATCTATGGGCCATTTCTGGATACGGAGATTGTTACCGACCCGATGAACAATTCACTCGGCATCAAGCCGAAACACAATGCGTACATCAAAACCTCTCGCGCGTGCGGCAATTGCCATACGATCAATATGCCTTTGATGGACAATCCGGACGCCGATCCGAATAAGCCACATCTCGAGCAGGTTACTTATCTCGAGTGGCTTAACAGTGGTTATCAAAATGAGGTTGGTACAAATTCAAGAGCGCAGACGTGCCAGAACTGCCACATGCCGACGAAGTACAGCAACTCGAAGGGCACACTCCAGATCGACTTGATCCAGCAGCCGATCGCGTTCATTGAAGACACTCAATATCCACAAACCGGCAATCGCTTGCCCGACGAGAAGATCCAGGTTCGCTTCCGTGATAAGGGTTTTGCTCGTCATCAATTTCAGGGGATGAATGTCACGTTGTTGGAGATGTTTCGCCAGTCGATGTCGCCATTCAAATCGAACGGAAGCAACATACTCGCGAGCGTTGTTCTGGGCGTCAGGCAAAACGATTACATGTCAGGCCTCGATGGACTGACAACGGCGATTGATGCTTTTGTTGAACAGGCACAGAACTCTACCGCCGATGTCTCATTGTCCACCGCTACAGTCAGCAACCAGAAACTTGTCGCGGATGTAAAGGTGACGAACAAGACCGGACATCGTTTGCCGAGCGGCGTCGGATTCCGGCGGGCGTTTTTGGAGTTACGCGTAACTGATAACGGTACGGGTAAGGATGTTTGGTGTTCCGGCTGCACTAATGAGCTGGGTGTGATCATGAATGGCAATGAGAGGTTGCGATCAGAACTATTCGACGTTTACAAAGACGGCAGCAAGCCGGCAGATCGCGGTTATCCGGCTGGATGCAACAACAAATCCATTCCGGGCACCAATCCGCAGTATTACCAGCCACATTTTTTCTGGGACCAGCAGAAGAACACCGGCTCAGCAATCACACGGCAAGATCAGGTCCAGATTTTTGAGGAGCTGAATTTGAATATTCAGTGTCAGATGACGACGAGTTTTCTTCGCCGCGACTTTCAGTTGAAAGACAACCGGCTGTTGCCGTTTGGATGGACCAGGAGCGGACCGCTCAAAGCTGACAAGACGCCTTACATACCCGCGGATTTCCTGCACGAAACCCTTCCCGTGAGTGTCGGTGCGGATCCGGCGTACGCGGATGGAAGTGGAACAAGTGTTGTGAGGTATGAGATTCCGTTGAGCGCGTTCACTGCCAGGAATGTAACGATCACTGCGACTCTGTATTACCAGTCGATACCGCCGTACTTCCTGAATGATCGGTTTACACAAGCGCCGAACGCACCGGCGACACAACGGCTCTACTACCTGACCTCGAACATGCAAACGAAGGGAACGCCGATCGAGAATTGGAAATTCAAGATCACGCAGGCAACTCAGGCCGCGACGCTGCGTTAGTTTTCGGTAACGAACGACGGGTGGCCACGGAGGGCCACCCCTACAAAAATGCAACGTGCATTTCGCAATGCGGAACGATTTGTAGGCGTGGCCCTCTGTGGCCACCCCACCGTCGTTTTCACTTAGCTGTTGCAACCAACATTTCCGCCAGCGCTTCCGGTGCGGACCACTGCGGATTGTGATCGGAGGCCAACTGCAACATGGACCATCCTTTTTCCTTCGCCCTTACCGAGTGTGGAAAGAAATCGTCGTCCCTGGCTTCTTTGCCTTTCTCAACGGTCAGGATGTAAGTGGCTGGAAGTTTGCGAGCAGCTTCGTTCTTCAAAACGATCGCATCCGTGAAAGTCTTTAACGACTGGGGAACGTCGTGCGGCGGCGGCTGATCAGGTTTGACCCACACCGGCACAACGTAGTCGCCCTTAGTCATCTGTTTAAGAAAATCACCGGCGCCTCGCAACAAGCCGGTCACACTGTCGCCATCGTTTGGGACGATCGCGTCGAGATAAACCAGTCGCCTAATGCGGTCGGGAACTCGATCTGCCACACCACTGATCACCATGCCGCCATAACTGTGACCAACTAGAACGACGTCGCGCAAGTCTTCATACAAAATCGTGTTAACCACATCGTCGATATGTGTGTTCAATCCGATGTCCGGGCGAGCGAGGTGTACGCGATCGCCCTGTCCGGTGAGTTGCGGACGATAGACGTCAAACCCTTTTTGACGAAGCAACAACTCGACTTTCTTGAACGCCCAGCCGCCACCCCACGCGCCGTGAACGATCACGATCGTTGGTTTGGATGACGTCTCAACCTTTGCAGTCTGACTATTGGGCTCGCCACTAAGAGCAATCAATAGGATCACCGCGAATAAACTTTTTCTGCGCATATTTTTACAGTCAAGGATGTGTTAGAGTTTGCGCATCTTATCACACGGCGACGAGCGCCTTTAATTTGCGAAGGAGGAACTATGCGTTACTTCAACCTTCGACTCTTCTTTCTGCTGCTTTTTACCGCTGGTAGTGTTCACGCACAGGAGCCAGTTTCGGCAGATCACTTTGCGCAACGTGCCATTAACCGTTTTGAAAAGAAGGATTTTGAAGGCGCCATCGCTGACTTCACAAAAGCGATCGAGTTGAATGCCCAACAACAGGAGTTCTGCTTCTATTTCCGTGGCATCGCTCTCTATCGACGCGGCCGGCTCGACGAGGCAATCGCAGATCTAAGTAAAGCGATCAGTCTAAAACAGCATCCGCGGTTCTATGGCGATCGTGGCACCCTGTTGGCCCAGAAGGGTGATTTTGATAGCGCGATCGCCGATCTCAACAAAGCGATCGAGCTCGAGCCGAAGTATGCAAAGGCTTTTGGCGATCGAGGCATCGTGCATCTGATGCGCGGGGAGGACACGGCTGCCGAGTCGGATTTTGAGAAATGTTTTGAACTCGATAAGTCGCTTGAGACTCAATTCAAGAGTGCGGCCAATCAAATAAAGCAACAGGCTGTGTTACGCGCTGAGCACCAGGATCCTGCTGATGTAGAGATCGTGAAGTTCAGTTGGGAGGAAGAGGCGGCAAGAGTGCTGAAACCTTCACCGCCGGTAGCGACCGTTACGACAACGCCCGTCAGCCAAACCGGCCTTCGCGTGCTGGGTGATCCAACCGCAAAGGATCAACCTGGTCCACCGCCGCTGTTGGATCCATCGAGCACCGCCCTTCCCAACGATCGCAAACCTGACACGATTGTTCGCGGTGTCAACTACAAATTCAGCGCGGCGGTTAAGAACACCGGTGCAAAGACAATCACCAACGTTCAATGGGCCTACTTTCTCGTCCGCCCGGTCCCGCGCGACACCTCTGTTTACATCTTCACCAGCAAGATCAATATCCCACCGGGCAAGGAAAAAACATTACGCGATCAAGTTCCCTCGCGCGTCCTTCCAACAGTTCAAATTAAGACCACAAATGCGCAAGAGCGGGAGATATTAAAGGAGCGCGTCGTGATACTGCGGTTAGAGTATGCGGATGGCAGTTCGTGGAAAAGTTCTGGTCCAAGGTAAGCCGAAGGCTGGTCCAGCCCGCGAATGCGGGCGGCAGCATATAGCCTAGGGTGGAGCGAGGCTTTGCGAGCGTAACCCTAGGTAAACGATCAAGAAGGAGTTGAAGCCCGCGAAGCGGGCGGCAGACGTTGCGTCAACGGACACATAGGGGTAGGGGGCGACGATTGGTTTCGTTCCCCCTCCCTCCGAACCGGACAGGCGGTTCTCCCGCATCCGGCTCTCCAGTTGGTGGTTCACCCGGTTAGGGATTGACGCAACTGTGCATGGGCCGCGACAAAAGAAAACAGCCCTTGCTCAGCAAAGAACGAATTGGACCAACGCTGATGGTCAGCACCACGTCCGCGGCCCCGTCCTCCCCGGCGTTTACGCAAGAGGCGGCGCAAGCGGGTCCGTATTAGACGGTCTAGCGGCTCGAACGTGTACCGATGGCTGTGTTTGAAATAAGCAAACCAGCCTTGTGCGCTGCGATTCACGTTAGCGATGATTACTTGTAGACTCTGCCCGTTAGCGCGTTTGGTTTTGGCTCGCACCGTATCTTTGAACTTCTTCAGGCTCTTCTGGCGCGGCCTTCGTTGACCTCGTTCGAAGTGATAGCCAAGAAAGTCAAACCCACTTGGTTGGCTGGTGTCTACGATACGCGTCTTGTCTGGATGCAGCGTTAGTCCGGCTTCTACCGTCCACTGCTGCACCAGCGCCAAAGCATTTTGGGCTGCTGCTTTGCTGCGGCAGAGCATCACGAAGTCATCCGCATACCTAACCAGCTCGATGCCGCTGGCCTGCATCAGTTGGTCCAGCGGGTCGAGATAGATATTCGACAGCAGCGGGCTGATCACTGCACCTTGTGGCGTGCCAGCTTCCGGTTGCCAGTGGCGCAGGTTCTCCAGTACTCCTTGTCGCAGATATTTGCCGATTAACTCCAACACTCGACCATCCGCAATCTTCTCTTCCACCCGCCTCAGCAGTTGCTCGTGCGGAATGGTATCGAAGTAGCTTTTCAGGTCCGCGTCGACCACCCACGTGTGTCCTTCCTTCAGTAGCTGGTCAACTCTACGTAGCGCATCTTTGCAGCCTCGTCCGGGACGGAACCCATAGCTCTGTTCCGCGAACTCCCGTTCGAAGATCGGTTCGAGTGTGGCTAGTAATGCTTTCTGCACCACTCGATCCCGTACTGTGGGAATACCCAGTGGCCGCTTCTCCTTGCTCCCCGGCTTCGGTATCCACTCTCGTCGTATCGCTGCTGGTTGATAATTTCCTTCTTTCAACCGGCGCTCGAGATAGTCAGTCTGCTGCTCCAGTTGCTGCTCATACATCGCTATCGTCTGGTGATCCACCCCGGCTGCTCCGCCATTCGCTTTCACTCTGGTAAACGCCCAGCGTAACACTCGTGGCGCACTCACCTTATCGATCAGGCTGAACCATTTCCCTCCTTTGACTCCTTCTTCCAGAGCCGTCAACATTCGTTCCGTCCAGACACAAGGTTCTGCCCACCCCCAACGGGCGCGAACTTCTCCGGCTTGTTTAGCTTCTGGCACTACCGCCGGTCTTGCTTCCTCTAGTCGGTCGTTACTCATTCCACCTTCCTGCGCTCCTTGGCTCCACTTCCATTACGAAGCTTCCGCGCTACTATGAGCGCTCTGACTCCTGCTCGCACGGCTCTTCGAGACTAACGTCCATGAACACCGTCTCTATCTGCGAGCAGCCCTCCCTGATTCACGCGCGTTGCCTTCCTCACCATTCCGTCTCCAAACACCTGACGCACCACAATCGTCGCTTTGCCACGCTACCCCTCAGCTCGACTGCTTTCCGTTTTAGCGGTCTAGACTTCACCTTTGACAGGCAGGCTCGTCGATTGCGCCCGGCCGTATCGAGTTCGTTATCCTACGGACTGGTAGTTCACCTCCTGCTGCTCTCCACCACGCATCGCTGCATCGCAGTGGCATTCGGTTACAGGCCGGAGAGCGTTTACCTGGAGAGGACTCTCACCTCTCTGACTTCGCGCGCTTTCAGGCGCACCTGCCGCCCGCTTCGCGGGCTTTCAATTCCTATCACCATTGTCCTAGGGTTGCGCTCGCAAAGCCTCGCTCCACCCTCGGCTATATGCTGCAGCCCGCATTCGCGGGCTATAAGACTGACTACTAACTACTGACAAATAAAATCGTCCTTATTCGAGCTGACTTCGTTCGCAAATAGACCCATTCTGCAAAAAACTTCTCCAGGCTCTTACCATTCGCTTCTTCCATGGCGTTAACGAAGTCGCTAGTGACCACTGACTTTCCAAAATGTCGTTGCGTAAAAATGCGAAGGCCTTTCCAGAACGCGCGCTCGCCGATCTCTTCACGCAACAGATGCAAGACGAGAGCTCCCTTGTCGTAAACGAGGGTACGATCTTCTCTCGTTGGCCTTAGCCAGTCAGGAAAAACTAACGACTTGTCTTTACCTGCCGCACGGACTTTTTCATAACTCGCCCGGTACTTTTCGATCTCGCGCAGATAAATCGCGCGTCCAAAACGGTGCTCTAGATAAGCGGCAGCCATAAAATTCGCGATCCCCTCGTTGAGCCAAAAGTGGTTCCAGTCACGACACGTCACCATGTTGCCCCACCACTGATGCGCAAACTCGTGCGCCGCCAGCCAAAGATGCTGCTCATCGTCCAGTAATTGTTTTCCGTATGATTCCTTCAGTGCCGTGAAGCTGCTCATCTCCTGTTCGACACCACCCACTGCGAGCACTTGAGTGTAGATTCGATCGGCATACCTGACTCCGGCTCGACGTTCAAAGAAATCGAGCATGCCGGGCGTGTCGCGAAAGATGCGACGCACTTCAGCCTCGGAATAGTTTGTAGCGAGATATCGCAGCTCAACGTTCCTTCGCTTCTCCTTAACGACGCGATATGGGCCAGCAGCAAAACCAAAGATATAACTCGGAATCGCGGTTTCCTGACGCCACTCCGAAACGCGCTTGTTACTTGCAAGGTCGCGCTGAGAAACAAAGTTCCCACTCGCGACTGGCGTCAGAGCACGCGGCAGGATGAGTCGAAACGTCAACGTGGCCTTGTCTGCGGGATCGTCAACGCAGACCATCCACTGGCTCGTGGAAAAAATCGTGTAGACCTGTTCTCGATCCGGGAAGAAGCGAATCCCATATCTTGGTGTGCCGTGAAAGTTGACCTCGATCTCGCGGAGCTCTTTCGCTTTCAAGCCAGAAGGTAACGAGACTTTCAGGCGGTGGTCCGTCACTGCGAACTGCGCGGGCGCGCCTGCAAGTCGCACCGAATCTATCGTGAGATCGCCGCAGTCAAACTCCGCATGAGTGAGGCTATTCGACTCGATCAAGAACTTGATGACGACTGTTCCTTTAATCGCCTTACCGGCTATGTCAGGCTCGAGGGTGACAGAATAGTGCTGAACGTCGATCTTGTTTTGGTGATTCTCACTGGCTCCGCGTGCGAGATGGATCGTGAGCAATAAAGGGACTAAACACAACAACGTTCTTTGGAACACGCTTTCCCTCCTGCAATCACAGATTCGCACGGACATGATGATCCGTGCGAATCCGTGGCTTCGGCGTTTCAATTCCCCCACACTCTAACCCAATCAACTTGCATCTGCTGCGGAAAAACTGTACTGCCGTCGGGATTGCCAACAAAGTTTCCGCCTACCGCAACGTTGAGAATGATAAAGAATGGTGCTTGAAACTCGGACGTGCTGTTGATTCCACCCGCAATGTTCGCCTCCGCATATTGGACTCTATCGACATACCACCTGATCGTATTTCCGGTGCGCGAAATCGCGAAGGTGCGGAAGCCCGCAGTGAGCGAGCTCGACGAGTTAAAAATTCCGCCAAACGACACGTGGTTTCCACCCGGATCGGCCCAGTGAATCGTGCCGAAATTTCTAAACGGGTTTTGGCCCTGGATCTCCATGATGTCGATCTCGCCACACGAGGGCCAGCCGACAGTCGTGATGCTGTTGCCGAGCATCCAGAAAGCGGGCCAGACTCCCTGCCCTTCCGGCGCGTTGATGCGTGCTTCGACCCACGTGTTGATGCCGAACGATTGTTTGCCTTGCGTTTTGAGTCGAGCGGATGTGAATGCGTTTCCCCCCAAATTCTCTCGACGCGCTTCGATCACCAACATTCCATTTGCGATCCGCGCGTTCTCTGGTTTGCTGGTGTAATTCTGAAGTTCGTTGTTGCCCCAGCCACCGCCGCCCAGATCGAAGCCCCAGTTGGCTGCGCTGATTGACGAGCCACTGAATTCGTCTGACCAAACGACGCGAGAGAATCCGGGCGGCGCACCCGGCGCAGGCTGTGTGCCGACTGCGCCCCACGTAAACTGCTCCCAGGCGCCTGCGGCGACGCGATCGGATACGAGTGGAGCAAATGCACCGCGATTGAGATCAGCCGAAACGAAACGGTTGGTTGCTCGTCCTCGGAGAGTGAAGGCGCCACCTGCAAGATCGGTCCAGGTAAACTGCTCCCATGTTCCAATCGCAGGCCGATCGGCGACGAGTGGAGCAAAAGCCGCGCGAGCTTGATCCGCCGATACAAACATACCTGTGCCGATTGCTCTAAAAGCAATAAAACCACCGCCGGCGTCGATCACCTGAAACTGTTCCCAGGCGTCGATGGACGATCGATCAGCAACGAGCGGCGCCCATGTTCCGCGGGCCTGATCCGCCGACACGAAAGAGACCACTTGAAGTCGCGCGTATCCAGATGGTCTGTCCCACAGGCGCCGCGCCCTGAACGGCAATTGTGGTGAAGATTGTTGTAAGTAGTAGAAAAAGGATCTGTGACAAGAATCGGTTTGGCTTCGCCATAGTTTCCTCCTCATTTGGCTGCGTCGATGTTGTAGGGGATGCAGGTCCAGGTCGACGTGCTGAGCGTCACGTGAGAACCAATTGGGAGGCCCTTGAATCTAGTCGCGAATGATATCAGCTTAGTGCGTAGAAGAATAAGGTGCGGCCTGGATTATGTACTTAGCAGACTTCGTTGACGTGACCCGAGAGCTTTTTCAATCTGGGCTTATTCGACTGCCTGATGTTCCTGCCAAGAACGTCAACTTGTGATGCTAGATCTTTAACTCGCTACAAGTCAGAACTCGAAGGTGCTGCAATTATCACGGTGAGAGGAGGCCGGATCAGGATCTCGAAAGGGCCTGAACTGAACTAGATCGCTCTCTCAGCGCCGGAATCTCCTCAACAGAATCACTAACACCAACACTGGTCCAAACACGAGCAGCTCGATGAAACTGATTTGCAGAATATCGGCCGCAGCAGTCCAAAAGGAACTATCGTCCCACGTGTAGTCAATCGGATTCGGTCCTCTTAATTTATAACGGCGATCGGTAAACGGCCACCACAATGAAACTCCGCGCGATTCGGTCATCAGATAATCGAGCAACGTGTGAGAAGCGGTAGCGGCGCTGAAGACGATGAAACCGTGCGCGCTCCTCCATCCAAACACTAACGCGGTGAGTGCGCCGGCAAACAACGCGAACACGATTGAATGTGTAAACCCGTGATGCCATCCGCCGCGCCCGATGCGCAGCACGTTCAGAAGATAGTCAAAATCAGGGCAAACACCGAGAAACGCACTCAAGCACAAAACCTGCCAAAGCGCTTCTGATCTTCTATCGAGTGCTGCGGCAACACTTGCGCCGATCAACGCATGGGCAACGGGAAGGGGCATGTTGATTAGGAGTTAAAGAGAACTACGGTTTGAGCTTGGTCCATGTTGAAAGGTCAAAGCGCTCTCCTGGCTTCAGCCAATAGTACCAGGAACCATTGCGACGGACGTTGTCGTAGATCGCGACTCGGCCAGTGCCGATTACTTCAAAAATATTCTTCTGAACCAGAAGCGCTGCGTCATCGTCGATCCCGATGCCGAGAATATTCGGATGAGCATCGACAACGTTTACCAACTCGGCGTCGCGTTTAGCAGAAGTCAAATGTGGATTGATTGCGACATTCGTGAGAAAGCCAAAGCCCGTCGTTTTTCCTGGCGCCATCAACAACGGTTTGTCCGGGCGACCCCGCACCGTGAACGAGCCCTGAATAATTGCGCCCGCAGAACTGCCGAAAATAACACCACCGCGATCGAGAAGCTTCATCAACGCGGTGAGCGTGCGCGTTCCGAGATAAGCGTCGGCGAGACGACCAGAGTTTCCCGGCGCCAGATAAACGCCAGTCGCGGAATTGAGTGGTGCAACGAACGCTTCCGTGTCCGACGTCCGGCGATCTCGAGTGTGAATAATTTCGACGTTATCGACGCCGAACCAGCGCATCAGATACTCGTGATACTGTCGCCACTCAACCCGATCGCGAGGCCAATCCGGATCGAGGATAACGTTATCGGCACCGAACCGGATCGAAGAGGGCGCAGTTGCAATCACGACTATTCGCGCCTGAGGACCACCAGCAAGTTCGACGAAGCGCCGCACAACCGGCTCCGCTGTGCCGCCGCCATCGACAATGAGCGTTCCGTTAGCCGGGCCAGCCGACTTCTGCGCCACCGCCGGGCTGGTCCACAAAATCACCAACGCAACGATTACACTGACGTGAACCGGTGAAAGCCTACTCATATCCATACCCTTAGTGAATAAACCCCATGAGCCCCGCAGTTATGCCCGCAAAGTGACGCTTGCGAGTGGCGCGCCCGCGAATACGCGGCGAGGCGTCCGAGTTGCAGCCCGCGAATGCGCGGCGACGCTTGCGAGTTGCAGCCCGCGAATGCGCGGCGACGCTTGCGAGTTGCAGCCCGCGAATGCGCGGCGACGCTTGCGAGTTGCAGCCCGCGAAGCGGGCGGAAGCATATAGCCTAGGGTGGAGCGAGGCCTTGCGAGCGTAACCCTAGGTAAACGATAAGAAAAAGAGTTACAGCCCGCGAAGCGGGCGGCAGCGCAGGGATCTTGCAGCGTCTGTCGCCCGCTCCGCGGGCTCACAATTCGTATACAAATTGTCCTGGGGTTGCGCTCGCAAAGCCTCGCTCCACCCCAGGCTACATGCTTCCGCCCGCGTTCGCGGGCTGCCACTCAGACCTCGTTCCGAAAAATGATCGTCGACTTAACGGAATACGAAATAGTCGATCGGCTCAGTTATCGCTTCGTTGCTTACGCGCGACGCATAGGCACGGACCGCTTCGATGCCAGCCTGAAATTCGTCCTGACTCAAACGCGCCAGGACCGAGTCGGCGCCCGTCGCTAACTTATCAGCGAAAACCACGTGATTGGGCGCGATCGTCTGTGTGACTACATCCAACGTAACGAGCCGAAAACCAGCGGCTACAAACACGTCCTGAATGAACGAACTCGTCGGCAGGACCTCATTCAGAATCGGACGACTCTCAGGAAAAAACGGCACATACGGGTACGACGGGATGCGTTCCTGCGTGCCGGCGCGCATGAAAGCCGTTCCGCCGTCGCGCAACACACGGCGACATTCGCGCGCCGCCAATCGCGGATCGCGAAAGTGATGAAAGATCATCGACATAAAGATCAGATCGACGGAACTCGAATGCAGCGGAATCGACTCACCTGAACCAAGCACGTATGAAACACGAGGGTCGACTTGCTTGTTTCGAGCTTGCTCCAGCATCTTCTTCGACGGATCTATCGCGAGCACTTGCGCGTCGAAGTGGCCGGCTAGCGCTTCTGAAAAACGACCAGTGCCACAGCCAAGATCGAGGATCGTGCGTACGGGAGGCGACTGGACGTGTGAAGCTATCGTGTTCATCCAGAGATCCAGAACTTCCGGACCATGGTCGCGGCCTTTGTCGTACGTTCGTGGTATTTCAGTAGCGTCGTAGTCCATTAATGTCTCAACTCGTTAATCCATTTGTTCCACTCAGGATCGATCTGCGCGCCAGCGGCAATCAGAGTCTCAACGATCTCGAGATGATCCTGCCGTGGTTCATTGAAAGCTGACCAAAGCGCCTGGCCCAGGACCGTTCCGCCATACATATTCTTCACTTCGAGCGGCGCTTTTCGCGCGATGAGCATGTTCACTGTTTCCAATCGTCCGGAGTGGGCTGCATAGTGCAAACCAGTCTGTCCGGTACTGGCCTGTGACGACGGATCGACGCCCTGGTCCAGCAGAAACTCGGCAATGCTATTTTGCCCGAACTGGCACGCCTGGATGAATGCCTGTTCGATCTGAAGTCTTGCCTCACTCGGATCTTCAGGAAGCGGAATGAGTGACGAGTGCAGCTCATTTCGATTGAAGAAGCATTGGACCAAATCCAGTCGACCGAGTGCGGCGGCGTGGCGAATGCCCATTTTGGCGCCGCGTTCGATCAGTGCCAATGCAGTGGCTGGCGCTTCGTTGCCGAGTGGGCCATTGAGTATGTTCTTGTCCGTCAGATCCAGGCTTATACCTTGAGCTTCAGTAAGCAGATCGATCAGCGACAAGGCAACACCCGCTTCTGAAGCTTGTCTACTCGTGAGCAACAGGCCGATGGTGTACTTAGGCCTGGGCGCCTCGTCTCGTGCCCCGCGACCGAGGAGCAAACGTGTAATGTCGACGATATTACTCGGGATGGGGCAGCGGGATGGGTTTCCTGCAATGTGATTCAGGAGAGTTGCTCCGGAGAAATATCCCTCTTCGTATGGTTCGCCCTTGTAACACTTATAGCGGACTAACCACGGGTGTTCGTCGAGCAGGACTTCCAGACGCTCAATGTCACCGGCGTCGAGCGCCTGCACTGCCTCTCGAAACAGCAAATACTGATCTGGATCAATGGCTGAGAGGTGGTGTTTCATTTTGCTGCCTCCCAAACGGGACGGACTTTTTCTCGGCCGACTTCAAAGTTTCGTAAATCAATTCGTGAGTTGGAGCCGTAACGCCGGTTTCGCGTCCCAGGCGGACTACTGCTCCGGTCTGTGACTCAAGTTCGGAGGGTTTTCCGGCGGCAATGTCACGTTGCATCGAGCTGGTCGCATCTTCCGGCAACGCATCGACGCCCGCCATTACGGTGTCAATCGAATCCGGAGTGAGTTTGATTCCGCGCGCGTGGGCTAATGCGTAAATCTCTTCCATCGCTTTCAGCATTTGGGCGCGCCATTTTGGATCGCTGCGAATAACTCCGGCGGGTGCGCTAGCAATCGCGCCAACGCCACTAAACGATGCGATGAAGAGAAACTTTGTCCATAGCGCGACTTGAATGTCGGCGGCGATGGTGATTTCCACGCCCGCGCGTTTGAACATTTGTTCGATACTCGTGATGCGATCGGTTCGTCGATTGTCGAGCTCTCCGATGATAATTGAAGGCTTGAAACCGGCATGTCGAATATGCCCTGGTCCAACGACGAAGCTGACGATCCGGCACAATCCACCGATGACATTGTCGTAGCCGAGTTCAGCTACCAGTTGCGCTGCGGCGTCGACTCCATTCTGCATCGGAACCACTGTTGTGTTGGCTCCAACCAGCGGTTTTATCTCACGCGCAGCCTCGGGAACCTGCCAGGCTTTGACTCCAACAATCACCAGATCAACTTCGCCGATTTCTCGAACGTCATCCGTCGCTTTCGCTGGAAAAACCGTGAAGTCGCCCGTACGGCTCTCAACCCTCAAACCACTCCCCTTGATCGCACGCAAGTGCTCGCCACGAGCAATAAAGGTGACATCCTCGCCCGCGTGCGCGAGCCGCCCACCAAAGTACCCACCGACTCCACCAGTTCCGAAGATTGCTATTCGCATCGACTCTATTGATGTTGAAAGCGAACCCGTGTTGACGTTATGGTTCAAATACTAGCGAGTCTTTCGACAGTATCAAAGTTGGGGATCTCTGCGGCCTCTGGGTTGAAAAAAAGCCATTAAACGCAGAGAACATGGAGATACGCAGAGGGCCGCAGAGAAATACTTTAGAAATCGCCGTAACTTTTCAGCCCCAACACAGTTTTTATCAGTAGCAAACTGGCGCGAGGCTAACTTGAGTCGGGTTACTGAATCGGATGAACGCGTGCTTATCGAGGCTGCCCAAAATGATCCGGGCCGCTTTGCGGAGCTCTATCAGCAGAATTTTCACCGGGTCTATGCCTATATCGCTCGCCGTATTCACGACCGATCGGAAACACAGGACCTCACCGCGCATGTCTTTCAACAAGCCCTCGCAAACATCGGAAAGTTTAAATCGCGTGGTGCTCCGTTCATAACCTGGCTCTACCGCATTGCGGCGAACGCAATCGCGGATCACGCCAGAAAGAAGTCACGCGAAACGGCTGAAACAGAAGTTACGGCGAATACTGCGGTGGATTCGGATCTCGAACAAGTAGAACGTCGCGCACGACTGTTCCACGCAGTCGAATCGCTACCCGAAGACCAGCGCAAAGTGATCCTCCTGCGTTTTGGCGAGGAGAAAAGTATTCGTGAAATCGCATCTGACCTCAATCGCAGCGAAGGTGCAGTTAAGCAACTTCAATTTCGAGGTTTAGAAAATCTTCGCTCGCGGTTGCGCGAGTAGTTTTGAGTTTAAGTAAATGGCTGAACGTTCCATCATCGATCAACTAGACGACGCTGTCGCCGCATTGCTCGCAGAACGCGAACCCGCGCTGAGCGAGACAGATCGTGAGTTGGCTGAACTTGTAGCGGTTGCGCGCGAATTGCGAGGCCTGCCCTCGGAACAGTTTCGCGCCGCGCTTAAAGAACAATTAGGAGGCAAGGACGACATGAGTACTGCAGCTAAACAGATCGAATCGACACCGCAGGTAGGAACCCCGATCATCCCCTACCTGTGCTACCGCGATGCCGCGGCCGCAATCGACTTTTACACGCGTGCTTTCGGAGCCACTGAGCTGATGCGACTTGCGGAACCGAGCGGAAAGATCGGTCATGCCGAACTTCAGATCGGTAATGCGGTGTTCATGATCTCCGACGAATACCCGGACTATGACGCGATTAGCGCCGAAACGCTTGGTGGTTCACCAATCAAATTACACCTGTACGTACCAGACGTGGACCAATTTGCGGCGCGCGCGATCGCAGAGGGAGCGAGCCTGAGTCGACCGATCGAGGATCAGGCGTATGGAGACCGCGCCGGACAAATCAAAGATCCATTCGGTTACACGTGGATGGTCGCAACGCATCAAAAAGACGTTGCAGTGGCCGACATGCAAAAGGGATTTGACGAGTTCCTGGCCGAGCGTGAAAGTAAACCAAAGTCGAAGGCGTACAAACGTGAAGGGCTACACACGGTAACGCCTTACATAATCGCGAAACCGGCAGTTGAATTGGTCGACTTCGTAAAACAGGCGTTCGGTGCGGTTGAATCGTTCCGATCCACCGGCTCGGCTGGAGGGCTGCATTGCGAAGTCAAGATTGGGGATTCCACTGTGATGATCGGCGGTGGTCCAACTTTCGATCCGCGGCCGGTCGCGATTCACTTCTACGTTGACGACGTGGACCAGATGTATGCGAGCGCAATGGCGGCCGGTGCAACTTCCCTCGGAGAACCGTCAGACCAGGAGTACGGCGAACGGATCGCTGCGGTTAAGGACATCGGCGGTAACGACTGGTATATCGCGCGACGCCTCGATCCAACTCCGGTTCAGGATCTCCATACGCTCGCGGTTTACTTCCATCCTGTTGGTGCGCCGAAGTTCATCGACTTCTTGCAGAACGCGTTTGGAGCGGAAGTGGTTGAGCGACATCAATCGAACGAAGGTTTCGTCTATCACGCGAAGGTGCGACTTGGTGATTCGATCGTCGAGATGGGTGAAGCACACGATCAGTGGCAACAGATGCCGTCTGCAATCTACATGTACGTGGAGGATGTTGATGCAACGTACAAACAAGCACTGACTGCCGGCGCGACGTCAGCGTTAGAGCCTACGAATCAGCCTTACGGCGATCGAACTGCATGGGTCAACGATGAGTTTGGAAATATCTGGTACTTGTCGACGTGGCTGGGGTGAGAAATGTTTAGCCACAAAAGGCACAAAAGTACAAAACGTTTTCTACTAACTTTTTGACCGCTTTGTGCCCTTTGGGTAATCAGCGCACTGCGAACAAAGATTTGAAGTCGTCGCGCTCTTCCTTACGCCTCGCCACATAAAGCGCACGTTCTTGATCTGACAGGATCCTGACTGTGGGAACAGGCGGAAAGTCATGGATTGAGTAAGTCATCAAGTGCGTTAGCGTACTACCGTGACATTGCGTGCAACGCGTCCGCAACGTCCCCATCACTGGCACATCAGCTTCTCGGATCGGGGTTGCGAAATCGAGGTCATTTCCCGCAGAACTGAGAAACGCGTGACTCGTTGCAGAGAACTCCACAAACCCGCCTGACGAAGGTTCGGTCAACAACTTCCGCCGGCTCAATTCGAACTGGTGCGGCTCCGCAGACACCGCACCGGTCTTTGGATCGTTTTTGAAAACCCGCAACTGCACCAAATTGAACAACGGCGAAGGAACAACTCGACCCGATTTATCAACCAACAAGTTCTGAATCACGAGTGCGACGGCTTCTATTTTATCGTGATGTTGATTCTGCCTGAGGCTTTCTACGAATTGACGTGCGTCAGGCGGCGGCGTGCGCGGCTTCACAAACACTCGTGCGGCACGACGATAAAACGCTGTGTCGTCGTGATGACGTTGCGGCAGCAACTCGATCTCAAGCCACCCGCTTTGCTTTGTAAACAGGTTCGGTAATTTATTTCCGTTCAGTGATTTAATCTCGTCGCTCGACAGCGCCAGTTTTTGGATGAACTGTCGCAGGAGACTGAGGAGTTTGGCCTCCGGGTCTGATTGATCGGCTTTGATCTTTGGACTGGTTACGTCGCGTGGGGTATATGATGTCGTATGCGGCCCAGACGTCAGCCTGCATCAGTGCGCGCTCGATTGGGGATCGATCCCTGGTTTCATCAATCGCCTCACGAAGTGCAGAATTCAATTCAGTGAATCGTGGGTCGGATAAGATTTGTACAAGCCCTTCGTTGGTGAAGAAAGTTGGGTAAAGCGGCTCGATGGCTCGATCGCCGATCTCAGTTCTACTAAATTTTTCCTTGCTGATTCGCAACGGGTTGAGGCCGAGGCCAAGTCCATAAAGGTCGATAAAAGGCGCGCCTTCAGAAAAATCGTTTGATAAGCGATGCCTGATAGTGCGAGTGAACAGTGCGCGGAAGATTCGATTCCACGAGTCGTTTGGATCAGCGGCGTAGATCGATTGTGGATTGTCGGAAATGAAGACCGGCGCCGTAGCAACAGGTTCACTTGCCGCACCCGGCCGCAAACACGAAGCAGCCACAACGGCAAATGTTAAGATAAGAATCGGTCGAAAGTTAGAAATCACGGTTGCGCCAAGTAGAAATTAGACGACCTGTAGGACGAAAAGCTTCCAAGTATGTGTGGCAGGTTTACTCTTAAAACACCAGAGCGAGTGAAGTTTGATGCTCTCAATACTTACGATCCAGATGATCTGGTTCCACGCTACAACATCGCGCCCAGCCAAAATGTTCTCACAATCCTCGAGCGTAACTCCGAGAGAGAAGCCACATTCCTTCGATGGGGACTAATTCCCTTCTGGAGCAAAGAGCCCAAGGGCTTCATTAATGCGCGCGCGGAGACTGTCGAACAAAAGCCGGCCTTCAGCGAGTCGTTTCAAAGGAGGCGATGCCTGATCCCGGCAGACGGTTTTTACGAATGGGAACGGAACGGAAAGATCTCTCAGCCTTATTATTTTCAGATGAAAGACCACGCGCCTTTCGCCTTCGCTGGCATTTGGGACCGTTGGAAAAGCGACGGCAGTTGGATCACCTCGTGCGCGATCGTCACCACGACGGCTAACGAACTCTTAGCGCAGATTCATCACCGGATGCCCGTGATCGTCAGCGCGGAATCGTATGACCTTTGGCTTACCGACGACCCCCGCTCTCCTCTTAAAGATTTGCTGACGCCATTCCCCGCCTCAGAAATGATCAGTCATACGGTCAGCCACGACGTCAATGACGTTAAGGTCGACGACGACCACCTTGTCCAGCCAGTGGACTCGACTATCGGCATAAATCTCCGATTGTTTTAGGTCCTTTCTCTGCGCCCTCTGCGTATCTGTGCGGCCCGTTGCGTTGAAATGCCCCATAAGTAGAGATACGCAGAGGTACCCAGAGAACCGCAGAGAACAGCTTCAAACTGACCGAGAAGTCGTCATTCCACAACCACTTTGCCCTGAACAGGAAGTTCAACAATCATTTCCGTTGACAAACAAAGTTTTGGCCCAATATGATCCTTCTGCACCGCCAACGTAGGGCAAGGCGGGCGCACCTGAAGCTGCTTGAATCCTCAGAACCGAGCGAACCGAGCTAACCCCTATAAAAACCTTTTCCCTCCAGTCTCCTTCACAAAAGCTGACTTGAGCTCACATCCCCCAACCATAGAGGAGTACCGACGACCATGTTTAAATCGACGAAGAGTGTCCTGAAAGCGCTGGCCATAACAGCCTTAATAACGATGACGGCAGTGGTGACGTCTGCTCAGACCACCGGCTCCGTCACTATGAACGCAACCGTCTCGAATTTTGTTGAGTTGACTTCCGGCGGAGCCGTCACGCTCACCGGCAACCTGGGCGGCAGTGTTATAACGGACGGAACCGCCAACAGCCCGCTGGCAGTAGTAGTGAACCTGGGCGAACTCGGGCCCGCCAACACCAATTCATTTGTGAAGTTGAGTGTACCGGTCCGACTTCGTAGCAACGTAGCTTATCAACTCAATATGGTGAGCAGCGTTGCCGGCGCAGGTGCGACCGCCTTCAGTCTTAAAGATACCGACGTAGGTTTTGGATTGACCCCAGCCGCGCGCCCGGCCAATCTCGCTCCTGGCGCCGATACGAATGCGACGCCTGGCGATCCGACGATCGGTGGCAGCACGGACGCCAATGGACGTTGGGTCTTTGCTGGAGCGAATTCAACTCTCGGCGCATATGCTGTATCAGGTCAGGTGTTAACTGGTCCACGCATCAACCAGGCAGTCTCAGCTAACAGTGCAACCAATTTAACTTTCCCGGCCATCTTCGCCGTCAAGCCTCAGTTCTTCGATCCGGCTCCGGCGATCACGATCACGGCTCAGTTCACAGTCGCAGCGCTTTAGACATCAGAAAATAGAACAAGTTCAGGAAGGGTGGCTTGCCCCCGCTTGCTTAAAGCGGGGGCAAGCCGCCCTTCCAGACCTGTTCAAGGTATGAAAGCCCCCATAGCTCACCTCTACACGCCTATGCCCCCTCGCACTACCAAATTACTGGTGCTCACACTATCGCTTTTCATCTGCGCTGTTAACTGTTTCGGACAAGCCACGAGTGGAACCGTGAGCATGAGTGCGACTGTTTCGAAATTCGTCGAACTCAACTCAGGGGGCGCTGTCACTCTCACCGGCAACTCGGGTGGCGGTGTTACGACGGATGGAACGGCGAATAGTCCGCTTGCAGTCGCAATCAATCTCGGCGAACTTGGTCCAACTAACACCAATTCCTTCGTGATAGCGCAAGTGCCGCTCAAACTGAGAAGCAATGCGCCGTTTGTGTTGTCGATGAGCGCGACGGTGACCAGTTCAGGTACTACAACCAACAGAATCGGAGCGGCTGATGTAGGTTTCGGGCTCGGAACAATCACCCGATCGGGAACCGGCGTCAATACGGCGGCTGGCACAGATACAAATAGTACTTCGGGCGATCCAACTCTCCCGGCGAATGGATCAGTGAATGCGACGAGCGGTCGTTATGAATTCACCGCGGTGAGATCAAACCTCGGCGCCTTCGCTTCAGCCACTACCGCACTCAACGGTCCTTTCATCATGAATGCAGTGCCGCGTAGCAATACCAACGGACTAATCGTACCGGCGTTCTTCGCCATCAAGCCTCAATTCTTTGAAAACGGAACCACCACGATCTCTGTCACATTCACTGTGACCGCACCATAAATGCGACGACACTTTGCATACTCGTTTCTAACTGTCCTGATCCTTCTCTCTGTAGCTCAGTCCATCTCAGCACAGGCGTTGGATATCAGCAGTGGAGGTCAACCAACGATCACCGGCGCGGTGAATGGCTCTGTTACCGGCAGTGCGAGTGTGTTGAACGATTTGGTGGTGACGATCAATTTCGGAGAAGTCTCGCCTGCTAATACGAATGCAATCGTAAAGGTGATTGTGCCGATCGGGATTCGCAGTAATCAGCCTTACCAGATCTCGGTTTCATCTAGTGGCCTAACAAACGCAAACGTCCAGGCTATGCAGCAAACTGATGTGGGTTTCGGTATCGAGAATATCCGCCGGCTAGGCGGCGCCGGCCAAATCTGCACGCAGAGCACTCATATCATTCGGTCGCCCTTCGCTAACGATCCGGCGTCGACGGCAACTGTAGGAGCTAACGGCCGTGTGTCGTATCAATCATCGCTTGGCAATTTGTCAGGTTCGACGGTTATTCTAAGCGGGCCCGAACTTTCAAAGAACAACAGCTCCAAACGCCAGCAGAGTGACGGATATATTTTCGATGCTATCTTTACGGTAACACCTCAGTTTTTCGCTCCCGGAGTTTCATCCGCAACGCTTGTCTTCAGTATCTCGCCTGGTCCAAACGCTCCTTGCTGAAAGGTTTTTAGCTCGATGCGATCGTCAAATCACATCTGCCGATTCTCAGCCGTTCTGGTTTGGTTTTTCGTGACGCTGGTTTGCGTGAGCGCGCAAACTCCGGCTCCCGAACCGACGCCACGCAGTACCGGAATATCCGTAGCGCCAGCTCGATTTGAACTAGAGATGCTGCCCGGTTCAGAAACTACTGTTGTCGTTAATATCGACTATCACACCGGCGCGGAAAACGCGCAACCGGTACGCATTGTTGCGAGCTTGAATGATTGGACCATCGATCGGGATGGTCAAGTGAAGTTTGAGAAGGCCAACACGTTGCCCAACTCTGCCAGTTCCTGGCTGATTCATAGTCCGGCTGAAACGATGGTGATTCCCGGAAACCTGCATGCGATTAGAGTAACGATTTCAGTGCCGAAGGATGCGACTTCTGGCGATCACCTCACCGCACTGATCGTCGAGCAACGGCCTGACAGTATTAAACTCGATCAGAATCGTCGTCAGGTGGTGATTCGATATCGAATGGCGGCAGTGTTCTATATCAAGGTTCCGCAACTGCGTCGCCAGGGATCGCTCGAGAGTCTTCGCGCAGAAGCAACCGAGGATCAGGTAACCGTAACTCCACTGCTGAAGAACGGCGGCAACAGTGTGATTCGTCCTCTTACTTCGTTGAAGATAACGGACAGCAGTGGTGTCGCTATCGCAGAGTTACCGCAAAAAGAATCGTTACCGCTGCTGGGCGGCGCTGAAATGATCCAGCCAGTGGTGCTCGATACGCGTCTGTCGCCCGGAACTTACAACGTGAAGTATCGCGTTGATTTTCAGGACGGCAATCGACCAACAGAGGGGATCACTGAATTAGTGGTTAAAGAACGTCAGGTGGACCAGCCAGTCCCGCGCTGATTCTGGTTTGATGTGAAGCAGTAAAGTTACTTGCAGTGCGTTTGTTGGCGAGTTAAGAGTACCGCCGATTGAAACACGTGGTCCACTTAGAACGACGAAAGGACCATCCAATCCTTGCGGATCGAGCCGCTCAGGTTTTTCTAGATTGTTGATAGCCTCAGGTGAAACCAACCTTCCCGTGGCCCGCACGTTTATCACAGACAGTTGAGTTAGTCGGGCCGTTTTTGATTCGAAGACGCTAGAGATTTTGAAACTGGTATTTGAACGCACCAACAAGGGCACACGAATGACCTCGCCGCTGCCGGTTACCGTCAACCGAACAGTGCTGCCACTGCTCAGAACGTGTACATGCGTTGAGCCATGAGTCGAATTCGGTGGGACTGAAAGAGCGACCGTTTCGCTGACCGTGCCTTTCATCGTCACGGTTTGCGCCTCGACGGCGACAGCAAAAAGCCACAGAAAGGCACACAAACCACACAAACGTAGGCACAGGTCACTTGGCATTTTGAGGTTTATAACACACATTGTGATTCTAAGTCTCTGCTGTCTCGGGATGGCTCGCACGCCTGTGCTTGCGCACGAATCCGGGGCGCAGGAGGGGTCGGTAATCATCGTTAACGAACGCGCGCTTGTTGGACCAAACAGTGCTTCACAGTTACGCGGCGGCCGGCTGTTTCTTCCCGTTGCCGCCATTGCCCAGGCACTCGGCGATACGATCAATTCCGATCCAGCACAGCGCACCGTGACGATTCGTCGCCAGAATGGCACGGTCGCTGTTTTCAACGCTCAGTTGAATGAAGTGCGCGAGAACGGCTCCGTTGTTCTCACCGTTTCCGGCACTGCTGACCTGATCTTCACTCCTTCACCTAACGAACTCATGCTGCCCGCCGAGATTGTCGCAGCACTTCTCGACGTGATCGTCCGGCGCGACGAAAACAAAGCGATCGTTATTAGTCGCAAAGGCATTCAAGTAGAGACCGTCCGTGCAGGAGCTAAACGTGCGCCGTGGGAACTCTTTCAGCTCGAGTACGACTACAACTTCAGTCGATATGCTGCAACGGGCGAACATAGCCTGGTCCTGCGTGGAACCGGCCGTGTTGGCGACGCGAAGCTGAGCTTCATCGCAAACTCGTCGATTGGCATGACGAACAATTCATCGCGTCCTTCTCTGCTTGGCGGAAGTGTCAGGCTGGATCGTGCAAACGGGCAGAGCTTCGTTGCAGGTGAATTCGGTACTGGGACGGACGTGGAATTCATGGCTGCCTCTGTCCGCGGCGGGATGGTCCAATTGCCTCTGGATCGCGTGAGACTTGATTTCTTCGGCGGGCAAACCACTTCGGGATTAGCTTTGCCGCTGCCGTTCGATCCGAGTTTGAACCCGCAGAGCACGTTGCTTCCAGTCAAATACGACACAAAGATATTCGGAGCACTCGCAACAACTGACTCACCAGCTCGGCCTCGATCTGAGTTCGCCTTTTCCGGCGGAGCCATGCACTTCGGTGGTCCAAGTCGTAAAGGCAGCCTCGTGGCGGGCGGGTTCAAGTACACGTCGGGTCTCAATCGTTTTCAGGGCGATGTTGCTGTGGGCCAATTCGCAGGCTCGAATCCGGATGCCACTAAAACCAACGGAGCCGGCGTCGCTATCAATCTCGCTGGTTCTTATAGCCTGACGGACGATTTGCTGGTCCAGGGTCGCTATGCTTACGTTGGCTCGACATTCCTGAGTCCTCAAAGTGGAATACACACACCTAACAACATCGCTGCGGCCGGCCTAAGCTGGCAACCCAGAGGATGGCTGACGGCAACAGTGAGTGGTAGTACGGCGTCGATACCGGGAAGGTCCGGACAGTTTAATCGCTACGTAACTGCGACTGTAAATATTGCGCCGAGTGAGACGTGGCCGTCGCTTTTTATCTCTCACACGCAGACCGGTACCACGCAGTTGAGAAACGCTGCCTTTACATTGGTCACTGCGACGAAAAGATTCGATCGCTGGCACATGTTCCTCAATGGTTCGCGCGTTAAGTCGTTCGGCGATACGAGTCTCAACCTGCAAGCCGGTGGAAATTTCCGAATCAACGAATCGAATAGTTTCGAGGTGAGCCAGTCGGTAGGTAGCAGAGGTCTTTTAAGCGGAACCGCAACGTGGCAGATGTCGAACCTGTTTCGGAATCGGATCGGTTTCAGTGCCGGACTGGGATACACGAAGAGCAATACCTCGGGGTTCCAAACTTCGGAACATCTATCAACGTCGATCAAATTGCCGCGGAACAGCACGTTGCAATTCAGTTATCTGCGAACTGTAACTGGGACGACCGCGCTGCTTACGTTGCATGGTCTGTTTTTCTCCACGAAGCGGGCTGAGCGTGCGCTCAATGGTCCACTGGCGGAGTTGAATTCCTACGGGTCGGTGTCTGGCAAGGTTTACCAGGACGTTAATCTGAACGGCCGATACGATCTCGGAATAGATCAACCGCAGGCGAATGCAAGAATTCGTGTGGATGGGAGTCGTTACGCTGTTTCCGATGCGAACGGCAACTTCCGGATCGAGAGTGTTTTGCGAGGCGATCACTCGGTCAATTTAGATCTGTTATCGGTGCGTGCCGATCTGACGCTGCTCGATAGTACTCAGCAACAAATCATGCTCGACAGTCGGGATGTTGTAGTTGATTTTCGTGTCGTGCGTACCGGCCGCGTGAGTGGAGTGGTGTGGCTCGACGCGAATGAGAATGGTCGCATTGATGAGACGGAACGCCCGTTGGCTGACGTGCGTGTTGTGACCGGCAGCGGTCGCGACACACTGACTGATGAGAACGGTTATTTCCTCATCGGTGACCTGCCACCGGGCGAGCACATACTGTTGCTGGATGAAAAGACACTCCCGGAACGAACGCGCTCCACTGCCGGCTCGGTAACAGTCAAAGTTTCAGGTGGCAACGAAACCGCCACCGTCCTGCCTGTCACTCCCCTCCCGGACCAGATCAAAAAATTCCCAAGAGAGTAGCCTTTGTGCTTTTTGTGTACTACTCGTACCTGAGCGCCACGAGCGGATCTACCTTCGTCGCGCGGCGGGCGGGGATGACAGTGGCGAGAAGCCCGACGAAGGCTAGCAGCATCGCAACGGTCGTGAACGTCACCCAGTCCGTCGCGCTTATCCCGAACAGCAGCGTTTGCATCACCCGCGTAATTCCGAATGCGCCAAGTAGACCAAGTCCGATACCGATTATCGTTAATACGAAACCCTTGCCGACGATCAACCTCAACACATCTCTTCCCTGTGCCCCGAGCGCCATTCGTATCCCAATCTCGCGTGTGTGATGTGAGACTGTGTAAGAGATCACGCTGTAAATCCCTGTCACAGTCAGCAACAACCCGGTAGCGCCAAACAAAGCAAACAGCAACGCATAAAACCTCAGCTCCGACGTCGTGTCGGAAATCGCCTCGGTTAGAGGCCTGATTTTCGTCACCGGCACAGTCTTATCGGTCGAGCGAATCGCGTCCTCGAAACTCCGCGTTAGGCTCGTTGGATCATTCGTCGTGCGTACAAGGAAGTTGCCCCAGGTCCAACTGTTCTGCTGATGCGAGAGGTAGAGTTCTGGCGACGCAGGTCTAATCAAACTGTTGTGATGCACATCGCCGACCACACCGACGATCTCATACTGTTGAGGATCGCCCTCGTTCTGATTCACGCCGAGGTCCTTAATGCGTTTACCAATCGGGTCGTCGTTTGCTAAGTACAGCTTCACGAACGTCTCGTTGACGACTGCGGTACCGACGTCAGTGCGCTGGTCTTGCTCGCTGAAGTAGCGACCTTTCAGCAGTGGAAGTCTTATGGTCTGAAAGTATTGCGGCGTAACGTTACGCACGCTGGCGAACGGCTCGCTTCCCGGTTCAGGTATTGGATAGCCCTCAAATTTGAAATCACCACCGATGTCAGCGCCGCTGAAAGGCATCGGTGCAACGAGCGCGGCGCTTTCTACACCGGGCAGAGCGTTGAGCCGCTCGATCGTTTGACTGACGTAACGCCTTCTCGCCTGCGTATCCTCATCGTAAGTTGGACCACTGAGGGTGATCCGAGCTGTCAAAACATTGTTCGGATCAAAACCTGGATGCACGTTCGTCAGCGATGCAAAACTACGCATCATCAAGCCCGCGCCAATCAACAGCACGAGTCCGAACGCAACTTCGGCCACTACCAACCCGTCTCGCAAAAACTGCGACGAACCACTGCTCGTCGCGGTCTTCGCGCCGGCTTTCAAAACTTCATTGATGTCAGGACGCGAGGCTTTCAAAGCAGGAAGCACACTGAAGACAAGCGCAGTCAAAATCGAAACGACGATCGTGAAGATCAACACTGGCAAGTCGATCTGCACTTCATGGAGTCGAGGCAGCTCGTCTTCACCATAAAACTTGATCAGTTTCAGTCCCCATGCAGCCAACAACACGCCTACTCCGGCGGAGAGCAATGCGAGTAACAAGCTTTCGGTTAGCCATTGCCGCAAAATCCGCCACGTTCCTGCACCGAGCGCGACGCGCAACGCTAGTTCTCTTTGCCTCACAGTCGCTCGCACGAGAAGCAGGTTCGACACGTTGGTGCAAGCAATGAGTAACAGGAAGATCACTGCGCCGAGCAACACCCACAATCCGCGTTGAATCTCGCTGCCTACAATTTCCTCACCAGCGGGGACCAGGAAGGCAGTAGTGTTGCGCCAGTTCTGTGGATACTGTTGCTCGAGATTGCTCGCGATGTTGGTCAACTCCGCTTGCGCCTGCGCATGGGTTACGCCGTGCTTCAAACGACCGATGCCGAGTAAAACTTGCGCTCCACGCTCGTCGAGGTTTTGTCCTTCACCGGCAACTGTCGTCAGTAGTTCGGTCGATTGTCGTGCCAGTGGAAATTCGAAGTTGTGAGGTAGGACGCCGATAACGGTGAACTGCTTGCCATCAAGAGTGAGTTCCCTTCCGATCACACTCGCATCGCCAGCGAATCGTTTCTGCCAGAACTCATTGCTGATGATGACGACTTCTTTCGCGCCACGCTTTTCTTCGTCTACGTGGAAGTCGCGACCAAGCACGGGCGCGACTTTGAGCAGTGACAGGAAACTGGCAGTGACACGCATACCCGCGACTTGTTCCGCCTGTTCATCAAACAGCGTGAAGCCGTTGCGTTTGTAACCGGCGATCGTTTCAAAGTTACTACTCTGCGTGCGCCACTCGTGCAGGTCGAGATAAGATGCGGTGCCTTTACGTCGCTGTTCTTTCGAAGTGCGCCAGAGCGCGACGACACGTTCCGGTTCAACAAAGTGCGGTGGATTAAGAATGAGCGCATTGATAACACTGAATATCGCAGTGTTCGCGCCGATACCCAGCGCCAGTGTGACCACAGCCACGAGCGTGAAGCCCGGTTGTTTCCGCATCCCACGCAACGCCTGGCGTAAGTCCTGCCAAAAACCTTTCATCGCTCCACCTCAGTTTGGAGTTCAACCTTTAGGTTGCCCATTCGAAGACAAGCTAAAGCTTGAACTCCAAACGGTATTCGGCTTCACTCATATCTCAAGGCTACCAACGGATCAACTCTCGTCGCCCGTCTCGCCGGAATCAGACACGCGACCAACGCGACGACCAACAGGACCACCGGAACCAGCACAAACGTCGTGAGATCTGTTGCTGTCACACCAAACAACAGGCTCGTCATTAGTCGCGTCAACGCGTACGCACTAACGAGTCCAAGCGCAACACCGATCACTGTCAGTCGCATGAATTGGCCCAACACCAGTCGCAGAACGTCGCCGCCTTTCGCGCCCAGTGCCATCCTGATCCCAATCTCCTGTGTTCGCTGAGTGACTGAGTACGAGATCACACCATAAATTCCGGACACTGCCAGCACCAGCGCGAGCACTGCGAACAGAATCAGGATCGTTAAAGCAAAGCGACGGGTACCGATGGAATCACGCATCAGTTCATCGATTGTTTGAATCTGGTATACAGGCTGGTCCTTGTCGACTTCGCGAATCGCCGATTGAATTGCAGTCAACGTACTCTTCGGATCGACACTCGTGCGTACCGCGAGGTTCATACGACGATAGCGCCAGGCCATCTGTCCGAGAGCAAAATAGATCTCGGGTCTGGTTTCTCGATCGAGCGTTAATTGAGCCGAATCTTTAACCACGCCCTTAACAGCAAACCAGGGGCTCTTCGAGTCGGCGTTGCCAATCTTGATCTTCTTCCCAAGTGGATCCTGATTGGACCAGTAGCGGTTGACCATTGACTGGTTCACAATTACCACCGGCGCGGATTGTGGACCATCTTCAGTCGAGAAGAATTGCCCGCCAGCTAACGGGATCTGCATCGTGTTGAAATAATCAGCACTGACGGTACGCGTGTCGATACTTTGCGTTTGCGCTCCGGCATTCGCGACGCTCTCGACTGTGATCGGAAACTCTTCCGTGGAACCAAACGGCATGTGTGAAGCAACTCCCACCGCCTCAATTCCCGGCACCGTCTTCACTCGATCGATTACCTGTTGAAAAAAGATCCTGTTCAGCGCACCGTCATTCGACTTCGCCGGTGAGCGATTAATTCTCATCGACATGACGTTTCCCGTGCTCATGCCCGGATCGATGTTCGTCAGCTTTGCGAAACTCCGGATCATCAAACCCGCCATGACCAGCAGAATCAGTGACAGCGCCACTTCGGCAATCACAAGCACGCTTTGAGCGCGTCGAGCGCCAACGCCGGCAGTGGCTCGTTGACTCGCCGTTTGCAGGGCCTCGCGCGTTTGTACCCTGGATCCCTGGATCGCAGGCCAGAGCCCGAAGATGAATGCGGTTATGAGCGAAACAGCCAACGTGAAGAGGAGGACCTGCACGTTCATCGCGACTTCGACGCCAGTGGGAAGTATGCCCGTGGGAATTAGATTGAAAAGAAGTTTTGTTCCCCATGAAGCGATCAGCAGTCCGAGCCCGCCGCCGAGTAAACCCACGACGGCACTTTCGATAAGCATCTGGCGGATAATGCGGCCGCGGCTTGCCCCCATCGCATTTCGGATTGCGATTTCGTGCGAACGGCTCATCGACTTTGCGAGCAGCAAGTTGGCGATATTTGCGCACGCGATTAGCAACACCAGACCGACGGCGCCCAACAATATGAACAGCGCTCTCCGTACCGAGCCAAAGTAAAACTGAGGTAGCGACTGTAAATAAATGCCGCGGCCCGCGTATTCCTGGATTGTCCCGCCGAAGTCCTGCTCGTTTTGTCGCGCCAGGTTTGCGAGCGCTGCATTCACTTGCTGCTCGGTTGTAGTAGAGCTTATGCGAGCAAGAATTAGGAACGCGCGTCCGTCTCGCGGCCTCTGACCGAAATCAAACGGAAAAGGAAACCATGCTTGTGATTCTTCATACCGAAATTGCGGAGGCATGACGCCGATGATCGTGAAAGGCTCGTCGTCCAGTGCGACTTTCTGGCCCAGGACTCCTTTGTCGCCGCCGAAACGTCGTTGCCAGAGTCCATGGCTGATCACCAGGACACGCTCGCCGTTTGGGCCTTGTTCGTTCGCGGCAATAGTGCGGCCGAGCACGGGTTCTATACCGAGGATGTTGAAGAACTCGGTTGACACTTTCGCTGCCGCGACTCGTTCGGGTTCGTCACTGCCGGTGAGGTTGCGACTAACCGTCTCGACCGCTGCGACACGTTCAAAGACCCCGCTTTTTTCCAGATCAAGGAACTCAGGCCCTGAAACTCGCAGTTGTTCCTGTACACCGATCTTCGGCAAGCTCTGGCGCACAAAAAACAGACGTGAAGGATCTTTGTAGGGAAACGGATTGAGCACCACGACATTGACGATGCTGAAAAGCGCCGTGCTTGCGCCAATCGCCAGCGCGAGTGTGAGCACAGCCACGACAGTAAACGACGGCCGCTTGCGCAGCATCCGGAAGCAGTAGATTAGGTCATGCATAGCGTCAGACCCCGAGGTTGGTTTACGGAATACTTCTCTGCCCGCAGGTCAAAGCCCGTGCCAATCCACAATCGCTTATTTTTCGAAGAATTTCGCGGAGACTCAGGTCGCGAAGGTTCGCTTGCGGGACTTACGATCCCACTTTCGAACATCCGTAAACATGGATCCACCCGCCGTCAGTCCTAAAAAATCTTGTGAATCCTTTAGAACTTCCTCACCTCTTCACTGCGCGCGAGCGAAGGCCAATCTCTTTGCGATCTCGAACAGGCGTTGCCATCAAGTGTCGGATAGCATCGAATACGATTTTGAACTGTTTATCGTACTTGCTTTCGAGTTCGTCCAGACGCTGAGCGAGTTCGGCATTCGATGCGAGTAGTTGTCGTAGCTTCACAAAGGCGCGCATGATTTCGATGTTGACCGTTATCGCGCGCTTACTACGTAAAACGGTTGAGAGCATGGCCACACCTTGTTCAGTAAAGGCCATCGGCGGGTGACGAAGTCCCGTTCGGTCAGCTTTGGAGATCACAAATTGTGATCTCCAATCGCGGAACTCCGTCGGATTAAGCACAAACATGAAATCCGCTGGGAACCGGTCTTTGTTGCGCCTTACTGCCTGCTTGAGAACGTGCGTCCGCACGCCGTATAGGGCGGCAAGGTCACGATCCAGCATCACCTTTTCGCCGCGAATCAAGAAAATAGCCTTTTCGATTTTTTCGATCGGGATGAGGTTTGTATTGCTCATGTGAGGTCCTTTCGTGAGTCATATCCGAGCTCGCGGCCGATGGTGGGAACCGGCCACTTGATTAAAAACGATCAGAACACCCGCGGGTTACCCGCGAATAACTCGCGTTCTATTACGGCAATCTGAGCATCAACCATGCCGCATAGGTTCAACTCACCGCATCGGTTGAATGCAAAGTGCTTCGCAATGTTCGCGAGTGATTTCGGTTGCGTGGAATTTTCGAGCATCGCCATCAGAACCAGCAACGCCGGCGTAGACTCTTCACCACCGCGACAGATCATCTCTGCCAATTGTCGAATCTTCTCCTGACTTGAACAATCGAGGCTGGTCATATCTGACAATCGTTTCGCCCGCCTCTGCGCGACGCACGAGTTTAGCCAGCCAAGGATCGTTTATCTCCAAAGCGTGACGGATGATCGCACGACTCTGCGCATCGATCGATCTGTCGTTTAAAACTGACTGCGCTCTCTGTTTAAGAGCATTAATGATCGTGTTGGTCCTGGATATTCGGTTTACGTGAGGTGCTTCTCTGCGCGCTGTTGCGGTACTATGACTAGCCATGATTATCATCCTTTCTTAGGAAGGTTGATGGTCTAGGGTCGACTTTGTGTCACAACCACAAGTCGGCCCGCTTCTTCGTTGGTGGGTGTGCGCGCACTATACCACACTCGTGAGTGCGGAAACTTATTCTTTTTCGGAAATAAAGGGTAGCCAAACTGACACTCTTACTTCGCTTTCGTCACGAAAGCAATATTCACGAACGAACGGTTCGATGACTTCGGATGGAATAGCATAAGACATTGGTAGGGGGACCGTTTTCGTCGAAGCAGCATCGACAGACAAATGCACGCCCGAGGTCACCATCCCTAACGACTTCGCCTGTTTCCGGCAACACAACGACACCTCCACTGATCCCGCCCGCCAACGGTGTACTGATTTGAAATAGTCGTGTTTCATCACTCTTGGTTGCCGGCAGAATCGCACTGATTATTCCAGGATAAAATGTCGGTTGAATCAATCCGCGATTCGATTGTGTGTAGAGAAACATTTCGTTTCCGTACGGATAACCGCCCACGATCACTGAATCGCCGACTCCAACACTTGCAGAATCCCCCCAAGTTACTGCTGGAGTTTCATAAGGTAATTCCGGCGTACTCCTTACCGGACAATATAAGACAGCAAGATCGACTTTCGGATTTGGCTTGTGGGTTCTATCGTCGATGAACGGTACTGAGATCTTGATCGAATAGGGAATTGTTAGAACTGTATTGCCGCGAAATATGCGAGCGAGTATGTAATGACGTCGTTTTCTCTCAACTTCGAACAATGCGTTCACGACATGTTCGCAGGTAACTAGTTTGTTCTTGGCCACCTGAAAGGCAGTGCCAACGATGTTCATTAAATAATCTTCACCCTTCTGATCGGTCAGGTTAATAAATGGGGTGTTCTCATTTATCGATGGCGCAAGATCGAAAGGGTAAAGTCCAACCGGCACAAGGCTGCGACCGACTTTCGATATCGGACTCTCGCGTCCAAAGGAAGTCCAGGGTATGTCTGGATTTTTAGTCATAAGTTAAAATTGATGTAATTTCCAAACTAGTTAACGGCAGTGCCCTGGACTACATTCTACTACTCTGTTGACCGACACCCCATTTCACGCAATCGGTGCCGACTGGTCCAGACCATGCGACTGCTATAATCCAGACGTATGTTGCACCGACATCTGAATCATTCCGGCTGGACACTGGCAGCGATAGACGACGTGATTGCTCGCGGACGGCTTGAGGACTGGAAGCAGCTTCGTGACGCTGCCGTAAGCAACCTCAAGATTCAAGAGCAGATCCTTCGCGTATCCGAACCTCACCTATGTGATCCATACGCGCAGCGGTACCACTTCTGGAACATCTACATCCGAAAGCAACTTGCCTGAACGGCCATAACTCTTCGGCAGCAGTTCGCGACGTTAGTCCATCCCTGAAGTTATAAGGATTTCACTACGGACGTAAATCGATACGGCATCATTTCTTCACGGATGAGCGAAGATCTCGAAGTGCAGACGGTCCGTCGATGGTCTGCAATTCGCCTCGGTCGACGGCCTCGATTCGTTCCTCTGATTCAGCAGACCATTTCGCTTCAATCTGCTTGAGACGCTCTTCATCGAGACTTGTGCGCTCGGTAGCATTGAGGCGAGCAATTTCTTCTGGAATGTCTTCAAAGCTCATGCGTGAATAATTTATTGAGTGCCTGCTTCTGTCAATAGTTGGCTTAGTTTAAGATTACCGCCCACAACCACGCACATCTACACGCCGGGAGGGACTGATGCGCACGCTAACCATCCGAGACGAAGTGACCTCGAACTTAGGCAAGGCTGACTATGTCATCACTATCAACCTTACATCCCGACGCCCCACTGCCAGAGACTTAATAAGTGAGCGCGTAAAGCAGGAAGTGGAGGACTTCAATAACAAACAACCTGAACTCTTTCACGGGCTGGTTCAACCTACCGACACTGAGCGGACGCTCAACGGGTTTAAGTTTCGAGAGAAGCGAACACTCAACTGGCAGGAGCAATTTGAAAAAGCAATCGAAGGCTTTCACCGCAATGCCTTCATTCTCCTGGTCGATGACTTGCAAATCGACGACTTGGACCAGGTGATCCCTCTAACACCCGAAACCTCAGTAACCTTCTTAAAGCTTGTGCCACTAGTCGGAGGTTGACGTAGTTATGGAACCGAAACCTTCAAGTCCTTACGAAGGACTGGTCAATAAAATTGCGGCCGAAGAATACGGCAAAGATGATGAGTCTTTCAGTTTGAAAGTATCGCCGGTAGGTCAGCGCATCCTCGCATCAAGTCCCGAAGAACAAGCGAGATTCGCCGTCGCAGCCGCTGTGTGGCTGACGGAATACCTCATAACTCCCAAACCAGGTTTCCGGCCGAAGTCCGGATATACGTCGCTGAGGGACATAGTGCGTGAATCGATGCTCACGCTACTCAGGCGGCGGTTGCCATTCACGCAGGATGATGTCAACACTTTGCTCCAATGGTGCCTCCGCGAACAATTTGTCTACGCCGCGCCACATATGATCAAGGTCATTGAAGACTTCCTAATTCAAAACAAAAACACCTTTTCGATACAGGAGAAGATCGAGCGTCTGATCCTGTTAGTTAAACGCTACGAACCAGACGCGCAGTTTCGTAAATATAGATTCAGATTGGAGGAACTTAGTAATACCACCACTTTTAAAGCTCCGTTTGTGAAAGGCGAGGCGTGGTCCGATGCTGCGCTCAGCGACCTTGAACGGTTGAATGATTTGAGAAATCTCATTGGCTACAACTTCTAACCGCCTGCACGAAAGCGAGCGGTTCAGCGCCAAGCGGTAAATGGTTGAAGAGTGCAGAAATATTGATGAACGAGGTCGGCTTCGATCAATTTCGGCAGGCCGTGTTGAAGTGGTTTCCCCTCGTTGATAAACCACGCACCGAAAGGATCGAAAAGTGGCATGAATACCAGCCCGATCCGAACAATTTGATCGAACCTTCCAATGCCGATGTTCTCAAAGGACTGGTTTGGCTGTGTGCGCAAAAAGAAGACAAAGAGATCGCGCGCGCGTTGACGGCGCTCGCTCTTTCGGCTTACCGAAAGGTGCCGATGGTCGGCCCGCGTTGTCCGCGGGTTGGAAACGCGTGCGTGTGGGCGATTGGCGCGATGCCAGGGAACGAAGGTGTGGGCCAACTTGCGTTACTAAAAGTGAAAGTCAAAACCGGACCCGCGCAGAAAGGCATCGAGAAAGCGCTCGACACTGCCGCCAAACGAATCGGTCTGCCACGCGATGAGATCGAGGAAATGGCGGTGCCAACATACGGATTGCAGGAGGTGGGAAAGGGTCACGAAGAACTGGCCGGATTCACGGCGGAACTTTCAGTCACCGGTACAACCACAGTGGAACTGCGCTGGTTCAAACCGGATGGCAAACGACAATCTTCTGTGCCGCAGGCTGTGAAGGAGCATCACGCTGAAGAACTAAAGGAACTCAATCAAGCGTAAAAGACATTCGCAAGATGCTGCCAGCTCAAGCCGCGCGAATCGATAATCTATACCTGGAGCAAAAGAAATGGCCACTCCCGACGTGGCGCGACCGCTACCTGGACCATCCATTGGTTGGCACGCTCGCGCGGCGACTCATCTGGAAATTTACTAACGGCGATCGAACAGCATCGGGCGCTTGGCTTGACGGTCAACTGGTCGATGCTAATGGGCTTGCATTAGATTGGCTTACAGACGGAACTGAAGTCGAACTGTGGCATCCTCTCTATGAGACGAGCGCTGACGTCATGCGCTGGCGAGAGTTGTTGGCTGAGCACGAAGTGCAACAGCCATTCAAGCAGGCTCACCGGGAGATTTATTTGCTAACCGACGCCGAAAGCACTACTCGCGTGTATTCAAACCGCTTCGCCGCTCACGTCATTAAACAACATCAGTTTCACGCGTTGTGCGGCGCGCGCGGCTGGAAAAATAAGCTTCGGTTGATGGTCGACGACACGTTCCCACCGGCGATTCGTGAAATGCCTGCGTGGAATTTGCGATCGCAGTTCTGGGTTGATGGTATTGGTGAGGATTACGGCACTGACACCACGGACGCCGGCACCTATCTCTATCTGTCGACAGATCAAGTCCGCTTTTATGAAATTGATGACTCACGAATACCGAACCGTGAACCGCTTGAGTTGAGTTTGGTGCCACAGCTCGTCTTCTCTGAGATCATGCGCGACGTAGATCTTTTCGTCGGAGTTGCGAGCGTTGCCAACGACCCGACGTGGTTTGACGGTGGTCCGGACGCTCGTTACCAGGCTTACTGGAGCAGTTTTTCGTTTGGTGATTTATCTGAAACTGCGAAGACGCGGAGACAGGTACTGGAGAGACTTATTCCTCGATTGAAGATCGCGGATCGTTGCCGGCTCGCAGATAAATTCCTCACTGTTCGTGGAGATATCCGGACGTACAAAATTCACCTCGGCAGCAGCAACATCCTGATGGAGCCTAACGATCAGTATCTGTGTATCGTACCTGGCCGCGGTGCGGCATCCGGAGGTGTGACGGGTAAAGTATTTTTGCCGTTTGAAGGCGACAACATTTTGTCGATCATTCTCAGTAAGGCGTTTCTATTAGCAGAGGATTGGAAGATCACGGATCCAACCATTCTGCACCAGATTGGAACTGGGTGAGTTTTGCGAACGGCCTGAGCCGCTACCCAAAATCAGGAGCGCCTTTTGAAACCGATTTGTCTGGTCGGCGACACTGGTTTTTCCGCCAGCTTTTTCAACTCATCAAACACAACCCTAAAATATTTATCGTGCGTTGATAACTTTTTAACGACGGCGGCGAACTTACGATTCAGTTCTTCGTTCGTTTCAAGCATGTGTCTCAGCCGAACAAAGGCTCGCATGATGGCGATGTTCACTTCGATCGCTTGTTCACTATTCAGCACACTCGACAGCATTGCTACGCCCTGTTCTGTGAAGACGTACGGCAGATAGCGCCGGCCACCGCGTCCTTTGTTTGAGATCACAATTTGTGATCTCAAATCGGGGTTTGAGGTCGCAAATTGCGACCTCAAAGATTCGGCCTCTTCTTTCGTTAACCGGAACATGAAGTCTTCAGGAAACCTTTTTTTATTACGCGTTACCTGCTGATTCAATTGGCTGGTCGACACACCGTAAAGTTGCGCGAGATCGAAGTCGATCAAGACTCTCTGTCCTCGAATCAAGTAGATTCTGCGCTCGATGAGTTGAACAGGTACAATTAGACTAGTCGTTGTGAGCTTTTTCTTGTGAGGCATGCGCGAGAGAGTAGCAGGTCACGCATTTAAAATGAAGCTTACATTAAACGAAACGTTTGAACTTGTTTCCACGTAGCGAATCGGATATAAGCCGCTTGGAGCACCCGAGATTTTCCTTCGCGGACCTTCGAAAACAGAGTAGAACCATGAACCACACAACTCGAGCAGCATTTCTCGTCGTCGCATTTTTATTTATCGTTCTCGTCTGCCAGGCGCAAACAGAGTCGCCCAACACTCCCGCCGTCAATCAGGCAAAAGCCTGGTTGGACGCCTTCAACGCCGGCGACGCGGATAAATACAAAGAGTTTCTGCGCAACAGTTTTCCCAGTCGCCTACAGCGTGCGGATCCGGATGCGGGATTTCGAGAGACGACGGGCGGCTTCGAACTGAAGAAGGTCGAGGAGGCGACACCAACAAAGATGGTTGCGCTAGTTCAGGAACGCCTGTCGGATCAGTTTGCGCGCATGACCGTTGAGGTCGAAGCGGCGGCGCCACACGTAATGACCAGGCTCAGCTTGAATGCGATTCCGCGTCCCGCGGACTTTGCTCTTCCGCACCTGAGCGAGGGCAATTGATTACAGCCTTACGAACGAAACTGGACGAGGATGTTGCCGCTGGACGTTTTTCGGGCGCCGCATTGATAGCCAGAAATGGCAAGGCTGTTTTCGCTCAGGCGTATGGTCTGGCAGATCGCGAAAAGAAAACTCCGAATACTTTGAAGACGCGTTTTCGGATTGGATCGATGAACAAAATGTTTACTGCAGTTGCCACTATGCAACTCGTGCAAAGTGGCAAACTCGATCTGAAAGCGCCGTTTGGCAATTACTTGACCGACTATCCGAATAAAGACGTTGCCTCAAAAGTAACCATCGAACAACTGCTGACCCACACTGGCGGAACAGGCGACATTTTTGGCCCCGAGTTTGACAAGAATCGACTCGAGTTAAAAACTTTGCGCGATTACGTAAATCTCTACGGTCAGCGCGCAGTAGGGTTCGAACCAGGTAGTCGTTGGCAGTACAGCAACTACGGTTTCCTTCTTCTCGGAGTGCTAATAGAGAAAGTCAGTGGGCAGAGTTATTACGACTACGTTCGCGATCACATCTTCAAACCTGCGGGCATGACAGCTACTGCTTCTGAACCCGAGGAGCAAACCGTCTCCGATCGAAGTGTTGGCTACAGGAGATTTTCTCCAGGTGACTGGCGGCCCAACACTGACACTCTGCCTTACCGCGGAACTTCGGCAGGTGGCGGCTACTCTACGGTGGAAGACCTGCTTCGGTTCGCTACCGCTCTGCAAACACACAAACTGCTCAATGCGCAGCACACGGAAATGCTAACCACGGGAAAGGTTGATGCCGGCAGGGGTAAATATGCTTATGGATTTCAGGACTCAGTGATCAATGGAACGAGATGTTTTGGTCACGGAGGCGGCGCGCCCGGAATGAACGGCGTACTGCAAATCTGTCCTGGTCCCGGTTACGTGATTGCTGTGTTGGCAAACATGGATCCACCCGCTGCAAGCCGCGTCGGGGATTTCGTTACGAATCGTCTGCCAACGAAGTGAGCCCCTAAAGCTTTTTCATAAACGGTACTAACTGTTCCGAGTAGTAAGGCTCTTCGGTACACCAGAAGATGTAATCCACGCTAAGGTACTCTTTGCCAAAGTTAACTATCTCCGCGATCGTTACCTGTTTGCCCGTCTTTGGGTTGACGTGTTGATAATCACCGTCCTGAACTGCAACGCCAACTCGAACGTGAGGCGCTGAAGCGCGGATAAGAGGGTAGCTAGCACCCATCTGAGACTCTTTATACGGAAGCAGATCAGGACCTCCAACACCAACGCGCAACTTTCTCGCAGCCTCGTAGACAGCTTTTAGATAACCCTTGTCTTCGCTCGGGAGCCATTCACCGGGCATGAAGTTGGCATAGACCAGCACGACTGATTTCGGAAATGCCTCTCTCAGCGCCTTCATGTTCGCGATAATACCGTCGCGGTAGTTTTCAAAAGTGAAGCCCTTCGGGAATAGCGCTCCGGTGTCACCGATGGTAAACGCTGTTTCGGCAAGGTTCACGCCTTCGATCTTGCCGTCAAATTCCTTTCCTAATTCGACGAGTAATTTCTTGAATCGGTCCCGAACGTTTTCGTCCCATCGCCTCGCCATCCAGCCAAGAACCTTCACGTCCGTCTCACGATGGTTTACGTATTTATATTCATATTGCTTGTCCGCACCGCCAGCATACTGAGGATCCTTGAGCAGGTATCGCGGAACATGTATCCACTTCTCACTGAAAGAGACATCCTGAATTTGCGCAAACAGCTTCTTCCCTTTCGAAGATAGAAATTTCAGATCTTCGCGGATGAGGCTGAAGTCGTACTCATCTTTTCCGGGCTCAAGCTGGCGCCACGAGTACGTGATCTGCGCGCCGTCGAAATTCTTTGTTTCGAGAAACGCCATTGCATCTTTGAGCTTTTCCCGGTCCATACCGAAGAAGACGTAATGATGGACGGGTTTAGCAGTACCCGTGATACTCGCCAGTAGTAAAAACAAACTGCAAAGCAAGACGTTCCGCATTCTGGTCGATCTCCTTTCCTTCTCGCACTAATATAGTTTCACACCAACGTTTCAGTTGTCATTGCCAGAGTGAGTTGAACCTATCACCAGATCTTGTGGTAACCGGCTTGATGTATGGTCATCGTGCTACAATCGGCACATGTCTAAAACCGTTACCACAATAGACCAACAGTCATCAGTCGCGCTTTCGCCTGAAGCGCTTGATGCCCTTGGTGTTGCGGCGGGCGCGGAACTTGAGGTCGAGATTGTGGGACGAGCTTTGGTCGTTCGCTCGGTCGAGGAAGCCAGACGTTCAAGCGAATTCATGAGTACCTTCGAATCAATCCTCTCAAGACGTCGCAGCGCTTACGAAGAATTAGCAAAAGGGCCCAATCAATAATTCCTCACTGATGAAATTTCCCGAGAAGCTCGATGTACTGACGGTGCACGCGACGTTGATCGCCGAGACCGGTGGAACGGGTGGACTCAGAAACGAAGCCTTACTTGAGTCGGCTCTCATCGCTGCTGAAAATCGCCATCATTATGAGGCTGCCGATGTTGTGAGTTGCGCAGCGACATATGCGTATCACTTGGCGCAAGGTCATGCCTTCATGGATGGGAACAAACGCGTCGCAGCCGTCATTACTGAAGCATTCCTCGAAACGAATGGATATGAATTGCGAATGACGAATGAGGAGATCGTGGTCTTGTTTCTTGCAATTGCATCCAGCAAGCTAAGCCGTGAGCAGGTTGAACAACAGTTGAGGCATAAAGCGAAGATGAAGAACTGACTTGGCGCAAGTTGACTGCCATGAGAACTGTAAATGCTGCAAGGTATGTCACCCCGCTGCGTGAGGGTGGATCGCTTCCAGCCATCATCGAGGCTGACGATGATGGGATGTACGTCCTCAAATTCCGCGGCGCGGGGCAAGGGACCAAGGCGCTCATCGCGGAGTTAATTGCGGGCGAACTCGCCAGGGCGGCTGGGTTGTTGGTGCCTGAGCTTGTTTTCGTTGCCCTTGATCCTGAGATCGCCAAAACCGAACCCGATCCCGAAATACAAGACCTCATCCGCGCCAGCGGCGGCGTGAATCTCGGACTCGACTATCTTCCCGGCTCAGTAATGTTCGACCCGGTTGCCGAGAAACCGGATCCAGACCTGGCTTCGCGTATCGTCTGGTTTGATGCTTACGTCACTAACGTCGATCGCACGCCGCGAAATGCAAATCTGTTAATGTGGCACCGCAAGCTCTGGTTGATCGATCACGGCGCGGCGCTTTACTTTCATCATGCCTGGACTGATATGGACCAACGCAGCAAGTGATCCGTTCCGTTTAATCAAAGAACATATCCTGCTTCCATTCGCCGGCGCGCTCGAAACCGCCGACAAGGCAATGACAGAAGTGATCACTGAAGAAGTAATAAAAGGTGTTGTCGATCTTGTTCCGGACGACTGGATGAAGGAGAACTCTCCGTTTAGTACGATTGCGGAAAACAGACAAGCTTACATCGATTATTTGACGAGGCGTCTCGACGAGCCTCGCCAGTTCGTTGAGGAGGCGATCCGTGCCCGATAAATTCAGGTATGACTATGCGGTGGTTCGAGTCGTACCAAAAGTGGACCGCGAAGAGTTTATCAACGCCGGCGTGATCGTCTCGTGTCCCGACCTGTCGTTTCTTGAAGCACGCATCAAGTTAAATGAGTCGCGACTGCTCGCTCTCGATCCAAACGTTGACCTGGAACTCGTGAGAACCCATCTGGCCAGCATTCCGATCATCTGTCGCGGTGGAGATGAAGCTGGAACGATCGGTCAGTTACCGCAGCGTCAACGTTTTCACTGGCTCGTTGCGCCACGCAGCACCGTTATCCAAACTTCTCCCGTCCATACCGGCAGAAGCGAAAACCCAAGCGCAGCGCTGGAACATCTAGTAGCGACGATCGTGGATTCCCCTTCCTAAGTATCGGCATCGGGCTTTGCCTCAAGAGTGAGGAGTTAATGTAATGACGTTAGAAATTGTCCAAGCAGGTAGTCCGGTTTTGAGAAAGCAGGGTCGTCAGTTATCCAGGGAAGAGATCGGTAGTCAGTCGATACAAGAATTGATCGAGAAGATGCGAGAAACGATGCGCGATGCGCCTGGAGTCGGGCTCGCGGCGCCTCAGATCGGCGAGTCGATTCAACTCGCGGTAATCGAGGATAGAGCGGAATACCTGAGCGACCTCTCGCCGGAGCAACTTGCAAGACTTCAGAGGTCTGCAATTCCCTTTCACGTGATCATCAATCCGAAACTCTCATTCCTCGACAATTCATCAGCACAATTCTTTGAAGGCTGCCTAAGCGTGGAAGGTTATCAGGCAGTTGTGGATCGTGCGCTGAATGTTCGCGTTGAATGTTTGAATGAAAAAGGCGAAGAAATAACCATCAACGCGCAGGGTTGGTATGCGCGTATTCTTCAGCACGAGATCGATCATTTGAACGGGACGTTGTACATCGATCGAATGAGGCCGCGCACTCTGATGACCGTTGAGAACGCGCTTCAATTCTGGAGCGGTCAGAGTGTCCAACGGGTGCTGGCTGAACTCGGCGACGAACAAAAAGCATGAATGCTTCAAATGGCGAGCCAACCTGCCTTCAGGCTGTTCGGTCGCTCACTCACTGCCTCACGAACCGCATACTGCGCAAGCAGTCGTGTTGAATCAAAGACCGGCAACGATGAGTTCTCTGCTGTTACGATCAGTGGTATCTCCGTGCATCCAAGAATGACGCATTCAGCTCCTCTCGATTTCAAATCCTCAATCGCGTTCAAGAAAAGGTCAGTCGTTCCTGTGTTGAAGATGCCGTTACATAATTCGTCAAAGATCGCTGTGTTGAGCTGCTCCCTCGTTGGCTCGTCGGGAATCAACTTCTCGAAACCACGCTGTTTCAACGCCCTTTCATAAACAGGGCCGGTCATGGTCCACCGAGTGCCCAGAAGCCCGACGTGTTTCCATCCATGTTTAGCGACTTCGTGGCAAACCACTTCGGCGATGTGAAGCCCTGGGAGCGGCAGTTCGCCGGCGACCTGCTCCAGGGCGATGTGCGCTGTATTATCGGGGCAGACATAAAAATCAGCGCCGGCGTCAGCGACTTGCTGCACGCCCTGCGTTAGGAATTTCGCGACAGCTAAGTGATCATTTGCCTCCCATCCGGGCATGCTCAGTCCCATCGGCACAGCACTCATGACGATATTCGGATGCATGTGTGTTCCAAGGTGGACTGCCCCCTCCCTGCACGCCGTCAGGAAACAAAGCGCAGCGCCTTCCGCGCTATGAGCAACAATTCCAATTGTCTTCATGGAGTTGTTTTATCACGAACTCTGCGTTCTCTGCGTACCTCTACGCGCTCTGCGTTAATAAACTGCTCAACGCAGAGACCGCAGAGGTACGCAGAGGGCCGCAGAGAAATCTAATACTCGAGCTGCCCGTCGTACATCATGTCAACCACTTTGAAGCGCATGTCCAACTTCAGCTTTCCGACTTCCGAAACGAACCGGACCTCTCCACTCTCCTGATTGAGGAACCGCCTCTCATCCACGATTCGTTCGAAGATGAACTTTGCACCCAGCCCATCTGACGACGGCGCCTGATACATGTGTAAGAACACGCGCTTACCATCTTTGCGTTCGAGATATGTTTTGTTTTTTAACGACTCGGTGGTGGCGCCTGCAAATGCCCGCAACGCAACTGCTGAGTATCTCTGATCGCGTGACTCAAAGCCGACAGTAACGGCGATCCACCGATCAAACTGACGGTCCACAAAATCGTTCATGTAAGTTTTGGTTCTTGGGTCTTCCGACTGCTGATCCAGGGCGATCACACGCGCGAACGCCTGGCGTATCGGTTTCGCTGAGAGGAAGCGAATCCGGTACTTGACCGTAGTTGCCTGGTTGCTCGCGCCGCCTCGTTCGTCGCGAAGCGGATCGGCATTACTCGTGCCCGATCTGGCATCTGGCGCGCCCTGTGGCCGAAACATCATTTCGGAAATGTCGGTCTCGGTTTGTGTCTTTCCCCACGGTGACTCGTTGAGTATGCTCTCAGCATCCTTCTTGGACCATTCCTGCCAGGGTTTTGATCTCTTTTGCCCGATGCTCGACGTAGTAAACGTTAGTAAGAGCACCAGCAGAACCGGTTTACTTAAGCGTCTCATAGAACGTCCACAATTGAATCGGGGGAAACTAATCCTTTGCTGGATGGATGAGTTGAAGGCTTGTCTTCGGACTTGCTTCGTCGGGAATCTCTACCCTGTATTTCTTGATCTTTGTATTGAGTGTGGTGACCTTGGTTCGAAGTAAACGCGCTGCCTGTCGCTGGCGCCCGCCCGTCTGAATGAGCGCGCTGCGAATCAACTCCTTTTCGAACCGCTGCACCTCAGCCTGCAAGTCAATAGTTTCGTCGTCCTGGTCCTCATTGCTCTCGGCGGACCCGATTTCGCGTAACAGCGACAGAGCCAGGATCTTTAAATAACTGATTCTGGTGTTGAAGGGTTGCGATCGATTCAGATGAGCGTTCCCGTTTGAGCGGGCGGCAAGGCCGTTCATACTATTACCCCCTTCCAGCAGTGTGCTCCAATTTTTTGGAGCGCCAACTGCATTGACGTCTCACTAAGGCGCAAAAGACGTGCCCACGCATTCGTCCAAGCGTCAGGCCAGTTCGTCACCCGGATGCGACTCTTCGTCCCACACGCAATTGATGAATTTGGATTTTACTTAACGGATTAGCAAATTTTGGGCGGGCTAAGACGCAAAGGCGCAAAGCAAAACCAGTATTACGTAGATCTGGTTTTCCTTTGCGCCTTTGCGCCTACAACTTCTTAAAAACTAGAAGTTGAATCTGAAAACAAACTGCACCGGACGGCCACCAGGATCGTTGGTCGTCGAAATATCCTGGTAAGCAGCCGTGACCGTTCCAAACGCTGCACCGGAATAATTCGGCGTTTGCAACCCAAGGTTCGTCGCAGTAAGTTTCCCATCATCAACTGCCGCGCTTCCACCAACCAGGAAGTTGATGTTATTGAATACGTTCAGCACCTCGAAACGAAACTCCATGTTCGTCTTTTCCGAGAAGTGAAATTTCTTCACTAAACTCATATCAGAGCGAACAAAGCGAGGTCCCTCGAGAATCAGATTGGCGAAGCCGCACTGCCCGTAAAACGCCTGGAGGCAACCATTGCTGTTGGCCGGCGCAATGTATCGTCCGGTCGGTGCTCCGAGCGCACCGAAGCCAGTGCCGGTTGACGACACGCTGAACGCACGGCGCGTGTTGAGAATGATGTCCTCAGGCAGGAAAGTGACGGTGCGATTTGGAAGCTTCCGAGCATCAACCGCTTCCTGCAGCTCTTTCGCGTCCATTCCAACTAACTGAACGTTACCGAGTGCAAACGGTCTACCACTTTGAATGCGAGCCGTGCCATGCCACTCCCAAC
>CAWCZP010000012.1:0-289644 GCA_963800055.1 uncultured Acidobacteriota bacterium
ATGCCGCAAGCCCGGAATCTTGAGTCCAATGTAATTGCCTTCGCTGGTGACAATTCGCCCAGCTAAGCGGTGACGACTCGGCCTCGAATTTTCGCGCTTCTCATGGTTATGACTATTAAGGCCATAGATTATCTGCCGAACATTCGCAGCAATGTTATTCGGCGTCCCAACAAATCGCAGCGCTTCGGGAAGAAGGATGAAAACACCGGCACGGAGCCGCGTTTTAGATTTCCAAGCCCCCCAAATAACTATCGAAAGAATAAAGATTGACTCACCGACGGTAAAACTTGAAGGATCAATAAAGGAGATGTAGTGCGCATAAATTACACCTGGGACTGAGGCGAATACTCCGGCTAGGGTAAACGAGATTACCTTGTACTTGTACACGTCTTTGCCCACGCTTTGGGAGAAAATTTCATCTTCACTTATTGCTCTTAAGTGAGTACCGAAACCTGATGATGTCAGGTTCCGCAAGAACCAGTACGTCGCAGCTGCGAGTAGGGTTGAAAAGAGAAAGAACAAAAACGTATTATGTAGGTTTAATCAAACTCCAGGGTTCGTCCACAAGTCCACTGAGTGACCAGGATTGGCAGTAATTGGGCTTGCTGGTATCAAGACTCAATATCAGCAGATTCTATTAGGTTGATTAATATGGACAAATCGTTCTCAACAATGCCATGAACTGTGTGCCGCACGAATCGATCAGACGGACGAGATACTTCGTCCAATGTTTGGTACCCAGCCCCTTGACGAATTGATACCGTCACTTGGAAGTCGATGCTCAAGTTCACAATTCACGCGATCTATATGTACATCGGCAATATTCAGATCGGCCGAAAAGCCCTAATGCTTCTGCGAGAACAGGCACTAAATTTGACTGGAGTAGATCGTCGACTGCCGCTTCTAGCGATTGACCGTTTAACTCTTGAAGCGCCTCAGCGTCCCAATGCCATGGAACTAACTTTTGGCCTCGTCGCCAACGTTCGACGACGGTTAAGTGCTCTAATCCTTCGTAAACCGTCTTTCCGGCGTGCTCGCTCACTATCACTTGAAGTTTTCCGCTAGTCCGTCAATGGCTTCGTCAAGAGCCTCAAAGGCCTTGTGTACTGCAATCATCTCTTCTTGCTCAGCTTCCTCGTCTATGTCATCTGGAAACTGTGTTTTGACTCGGCTGATCTAAGATAAGCAGACTCAGGAACATAAGGGATTGGCTTTGAAATGAAAAATTCGTGCAGCGCAAGCAGTGTGGCAACGTGGTAGCCAAGATGATTGGCGCCACTCCCGATCTGAGATAACCAAGCGGATTCGCCTTTGTCGTTGAGCACTCGAATGGTCAGTTCCCTTGTATCAAGCTTGATAATCGACTCATTGTTCTCAAGTTCTACTATTCGACCATAGTGCTGGGCATATTTGGAAATCAGCAACAAAAGCATCTTCTTTACGCTGCGCAATAAGATCCGAATCAACTTGCCCACGCAGTTCGCCCTCCTCGGCCTCAAGATCTTCAATCTCCTTGGCGAGACCGCTGTCGTCAGTCAGTCCTTGGTGGATCGTTAAGAACTCGAAAAGCTTCCCTACGTAAAGGGCCCGCTCTTCATCCGCCTTCCCGGCCGTTTCTGTTAGCCGTTCAAGTTGTGTCTTTTCAGCTCGGGTTTGACGAAGCTGATTCTCTTCTTGCTCTTGAGCCCGTCGAATTTCCACTTCCTCTGCATCAAGCATCGGCGGGATGGTTGCAAGGCCCTGCCACTGAGCCTCCACAGCAACAGCTCGTTCGACCAGTCTTGATAGTTCCAATGTCCCAGCATGGTTTTCAGAGCCGCAAAACGGACAGCTGCTCGGATTAGATACATCCTCTACCAGCCATGATGTTGGGGCAAGCCGATCCCTTTCCCTCGCAAGGAGCCCTTCTGAAACTTGGCGCGCTTGCGACAGCTCACGCAACTGAACTTGGCGCAGCCGGAGAGATGCAATCTGTTGAGCTAGGATTGACTCACGTTGCCGAAGTTCCGCGAGCCGGCCCGCCGTGCCGAACGATACGCCGTCGTCGGCCGGACGTTGTCCTGACATCCAACTGCTTACCAGGTCCCTCAGTCTTTCAAGAAGTACTCGACTCTCAGCCGAGTCGATAGAATTAACGTCTGCATGGAGAAGTCCCAGATCGATTGCACTGAGATAGCGTCCCCGCAGCTCGCCTGCATAATCGTCTATCGACCCTTTGAGCGCATCAAGCTGTCGTCGCCGTCGTTCCAGTAGCTGCCGGACTTCCGCAAGGCGATGTTGTTTGATAAGGGTGTCAGCATCGACCGCCCCAAGAACGAGCGGAAAAACTTCCCTCAGCTTCCGGGCATGGTCCTCGTCCTCCGTCTCAAAGAACAGCACAGTTTCATTCGCCACGATCCATTGCGGCTGGAACATAAACGCGGTCATGTCAGCAAACGAGGCGCGGCTCTTATAGCCACTCCCACTACTATAGAAATCCGCATTTGCTTGTGGTAGTCGAGCCAGTCGGCTGAGAAGACCCTCGATCACGGCGCGATTCGCGTTCTTAATCGGTCTATCAGGAACTGTTGGTGAGGCGCTTTCGACCAACATGTAATCGTCTGTGGACTCTTGATTGTCAGGGTCCCGTCGAGCGAGGAGCTTATACCCCTCTTCCGTCCGAATGAGCACTCCATACCATTCACAGCTCCTCCTAATCGGGCCCAATTTCGGAATGTTGCACGTTGCCGAACCAAGGCAGTAGTCGATTATTTTTATGATCGCGGACTTCCCGCTCCGGCTCGACCCCGTGATCAAATTGATTCCCGTTTCCGCGAAGGCTAAGGCACGCGCTGCTTTTGAACTATCCCGTGGCCACAAAATTATATTGACTAGAGAGAACTTCATTGGAAGAACTCGACCCCCAGTACAGTAAGGTATTCGAACGCAGTCAGTTGCCCCGCCCATCTACCGAGTTTCGTAGCAGCTTTCACGATAGCGCGAGCCTCCCCTGAAAAGGATGGAGGATGCTGAATGGACCGAGGAAGTACGACCCCATCTTTGGCATCAAGCAGTCCCCAAGCCATCGCACAGTTCAACGATCGTTTGGTTCTCGGATACATGTCCCGAACCCGTCGAGTTAAGTTGAAGATTGCTTCGTTTTGAGCAATGTCATTTTCCGGATCACGAGTAAGGATGGAACGGAGGCCGGATCGGGGTTGACGTTTTGAAATTGCTCTGCGTGAAGTCTCATGGAAAACGAGCGGAAGCACTGTCGCAAGATGCCAAAGTGTGACTGCCTCCTCAGGTCTTTCCTGAATGGATTGGAACGCCACGGTATAGGCGTGAAGAGCCCGAGCACCCAAACCGACATTCAACATCAATTCGTATTCGTTCAAGAGGGTGCCACTCACGATTTCTCCTTTGCATTGTTCGCCATTGTTTCGAACTCTGGATGCCATCCAATTTCAGGTTTTTTTTGGGCGTCAAAGTCTGCCAAGGCGTGGAAGCTGCCGCATGTGATTGCCTTAGGCATCGGCTGTCCATCCAGAGTGCTATCCTCTGACAATGTCTCGGTGAGGCGGACCTGTCCTTGGATAACAGGCGACGCAAATGTCTGCTGAGACTGCCTTCGAACATGCAAACTCCACCGCATCTTCAAATCTTCTTCGTAAGCAAGGAGCGACGTTTCGGAAACAGCGTCGGAGTCCGTCCATTTCACGCGCGCTGCTTGTGCCTGAACATAATGAATGACACACGCTCTGACAAATCCCGAATCAGTATCGATCCAATCAAGCTGCTGAAAGAACCCGTGGGACCGATAGTTGGCCGGGTCTACTACGCCGCCTGGTGTTTCGAAGACCACGGCCAAGGGTGCGACTGCGACACGTCGTAGCAGTGCTCTTGCCTCCTTATCGAAAGAAGCTCGATGGATCAATGTCGGCTTCCCTTCTTGGGCTGCCGAGAGCACTGTTCGCCGCACCCAACCAACCGCGTTGTCGAAAACCGCCATTCGCTGAAAGTCGCCTAGAAGGCGCAGTGATTGTAGCTCGTCAAGGTTGCCCCCGAACGATGCGCTAACTTTGTCGAACACGAAAATCTGACCAACTAAGGCTGCAAGAAGGCCTTGTGACATCTCAAGAACTTTTGCGCCGTAGGGCAGCATGCCATCGCGCAGTGTCGAGGCCATAGCCAGAAGTTCTTTTGCCACAGAGTCCATGCTAAATCGGCTCTTCGCGGCATGAATCCGAGCAGCCAACCCTTTAGGATCAATTTCCCCGTTTGTTATAAGATGGAATTCTGTTAACTGAAGTACGGAAACGTTTGCGAAGACAACATCTGCCCAAATAGCGATCGTCTTCCAAAGGGAAACGCTTTTGTCGGTTAGCGCTCGCCGGGTGGTGATTGTCGCCTTGTCTTGCTCACGTATGGTGGTGCCGTCGGAGCGGTGGACGCTAACGTCGTCTATGTCCTCGACTGCAACTGAAACAACGCTGTTCTCAGCTTCCAAGAGTCGATAGGTGGCTCGCTCAAATTGATAAACATATCCGAGAGCAGGACCAATTGCATTGTGATCAGAATCTGACATACACCAGACGTCGGTGTTAAGGCCACGGTGAACTCTTGACAGGTGTTTAAACGTACTTAAAAACAGTGCATAGCTTATGATCGAGCAATTCTCGTGTCAACGAAGCGCAGATTAGCTGTCAACGTTTCTTATTGCGACCAATCATGGTCGAAAAAGTGGTGAGGCGGTAGAAGCTCTGTGGAAAGAAGTCTTCGATCATCGGTACCCTGATGAAGGTCGCGAAGGCGATGAGGACGAAAGCCGACGACATCGGCACGGGGGCGCGCGGCCTCGCGAGGCAAAGGGGTCAATTAATAAGGATTCCCGTTGATCAGCGCGTTAGTTATATTACCAAGCTTTCCGATATCATAATTGGGCAGTAACTTCAGCCCTAACCAACGTTTGAGAAAGCCAAAGAAAACTAAAAATTCTCTGCTATCGGATGGTGGTCGCCTTGCTAAGTTCTTTATTTGCAAGGCTTCAATTTTGGATTTAGTGCCGAAGTGGGATTCGAATTCAATCGCTATCCAAATCATCAATTTGCAGGGATTTTCACATAATCCGCGTATTCGCTTCGATTTCGTTCCCTTCCAGCTTTCTCTATAGTTCTCATTACTCTATATATTCTCGTAGTGCTCTCTCGTAATAGACACCAAACACACACCAAACTCTTCCGCCCTAATTGATTCCTTACACAACTGGAAGATTCCGACCGTTCTTTGCCCGCAAAACCCTGGTTTTCAATAGCCGTGTTTGGAGAGGGTCATAACATCTCTTTCGGCGAGGAACTTTCAATGTGAGTAACCCTTTCCAAGCCTCAGCACAACAAAATGTCATGAACTCCTCCCTTTGATTCTCCTAAATATGGCTCTTCATTTTTGCGAAGAAAAGTTCGACCATTTTTTCCGCTCATCATTACCAAAACCAGAAGGCGCCGTAAATTATTTGGCGCGTGTTGGCAGCGATGTTATTCGGCATTCCAACAAAGCGCAGAATCTCTGGTAACAGAATCATAAATACCGACGCTAGAAAACTTCCCCGGAGATTTCCCATTCCACCAATGATGACGATTGAGAGAATAAAAATGGATTCCATTACTGTGAAGCTTGTCGGGTCTATGTATGTAATGTAATGAGCGTACAACGCTCCGGGTATCGCCGCGATGGATGCGCTTATCGCATAAGAAATTACTTTCGATTGATAGACATTCTTCCCGATGCTCTCCGCATATATCTCGTCTTCACTGATTGCCCGCAATGTTTTGCCAAAGGCAGAGTTAGAAAGGTTGTTCAGTGCATACCAGACAACAAGCATAAAAACCAAGCTCAAAAGCAGAAACGAGATTTTGCCATCGAACTTGATTCCGAAGAACGGAATCGAGAAATACCCGCGATACCGAGCGGTCCTTTAGTCAAATCCATCCAGTTATTCATCACAGAGAAAATGATAATCTGAACGCCAAGAGTGCATATGATGAAATAGTCGTCCACCATCCGCAATGCGACGAGTGAGACGACAAGCGAGACGATAAGACACACCAACATCGCAACCGGCAGATTGATCAGAAGGCCAAATTGAAGTGCTGCGACAAAATAGCGGTCGTGTACGCGCCGATGCCGAAAAAGCCCGCGTGTGCCAGCGAGATTAAACCCGTCAGCCCTGCCGAGAGATTCAGGCTCTGAGCCAGCAGCGTGTAAAAGACGATAAAAATAAGCAGGTGCAGTACGTATTCCATAACTATCTTCTATATCTCGACCTTCTTCAACCTCACGCCGCTAAACCCGAGCGGTTTCCAAATCAGAAACGCGATAAGAATAACGTAAGTCACCGCATCCATCCATCTCGTGTCAATATAATAACCGGCCAAGTGCTGCGCCGTTGCCACGAGCAGCGCGCCGGCGGCGAGACCGCGTGTGCTGCCGACTCCGCCGATAATCACCACTACCACGCCGTATAGCAGCAGATTAAATCCGAAGGTTGGTGTCATATTCGTATCCATCGCCGAGAGAATCCCGGCGACGGCTCCAACGCCGAACCGACCCGAAAGCGACGAGAATAGTCTGGTTCGAGTTAATACCATAGATTTCGCCAAGCTGGGGATTGCTCGAAACCGCCCGATCGCTTTTCCGACTACGGTGAATTGCAGACCCAGGTTTACGGCGACAAACAAACCAGCAGAAATGAGTATGGTCACGAGTTGTACGTCGGTTACGTATGCGCCGAAAATTTCAATGCCGATTGTCACCTCGCCCGTTCTTATGACCTTCGTATCGTCACCGAACAATAGCGAGATGCAATTCTGCAATACCGTATACAACCCAATTGAAGTGATCAAATAAGCCAACGCCGGAGCATTCCTTTTCCGCATTGAACGGTAAAAAAGAATCTCGCACAGCAACCCGACACAAACCGCCCCCGCAATTGCCGCACCGACAGCAATGGCAAAAGGCAGCGAAAACTGATTGGCAAAAAGAAAAGTAAGATAAGCGGAGAAAGTGATGATTACTGCGTGGGCAATGTTGAAGAATCTTGTCGGGTAATAGACTATAGAAAATGAAGCGGATATCAATAAGTAGATTGAAGTAGATAGAAATATATTTACGATAATTTGAGCCATCAATTGTTAGCGACAACTAAAACTTCCTACCTATGATTCTAACGCCGCCAATGATCTCAGAATGAAATAACATTGAGACGCCACCAGCAAAAGATAAAGCATTTGCGGTTGCTTCTTCACCAAAGTCTGACGACATAACAGAATAATGTTGACTATAGTTCTCAACTCTTTCAATAGCTAAACGCGTCCATGTTTCGGTCATGTCAATTACGCGTTCAACTTGTATTTTATTGTCCTGCAAAACCGCTAAGTAGTGGTCAAGGTCGAGTAGGCTGGGGCAAGAAACTGTTTCGAGCAATGCCTGATCGCTTTCGGCGGATGAAGGGGCTTTTCTATAATAATCTTCTAGGTAAAGCGTGCCATTACTCTGTAATGTGTTTGCTAATTTTACGAGAGCCAATTCTTTGTCTATGATATGCAGGATTGCAAGGAATGAAATGACGTGTGAAAAAGGTTGTTGGAAATCTACTGAGACGAAATCACCGTGAATAAACGAAACCTTTTTTTCAAGCCCGATAGATTTAGTTAAGAGTTTAGAAAGGGAATATCTATCATACTGAATCTCTACGCCCGTAACGCTACAACCTGTTTTATATGAAATGTATCTTGCTGGTCCTCCCAAGCCACTTCCAATATCCAACACCCGACAGCGGTCACCGAAAGTCAATAACTCTAAACAAGTTTCAGTTGCTGTGAGACCTCCAAAATGGTCTTGGTCATAAGGCAATATATCTTCGATAGCCATGCCATCCGATACAAATTTACCATCCTTTTGCAGCGACGCTATGAAGTTAGCTGGTGAAACGATATGCTTGGAATACATATATTCCAACACGCTTAACTGATCAATTGTTTGTGTCTGCCTCGAGTTGAACCATTTAGGAGTGTTGCTCTCTCGCCTTAATTCTTTTATGAAAATCTTTCTCAAATGCCTTAATCACTGAACGACTGGTTGTTTTAAACCCGACTAAGACAGGTTCTATTTCCACAACTGAATTCGTTTCAGGTTTGTTATCAATCTCCTTCGCTCTTTCCAACTCATAATGCAGGGGAACGGCATAAATAACCATCTTGCCATTTGAGTAATAGTAAGCAGATATGAACTCAATATCTTTTTTATCGGCGATCGTAATGATCTTTAAGTTAGGGAACTGTAATCTGTTGTGGAACGTCTTAACATCCTCTACGAGTGAGTCCAGTACCGGTTGTGTGAAAGTTTCATTTCTGTATTTATTATTTAAGTAAGGTAAGTAAGTAGTTTGGTACAGATCTGGTGAAGGTGCAATAATAATTGCCTGCTGACTGCGAGGCAGGTGGTTTAAAAATATCAATAAATTATCCTCATAGGTTTTTATTACGCTAGAGTCGCCAAAGGCAGCATGTCCGGGAATTAACGTAGCCCCGTAAAAGTGAAAGAATCTGGCTTTGTCGTCGTGTAATAGTTCGTCAAGAGCCTCATACAAACTTTCATATCCATCAATTCTATCTTCCGCTAATCTTAACTGTTCATAAGTTATGACCAGGCCGACAAGTGTCCCAAATATTCCTATGACACTAAAAATATTTATGAGATTTGAATTTTGAAAATAATTGTAGGTGCTTTTTTCAAAATAACCACTTTCCTCAAAAAGGATAACAACCGCTACAATCACAAATGTTATAAATGTAATGATGAAGAATGGCCTTCTATGAATCCATTGTAATTTTTGATTTAGAAATTTTGAGCGCCTCCACTCCAAAAATGATAGAACGACCAAAACTATTAAAGGTACGGCAAATACAATGTAGTCTCTGTGTATATTCGGTGCTTTCCAGGAGGGCTTGTTGGTTAATGTAACGACTAACTCTGAGATTCCTAAGACTGCAATAACCGTGAGGTAAGTAAAAGCAATTAGAGTAAGCGGATCTCTGTCACATAGTCTTTGATAAAGTTGATCTACTATTCTTACTGAAGAGGACTTTAGAAGCAATATGACTGCTAAGATAAGAGCTAATATCCAGAGTGAAAACAGCCTGTAAGTTTGATCACCTTCACCGACTATGAGGAATAGTAAAAGACCTGTTTTCGCCATATCCGTATTGTGAGCCGAATTACTTGAAGATCTGATACTTGTTGTCTTTGACGGTTTTCCACATCAAAGGCTTTTCGACGCATTGTTTGTTAGTAAATCTAGTTTCTCCAAACACTCCCTTAAAACCACCTATGTTTCTCAAACCTTGTTGAATTGCAATCGACGACGTTTCATTATTCTTCATTACCGAAGAGAGCAGTTTGATAGCGTCGTAAGAGGTGACAGTGTATATGTCAGCCCAACTCTGATGAAGTGATTGATATTTATCTTGAAACCCATCGAAAGCCGCATCGTTAGGGTCGTATTGAGGATATGAATAAATAATACCTTCCGCAGCATTTTTCGCTAAATCAAGCGTCTCTTTAGTTTCAAGACCGGAATAGGAGTACCACTGAAGATTAAGACCGATTTCTTTTGATTGAGTTAAAATATTCGCGAACTCATTACTGCTAAATGCAATGAGATATCCTACCTTAGCTTTGGATTCTTTAATCTTCGTCAATTGAGACTTGAAGTCGGTTGTGTTCAGTTCATATCCTTCGGCAATAGCCACTTTCCCGCCGGCAGATTCCAACTGTTTTACGAAATTATCTTTTGTATCAACTCCTGACGAATTATTACTGAACAGAATGGCAATTGGCTCAGACTGATGTTTTCTAGAAATTTCACCTGCCATAAATCTAGCTTCGGTCGCTCCATTGACCATAACGCTAAATAAAAAATCCTCGGCCTTTTCGCATATCTTCGGACTTATCGCCGAGGAGTTTATCAGTACAACTTTCTTCTCATCAGCTATGGGTTCAACAGCTAGAATCACACTGCTGATCGAGCCTATTACGACCGGAACTTTATCTACATCAACTAATTTGTTAAATCCAGAAATCCCTGTTCTGGCGTCTCCTTGAGAGTCTTCGTAAATGACTTCGAGTTTCTTACCGTTTATTCCGCCATCTTTATTGATCTCATCAGTCGCAATTTCAATGCCTTGCCTTAAAGATTTTCCGTAGTTTGCTGAACTGCCAGTTAAAGCGACCAAAGCTCCTATGCGAATTACATTTTCATTTGCATTGCCGGTATTTCTAATCTTGTATACATATATGGCTAGCCCTGCTAGTACGATTACGATCAAGCCTGTGATTGCTACTTTTCGACTCATAACTTCTCCTTGGAGCTCTTATTCAAGGTTGCAAAATCTCTCAAGCAACTCAAACAAATTCACACCGAACTTTTTCCTAATTCTTGACTCTTAGACAAAGACTTCCTGAAGGTCTCGAACGTCAAAATCCAATTGAACATCTTCCATCCTATAAACCTTGCCGAGTTTCAGGCAAACTATTTTACGGGCCAGAATAAAACTTTCTTTAATGCGATGCTCAACAACTAGAAAAGCTATGCCCTCTTTTTCGTTCAGCATTTTTAAGGTTTTCCCTGACGAAAGTGATGTTCTGCGGCGAGAGCCCGTTGAATGGCTCGTCCATGAGAATCATTTTCGGTTGGTGGAGGATTGCCATTGCCAAGGTCAGCAGTCGCCGCTCGCCGCCGCTCAGTTTCATCGGGATCCTTTTTAAATGCGGGACGAGCGTGGGCAGAACTGTCAAGGCTTTTTCAATTCTATCGCGTAGAAGCTGTCGGCTCGCGAGGGTTAAGCCCGCCATTTCCAGGTTCTCTTTGACAGTTAGATCAGCGAACAAATTGTTTTGCTGCGGGACGTAGAGCAGCCCTTTTTTCAGGAGCGCGGAGGCGGGTAGGCCAGCGATGTTCTCGCCGTCGAAACGAATGCTGCCGCCATCGATTGTCCCGCCCTCGCTGGAAGAATCTCCCGCCGCGCTGCTGTCGCGCCAGAGCGGGAGCAAGCCGTAAATCGCTTTGAGCAAAGTGGATTTGCCCGAACCGTTCGAGCCAATGAGCAGCACGATCTCGCCGCGCTCGACTGAAAAGGAAATGTCGTAAAGCACCTGCTTTTTGCCGTATCCGGTGTTGATATTTTTTAGTTCAAGCAAGGCCATCGGATTGTTCAAATGGCGCCATCGAACGAAGTCAAGCTTGCAAATAGGCGTCTAAAACTTCCTTATCATTTTTCAGTTGAGCGAAAGTGTCGTAAGCGTTCAGCTTTCCGCCCTTCAGAAAAAAAAAGTGTCGGCAACTTGCTGCAAGAATTCAGTATTGTGCTCAATCAGCAAAACGGTTTTCCCTTGATCCCGAAGCTGTTTCAATAAGTCGAGAATATGCTCTTGATATTTAGGATTAATGCCGGCAATCGGCTCGTCAAGCAAAATCACTTCGCATCATTTGCAATACAGCACGCCAGATTCAATAGCTTCTGTTGCCCGTAGGAAATTTCCCCGGCCAGAGCGGATTTAGATTGCTGCAAAAAGCAGGTTGTAACAATCTTCTTCCGCTTTTTCTTCTAAAGCGCGTATCTTGGATTTATAAACCGGCTTTGGGAGGATGGCTTTAAACCAAGCCTGCGTCGGATTGTTATTCATTGCCAACAAGATATTTTCTTTTACCGTGAGTTTAGAAATCAACCGCAAATCCTGAAAGGTTCTGCCGAGGCCTAACCGATTTATTTTGTACGGCGAGAGGCCGCTTATTTTGTTTGAATTGAAAAAAGCTTCGCCGAATTGCGGTTTGATAAAGCCCGTAATGATATTAAAGAGCGTGGTTTTACCCGCGCCGTTTGCTCCCATCAGCGCATAAATTCTATTTTTTTCTAGTTCAAAGGAAACATCATCCAAAATCTTCTTGGAAACACCAAAACGGTGAGTAATATTTTTGATTTGAAGAGGCATTTGTTAGAACTCAACCTTCGAAGTGCTTACGAAAGCACCATGACCCCGTTTTTGAGCCTTTCTCTAGGTTCCGTTGACATTTGAGTGCTTGGCCAGCTTTCCAGTCGAATCAATTAATTCACTTTTAGAGATGAGCGAGGTAAGGACGCGACATTGAAAACTTCGAAGCGTTCCATTCGGCCCCTGGCTTACCTCCGAGGAAACCAAAGCTCTCGGTCAGAAGTGGACGAAGGGAGCCAAGTGTATTTCTCTGGGCTAAAGATTCCCAATAAACCGACAATCTATGATTAATATTGCTTTGCCTCAGATCAACTCCGTACGCCTCTACTTCGGCAATGCGGAAAGGATAACTGACTCACGGTCGGGAAATCAGCAACTAGGGACAAGTTGCGACCCATCGCCTCGACGCTCTTCCTTAGTGTAGCAAGCAAAAGATCGCTGCGCTTTCCAAACGGGAAACACCATCCTGTCTATGCCGAGAACCTTGGCCATTCGCACTTGGGTGAGTTTACGAGCCTGCCCGGGTTCCTGCAACGTCATTTCTTCGGCGATCAGAACGTCAGCACGGGCCTCGACCTTCTTGCGACGCGGCTTCGCGGTCCATCGGTCTTGCCTTTTCGCAATTGTAGGTACAGATGTTGTCATAATGTGACAACATCACGTCGAGTAAGGATGAAGTTTTTACGGTCAACCTTACCGGGAATCAAACAGAGCGATGAATGAAACCTTTTGTTTGCAACTTCCGGAATTAGTAATCGAGATCTTAAGCCCTGCAGGTATGATTGTAGGGGTCAGCCCTCCGCCCATCTCGCGAATAATGTTGATGGGCGGTGTGCCGTATCAAGTACCGGCCTACACCGCCTCCAACGAACTCCTGAATTGATTCTCGACCTGTTTGATCCCGAACTGACTTGCGACTCAGAATCGAATGCGCACAATCTTGCCGTTCTCAATGAGAAGCAGACAGGGAGCCGAACGCGCCCAATCGAACGCGCCGACGCTGAGATTGAAGGAAGCTCTAGTCATTTGAAATGGTTCTGAGCCATCTGCCTTATTTACCCCAAAGCTCCCCATTCAAAAGATAGAGTACCTGGCCAAGATTGGTCCATCCTGGACTATCTCCCTCGGTGGCCATCAGCCTGGCGGATGAGTTGTCTGCAATAGCGATCGTTCGGATCGAGTGCGGTATGCTACCGCAGTTTTTCCAGGATTCCATCGAGGATGAGCAAACAAATGGCTATCAGTAGCTAGTATGCGAAAGCCCGTTGAGTTGATTATTTTGATACAGCAGCCGTCATTGTTGACTCGCTGACTTACGACCACTTCATCGCTCTCCGTATCTGAGGGTGTTCCGTCTGCTTCCTCGTAAAAAGTTGGACTTGCTGCGTCAGCAAAGGCCAGGATGCCGTTTCCATCTAATCCCGCAATAAAGATGTCGGAATCAAAGAGCAATCTAACTCCTTGCGTGCTTGAAATAGCGCGAACAAAACCGATCTGCCCACCAGATCCAACTCGGGGAGACCGATGCCGTTCCGCAACATCGGTTCCGGCCGCGCAAAACTGCGGGTCGTGTTGGACCAAGCAAAGCAAAAAGAAAAAACGGTAGACAAGATGCGTGAGTTCAGCTTGAGTACCGCATCGTAAACCAAAATTGCGTCCTCATAGTCTTCTGTCAACAAGTAACTTTCTAGAAATGATTAACTTAATCTAACAATGAACAGACCAATCAAAAATAGTTGATAACCAACAGAAAATTCCCACAACCACAAAATAGTTTTAGAACGTAGCCATATGGCGATTTTGTAATTGATACTGCAAAAGCAAAATTAATATCCGAAACTGATTTTTGATCACACTTCTGGCGTAATTACCACTTGGTGAAAATGCTAAAGAATTTAACTACTTCTTCAGTTGTTTGTTGTTCGTGTTGTCGTTACGAAATTTCAATCGCACAACCAGTTCAGATAATCCAATTGCACGAATAACAGCGCCAACAACAAAAACTACACCGAATGCTACCAGCATCCAAATAATTATTTTTACATCAGGCATCACAAAAACACCTCCCATATATAGCTCGGCGAAGCGTGGATTTCTGACGTAATTAATTAATCTGAATTGAATTATTCGGTGAGAATTAAGTTGAAAAAAACTTTTGCGCGCGTGGGAGCTATTATACACCAAGTCAACTCACTTTGGACCAAAAAAGACCGCGCCCGCCAAAGGACACGGCCAGACGACGGACAGCGTAGTTCAAATATAATACTTGAACGGCAGCGGCGGGATCTTCCCTATCGGAACGGCAGTGAGAATCTCTCCGACCGCATCTGCAAACCTAATGGTCACCGGGTCGCCATCAGAAAAGCGGCAGGCGTTGTAGTTCAACTTGGTCAGTGCCATGATGTCGTTCAAGACTACTTCAATATCCACCTCGCCTCGGCAAACATCAATCAGGAGCGGTTTCGGCACTTCCATCCCGGGATAGGTTTGCAGCCTCGGGGTGTAGCCCTTCGTCCAAAGATACGCAGTGTGTCGATCCCTGACGTAGGCGAGGCCGCGGAGCGCGGGGAGATCGCCGTCTCGGTAAAGTTTGAAATCACGCTCGTCCCTGATCCTCACGCCGACAAGGTTGGTCGCGTCGCCGACCGCGTCTTTGAAGCCAGCCCACTCTTCGTCGTTGAATCTCACTTTGCCATGGAGGAACAATTCCTTCGGCGGCTCGTTGCCTCTTTTGCCCTTATAGGATTTAACCGCGACCTCCACCAACTCACGCGCGGCGCTGCGGCTAAGATGGAAGTCACCCCTACCCGGCGTATGCCACGGGCCAACCGCTCCCTTAAAAACAACGCCGTCGCCTGAGTCGAGAAACATCTGCGCAGCGCAGCATGAGGAGCGTGGGTCGCGGTTCTTTTCATCCCGCTTGAACACGAGTCCGATGTAGCAGACGCCGTCGCGGATGCCATTAATCTTCCATGGCCGCCCGCCCGCCTTGTAGAAGGCGGCAGTCGACAGATTCCACGCGATGGAGGATTGCAGAACGTCGAGATTGCGCGTCGGGTTGCCTTTAGTGTTCAAAAACTCGGTGTGTGCGATGGTCGTTTCGCGCACGATCTGGGTCAGGGCGTCGTGTTGCAGCAGTCGCGCTTTGAGTTGGTTATGGAAGTTGACCTCGTAATGATACGGCTCGGCGTCCGTGTTCTGTTCTTCGAACAGCGAGGCGTTGTCCAACATTTTGTTGGCGTATTTAACAGACATCTTTCCTTCGGCTTCAACTCTCAACCCCGCGTCGACCGTGGACTGTGGACGACAGTACCTGTACACATCTTCGGGCACGACGACGAACCAGATGTCCACCTCTGCGTCCTCTTCTCTCTTGGCTTCGATGATCTTGTTGGCGTAAACGTCGACCGTTTTGAAGACCCGTTGATGTTTGTCATCGAGGTACAGAGCCTTGTGTAGTTCGTCCTCGGATATTGCCATGGTTATTGTCGGTTGCGGGTTCCACGGGATGCGGAAGACTGCCTCGAAGCCGGGATAGGGGGGGCGACCGATTAGCGGCGGTGTGTTTGCTAGTAAGGCCTGAAGACGGCCCACCCAGGCGTTAAAGCGCCGTATACCATCTCGCGTGCCGACGACCCCGCTGCGTACGCCATAAGGCTTCCCCGCATCGAGAGGGCCAAAGAGCGTAAGACCATCGCGCGGATCCTGCATCGCCTGCTCGTAGCCGAAAAGAAGTGTTGGCTCAGAAAGTTTTATCAAACTGCTGTTCATTCAGCCCCCTCACCTTCTTTATACTCTTCGTCTTCCTCATCGTCATCATCCTCTTCGTCTAGGATTACGGCGGTCTGCTTCTTCTCGGGCTCGATGTAAGACACCGGGCTCGTGAAGGTGATAGGCATGTTCGATACCCTGACAGAAACCTCGCTCCCCAGCGGCACTTCAATCCTACTATTTTCGCCCGCAAGCCAAGTCATTGCCGCCAGAATCCAATCTCGCCATTCGTCGTTCCACCAACTCTTACACTGGCGGCGGCGAGCTGAGTGCATCCTCATCTTGCCCTCCCATGGCGTGACCCCGTCGTCTGTAAAAATGACGTGGGGCTTGATGCCGAAAGCGAGCGCCGGATAGACCATAGGCTTGGCCTGGATACCAAAGTGCCAGTATTCGACTCGTTGCTCGCGCGTCTTTATATTTGTGACGGTCCGGTACCCGACAACTTGTCGGTGATAGATCTTGCTGCCCCGCCTGAAGCTGACGGTGTTATGCTCGGCCAAGCCCTTCGTGAAGTAGAATGAGCGCGCTTCGTTCGCCAGTTCATAGATCGGCAGCTTGCGTCGCTTGAGCATCAGTTCCCAACCCGTGCGCAATAGCCTGACGACGAAGTCACGCCCCTCCTTACGCGACAGGACGTCATTGCTCAACTTCCCTTCAATTAAATCCTGTGTCATGAACTTATGTGTATCTGCGATCACGACGGACTTGCCGAGCGCTCCTGCGAAGTCCTCAGCCTTAGCGAAGGTGACGAGGCGGTTGTTATGCTGGAATGCCGGATGGGGCAGCTCCCCGCGGACTTCAGCGTTTTTGTTAACTTGATCCCACAATATGTGAAAGTAGATGTCGGTCGGGAGGTCTTCTACCGCGAACCAATTTGACAGGTATTCGTCGGGCTCCGCGAGGACAGTTTGCTCCGCATCGAACTGAGACCTCCACCACGAAGCGACCGCGGCGGGCGTGAACTTTTCACTTTTGGGAAATTCAATCTTTTCCAACTTATCCAGCAATGATCTTAGTCCGCACGCCCACCCTTCTTTGAAACTGATGGCGTTGATCAATGAGAGTTGGATGTTGATGTCGCGCGGCGACAGATCATCTATCAACACTGGGATGACGAACTCTTCCAGTCCGCCATCGCGTGCGACGTTCTCAGCAACGGTCAATTCTTTGAGTGGTCCCCTTTTGGTGTTGGACGTCTTAGAGACTATGTAGATGAACTTCCTCGTGTCCTTTCGGATTACCCTCTCGATGTCGCTCATGTCTCTTCACCCCCGAGCAGTTTCGTTTGGCTGCACCAGACGGGATAACCCTCCTTGGCTAGTTGCAGCGCGAGCCAGAGCGTAAAAGCGCTGTCCTCCGGGTCCGCATAACTCAGAAATAGATACTACGTGCATCCGATCGCCCGCGCCTGTTCACTTCTGGATGAGAGATGAGAGGCCTTATTAGACGAGTGTTAACAATCTACCTGACGTCCGGGATATGCACATAGGCACATTTAGCGTTCGTCAGCGAAAAGGGTACAGATTCAAGGGTAAATCACCTTTGCTGCTTTGTCATCCCGAAAAATTGGTGGCGAATTATGAATGAGGCAATTAAGCGGTCTGTGATCGGTACGCGAAGGCACTGGAGGACGGGCATGCCGCGCTCTTCGTCGGCGCAGGTTTCTCAAAGCCGGCGGGATTCGTCGAGTGGAAGGAGCTGCTACGTGCCGTCGCCGAAGAGTTGGGACTGAACGTCGACCTTGAACCGGATCTGATCTCCTTAGCCCAGTACTACGTCAACGAGCATGGCGGTAACCGTCACCTACTAAACACTCTGCTGATCGAGCAGTTCACCCGGGACACCCGAGTTTTCGAGAACCACCGGCTGATCGCACGCCTGCCCTGACGACAATCTGGACCACCAATTATGATCAACTGATCGAACAGTCATATCGTGACGCTTATAAACGTTTGGACGTTAAAGTGACAAAGGAGCAGCTCACCTTCCCCTTGCCTAAAAGAGACGCGCTTCTTTATAAGATGCACGGCTGCATTACGCAGCCGCACGACGCGGTACTCATTAAAGAGGATTACGAGACTTATAACGATCACCGCGCACTCTTCTCCGAGCTGCTACGGGGCGATTTGATCTCCAAGGTTTTTCTCTTTCTTGGGTACAGCTTCAATGATCCCAACATCGAGTACGTCTTAGGCCGCCTCCGTTCGCTGTTCGGAACCAACCAGCCACAACACTACTGGATCGTGAAACGGGCGGAAGCGCCGCGTAGCACAGGCTCGGATTAAGTTAAAACGAATAAGTATGAATGGAGAAGACAAGAACTGCGCGTCAACGACCTGAAGCGGTACGGCATTCAAGCCATGTTAATTGACGACTTCAGCGAGATTACTGAGATGCTTGAAGAGTTGAACCGGCGCGTACACAGTAAGAACATTTTTGTTTCGGGGAGCGCTTATGAATACAGCCCCATGAATCGTGAGCGCACAGAGAGTTTGGCGAAAGCCATCGGGCGCGAAATTATCCGCCGCAACTACAATCTCATTTCCGGACTGGGCTTGGGCATCGGCGCGGCAGCCATGCTCGGCGCGGCTGAAACCCTCTACGGCAGCAACAAGATTAACGTAGGCGAGCGGGTTTACCTGCGCCCCTTTCCGAGGGAGGCGTTGATCGGGATGACGAAAGAAGAGTTCAATACTAAACACCGCCAAGATATCATCGCCACCGCCGGGATGATCATTTTTATAAGCGGCAACAATCGCGATCCGAGTGATGGCAAGAGTGTGGTCAGCGCGGGCGTATTGGAGGAATTTCGCATTGCCCAGGAACTCGGCAAGCGACCGATTCCGATCGGCGCTACAGGCCACGCGGCCCGTCAAATATGGCAAGCAGTGTTTCAGTCACTTGACACGTTCTTTCCAGAGGGGGCGTCAAGGAGCATTTCGCCGTCTTAGGAGATGAAGCAAAGACAAACGATGAGATTGTCAACGCCGTTTTCGCGATCGCGGAATCGGTTACGTCAGAGTCGATAACACCCGATTGTGACTCTTACGCGGTTCTGGTCTATTAACGGAACCGCAAATGGACCACTCCTAATTCTGGACGCCGAATCACTCGCGCCCTCTCAGCCAATGTTCCTCTTACGGCTGGCGAACAACGCCGCCTCTTAATCATGGCGTCCGGAGCTAAGAGCCTTATCAATCAAAAAAAGATAGAGCTCCTCCGATATGCGTTCTAATTAGGGCGCGCTTATCAGCCTAGCTCTTCCTAGAACACGACTCATACGCGCCTGCGGAGTAAAACAGAATGGCAGCTGTAGAATCAAACTCCCGAGTTCTTGCCGTCAGCCTAGGCCCTACCTTGATTAAAACAGATATGTCGTCGCGGTGAGCAGGTTAGTTAGCACGCCAAGTTGCGGGGAGCCGATTGCCCGCCTTGGGTTGAAATGGTGAGGCCGTTAACTCACAGTCCGGCCCATGAGTTTATCTAACCTCCCCGAGAAAATACACGAAGCGGGCCGCGACGTGACGTCAAGCTGCTTGTGTAAAAACCTCGAGGGTGCGGGTGCATTTGCACGCGCTTCACCTGGGCCGCAGTACTTACCACTGTTCTAAGTAATAAAAGCAGATCTAACGTGGCAGTGAACGTGTAACGAAAATAATTGCTTCTCATTCTTTTTCTCCTGATCAATTCAGTCATGAAGGCATACATGTGCGGCTTCTTGAATGAGCAGCCACACACCAGGACTAACTTTGATTAGACACACTACGGCCCTGTGACTACTAAATCAGGGGTGCGAGATATTTAATGTACTTAGGAGTGGAATCAATCGACTATGCGGATTGAGAGCAACCAACGCAAACTAGCGGCTGAGGAACGACAGTCGGCAACGGAGTAGAGGTTTGCTGTGAAGAAAATCCTGCTGAACCACTTCCCCCGCTACTTCTCGGCTCTGAGCAGTTCAAATTGCAACAAAGACGCGCCATCGAAACCTCGGGCGCCTTGCTGCTCGAACGAGCTTTCTTGCAGCAGTCCGGCACGTTGCTAAGCGGACAGGAACCTTCGCCCTGATGTGCCCCGATACCAACTACGGCACAAAGCATCGCCGCCAACAGGACCAAAGCTGTGAACCATTTCCGCAAGTTGTTTCAGACTATAGGAAGCACGTTCCGGGAGTGTCAAGCTATGTCCAGTAGGCACTCCCCTGAGATACTGCCAGGCAAGTGCTTGCACTTGGCTGGCGAAAAATTTTTACGCGTTTGAGAAGCTGATCAAATGAGAGGGATTGTGACAGTAACTGCCAGGCGTCGAGGTTTGGTTAGCCTCTGTTGAGTTCACAGCATGGGCTGGTTATTGTCGTTGCCCGACAATAACTCAGCCCGCACTTTGGATCGATTTTGAACGCCACGTTAGAGAGTGTCAGAAGCGTCACGTGTGACTCACGTGACATTTCTGACGCTGCCTCTAGGTTCGTAACTAGTGAAAACGGATTACGAGGCTGAATGTCTCGCCCAACGGAAAGGCCAGCTCTCTAGCTGCCCTTCCGTTTATACATTGAACATTACAGACTAGCCCAATTTCGCGTGTCTTTTCGCTTCTATCCCAACTGCAAATATGCCGCATTATCTGAATTTTCCGTACATGAAGATGCAGACATGTTCTGCTCGAAGAAGACGACGGGAGCCCGCGAAGTAGTCCCATCCTTTTCGAGAGTATCCCCTAATCCGACCGAACAATCTGCACGCCTGAATTAAAGAATCACGGCCCGCAGAAAAGCACTTGCGATCGTATTCGAACTAGAGGGTTTCGGCACAAACGAGCCTCAAATCGGACGGTCATCTGATAACAGAAGATTCTGTTCTCCCAACTACAGCGCCTGGCGGCGCTCCCGAACAGAATCGCTGTTATCAAACGCCCGCTACTTTTATTAGTTCTCCCCCTTGCGCCCGCTTCGCTCGCGCGCTCGGCGCACCTCGCACCGCTCACTACGCTACGCCCCCGCTGGGGGCTGGCGCTGTTGGGTTGATGTCGTCTTGGTGTCGTCTTAGGCTCCAGTAGAAACGTTTCGAGATAGTTGAACCGAGTGGCCCATCCACGTGTGTAACCAAGCTTTGTGAGAATCGCGCCGCGGCGCTTTGATCTGTCCGCTCTAATCGCGGCGACCGTGCCACGTAGGTCCCGCGGGTTAACCACTCCATTCAATACACGCTGTGAAGCTCGTTGTACCAGATCGAGGATTTGTGTGTCGCATACTGGCTTGTTTTGTGTCAGCTGATACCGCCCAACGAATAGGTATTCAGAGACACCGATACGTTTTCGCTTCTCGAAATAACGCTCTAACAGAGGACGGAGCCACCACGCTGCCTTTTTCGCATACTTCATTATTGGTCCCTCACGTCTCGGTGATTGTAGCCCCCGACTCGGTTGGCGAACTGGTAGCAGCAAATACTCGAAATCTCTTGCGCGGTCGCATTCACCTGTTGGATTCTCCGCCGCCGTCACCAACGATGGTATTTTTGCGTTGCGCAGCTCTGTCACAGTAAGCAGGTGAAAGAAGATCAAATACAATATCAACGCCTCTTCCGGGTCAGCGTCAGGCGAAGCGATATAACTAAAGAAGCGTTCGACAACTTTGTCGTCGTAACGTCTGATAGACGCTGCGATCTCAACCATCTGCCCACGTTTATTCCTCACCGTGAAGCCTCTTCGAATCTTGTCGGTGTTATAAGGAAACGGATTTTCCGAGACTACATCATGTAGCTGAGCCCAGTTGAAGAACGTACGAAGGTTCACTGTGACTTGAGCAACTGAGGCACGAGTCAACCTTCTGATTTTTACGTAAGAATTGAGCGCTTGGCATTCCTGATTACTACAGATCTCATTTGTCTTAGCGACGTCTAACGGGATTCGTTTTCGGCACGCGCTGCACTCCAGTTGCCAGAAAAGAGTCTCTTTGTAACTTGCTGCCGTGCGCTCGGTGATGTTGGCGAGTGAGCAGATGTCGCACTTGACGCACCACTTAAGAAACCTGATTACAGTCTTAGTAGTTCGTTGTGTGTATTCACTTGTATTGGCAAGAGGCTGCGCTTCATGCAGGTTTATGTCGAGCTTCGGATTCAACATCCCTTTCGATGCCCACTTCTCGAAGGCAGTTACGTGCTCAACGAACATCACTGGCGTTGACCTCAACCACTTTTCCATTAGGCGTTCACGTTGGTACGGCACGAACTGCTCAGACAGGATATGGTGACCCAACTCTAACAAGCCCGAGCGAATGAAGTGGACCCTAATTCGACCTCGTTGCCCGCGTTTCCTGGCTTTCGGCAAAGCTTCGTGAATTGCCTGCCAAGTCAACATTTCAGGAAGTTCGTGACTCTGGAGATATTCACCGACCGCGCGATACTTAAGTAGATCTCTGACCAGCACGCTCCTTTCGTCGACTTTGCAGTTAGCCAATCCTAACTTCGTGGTTAGAGCCAAGAAATAGCGGACGTTCTGCGGAAACGGCGAGTCGTAGCTCTTGATGTACTTATCCAGTCGTTTTGGGGCGAAGCGTTCGTCATTGTGATATCTGCAGAGCTGCAATTTTTTGTTGTAGATGGACCCTCTACATCCGGTGGCCGTGCATCTTCCTTTGCTGGTGCGACGCTTCTCGTAGCACGATTTACAGATCATTTCAGCATTAGGGAGGGAGGTCTTCGTGAGCCCACAAGCGCAACATACGAACTTCCGAAGGCGCAACTTCACATTTTTTCTATGGACCGCATTGAGGTAACACTTGCCACAATGGCCGGGGTAGCTGATACGAGGATAATCAGCCAGCCCACACTTTTCACAAGCAATCTTTACCTTAGACAGTCTTCTAGAGCATTGCAGACAAAATGGAGAGTCTGGTTGTAGCCTGCGGACTTTTGTTGGACACCCACCGCATTGCACTTTCGGAAGCTTGCGTACACACACGTCGCATACGTCAAACCATTGTCTGCTTTTTCGCGGCAACTTACACTCTTCACAAATTATCGAACGTGTTACTTGCATCTTTCTTCACACCTTTGTTGACCCTGATGAGAACCTTCGCGCATCTGGATAGAATCCGGCATAATCGATTGTTCCGATACTTGGACCAACCCCGCGATCCCGCGCTCGCTGCGCGCTTTCACCAGAAGGTATTTGTCGAGTTCGCATCTTTTTTTGTGGCTTCTGCGATGCCATCGGTAGAACTTCCAGGAACTCGCTGAGCGGAATGTAGAACGCGTTACAGATTGCCTCGATCGTTTCGAGGCGGATCATTTTTGGTTGCCGATTCAGTAGGTCGCATACTGCCTGTACCGACAATTGGTGACCGATCTCCTCAAGACTTCGGCTGATTTCCGATGCGCTCTTGACGCCACGCTCCTTCAACAACTCTCGCAACCTCCACTTAGTAGGCATTACTTTTTTCTCCGTTTCTCGATGTCAGGATTGATAAAGATGTCGATGAGATCGCCCTGTTCATCCTCAACATCGGCGTCAGTTGCAATAAGGTAAGGAGCGGCTGAGCTTGGATACGTGTGGCCCAGTTTTCTTAGCACCTTCCGGTAATCTAGTGGATTTTGTTCGAGCGCAAGTGTTGCGCAGGTGCGTCGCAGGTCGTGAGGGCGAAGCTCTTCAGGTAGGGGCACCCCAGCGTCTCGAGCGAGTTCAACGATTCTCCTGAAGATGTAAAAGTATTGGTGAGCCATCAGCGGGTTTCCACCTTGGTCTAGAAAGAGATATTCACTTGCATCATGCCGTGGGAACATTGGTTTGAAGATTTCCTCAAACACACGCAGCACCTCCGTCGCAAACGCCGTGAGCGGAACAGTTCGCACACGCTTGCCGCTAAATGCTTTTGCTTTACCAAAGAGACGCACACGGGCCGCCTGCCAATCGATGTCGCAACTTGCTCCACTCGACCGTATCCCCAACAACTCACTGGTACGCGCGCCGATCTCGGTTTGCAGAACAATGGCCGTATAGTCCTGAGCCCCCAGGTGAGGCAACGGATGGTTCGGCAGGTATTCGATGCGCAGGAACTCATAGAATTCGTCACGCACTTCTGCGGATAAGGCGTAACGAGGCTTGGTAGGCCTGTCCTGCGTATGCACTGGTAAATCGTATTTGGTAAACGTCACCGCGATCGGACCATACTTTTCAATGATGGTGAGGTTGCTACTGCCCGGGATATTAGGCTTAGCAAGTACGTAGTCGCAGAAAGATCGCAGCTCGGTAAGGTACCTGCGCCTGGTTCCGTGTGCCAGATTGTCCTGTAACAACGATGACATCAGTACGCCGAATCGCGACGATCCGCGCACCGGGTCCAGGAACTCCCACACGAGTATTTGGCGGTGTCCATCAGGGTGATTGGGATCCTCGATCGGCACCAGATCGAAGAGACGCTTCAGTACAGCTCTCGCTGATCTGACTGTTGATTCGTAGGTGCATCCGCGGAAGACGCGATTCTGGAGATATTCCTCGATTTTCTGATTATGGTCGTGGAGTTGTTCTTCCCACGAGATGATGGGTGGTTGCTGTACGCGTGGTGATTTCGGGTTTGGGAGTTCCATAGTAAACCTTTCGTTTAGATTTGGTTGCTCATCAAGTGCCTCTTGAATTTTCAAGCGCTGCTTGATTCTTTCGTTGGCCCATCTTCCTGTCTAAGTTGATGGACCAGAAACAGTTCTGCTGAAAACAATTGGAAACTCGCTACTCAATGTTTCCAATGGAATGTTTTCTGGGTTCGACGTTTCAAAGTATGCGAATCCAGTGTTTGGACCGCACTTGTTCTTTGTGAGTAGGGGCGTAGATCAAAAGACCTGATCAGATCGTCTACAAAATGTGTGCCATGGTCAGCGTTCGTGAAGCGAGGTGCTGTTAGTCAGTTTTCTTGCAAGGGCAATTCGTAAGGTGGTCCATCTTTCTTCACTCAAAATAAAACCAACTTCTACAAAGAGATCCGTGCTGGTAGTGACGACCATTCACATCGTGCGGGCCACTCTCTAAGGAGAGTCAAAGGAGTCAGATAGAGGCTTCCGATTTTGCGTTGGCACCTCAAATTAACCCGAGGGGTGTATGCGATCGCGCACACCCCGACATTCGGTTGAGCACACCTAAGCGCTTAAACCAATGAATTGGGAGGTAAGAAAGAGCGATCGGCTATTGCTATTTTATGGTCCAAGATGAGACTTTTTGGCCGCTTTTCTTAATAAACCAAACCAAACACAATCTCTAAGCCGATTAGTCTGTAGGCCCATCTCAACACGGCACGCAATGTGCCCGTAAAAAATTGACGCGTTGAGCGTAGGTACTCGCCCAATGACTAAGAGCAATTGTTGAGCCAGTGGCGGGCGAAAAATTTTGACATTGCGTGAGCGAAGTCTTAAACCGGCGTGAAGGTCCAGATCGACGCTGAAGCGTTCGTATATGCGAACGCAATTTAAGGCGTATGGTTCGCATTTGCGAACCTCAGCCCTTTAATAATGAAGCGGAGAGCGGCTAGCGGCTACTGAGAAGGACGAACCGCTGTGAGGACAACTTGTCTATTGGCCGGCGGCATTTGACATCGGTTTGCGAAGCAATAGTTCGGATATCCGAACACTCTTTATGGTCGAAAGTCGGGATATCCGAACTTTTGCCTTGCCCAATGGTTCGCTCCGTCGACGGTTTTGACCTTCCTAACTGATTAAGGAATGGCGAGAGACTAAAGAGATCGGGCCATATAAATGGCTGGTCCAACCGAGATGGCACAGTGCGTGCCGCGCAGGTAGTGCTGGAGGTCCAGCGTGCCCCTTGCCCAATCCTCAGATAAGAAACGAAGTCATATTTTCACACGGGAGCACTATGGAAGAGGAAGAGAAGCAAGTGGAGACCAGCCCAACGCTGGAGCGCAAGCGAGCGAAGTACACCGTTGAAGATGTCAGGCAGCTTTGTGGCGGCATCTCCCGCTCTACAGTGATGCGTGAGATTCGACGTAAGCGGTTGGCCTGCTATCGCGCACGTCGAACACTGCGCTTCTCTGAAGAACACATCACGAAATATTTGGAAAGAGTTGAACAAGGAGCAAAGTGAAGGTGAGCGGACCTCGGGATCTCCGGTTGGCCATAGCTTTCTTCCAGCCCTTAAACTGACCTTCGTTAACGTCTATTCCTGCCAATTCAGCAGCTATATTTAATCGACGAATCAACGCCACAGAAAATCGTAATAACGAAAGTACCTGCTTTCAGACTTTTCCCTTTGTTAAAGCGGTTCATCAATCGCGCCAATCTGGCCCATTATCCGCAGCGGCACGATATTTGACGAGGGGGACAAAAACGGTTAAAAAAGGGGGACAAAAAAGGGGGACACTCCTGGTTCGTCTCTTTGAAACATGCCATTTTGTTTAGGCCCGCGTAGCTCAGTGGATTAGAGCGTTCGCCTCCGGAGCGAAAGGTCGCAGGTTCGACCCCTGCCGCGGGTAATCAATTTTCCTACAAAAAAAGTGGCTAAGAAGTCCCGCCAAGCGATAACATCCTGCGGCAAATGATTAGGAATCGAGCATTCGCAAGGATCCCACTAATACTGATTTTGTCCCTTATGTGCCCTTTTGTGGCAGGACAGGATCCAGACGTGGTGCGCATCACGACGAACCTGGTCCAGCTCGATCTAGTAGTCACCAAAGACGGTAAGCACATTACGAATCTAAAACCTGAGGATTTTGAAATACTCGAAGACGGGCGTTCCCAAAAAATCACCAGTTTCGCTTACGTTTCAACCAATCCCTCCGCAGCGATCAGCGCGCCGATTTCGTCTTCAAACACCGAGAGCACGGCGCCCTCAATTCCGAAGCCGCCATTACCAAGTGAAGTCAAACGAACGATCGCAATCGTCGTGGACGATCTCGGAATGTCGTTTGAAAGCATGGGTCATCTCAAGACGTACCTGCGTAAGTTTATAAGTGAGAATGTTCGGCCCAACGATCTGATTTCAATCATTCGAACTGGCGGCGAGGTTGGCGCGTTGCAGCAATTCACTTCCGATCCGAATATGTTGTTGAACGCGGTCTCCGATCTGAAATGGAACCCGTGCAGCCGGGTTGGCGCTGGTGTGATAGCTCCTGAGAGATCGCTGGTTCTGTTTTATCCACCTGAGCAAAAGTTGCTCGGGCGAATCCCTCCCGACAAATCGCCCAGCAGCGGTCAAGTCCATCAGCCAACCCTCGGTAAAGAGTCAAATTGGTGTTCGCGTGGCAGTTCAGTTTCCTACTCGATCGGCGCGCTTCGCTTCATCTTGAAAGGCATGAGCGAGCTGCCTGGCCGGAAGTCGATGATGGTGATCTCTGATAATCTCCCGCTACAGGAAAAGGAGATGGGGCCCTCCGACTTTGGTTTCAAAAGACCCGTTAGAGAAGACTTTGAGAACCTCATCGATGTTTGGACGCAATCGACGAATCACGCCAACAAGTTATATAGCCTCGGTGAAATGGCATTTCGTGCGTCTGTGGTGATCTATGGAGTGAGTTCACAGAGACTGCAAACAACCGGCATTTCGCCCGCAGACGAGATCTCGTTTCCCCAGCCCGGTGCGCGCGCGGTTACGCCAAAATCCGATAATCAAGATGTAGCAATGACTCTTCTTCGCTCGCGATCGATGGAATTGAGTCGAAGTACAGACGCGATCGAGGTGCTGGCGAAAGAAACCGGCGGGTTTGTTGTTCGCAACAATAATGAGTTTGGTTTAGATAGGATCTTTGAAGATCAAAGTGGTTACTACTTGATTGGTTACCGTCCGAAGAGCACGACTTTCGATCGTCGCTTTCATACGATCCGGGCACGTGTGAAGCGCTCGGGGCTTACAGTCAGAACGCGCGCGGGTTTTTACGGTGTGGAGGAGAACAAAGGTTCTGCGCAATCTTCGGATGGCGATCGGCTCAACAGCGCACTTGCTTCTCCATTCAGTAAGAATGACATAGCGGTTCGGCTCGCGACGTTGTTTGCCAATGATCCGAAGCGCGGTTCTCTGTTGCGCGTGTTCCTGACGCTCGATGCGAAGGCGTTGACTTTCACTCTCGAGCCTGATGGAACTTACATAGCCAAACTCGATCTCAGCACCGTGTTGTTTGGTCAAAACGGCTCAGTCGCAAACCGGCAGGATCAGAACGCCACACTGAGGCTGCGCGGGAAACCCTACGAACGCGCGATGCGAGAAGGAGTATTTTACGGATTCGATTTGCCGATGAAACAGACCGGCGGGTTTCAGTTGCGCCTGGCGTTGAGAGATGCGGCTTCGCAACGAATTGGAGCGACGGGACAGTTTATTAACGTTCCAAATCTGAGGAATGGCGAACTTGCGCTCTCGGGAATAATGCTTCAGGCAGAAGGCGCCGAAGATCAGCATTCGAATCTCGTGATGAAGCGTTTTCACCAGGGAACATCGCTGGCTTTTGGATACACGATCTACAATGCAGCGCTGGATAAGACGTCACGCTCACCGAAGTTGAAGACAACGACGCTGGTTTTTCGAGACGGAGTAAAGGTTTACAGTTCCGAACCGGCGATGGTTGAAGCCAATGGTCAGGCAGACTTGCAGCGAATCTTCACCGGCGCGCGGTTACAATTTGGACCAGCACTATCACCGGGTGAATACGCGCTCCAGATCATCGTCGAAGACCAGATCAGCAAAAGCAGCACAACGCAGTGGACCCAATTTGAGGTTGTAAAGTAACCCCTGCCGCGGGTAATCAATTCTCTGAAAAAGGCCAGGCGGGCAAATGCTCCCTCGCCTTTAACCACTCAGGCGGGATTCCTTCGATGCCCGTGTACATCGCAACGATACCTCCAACGATTGCGCAGGTTGTATCACGATCACCTAAGCCGCTTACTGTGAGCCATAACGCCTCTTCATAATTCGATAACTGCTGCAGCCGCACACCATAACGCGAAAGGAACTGTGTCTTGAGCAGAAACTCCGACTCCATTCCCAAGAACAGAAACAGCAAACTGAACGGAAGCACTGGCTGACATATCTCTAGCCTGACGAATCTTGCTGCGCACCTCACTATCTGGAACATGAGGCAGAACTAAATCGAGAAACTCTGATCGCCCGGGCACGATATTGGACGTCCGTAATTGATATGCTTGCGCAACCGCAACGGCTACTGCGATAGCGCCTGCGATGGCTTCATCATGCGTATGGGTTATGACAGATGATCGGGCCGCCTGCTCAATGACAGCATCGATATCATCGGCGAAAAATGCTCCGACGGGAGCGACTCGCATCGCAGCGCCGTTGCCGAATGAGCCTTGCCCCTCAAATAAGCTCTGCGCCCTTTCTGACCAATCCTCACCACACTTGATCTCCCATAGGAGACGATGCATGGCTGGGCCATAACCGCGAGTGTGGTCATAACGTTCTGCGAAGCTCCGCGCGAGTGCCGGTTGATGATATATTTCCATGCTGACGCAACACTGAGAAAATCGACATTGCCATGAGCGTGTCGTCTGTGTAGTTCCAAGTTCGATCTGCTAAAGCACGTTCTGCAATCAATCCTTCGACCAAATCAGGATTGATGAAGAAGGTTTCGCCGAACGCATCACCAACAGATAATCCCTCAAGACTACATTTCGCACGTTCAATAGGATCCTGTAATGGAAGTTCCATTTCTAGACCTCGCTTAAGCTGAGAGCTACTTCCCTACGGCCAGGCTTTAAAGCGTACTTGTAACGGTTTCCAGAGCGAAAGGTCGCGCAGTCTGGATTTCGCTCGCGGGTCGCTGATAATCTCGGTCCATCAAGCGGCGAATAGCAAGGATCAAAATTGCCTGGAGTGAAATCAAAAGAACCAACTGAAGCAAAGCCGGGCCTGGGCGGCTCGGGGCTTTACCATCGTAGAAGACGTTGTCTACCTCGGGCTGGGCCTGCTTTTGGCAGGAAGCTCATTAGCTCTTTTGATCGGTGGAGTGATCACGTTTGGTCAGCACCTGATCGCTGGCACGTTGATCTCGAATATCGTTCCGCTCCTCGACCGCATCCTCTTGATTCTTCTGGTTGTCGAACTGCTCTACACGGTCCAGGTCTCGTTTCGAGAGCACAGTGTCATTCCTGAGCCTTTTCTCCTCGTTGGTCTAATTGCAGCCATTCGTCGTGTACTCGTCTTGACGGCCGAGGTTGCCCAGGTGCACGGACAAAGCGATCAGGTCTTCAGACGCTTCGTCGTAGAGCTGGTCGTGCTCACAGTGCTGATAATCGCTCTGGTGATCTCACTCGTGCTTTTGAGGAAACGAGGCGTTGAGGCTGTTGCTGAGCGCGCCACTTAAAGCCGAATGCATTTGCATAGTCAGGCCATAGTTTCTTTAATTAAAGTTACTGATTGGCCGACGGTGATTCGGCCCGTGCGCACGACAGTTCCATAAGCGCCTGCATTATTATTGTTCAAACAGACGGCGGCTTTCATGACGCGTGGATCTGGTTTGGCTGTGTCTGGATCGAGGTTAATCATCACACAGCGCACGTCGCGCATCGTCACAGCAAGGATTGGGCCCTCTTGATCGTCGCCGAACACTAACTTGCCGCCTATCCAGTCATCCTCCTGAAATGGTTCTGTCGCAGCTGCGTCAATTACGATATTCGCGCGGAACCGCCTCGTGTCCAAGTCCTGCCCCGCCTCAATGCCAATTGCGGTGATCGTCGCTAAGTTGATCACCGAAACGCTCGCATCATCAAAAATTCCATGCTTGAGTTTCATCAGTTCGACGGCGCTTCCGAATTTTTCAGTGATGCTGTTTTGCAACTCCGCGCTTCCGAGCGCGAGATCCATTCCTTCCGGTGTGCGGACGTAAGTAGGAGTAGGCTCCTCCGCATTTTCATCCAGACCTAATGGCCTGTACAAAAGAAGTTCCGGAAGCCGGCTCGCAGTAAGCCATGGAAAACCACTCTTGTCGTTGAGGCGACGAAACGCAAAGCGCCTATCTCCCTCCAAACCGTGCCAGCCAACAAAGGCAGAGTCAGTTGGGATACCGGCCATAGATTTGATGGGATACCGCACGATCTCCCGAATGTGCCCGACGTGCATCATGATGGTGACTATACGATATACTGCTGAGGGTAAATCAACCGCCACGATCGGCCTGTCCCGATTATGAAACGCCAAAACCACCGTTGAAATGTTTTTTTTGAATCCTCATATGCAGAGAGAGGTAGCGAAAGCCTTCTGAAATCTTTAGCCAACAAAGAGAGGCACAAAAGACAACTGTGCAGCCAAGAGGATAAAATGAGACTTAACGCGGATGACTTGGTCATTCTGATGACATTGTTGTCAGCAGGCACGCTTCGGTCACAGGACCTGGGTGACTTCATCTTTAGCTACGGGTTCGAATCTAATTTTAGACCCCGTCACGAAGACGAGGGGTTTAATAATCAGAGACTGAAGGCGGCGTTCACATTCTTTCTTAGCTCGAACGTGACGTTTACAGTGGCTAATACAAATCTCGTGTCACGGCAACTGAACGATGGTACACGAGTTAATGGCATTGGCGCCACGTCTCTTGTTTTTGGGGCTGACATTGTCGCCGAAGATAACACCGGCATTCGGAAACACCCTTCCCTCTCTGCCGAGTATGTGATGATTCTGCCGACGGCAAGCAAATCACTCGGTAGCTTTCGCGGGCACGAACCATATTGTCACAGTAGCCATCGTGAAATCCCTCGGACGTCCCAAATTGTCAATGGGTCGGTACGAAAAAGGCATGCAGTTGAGATCGATGTTGGTGGGTCCTTCTTTCAAAAGGAGGTGGGTGGTTACTCGAAAACACCGGAAATGACACTGGCCTTTCAACGCACGCTGGATAACCTGGCAACTAGGAAGTTTACCTACCGCGGGGAACTCTCCATGTCAGCTCCGACGAAGGACAGCCTGAGCGAGATTCTTGTCCTCAACCAATTGACGATTAAGTTGAACCCCACTACGCGGTTTAAGGCTGGTTTTCGTACTGGCTTGACTCCAAACTCGCCGCGAGTCGCCTTTTTCGGGACGTTAAGTTTTGAGGGGAGTTTCAGATGACGGACGCTCCGCTTAAAGATAGACTAACCGATGCCACGGCAAGTTCGGCAACCGTACCGGAGCGAACCACAACTAATTCTATGTGGGTAAATAGCGATGGAGGTAGGTATGTTTAATAGAGTTATATTCTCTCTATTCATAGTGTCCCCGCTGTTTCGAGTGCAAGCGCCAACAACCGCCTACGGACAGAGGGAAACCCGGGATCGACCGGATACCGTTGGTTCGCGGTCGATTGGTGGTAAAGACAGGGCCGATAGCCGGCGTGACCGAAAGGTCGAGGAAGATCGAGAAGCCAAAATCGATGAGACAATCTGCGTTCAACTCGCGAAACGCGAACGTCGCCAAAATGCGACGAGAATCCATCGCGCCTGCCGGAACAGCGACAGAAAATGCTTACGAGAATGCGATCGCGCTGGCACGAGAAGACTATGAGACCAAGTTCAAGCAAGCTCTCAAAGGGGAAGCTTTCAAGAACAGCCACGCCTTCATCAGGCTTGAAGACTTCGCCCGCGCTTACATCATCGCACTTGACCCAACGGTTCAAGGGAAAATACAGCACCGCCTATGCATCTCGCGGTGCTTCGTTCTATGACCACTACTTACGACGACTATGAAGACATCTTGAGTGAAAAGGTGCCAGAATTAACAAGGAAAGTGCAAAGGCCCTTGTCAAGAACGCTAAAAAAGTGTTAAAGCAGCACTGTTAAAGAATAAGTGTTTGGGAGTCCTTATAACGTTGTAATTGCGGTCCCATTAGTTGTCCGTCACGAACTCCTTCGCCTCAATCGGATAATCAAACGTGAACTTTGTCAGGTTGATGGTCCAGTCAAGCGCCAGCGGGTTGTTTAGTTGGAAGACAGAAAACTGAAGGTTGTAGGTGTGCGGAAGGTTTAAGCCACTTTCAGGACGAAAGTCGCTGAACTCTTCGACTAGTTTGTAGCGGGTTTCTCTCTGACTCGCAGACGCACCGGGCGTCGCACCCATCGGAGCAGGCATGACACGCTCGTAATCCGTGCGTACGTGTTGAAAGGTCTCTGCGTCGAAGAACAAAGTGATCTTCAAATCCGTGCCTTTTCGCGGCATGTACTTCACTTTATGCGCCTGGCGTCCTTTGATCTTCTCCGTCCCACTGTATTGCAGTTTCGGATCGCGGTCCAACAAGTTCAACAACGGCCACGAGGACGAAAGCGCGCCGCCAATCAGCCCTTCAGAAAAAATCGTATCGTGGCTCATCAGAAACTGCGCGAGTGGAGATCGTGCACCGGGCGCGTATTGCAATGCATAGAATTTTCGTCCGTCAAACCCGAACTTCTCAAAAGGGTAAGTCGCCGCGTTAGCATATTCTGCCTTGAGTAACACCTTCCCATCCTGAGACGCGATCAGCGCAACACCGCTTGCGCTACCACGTCCTCCTGTCTTCACGTTCATCGTCGAATCGCCTGCGCCGATGCGGCTGCGGCCTGCGTTCCGCGCATCGGCTGTTCCAATTGCTTCAAGATGCTTTGCAATCAGATCCTCGAGCTTGATCTTCTCGTCGACTGGTCGCGCGTGGCCCAACGAAAACGAGCAATAAAATGAAGGCGATCGATCTCATCATCATGACTAACCCCAATCAAAAATCTGGCGTTGGCCCAGTTAGAGCCAACGCCAGTGAATTGTCAACCATAAGGCCGACAGACTAGAAGTTCAGTTTCAACGCAAACTGCAGGATACGCGGATCATACGTTTGCGTGATCTCGCCGAACGGCTGAGTCGTCGGGTTGTTGATGTTCTGATTCAACTGCGCAGCTCCGATGAAGAAGTTCGTCTTGTTGAAGACGTTGAATGCCTCCATACGGAACTCGAGATTGACTCTCTCGGTAATGGACGTACGTTTGATGAACCCCAGGTCGAGATTCCAAAGTCCGGGTCCGCTAACGGGCGTTAACTGCAAATTGCCCACGGTTCCCGGTCCAGGATTCGAGAAGAATCCATTCTGATCCCTCAGTGGCGAAGTGTCGTTTCTTACAGCCTGAACCACCTCCGGTGAAAACATCAACGGACGACCGGTAACCGGATCGAAGAACAGGCCGGTGATCGCCTGCAACTGTTCGATCGTCAAGTTTGAATTAACTGTGTTGATTCCAGAGCGACCCAAACGATTTAGTGTGCCGCGCGTGGAGAGGAACGAAATCGGCCGTCCTGACGCGGCAGTGAAAATGCCGGTCAGTTTCATTCCACCAAACACTTTGCTTATAAACCCATTGCCCAGCCAGCGCTTTCCTGTACCGAACGGGAGTTCGTATCCGGCATTCGCCTTGAAGACGTGCGTTAGATCGTTGACCCCACGTCGTTTCTCCTTCTCGTCGCCGAGCGTCAAGTCAAGGAGACCTGAGAAGTTTGCTTGAGTTCCTTCGAAGTCGGTGAAGGCCTTGCTCCAGGTGTAGTTTGCCTGGAAGTCGAAGCCAGCGCTGAACCGCCGGCGGACCTCAGCTTGAAGTGCGTGGTAGTTGGACCACGATCCGTTGCCCACGTAATCCGCAACGTAGGTGTTCGGGTTCTGGAGGTAAGTGCTGAGCAACTGCGTTGCGCCGAAGTCACCACCACCGAAGTCTGCGAAGAAGAACGACTTGTTGATAATGAAGAAGTCGAGAGCTCTCGCAACCTCGCCTTGTCGGAGCGCTGTCTGGAACGTTCCCTGATTGAACGCAAACGCGCCAAATCCCGGAAGTACCTGAAGCGCCTGACGATTCGGACACTGAGCGGCCGTAGGATTAATCCTGGTCGCAGTGGGTAGATTCTGCGGGCAGTTGAAAAGGTTGAAGCGCGCGCGCTGGAAGTCTTCGAAGAAACCACCGGCGAAGATCTTTTGCTGATTGAGGTCAATGCCGCGCGTCAACTTAATGCCGTGGTTCCCAACGTATCGAACCTCTGCGACCGTGTCGCGGAGAATCTCACGCTGAATGCCAACGTTCCATTGCTGCACATAAGGCGTGCGCAGGTCGGGATCGATGGTGAACAGCGCCGATGCGGGATCTTCATTTTCGAAAATATCCCGAATCGGAACTGGCAAATTGAAGGCGGGGACTGGTATCTGCTGTACGCCGTCGCTGAGAGTTCCCGTCACATCATTTATCGTGATAGCGCGCGAGAAACCACGGTTGGTGGCGTTATCGATCGTCGTGATGTTGTTGTCGATCACGTACGAAATACCATAACCACCGCGGACCGAAGTCTTGCCGTCCTTGAACGGATCCCACGCGAAGCTAAAGCTCGGCGCAAAGTTGTTCCAGTCGTTCTTATATAGAGGACGTCCGCCTCCTGATGCTGCATCAAGCAGAGCGTTAGTGCTCAGTATTTCAAGACCGCCGATCGGAAGAGCCAGCAAGCCGTTCTCTTCTTTTGGAACTGAGACGTATTCCCAACGCAAGCCAAAATTCAACGTCAGGTTCTGACGGGCACGCCAGGTGTCTCCAATGTACGGTCCCACGTTCCAGTAACGGTAGTTTTGAAGATTGATCTGGTTTCGCAGGAATCCCGAAGTCGAACTGGTAGCGTTGAAGGTTTCGGCCACCGTTCCCTGTGAACCACTAAGCAGTGCAAGGATGTTAGTTGCGTTTGTGAAATCCGTGGCTCCGATTCCGCCGGGAAAGAGCGCCGGATCCAGTGGATTGATCGTGCCGATATCATTAAAGCCGAGCGTCACAGTCGGGATTGTGCCTCCGGCGTTGAACGGATCAAGCAGCACGAGCCGGTAGTTGCCGCCGAAGCGGATGAAGTGGTTGCCCCACGACTTGCCGGCATTGTCCATAATCTCCCATGTATCGACGTTGCGGCCTTGCTGCAGAAAATTCTGAACGGGGTTGGTAAACACCTCGGCAAGTCCCTGTGCGTTCAATGGGAACTGAATTCGGAAACCTCTTGAGTGGTTCACATCGCTGAAAAACTGCGACCGCTGCATGAAGAAACCACCGCGCAGTTCATTATTGAACGACGCGGTCGGGATCCAGCTCCACGCCGCGCTGAGACGTGTTCGAGTCGGAGCTTTGCCCGCCGCCGGGCAAGCCGGGGAACGGTTCACCGATGTCGTTGAATGAGTCGTTCGGAAATATCAATTTGTCTCGACTGAAAGCCGATTCAAAGTGGTTTTCAGAATTGGCATCGAGGTCAATTCGGAATCCCCACAGATCGTCGTCACTTCCAGAAGGACTGTTGAATCTGAAACGCGCGAAGTTACGCGTATCGCCGCCGGTGAGATCGTTGGGAAGCGGAGTCAGTCCGATTAGTTCCTGCGAAATCGGGTCAATGGTGCTTCCGGTCAACGAGAGCAGATTCACTGTCTGCAAAGTGCCGTTGCTGGCTAGGTATGTAAACAGACCCGATCGGGCTGGACCAGTTAGCACGGTACGATTGATCTCTGCGTCCGTGCGCTCTCTTGTTCCTTCGTAGTAGCCGTAGAAGAACAACTTGTCCTTGCCGAAAGTGGCTGGACCACCCTCACCAAAACGCGGCAGGACGAAAGGACCGCCGACGCCAAAACCAAACTGGTTGCGAATCAGCTTCGCTCTCGGCAGGCCATTAGCGTTATTGAAAAATGAGTTGGCATCGAAAGCATCGTTGCGATGGTAATTCCACAGCGATCCGTGGAATTCATTACTACCACGCGGAGTTACCAGCTTCACTTGCGCAACACCCAGGCCATCAGCAGGTCCCGCGTTCTGCGTCACGAGTGTGAACTCGGCGACACCAGGTACGCTCGGTGCTGCGGCGCCAAATAGAGCATCCGTGCGGATGAAATTGTCGTTGATGTTGATACCGTCCCACGTCAGGTTAGAAAACGTTCCGCGCAATCCATTGATCGTTGCCGTGCGATTGCTGGCGGTGGCTGACACACCTGGTTGCAGTCCAGCGAGATCAAGAGGATTTCTGCCGTTGAGAGGCAGGTCGTTGATCTGCTGAGTTTGCACGGTCGTGGAAAGTTCAGCGTTTGTTATGTTGATGGGAGCAGCGACGTCGGAAGCTGAGACGGTAACTGTTTCCTGAACTGCCCCTGGTGTGAGTTCGATGTTCACTGTGAACGGGACACCTATGTTCACTTTGACATCCTGAATTTCTTTTCTGGTGAAACCCGTATGTTCCGCCACGATCCTGTAGACACCGGGGCGCACGTTTGGAATCACAAACGTACCCTCGCCAGTCGACGTAGTGGTTGTTTGAGTGTTCGTGGCGACATCGATCAGGTGTATTGACGCGCCCGAAATCACGGCGCCAGTTGAGTCTTTAACGACGCCATTAATTTCGGAAGACGAGCTTTGCGCGAACGCAAATCCCGTTAATCCGAATACCAGCACTGCGATGTATAAAACTCGCAGCGGGAAACTAAACGAAATCTTCATTGCATCCCTCCAAATAATTCGTTTTGTTACTGATGCTTTCGAACAATCCAATTTTTTGGTTCGTTCTGTTGTTGCTACTGTCAGGCGCAGTCGAAGGCCCAGTAGAACGAAGATGTGAGGGCGCAAAGAACGTGCCGAGCGATGGAGATGATACGAACACTCGTTGAATGGCGAGTGTTCGAACGATGGTTCCTGGAGGGTTATTGACGAATTCGGATCGCTTTACAATTCGTTGAAAATTTATCGAATAATCGGGAGCGAACGAACCTAAGTTGTCTAGGCTTAAGGTATACGAAAGAATGAATTTTCACGCTCTCTCTGTGTAATCTTTGTGACCTCTGTGTCTCTGATGGCTGAAAGAAACACAATCTTCATTCCCCATTTGAAGGTTTTTTGTTAGGCTTAGCCCAACCCCCACTGCTCCCCCGGTGCCCCGAACTCAAGATCTATGATGAGCGGACCACGAACAGTCCTCGTAGTTGACGATTTTGATGACACACGTCTTTTGCTGCGAACGTGGCTCGAGCGAAGGGGCTTTCGCGTTGTAGAAGCCGAGAACGGGTTTCAGGCGATTGATCAGGCGGAATCTGAGTCGCCCGATCTGATCATCATGGACATGCAGATGCCGCAGCTCGATGGGCTTTCGGCAACGCGTCGCATCCGTGGTTTGAAGTCTATGGACTCGGTGCCGATCGTCGCCGTGTCGGCTTATGGCGCGGATCAGTTTCGCGATCAGGCCCTCGCCGCCGGGTGTAATGAGTATGTATCGACGCCTTTTGAACCGGCGACTCTCGAAGGAATCATTCGCTCACTGGTCCACCAATAAGTATAATCGCCTCACTATGCTGCGATACGATTGCCAATTGTCAATTGCCAATTGCCGATTTGTGTTCGCGCTTCTTCTGAAATCTGGCAATCGGCAATTGGCAATCGGCAATTTTGTTCCCACTCTTGTTCCTCCTCGTAACCCAAAGTGCGTTTAGCCAGTGCACCAAAAAATCAACTGAGCTGCCTGCTGCTCCTGAGTTGCTGGGCTTCCAGCTCGGCATGACGAAGGAACAGGTAAAAGCCAAAGTTCCGCAAACGCAATTTGGACGCGCCGATTCGTTCGGAGTTGTGAAGACAACCATCAATCCTCATTTCGATCCGACTATTGATAAAACGAAGTTTGAAGGTGTGAGAAGCATCTCGCTCGACCTGCTGGACGAACGTCTTACTTCTGTCTGGATCGGCTTCGACGAAACTTTCAAGGCTCAAACAATCGACGACTTCGTAAAACTGATCTCGCAATCATTACAACTCACCGGCAAGTGGTCGTCGTGGCGATCGAGAGGCCAGCAACTGCGCTGCGCGGATTTTCAGTTGATCGTGACAACGGTCGCAAACGCTCCAAGCTTTCGTTTGCTGGATATCTGCCGCGGACGACACTGTGGCCCAACGCAGACAAGCTAAAGAGGAACAGGACGCTCTCGCTGAAGAAGGCGCAAGCAACGAAGCGGCTGACGAAATAGTCGCCGACAAGCAATCCAAGACTTTTTATCCAAACGGCTGCCAGCCAGCAAAACCAGATCGCAGAGAACAACAAGATTATTTTCAAGACCACTGCTGACGCAGAAAGGGCCGGCTTCAAACCAGCCAAACCTTGTCAATAGCACAGGCACAGGAGAACACAACCATGCTGAAAGAATTCAAAGAATTCATCGCTCGGGGAAACGTGATCGACCTGGCAGTTGCAGTAGTAATCGGTGCGGCGTTTGGAAGGATCGTTACGTCGCTGGTCGAAGGCGTGATCATGCCGCCCATCGGGTTGCTCCTCGGGAAGGCCGATTTCTCAAACCTCTTCATCGATCTTTCGGGACAGAATCCGGTATCACTTGCTGACGCTCAGTTGAAAGGGCTGCCCGTCATTGCATACGGCCGGTTTCTCAACGACATCATCAACTTTTTAATCATTGCGTGGGTTATTTTCCTGATCATCAAAGCGGTCAATCGACTGCGTGCCGCACCACCAGCGCCGCCAAATACTAAGGATTGTCCGCGTTGCCTGACTGCGATCCCGGTGGCGGCAACGCGATGTTCGGCGTGTTGCGTGGATCTCGCGGCTGCGTAACAGAACCGAGCGCGGTAGCGCCGGGTCAAACCATCCAATCACGCCCTGACGGTTGCGTTGACCCGGCGCTACCGCACCCAGTCTGCTAGAATCCTGACCCATGCGTGAGTGCCCTCGTTGTGAAACCTGTTATGAAGACGACGTCGAGAACTGCCCGCAGGACCAGGCGAGTACTAAAAACACTTTACCTGGACCACGTTTAATCGCCTCACGTTACCTGCTCGAGAAACGTCTCGGACGTGGAGCCATGGGCCAGGTTTACCTCGCGCGCGATGAGAACCTCATCACGCGCCGCGTCGCGATCAAAACGGTCCGGCCCGACATACTCAGCGACGAAGATCTACAGGAAGGCGAAGCTATCGCTCGTTTTGAACGCGAGGCACGCGCGGCTGCGTCGATTCGCCATCCGAACGTTGTCGACGTAACTGATTTCGGCAAGAGCGCCGAAGGAGTGTTCTTCCTCGTCATGGAATACGTCGAAGGTGAAACTCTCTTTCACCTCCTGCGTCGCGAGGGCACTGTAAATCCGCAAAGAGCGGCAACGATCATGCGGCAAGTCGTTGCCGGCGTCGAAGCAGCTCACGACGAAGGTATTCTTCACCGCGATCTGAAACCCGCGAACATCTTTCTGATGCAGCAAAAACGGAAGACCGGTGGTGAAGACGGCTTCGTTAAGGTCGGCGACTTCGGACTCGCCAAGATCGTCAACGCCGATCGATCAGAGGTCACTTCCGCAAGTGGACCAGCATCACGCGGAATCATCGGCACGCCTGAATACATGGCGCCCGAGCAGATGCAACCCGGTGAGGAACTCGATGCGCGTGCAGACATTTACGCGCTCGGAACGATCGCTTATCACATGCTCGGTGGACGACCGCCGTTCACCGGCAACATCACTCAACTGATCGCGCAGAAGTTGATCCAGTCGCCGCCTCCGTTGTCGAGTTTGCGTTCGGATCTTAGTCCGCAACTTGAAGCGTCGATCATGAGCGCGCTGGCGAAAGAGAAGAACGATCGTCCTGCGACTGCGAGTGAATGGTTTGACAGTTTTGCGTCCGCTGTTTCGACTAGTTCGGAATTAACGAAACGTGGTGATTCCAGACTGGTCGTCATGGCGCCTGCAGGGGCAGAGGTTTACGTTGACGATGAGCGTTACGGAAGTGTGGGCCGTTCGGGTCGAGTGATCCTGACGTCGCTTGCGCCGGGCCAACACGTGCTCCGCGTTGCAAAGTCCGGCGAGCCCGATGATGAACGCGTGATTGAAATTCGTAGCGACGTCGCCGAGCAGATCATTGAAGCTCAACTCAAGATCGGCATCTCAAACAATCAACTCAGTCCATCGCGCGGAGGAAGTCTCGACAGCAAACACGGCGCGCACTCGACAACGCTGGTGGTCGTGATGTGTACGAAGTGCCATTCGCGCTTTGCCGAAGGAGTGAAGTTTTGCGGAAGGTGTGGGAACACGACGTTCCAACCAGTTTCGGGCGAGTTACAAATTTCACCTGCCACTCCAGCGCCGAGCGGAGTCTCGTGTCCACGCTGCCGGCACACTTATGCACCCAACACCAGATTTTGCGGGCGTTGCGGCATTCCCATCGGAACTGCAGCGCTCGACTGGCGCCCGCCCAAGCCAGTCGAGGTGTTCTGCCGGCAGTGCAGCAGCAGTTATCCCGCCGGGACCAAATTCTGCGGGCGCTGCGGAAAGCCGATTACAGCTTGAGCAGAACTAAAGATTTCTATAATCTTTGCGACCGAATGCTTTTTGAGCCTGCGAAGCGAGCCCGCGAAGCGGGCGACCGCATATAGCCTAGGGTGGAGCGAGGCTTTGCGAGCGCAACCCTAGGTGGCGAAAGAAAAAAGGAATTTCAGCCCGCGAAGCGGGCGACAGTGCGGTGATTCAACAACGTGTGCCGCCCGCTTTGCGGGCTCGAATCTTAATTACGATTGGTCCTAGGGTTCCGCGAGCAAAGCTCGCTCCACCCTAGGCTATATGCTTTAGCCCGCTTCGCGGGCTTTACCCCAGGCTAGACCAAAATCGTTTCCCGATGAAGCGCTGCCCAACTTGCAATCGCACGTACACCGATCTCTCCCTGAACTTTTGTTTAGAGGATGGGACTCCACTCGTCACTGGCGCCCCCGCGGCGCCTGATCCAAACGCGACCATCAGATATCCTGGTCCAAGAGACACATCGGAGCCTCCACCAACTGAGATCTATCGGCCAACCGCGGCGCCCACGCCGCGGCCGTCAGCGCCTCCGCCACCACCTCCACCACAATGGTCGCCAACACCCTCGCCGCAGCCACGCAAAAAATCTAACGCGGTCTGGTGGATACTCGGCGGACTCGCAGCAGCGATCGTAATCGGCGTCGGCCTCGTCGTCATGCTCATTGCTCTGGCGAGTCTTGGTGCGAACGTCAACAACAGCAATCTGAATGCGAACACTCGTAACGACAACCGCAATAGCAACATCTCCGCGAACACAAACACAAACACGAATACGAACACCAACACGAACAACTCAAACACCAACGCGAATCTACCGGACTCATTAGAGGACGACTTCAGCGACCAAAAGTGGGGCGTGGGCAATTCAACATACGGCCGGATCTGGTACGACGACGGCGAATATCACATGGTCTCGAAGGAGAAGACTTTCGTCGTTATGTATGCTCCGTCGGACACTTACAACACCGAGAACGCACGAGTGACGTGTGACCGCGCGAAGCGTCGACGGCGGCGTGCCCTCGGCAGGATTCGGATTGATGGTCCACGGCACGTTGAAGAGTGGAAAGCTCGAAGACTATGCACTGCTGATCTATCCGAGCGATGAACCGACGTATCAGATCGTCAAGCACAAGAACGGCACCCAAACATCGCTGGTCGGGGCAACCAAGTCCGACGCGATTAAACCGGGCAGTGCCGCAAACAAGTTGGAAATACGAATTAAAGGCAGTGAGTTATCGTTTTACGCTAACGGTCAGTTTCTAACAAGGATCCGAGACGACGAAGATTACAGGCGTGGTCGCGCTGGTTTCTACACGAGCGATATTCACGAAGTGGCGTTTGACGATCTCGAGATCGATCGCTAACTCCCGCATGCAAGTCAATCTGAAAGTCACAGCCGGCCCTTACAACGGCCGCATTTTTTCCTTTGCGCAACACGACTCATTCCTGATCGGTCGCAATCCGGAGGCCCATCTTTGTTTGCCCGACGATCGGTTCTTTTCGCGCAACCATTGTTTGCTCGAGATGAATCCGCCGCACTCCTTCCTGCGCGATCTCAATTCAACCAACGGAACTTTTGTTAACGGGCAGCGAGTCAAAGACGCATACCTGAAAAACGGCGACCGCGTGCAGTGTGGCGAAACGATCCTTGTCGTTGAAGTCACCACTGTCGATCTGTCTGAAACAACGCACGACGCATCTCTTCCGAAGCGACCTGTTCTCGTAATGGTTGAATGTCTCAACTGCGGCCGGCGCGAACAGGCACAAGCATCGGCGGCCGATGAGCATCTGACCTTCTTGTGCGAAGACTGTCGCATCGAGCTCAAGCGTTCGCCGCAATCAATTCCGGGTTATGACACGGTAAAACTGTTGGGCCGTGGTGGAATGGGCACAGTGATGCTGGGTCGCGAGCAAAGCACTGGACGTCCAGTCGCGATTAAAACCTTGCTGCCGGAATTTGCTGTCAGCGACAAAGCAATGCGTCGCTTCATGCGCGAAATCGACGTCGCCGCAGCGCTCAAACACAAAAATATTGTCGAGTTCATCGATCGCGGCACACACAATGGAGTCGTTTACCTCGTAACTGAATACGTCGAAGGCGCAGATGCGCAGAAGCTCGCCGAAATGCAGGGCGGGCGACTCCGATACGAAGACAGCATATCGATCATCGCGCAAGCGCTCGATGCTCTGTCGTTCGCGCATGAGCGTGGCTACATTCATCGCGACTTCAAAGATCAGAACATTCTCGTTTCGGGGCAATCGCCGAACCTTCTGGCGAAATTGACGGACTTCGGTCTGGCGAAGAGCTTCACGCATTCGGGCATGAGTGGTGTGACGATGGCTGGTGAAATGGCCGGAACGCTGGCGTATATGCCGCCCGAGCAATTGCGCAATTTTCGAGATGTGAAGCCGCAGTCAGATATCTATGCTGTCGGTATGACGGCGTACAGTCTTTTGACCGGTGGCCTGGCGCTCGACTTGAGCAAGAACAGCAGCGTTAACGACACCATTCGGGCCATCTTCGAACAAGCGGCGGTTCCACTGCGGCAGCGCGCGCCCCACATCCCGCCACCGGTTTGCGAGATCATCGATCGAGCTCTTGCAAAGAATCCTGCTCAGCGCTGGCAAACTGCCGGCGCCATGCGCAACGCGCTTCTCCACTCGATCTAATCACCGGTTTCTGAATAATCGGTGAAATCCTGTGTAATCCGTGGCATAATGTCAGTCCGCGTTTTCGCGTGGAGGAGAGTTGATATGAGATCTATCTGGAAGGGCCATATTCGTTTTCTGCTGGTTGCCATCCCCGTCCGCATCTACAACGCGATTGAAACCAGCGAAAAGATTCAATTTAACCAACTGCACCGCGAGGATTTCGGTCCAATCGGATACGACAAGCGTTGTAAGAAGTGCGACCAGATAGTAAGCAACGATCAGATCACCAAGGGCTATCAGTACGAGCCCGATCGTTACGCCATAGTCGAGCCTGACGACATTGCCAAGATCAAGATCAAGACTACAAAGGCTGTCGACATCGTCGGTTTTGTCGATCGTGAGGAGATACCAAGCACGTTTTACGACTCGCCGTACTTCGCCGGGCCGGATGGCCCAGTTTCAGAAAAGCCTTACGCGCTGTTGCGCGAGGTGATGAAACAAACCGGCAAGATCGCCGTCGGCAAAGTTGTGCTGCGTGATCGTGAGGATCTGGTCGCAGTGTTTCCGCATGACGAGGGATTGGTGTTGCAGAAGCTGCACTATCCGCACGAACTGCGGAAGATGCAAGACGTACCCGACCTCGAGAACGTGCAAAAACTCGATTCCTCAAAACTGAACAAGAACGAACTGAAACTCGCCACGACACTCGTTCAGGAGATGGCGACCACACTTGCAGATATCGACACGGATGACAACTACTACAACGCGCTCAGGACGCTGATCGATTCTAAGATCGAAGGTAAGCAAGTTGCGGAATTTGAACCTGTTGAAGAAGTGCCGAGACTTGATATCATGAGCGCGCTCAAACAGAGTTTGCAGGCGTCGAGCCGTAAGCCGATGGTGAAGGCGGCCAACGCAGACAAGAAGAAACCGCAGATCACACTGGTAAAACCGAAAGCGGCGAAGAAACGAAAGGTCGGTTAAGCAAACCATCCACAGATTACACAGATTATTCATATCATTAAAAAAATCTGTGTAATCTGTGGATGGCTTTATGAGTCGCGCTACTGGTGCTAATGAAGGATCCCAGCACTAAGGTAATCTCATTTCCCTCACCTGTCCCATCAAAGGCAGATTACCAACGTGTCAAATCTTCCTACTCCATTAAAGAGATCAAGCAACTTTTCGGTCTGAGCGAGAAAACGATTCGCCGCTGGACCGAACAAGGGATCATTCAGGCTGCGTCCGTCTCGCCTGATCTTGTTTACGACTTTCAGGCGTTGACGCAGTTCAGGCGCGTGCGCGAACTGCGTGCTCAAGGTCAAAGCCTGCGGCAGATCGAAGCCGAGTTACAGGGTCAGTTGAACTTGTTTCGAGTTGAAACGCCGCGCCTTGCTCGTCTGCTCACGCCGTTTGAAGAAGCACTTCTCCTTCACGAACGGGGTGACACATCGGCAGCCGAGCATTATCGCGAGGCCATCAATGAGGGCGACAATATCGCCGAGGCGTATTGCAATCTGGGAATTCTCAACCTCGAGCGCGGAGAACTTCCCACCGCGCTCGACAACTTTACGCTTTCATTGAAGAACGATCCGCGGCACGTCGAAGCCCATTACAACCTCGCGAATCTCTACTACGACGCCGGCGACTTGCAGCTTGCAAAACTGCACTATGAGGCGGCCGCGCAGATCGAGCCGGGCTTCTCGCTCGTCTATTTCAACCTGTCGCTGGTTTATCACAAGCTCGGCGATCTGAATGCCGCATCGGCTACTCTGGAAAAATACCGGCAGCTCGAGCCTGAAGACGAAGATCTGGAAGTGCTGAATCAGTTACTGAAGGCAATGAAAGGCCACAGATCCTCTTCTGACCCGCGTTAATCTAGGATCTGTGGCCAGTTGCTGGCGGTGGGCAGGAGGGCTGCCCACCTGGTCTCGTACTGGATCGCAAGAAAGGCGAACGATCCGAAATACGTAGGTATTGTTTAGAAAAAGCGAATCGACCCCCCGTTCCAGTCTTGAGGAAAAAGTTTGAGACCTACAGTAGCGTAATACAGCCGGGGTGAATATAATTCGTTTCCCACTGCTTCTCCTGTTTTCAGAGGAAGTTAAGGAACTGACCCAAACAAGGAGGCTCCCTGTGACAGAACCGAAATGTCGTGTGCTTTGTGTGGACGATCATCGCGATACGTCTGACATGCTGCAAATGCTGCTCTCTGAGGAGGACTATGAAGTTCATACTGCTGGAACCATGCAAGAAGCTTGCAGCATGGCGTCGAGTACTCAGTATGATCTTTACGTTCTCGACAAGCGTTTGCCCGACGGCACGGGGCTAATCTTGTGTGAGACGCTGCAGAAGCTGACTCCGTTGGTGCCGTGCATCTTCTACACCGGCGACGCATACGAGATGCACCGCCGCGAAGCACTCGAAGCAGGCGCTGACGCGTTCGTCGCCAAGCCGGATATCGAAGGTTTAATCGACGCGGTTAACCAACTTCTTTCAGCGAGGGAATGCGCCGCGGCGACATAGATTCGTTTTAAGCCACCAGAAGCACAAGAACATCCTGTGCTTCTTTATGGCTAACGCTTGCTTGACACCCCTCACATCGCACGTATAATTTTCCCGCGTCACACATGGGCCGTTAGCTCAGTTGGTAGAGCAGCTGACTCTTAATCAGCGGGTCGGAGGTTCGAGCCCTCCACGGCTCACCATGTTATTGAATTAGGTTAGGTTAACTAGGACTTACAGCTTTCACTTTGTCGGCGAGGTCTTCCGTAGACCCGCTGATTGGAGGTTGTAAGTCCTATGTGTTTAGAGCTGTTCCAAAAGTTCCTCAAAGAGAAACAATTCCTCGCCAACATCTCACCAAAAACTGTTCGTTCTACCAACAGGCTTTCAACGCCTACCAAAGAGTCCTTAGTGGAGGTGACCAGAACACTGGATGCCCTACCAAAGACACCTTGAAAGACTTTGTAATCGGGATGCGTGAGTCAGGATTAAGTCCTGGGGCTTGTAATGTGTATATCCGGTCTATGAATTCCTTTCTTACATGGCTGCATACTGAGGGTTATGTTACGGAGCCGTTAAGGCTCCGACAGCTTCCTCAGCCCAAGAAGGTCATCCCGATTTTCTCTGAGAAGCACATCCAAGCTCTTATCCGGTTTCGACCAAACGGACAGTTTCAGTGGCGGCTTTACGCGTTAGTCTGTCTGTTGATTGATACCGGCGCGAGGATTGACGAAGTTCTGACTGCCTTGGTGTCAAACACTGACTTGGATAATTTGGTTGTTAAGGTGCGGGGTAAGGGTGATAAAGAACGTCTACTGCCAATCTCGGTCGAGATGCGGAAAATCCTGTGGGTCTATCTATCGAAACATCGGTTCAAGGTTCCGTCTGACTATCTCTTTCCTACGCGTGACGGTAACAAGCTGGAGTATCACAACACTCTCAGGGACATTAAGGAACTCTGTGGCCGGTTAGGAATCGAAGGCGTTAGATTATCGCCTCACGGCTTCCGGTATTTTTTCTCAGTGAATTATATGCGGCGTGGTGGTGAGATTTTACCGTCTGTCCAGACTGTTGGGCCATACGTCAGTAAAGACCACGGAAATTTATCTTCGTTCTATGGGCGTTGAAATGGCTGAAACCAATCAACAGCTTTCTCCGCTTAGTCAAGTTCAGCTAAAATGATGGCCCAAATAGGCTCTTCATGGATAAACTAGACCTTACGCTTCGCGGCATCTCAATAGCCGCTGATGTGATAACCCTACTTGGTGTTGGAGGAATTGTAAGCTGGAGTGTGTTCGGTAAGGACCGTGGACCACTTCAACGGAAGATTGCCGCAGTCTTTGCTTTCTCACTAAAAACAGGATTCTGTGTCCTGCTCTTCGGGATAATTGGCTTTTTCGCGTTTGTTCCTTACGGATTAATACTAAGCGCCTCAGGCATCCATATCAATACTTCAAACTTCTTTTGGGATTCACGCGCTAAACCTTTCTTCATAGCAGGTTATTTGGTCGTGGGGCTTTTGTTTCTTCCTTTATACTTAATCCTCTGTTCATGTATCTATGAATGGTCATTTGAACCGTTTCGGCGTGTACGGGAGGCATTTCGGAAAAAACCTCAAACTCCTGAATAGCTTCCCGCTCACTCATCATTACCTGGGCTTTCTTGATTACGTTACGGTAACGGTCGGAAAACTTTTCTTGAAACCATCTGCTGAAAGCCTCGGGTGTCTTGTGCGCCGAGAAATCTGAGTTCAAGGTGTGGTGCGATGGGCATAGAACGACTAGGTTATCGAGCATGAACCGTGTCGCCTTACACGCTCTTGTAACCCTCCCTTGTTTAGGTCCACTGATAACTAGAGATTTCGGGCTTTTGGGTTAACAAATATTCCCTGGGCGTCAGATGGCCCAGAGACTCATGTGGCCGCTCTTCGTTGTATTCTTTAAGCCACTTTTCGGTTTGCTCTCGCACTTCCGCTAAGCTTTGAAACACAAACATGTCGAGCACCGCTTCACGGTAGTTGCGATTGAATCTTTCAATGAAGCCGTTCTGCATCGGTTTGCCTGGCTTGATGAACTCGAGCGTCACGCCATGATCTTCGGCCCAGTCAGCCAGCGTGACGGAGATCAACTCTGGTCCATTGTCCAACCTGAGCTTGAGAGGATAGCCGCGTTCAGCGGCTATCCGATCGAGCGTTCTCACGACGCGCGGTGCTGGCAAGTTGAAATCTACTTCAATCGCCAGTCCCTCGCGATTGAAATCATCCACCACATTGAAGGTGCGAAAGCGACGATCACCCCACAACGCATCACTCATGAAGTCTGCGGACCAACACTCGTTCATTGCTTCAGGCGCCACCAATGGAGCGGGACATCTTGTAGGCAAACGTTTTTTGCCTTTTCGTCTTTTGTTCAGTTTTAGCGCGCAATAAATGCGATAGACACGCTTGTGATTCCAACCGTGACCCAGCCGACGCAGGCGTTTAAACAACTTGCCAAATCCCTGTTCTGGTCGTTGCCAGGCCAGTTCCAGCAGCAATTTTATTATTGGACCATCGCGGGTTGGTCGCGGCTCGTAGTGATAGACCGAGCGTGGTAGACCAACCGCCGCGCAAGCTTGCCGTTCGCTCAGACCATGCTCTGTTTGCAAGAGAACGACCAACTCGCGCTTCGCGGCTGGCCTTAGAGCTTTTTTGTGATCACATCTTTCAGCGCCCGATTCTCCAGCAACAAGTCCGCGGAGATCTGCTTCAAGCGTCGGTTTTCGTCTTCCAGTTCACGCAGGCGCTTGATGTCTGAAGCTTGCATGCCGCCGTACTTTGACTTCCATTGGTAGTAAGTCGCATCGCTGATCTCCTGTTCGCGACAGACGTCTTTTACCGTCCGTCCTGCTTCGACCGCTTTCAAGATCGCGATGATCTGATGTTCACTGAATTTACTCTTCCGCATCGAGGCCTCCTGGCGTCATAGTCGCCCGGAAACCTCCAGTTTTCAATGGCTCGGATTTAAGGGAGGGTTACATGTCCAAAAGGTGAGACGGAGATAAAAAAAGCCCACATAAAGAAAAAGAAAGACCCAAAAAAGAACAGTAGGCTACGAATACCGTTCTCTAGTGTTTTGAAAAACAATTTCGATGAATCCTTCTTGTATTCTTCTATCTGCGAAAGCTGGCGTTCCAATTGTTCTAATCGTTTCTTATAGAGTTCTTTATTCTTCGTCCCTCGCCAATCTAAAAAACGCCCCTTCAGGCTGAAGAAAGCATTTAAAGCGCTCAAGGGAAAAAAGATGAATGCTATCAGCGTTATCCAGTTCCAAATAGTCATAGCTTTTATGAAGTCCCATATGGTTTCCATTATTGTTTCTCCAGACGGTAGGTGTGGATAAGTGAGATTGACCGTTTCTATCAGAGTGCTATTCTACTTGTAAAGGTCGAGGTACGCCGCTTATTGGAGGCTTACATTGATAGGAACAATGTCCGGCTCTGCCAGGCCCACATATTTACAGAGGCGAACGCAGCTTGGCATTCAAAGCTGAGATTCCCGTGATGTCCTTCGGCGAAACCCCGAACTGGCGCGTGAATACGACTATAAGCAGCGGCTGGCAAAACTGGTCGCTAATAAAGCTGAATATGCAGAGATCAAAACGCGCTGGATGGACACCTTTATCCTAAAGGTCATGAGGGCAGCCGTGGACTTCTGACAATGCGAAGAACGGGAGGCGCAAAATCAGCGGGTGTCTCATTCCCGCATGTGCTGTGTGCGCCGGTCATCGCTGACTGCGCCGTGCGGGAACTGGCGCGGATGTCTGAAAAAGCGTAGAGAGCGTCCTCATTGTGATGAACGTAGTAGTTTTATGGCGTTCAATGTTCGCCTTGGCGATATTCATGCAGGTGCGCTCACTGTTTTGCCGCTCCGTATCATTGGCTTGAGTGTCACAGAGAACACGACGCGAAAGTTGCGTGGGCAAGCCCGCTGAAGGGGCAATGTTCGGCGCTACGGTTTGACGATCGGGTATAGTTTTTGATGAAGTTTTTCTCGCTTGCTTATTCGGGGCAGAGACGATACAAGCAAAGCAAAGGCGTCGAGATAAGAAAGCGATAGCTAAAGGAGCGATCTGATGTCCATTGATTTCCAAGACATCACAATTATTGCCAACCCAGAACAGGACCAGGTGCGTGATGGTTCCAGAAGACATTCCAAAAAGTTTCCCTTCCAACTCTCTGGCGCGCCCACCCCTGAGTGGGTTGCGCTTTTCAATAGGGAATGGGCCATGAGGACGGTATCGAATAGGGCGGCGAGCGTTCATGGTGACATCCTTGTATTAGAATGTGCCATTGAAGAACTGCCTCTGCTTGCAGAGAATTTAGAAGTTGACATGATAGCCGCCAATCAACAGTACCGCGAGCGGCTGTTACGTCAGAAAGTAAAGGGACAGCAAGCAAGTGACCAAGGGCATGAGCGTGAGCGTATTGATGATAATGCTGCGATAATCGAAGCTCTGGCCAAGCTCAAAGAAAGATAAAGATGTAACGCCGACCTCTTAGCTCAGATGATTTAAGCTAATCGAATTGAATTGAAGTTAACGGCCTATCTAGAAGTTAGTTGATGAGTTATATGTGAGCGCCTCTGAACAATCCATCTGAGGCTGACGAGTCAAGAGATTTTTGTCAGGCGGCATTTTTCGCCGCGTATGACAACAAGGGCGAACCATTCTTGCGCAGGTTCCCCAAATACCTCACCTCGTTAGAAGGTGTGCGAGTCTGCCAAGTACTTCCAGATGATTCTGATCCTGGCTTTCGTTGACGAACCATGTACTTGGCTACTGTGGCTATCCATCGCTTCACGTGAACGGCGCGACTTGTTGGTTAACGCATCTCTTCAGCGTTTGGCGACGATTAATGGGCGTCCCTCTGATTCGCGTCGGTAAAAGACTCGCGGTGTCTGTGTAACGCGCCGCTCCAAGTCTGGAATGCGTTCTGGGCCTTCGAGGAAGGAAAGAGTTAGTCCCAGACTACGCGCCAGCTTCATCTTCTCGATTTGCATGTTGGGCACGCGTGTGCTCGCGTAGTCGAACCACTCACGCACCAATACTTCACCATCTTTGGGGTCACTATCTGCCGCTGCCTGCTTCAGTCCTTCCTCGACAAGAGCGTACGTCAACAGCCCGTGGCCCAGTTGCGATGCCTCCTGTGCCGCCTGATAACTCTGCGCCGCGGTCAGGATGTACATCCCCTTCTCGTAAGCCAATTGTGCCAAACCCTTTGAGTTCATCGGACCGCGCCGCTGCTCCTCGGCTTCGAGTGCTTGCCCGGAATTGCAAGCATCGATCACCATCAGTAATTTGTCAGCATCGATTCCTTCAACCGCTCGCTCCAACTCCTCATCCGAGATGCCATGGTCGAGGATCATTTGCAAACCCGCGGCGTTAAGCTCAGTTCGCTCCCCGGCGTAGCCCAGGTCGTGCGGCAATAAATAAAACCGCTGCCCGTGAGCCGTTCCGTGCCCGGCGAAGTAGATGAAGACTGCATCTTCCGGTTGGGTCGTCTTCAGCTTTTCGAGCGACGTCGGTGAAGGAGGTTCGTCGGCGGGCGCCGCCCCTCCAGTTCCGGTGAGCCGTTTTAATGCCCTCAGGATGTTTACTTTCGTGGCCTGTTCGTCCAACAACGATGCGACTTCAACATGCTCGTAGTTTGCAATCTGCTGCTGTTCGCGCCGTACCTCTTCGCCAAACGCTGCTGCGTCCGCAACGGCGTACTTGAGATTGTATTGGGTGTTGGAATAGGTGTTGACACCGATAGCCAGAACATAAGCGGTACCGGGCCGCTTGAGGCTGCCCGCGCCCGTGAGACTCAGGGTAGCATCCTTGCTCTTGACGTTATCACGATTGAAGGCGTAAACCGTCAATCGGTTCTCTCCAGCGACGATTGATATGTTGGCTTCCAGGGTTGTCGAAGTTTGCCCTTGCAACACATCGCCGCGCCAGACTTTTACGAGCGCACCGTTCCGGAATAGCCGCACGTCGCGAGCTCCGCTCCCTGCTTCGTGATCTTTGTTGGCCGGCTTTTCAGTTACTTCAATCTTCACAGTCAGGTTGCGTTCTGACGTACTTCCGGCGCCGACTTGTCCGTTCGGAGTCGTCAATTTTAGTTCGGGTTGGCGGCGATCAAGCAGCGAAATGTTTTTCGGCGCGCGAGGTTTTTTCCCGGCCATCACCTCGGCCAGCAGTCCGGGGTAGTAAAACTCGTTGAAGAAGGTTTCCGCAGGCGTGACATCAAATGTGTTGCCACCAAACTGCCAAAGAATTTGTTTCCATGCAGCGGGTGAGCCGTCGAATAAGCCGTCGGGAGTAACAACTAACCAATCGCTGCCGCGGCTATTGAGAGCGCCGCCGAGATTTACCAGCGTGGCGAGTTTTTCACCCGACGAAGCTTCCCAAATGTGTTTATCGTTGTTCTCGCCGAGAGCGACGAGAAAACGTCCGTCTGGGCTGAAGCTGATAGAGACTATCCGTCCAGCGTGCGGCAAGGTACGCATTGTTTTGCCTGTAGCAACTTCAAATATATCGATTTTGGTAGAGTATCCCGCGGCCAGCAGACGCGCGTCCGCGGTCATACAAAGAGTCGTCACCGCTCCGCTCTGTTCGTCATCATTGATCTGAAAAGAGTTGACCTTACGGCCGTTTTCCGTCTCATAAATGAGGACGGAACGCTCTTTCTTTTCGAAGCCGGTCATTGCGACGAGCTTGCCGTCGAAACTAAAACCCGCCGACGCAGCGATGCCCATCACCGGGGCCTTACCTCCGTCCAACTCCCGCAGACGTTTGTCGGATTGACCGTCGTAGAGATCTATTCTTTGTTTGTACACATCTTTATAGACATCGCTAAACACATTCATAGCGTTGGCAGTAGTGTAGAACTCCTTCATCCCGAAGAACGGGACTGCCCTGAAGCGTCCGTCGGGACTAAAGAAAGGCTTGCCACGGTCCCGAAGCGATGCGTCGCCGCTACCACGCACGAGCGTTCCCGCAGCGGTGTCCCACGCTTCCGTCGCCAGATTTTTCAAAAGCACGTGACTGGAAATCAGGAAGCGGCCGTCGGGGCTGAAACTGACGGCGCCACCAGCCTGAAGCCTTTCGCTGGAAATAGTTGCCATTGCTTCGACGGCCTCAATGATTTGTTCGGGCGTCGTAATATCCCGCTTCTGAAGCGTCGCCAGCGTTTTAGGATCGATGGCCTTAATGAACGCCGCTTGCTCGGCCCGCGTCACTAGGTCCGTCGTTCCTGTTTGCAGAGTGCGGAATTCGTGCCCCGTCGCAGACTCGATGATTCTGATTGCTTTAGCTCCTGCCGCGACCGCCGCAATCAGGCTGCCGTCGCGATTGAAGCTAATTACTCGGACGCGCAAGAGAGCGTCTCCACTCGTTCTTAACTCGCGGATCGGTTGGCCCGTCGAAGCTTCCCACAACTTCATCGCGGCACCCGCATTGTTATCGGTAGCTGTAACGAGAAATCGTCCGTCGGCGCTGAATTGCACACGTTGCGGCGTCTTACTGATTCCCGTCTCGATGCTGTAGAGCTCGCGGCCCGTGGCTACTTCCTGAACGCTGACCGTCCCGGTCGTTTTGGCGAAGGCTACGAGGCGCGCATCCGCGCTGAAGGCCAAGCTCGAGCTTTCCGCTTCGGGGACTGCCTTGAATGGCAATTCCCGCAGTTCGCGCCCACCTTGTGCGTCATACATCTCTACCGCTTTATCGGGTTGCCCGACCGCTGCCACTTGCCCGTTCGAACTAACTGTTATTTTCGACGCCGACAGTTTGAAATTCTTTAAGCGCTGCTCCTCTTGTTTCCGTTGCTTGTTCCCACAACCCAAAATACAGCCAAACGAGTCTAGGGAGTTGAGCTTTTCCATGCCGCTTTTTCCATATTGTGTTTTTTGCGAACGCAACTCGCTGCCTGCCGAAACGTCCCAGACTTTGACCGCATCCCCGCTCACACTCGTTAGCGAGTGGCCGTCGTTACTAAAAGCGACGGCGCCGACCGGCAGTTCGTGCCCGCGTAGGATCTGCAGCTGTTCTCCCGTCTGAACGCTCCAGATCCTTACTGTATTATCCTCTGCCCCGCCGACAACGCCTCCCTGGGTAAAGGTCCCTAAATCTCGCTTGTCATTAGTATTCCCGCTCCCCGAGGCTAACAGTTTCCCATCGGGGCTGACGGCGAGGGCGTTAACGTTGCTCGTATGACCGTATATCGTTCGCAAGACGTTGCCCGTCGCCAATTCCCAAATTTTGATGACGTCGTCTTTGCCGCCGGAGGCCAACCAGCCATCGTCGGGGCTGAAGGCTACTGCGTTAGCAGATTTTGTGTGTCCCGTTTGAAGAATCAACGCCGGTTTATCGCCCGGAGTGGCGGGCGTTACGGACGCGGATGGTTGCCTGGGAGGTGACGGAACTCCGATCCCTCGTTTCTCCTGCTCTTTCGATTGCGCGATGGCAAAGATGGGCGCGCCTATGACTGACATTAAAACTATCAGTGATGATAGCTGTCGCAATTGTAGCCACAGAAAATGGGAATGATATGAGACTGCACGATTAATACCAGAGTAGTTGGTTGCTGATTGACGAGGACGAACCATAGCGATCTCCTAGTGATGAAGCGCAGTTTCAAGGGTTGGCATACCCCTTTCTCTGGGAATCCAGAGACTACAATCGAGCTTCCAAATGAAGAAGCTTGTTTATCGGTCTGTCACTCGCAGAACTGTCAAGAGAAGGGTTCTTGCCGTGGATCATACCGGCCAAAAGAACACATCTTAAGTTAGCCAGGGCGGGGCAGTCTGTGTGCTAGGCCGCTTATAGAGCATATCCAGCAAAAGTATCAGAACATCGAGCTGAGAATTCTCTTCAACCAACCAGGTTGCGCGAGCGGGTGATGAGACGGTTAAAATTAGAAGTACAAGCGCAGCGCCTTCTCGTAGCGTACAAGATGTGCGCGTGGGCCAGTCAAACATATCTTTGGCACATATCAAGTGCCGCGTAACGAGCGCAGATCTTCACTTAAGTGAGACCGGTCAGCCAGCGCCTTTAGCATTGGACCATTGCGGGTAAACTCTACGAGGCTAACGGAGCCTACGGGACAAGCCAACCGATAACGAAAGCGGCCAACGTCGATTCCCATCAGGCTGCAAAGACTGATCCTTATAGTTGCTTTATGTCAGACTATCAAAACATTCCCCTCGGTAAACTGCTTCTGGATCTCTTCGATCAAGTGTAAGCCACGCCGGGCAATTACAATCGCCGATTCTCCTCCGGTTGGTGCGTGCCAGGCGGGGTCAGCCAGCCAGCTAATGTATTCATCATGATATTCTTTACTGACCTGTTCCTTCGTCAGGCCCTCCCACTTGCCATAAGCAATCTCATTTAACTCAGCACGTACTTGTAGGTTGATTCCCAGGGCATCACAAAGAGGCTGTGCAGTCGTAATGCTTCGGCGCAAACTACTGGAATAAACTCCGCGCCATTCGGCTTCGCGGTAAGCCCTCGCGAAAACCTGGGCCATCTCCATACCTTCAGGAGTTAGTTCCGGATCCAATCCTGATCCGCAAAAAACATCCTCTCGGCTGAGCGCCGTTTGTCCGTGTCGAAGGAGATAGAGAATCAGGCTCATCTTCTCTCTTTCACTCAATCCAGAAAGGGACGCGACTTAGACTCGCAGCAGAGGAATCTGCAAGTTTTTATCAGCAGGCATTCGATGAAAACTGAGATTTGAGAACCTCATCTTATCCTAATGAGAACCAAGACATGGTAGTAATAGCGCCCACGGTTGGTACTCAGTGCCAGATCATGCCGCACGATTAGCCTGACGACATCTTCCGCCTTAACTGACAATACCCTCTGAACGGAGGTCATAGGTAATAGCGGCCTTCTCTAACAACGGAATCCGCGATCGGATGACGAGCTGCCACGGTATTGAAAGTAGTGAAGCGAGTGACGTGGTGCACCTCAGCAAACAGGAGTCACAATCGCGGGTGTGTCGGCCAGCGCGGCCCGAACCTGTTTGGCCCAGTGTTCCACGGTCTGCTGCGTCACTGGGCATAGATTCGCGTGATCTCATGGCTGTTCCGCAACTCTGTTCACCACTTGTCAAGTTCCCTGTGCCACTCGTTCGAGAAAAAAAATTTAAACTGCAAGTGTGCTAATTGAAAACTGTCTCAATGGAGGGGTTCACCCCAGTGCTTTGTGACCAACTTGTGACCATGATACAGAGAAGTAGGTGTTAATAGCAGGTGTTAGATAGACTCGATGGCGGCTGCAACCTGTACCAGATGTTAGTAAATCGTAAGAGCCATAACCTGCTGGAGTACTCGTAAACGCACTCTTAATCAGCGGGTCGGAGGTTCGAGCCCTCCACGGCTCACCAGTTCTAATTGTGAATTATCAAATACTTGCGGGCAGCAATTGATTGACTGCCCGCTTTTGTTTTGTGAATTAGTGTGCCAGTAGTGTTGCCAAACTATCCGGCGAGCGCGTTATCAAGGGTCTGTGCGGCGTCATGCTACATTGATGGGATGGTGTGAGAGTAAACATTGAGTGTTAGGTGGACACCGGAGTGTCCGAGCTTCTCAGCGACGATCGTCGGGTTAGTGCCAGAGCGTAGTGTGTCGCAAGTCATACAAGCGAATGCGGCCTTTTGGTTTGTGGCGCTTTTAGATCGGTGTTAGTCTTTTGAGCATGAGACGGCTCGTTGTCCACTTCAGTATGCTAGTGCTCACTTTTGCAATCGGCACCTACGCAAACGTTTTAGTGAATCGGGCGGCGCGCTCCTTCATACCAGACGTTGATCCTCAGCCCGTAACCAACTGTGTCTTGCGTAATGTGCCACAATCCGAATTCCAGATTTCAGATTAGGACACTACCTGCTCGGCCCTTTGGTTGCCAAGCGAAAATCCTCGCGCTAGCGACTTGTTCACACTGTCCGCGACGTATAGCCTTCAATAAAGGCAATCACTTCTGGGAATGTGCCTTTCATCGTGTACATCTCAGGCCGTTTGCAAATAAATTCGACAATGTCGGCGAAGGTTGTTCGGAATCGCGACTGGTCCATAGAAATCAAGAAGCATCCAACGCTGCTTTTCAGCGGCTCGCCCACGCAACTACGAATAAAGGCCACTCACCGGCGAGTCCGCGCCAAGCGCTGGTTGGATGGCGCGTCACCATCCACGCTTGCCTCCTTTGCGTCGAAACTCCGTGCGCTCAAGGAAAGAACCTTGCGGCCATAGCAACCCGGTGCTCGCGGCAAGAGATTGAACATCTCCCGGAGTCGAGGGTACCACAAGCGGTACGCTTGGGCCGGTCGGCTGCAAGGCATGGTTGGGCGGTGTCCCACCGCGCCTGCGGTTACGACCCGTCCGACGCTGCCGTGGGCGGCCACGCACCGATCCGCTGCCGCAACGCAACGATCTTTCCAAGGTGATATGCGTTATGTACCGCCACACTGTTCAGCTCGTCGGCCATTGTCACGCCCGGCTCTACCTCGAGCGCCAACCGCTCAGGCGCCTGCCCCATCGCTGCCGCAGCGCGAGCGCCGTCCAGGAACACTCGCACCAAGTCGTGCCATTGGTCCTCGTGCTCTGGCGCTGCGGTCGGGTTCCGGTCGCCGGCCGGGTCGCCCGGTTCGATGACACTCTGCTGGTACCCCACAACGTGCCACAGCTCGTCATAGATCGACTGCGACGCGCCATCCGGGCAGAGCGTGACTTGCTCGAGCGTTAGCCCGGACAGCAGGTGGCCTCGCTCGGGAAACTCACCAACCAGAAACAGATGTTCCAGGATATGCATCCCATCGCTCCTTTCTCTCTAAGTTCGTCACTGCGACACGGCGACCGCCCAACGCCCTCGCTTGAGCAGCTCGCCCACGCAACTACGAATAAAGGGTACTCACCGGCGAGTCCGCGCCAAGCGCTGGTTGGATGGCGCGTCACCATCCACGCTTGCCTCCTTTGCGTCGAAACTCCGTGCGCTCAAGGAAAGAACCTTGCGGCCATAGCAACCCGGTGCTCGCGGCAAGAGATTGAACATCTCCCGGAGTCAAACCTTTCTCCTCCACCCAGTCACGCCATCGGGGTAGAAGAAACGACCAACAGGGCCATGCCACCAGTGCTCCAATAATGATGCCGATCAGTACGCCGCCAGGGCCAGCGAAAAGCCAGCCCGTAAATCCCCCCATCACGATGATAACGACCACGGGCAGCGTCACTGTCAAATGACCTCTCGCCACGGCTAGGACTGGACTTGGAGTTGGCTTCTTCATGATGGCAGTTTCCCACTACATTTGCATTCATAAGTCGTTCAACTGAGAGCTTTCATCCTAGGACACGCGACTTGATTTGTCTGGGGAGCCATCCAACGATGCGCTTTCAGCAGCTCGCCCCGAATGCGAACTCTAAACTGGCTGAGAGCATCTGGCAATGCTAAGTGGAACGCGAGGAAGCAAAGAGGGAAACGAGTCGCTTGCGACGTAGTTTTGTCGATACTCAGACAAAACTGAAATCTCGTCCTCTCCTAATGCTTCGAGCCTCTGAATTGTTCTTGTATCGCTCGCTACATGCGTACCGACTGCCATCATTGTTTCGCTGACGCAAAGACTTCACTAAGATTTAGAGCGCGTTCAGGAAAGCTACCAAATCAGCCCGTTGCTCGTCCGAAAAAACGAACCCGAGGTGAATCTCGTAGTGACGGACCACGCTCTCCAGCGTCGGCGCGATGCCATTGTGGAAGTACGGTGCGCGTGCTGCAAGAGCACGAATTGTCGGCGTCTTGAAGCGACCCAGATCACTCCAGAGCCCGGTGATTTGACCTCGCCCCGCATCGGTCAATTGACGTATCTCTCCTGTCGCTCGATTGCGGAAGGTGTAGAGAGGCAGATCCGGAGTGCGCGCCTCTGCCGACGCTGTGCGGATGTCGAACAACAGGTTGTTGATGTTGGTGCCGTTGTTTGCCGAGTTGTGGCACCCGCTGCAACTGCGTCCGCCGGCATTGAGGTTGTTGAATAACGCCTGGCCACGGGCGATCTGCGCGCGCCGCGGGTTCTGGTGATTGGCCCACGCGTCAAACAGATCAAACCGGCCGGCGACCTTCGACATCGCGGCCAAGGCCTCGGGACCGCCACGCGCGCCATCGGAGTCGAGACGTCCAGCGCCGGGAACGATCAGCTGAGCAGTAAACAGCGATTCTTCGAAAGCCACAATGTCTGCGATCACTTCAGGAGGCGCCAGCGAACCCTGCTGCCCACCTGTTACGTTACGCGTCGCCTGGTTGACCAGCCCTGCGTGTTGATCCGTTCCGATACTGTTACCGCCGTCCCAGTTGACCGTTGCGCTCCCCAATGGAAAGTTGATAGTGGGCATTGCTCGCCGCCAATGGACCAGGCGGTTGAGATTGGCAAAGCCGTGCGGGTCATCGACGGCGATCAGCTCCCACTCGGAGTTAGTCCGCGGGGCTCCACCTCGGCGGAATACGCCTCGGCTTAGGACCATGCTGTAAGCAGCGAGGCGTTCCTCGACCGTGGAGTTGTTGTCGATCAGGTCCGGGTTGTTAGCGTCGAGCTCGTTGAAGATCGGGTGAGTGCCGTCTGTCTCGTCGAAGAGGTGTTGCAGCGTGCCGGGGTTGATGCTCCAAGCTTCTTCCGGGATGTGGCACGACGCGCAGCTCCGACCGTTCGTGCCCTGGGCCTGGAAGTATTCGCCCGCGACATCGACGGATCCTTGGGTGGTGAAGGTCGCCGCGGCGCCGCCCGGGTTTCGAACTGGCTTGTTGTTGGGGATGGTGTCGGTACTGCTCGCGCCGGCTTCGGCGTAAAGCTGGTGCCCGATCAACCACACCAAACTGAGCAATGCAAACACGCCGATCGTCAATCGCATCGCACGGCGTAGCAGCCGAGAGTTAATGCTCTTCATCGTAATGTCCTCCTCATCTCCTCCACCATCCGTAGTGACCACAGTTGAAGTAAAGCTGCTTGCGAGATTCGATTGTTCTGATTGTTAAGGACCGAGAAATCCTAGCGTTCGCGTCGGAGTGGTCGCATGAAATTAAGGAAAATGTAGTTGCCGACATTGCGTCCTACTGCTTGTCCGGCGACTTGGTCAAACGTGAAATGAATCCCGCCATAGACGCGGCTTCGCTCTTCTTCGTTCGCCATCGCCGTAAAGCTCTGGTAAAAGCGTGTCGCGCCTCCCACACCCTCCCAGGTATGTTGAAAGGCAATGTCATCGCGCCCGAAAAACAGCGCGAGAGTGGTTGATTGTGAAGTGCCGATTGCCGCGTGGTTTCCCGCGTAAGTTGGATACGGCGGATTGCCAATCAGCGGTGACCAACCGACATCCTGCGCCGTGTCCGGATTGCCGTCCTCATCGGCGCGGCGTATTGCTGTCACGGGTCTCCACAGACCGTGTTGAAATTTGCTGGTGAAGGTAGTGAGGAGCGAGTCGTGAAAGGCGATATTTATCAGAGCGAACAGACGCGCATTTTCAACCGTCGTTGTTTCTTGTTCCAGCGCGACGGTGCGAGCGACGTTGTTCCAAACAAAAAACACTGTGGTTGGTGTGTTCACATTTGCCCAGAGCCGCGCCACGACTGTCTGATCGGCGGTGCGCGTTGCGCTGGTTGCTGAGCCAATTTCTTTGACTTCGTTGAAGTCGGCGGCATATTCGGCGCTCGTCAACGATGGCGGCGGATTCGGTGCAAATTGAGTGTTTGAAGTAATGGCAAACGGCGTGACCCCCGGATAGTGCGTAAAGCCTGCTGGAGCAGGAGCCGGCTGCCAATTACCAGGACTCGGCGGCAAGACGTAAGGCGGCGGCGTTACGGTCCAACCATCATTGGCACGAGCCGCCAACAGTCGCGCGGCGACAATTTCGCCGACTCTGACGCCTTGCCGCAATCGATTCGGCTCAATCCCATCAAACGAATTCGCTAATTCCATGTCGAAGACGTTTTGCCGGGTCGGATACAACGCCGCTAAGACATCATGCGCGGCTTGCGCGGCAGCGGCTTCGATTGAGGCGTTTTTCGATCCCGGCACACTCGTCAAGTAAGGTGTGTAACTGCCGTCAATCGAATTGACCGCATCGAACATCGCGGCGTGCATCATCGCAAAACTTCGCACTGGGAAAATGGTCGGCGGCTGTTGTCCAGGAGTGCGGATGGTTTCCTGCAGCACCCGATTCCACTGCAAGATGACATCTTCAGGCGGCGCAAGTAAATTTGCTTTGCCTCTGACTTCAGCCCAGGCGTGTAAATGGACTGAAAGTAGTACTACCATCGTCAGAAGGCATTTTGTAAATCGTCTGCAACGCATTTTCTTTTCCCTTCCTGTCAGGATGTTTACGCGACTTTGGTTCGGTCACTCTTCTCTTGTGTCGCACCCAAAAACCATTTAGGGTCGAGCCGCGCGGAGGCTTGTTCGTCGACGCACGTGCTCGACCTCCTGCACGGGCTATCTCACAGCGACCTCAACCTTCTCCGACTTTGCATTGCTTTTTGCCAAGCTGTATTCCCTCGCAAGATCACGCTCGGCGCGGGAAGGATCGACCTCGCTGCCAAGGTCCTCTTCGGTCAAAAAAGTCTGGGATAGGAAATAGCGATCGCCATAACGGTTAAAGATAATTCGCGCTGGTTTTCGTGTACCTACGTGCTCGGCTTGCCGTGCGAGCAGGAGGACACTCTTCTTTCCGTCACTGCTACGAACCAGCAACATCGTTTCCGAGATCAGCTTGATGCTGTAATTACCGGCGCGCAGTGGAGTTCGTCCCGCTGTAAAATCGAAGGGTATGTTTACTTCCATCTTGGATCCGGTCTGTGCCTGTACAGATCCCACGACCAGAATTAAGAAAATGCCGAATGTCGTGAGGCCCTTTAAGAGTTGTTTTCTCATGATGATGTTCTCCTTTTTGTCCTTCGAAGCAGTGGCTGAAGCTATCAGCCGCAATTTTGATCCACGGAATGTTGGCTGCCTGAGTTGACCAGGCTGAAATTCGTCTTCACCTTCTAGAGCGGAGTTGGGAAGCAAATCCCCTCACTGATGCAAGAGTGTTAGAATCTCAGCTTGATTCCTTAACTTAGTTCGGCGGAAAAGGCAGAAACTGTGAAAAACAGAGAAGCCCACCAATCAGTTTACGAAGCTTCGCCAGGACGTATTACCCAGCTTCTATTGAAGTGGAGCGGAGGTGAGAGTTCAGCGCGTGAAGAACTGATGCCTTTGGTCTATGCCGAACTGCGGAGACTGGCTGCGAAGTACTTGCGCCGCGAACGCGTCAACCATACCTTGCAGCCCACGGCCTTAGTTAACGAAGCGTATTTGCGTCTAATAGATCAGCGAAAGGTTGAATGGCAGAACCGTGCGCAGTTTTTTGGTTTAGCAGCAAGGCTGATGCGAAACATCCTGGTGGACCACGCGCGGAGTCATCAAGCGGCAAAACGCGGTGGGCAGCAACTTAGTGTTTCCCTTAGCCAAGCGGATCAAGTTTCCAAAAAGCCAGAGATTGATCTGGTCGCGTTGCACGAAACTCTGGAACGCCTGGCAGCGCACGATGAGCAAAAGGGGCGCATCGTTGAGTTGCGTTTCTTCGGCGGACTGACTATTGAAGAAACTGCCGAGGTCTTAGAGATTTCACACGCCACGGTTGAGCGCGATTGGAAAATGGCCCGTGCATGGCTCCGCTGCGAGTTGGGCTAGTTCAACTATTTTGTGCTGAGGCGGTTGGCGTTTCGGGCGCGCTTTAATAGTTGAGAGGTTCAAAAAATAAACTATTGGCTGCGACGCGAGAATGCGACGGTTACCATGAGATCCCAGCGCTGGCAGGACCTGGATAAACTCTTCCACTCTGCTCTGGAGCGGCCACCCGAAGAGCGCGCTGGTTTTCTTGCGGAAGCTTGTGGAACTGACGAAGCCGTACGCCAAAAAGTAGAAGCTCTCATCGCCGCCCATGAACAGATTGGTGAATTTCTCGACGCGCCAGCTTTTGAAGTCACCGATTCGAAGCTTACGCTCGAGCAGCCAAGTCCGTTAACTAATCGAATCCTTGGCCATTACAAAATCTTAGCGACCCTCGGCGCCGGCGGCATGGGCGAAGTCTATCTAGCTCAAGACACCAGGCTTGGTCGGAAGATCGCGCTGAAACTACTACCTCCGGAATTCACCATCGACGTAGAACGTGTGCAGCGCTTCGAGCAGGAAGCGCGCGCCGCATCTGCCCTGTCTCACCCGAATGTCTGTGTGATCCATGAAATTGGCTATACGGAAGAGGGCCGTCGCTTTATCACAATGGAGTACATCGAAGGTGCGACGTTGCGACAACGGCTGGCGCAGAAACGGCTGACGCTTTTAGAAGCGCTCGATGTGGCGGTCCAGATCGCAGCGGGGCTGGCGGCCGCCCATGCGGTAGGCATCATCCACCGCGACATCAAGCCAGAGAATGTGATGTTGCGGAACGACGGTTTGGTGAAAGTGCTGGACTTCGGTTTGGCTAAGCTCACCCAGCAGACCTCTGAGACTGACGCCGATACGTTGATGCGGTCCATGGTGAAGACTGGCTCAGGAATGATCATGGGCACGGTCGATTACATGTCGCCCGAGCAGGCACGCGGGCTTGCGGTTGATTCGCGCACAGACATCTGGAGTTTGGGCGTACTCCTTTACGAAATGATTGCCGGTCGCGCTCCATTTGATGGTGCTACGCCCAGTGACTTGCTGGTTTCGATTCTCGAGCGCGACCCGCTGGCAATCTCACAGAACACTTTGGAAGTGCCCGCCGAATTGGAACGAATCGTCCGAAAGGCCCTCCGAAAAGATCGAGACGAACGGTATCAGACTGCTGAGGATTTTCTAGTTGACCTGAAGAGCTTGCGGCATGAGCTGGCGATTGGCGCAGAAGTGGCGCGTTACCAAAAGCCCATACCAACCAGCGAACCGGCTAACACTACGAGCGACCGCACAGCGAATACCTCGCAGGACCATTCAGTTTGGTTTACGCGAAGTCGCATTTTGATCCTCGGCGGGATTGCGGGACTACTACTCATTGCAGCGCTCGTTTCTGCGCGACTCCTTCGCCAAGGTTCAACGTCAACGCCGCAAACAGAAATCAAGTCGCTCGCCGTGCTGCCATTCAAGCCTCTGAGCACCGACAGCAGGAATGAATCGCTGGAGATGGGGATGGCCGAAACGCTGATCACCAAACTCGGCGCCATCAAGCAGATCGTCGTGCGTCCAATGAGTGCGGTGCGCAAATACACGGACCCCCACCAGGACCCCGTCACGGCTGGCCGGGAGCTTCAGGCGACGGCGGTTTTAGACGGAAGCATCCAGAAGGCCGGTGAACGTGTTCGGGTCACAGTCAGGTTAATGAATACTGGTACTGGTGAGGCTGTGTGGTCCGAGCAGTTCGACGCGGACTTCACGGACATCTTCGAGGTGCAGGACTCAATCTCCGAGCGCGTGACAACGGCCCTGGCCCTCGAGCTAAGCGCCGGGGAGAGGGGGCGACTGACCAAGCGCCACACCGACAACTCGGAAGCATATCAGCACTACTTGCAGGGTCACTATTTCTTCAGCAGGCAAACTGGGGATAGAGGCGATAATCTCACGAAGAGCTTTGAGTACTACCAGCGGGCGATAGAGAAGGATCCTAATTTCGCTCTGGCTTACATCGGGATGGCTCAATCCTATCTCGCCTTGACGGGGAATACTAGAGCCCCGGCACAGGAGGTCATTCCGAAAGCGGTAGCCAATATGACGAAGGCTTTAGAGTTAGACCCCATGCTGGCGGAGGCGCGTAACACGCTGGCAGAGATCAAATACCAATTCGAATACGACTGGCAGGGCGCCGAGCAAGAATTCAAGCGAGCGATCGAGTTGAACCCAACTGCGGCTCGTATACACCTGGCTTACGGCTGGTTTCTGATGACAGCCGGGCGTTTTGAGGAAGCACGTGCGGAGATGGAGAGGGCGCAGGAACTCGACCCAAGCTCCATGGGCATCAACCGGTCGAGGGGACGACTCTTATTCTTCATGCGCCAGTATGACCAGGCCATCGAACACTTCCGGAAGATTATCGAACTGGATCCAAGCGTCGGCAGTAATCACTGGTCTCTCGCAAAGACCTACGAGATGAAGGGTATGTACGCGGAAGCGATCGAAGGGTATGCAAAGTACAACGATATTATCCGGCTCTTTAGGCCCGAAGAGATGCAGCAATATAAAGAAATCGTCAGGACGTCGGGTTGGCAGGTTTTTGCTCAGAAAATAGCCGCCGACCTGGAGGAGAAATCGAAAAAGGAGTACATCTCACCGGTCGTAATGGCGCAAGACTTTGCCCGCGCTGATAACAAAGACCGAGCGTTTGTCTGGCTCGAAAAGGCGTTAGAAGCACGCGACCCTGCACTCGTCCAGCTCAAAATCGAACCCGTTTATGACAGCCTTCGCTCAGATCCAAGGTACATTGATCTGCTACGACGTCTCAATCTCACGCCGTGAGCTGTGAGCTCGGTGAGAACCGACTCGAGGAAAATGAAATGATCATCTGGAACGGACTCGGCTTCCTTGTCGCGGTGATCGTATTCATCCTGTTGCTCGCCGCAGAATACGTCACCGAGTGGATGTTTGCGGATGACTCATACTACCAGGCTCACGGTTGGCCCAAGCTGCTGGCATTCTTCATTGCAACGGCGATGATCTGGCCTTTGGGGATTTACCTAAATAGAAAAGAGGGGAAGGTCCTGATCGAGAAAGCGACTGGGAAAGAAGTCCTCATCAAGCCAAACCACTCGTTGTTCTTCATCAGGATGGAGTACTGGGGGCCGATCCTTCTAGTCCTGGGCGTTATCTTTTTGTTCGTGTAGGAATCATCTTTCAGGTATCGCAGACCTGATCATTAATTCGCATTTAGCCATGACTTGCGAAGCATCAGCTGCTTGGCCGTCGCCTCTCTCAACTCACTGATACGCACGACCGCACGTGAGAAACCTTTGATCGGCACTTCTACAGTTTGTGTGTTCCCTTCGCGGCTGATTATGAGCCGCGCAGTGTCACCTACCTTCAACCCTCCCAGCCAGCCACGAAAATCCTGCCAAGTGGAAATTTTTCGTTCGTCTGCTGAAATGATTGTGTCACCTGTGCGGATGCCTGCTTTGGCCCAGATGCTCTCGGGGTTCATGATCCTGACCTTAAAGTCAGCCTCACTCTCAAACGAAAGCGGAACGATTCGAAGATCGACGACCGACTGTCGATTGTCGTCCACCGCGGGAATGGTTTGAACCTCGGATCGGAGTCCGATCAGTTGGAGGTAGCGGTTGAAGTCGATCACGCGCGCACCGTAAATGTAGTCGCGGAAAAACTGCTTCTTATCGCAGTGGCACACTTCTTCTATCGCTCGTTCTAAATCAGTGTTGTCCATGCCGCGCTCAGAGTCGAACCGTTCGGCAAGCCGGCGCATCACGTCAGTCGCATTCCTCCGGTTTTCCGTTTCGCTTCGAATCTCGAGGTCAAGCATCGTGACAAGCAGCTCGCCCTGGAGATGAGTACTGGCAAAGTTGTCGCCGAGGATCTCCGGGTGGGAGTCTCCCTTGCTGACCTTCTCGGCAGACTGGTTCGAATAGCCGGGCGATGAAAAGTATCGTGCCATTAGTGATTCGAGACGTTCGATACGCGATCGACTCTCACCAGAAATGCGACCGCGCCGGATGAGTAGATCGGAAAACATTATCGTTGCCCCTTCGCTCCACCAAAGGACGCCGGTCGGATCAGCAAAACGATAGCGAACACCAACCCGCTGAGTGGGACGCACATCCATCAGGTTCCAAACGTGGATGTACTCATGCGCAATCTCTTCAAAGAGATCTTCGAGACGGAGTGAGAGACCAACATTCAACGACGTGTGATGTTCGAGTGCTGACTGCCCGCCTTCCTGTAACAGAAAAGCATAGCGCGGGTAAGGCGGCCTACCGAACGCTCGGATCGAATGAGTCACCAGTTGCTTAATGCCATCGAGAATGGGCCTGGGGTCGGTTGCCGGCTGGCCCGAAGCCGACCAGATCACGACACTGTGCGGCACGCCGGCAGCAACAAACTTCCACTGCTTCAGCTTACCGATCATGATTGGCGAGTCGAGTAACAGCTCTGTAGAACCTGTAAAGCTTCGCGGATTTGATGTCGGCTCGAGACCCGACGCGGCGGTCCACTCGGCTGGCATTTCGAGGTCGAGCCGGGCACGACGTTTTTCTTCGCCAACGACATACATGAGTGAATGAAGGTCACCGACCATACCGCCATCGCGCGTGAGGAACGGCTTCCACGATTGACGAAGCGCCCCCTGTTGTGCCGGAAGGCGAAGGCGATATCGGATGTGTGTCTGCTGCGGTGCGTTGTCGATACGCCAGACCGTATCTTCTTCACGACCAACGGTGAGTTGACCACCGCGCGGGTCGGATGCGGAGAGATTTTCGATATAGCGGAAGTACCGATCGTCGTATTCAGGGTGGACTGCCATCGCCACCCGCAGCAAACCGGGTCGCTGCCTCTGGATCTTCATCTCGACAGCAAAGCCTGTGAGATCGGCTGGATCAATTCGGATTTTGTATTGAATCGGCGCGTCTTTCGCGTACACCGCATTCGAACCCAAGAGGGCCACACAACATAGCACCATCACGCGAATGATCTTCATCGTAAGACTTGGACGAGCGGGTGGTAGTTTTTCTTCAGTTTTTCTCTGTGACTCTCGCCGATATTTACGTCTTAGTTTCCTGCGGGCGATTCTTCATTGCTCCCCGAACGTTCAAGAAGGCCAGGCAGAGCTGCAAAACAATGAGCGCAAATGCACGATCATGCAAACCCCAAACAATCCACAGTGCATTGCTTAGGAGGAACAACCAGAATCCCCAATTCCGTTTGAACTTCCTCTGAGAGGCAACCATCCAGGCTGCGACAACGGTCACCAACATCGCTGGCCATTGAATAGCGTTTACCAGGTCCATACTGAAGTGGATGCCTGACCGGGACGCAGCTTGTCGAAACCAATCTTACCGATATTCATTGATGGAACTACGACCTGTATCGCTCAGGTTCGAAACGTCCCAAGCGGTCAGTTTCCCCTGACACACCAATCGCCCCGCTTCGTCTACTACAAACTCGCCCATCTCAAATCGCTCGCAGGTCACGGCGCCGTACAACACGCTGCCCTCTTCGTCATTTCGCAGCACTACCAGTTCACGGCCATTTGGCAAACAGTAAATACCTCGTTCTCTCAAAATCATTTCCCCCCCTTGCTCGTTCGCACTCTTACTCTGAGTGTCTTGTTAAGCGAACTTGTTGTTAAAGCCCGTGGGAATCCCGTGCTTGAGTGTCGTTCACTCTCGTGGTCTGAAGAAAGCGTGATCCAATATTTGCACTATCGAGCGCACGCAGAATCGCGGTTCCTCCTACTTTCTGATTCGTGAATTCGTTTCATGAGTGCCCCCTTGTATCGATTGCTTGACTTGACAGAAGACGAAGCTCCGCCTGGAGAGTTTTGAGTCACCCTTTTGTTTTTTGATAAGCAGGCTAACTGAGCTCCGTATACTTGCTGCTACCGTTATCGCATGAGGTTTGGTTCACACTCGTCAAAGACTGGCGGTCCACCAATGCGATAACGGTTTCACAAGATTATCCAGTCATTGCCGACTTTTGAACTTGCTTAGCCTGCTGTAAGCGCTCTCCTAGCTCTTCGATTTCGTCTTCACTGAGAACCTTGCGGGCCTTTTTAAACATCTCCCCTTCTTCTTCTTCCACATGGTGCTCAACGTTTTCCTTAAGCACGGTAAACTTGGCTGTCCACTGTTCATCATCCTTGGGTGCGGATGCCAGCTCTTCTAATAATCGCTTAACGAGTGCGTGTTCCTCATATGCTTCGAGTGATATGTCACGCGTCTCCTCGTATTCTTCGAGCGCCGGATAAAGAATCTCTTCTTCGATTCGAGCGTGAACGTCCAGTTCATTTTTGAGCTGAGCGAAAAGTTCTTCCCTGCCCTTTGTTGCACGTTCGGTCGTTCCATCGATCTTCTCTAAAATCCCAGCCACTTTTTCATGGTCGGCCTTGAGTAAAGTAAAAGCGTTCATGTAATGCTCCTTTCGATTTCGAAACGTTCAACGTCTGGCAACTTTAGTTCCGCGTGGATGAGCTTAGGTCTATTTGTTGTCGATTGTTGTCAACAACATCACAAAGAGGAGTGACACTGACGGAATTGTTCGCTGGCGCCGTGAAAGGGTGGTAGTTTTTTACTAATCTATGTCAGTTAGCCGAATCGTGAAGCTCTTACATATAAACCTTCAACCAGTTTTCGAACACGTTGACGAATTTGAACTCCACGGGCACGTACTTTTACAGGACAAGAGTTGTGAGCGTTTTGTGCTTTACCGAAAACGTGAGCTTCGAGCTACCCGCAGATCCTGCACATTTCCGAGGCTTTAAAACAAATGCTCGGGTTTAGAGTCTCGAAAGGCCTCTCAATTCCCGAGCATCTTCTTTCTTACTTCGAACTAATGCTTTCCGTCAGAACCCGCCACTTTGACGATCTTGTTATACACGCCGAGAAGCAAGAAGGGTGCGACCCATTGACCGATAAAAAGGCTCGCTCTCGGTTTGCCCGTTAGTTGTAGTACCGCCGAAGTGGCAATAGCACCACCGGCTGCCCACAAATAAATATCCGATGGAAGTTTAGCCGTTTGTTGTTCAATGCTCCTCGCCACGGTCCCTTCAGAATGTGACTCGGCCTTGTCCGTACCAAAAATTGGCTGCGACATTGTTGCGCTCATCGTGAAATCCCCCCATTGCTCGTTTGATATGTCATCTGATGAGTATAAGACTGAACAGTCATGAAGTTTTCAGTGCGAGGTTACGAAACAGTGTTTCTACGCTTTTAGCGATCGGCTTTGATGTTCAGATAGCTCCAAGGCGCGCTCACTCTGAGGAGGTGCTCATTCGCCACCCGCAGTTAAGGCCGTCAAAATCATTGATGAAATTGTCAGATAAGCCTATAGACTATAGGCTCGATGAACAGATGCCCGGTTTGCTCAGAGGCTGTTGCTGAGAATACTCCTAACTGTCCTTCCTGCGGCGCAGCGTTGACAGGCACACAACCGACTGTGCGCCAGCCGCCGCCAAAAGAAAAAAGTAAGACTCCGAATAGCTCTCGTTCCTCTGCCAGCTCGCGCGGCGCAGATAGTTTCTTAGCGGGAACAGTGCTGAATGAGCGTTACCGCATCACCGGCTTACTGGGCCGAGGCGGAATGGGCGAAGTCTATAAAGCCGAAGACCTCAAACTGAGTCAAACGGTCGCGCTGAAGTTTCTGCCCGTACATTTCGCTGATGACATGGCGGCGCGCGAAAGGTTCTTTGGCGAGGTGCGGACGGCGCGCCAGGTCTCGCACCCAAACGTCTGTCGCGTTTTCGACATTGGAGAAGTGGACGGCCTGCATTTCCTTTCAATGGAGTTTATCGACGGAGACGATCTTTCGTCGCTGCTACGTCGCATCGGCAGACTCCCTCCCGACAAAGCGGTTGAGATCGCCAGACAACTCTGCGCTGGACTTCACGCTGTTCATCAAGCCGGTGTTTTGCACCGCGACTTTAAACCCGCCAACGTCATGATTGACGGGCGCGGGAAGGCGAGAATTACGGATTTCGGCATCGCGGGATTGGAAAGCGAATTGAAAGCCGGCGCGGTTGCCGGCACGCCCGCCTACATGTCACCCGAACAGATCTCCGCCAAAGAGTTGACGACCAAGAGTGATATTTACTCGCTCGGATTGGTGCTCTACGAAATTTTCACGGGCAAGCAAGCCTTTGCAGGCGATACGATCAATGAACTGCTGCGCAAGCACAAGACAGCAACGCCGACCTCCCCTTCGGAACTTATCAAAGATATCGACCCGCTCGTCGAGAAGGTGATTCTCCGCTGTCTCGAAAAAGATCCGCGCGAGCGACCCGCGACGGCATTGCAAGTGGCCATGATGCTGCCGGGCGGAAATCCTCTGGAAGCAGCAATCGCGGCAGGCGAAACGCCATCGCCCGAGATGGTTGCGGCCGCTCCTAAGAAAGGCGCGCTCAAGCCCGCCGTCGCTATCGCGTGTTTGGCGACGGTTGTTCTGCTCTTCTCCTGCATCGCTTTCTATTCGGAAAAAGTTAGACATCACGAATGGATTCCGCTCGAAAAATCGGCAGAGGCTTTGACGGAACGCGCCGATTCGATTATCAAAAAACTAGGCTATACAAGCGCCCCGATTGATACCGATTACGGTTTCCAGGACGATTTCTTCAATTACGCCCGCACTGAGCAATCGCCGAACCATTATGAAAGAATCCGCAGCGGACAGCCACCCGTGATTTATTTTTGGCATCGCAGCAGCCCGCGCTATCTCGAACCTTGGTATGACGTATTGGTTTTACTCAATGACCCGCCGAATGACGTTGCGGGAATGACCAAAGTAATTCTAGACGGGCGCGGACGCCTGCTCGAATTCCAAGCCGTGCCGCCGCAGGTTAAATACAAAACCGCGCAGATGAGCGAAGTTGATTGGGCGACGCTTTTCGCGGAAGCAGGCCTGGACATCCGCAATTACCGTCAAACCGAATCGAACTGGACACCGCCGTTTTTTGCCGACGCGAATTTGTCCTGGGAAGGCCCGCACGTTGACCATGCAGAAATTCCCGTTCGCATTGAAGCCGCCGCCTATCAAGGTAAGCCTGTCTATTTTCAAGTCGTCGCGCCGTGGGATAAACCGCTGCGGCAGGAAGAAACCGTCTTGAGTGCGCGTCGTAGAGCGGCGGCGGTGATCGCGATTTCGGTTCTCTTGAGCGTCATTATTGCAGCGCTCATTCTCGCCCGCCGCAATTTGCGTCACGGGCGCAGCGATACGAAAGGCGCGTTCAAGATTTCGATTTTCATTTTTCTCGTAGCGCTGGCGGGAAACCTGCTTATTGCCGACCATATTCCCGATCTAACCAAAGAGATTCCGCTGCTGTTCAAAATGGCGGGATATTCGCTTCTTGGGGCGGTGACGATTGGATTAATTTACCTCGCACTTGAACCTTACGTCCGCCGGCGTTGGCCGAGTTTGATAATTTCCTGGAATCGTCTCTTGGTTGGCGACTGGCGCGACCCGATGGTCGGTCGCGACATTCTTGTGGGCGGCATGTTGGGGCTTGCTCACACTGCTGTGATTTATGTAACGACTCTGTTACCGATTTGGACTGGGGGCAGGGCTGTGCCGAATTCCGGCTTGGCCATTTCGTATCTTGAAAGTGTCAGGCATCTTTGGGCGACTTTTTTAATGCAATTGCCATTCGCGGTGTTTGTGTCTTTCTTCTTTTTGCTGCTTCTTGTTTTGCTGGTGATAGTTTTCAGAAAGCAATGGCTGGCAACCATCGTATTTTGGATACTTCTGTTCTCGATAATAGGTTTGGCGTTTGGGACAGGAGGTCATTGGGCTGACTTACTCGGGGCGGCATTAACCGCCACTATCACAGTCGTTACCCTCGCTCGCTTCGGACTTCTGGCAATGATTTCGCGGGCGATCTTTTTCCACTTGAGTCTCCATAATCCGGTTACGTCTGATTTCTCGAGTTGGTATTTCGGCAATACGATTTTTGCCGCGGTGGTGATGTCCGGTCTGGCGATTTACGGTTTCTACACTTCGCTTGCCGGACAGCCCTTGCTAAAGCGCAAACTGGTTGAAGATTGACGCCCGCTGGGACGCACTCGTTGACGTCCCCCGCCCCGGTCGATCCACTGAACTGCCGTCGTTCGGATTGTTCATAAGGCGTCCTCACAACACACTGTGTTCTATTCATTAAGAGTCATTTGTAACTCTTTCGAATTCTGGCGGCACATCCTTTGCGACTAGCTCGGGCCAATGGTCCAGGTGAGCGAAAATCATTCACGTCAGAAGAAAGCATAAGGAAGCTATGGCGACCAAAAAAAATACAAAGAAGCGATCGGGCGCGAAGAAATCAGTTTCGTCAACGTCAAGTAAGAAGGGAGGGCGGAAGAAATCACGTAGACCGAGTTCGCCCGGCATCGTGAGCAGAGTGAAAACGGTTGCGCGCGAAGTTTTGTCGGGAGCCGTCGCCGGGGCCGCGACGGGCGCTGTAGTAGGAGCCGCAGAAGCTGGGACCAAAGCAACGGGTATTGGTGGGTCCACGAAAAAGACAAGCAAAGGGAAAAACAGATCAGCAAAACAGTGAGTCGTGGATATTCATCGGTACACACAAGAGCGCTATTTCAACAACAGGATACCAATCCCAAGAAATTCGGGATATCGACCCTGTCTGTCGTGTGTCTGTTGTGAATGGGGTGTGAGCGGCTAAAGTTTTTACGTCCGCATAGCTCGCTACATCCGCCGGCCCGCCAGCTAGTCCCACCAGAATGCCCATGTATCGCTATCGACGAGCTCCTCCGCATATGCGTCGATGGAACCGACACCTTGGTACACATTGTCGGAGCACGCTGCAAAGTGCTCCGCGGCTACGGCCCTTGCGGACGCCAATGTGGTGGGTGGATTGCCGACGGCCACGGTGATGGTGTCAAAGCCGACTTCCACAAGAAAGGCACTGAACCGATCCTCCCAAGAGCGAAGTACGGCCGAGAGTGCGCCCATATCGCTGAAATGGTTCACCGCGCCCAGCCAACCCATGACGGCAATTGCGTCTGCCGGCCGATGCACGGATACAAGTCCCAGTCGGCCGGACAAATTCGCAACGACATCGCGGAGTGCGGCAGCGTTCGGCGCTGACCGAGGCGAGGGAGCAAGGCCGGGAAACTCACGTCCAAATGGCTCGAGCGCAGCAAGTGCTTCGACATCTTCTTCCGCCGATGGGATCACATTCAGTCCACCACTCCTGAAGAACTGCGAGTGGTTCGTGGATCGCGGGATCAGTCGAACTGCCTGGGTCCAGTTCACCCGTTAGCCATGGGCGATCGTCGTCTCCCTCCAGCGATGTTAGGACCAGCGGCCACAGGCCGTTGGTCTCGAACGCACCGACCAGCGATGTGACTAGTTTCGCGACACCGGTTACCGGGGCCTGCGAAACCCATAGACAAGGATCGTGTCTGCCGCCTCGCTGTGACGTGAAGTCTTCATCGGCCACGATCAAGCGCCCTTCGGGCAGCTGGACGATCCCGAGATGCGTTGCTGAGACATCGGGAAGCGAGCCGCGCACGTTCGAATGGAATTGTTTCATGCTTCCACGAGTTCTTCGGGGAGATGTCACCGGTTGAACCTGTGTGCCAACTCCACCAACAAGTTTGAGTGTCAGTTATGGTCTTAACCGCCACCGCCGCCGCTGCCAGTTGGTGGATCACTTTGCCCGCCACCACCACCGCTACCTGTCGGCGGATCACTTGGTGCGGCAGTTGAGAGTGCGAGTGCGATTGCTAAAGCAAGAGCGGCCAATATTTGCAACATCGGATGATCTCCTTTGGAGAGGGCGTGGGTTGGTCAAATAAAGAAACAGTGAAGCTAGGTCTAATGTCAACGATAATGCTTGTATACTCTATATCTCATTCCTGACTCTTTCAATCTCAGTGACGCTGGCTACTTCGCAACTTCGGATGTAGCCATTAGGCAGAGAATATCGATCCTGTAATTTCCTTCGTCCCATCGTTGAACGAGACGAATACGAGGCGCTGTTAAATTTCAAGCACCGGGACAACCCGTGCGAACGCCATTCTTGACAGCCGGGATTACATGTTCAAGCAAAATTCTACGGCCAAGTGTGTTGCCAGTAGTAAAGTCGTTGTACCGGCCCGCGAAGATCGTCACAACCATGTTCACATTTGGCAGCACGAAGACGCGTTGCTGCCCGTTGCCCACTGCGGTGCGCGCCTCGACCAATCCTTTGTCTGACGGATAACAGGAATACCACCAGAAATATCCGTAACCGAATTGACCGCCGGCATCAGCGCCAGTGCGCGGACGAAAGCGAAACTGCCGACGCGTGGAAAGATCAATCCAACTGCTTGGAATCACCTGTTTTCCATCCCATTTACCACCGTTTAGATATAGAGAACCGATCTTGGCAAGATCACGCGCCCGCAGCCTGAGTCCGGAAGCTGCGGCAGGCATGCCAGCGAGATCTCCAACCCATTCGACATCCGTGATGCCCAGCGGTTCGAAGAGTTTTGTACGCGCATAATCCTGAAGCGAGCTCTTCGTCGCGCGTACGAGAACTGCGGCGACGACCTGAGTGAGACCGCCGTTGTATTTAAACTCAGTACCGGGATCGTTGGCGAAGGGGCGCGCTAACGCATATCGCAGCGGTTGCGGATCGCGAGTCATGCGGATCTCATCGTTTCGAGGATCGTTGTAAGGTATGTCTTCGTTCCAGTCGAACCCGGAAGTCATCGACAGAGCGTGCGCGAGCGTGACCCGGCGACGATCTGGCGTATTGAGCTCCGGATATTCAGGGAACCACTTAACAATCGGCTCATCTAAACTCGGAATCACTCCTTCACGATTTGCGATACCGACTAGCGCACTAACAACGCTTTTCGTTATCGATCTAAGGTCGTGCTTCGACTCTGCTGTCATTTTTACACGGCCGAGCGATTGTCCCCAGCGTTCATCGAAACCATCGAAGTATTCTTCGTAAATCAGACGTCCATTCCGCTCGATTAAGATTGCATGAACACCAAGCTCGGGCCATGCACGCATTGACTGCGTTAGTTCCGCAAGTCGAATTGTCTCGACCCCAACGGAGTCAGCGCCAGCAATTTGCCAACCATCGGACCGGGCAGTTGGAATTTCGTAGGGAGCCCTCGATGGCAATTGAGGCGCGACAAAAGGCGTGAAAAGAATGAGCGAGAAAAAACAGCCAATGAACTTCAACATGATTTTTTCAGTTTACTTCAGGTCTAATTGTAATTGGATACTTTCTGCGAAGAGTTTTCGTTTGGCGAAACAGAGGCGGTTAAGAACAGCTAGGCAGAGAATAGGTTAATCCTGTAAAGTTTCCTTCGTTCCCATCGTTGAACGAGACGAATCTTATGAAAACAACTACTTCGCCAGCTATGTTTACGCGGTTTTTCGCAATACCGATCCTGCTACTGATCATTATCGGCGCGATGTTGCACGAGGTCACGGGTCAAACGGTGGATCGTGGGATCAAACTTGGGGACGAGGTAAAAACGTTACCCGGCAGCGCCAAACGCTACGCGCTGGTCATCGGCGTGGATCAGTATGCAGACACGCAAATCACAACTCTTGGCGGCGCCAGCAATGACGCCAAGACACTCGCAAATGCCCTCATTCAATATGCTGGTTTTCCCGGGGAGCAGGTGACTCTGCTCGCTTCAGATCAACCAGCGGAGCGTCAACCAACACGCGGCAATATCCTTCGCCGCTTGTCGAACATGGCTGCCGTCATTCCGTCCGACGGGCTTTTACTCATCTCGTTCGCAGGACACGGAATCGAACGCGGCGGCCAGGCGTTTTTGCTTCCTGCCGACGCACAAGTAAGCAATGACGTTGACCTCCTCGAACAAACGGCGATAAATGTCACGCAAGTAAAAGACAGAGTAAAGAAGATCGGCGTCAGGCAGGTGCTGATGATTCTCGATGCCTGCCGAAACGATCCGGCGGGCCGAGCCAACGCTGATAACCCGCTGACCACAGCTTACACGCGTGCGTTCAATTTCGACCTTCGGAATCGTGAGGTGCAGGCATTCGCCACGCTCTATGCGACCGAAGTCGGACACCGAGCGTACGAATACAAAGAGAAGAAGCAAGGCTATTTCACTTGGGTGTTAGTTGAAGCTTTACGCGGCGGTGCGGCAAACGAAAAAGGCGAAGTAACACTGGCAGCGCTCGTGAAGTACTTGCAGGAACGGGTGCCACAGCGCGTGTTACAAGACCTGGGACCTGGCAAAGATCAAAAACCTTTTGCCGTAGTTGAGGGTTACCGTGCAAATGAGCTCGTCATCTCCGTACGAGACGCGAAGGCACTCGCGTCGCAACCGTATGTGCCAGATATGAGTACCCAAAGCAATGCTCCCGGGAGAGACACCTCGATCGAGCTGAAACCTGCGGAGACAAACTCATCACTTGAAGGCAGTACATGGACTGGCAACAGACCTGAGACAGGTGAGTACACGATAAAGTTTCTAAAGGACGGTCAGCTTCAATACATTATTAACGTTATGCAGAACGGTGTCACCTCGCCTCGTACAGTCAAGGGGACCTGGAAGCAATCTGGTAACGACGTTCAAATAACTATTGGCAATTCCTATTCAGTCTTGCAGGGCACGCTTGAGGGTAGCGTCATGAAAGGTAATGCCACCAATCAAGAAGGTGTGTCGTGGAAATGGACTCTGTTCAAGAAGGAATGATCGGTATCAGATAGCCACCTGCCAAAGCTACTTAACGCCATGACGGAGCCAGACCACCGCGAACGAGCAAGCGCGAATTAGTACCGTCGATCCGCATAGTCCAAAGATCAACTTCCTTGTCGTCATTCCACTTCTTCGCTCGCTCGAAAACGATCCATCCGCTGTCGGGCGAGACGTCGAATGCGCGGGCGTATGTGTCCTTGAAGTCCGTCAGTTGAGTCACACGCCTGGTGGCAAAGTCGTAACGAAAGATGTTGCCAAACTCGTACGCGAGGTCTGGAAAGGAATAAAGGAAACCGGAACCGTCTGGTAACCACTGTAGGTCCAAAAGAATCTGGTGATCCAGTTCGCTGAACGTGTGAACTTTAGTTCCGGGGTGCGTGCCACCTTCCTTGATGCGATAGATGCTGGAGCCGCCAGTGTTTGCACTGTACAGAATCTGATCGGCGAGCGCGGGCGTTGGTCCCCAGTCCCATGCGCAGGCGCCAGAGGGCTGCTCACCGGAGAACAAAGGCTTGAACACAAACTCGCCCGGCGTCGGCTGTGCTGGAATGCTGCTGGTGATACAAAGCCCTGAGCGGTAACTTAATCGACTGCCGTCGGCGCGCCAGGTTGGATTAAACGCTCCGAAGAGTTCGATGCCGTCCCCTGAGATACTAAAGTCCGGCGCTTTAGTCGTTTGGCCGGCGCGCACGTCCAATCCAGGTATAAACCAACGATAGTTGCCGTACATCGCGACCACGCCCTGTCCATGGGAGCCGTAGTCCGCGACTGATTTGAAAACCAGCGTCTTTGAAGAACCGGGTGGAAGTGTCACGGCTTGTGGTTCGTCCGCACCGACGACGTACACGAAAAAGACTCCGCTGCTCGCCTGCGACTGCTTCCACAACGGTTGGTCGTTGCGGACCGTCACAGTGACGGCACCTTTCGGATAGCGGCTGAGCTCGCCATGATCGGGAGAGTTCGTGATCTTACGGTAGCCTTTGCCGTCCGGTCCGATGGCATAAATGTCGGCATGGTAAAGCGAGGCTACATTCAAATGGCTGCTGGAGAATGCTAGTTCCTTGCCGTCTGGTCGCCACGACAAATCGTGTATGCCAGATCCCTCTTTCGCAAACTCATGTGTCCAGAGCCGTCGATCGGCGGTGCCGTCGGATTCAATTAGCCGGATCTCGGTCCCACCTCTAATGTAAGCGATAGTTCCCGCGCTGGTTGTTCGTGATGAACCTTGGCCTGACGGACGAGCGGGTGTCACCGCTGGAGCAAGTCGTTCGGCTGCCTGGACCTTTTTAGAAGTCTCAACGCCGGAACTAACCGGCGGCCGATCGATTGCTGTCGAGGCGGGCGGCTTTGTTTGACCTACTTCACTCTGCGCCGCCGGTTTCGCGGACGCTTGCGCAATACGCCCCTCGGCTCTACGACCGTAACTGAAGTTATCAAGTAGCAATCCACTCTGGCCTTTCGGTGGACGAAAACTAATTGAGACGATCGATTTGTCTGAGATGAAGCCGACAAAAGCAGCGTCGGGGCGGTCCCGCGTCTTGACGACGACTGTTTGCGTCTGACCGTCTTCAGTCGTTGCTGTAACTTCGACCGTCGAGACGTATGGTTGTTTCGTCCAGAGATCTGCGCTGACTGCCGTGACTCCTGAAGGCAGCGTCACATCGAGTGATGCGTTGCCGGGCTGATTGGGCGCACTCCAACTGATCATTTCACCCGTCCCCGTTTGATAGAGCAGGTTGGTAGTTCCCATGTAATGGAGACTGGGCACGTAAATGATGCCGGCCCCAAACCTTGCCCCACCCGCTGTGCGGAAGGTGACACCATTGGTAGCCAAACCTTCCGGCGGACGGTACATGCCGAAGCCGCGACGAGGAGCGACGGAGCTGAAGTCGAGCGTGGATACATTCGTCGAAGCCGCAGTGAACGATTCTCGGGTTTCGATGTGTTCGATGGTGGACTGAGCCCCAGTGAGAGCAGCGAAAGAGAGTGTGAAAGAAAAAACAACGGCGCACAATGCAACCGTACTGCGAGGTATGTATTGCAAATCCCTGACTCCTTGTTCTTTACCTGGCTCGGTAAGTCTTATGACACGAACCTTAAATAGTGCATGTTGAATTCTATACATATCGGAGCGAGCTGTCGATTTGATCGTTTGAGAAACAGGCCTACGTTAACTTCAGGATAGTATGAAGTGAGACTTATCCATGAGTGAACTACGATAGATTTACAGCGCCTGAGTGCACCTCGATGCTTTCAACCATGAGAGCCACGCAACCAGGAGACGTCATTTCCGCTGGTTGAGCCAAGTCATGCTTGATGAGACATCTTTGTCATGGTTTGCGTTTTTTCGATTTGCCTTTGAAGGTTTACCCGTGCAACACGCAGATTGCGGTGCACCGGCACGCGCGTAGTGGTTACGTTTCGCATCCAGGTGGTCCAGTCTCCCCATTTACGGGACCAACTCTGCCAGGTTATTGATGTAGATGAAGACATCATGGCCTCACATCCCCTTGTTAGTTGAGTCTAAAGGTTGATCGTACTTTCGGGTTGTTTCGAATTTTTGGGGCGTTCGTATTTGGAAAATACAGGTTGAGAGATAATCGGGCCAAACGCGACAAGGAGCGTGCTTTGAAAGTTAGTTTTTGATCGACGCATAGCACCCCCAGTCACACCGTTTTTAAAACGGAGGAAAGATCTGCCGCACCGATCTGACTCCCTCGACATGCGCACGTCGTGCCAAACGGCTTTAGCGAACGGGGTCTTTGAAAAAACCTTTATTTCGGTTCGTTAGCGGAAATGAATGACAGACTCTATAGGCGAGGCATAAGTGGAGGTCGTATGAATCTAATGCAGCGGCGGCTTAGAACATTTCAGAGCGACGGCCTTAAAGTGTCAAGGGCTACTCGTCAAGTAGCGACGCTTGCGAGCGCGCGATCCCAACTTAATTTGGGCAATCACATACTTGACTATACGAGAGCTTGTGCCCTAACAATTAGCTTTCAGCTTCGGTTAAGAGATAGAACAGAACCCGTCATAAAACGACAAACCCGACAGGCTTCCTGTCGGGTTTGTCGGCTTTAGCAACCTTGCGCCAATGCCACCGCTGGCTCGGCGGCATCGACGCCAACCCCGGACACACGAACAGGCTCTGCTTGAGTTGGTTGACCCTGACGCGTGCAAGCCGAAAGCGCTAAGGCAAGGAACACCCAAATGACGACGATTCCAGACTCGGGACGTCTTTTGCTCATCGTCAACAACCGCAATTGAAGGTGGTGGTCGCCCCCGCCGACTCGTTACCGGCCGTGTCTATTGCTATGACAGTGATGGTATTGAGGCCTTTGACAACGTAAAGATGGCTTCGGCCCGAACCCACATTGATGGCTTCAAGGACGCCGTTGACGTAAACGTCGTAACGGATTATCGACTGCGGATCCAGGTCGTCGGTGGACTGGTTCCAGACCAAAATAATCTCGTTCCCACCCCAATCCTCTATCCACTTGATCGTCGGCATCGTGGGTGGTGTCGTGTCATTGGGGTTGCGAGGTTCGGTCGTCACGGTGAGGGGATTGCTCGTCGGCGAAAACCTTGCCCCGTCCTTGGCTTGGACCGTAAAGGTGTGGGTGGTTTCCGGTTCCAGCAAGTAAAAGGTGCCGGACGTTTCGGGCGTCGCCTGCCTGTCCAGGTTGCCGTCTTTGAAAACCAAATAGCGAAGGGTCGACCCGCCACCCGTGGAAGCCCAAGCCAGCGAAATATGCGTCGGCCCAACGTCGATTACGGAGACTTCAGGGGTCGACAACTGCTGCGTCGGTGTTGGCGTTGGCGTTGGCTGCGGCGTTGGCGTTGGCTGCGGCGTTGGCGTCGGCGTTGGCGTTGGCGTCGGCGTTGGCGTCGGGTTGCCAGCGGGAAGTGTCACGGTCACTGTGTTGCTGTTCTGCGATTTGTTCCCCGCGGCATCGATTGCGTAAACATTGAACTCATAAGTCTTGCCCGCGGACAGATTGGAGGTCCAGGTCAAACTTGTCTGCGTCTGGGGCGCCGAAATTTCGAGGCCTCCACTGCGGCGTATCCTATAGGAGAAGTTTCCCGAGTTATCGGTCGAAGGGTTCCATGCCAGCGAGACGCTGGATGTCGTTTTCCCCGTAACCCGGAGGTTCGAGGGCGCGGTGGGAGGCGTACGGTCTCGAGCTGCTGAGACGGTGAACGCCCTGAGGAAAGGGAAGAATTGCTCTGTGCGCATCGAGCCTGCTAAGCCGACCACGATGACTCCGAAAACCAGAAGCGCGATCACCGAAAATCGGCCGATGCTCCGAGCAAACCTCTTCTGACTTTCACGAGTTGTGTAGTTTGGACCAGTAGTTTTTCCCATCGCGCAAGTCCCCTTTCAGATTTTCTTAAACTTTGCTTGTTTGGTTCGGCGCCCGAGTCTGGAAGTCTGGCTCTTTAGAGGTCCCACGCAAACAGCTAAGAGTGTTATCCAAACATTTTGTTGACTCTCTGTTCCTCTTTGCAAGCCTGTTTCCAAGCCTGATTTCTTATAACGGGGACGTCGCGTAGGGTCTGAAGTCTTCTATCACAAATGACTATGAATTTTTCAATTGTAGCGAGAACTCCTCAGAATCGAAATGAAATCCGAACAAGCGTGTAGTGCCGCAGCAAGATCGGCCAACATTTACTGGCTACAAGAGCCCCCTCCTTCCTTTATGGCTTCCTTCAACAGAAGGTCGAGCGTTCCTTTCGGGAAGAGTGCATTTATTCGGCCCTTTTGTGCTTATCTTCAAAAACTCAGCCGCAAACCGGCGGCCGCTGCCAAATTGATGTCGACGTGATCAACTGTTCAGGAACGTAAAGGATCGGGCGTCGCGCTCCGACGCGGCGAAGTGTGAGTATCTGCCCGCTTATCCGGAGAAGATCCTAATGCATATTGAACCGCGTAGGTTAGTTTCAATCCAGGTATAGCCTCGGTTATTATCCGGCGTTATGGCCACCATCCACAAAGAAATAAGAATCAATCAAAGCAAAGAATTTGTATGGGAAGCGATCCGCGATGTTGGAGTTATTCATAAACGTTTGGTGCCTGGTTTTGTAATCGACTGTAAACTCGTAGGTGACTGGCGAACCGTCACCTTTGCTAATGGAATGATTGTGCGTGAGCTCATCGTCAGTGTTGACGACAAGATATGCCGGCATTCCTGGTCCGCTCGAGGTGAACCACTGACGCACCACAATGCGTCGGTACAGGTTTTCTCAGATGGTCCAGACCACTGCAGAGTAGTTTGGATAGCGGATTTGATGCCGAATGAAGTTGCAGAAACAATGGCTGAAATGATTCAGAATGGTCTGAACACAATGAAGCGGACGCTCGAGAGACAATGAACAGGTTTGTTTTTTGGAGAGGTTCGAGCCCTCCACGGCTCAACCCATTCAATGAATTGCGGCAGGCTCCAATGAATATTGGGCCTGCCGTTTTCATTTGAGTCATCAAGCGCTAACTCCATCGAGTGACCTTCCGCTCGTACCATTGAGGGTTTCGAGAGAAAACAAAAAGGCGCAAAATCCCTCAACATCGAAAGGTCGTTAGTTTGAGGGAGGAAACAATCATGAAACGGATCATTTTCTTGCTGGTTACAGTAGCAATAGTGGCTGGAGCAGTCGGTTTCAGAGCAACTGCATCTCGAAACGCCGATGACCCTGCCCCGGTTTTCGTCACCAAAATTCCCGCCGGATATCGCGACTGGAAGTTGGTCTCTGTGGCCCACGAAGAAGGCGAGCTCAAGGATATCCGCGCCATTCTCGGCAACGATATAGCGATCAAGGCCTATCGCGACGGGAAGCTTCCGTTCCCGGACGGCGCGATCGTCGGCCGAATTGCCTGGTATCACGTGCCGTCGGAGGAGAACAACAAAGTCTTTGGGCGTGCTCAATCTTTTGTGGCCGGATCCGAACCGCCCTGGTACTTACAGTTTATGGTGAAGGACTCAAAAAAGTACGCCGCGACGGGCGGCTGGGGATACGCCCAATTTGATAAGGACGGCAAACCTGGACCAGAGTCGGATCTAAAAAAATGCTTTCCCTGTCATCAGGCTATCCAGGACCGCGACTTCGTCTTCACCCGTTACACACATTGAGGTCGTTGCTTGAGCCATCGAATTGAGGCATCGTATGCATGACTTGTCGTCATGCTAAACCACAGCAGGAACATCGCACTTGTAACAGGAGCAAATCGAGGCATCGGGCTCGAAGTAGTGCATCAATTAGCACAGCTCGGTATGACTGTTCTCCTTGGTTCGCGCGGTGAGGAAAAAGGCGAGCAGGCAGCGAAGCCATTTGTCGACGAGGGGCTTAATGTCGTTCCTGTGCAGTTGGACGTCGCCGATCAGAAGAGTATTGATGCCTTAAAGCAGTGGACAGAAGAGCGATTCACTAAACTCGATATCCTGGTTAACAACGCCGCGATCCTTTACGACTCGTGGCAGCGCGTTGGCTCCGCCGACCTGGGCGTGGTGCGTGATGCGTTCGAGACCAACACGCTTGGTCCATGGAGAATGTGTGCGGCTTTCATTCCACTACTGCGCCGTAGCGAGCATGGGCGAATCGTGAACGTGTCGAGCGAGTCAGGCTCGCTGGCTTCGATGGGAGGTGAGACGCCGGCATACTCGATATCGAAAGTCGCCCTTAACGCGCTGACGCGAATGCTGGCCGCGGAGTTGCGCAACGATCGCATTCTAGTGAATTCGGTATGCCCCGGATGGGTTGCTACAGACATGGGAGGACCAAACGCTCCGCGCTCGGTCGACCAAGGCGCCGAAAGCGTGATATGGGCTGCGACGTTGCCGGACGACGGACCAACGGGAGGATTCTTCCGAGACGGCAAACCCTTGCCGTGGTGATCGTGGCCAGAAGAATTTGAGATGTTGATTGAGTCAGCTCTGATAAGACGATATCTTACCTTCATGAGAACCACCGTTTCGAAAAAGGGCCAGATAATTCTTCCGGCTGAATTCCGACGAGAGGACGACATCAGATCGGGACAGGAGTTCGAGATAGAACGCCTCGATCGTGGAGATACCTTTTAAAACGAACGACAAAACCGCGGAATCAAGGCCTTATAGAACTCTTGCTGTCTTGCCCAGTGAAGAACTGGTTCCAACCTCTGGATCGAACCGAAACCACCGATGACTTTAAACTACTGACACATTACAAGGAGGTGGACCATGCCTGAGAAGGAAACGAAAGAGCGTGCTCAGAAGTTGAAGCGCGAGGGGAAGGCGCCGAGTACGCAGGCGGGAGAGTTTGTTCGAGAAGAGATCGAGCATGTTCGCGAGGGTAAACACGGCGCTCGGTCAACCAAACAAGCGATCGCGATCGGATTGGCGAAAGCGCGTCGCGCCGGCGTGAAGCTGCCTGCGACAGAAGGAGCTTCAAAGGAAACACAGAAACAGGCCGCGCGCGATATTCGGAAAGGACAGAGCAAGACCAAGACGTCTGCCAAGCGTTCACGCGCAGCTAAGAAGGCGCTCAAACGCGAAGGACGGAGCGCCGCATCGAAAGAAGCGCTCTCGCGTCAAGCTCGTGCAGCGGCGAAGCAGCGTTCGAAAGCGTCGCGATCGCGTGCAGCCAAGAAGGCGGCGCGAACACGGAAGAAGTAGCCACAAAAGGCTAAATTAGTTGGGCCGGCGCGCACTCGTAGCCGCGCCGGGTCGCAGGTTCACTAACTGATTAATTCTCTGCCGAACTGCGCCTGAGAGCATGCGCACTTGTTCCGGAGTGTAGTTGGCGGCGCGAAATGCGTCCTGTATCTGGCGATCACTCAGACGCGAAAGCAGGCCACCGATCCAGCGTGCGTCAGCGACAGAGATATCACGCAACAGGCCCTCATTCTTGCCGTCGTAGTCTAATCGCACCGTGTTTCCTTCAACGCCGTTGATGAAGTCGTCTTTCACATAATCGTCGGGTTCGTTGCGGCTGCCTTTGATACTCTTGATAAACGCGATCGGCGATTTCTGCCCGCCAGTCTTTCCAAACGTAGTTCCAAGATCACTTACCACGTACTGCAACTCATTTCGATTGCCGTTTTGGACCACCAGGATACGGTTGTTCGAGTCTTTAAGGTCCCAGTTTTCCATCAGCGCCATCAACACTTTCAAACCCTGCAACTCGCGTTTGCCGGCGAAGGGATTGTTGGTCCAGGTCCACTCATCAAAACGATCGACATTGTCGGGTCTTGCTTCCAGTCGAACATTCTCAAACGTTCCCTTCCCTTCGATTGTGAGTCGAGGCACGAGGTAGTTAATCTCGCTCACGTAACCGGCGGCCCACACCAATCGCACCGCGGCTGTTTCACTCTGAGCTTCTTTCCCGATCTTCGCTACCCACGTCCGTCCGCGTCCATCCTTGATACGATATTTTTTCGAGTAGCCACCCTTCTCTTCTTTGACGAACGTGATGCGACTGAGATCCGGTTTCATCGCTTCACCGCCTGGTCCAAGGAGGAGATCTCGACTCCCGATGTTCGCTGGCTCATGCCAGAGCATCGCAGTTCCCTGCGGCAATTTCTTCTCTTTCTTTTCCTTTTTATCGTCTTGAGAGTGCGCCACAGTTGCGCAGCTCAAAATGAGCACAACTATGAAGACGAATGCGTTGCTTAGACGGTGGTATGTTTGCGACATTTCACTTCCTTTGGTTAGCGATAATTCCTGAGTCAACTGTTTCGCCAGTACGCGAAACGACCTGGTAGTGCATTTGATTATCATCGATCTCGAGCAGCATGAACGACATGTCACTATCGAATGCCTTGTCGGTTAACGAGGATCCTTTCTTGACGTCACCCTTTCTTAACTTACCGCCCGAACCGGAGATGAAATAATAGATCCCCTGTTGTGGCTTGATTCGTTCGTAAAAATGCTCGTGCCCGTTAAAAACCACGTCCACTCCATGCTTTAGAAATATCGGCTCGACAACCTGACGCAGTTTGGTATCAGACCCGTGCGCGCCACCTGATGAATACGGCGGGTGATGAAAGAACGCGATCTTCCAGGTAGCGGTATCGGCCGCAAGCTTCTCGTTCAACCAGTCGATTTGTTTCTTGTCCATGTAGTTGCTATTCAACGCGTAGAAGCTGGCGCCCCCTTTTTTGAAGCGGTAATACTCCTGACCCTCCATGTTGAAGAATTCGTAGAAGCGCTGATTCGAGTCGTCGTGGTTACCGAGTGAGGCGTAGAACTTCACCTGCTGGTCCAAAAGTGGTTTATAGATGTCCTCGAACTTCAGTTTGTAGTCGGCAGCCTTCTCGCTTCCGTACATGTTATCGCCCACCAACAGAACAAACTCGAAAGGAAACGTCTGCCGGAAACGAAGCATTATTTGCGCAACTTCCAATTGCTTGCTACTACCCGTTCCTGTATCACCGATCACGACGAATCTTACGCTGCTCTCTTTGTTGGGGAGAGTAAGCTTAACTGGCGAAGCCGAACCGGCGGGCGCCTTTCCGTTATTGCGCGATGAGTTGTTTTGGCTGTAGACGCTGGTGAGAGTTAAAAGAAGCGTCAGGATCAGCGATGCAGTAATGCGTTTCATGATTTACCTCGTTTGTTTACGGGAGAGCTTTGGTCATGTAATCGACAATCAGTCCGTTCTCGCGATCGATGAGCAGCAGGTTGTGGCCAACAAAGCGATACCTTAATTGCTTCGGCAGTTGTGGCAATCTCAGCAAGAGCGTGGGCGCCATCTCCAACACCTCCTGCGATTCCGGATACGGGTAGTTGACACGCAGTGGGACCGCCTTCGTGTCCGATTCTCTTAAAACCGTATCCCGCAGTTCGACTCTTTGCTTGCCCTTATACTCGTCCTTGATAATTGCGCGGATCAGCATCGCCGCTTCGGGTGTAAACACGTCACCATGTTTCGCGCCAACACGTGCTGCCCTTACTCGTTCCTGAAACTGTTTCTTGTGTGTCTGTATCTCTTCGGCCTTGGCCTCTTGTGAGAGCTTCGGCATTTTCTCTTCCAACTGCTCGCGCAGCTTGACGTATTCCTTTGTACGCTGTTCGAAAGTCTTCACTGTAGCCTGATCGTTGGCGGACGGCACGGGAGTTTGCGCTTGACCCATCGTCGTGAAGCAAACGGCTATAACAACGACTTGGGCGAGTCGTAAATTGATCCTCTTTGTCGTTTTCATCATGGAATCAAGAGGCAAACAGGATACCGACGAGCGTCAGGGTTAACTCATTAGTGGAGGGAAATTACCATCCACAAAAACTGGAACGTTCCAGTTCATTACTGTTCGATCTCAATACGGATCGAATGTAATGTTCATTAGGCCGCGAAATGAGGATTAAAGTTTCGCTAATGGATTGATGGCGCGTGTGTTGAGAAGACGCGACGCATTCTTTAGCCCGATGGCACAACTTACGCATGGTCCAGGACTATGTAAGCCCTACCCCGCGTACCGAACGTTTCGATCTGGAGCAGGATATGCGAACACGAAAATCGTTTTTTCAAAGTGCTGTATTAATCGGGATTAGCTTAATCGTAACCAACAACGCGATTGCGCAATCGAAACGAGCAGTTATCTGGCGAAATCCCGGAAACATTGGTCAGCGCGATCTGCGTTTCGGCCCAGGTTCGGCTGAAATGGCTCCGGTGGCGCCATTCACGTTTGTCGAAGAAGACAAAAGCGGTGAATCACCTAAGTTCGAGGTCCGCGATGCACGGGGTGTGGAATGGACCATAAAGCTTGGACCAGAAGCACAGGCCGAAACTGTAGCGACAAGACTGGTCTGGGCAGTCGGATACTTCGCGGAAGAGGCGTATTACGCCGATGAGGTCCAGGTCCGAAACCTACCTCGACTCTCGCGCGGCATGGATTACGTTACCGGCGACATTGTGCGTGGTGCACGATTCGAACCTGAACGCAAAAACATGAAGGCTGGTGATAGCTGGGATTGGCGAAACAATCCGTTCGATGACACGCGCGAGCTTAATGGGCTGAAGGTATTGATGATCCTGCTGAACAACTTCGATGCGCGCGCTGGAAACAACCAGATCATTCATGTCGACGGCGAGGCACGCTACTACGTCACTGATCTTGGTGCCACGCTCGGTCGCGCCGGCGGTCTTGGAGGCACGCGCACGAAGAATGATCTGGCCGACTTCCTTTCGACGAAGTTTGTGCGCGGCGTGGATGAGAGAGATGGAGTGGTCGAGTTTGACTACGACACCCGGCCACGTGGTCTTGGACACTTGACGGTGCTGCACCCGTTTTATTACCGCAGCCAAGTGAATAAAGAGAAGGCGATGCGCGGTATTCCGGTCGCGCATGCTCGCTGGATCGGATCGCTGCTGTCGCAGCTCTCTGATGAGCAGTTGCGAGACGCGTTCCGTGTAGCAAATTATTCGGAGGGTACAAGGGAAAGTTATGTAAGCTCGTTGCGAGAGCGGATCAACCAGCTCACACAGTTGCCGCGGCAGCGTCGTCGACAAGCGTCAACGGACGCCGGAGTCGGCACAAAAATCCGTAGGTTCAATTCCAAAGTTTTTAATGAGGCGCAGAACGGGATAACCGGAGCGGTCTCCAAAATCCCACGCCCGTGGTGAGGCATTTTTGCGCCCGCGAAGCGAGCGGCAGCATATAGCTTGGGGTGGAGCGAGGCTTTGCGAGCGCAACCCCAGGTCAGCTTGTTAAAAAATATCAGCCTGCGAAGCGGGCGACAGCGTGCGACCCGCAACCTCTGCCGCCCGCTCCACGGGCTCACAATTTTTAATACCAATGATCCTGGGGTTCCGCGAGCAAGCTCGCTCCACCCCAGGCTATATGCGGTCGCCCGCTTCGCGGGCTAAATTCTTTCTACCTCCTGTTTCGCAGGCTTAGGGCAACGCCGATTGTGAATTCTTCTGCAACGTGAACCGCTCGTAATAGGAGTACACATATGTCTTGAGCGAGCGAGGGTAGAAGAAGCTGTCTTCGAAATCGTATTTCTTCATCTCCTTATACGCCTGGTCGCTGGTCCAACCATCATTCGTAATCCGGAGGATCGCAGTCATTTGCCCTGTGCGATGACGTCCGCCTTTGCAGTGCACGTAAACCGGCTGGTTTGCGGGATCGTTCACGAGTTTCAAAAACTCTCTTGTCTGATCCTCGGTTGCCGCCTTCTTCGTTGTTAGAGGAATGTTGATGTATTGGAGGCCCGCAGCCCGTGCCCACTCAGACGCTTGCTCGACTCGATCCTTGCGCAGATCGATAATCGTCTTGACACCAAGCCGCTTCAGATCCCCAAACTGCTCAGCACTCGGTTGCGAGCCGCGATAGTAGTTATCGTTCACTTTACCGAGGTTCTTGATGGAAATCGCCGGCGGCGCACTTACATCCTGCGCAGCAGTGGACAAACCCTGCAGTGCGAGCAGCAGAACGACGTAATAGACAAACAGAAAAATTGGACGGTAATGCATTTTCATTTCAACTTGCTTGTGTGGTCAGGATTTGTCGTAAGCAGTCTTGGCTGTCACAGTTACGAACTCATCTTCTTCAATGATGTAGGCAGTTAAGTTGTAGCCGTAGACACAGCCCGTATCGAGGCCGATGGCTTTCTTGCCGCGTCGTGGCTCGGGTGCGGGCCAGTGGCCAAAGAGGACGATCTTGTCTCCGTAGTAGACGTGATACCACGGCGTTCCTTCGTCGCTCTCGCGATCGGGACCGAGTGTGCGCAGCCGTGTCATATCGCCAGTCGTCTGTGAGTAGAGTTCAACATTGGGACGCAACCCGGCATGCACGACCAGGTGCGTGTCGAGATCGATGATGAAAGGCAGACGGTTGAAGAAGCTGGCGTAAGCATCCTTTTCGCCACGTAACTCTTTGTGCGTCTCTTTTTGCGCAGGCTTTAGCTCGATGTCCTCGCCATTCCATTTTCGCCGTAACGCCAGATCGTGATTGCCAATGACTGTCGTGAAGCGTGGATCGGTCATGAACAGCTCGAGAACTTCCTTGCTCTTGGGACCCTTCGTGATCAAGTCGCCCACCGAAACAACGCGGTCCTTTTCCCCGAGATTCACTTTTTCAACCAATGCCATCAGTTCGTCGTAACAACCGTGAATGTCTCCGACGACAATTGTGCGACTCTTCATGCGCGTAGTGTAGCAAAGGAATCGAGAAATAGTTAGACAGGATTTAGAGCATTTTCAGATCTCTCAACGATAGAGATACGTCTTGCTCTCTTTCTGATCCCACTCAACGCTATCGACATTCTCTCCGTCCGCTGAAAGTATTTCTTCACTCAACCTGGCCGTGCGGGTGACCGGATCGAGATTAACCATGTAAACGATCTTACCCAACGGCTCTTCTTCATCCTGACGATTGAGCTCGAGAAGTTCATACTCAAACCCGTGACGCGCGAACAACCGTTTGAGCATCTGGTCAGTTTGGTCGACGTTGCGCGTCTCAACAGTAATCTTCATCGATCGGAAGACCTGAAACTGTTCGACAGTACTCGAGCACGGCCAGCATTAACAGCACAAAAAACGTCAGAATCACCGCCATGTCCCAGCGTCCGACGCCGGCCGCGAGACCCACACCAAGACAAACCAACAGTACCGTTGTCTCCTTCGGATCGCGGATGTTCGTGCGGAAGCGCACGAGCGAAGCCGCCGCAAAAATACCAAACGCACGCGCCGCACTGTCTCCGACGACCATCATCATTCCACCGGCAACCACTGCCATCAGGATCTGCGTTTGCGCAACATACGGATTACGACGATAAGGCGACAGCCCGCGCCGCGGACGAAACGCCAGCAGTGCGGCCAGGAACGCTGCGAGCGCAAATCGCAACCCGATTTTCGTGGCCGTTGCTTCCCACTTCGCGAACGTTCCAGGAGTAAAGCCCGTCGCATCTGATCCAAAGAGTTCGCCGATCAGTGGAATATCGTTTGGCGCCGGGCTGGCGGCAGGCGCCGGCGGTCCGCTTATGGTCGCTGCTGACGGATCGCGGAAAACGTAGGCCAGTATTCCGCTACCGATCAGGATGACGACAAACGTTGCGAGCACACCAAGAGTTACACGGTTCATGGTTGTTATCCTTTCTGGGCGCACGTTTGGAGTTCAAGCTTTAGCTTGTGTTCAAAACAACAACCTAAAGGTTGAACTCCGAACGCGTGCATAATTCGATCTTGTACTTTGAGTGTTGTGGCCCGACTACTCTTGTGGCTTGGTCCACAATCGCTTTCTCTTTAGCGGGTGAACGCTTCCTACCGGCGGTGAACTGTTTGGACCTTCGAAAAACAACTGGCTGTTGAAAGGTTCTTCCCCGATGCTCATGGGCGGATGCACGTAAGAACCATCAGAGGTCATGACCCTCGCTTTCACGTTATCACGCAGGTACGCGGCCAGCACCGTGTCCTTTAAATACTTCTTCGCTTGCGGATCGAGCACCGGCGCCACCACTTCAACACGTCGATCGAGGTTGCGCGCCATCCAATCGGCCGATCCGATGTAAACCTCTTCCTCGCCGCCATTCGCGAAGTAAAAGATACGACTGTGTTCGAGAAATCTTCCGACAACACTCCTGACGTGAATGGTCTGCGAAAGCCCAGGCTCACCCGGACGGATCATGCACGCGCCACGTACGATCAGATCGATTTTTACCCCCGCCTGCGATGCTTCGTAAAGCGCTTCGATGATGTTCAGATCGGTCAAGCGGTTGACTTTGGCCATGATGTGCGCGGGCCGGCCGGCGAGCGCGTGCTCGGTTTCGCGTTTGATCAAGCCCATCATGCGCTTGCGAAGATTCAATGGGGCAACCATCAGGCGGCTGTATTCTTTTTGGATCGAGAAGCCGGTCAGAAAGTTGAACAAATCAGTCGCATCGTCGCCGATTATTGAATCGTTAGTCAGCAAGCCCAGGTCTGTGTAAAGTCTCGACGTTGTTGGGTTGTAGTTGCCGGTGGCGATGTGGGTGTAAGTTTGGAGACCATCGTCTTCGCGTCGCACTACCAGCGCGACCTTGCTGTGCGTCTTCAAACCCATCAATCCATAAACCACGTGTACGCCTGACTCTCCGAGTCGCTTGGCCCATTCGATATTATGCTCTTCGTCGAATCGGGCCTTGATCTCTACTACCGCCGTGACTTGTTTACCACGTTCGCTCGCTTCGATCAGCGCCTGCGGAATCGGAGACTTCTTGCCGGTTCGGTAAAGACACATCTTGATCGCGACTACTTTCGGATCGTGCGCCCCTGCTCCGATGAAATCGACGATCGTTCCGAAGGACGAATAAGGATGATGCAGTAGCACGTCCTGCTTTTTGATCGCATCGAAGAGCGACTCTCTCGTTCTCAGCGCGGGAGGCACCACTGCCTTCAGCGGTTTGTCCTTGATCTCCGGCTTGTCGATGCTATAGAGCTCCATCAGATCCTGCACGTCCAGCAGCCCGTCGATTTGGTAAACGTCGTCCGGTTCGAGGCGAAGTGAGTTGGTCAGATACTCGACCATTTCAGCCGGCATCGACGATGAAACTTCCAGGCGCACAGCTAAACCAAACCGGCGCTCGCGCAGTGACTCTTTTATCAGCGCCAACAGATCCGCCGCTTTGTCGTCGCGGATCTCGACGTCAGCGTCGCGCGTGACGCGGAAGAGATGTCCCTTGCTGAGGTGCATGTTGGGAAACAACGAATGGATGTTTGCCTCAATCACCTCTTCGACTAGCGCAAACTTCATCTCCCCGTCTTTCACCGGGATCAGGCGAGGTACTACAGGCGGAACTTTTATTCGCACGAACCTGACTTCATGTCCGATCGGCGCTCCGGCCAGCGTGTCTTCGGGATTGCTTTCAACCGTGAGGCCGATGTTCAAACTCAGGTTCGAGATGTAGGGAAATGGACGTGCGGGATCGACAGACTGCGGAGTCAGCACCAGAAAATATTCTTAATGAAGTACTGGGCCAGGCTGCGCTTCTCTTCCTCGGAAAGTGATTCGTAAGGTGCGATCACTACACCTTGAGACTCCAGCTCGGGTAATACTTCTTCGCGCAGGCAACGCGTCTGCTCTTCGACGAGTTCGAGCACGCGTTCGCGAATGACTCTGAGCTGTTCGGGTGGCGTCAATTCGCCGGGCATTGGTCCAATGTCGTCAATACCCAGCATCTCCTTGATACCGGAGACACGCACCATGAAGAATTCGTCGAGGTTTGAGGAAAAGACCGAGAGGAACTTGAGCTTCTCGAGCACCGGCGTCGTCTTGTCAGTCGCTTCTTCGAGCACTCGCCGGAAAAATTCCAACTGGCACAGATCGCGATTGAGGACGGACCAGGCATAGAATCGTTTTGGCTTCAACTGCATTCGTTCGTTACCCTGTTATTGTAGAAACTCGCATCCACTAGATTACACAGATTTTTTCTGTTAATCTGTGAATCGAGATGGTTTTTAGTTTCCGCAGCGCGCGTCGATGATCATGCGAGCCTTGCGTTCGAATTCCGTGGCCCATTCGGACGCCGGCCGATCGCGTTCAGCATTGCGCGAAGCCTCGAACACTCTCGTGATCGTTTTGTTTTGCTTCTCCGCGTTGAGCAATCGTTGAAGTTGGTCAGCCAAGAGCTTGCGACCACCTTCGCTGATGTTCGTATCGCCGACGCCCTTCGCTGTGGTCGTACATCGACCACCACTCACCTGGATCGGATCTTTCTTACGCCACACTTCGAGCCTTGCCTTCTTCTCGCTGGAACTGGAGTGGCCAAAAGTCGATCCCATATCGCCGACATAGAAGACAGCCTGACCCGGATCGCACGTTCGCGTGTCGCCATTCCGCTTTGAGTTCAGACATGCAAACTTATGATTGTCAGTCTTTGTGTCGCCGTGATCGATGAACGCAAGCCAGATCTTGAACGCATCAATCTCCGCGCGCGGAGCGCCGTTCTGTAGCAGCTTCTGAAGCGTCTCACCCAACGGCCCCGCGTCTTTGTTGTTGCACTTAACGTCGATGCCTCTGCCCAGCGAAAGCTCAACACCCGCTGCCGGTTGAAACGGTGAGAAGCTTGCGCCCTGGAACTCACTCGTCAAACTCTTCTGGCAATCCGGACAACGCACATCCGCGACCCATTCGTCGTCAGCAAAAAAACCCAGCGCCTTCGAAAAGCGCGACGACAAAAACTCGCCGTAGATCTCGCCATTCCGTCTGTCTTTTTCCTGCCCCTTGAAGTGCGGCTTTACTTTGTAGCGAATCAGATTGCCGTCGGCATCGGTAACTCCCTGCACCGAGCAATGGAACTTCGGCGTGGTTCCCGCGCCCGGTGTTTCATCTTTGTTCGCAACACAATTCATCGGCTTTGCGACGCCATTCGAATCAACTGGCGGCGCACCACGTCGGGGTCCGGTCGCAGCGACTGTACCCAAGCACAGGGTCATAGCCCGGATCCGGGGCGCGCCAAACTTTCGCCGTCTTCTCAGCCCGTTCTCGCTCGTCGGCAGTAAAGCACGCCTCTTGCGCCGCGGCAGCCGGAGCAAACAAAATCGCGGCCATTAGAATCAACACAGATGGGATCATCCAAATCCGAAATTGTTTTAGCGTCCATTGGTTAACCTTGAGCTTTGTAGTGTTCAATGCTGGCAATGAATAAGATAGCATTGGTTGTAGTTTTTCCCGAAAGGATCGACTGGAGGTCGTATGAGAGACAGTAGAGTTCTTAGACGAGCATCTCTGATTGGTGTGGCGCTATTACTGGGCGTGATATCCGTCGCCGTTGTGAAGACCAGCGGACAGGAAGATCGGGTTGTTGGTGTTGAGCAGTGGGAGTACCTGGCGGTTGCCGGTCCGAGCACAACCAACCTAACAGCAACAGGTAATCCGCGCATGCGAAAGGAACCAAACGTTCCATTCGGACGCGAAGCATTTGTGCTTGAGCAACACCTCGACAAGCTCGGCGCGAACGGTTGGGAGCTGGTAGCCGTCGCGGGTCCTCCAACAGATCCGGCCTACTACTTCAAACGACGGAAAACGAGCCAGGAATCTCGATAAGAGGTTTCAATACTCCGCGTAGTTCTCGTCGGGATAGCAGTACATCCAACGCTCACCGGGTTCCGCTGACGCGATCACCGGATGCTCCGTAGCGAGTGCGTGCTTAGTCGCGTGCCGATTCGGAGAGCTGTCACAACACAACGTGATGCCGCAGGTTTGACACGTTCGCAGGTGAACCCAGCTACTCCCGATCTTCACACACTCTTCACACGCACGCCGCTCCGGAAGCTTGATGAGCTTAATCGACTTGATGTGCCCGCAAATCTCTTCAGCCATACCCTTAATCTTACACGTTAACGGCTGATGCACGCTCGCGAGTGGCTTCAGCAGCTTCCTCGATGATACTGGCGACTGCTGCCGGGTTTGACGCGAATGGTACGTGACTCGACTTCACTTCGCGAATCGTAGCGCCCATCCGCTCCGCGAACATGCGCTGCAATTCAGGATTGATCGCCTGGTCGTCGGTCGCGATCAGATACGAACTCGGAATATCTTTCCACGCAGGCGTTTCATACGTTTGACCAAACGTCTGCGAATTGATTGGTTTCTGCGTTGCCGACATCACGCTGAGAACGGGTGCTGAAACGTCCGCCGCAAAAACTTCCTTGAACTTAGATCGGTCGATGTACAAGAAGCCTGCGGCGTCAGGCACTAACGCGCCGCCGATCTTCGAAGGATACTTTTGCAGGAGTGCCTGCAAGTTTTCATCCGCCTCAGGTGCGAATGCGGCGACATAAACGAGCGCTTTCACATTCGGCGCGCCGAGCGCAGCTTTCGTGATAACCGCACCACCGTACGAGTGGCCGACCAAAACGACGTCACCACTCTGCGCATCGATCACGCGGCGCGTTGTTGCAACATCGTCTGCGTATGAAGTAAGTGGGTTTTGAACGGCGATCACGTCATAACCGGATTGCTCGAGACGTGGAATCACGTCGCCCCAGGATGATCCATCTGCAAAAGCTCCGTGAACAAGAATGACTGTAGTTTTCATGAATTATTTAGACTCCTTAGTTAGTTAGATCTGCGTGCCGTCTAAGTTGTAATCGTGCCCAGAACGGCCCTCCCAATGTTGATTGAATTGTCTTCAGAATGAACAAAGTCTACATCACGAAATTGAAGGCTTTTTCTCTACCACGATCGAGGTAGCGATGGTTCAAGGACGAGTGGCGTGCAACCCGCGAACGCGGGCGAGAGCATATAGCCTAGGGTGGAGCGAGGCTTTGCGAGCGAAACCCTAGGACAATCGAAATTAAGAATTGTTAGCCCGCGACGCGGGCGACAGACGTTGCGTCAACGGACACCTGTCGCCCGCGTTCGCGGGCTGAAATTCTTTTCTCGTGTACCTAGGGTTTCGCTCGCAAAGCCTCGCTCCACCCTAGGCTACATGCTGCCACCCGCTGCGCGGGTTGAAGCCTCGCTCCACCCTAGGCTACATGCTGCCACCCGCTGCGCGGGTTGAAGCCTCGCTCCACCTAGGCTACATGCTCTCACCCGCTGCGCGGGCCTTTCCCTCTATGTTCGCGACACAGAACTCGAAGGTATCGTGATCTCGCGCCGGCCGAACATCCGCGCATCGAGTGAATAAGCACCGGGGCCGAGAAGAGCTATTGCTATCGATAAGAACGATCAGATTGATAATTGCCAGATAGCTGTCGAATAGAGCCTGACCCGGTAAAGGAATCCACGAAAGCGCGATGCCGATACCACCCGCCGCCACGAAGACAGCCACAAAAGGAGTCATCAGACCGGCCAACAAAAACGCGCCGGCGGCGAACGTTATCGCTGCCAACCCCCACGCCGCCAGACTCTGGTTCGGCATCTGCACATAACCCACTCCCTGCGCAATCAGTGAACAACCCACAAGCGCTCGCAGGAGCAAAAGTCCAACTCCAGGCCATTCGCTGGGAAACGTGGAAAATAGCTTTTGCAGACAACTCTCCTTACTCGAGAATGAGGAACTTCAGCAGGAAGCTTACTTGAGGAAGGATCAGAATGAATCCGTAGATTCAGGTAACTTTCAATACCTCTTTGGTGGTACTTGAAGTCATCGTGGGGTGATCTCAGAGCTGGATTATCCCTCGACGAACAGCAATTGCGACCGCTTGAGTACGGTCGTTGGCGCCGAGTTTCTCCATGATGTGCTTGATATGGACTTTGACAGTTTCTTCTGAGATGAAGAGTAGCTCGCCGATATCCTTATTCCTGTTTCCGTCGGCGAGATGCCTGAGAACCTCGACCTCTCTCGGAGTCAACGCCTCTTCACCCATATGTTCAGCGAGATGAGCAGCAACCTCCGCAGGGATGCGCTTCTTTCCCGCATGCGTCTGGCGAATGACTTCGACAAGTTCTTTCGCAGGCGTCGTCTTGAGCAAATAACCACGTGCACCAGCCTCGAGCGCGCGTTGGATTTCCACGTCACCTTCGAACGTCGTAAGCACCACAACGCATGCGTCCGGGCTTTCGGTACGGATCGCAATCAACGCATCGATGCCGCTGATATCAGGCAGCCGTAAATCCATCAACGTCACATCCGGCTGATGCTGGCGAAACTGTTCGATCGCTTCACGACCTGTGGCTGCTTGACCTACCAAAACCATGTCAGGCTGATTCTCGATCAGCATGGCAATCCCCTCTCGCAGGAGCGGATGATCATCAACACTAAGAATACGTATGCTCATTGTTTCGCTCTCTTACTTGCTTCCGAACCTGAAACGTTTCGACTGATCCTGGAAAGCAACCGCCGCCGGCACAGACAATTCCACTTCCGTGCCTGACCCGACACGACTACGCACCTTGAGACGCGCATTAATTCTCTCGGCCCTCTCACGCATTCCGGAAAGTCCCCAGTGCCCCTCGCGTCCTGACTCAAGCACTTCAGAATTGATTCCGCAACCATCGTCGCTTATCAGCAGGCGCAGTTGATTCTCCAGGTACAAGACTTCGACCGTGATGTTTTTCGCGCGCGCGTGACGAAAAGCATTAACCACAGCTTCACGACCAATACGATAGACCTCGTCGCGCACAATCGGATGAAGCGCTCGAGCCGAACCCTCAACGATTACTCTAAATCCAGTTTCACCACCGCTGTTCAGTTCCTGATTGATACTGGAAAGCGCAACTGCGATATCTTCGGAACCATCATTAGACAATCGCACACCGCGAAGTGCGTTACGTCCTTCGTCAATGACTTGTCTCATTAGCTCGAGAACTCGTGCCAGTCGCGGTCGTACAGGCGAACTCTCGGGCAGTTGGTCCACCGCCACGTCCAGTTGCATCGACGCGCTCAGGAAGCCTTGCAAAAGAGTGTCGTGTAACTCCTGAGCGATTCGTGTACGTTCGGCAAGTCGCTCTTCGAATCGTACATTCAACTGCCTTGTCACTTGTAGTAAACGGATGCGATAGAGAGTCAATCCAATCAATCCAAGTGCGAGCAAGCCCGACAACCGAAACCACCAGGTTTGCCAGAATGCCGGAGTGATTTCGAATCCGACCGAAGCAACGGCACTATTCCAGACACCGTCGCTATTACTGGCCATCACCTGGAAGCGATAGGAACCGAGGACTTAAGTTGGTATAGATAGCTTCGCCCGCCGAAACCGGAGCACTCCACTCGTGATCGAAACCTTCAAGCCTGTATCGAAACTTCACCCGCTCCGGTATTGATAAGCTAAGACCCACAAAGCTGAATGCGATGCGTTGCCGGGCGGAAGGTATGCGAATATTTTGGCTCAGCTCGACAGGGGCTCCCATCGGCTGCCATGGCATTTATGTGAACGATGGCCGGCTCCGAACTTCTTGCAAGCCTGCTCGGATTTACAACCGACAGCCCACTGGTCAAAGAAAACCAGATCATGCCTGATGGATCGTGCGTCACCGATCGGTTCCGCCTTACTCCTTCGGTGCCATGTAATCCGTCGGCAACACCAAACTCAGTTACATCTGTCTCGGTCGAGTTGGCCATTACGCAAGTTGTCGCGCGTCACTCGCAACACATGATTCGCTGTTGCGATCCAAAGCGAGCCCGTGCCGTCGCGCTACAAGGCCCAATATGGGCGCGCGTAACGAGGCCGGCACCGTCCGGGGAGTTTGGAATCTGCCGGAATCAAAAAAGGCCAGACCATCATCAGTTCCCACCCACAGTAGACCAGTCGAATCCACAAAAAGGCAGTTCACGCGATCCGACGGCAATCCGTCCTGGACCTTGAAAGTTTGCCACTGACCTTTTGAAAGAGCACTTAGACCATTAGGAGTTGCGAACCACATCGTGCCGTCGGCGCTTTCGACGATGGCATCAATCGTGTTCGACGCCAACCCGTCTCTGGTTGTGTAGTTTCTAAACTTGCCACCGCTGAAATGAGTGGCTCCACCGCTCAGAGTTCCGGCCCACACAGAGCCGTCGCGATTTTGATTGACCGCATACACGCTGTTTTGAGCGAGCCCTTGTGCCTCGGTGTATGTCTTCGGTCTTGTAAGATCCATCTTTGTGGACCAGGCGTGTGAGCCCACCTTTTTGTCTGCCTATCCACAACCCGTTTTTGTCGCCGGTGATCGAGTAGATCACATCGTCATGAAGTCCGGCACTTCTGACTCGTTCGACTCGTCCGCCCTTGAGCCAATACAGACCGCCCGCTGCAGGACCAAACCAGACGCGATTGTCGCCGTCCACATAGACCGGTCCATTGTTCTCCGTTGGAATTCCTTCAGACGCTGAATAGGTAACAAAGACTCTTTCCCGGAGACGTTCAATACCTTGAGACGTTCCAGCCCAGAGATTGCCTTCGCGATCCTCAAACAGCGCAGTCACTTGAACGGAGTCAGTATCGCGCTTCGAAAAAGATACGTTGCCCTGAGGGCTTACCCTGATGAGTCCGTTGTTAGTACCAACCCAGACGTTGCCGTCGCGATCTCTGATCATCGTGAAAGCTTGAACGTTAGTCAGAGATGCCGGCGGTTGTAACTTCGACACCGTTCCAGCGCACGACTCCATTGTCGGTTCCAATCCACAACTCTTCGTTCGAGATCGGTAAGAGACAATTGATTTTTCGGTCGGGCAAAGGCTTACCGATATTGAAAATATCTGCCGGGGTCGAGTGGAAGAGTCCCAGATCGCGAGTGCCAAGCCAAAGCTTTCCGTTGGGTGATTCGGCGAGGGAAATGACGAGAAAGTTCGGGAGCTCAAGTGGATCGGCGAGCCTGACGAATTTGCCTCCGCTGTATCGGAGTGTGCCGTTTACGAGTGCAGTTAAGAGAAGATCACCATTCGCTCCTCGAGCTATCGCAGTGATGGCCCCTTCGCCCCGTTCGAGCGTGGACGACACATCTTCAAACTTGCCGTCACGGTAACGAAGCAGACGCGGTCCACCCCAGTGAATCCATAACGTTCCCTCGGAATCGGCGACGAGGCCGCGAACTGGACCAACAGGAAGTGACGGAGTGTTGGCATAGTGAAAGAGACGGAAGTTGATTCCATCGAAACGGACCAATCCTTTTTCGGCGCCGATCCATAGATAGCCGTCGCCCGTTTGTGTGATCGCGTAAACTTGCCCGCCGGGAAATCCCTTTGAACTTCCCCACTGATCGCGGATGTATTGCGACAGCTCACGACTCGGATCGATCGCATAGGCTGTGTGGGCCAGGCACAACAATACGAGGCTTGCCACTAGCCAACGCAGTCGCCTGTCATCACGGCAAGTACTCGAATTTTTCAATCACAACCTCGACGTCGTTACGCAAAGGGTCCTTTGCATTTCCGAAAATATACAGAGCCAGATAAACAGACTCGCCTCCTGGTGAGGGTACACCCGACGTGAAGACGTGCTGGGCAATTGGATTTGATCCATCCGCTACCGCACCACGAACTGACTTGAACGCTACACGGCCGGGTTCCCAACGAAACGAGTGCGTTAGAAGTCCGGCAGGCAGATCGAATCGCACAACGTTCGCAGGTACGTAGTAAGGTTGGACCACATATTGAGCATTCTTGCTTGCAGGATCGCCCCACCTGGCGAGTTCGATATTCATCTCGCGGTGATTTTGACCTGCGTCTGCTTCATCCCAGGTGAACAGACTCAAGACGGCCGCCGGCTCGAGGTGTGAAACATCGCGCACGACGAAGCGATATGTGCCGTACCCCAAACTACGCGGCAATTTAACCTCGGCGCAGGACCACCCGCCGGCGTTCTGCGCGATTCGCAAATGCAGGAAGCCATTCGCATCAGTCCACGCGTTGGCGGTATCGTAATTGTTGTTTCTGCCACCACGAGGACTGCTAACACTGCGAACTATCCATTCATAACCGCTAAACTGGAGCGTTCTTGGACCAGCGCCGGACTTCTCTCCTGCAACGGTTTTCAGCGCGATTACATCACCACCTTCCGGCGGCAAAACTTCGATCGTTTGAGGCGGTTGATAACCGGGCGTAACAAGTAGAGCGGCGTACTCAGTTCCCAGGTGGATCGAGTTGGTCCATGTGGAATCCGGATGAATGGATGTGAAGGGCTCATCTCGCGTCGGCTGCACCCACCAGATGCCGGCCTTCGCAAACAGGACGATCTGCTGCCCCGGGCGTGCTCCATCGACACGGCCAGCGATAGTCGCCCGCTTGTCTGGTCCACCTTCCGCTGCCGGTGGAATGGCGGTGAACTCGATCGATGGTGTGGTGGCGGCCTGACGGGTAGCGCAGCCGTTAAGCAAGCAGAGGAAGCAGGTCGCGAACGCTAACGCCAGAATCCATCGACGGCGGATGGTTGGTCGAAAACACTTCATTCGAATCCATCAAATTGGACCAGATACGTCGGAAGTAACAATTGAAAATGGATGGCGTTATCGTACAACGCCAACGTTAGGTTTGCTAGTGGGGAACGATCGGGAGTGGTGTCCTAACCTCGCTCTGCGTGACCTCTGCGTGACCTCTGCGGTTAATGTCTTTTTCATTAAGGATCACCGCAGAGGCGCAGAGCAACGCAGAGATTACGCAGAGAATGCTTCAGCCCGCGCGAATGTCACGATTTCACGCCGGGGCGAAAACTCTCAACACTTCTTACACGAAAGCTTCAAACTCCGCGAGCCTGAACCGGCATCTGATCAATATGACTAACACATATCGTTACATTATTTGCGCAATATCCTTCGGTCTTTTATTGGTCGCAACGTCATGTAATGAACACGTACCTGAAGAACCGGCAGCTCCCGCTGTCTCCGCTTCAGACGACATCACACTTGCAGATCAACTCTACGCTCACCGAGAGGATCTTATGCAACTGCGCCGCGGAATAGTTTCGCTGCGCCAGGCGCTTACCAAAGATCCGGCGAACTACGACGCCGCGTGGAAACTGTCGAAGTTCAACTATTATCTCGCCACACACACTGAAGACACGAACGAGCGCGACAACGCCTTTCGAGATGGTATCGAGGCCGGCCAAACTGCAATCAAGATACAAAACGAAAAACCCGACGGCCATTTCTGGCTCGGCGCGAACTACGGCGGCGCGGCCGAGCAATCCACCATTCAAGGACTGGCAACAGTAAATGATATTCGGAAGGAAATGGAAACGGTGCTGCGTCTGGACGAGGGATATCAGGATGGCAGCGCATACATGGTGATTGGCCTGGTCCATCTCAACGCGCCAAGCATAGCGGGTGGAGATCCGAAGAAAGCTGTTGAAGAAATGGAGAAGGGCTTACGCTTCGGCGAACCAAACGCGTTTCTTCACTTACATCTCGCTGAAGCGTATATAAAAGTGGGACGCAACGACGACGCGCGCCGAGAACTCAAGAAGATCCTCTCCATGACTCCAGATCCAAACTATCTGCCCGAATACAAAGAGGCGTCCAGTGAGTGCTCAGAAGCTTTTGGATCAACTGAGCCACGGAGAGTGATCAACTCAACTGATTACCGTAGCGATCGAAACGCGGTCCACATCTCTTTAGAGAGAAATTCCGGCTGTTCCCACGCTGCGAAGTGTCCACCTTTGTCGAGTTTGTTGTAATGAATGAGGTTCGGGTACGCCTTCTCTGCCCAACTCCGCGGCGGTGAATAGAGGTCGTCCGGAAAGGCACTCACTGCAACAGGTATGGAGACCTTTTTCGGCTCGAAAAAGGCATACTTGTTTTCCCAATACAGACGAGCCGCGGAAATCGCCGTGTTCGTTAGCCAAAAGAGTGTGATGTTGTCGAGGACGTCATCTCGCGTAAGACCCTCAGACTGACCGTCAAACGAACGTGCGATGAGTTGGTAACTGAGCGTGTCGTGGTCGAGTATCCAAGCCGCGAGGCCTACAGGTGAATCCGCAATTCCATACAGAGTTTGCGGGCGGGTTCCCATCTCCAGGGCGTAGGCGATGTCAATCGTATAGAAAAATTTGAGCTGATCGTACGCGCGCTCCTCGTCTGCTGAAAGACCGGACGGCATCGGGGCGCCAGTCTGGGCCGCCCTGTTAATGTCGACGGGAACCGCGCCAGCCATGTTCGTGTGAATGCCGAGCAATTCTGGAGGTGCTTGCACGCCCATCAAATCCGTGATGAGAGCGCCCCAATCGCCGCCTTGCGCCACGAATTTCGTGTAACCAAGGCGCTTCATCAGCTCGATCCCCGCACTCGCAATGCGGGCGGGCCCCCAGCCGGTAGTTGTCGGCTTCCCTGAAAACCCGTATCCAGGCATTGAGGGAATAACGACATCGAAGGCGTCCTCGGCGCTTCCGCCATACGCAGGTGGATCTGTGAGTGGTCCAACGATCTTTAATTGCTCGAGGATCGAGCCGGGCCAACCGTGCGTGATAATGACGGGCAAAGCATTCGCATGCCGGGATTTCACCTGAATGAAATGAATGTCGAGCCCGTCGATCGTCGTGATGAATTGCGGCAGGCTATTAAGTGTTGCCTCAGCCCTTCGCCAGTCGTAATCCGTCAGCCAGTAGCTCGCCAACTTCTTTATCGTTTCCAACTGGACGCCTTGCGTGTCATCGGTAACGGTTTCCCGTTCGGGCCAGCGTGTGGCAGCGATGCGTCGCCGAAGATCGACGAGTTCTTCTTCGGGAGCGTTGAATTGAAATGGTCGAATTGATGTATCGTCAGCTTTACGCGTTGCGGTTTGAGTCATTATCGTCTCCTTCTTCTGAATCTGTGGCTGGAGAAACGTCGTGTTACTTAGGCGCGACGCGCTGCCAGAATTCAATGCGGTCTAAATGCCGATGCCCTCACTACCTTGTTGTTAAATGTAGGATGAGTGTAAACGGAATGAATGGCGCGCGAATCCGGCAATTAGGGGAACTTTTGATACCTCTATGGGGTTAGTCTTGTGGTGAGGATTCAGTCTCAGTAGAACAAGTGGTCGTCGCGAGCTTGTAACAAGCGACCGTCTAAACCTAAGATCCTGTCAGCCAACGCCACCATGCGCCGGTTCGGTATCGCGATCGGTCGCTGAGTGATCACGCGTCGCATCGCCTCGTCCTCGCGGCCTTGGCCCAACCAGTACGCATACATGATCAGCGCGGTAGCAGTCGAGCGACTCACGCCCGCTTCGCAGTGTATGAGCAGAGTGCCGCCTTCTGACCGAAGCTGCTCGGCTAATTCAACTATTCGTCGCACGTCTTCTTCGGTAGCGCCTTCCTCGGTTACGACATCGGCGATCAGCAAGCGCAACTTACGCTCAGCGTTCTCATAACCCTGCGGAAGTGGATCATCTCCGTCGCCGATCGACACGAGGTAAGTGAATTCCGCGCAGCGCTCTGGTGTACAGAGGATCTCGCCAGCTTCAAGCCGGCTTACGACTTCGATTTTGATCTCGCGTTCAGCCATCGCCGAGACTGAATGTACTCTACGGCGCAATTCTAATCGTGCCGCTATTGCTTGTCCGTGTGTGGGCTCTAATGACCACCATGCAGTTGCCCGGCACTAAATTATTCGGCAGCCTAACAACCACCTGAGTTAAATCCGTATTCGGAATCGGGCGTACGTCTTCGGCGGGCACGTCGAAGATCTGCAGGTTGCTGGCTGTCATCCTGACGATCACCGCTGACGGCAGCTCGCCTGGATTCAGTTGCAGGTTCCGAACATATAGTGCCACCCGTGTGTTCTTATCGATTCCGGTCGGGAACCATTCCGGAATACTCACCACACGAAACGGATCTCTGAGCTGCAAAAATCGCGTCCAGAGCCGCGGCTTCATTGGCCGTTGGACCAGACTCTTCAAGAACCAGCTGAAGCAAATCGTCATCAATAATCGTGCCGACCGCCTGACTAACGAGAAGCGTCGCACCCGAAGGGTTGGTAAGAAGCACGCGGAAGGTTTCGTTCGCCTCTGCACTGGTGTCGCCGCAAATCTTTACCGGTATTGTAAATGTCGTAGTACCCGGGTTGAACGAGAACGCAGCGGAGACCGTCTCGTAATCAACACCCTGTATCGTACAGCTCGCGCCGCCGAAGGCATTGATGTTCGACGTCGCAAAGTTGCCACTAACCGCCCGGCCGGTTGCGGCTGAAAGGTTGATAGTCAGCAATGCTTCCGTCGTGCTGCCTGTATTGCCTTCAAGGACAGATCCCGCTAGTTATTGACAGCGTTGGCGTCGTTGTGCGGTCCTGCGCAGTTACGACGACGGTACTCGGCGATCCCAAAACCTCGAGACTCGAATTGCTCCGCAATGCAACCGTGAAAGTTTCGTCGGGCTCGGTGGTCGCATCGTCGAGAATGGGAATCTGGATGGTCTTGCTTGTCTCACCACTACTGAAAGTCAATGTGCCTGAGGCAGACGTGTAATCCTGACCTCCAGTTGCGGTGCCATCGACGGTTGCGAACTCAACACTTAAATTACCTGCGGTGCCGCCCATGCGCTGAACCGTTAATGTAAGCGTGCCAACATCTTCGATTGCTTTAATTGCACTGACGGTAAATTGCACGTTGCCGGACACTCCGGTGGCGTCAGCGGCTGAAAACTCCGAGGTGTTTCCATTGGGATCAGTCGCCGTTGCAGTAATGACACGACCACTAGCCAACGCGACCGGGAACGTCACGTTGATCGTTGCGTTGCCATTGTTATCCGTGCCGACCGTGGTCGTGCCGAAGAACTGCGCTCCTTCTCCGTTTCCTGAAGGATCAACAGCCGCATTCGAATAAAAATCGATCTCAAAGCTGGTGTTTGGTATGGACTGCAAACTTCCCTGAATCGTCGTACTGTTGGCGGACGACAGCACACCCGTGATGACCGGAAAATTCTGAAGCTGGTTTGGGCCGGTGTCTGGATCGCCCGCGTCATTAGGCGTGACACCATTCACTCCGAGATCGATACCCAATCCGTTGTTTGAAAAAATGGAATTTCCACGAATAGCAGTGCCGGTCCCGACAAGAATCGTAATTCCTGGCCCACCATTGAAAGCGATCGTGTTGCCTGCCTCGCTCTGCGTTCCCCCGATCGTGTTATTCGCGGCGCTTTCAATTGCGATGCCCCGCTGAGTATTCGGCAGCGGTCCCGTTCCAAGGGCGTTAACACCGATGAAGTTCCCCTGGATCACATTCCCCACTCCTGGGCCAGAGAAGGTGCCGACGTGGATGCCGGTCGAATTTCCCGAGATTACATTCCGAGCGCCGGCTACGAGGCCGCCGATTACGTTGCCGTTGCTGATAATGTTAATTCCCGCGCCTGAGCCACCGAGAGCTTGAGTGCCGGTAACGTCAGTGCCGATATAGTTACCCTGCACAGTGGCTGCTGACCCGGAGTTGTTGTGACCGAGCGCAACGTTTCCAAAGTTGCCGTTTGCTGAGATGATGTTTCGCGCCTCCGGCACCGTGCCGCCAATCAACGCATTGTCTCCCGCAGCAACACCATTGCCATTGTTACCCAAAGCCAAAGTGCCCGTGATATCAGTGCCTATGTAATTGCCCTGTACCTTGCTTCCGGTGCCGCGGATGAGAACACCATTTCCTTCATTGCCTGAGATCACATTCCGGGCTCCCGGTGTTAGACCACCGATCAGAATGTTCGTGCCGTTCGCCCCGACGCCGGCGCCGTTGGGTATTCTGTTAGTTCCAGTGACGTCTGTTCCGATCAGGTTACCCTGGATCGTAGTGCCGCTAGCGCTAGTCTGAATTCCAAACTGATTGCCGGAGATGAGATTACCTGTTCCGGCAGCAGTGCCTCCAATGAGGTTGTCGGTAGACGCGGAATCGAAAATCGATACTCCGCCCGGCTGGGGAACGGCTGCCGTCCCTGCGGCATTCGTTCCGATAAAATTACCCTGAACAACGTTGGCGGTGCCGCCGATCAAAATGCCACCGTTTCCGTTTCCCGACATGACATTTCGCGCGCCAGCGGTGGTCCCTCCAATCAAATTGCTGGATGAGTTGCTGAGGAGAAGTCCGCGCGCGTTCGGTTTCGCCGTAGTTCCGTCCGCGGCCACACCGAGATAGTTTCCCTGAATCGTGTTGTTGTTGCAGGCGTTCAACCAGATCCCCGCATCACTACGGAAATTACCGATCGCCAGTCCGCGCACTGTGCTTCCGCCGACCTTAATAACGAGACCATTACCAGTCCCGACTGCCAATCCATCAAGTTCGATTAGGGGGATGCCTGCGTATCCAGGTTGAGTGGTCGCGTCGATTACCACACGATCGGTGATCTCAGGAAGTGTAATCAACAAACTAATAACCTTCACTCCTGGTCCAGGAATGTTGAAGACGATCGTGTCTGTGCCAATGGTTGCGTTCGCGTTGATGATGGCTTCGCGCAACGATCCACTGCCGTGATTGTTAGCGTTCGTCACCACGAAACTCTGGCGCGTGGCAGCGAAGTTTGCTGTTTGATTAGCGCTCAGGTTGTTGAAGGTTTGGCTTGATGGACCAAAGTTGAAACCAATGATCGATGGCGTTACGGTGTAGTTGCCGCCCCCGGCGAGTTCAAATGAAAAATTTCCGTTGCTATCGGTTGTTCTTAACCCCGGCTGAGATCCGCTGAGCGTTACCGTCACGCCGGCCAATGCCGCGCCATTCTCTGTTACCTGGCCACTGATCGTATGGAAGGCCGCATTCGTGGCGGTGGCCGTAAAGTTCAAAACCTGGTCGCTATTTAAATTGCTGAAGCTCTGGCTCGACGGCGCCATCGTGAAGTGAGGTTTGCTGGCACTGACCGTGAAAGTTCCTCCCTCGCGCAGCCGTGAGAACTGGTAAGACCCATCGCTCTCAGTTACTACAGATGAAAGTGACGTCCCATCACTTAAAACAATCTCGGCCCCACTCACAGGTAAGCCACCACCATCCAGGACATGACCGCTGATGATGTAAGAATTCGTCAGCTTGGAAACGAAAGCGTCATCGAAACCACGAAGGAAAGGCTGAAAAGAATTAGGTGTCACCTGAAAGGCTGGCGACGAGGCCAACCCGGCAATGTAAGCATTGCCCGAGGGGTCAAGCGCTATTCCGGACGCTTGAGAGCTGGTGATGGAGAAATTCTGCGTATTAAGAGGGCCACCGATAAACGTTGAGTAGATCAAGGCACTGCCGGCAGGATTGATCTTCGTAACAAACGCCTCGAAACCGCCGGAGGGCGTTGATGCGAGATACAACGTTGAAGGATTCGTCGGGTCAATCGCCAGCGCCACTGCCTGGGGCAAGTTGAGTCCCTTGTTCATCGGAATCCATGTTTGCCCGTTGTCAGTGCTCTTTAAAAGGCCTTGCGGGTTGAACACGAACGGACTTGCTAACAAATAGACTGTTGATGCATTCACCGGATCGAAGACGATCTTCCCTCTCCGCGAAGGAATTAAGGACCAGTTGCTACCGCCATCGACACTTCTGAATAAGCCCTGTTCGGTGTCGGCATACACCAATCCCGATGTAAGCGGACTGACAGCGATAAATTGAGCGGAGGGGCCTGACAACCCGAGAGATAGCCATGTCACTCCGGCGTCGATGCTTTTGTAAACTCCGCCCGGGCTCACTGAATCTGCGGCATAAATTGTCGAGGGGTTCAGCGGGTCGATCGCCAATGATGCGGGGATTCTAGGTGGCGGATTTCCCACCGGCGCCCAATTATCTGCTCCATCGGTAGTCTTGAAGACGTGACTACCGCCGAGACAACAACCCGTACCCGCATATAGCGTATTCGGTGTAACCGGATCGATAGCGAGACTACGAAGTTCCGTACCAACTATTCCATTGCTGCGGCGGTTCCAGGTACTGCCACTGTCGGTGCTCTTATAGACCCCGCTATCGCTGAGACCAGTAATGGCTACGTAGATTGTGGAAGGTGTCAACGGATCGATAACCAGCGCAACCACGCTGCGGTTCGTCAATCCGTTGTTCATTGCGATCCATGTTCTGCCACCGTTTGTGCTTTTGAAAACTCCGGCTCCCGATGCCGCGTAGACGGTTGAAGTCTGCGTCGGATGAATTACCAGAGCGGAGACTGAAGAGCCTCCAAAAGCCGTGGACGCAGCGCCTCCGAAGCCGTAATTATCGTTGGTCCAACTTGCAGCGCCATCAATGCTTTTATACATCGCGCTCTTGGTGCGCACTGCGCCCGCAACGAGGGGAAAATCAGAAGAGTCGCTGGATCCGGTTATGTACGCGTTGTTTGCCGAGTCAACAACTATGCCCCGACCGGACTCGAATCCCCCTCCACCCAGGTACGTCGAATAAACAAGTGCTGAGCCTTGACTGTTGAGCTTCGTTACAAAAACATCTCCGACAAAACCCGCGTGGCTTGGTTGAATGGGATTCATCGTCGGGAAGTTCGATGAACCAGTTGAGCCAGTGAGATAAGCGTTTCCAGATGAATCGGCCGCAATTGCGAAACCAGTGTCAGAACCAGTACCACCAAGATAGGTCGAATAAACGAATGCTCCATCAGGCGTGAATTTAGTAACGAAAGCATCAAAGTTGAACTGTGGTCCAGCGAAGGCCGGCTGAAATGCGTTTGCAGTGGGAAAGTCGGTTGAACCTGTTCTTCCTGTTACGTAAACGTTGCCGGAACTATCCGTGGCGACGCTATTCGCGAGATCGCACTGGCCGCCGCCGAGATACGTCGAAAAAACATATGACGGAACACCGGGATTCAACTTCGTCACGAACCCGGTCCCGCAGTTGCCATTGAGAGTGACTGTCGACTGAACGGCGTTTGCAAGGGGAAAATTTAAAGAAGTCGTCTGGCCTGCGACAGAGATGTTTCCGCTTCCGTCGACTGCAATGCCGTTGCCAATCTCGTCCCTGCTTCCTCCGAGAAGAGTTGAAAACAACAAGCCGGAGCCCGACGCATTCAATTTAGTTACAAAGGCATCCGCCAGACCACTCCCACTTGTTCCGGCATATAGAACCGCAGCATCAGTGGGATGAGTCACGAGGCTATTAACATTGGGGCTCCATAGACCGGTATTGGCGTTGGTCCAGCTACTTCCTCCATTTGTACTTTTGAGAATGCCGGCGCCGCTGATCGCAGCGTAAACGCCCGAAGAAGTCGCCGCCATAGCCCTGACCCAATCATTCTGCGCACCCGTCGTAAGAGGACTCCACGAAGCCCCACCATTGGTGCTCTTATTGATGCCTCCGCCTGACGGTGTAGAGCCATGGCCCGTATAAATCGTGGCAGTATTGGCGGGATCAATTGCAACGGCACCGATGAATGTCGGACTGCTACCGCCCATCCCAGTGTTCGACGCAGTCCAAACTCCGCCGCCGTTTATCGACTTAAACAGACCCTGGCCAAATGTGCCGGCGTAGATCGTCAACGGCGCGGTCGGATCGATGGCCAGTGCATGAACATTCGGAGTGCTTTGAACGCCGAAGTTGTTTTGTGCGATCCAGCTGCTTCCGCTGTCCGTACTCTTAAACACACCATTGACCGCACCAACATAAATCGTCGAAGGAGTTGATGGATCGAACACTATAGAGAACACGGAACCGAAGTTCAGAGGCGCCGTATTAACGACACTCCAATTGTCGCCGCCATTGGTTGTCTTGAAGAGACCGAAAGAATGGCCCACGTAAACGACTGAAGAGTTCGAGGGATCAACCGCCAACGCGTTCGCAAAGTTAAAACTTGTCAAGCCGGTGGCCGTTGTCTTGGCCCAGCTCGCTCCGCCGTCAGTGCTGCGGTAGAATCCATCGGTCCCCGCGTAGATTGTGTTTGGCGCGCTTGGTGCGACCGCGAGCACGTTGACGCTACCCGCCAGCCCGGAATTCTGATTGTTCCAATTTGCAGCCGCATCAGTAGTCTTAAAAAAACTGCTGGTTGTCTTTAAGCCATTAACGATTGGAAACTCGGACGAGGACGTGGTTCCGGTGATGTGAGCATTCCCTGCTGAGTCGACGGCGATACCAGATCCACTCGTGATGCCTTCACCGGTGACATACGTGGAGTAGACCAGTGAACTCCCGGTCGGATCGAGTTTTGTAACGAATGCTCCGCCACGATTAGATGTAGACTTGAAAGCTCCTGCCGTGGTTGGGAAAGTCGTACCGTCGGACGTGCCGGTGACGTATGCGCTGCCTTGAGAATCGACTGCGATTCCGGAAGCACTGTCGTTGCTGCCGGATCCAAGCAGAGTTGAATATGAAAGCACCGGATCAATGATCAGAGACTTGCTGGAGTCGAATCGTTCGAGTTTGAACCTGACTTCGTTTCCATTGATGACATACGCGCCTTTAACTTCGCGGCGACTGCCGTTCTCATTGAGCTGGTAGATCACGGGTTGGTTCAAAATGACTTCACCATGGTTCAAACTGAGCCGTAATCTTCCTGACTTGTCGAGACGAGTTTGATCGGCGCCCTCAACACGGAATCTGATAAGTTTCGGATTCGCACCCGGCGCTATAACGTAATCAAACTCGAGTTCGCGCTGCTTGCCGTAATAAACGACATCGATTCCGGGGTAGACGTTTTTGAAACGAACCTTTTTATACGTCGGAACGTTGCGGTGCCAGTTCGCGTGATCGTTGCCGATAAAGTAATTCACCTTGCCGGGCAGTTCCTCTTCACCTTCGGCCTGAGGCGTGGCGTTAGAGCCGAGCATCCTCAAGCGCAAGACTGTGCCTTCGCGCACGTTTGCGTCGGCGGACTTATTCACTTGAAGCGGTCGCGGTTTTTGCAGTCTGAGAACAGCCTTGGTCGGAGTTAGAAACAGATCGTAACCAGTTCCGTGAGATAGGAACTTCACTGGTCGATCTACCTGGCCTTTATTAATCTCAAAGCTCAGCGGTAACTTGCCAAACTGATCGGCAATTCTAGTTTTCGCCGCCGTTCCATGTTGGGTCTCCGCTGATGCGGACGGTGGAAGGTTGTTTGCGTCTTTGTGGGCGGCAACGAGAATCGCTCCTGCGAAAGCTGCGAGTAGGCAAACAATTCCGAGTATGAGCAGAATCCGATAGATGCTCGGGGGTGGGGGAATACGTGAGATCATAGTTATTAAGAAACGGTCTAAACCACGCGGCGGAAGGTTATCTAAAATTTGGATCAGAGCTCGGTCTGGGGCTAACCTGCGGTCCATTTTCGTTCGACCCCGAGAGAGAAGTCAATCAGAAAGAACCTGAGGCCGGGCGATTCTCTCTGTGCGCACTTCTGTCTTCTGTGTGTCTCTGTGGTTGTTCTTTTCTCAGTATTAGGACCACAGAGACACAGAGAACAGAGGTGCGCAGAGCAACAACTAGCTGCCGACAACTAATAGTGCAACGTTGATCAGGCCCCTACAATATATGAGATTTTTCTTGTATATCTGCGGATTCGTGTGTTAAGTTGCGGCCCGAAGACGAAGAAGCAAGCCACTATGAAATTCAGAAGATGTTTTGTAGTAGCGATGATCGGCTCGCTTACCTTGCTCCCGCCAGCGTTCGCTCAGGTCAAGACGTCCCTACTCGACGAACTGCCGGATACAGAAAACCCGAAAGTTTGGACCCTCTTTACATCGCATACCGACAGGTTTGACGTATTGATGCCCGCCGCACCTACGCTCAAACAAGAAACCATTGTTATGCGCGGACAGCAGCTCTTGTTGAGTTATTACGGCACGCGGTTCGGACAATCAGACTACGCGGTGCTGACTCTCGCCGGGTTGAGTGACGCCAACTGGCAGGTCGCCCACATGTTGATGTTGGATCTGTATTGCCGAAGCTCCAGTTCATTCAAAGCAAATTTTCAAAAGGATATTTCTTTGGACGGCCATGTTGGAAGGCAATTCAGTCTTGAAGGAGAGGAGCGTGTGGGAGAGTGGCGGATCTATCAAGTCAATAAAACATTCCTGGCCATCGGCGGCGCCAGTAACCCAAGATCCGCAAACTCGTTAAGACGTTTCTTCGACTCATTCACGCTATCGGCAAACAACTCGACACTCGCTAAGGCTGACACCTCGACACCCGCTAACACCTCGACAGGAAAGCGCGTATCGAAGCCAACGGATCGCTGGTTAATTATTGTGCAGACGTTCTCCAGGAATGAACGTGCTAGAGCTAACCAACGAAAGAACTTTTTACAGGGCCAGGGCTACGACACCGAAGTGATCAGTACCGACTCTTATTCAAACTTAAGACCCGGTCTGCTGGTTCTAGCTATGGGCCCATTCTCGAAGCGCGCAGCAGAACAACGATTAGGTGAGCTGCGTTCTGTTGCACCGCAGTCGTATATCAAAGCAGGTTGGTGAGTTTGTTTGGACCATGAGGATTGGCGCTATCGCAGTTTTATTTCTGTCATTTGTTATTGCGGCAGCAATCATACCCAGCGCAGTAAGCAGTCCTGGAATTTCACACTCACTCGATAAACGACTTGTTGCGGCATCAACTGTTGGAACTGAGGAGTCTTTCCTGGTATTGGATGTAGTTGCGCCTCTGCCGTTTCTGCGTAAAGACGCGGCCGAGAGCTTCAACGCGTTGCGCGCTGCTGTTCTTAAAGGCGCAGGCTTTGATTTCCTCGCACGCTGCGGAGATATGTTTCGCCACGGCGACGCCAAGGTATTGAAGCTCGGGGCAGCTTTCAACAGCCGCCACAAAAAGGGAGATGCATTCGATTACAACCAGGAAGATCCGCACGTGCTACTGGTGCGCGAGGATGGTATGAAAGGTATGAGATGGCGCACGTACCTGCGATGTCAAAATCAAAATGGCAGTCTCTGCACTAAAAGAGCGCTCCACACCGACAACGCCGGCTTTGTTTCAGTATACGTTTTTGACTTCACTGCAGCCGCCGAACAATTTGGCTGGGAACGCATTCACGCGCAACCGGGATGGGCTCTCGAGCCGACGAAAAAAGAGTTCTGGCACTACGAATTCCGGCGTGAAACTGACGAATGAGAAAACAATAGCAAAATGAAAATGAAAAGGGTTTAGCAGACGACTATGGCAAGAATAACAGGAATCGGCGGCGTATTCTTTAAAGCGAAAACCGACAATAAAGCTCTGTGCGAATGGTACGAAAAGCATCTCGGCATTAAGCTTGAACCGTGGGGAGGCTGCGCCCTCAGCTGGCCCGAAGATACAGCAGAGGATAAGGGTGTTACGGTATGGCACGTCGCTGAGTCGGCCACAAAGTGGTTCAGTCCAAGTGAATCAAGCTTCATGATCAACTACCGAGTCGACAATATGGACGAAATGATCGCGCAACTCCAGGCCGGAGGAGTTTCGATCCATGATGGACCACAGTATCACGAGAACGGCGCGTTCCTTTGGATCATTGATCCCGATGGAAACAAGATCGAACTTTGGGAGCCAAAACTTTGGGACGACAAGAATAAGAAATGATATGAGAACTCTATGCGAGCATTAACCTACCTCTCACTTTGAGTTCCCCTTCTGCGCGCGCAGATACTCTTGAGCAAAGCCACTACGTACAAGGCGCGATGAACTTTATTCGATAAGTTTTCTCGCCCGCGCGAAAACTCACGAACGAAAGATAACTATTGGTCGGGTCCTTGGGATGGTCCTCGATGAATTTACCTTCGCTGGACTTTATCACTGCTCGATCACGAAATTGCGGTGGTCCATTCTCCGACAACTCCAACACCAAATGGTCGAGGTCGATTCCCGGGATAAAAGTCCAAATAGAGCTTGGTACCATCAGCAGAAATTCCCGTGGGCACCGCTTGATATGGCATTTGCCAGGTTCGTAATACCTTTTTCAAGGTTTCGTCGACGAGTTGCGCCTCATCGAGAATAAACGAGGGCGGTCGCCTTACTCGATACCGCTTGCCTTCAGCGATCAAAGCTATTTCCTTATTTGTAACTTGAAGACTGGGAATCGAAGACCAACATTCACCACAGAGCGCTTCATTAGGATTTTCGATCGTGAGTCTGAAAGTAAGTTTCCCACCATCAGCTAAAGTCATCTGATAGTTATGTAAAATCTCCGCTGCCGTCGCGCTGTGGGTTTGGTCGCGGCGGTGGTTCAGTATGTCGCATAGATCAAACCGGTAATCGAATCCCTTCCTGGCGATCAGGTCGTTGCCAAACGCGGCTAATTCGACGGGTGTCAGAGATGGCGATTGCCTGGCCCTTTCACTTACCTCGCTCATGACGTTTGAGCCTTTAACTGAGAGAACCGGTGTTCCTTTACGTGCTGTCTGCGCAATCGCGGAGGGCAGGAAAGTGGACATTAAAGCAAGGACAATAATCGTCGTTCTTGATCGATGGCTCATCTTTCCGGACATTCTACAGGATCGGACTCGGTGCATCGCGCGGAATATCTGAAGGACTGTCGATGCCGACGAATTCGGCCCGAGCAAGTTTCTGTTCAGCATAGGTGATCTTGAGAGTTAAAACCGTCATCGCACTCAACCAGACCGAGAGTGCCAGCATATCGTTGCTCTGACGTCTCTCGACAAAAGGCGCATGATGCCGGTCTACAAGTCGTTCGATCTCGGTACGCGACATGTCCTTCCGGAGTTCTTTCATCACGTTGTAGAGCACAAATCTGCGATCCGCAGCCCCGCTAAAAAGAAAGTCTCTCGAAAAGAAGCCCAGGACCACACAACTTATGCAATAGACGATTTGAACGTTGAACTGTCTCCTGTTCGTCGTCGCATCATCTTCGGATCGAATTACATTCCGTAAGACCACGCATCGCCCTCCTTCGCTTCGGTCGTGCGACAGTAACGCTTGAAGCTTATCTTTGTTCCAACATCTCCGCTTATTGGTCAAATACCTGCCGATGATAGTTTCCGGCGATTTTTTCGCCTTAGAGGTTTGGAGGAATAAAATTATGCCAACCATCAATAAAAGTTCGTTCATTCGGGTTCTGTTTATCGCGGTATTCGCCGGTATCTGTGTCTTCAGTCAGGCGAAAACAGCTTCGGCCCAACACGCTTACAGCATAGTTATTGACAGACGACCCGCCCTGAGTGGGACTTTTGCCGGAGATTTGATTTGCGTCGGTGGCCAACCTGGTTGCAAGAACGAGAAAGTGGTCTATGTATTTGAGTCAACTGGTTCTGACGACGCTCAAATGCTGTTGGCTTCTGACTTTTTGAAAGGCGACGTTCGCGTTCCTATCTTCAGAATTGAACTACATCCAGATCGATCGGCAAAGTATTTCAACGGTAAATTCCTCATGGCTCGCGACCTGATGAGTTCTGGGAACGAAGTCGCAGGGACGCGCGCAAGCACTGGCACCGGGCGTATCTACACCATCACCATAACCTCGCCTCACACAAATCTTTTGGAAGGCACGATCCTGCTAACTAATAGCAACACGATCGTGCGACGAATCAAACTAAAACGCGTCGAGCCTGGTCAAGTTCCGCCGGCTCCGAGCGCGAGCATGTACCAGTCCACGAGAAAGATCTAAACGTTCTCGCTAACGGGCGTCTCTGAGGTTTGCGAAGGCACGTAACGGCAGAGGCGTTCTCACAAAGGCGCGAAGGCAGCATGGTCTGTCTTTGCGCCTTTGCGCGTTCGCGCGGACTACTTCGACCGACGGGTAGTCATTGAACGCAGGTTCTCCGCAGCCAACGAACAGTAGCAATCTCTTTGTCGTCTGTGCGGACGAAATCATGTTTTGAGGGTGAGCGATCCTTGATCTCCGTTTGAGGCGAGTAAGGAATCGAAAAAGTAAACTCTCCTCGTCGCAAGAGAGGTTCGACACCAATGTGGGGGCCGAAACTACTTATAAATGAAAAGTAAACGTTTTCGTATGGATAAGTGGTCCATGCAGCTGGGCCGCCGGTAGCAGTAGTGCCGAAGTTTACCTCCTGCTGCAGTCCACGATGCTCGGGAGGCACGAACGAGTTCAAAAAGCTCGCCAGTTCTTCGAACACCAGCGTGTTGCCGAGATGACTCGTATTTCCTGAAACACGTCGCGGGTAAAGCCGCAGCTGGCAGACTTGACCGTCGGCGGCAAAGTCAGCAGACATGGAAGTGTGTGAACCGACTGGGTAGATCTTTTGCGGTTGACCAAATCGTTGTTCGATCTGCGCAACGCTCTGGAAGTCGGGGGGTCTATCATCCCTGTCTTGCCCACACGTTCTGTCGCTCCATCGCAGTATCACGATCTGAGCTTTAGGAGCACCGTCGAAATCAGATTCGGATGGTGGAGGTGGTTTTGGCAAGGCCGCGACAGGAAAACCGTCCCGCAATACAAACTCATCGGACTTTTTCAGCGACTTGGGATCAATCGTAATTCGCAGTGAATCAATAAAGGTGAAAGTAACGTTCTCATATTCGTAGTCGGTCTCTATTATCCCTCCCCCGAAGGTACCGATACCAAACGAGCTCCCTCTACTTCCTCGTAAAAGCGGTGGGACGATCTGGTTTAAGACTGATTTCAGTTCAGAAAATACAAGGTGCCCGCCGAGTTTGATGGCCTTGCGATCAAAACGTTTTGAATAAAAGCGCATGCGGCACACTTGCCCGTCGGCTGCAAAATCCGGCGTCATCCAAATGTGCTCGCTGACGGAGTAAGCAAGCGTAGGCTTGCCATATGTCTCCTCAATTTCCGACACCGTCTGACTCGCAACCGGAACAGCAGAGAACGTGAGTATCAGCAGCAGGATTGTTTTGCTCATTTTTGCTCTAGTCCGAGGCACGAAACGTCTTGAAATTACCGGATCTTATACCGGATCCGCCAGTTCTGCGTAGTCTGTGTAATCACGTCGTTCTCACCGGATAGAGACGGCGGTACGCTTTCCGAAAAGTTATAGGAATGACATTCACAACAGGAAGAATGCTGTTGAGTGAGGATTCGCTGACGATGAGTACAGGTCTGGTTTTGCCTTGCTCAGAGCCAACTATCGTATCGAGGTTAGCCAGCCAGACCGTCCATTGTGAGAAATTCATGATCTTCCTGGTCAGCGTGACCAAAATCTTCCATGGTCTCGTTGAGGTTCCAGAAACAATTCGTCCGACGCAGCTTCTTGCATCAGTTCTTCGGCATCGCGTTCAATGAGTTCTTTCTTTCTCATCTGCGTGGTTTGTATGCTGCCACAGTTGTCATCCGACACATCAAGCCGAAAGTCAATCTTCTACAGATTCAACTACGATGCTCCTGTTAATCCTGAACAATCATGTAAATCCTGTAAGACTGACTTCGTGCAAGGGTAAACGACTCACATTCACGCACAACCAGGATGGACCACAGGCCGACGAAAAAGAGTTTTGGCGCTACGACTTCCGACGTGAAAGTGACGAATGAGAAACGATTTGAATTGAAGTTGCAGCGCGAGAATTATACACTGCGCCAATGATGCACCGCCGCACACTTCGAATCACCGCTTGGATTCTGATGTTTATCATCGCCACAATTGCCCTCGAAGGCTACGACGTGCTCTCAGGTGGAAACATAACCGAGCCGTGGTTTGAGGTGTCCAGAGGGTGCTACGGCGGTTAAGAAATGGTTGAGCTGGTGGCATTGAGATCGATGCGCTAACGATTGTTACCACTTCCATTACTACTATTCGTGAGTATTAAATCTGAGTTTAATACGGGTACTAATATCTTTTAGAATCACGCCGATAAACAGGCGCCAGTTACTCGGGGCGTCGGACGTGGGATCTATCAAAGCCTCGCACGAACCGTCATTTCTCCCGGATCAAGTGTTTGTTCAGACCTTCTGCCAACGATCACACGCTTGCGAGCGGGAGGTTGATTTGACCACTCAGCTCCCGCCGCAAGCGTGAACTCTTCAGTGCAGATCACGTGAAGGATCTGTATGTTGTTGTTTCAAATCTGCCGTGTGTCGATTCAACTTTCAGAGATCTCACTTTAAATCTGCCGAATGTTGTTTTGAACTTGGCAGATCTCGTTTGAGATCTCCCCACTTTCATTTGCACTCGGCAGATCCTGCATCAAATCGCGGCGGTGTTACATAACATCTCCGCAGATTCAAATAAGATTTCTCCGATCTCAATCAACATTGCCCGCACGAAAAGTCATTTCCACAGGATCAAAACAAAATTTTCCTGGTGATCCTGACTCCTTCGTACAAAGCTAACCGTTGCGAGCCTCGAGAACTTCAAGTGGAGGATGTCACAAATTGTGATATCCAACGATCGATGTCAAAACTGGCACGAAACGTCGTTGTCTCGGGTTCCGTGCGATTATCCTGTTAATCCTGATAATCATGTAAATCACCGTCGAGCTGATTTTTCTTGCAAGGCTAAACGACTCAGGTCAACAACTCACTCTCCAACACTGCAATTTGCGCGTCAACCATCCCGTACACGTTGAACTCACCGCAGCGAGTAAACGCAATATGCTTCGCTGCATGAGCGAGTGCTTTCGGTTCCGTGGAATTCTCAAGCGTCGCCATAAGAACCAGCAACGCCGCCGCAGCTTCTTCACCACCGCTACAGATCATCTCTGCCAATGGTCCAATCTTTCGTTCACTTGAATGATCTTCGGTGGTCGACGTTGTTGCCGAAATATCGATCGTCTCCACAATCGTTTCTCCTGCCTCCGCACGACGCACGAGCTTAGAAAGCCACGGATCGTTTATCTCCAAAGCGTAACGTATAATCGCACGACTCTGCGCATCGATTGATCTGTCGTTTAAGAGTGACTGCGCTCTCTGTTTAAGAGCATTAATGATCGTGTTGGTCCTGGATGTTCGGTTTGCGTGAGGTGTTTCTTCGCGCGCTGGTGCGCTACTATGACTAGCCATGATTGTCATCCTTTCTTAGGAAGGTTGATAGTCAAGGGTCGGCTTCGTGTGTCAGCACAAGTCGGCCCGCTTCTTCTTGGTGGGTGAGCGCGAACTATAACACACTTTGGAGCGTGCGTTTTTCTTTTCTCACTGTCCGATTAACGAAACCAATTTCGGATGCGGAAATTTATAAAAGTGCCCCCGAAGGGAGGGTACGCTTCAGATGACTCCTGCTCATTCATCTCAACGGAGCCTGATCGCCTCTGAGTGGAACGATAGGGTGCAACGGCTTTAGCTCAAATCAATCACCTTAATCGTTCTCTTGTAACTCTACCGCTTTGATCAGAGCGTTTTTGCTTTTCTCCGCTGCTCGCATCAACTGTAGGACGCGACCTATGGTCGACGAGGCGACTGTTGTGGTGCTCATATTCTTAATGCGTTCCAGCATTTCAGTAAGGTCAATCATTCGAATGGGATTGCCGGCCACTGCTTGGACAAATGGTGGATACTGTTCCCACTCATCTCGGTTACCCAAGATAACTGTGACCGCTAGATAGTACGTAAATTCTCGACTACCGGTGGCGGTCTCAATTGCATTGATGAAAGCCTCAGACCATTTGGCTCTGGTAAGCTCGCGAAAAGCTTGCCAGGCTTCTCGCCCCGACACGGTTTTGTTTTTCTCAATTTCTTCAATCTTGGTCTTTATGCGAAATCCCCCTTGCCAACTCTTGCAGCTCACGACTGCAACACGCGCGGGGCCTTCTTTTTTCGGGTGAATGCCTATGACGTCGATGTCGCTATGGTTGGAGTCTTTTTTACTGTCAAAATCGGGATGGTCTCGACTAGGACGAAACTTTATATTATGTCGCGTGAAATAACCTTCGCTTTGAAGGTAGTCGTCAACAAGCTGTTCCAGAATATCTTCTTTCACAATCCTGTCCCAAACCTTGTGATATCAACCGATTTTCCTGAGGTTAGAGTTCGTAATGATGGTTTGAGAATTTGTTTCCAGGTGTCACGTTTTAACGTACTGTCCCTAATGTGCTCAATGAGTGTTGCGATTTTCTCGTCGGTTACGCCGTTTAGATCGTCCGTTGTAATAAGCTCGTCTTCCAAAGCACGCTTTACTTCTCTCAAGGAGTTCACAATGTCATTCCGCGGCGACATATGTTGTGCGGAGTGTTTGGTGAAGCGATTCGATGCCAGCGAACTTGGGATGCGTCTCGAGTTCTTCAAAATCAAAGATGTTGACGTCTGCGCAAATCTCGATGTCTTTTTGCGACAAGTAATTTTTGTGTATGAGAACTTCGCGAATTTGATCCGCATCGTCAGGATATTCGCGGTCTTCGGGTTCGTTGCTCTCAATGAGAAAGCGTGAATAGCACCGTTCTATGAACGGTGCGGAGTGGGTTTGAATTTCGTCGACGACGCGGAGGATTTCGCGGATCTTTAAATCGAGGGCGCTTTGTTGGCTATAAAAGATATTGCCATTCGAGTGGGCAGATTCGTTGCGATCGTCCACCAACTTGGCGTAGGTGCCTATTTTTCCGTTGTCACATGCGATGAGTTTAAGAAAGCGCAGCATCGTGCGCTCAGGCACAACGCTAAAGGCGAACGGGGAGGTCGCTTCTATCAAGGTCTTCTCATCTCTTGCAAAGCCGATTAGGCCTTTCTCGAAGTCGCGCGGTTCTGTTTGCTTTATCTGCCAAATGTTGAAATAGACAAAGCTCATCGTCAGCATATGGTATGCGAGGAATGCAAACTGATACTTGGCGTGCCTATAGTTTGTCTCGAACGCATCCCATAAAAACACGATATACTCTTGTTCCTTAAGGGTTTTAAACGAGATCGGCAAATAATTATTAAGTTCTAGAGCTTCTTCCATTACGAATAAAGAGCTGGTGGTGGCGTCGCTTGATCATTCGCCCCACACCCGAGCTATTGTCAAAGAAATATTCCTTTCTTGAGTTGTGACGTCGCGTTGGAGGCGTTCTTTCTCCTTCTCGTAAGCTTCGATTTCAGCAGCTATTTTTTTCTGCACGTCGAGCGGAGGGACCGGAATGCGAACGTTTCTGACCAACTCACTATTCAGATTGTTTACCACTCCCCCTGTGGCCGCTCGCTGAAACTGCGCGAATACTGGACGGGAGCCCAAAATGTTGTAGAGATAATCCTAGTCAAGAAGACCGGACTTGTCGCGAAGTAGAAGCCATCCATCGTGAATGCATCCTTCAATCGCCATGATGTACGGCCGCCCAAAGCTCATCGAATTTGAGAGTATGAAATCACCAGGCTTGACCCGTCGAGATTTTTCAGCGCCCGCAGGCGTTATTCTTTCTTTCGTACTCGTGATGTATTTGGCTCCTACTGGCGCGTCCCCGATCTTGATCCAATTGACTCCCGTAGAGTCATCAGTTATGAACGCATGAATCGGCCGCGGTGAAGCACCCCGTTCAACCACACAGAGATCACCAATCTTGTAGAGCGGCCATTCAAGATCGGCATTTACGAAGTCTTCCAGATAACGCTCGCCGCTAAGATTGCAATCACCGTCCGCAATTATCTTTTCCTTCTCGACCACAGACCCCAAAGCGAACGCAACATCCGCCTGGGATCGTTGATCGCGAAGTGCTCCGAAGAACGACAGAAGTTCAGCCTTAGCCGCCGGGAGGTCGTTTTTTTCAACGACCCGTCGCTGTGCACCAAGACTGAAGCCATCGTTTTCAACCTTGAAAAATGCAATGGTGCGGGTACGACGAGCCAGCGATTTATCCAAAAAAAGAATCGATGTTTTCACGCCTGAGTACGGATTGAAAACGCCTGCCGGAAGTGAAACTATAGCCACTAGGGAGGTTGTGAGAAGCATTCCTCGCAAGTCTCTATACGCACTCTGCGATAAAAAGTTGATGCCCTCCGGAACGATAATGGCCGCGCGACCTGTGGATGTGAGATGTTCTGCTATGTAATCAACGAACAATACTTCACTCCGCCTAGCCTGTATAGCAAAACGTTTGTGTGGCTTGATGCCACCTTTCGGCGACATAAAAGGTGGATTAGCGAGAATGACATCGGCGAATTCGTTCCATCTCTCCTCCTGCGTCAACGTGTCGTATTCATAAATGTGCGGATCATTGAAGCCGTGAAGATAAAGGTTCACTAACGAAAGTCGCACCATGTCAGGCGAGATGTCGTAGCCTTTGAAGTTTTGAGCAAGGCGGCCCTTTTCGTCGGGAGTTAGAGTATTGTTTCCCTCTTCGTCGGCGTTCATCTTGAGAATGTGCTTGTACGAGGAGATTAGGAAACCGGCCGTACCGCATGCGGGATCAAGCACAGTCTCGTTCTTCTTCGGATCTACAATCTCAACAATGAAATCGATGATGTGCCTTGGAGTGCGAAATTGGCCCGCATCACCTTGCGAGCCCAAGACGGATAGCAAATACTCAAATGCATCGCCAAGTCGTTCACTGTGGTCATAGCTGAACTCATCGATAATTTTAAGAAACGCCTTGAGCGTCTCCGGATCGCGGTAGGGCAAATATGCGTTTTTGAATATGTCTCGGAAGAGCGGCGGGATTCCCGGGTTCTCCGGCATCTTTGTGATGCCCTCAGCATACAGCCCAAGCATCTCGTGACCCCCAATCCCTGCACGCATCAGTTGGGCCCAACCGTAACGCGCGAAATGATCCGTAAAAAACTTGCGCTTGCCTCCCAGTTCCTCAGCCTCTGCATCCATGTCGTCCATGAACTTGTAGATGAGGGCGATGGTTATCTGCTCGACCTGCGATTTCGGGTCGGGTACTTTTCCTACAAGAATGTCTCGAGCAGTGTCGATGCGGCGCTTGGTGTCGATATCGAGCATATTTAGTTAGGCGGCAAATTGGTTTAGCGGGACATAGTCCTTAATGTATTCGGGAACAATAGACCGGTATTTTGAGGGTACTGCTTTGAAATCTATCGTTGAGAAGACCGGATTTGTCGCAAGGTCGGCAAAATCCTTTTCGTCGATAATTTGGCGTATGCGGCCATCGGTAATATAGGCCTTGAAGTAAGTTTTGATCGCAGGAATTGATTCGGCTTCTTCAGGTTTGTAATCGGCGACGAATTTTGAGAACTCCTCTTCTAGAAGCTCATCTTTAGACTTGAAACGAGCTATTAGACCAAAGACCTTTTCTAGGATTTCCCGAAGTGTTAGTCGCCGATCTACCGCGGTGGCTTGGCGGAGCTTCTCGAGGGTATAGAATTCTTCGGGTTTATCAAAAACCTCTCGATTAACATAATCGATAACCCGATCCCACTGACCTGCCTCAACGCTGGCAGCGATAAAATCGTTTTCCCGCACTTTCTCCTCAAATTTCTCATAAAACATTCGATCGATCTTCATACCCTCGACACCGATCACCTCCTCCTTCATTGTCGAGAGAATGTCTTCGCCTAAATGTTCGTAGGTGCCACCAATTATGACTTTGCCGCCCTCGTCTTTCTGGCTCCGATCCTTTGGTTTGGGTAGCTTAAGAACTTCATCGTAGTTGTAATCCAGTTCGAAGTATTCACAGTTCGCGAAAAAATCAAAAAGCTTGAAGGCCGTTTTCTTAGGCTGCGCAATACTTTGTTTCAGTGTTTCGTCAAACAGTTCTTCGCGGAAGTCGTGCTTCCTAGTTCCACGCCCTTTCATTTGAATGAAATCTGTTGGCGAAAAGATCGGGCGAAAGAAACCAAGATTCAGAATGTCGGGACAATCGTAACCAGTTGTCATCATGCCGACCGTAACGCACACGCGGGCCTTACTGGTTTTGTAGACTGGAATGAAATTGCCTGAACCAAGAAGATTGTTATTGGTGAAGTTCATAGTGTACTGCTGCGCATTATCCACTTCCGACGTCACCTGCACGGCAAAGTCGGATTGATATTTGCCAGGGAACATCCGATCCGCCATTTCGTTCAGAATCTGCGTTAACTTTCCGGCATGGCCCTGGCTCACCGCAAACACTATAGACTTTCCAATTTCACCGCTGACCGGATCACGCAGTGAATTCTCCAGAAATATCTTGCAAAAGAGTTGATTTGTCGCGGGTGAGAAAAAGCGCTTTTCGAACTCGCGCTGCTTATATGTCTCCTCTTGGTCATCTCCATTGTCGTCTTTAACTGGAACAACAAAACCATCGTCAGAGAGAAGCTGAGTGGTTACCTCGCTGCGCGCATCTACGACGGTCGGATTGATCAAAAATTTGTCTTTGACACCGTCGAGTAGAGAATAACGAAACGTCGGCTGACCATCTTCACAGCCAAAAGTTCGATATGTGTCGCGCAACATCCGACGCTCAAGCTCTCTCGGATCTTTAGTCGTGGGTCTGCTCTTATCGAACTTACGTAAATAGTCTCTTGGTGTGGCTGTGAGTCCTAATTTGTAGCCGATGAAGTAGTCGAATACTGATCGGGCGTTACCGCCGATCGAACGGTGAGCCTCATCCGAGATCACAAGATCGAAGTCCGTTGGAGAAAATAACTTCTGGTACTTGTTGTTAAAGAGCAACGACTGAACGGTCGATATAACAATCTCCGCCCTTCGCCAGTCGTCGCGACTCTCCTTGTAGATTACACTCTTGTAATCATTGACAAGAGTTTTTGTGAACGCCTTTAGAGCCTGGTCTTCCAACTCTAACCGATCCACGAGGAACAAAACACGATTAGCGTTAGCCGTGCGAAGAAAAAGTTTGATGATGGCGCCAGAAGTTAACGTTTTCCCGGTCCCTGTTGCCATTTCTAGCAGGAACCGATCACCTCCCTTCCTCACCTTTGTCTGAATGGCGTATATCGCCTTCTTTTGGTATTCGCGCAGAAAACGAAGACTGTTAGTTTCAATAAAGCGCTCTCGCTCAGCCTCATTTTTCCATGCCGCTTCCGTGGCGTATCCAGGACGCTGCGTCAGAACAACATAGTCGTTTTCAACCACCTCTTCAGTCAGGCGTTGAGGATTTGGTGAGGTCTTTTGATACCCACCGATAGATTTTGGCGTCGGGAATGTAACGATCATCGCTGGGTTACCGCGCTCAAGATCCCAGAGATAATGCAGGTTCCCGTTAGAAAGAATCACGAATCGACAATTCTGGGACTTAGCGTACTTTCGGGCTTGCTCTTTCGCCGCAAGTGGATCCTTATCTTCTGCCTTCGCCTCCAGCACAACGAAAGGAAAACCTTTTTCATTTAAAAGCAGGAAATCAACGTACCCCTTCTTAACCTTTTCAAAATCATCCCCAAGCTTGTCGAGTTCTTCGGTTTTCAACGTAACGTTTGGTTCTAACTGAATGTTTGCGGGACCTGTCTCGTCAGCGAAAAACCGCCATCCGGCATGCTCGAGTAGCTTGTTAATTTTGATGCGAGCAGTAGCTTCCTTCATCGGGTTACTCTGAAATGTGCTGAACCTTAGTTGAATTTGCCGGGAGCTCGCCAAAGCGAGGCCCCAAGCTTCGGTTCTGGAGGTTGAGCATTTTTGAGTTTTTCTTTTCGACTAGGTTGTCGTTAGTTTTTGGTTCTGCCATTCCTCGCCCAGTGAGAACGGTTAACGGGTACGGATTGCTAAGTGTGTGATTCTCAACGCAGCGTTGGCGTGCCCAGGATGATACAGCAGAGGTGGCTACGTGGGAGCGCACCGGGTGTGGCGGCCATCTGCGGTGATGTATTTTGCCTCAGCTGCCTTTGGATTGCCAATCTCACTTAAGGACCTGTCGGCGCAATGTCGGCAATTTAGCCACAGATCACGCTGATTACAACGAGAGAGCGGGGTACAACAACGTTTTGGCGCACACTCGTCAAGCAGCAGTTTCATATTCAGTGAGGAGACGTTCACGCATCAGCTCAAGTACCCCGAGAACTTGTTCGCGTTTGACCGTCGGAAAATCTTTTAAGAATCTGTCGAGGCTATCGCCCGCCTCAAGATAGTCGAAGAGGTGGTTGACCGGGACGCGCGTGCCGGTGAAAACAGGCGTGCCGCTCATCTTTTCAGGATCCACCTCAATGAATTCGTTCCCTTTCATTTCGAGGCCCTTCTTATCGGGACAGTTTGATAATCGCTAAGCAACAACTCCTTTGATAGGAGAAGTGCCGCGTGAGCGTGCTCTCGGGTGACAGCCGGATGCAAATCGAGAAACTGATCCAAAGTTTCGCCACTCGCAAGATAATGAAAGAGCTGGCTGATCGGTACCTTGGTTCCCCGAAAGACTGGCATCCTACCTATCTTTTCAGGAGTAACTTCCACGACTTCCTTTACCTTCATGATGACCCCGTGACATCTTAGCAGGCACAGTCAGAAAATCTCCACAGATTACACAGACTGAAACTATACGGAGCCCCAGTGCGTAGAGAACTGTTCATTTTCACCCAGGATAAAAACCTGACCAGAATCAATCAATGAAAGAGGTGTTTATGCGTTCGCTCAGTCAGTCTCGCAGCTCAATTATTGGCTTGCTTATACTTTCAGTTCTACTAATCGTCACCCTTGCCGCCCCGGTCTGGGCGCAGAGTCCGCCGCTGATTGATCGCGAGTTGTTCTTTGGGGATCCGGAGATCGCGGGGGCGCAAATCTCCCCGGATGGCGCTTATATCGCCTTTATCAAACCCTACAAAGGCATGCGCAATATCTGGGTGAAGAAGACGGCCGAGCCGTTCGCCAATGCCAAGCCGGTGACGGCAGACACAAAGCGGCCGATCCCCGGTTACTTCTGGTCGCGCGACGGCAAGTACATCCTCTTCGTCCAGGACAAGGCCGGTGACGAGAATTACAACGTCTACGCAGTCAATCCGGCCGAGGCGCCGGCGTCAGGACAAGACGTACCGTCAGCGAGAAATCTAACGGACGGAAAAGGCATCAGAGCTGCGATCAATGCGGTGCCTCGCAGTGAGCCCGACGCGATCTATATCGGTCTAAACGATCGCGACAAAGCGTGGCATGATCTCTACAAAATAAAAATCTCCACCGGCGAGCGCACACTGCATCCGCAAGAACACGGAACGCATCACCTCCTACGTCTTCGATCTCAAGGATCAATTACGCCTCGCAACCAGGTCGGCAGAAAACGGCGACACGGAAGTATTGCGCGTTGACGCGGACAAGTTTACGAAGGTCTACAGTTGTAATGTCTTTGAGACGTGTGGACCAGTTAAGTATCACAAAGACGGCCAGCGGGTTTACTTCCAGACAAACAAGGGCAGCGATCTCGATCTAATTCGTCTTGTGCTATTCAACCCCGCCACCGGTAAAGAAGAGTTAGTCGAATCGGATCCTATGAAACGCGTCGACTTCGGCAACGCCATCTTCTCGGAAGTTTCTGATGAGCTTATTGCCACTGTCTATGAAGACGAACGCGAACGAATCTACTGGAAAGACAAGGCCTTCGAAGCCGATTACAAAAACCTACAGAAACAACTTCCCGGTAAGGAGATCGGTTTCGGATCTTCAACTAAAGATGAAAAGCTGTTCCTCATTTACGCAAACGCCGATACAGATCCCGGTGCAAGCTATCTATATGACCGCACTAGCAAGAAGTTGACGCTTCAGTATCAGGCACGCGAGAAGTTGAACCGCGCGCACCTGGCTCCGATGAAGCCAGTCAAATATCCGTCGTCTGACGGGATGGAGATTCCGGCTTTTCTAACGTTACCCAAAGGCGTCGAAGCTAAAAATCTTCCGGCGATCATAGTTCCACACGGTGGTCCATGGTATCGCGATAGTTGGGGCTACAACTCTTTTGCGCAGTTTCTCGCCAACCGCGGCTACGTCGTCTTGCAACCTAACTTCCGTGGATCAACCGGCTACGGCAAGAAGTTTATCGACGCCGGAAACAAACAGTGGGGCGACAAGATGCAGGACGACATCACCTGGGGTGCGAAGTATCTCATCGCCCAGGGCATCGCCGATCCTAAAAAGATTGGAATCATGGGTGGTTCGTATGGAGGCTACGCAACGCTCGCGGGCGTTACCTTTACTCCTGATGTTTACGCGGCTGGTGTCTCAATTGTTGGACCATCAAATCTGATCACACTGCTCGAATCGATTCCGCCTTACTGGGAACCGATTCGAAAGCTGTTCTACGAGCGCATGGGCGATCCCAACACGCCTGAAGGAAAGGCCCAGTTGCTACGCCAGTCGCCGTTAACTGCGGCTGCGAAGATCAAGACGCCTCTACTCGTGATCCAGGGAGCTAACGATCCGCGCGTCACTAAACGCGAGTCGGATCAGATCGTTATCGCGCTGAGAGATCGAGGATTTCCGGTTGAGTACCTGGTGGCGCCGGATGAGGGCCACGGTTTTGCACGGCCTGAAAATAACATGGCGATGTTTGCCAGCGCTGAAAAGTTTCTCGCGAAATATCTCGGTGGTCGTTATCAGGAAAGCATGACGCCTGAAGTGTCTCAACGTCTGAAGGAAATAAGCGTTGACCCAAAGACGGTGACGTTGCCGAAGGAGATCAGCTCCACATCTGAAGTTCCGAAACCTGCGGTAGATCTGAAACCGGGTACTTACAATTACAAAGCGTCCATTGCTTTCGGCGGACAGACAATTCCGATCAGCATGAAGTCGGAGATCAAGGAAGAGAATGGAGCATGGGTGGTCACTGACACGGCAGACACTCCGCAAGGCGAAGTCTCCGACGTCAGCACGATCGAGAAAGGAAGCCTGCTGCTGAAGCGTCGCGTGATTACGCAAGGTCCAGCGACAATCGAAGATAAACGTTACGCCGAATAAGGTGAGCGGGATCCGCGTCGATGAACGGGCAGGCAAAACCGATTGACGTCGATCCAGGTGGCGCTTTGTTCGCCGATGGGGCCGGCGCGTTTGACGTGATCGCTGCTCTTCCCCTCGCCAATGGTTACAGTTTGAGTTTTCGAAACTTCGACGTGCAGAAACAGAAGCCACAGATCAAACAGTTGAAGGTAGTCGGATCGGAAAGCGTCACGGTGCCGGCAGGTACATTCGACGCGTACAAGTTGGAGATCGTTGCGGCAGACAATGAAGCAGATAAACAGACTGTTTGGATCGATAAGGCGAGCCGGAAGGTGTTGAAGATTTCGGCTGTGATTCCGAGCCTTAATGGAGCGATCTTAACGTCGGAACTGACACCGTGACGTGCTGTTGGTACACAAAAGGTTCACAAAGCTCACAAAAGATAAGGAACGAAACGGTGTTTCACTCGGGTCATGTAGTCGCCGTAACCTGGCAGCTCGCTTTTTAATACTTGCTCCTCACGCACCGCTCGCCAGGCGATCAACGCATTCAGCACCAGCGCTCCGAGCAGTCCGTAAGCGGAGCCAAGCAGGAGCGCGGTGCCGAATGTGAAGAGGATGAATCCCGCGTACATTGGATGTCGCACGTACCTGTATGGACCAGTGCTGACGACCGTCTGTCCTCTGTCCGTCTGAATGCGCACGGCCGGAGATAGATAAGTGTTCTCACGAAACGTCAGATAGAAGATATAGAACGAGGACAGCAGAACACCTGCTCCAATCCACTGTAACCAATCAGGGATCTCTGACCATTTATAGCGCACAGCATCGAGCGCCATTACGATGTACCAGCCAATGAAGACTGGAAGGAGCACCATCAAGAACACTTTGTCCCACTTCTTGTGGCCAGATCTGCCAAGACCGCTCATCCGTTCGGAAAGTAAATCGGGATTAAAGCGTGAGAGCCAGAGGGTGATCCCGATCGTGAAAATAAAAAGCAGCACGAGATAAACCCATGCTGCGGGCCAGTCGATTGTTCCGGCAGGCAGAAAGAGGAGCAGCCCAAAGCCGACGAACGTCAAGATGAGCCTGATCACCAGTTCTGTGACGTTAACTTTCATGGCCTGTCAGACTTGTTGACGATCACTCGCCGCAGCAACAGCGCGTTTAGGTTGTATCGTTCGGTTCTATATGGTCGCACTTTCGCAGCATCTTCCCCCATGAGCTTGTCCCAATCGCCTTCCCTGTAACGACCGAGCACAATCGTGTCGCCTCTGCGTGAAAGTATTCGAGCCCAGCGACGAAAAAACACTTCGCCTCGCGAGGGATCAACGACGGCAACATACGAAGCGCCCAAACCACCATCCTCCAAGGTCACGAGTAAGGCCCGCTTCTTTTTACTTGTCATCACCTCTTCGACTGTCTGGACCATGAAATACTGAGACATGATCCGCTTGTGTCTTCGTGTGACGCACGTCGTAAACATGCAAGCTCTGACCTTCGTTCTCGTAGCCACCAGCGCCTTCACTTGACGAATACACCACGTACCGTCCGCCGTTGAGTATCCAAGCCTGTTGTGCCTGGTCGGTTATCTTTTGCTCTTTTCCACCAATCGTGACGAATAGTGGCCAGTAAATTCCCTCGCCCTTATCGACCCGTACACTCGTGGCGATTGGACCATTCTGAGCCTGCACGCCAACGACAGAAAAGAAGAAAACGCCAACGACCGCGATTATTAGTTTGTTCATACGTTCTATCTTCTTTGTATCTTTTGTGCCTTTTGTGGCTAAAATCTCCAAACACAATCATGACCAAACCGGTAATACTAACAGTTGACGACGATACGGAAGTACTGCGCGCTATCGAGCGCGACTTAAGACGCCAGTATGCCAGCAATTATCGCGTGCTCCGCGCTGAATCGGGCACGGCCGCATTGGAGATCGTTAAGGAGTTAAAACTCCGAAACAACACAGTGGCACTTTTTCTGGTCGATCAGCGAATGCCCGGCCTGTCAGGTGTCGAATTTTTAGAACAGGCCATCGAGCTTTTTCCCGACGCCAAGCGCGTGCTGCTCACGGCTTACGCCGACACCGACGCAGCCATCGCGGCAATCAACGAAGCGGGCGTGAATCATTATTTACTCAAGCCGTGGGATCCACCGGAAGAGAATCTGTATCCCGTCATCGACGATCTGCTTGAAGACTGGGTCGCTACGTTTCCACCGCAGTTCGAAGGCATTCGCGTGCTTGGTAATCGCTGGTCGCCGGATTCGCACAACATCAAAGACTTTCTCGCTCGCAATCACGTTCCATACCAGTGGCTCGACATCGAGACCGCGGAACGAGACACCGAAGTTCGCTCACTCGTCGACTTGCTCGACGACGAAGACAAGAAAGAACTGCCGCTCGTGATCTTTCCAAACGGATTACGACTGCGCCGGCCCGCGCTCGCAGAGGTTGCTGAAAACGTCGGACTGAAAACCAGCGCCTCCGAGGCGTTCTACGATCTCGCGATCGTCGGTGGTGGTCCAGCCGGACTCGCGGCAGCAGTCTACGGCGCGAGTGAAGGTTTGCGAACAGTCATGGTCGAACGCGAAGCGCCAGGTGGACAGGCGGGCATGTCGAGCCGCATCGAGAACTATCTCGGATTTCCCAGCGGACTCAGCGGCGGCGATCTTGCTCGACGCGCCGTGGTCCAGGCGAAACGCTTCGGTGTCGAGATACTTTCAGCCGAGGCCACTGCGGTACACCTCGATGGTCCATACCGCCTGCTGAAACTGGCAAACGGCGCGCAGCTCAGTTGTCATGCTTTGTTGGTTGCGACAGGCGTGCAGTGGCGCAAGTTGGATGCACCGGGCGTCGAGCGTCTGACCGGCGCTGGGATCTACTACGGCGCCGCGATGGTTGAAGCACTGTCGTGCAAAGATGAAGACGTCTTTGTCGTCGGTGGCGCGAACAGCGCGGGACAAGCTGCAATGCACTTCTCGAGGTATGCGCGACGAGTGGTAATGCTTGTGCGTGGCGCGTCGCTCGCAGCGTCGATGTCGCAATACTTGATCAACCAGTTAAAGAACACGACGAACGTTCAAATCGAATACAACTCGTCGGTGGTAGAGGCGCACGGTGGCGATCATCTCGAAGAGATTTCGATCCACTGTAGCGAGACGAATGAGGTGAACCGCGTTCCCGCGAATTCCCTTTTCATCATGATCGGAGCTGCTCCAAACACAGCATGGCTGGCGGACGTTGTGGAACGCGACGAGCGCGGGTTCATTCTCTCCGGTCCGGATCTGATGCGCGAGGGGAAACGTCCGAAAGGTTGGCAGTTGGAACGCGATCCCGGGACTGCTCGAAACAAACGTGCCGGGTATTTTTGTGGTGGGCGATGTTCGGCACGGTTCGGTGAAGCGAGTCGCGTCCGGAGTCGGCGAAGGCTCAGTCGCGATCTCGTTTGTGCATCAATATCTCAGCAAGGTGATCTGACAAATGGACGAACCACAACATCACCAGCTCACCTGAAGACAAAGTCGAGGCACTGCGACGCGTCGGAGTTTTTGCCGATCTGCCGGAAGACCAGTTGCAATGGTTCGCCGACAACGTGGAGGAGCGGCGGCTTGCGCCGGGAGAAATCTTGTTTGTTAAAGGCGCACCGGCTGACGTGTTGGCTGTTTACCTCGAGGGCGAGGTTCGCGCTTATCTCAACGAGCAGGCACACGACGGAGCTGTGTACATGGCCAGCGCAGGCGATCCGAAGACGGAAGTCAGCGGCTACCTCCCTTTCTCGCGCATGACCGAATGGAGCGCAACCGGGCACGTGCTGAGCAACATGCGCGTGCTGCTCTTTCCCAAGCGGTTGTTTCCAGAAATGATGCAGCGCATGCCGTTGCTGGTCCAACGTCTCGTTGGTCTGATGAGCGATCGCGTGCGCGAAGTTACTGCGGCAGATCAGCAACGCGACAAGCTGATCGCGTTAGGCAAACTCTCCGCGGGTCTTGCTCACGAACTCAACAACCCGGCGGCCGGTGCAACTCGCGCGGCCAACGATCTGATAACGGTATTGGCCGAATTGCGCGCCGCGGATCTGAGGCTTTGCAGTCACGACCTCACGCCGGAACAGCACGCCTCGATTCGTGCTTTTGAAAGCGCTGCGATCGAACACACTGTTACAGCGAAGCAAATGAACTCGCTCGAGCAGAGCGATCTCGAAGATCTAATCGTTACCTGGCTCGAAGAGCATGGCATTGAAGATCCGTGGAAGCTTTCGAACAACCTCGTCGAAGCCGGGATTGATGCGTCAGCTCTCGAACGCATGCTTGGCGAGGTTGAAACAAGCGCAATCGCCGACGTGCTGGCTCGCGTTAACTCGCAACTGGCGGCAGCGAAACTTGCGCGCGAGATCAAAACCGGCACCGCGCGTATCTCCGAACTTGTAGCGGCAATCAAGGAATACAGCTACATGGACCAGGTGTCGGTGCAGGAAGTCGATATTCATAAAGGGCTCGAGAGTACGCTGCTCATTCTGAAGTACAAGTTGAAAAAGAAGAATATTGCGTTGACGCGTGAGTATGCGGAAGATCTGCCGCACATCAAGGCGTACGGCAGTGAACTGAATCAGGTGTGGACCAACTTGATCGTGAATGCGATCGAGGCGATGAGCGAAGGTGGCAAGCTGAAGGTGCGCACAAAGAGAGAGCCGATCGATATCCTTGTTGAGATCCGTGATAACGGTTCAGGAATTCCCGAGGGTGTGAAGTCGCGAGTGTTTGAACCGTTCTTTACGACGAAACCCGTCGGTGAAGGAACCGGGCTGGGACTCGACACGGTCGCGCGCATCGTGCGCCGGCATCGTGGGAATATCCGTTTTGAATCGAAGCCCGGCGATACGTGTTTTCAGGTCCGCCTTCCGATCGAGTAGTACACAAAAGGCACATAGCAAGCCCACAAAAGGCACAAAAGTTACAGAAAAAGTATTTGTGCTTTTTGTGGGTTGCTATGTGCCTTTTGTGTACTACACGGGTTCGGTTTCGAACATTAGTTCGAGGCCACGGACGATCGCGTAGCGTGGTTCGTCGGCGAGGCGGACCGGCAACTTCGTTTCGTCGCGCAGGTAATCGGCCAACCCGCCAAACTGCGCGCCACCGCCCGTCAGCACGATTCCTCGATCGTAGATATCACCTGCTACTTCAGCCGGAAGCTCACGCAGCGTACTAACGACGCCATCGACGATCCTCCGAACCACTTCCTGGGCCACGGGATAGATCTCGCCGGCCGTGATCTCGATCGATCTTGGCATTCCCGTCAAGACATCGCGACCGTTGATCGGAATCTGCTGCGCAAGATTCGTAGGGACGACTGCCGAAGCAAGTTCGAGCTTAAGGCGTTCCGCCGACTTCGCACCGACCAGTAACCCGCGGTGACGGCGCACATGATTGATAAGCGCTGTATTGATGTACGAACTTCCGATTCGCTCTGCCCGCGAGCGAATGATCTTGCCGCTTGCTACGATCGCAACGTTCGTCGTCCCACCACCGATATCGACAACAGCCGAACCATGTTGATCATCGGCCTTAACCCCACTGCCAAACGCCGCCGCCAGTCCCTCCTCGATCATGCCGACCTTACCGACTTTCGCATGCTGCGCAGCGCTCAGTAACGCGCGCCGCTCAACCTCAGTGACATCAGAAAACACACTCATCAACGCGCGACGACTGAAGGAGGTCAGGCCACCGCGGGCTTTGCCGACAAAATGCGCCAGCATCTCTCGCGTTCTTTCAAAATCAGCGACGACGCCGTTTACCAACGGAGCGATGACTGCGACCCCACGCTCCTCGCGTCCATACTTCTGTTCCGCTTCGCGTCCGATCGCTATCACTTCCCCTTTGACCGTATCGATCGCTACAAGCGAAGGCTCATCGACCACCACGCCGCGACCGCGCACGGAGATGATAGTTGACGCCGATCCCATATCGATCGCCATCGCATCGGAAACGAGACTTTGCAGTGCGCGCATAGCAATATAAAGAGTAACATTAGCGCATCGAACCGATGAACATTCAAGACGCGTACACGCGCTGGTCCGACACGTACGACTCCGATCGAAACCTGACACGCGATCTCGATCATCGAGCAACGCAAAATGCCCTCAAGGGTTTGCGTTGCCAAAATATCATGGAGTTAGGATGTGGAACCGGGAAGAATACTGTCTTTCTGACAGGAATCGGCCGGCGGATCCTCGCAGTCGATTTTTCGCCCGGCATGTTGCGACAGGCGAAAGCAAAAATACGATCCGATCAAGTGTTCTTTGTCGTCGCCGATTTAACGAAACCGTGGCCGTGCAAAGACGAATCGTTCGAATTGATCGTTTGCAATCTCGTGCTTGAACACATCGAGGATCTCGATGCGGTGTTCGTGCAAGTGTCTCGAGCGCTGAAGACCGGCGGCCAGTTTTTTCTGAGCGAACTCCATCCGTTCAGGCAGTACAAGGGCACAAAAGCTAACTTCCGCAGGGAGGACGAAGCAATCGAGATCCACGCCTTCACGCATCATCTTTCCGACTTCACCGAGTCGGCGCGCAGGAATGGATTATCAATGCGTATGATGAGGGAGTGGTGGCATGAGGAGGATCAGAACAAACTTCCGAGGCTGGTCTCTTTCATGTTTGAGAAACCAAACTTGACACAGTAGCCGCTGCCGATTTTTGCGCTTTCTTGTGGTTGATGAACGACTTTCTCGGACGGCGATGCACTGGCGAACGCTCCTTCAGTAAATCAGCATGACGTGTTTCGATGATGCGGGCGAGGCGTTGGTAACTGATTCCCAGGAGCGATGCTGCACGGGTTACGCTGCCGTTCACTTCGATTAGTGCGGTTCTGATCAGGCCGCGCTCAAACTTCAACACTTCATCAGGGAAAGAAATACCTGTGAGCGGTATCTCGGCAGTCTCGACTCTTTCCTCGCTTCGCATTCGCGCGATCACTTTTCGCGCTGCATCGTTCAGTCTTGGTAGGAGCCCTGTGCTTTGAGTGTCTGTCGACCCACTCGTTGGCTTTGTCGTAAGCGTTGAGCAAAATATCCAGACGCAACGGTTCGATCTCTTCGATCAAAGTGAGTGCGGCAGTCGCTGCCTGGTTGAGAGCTCCGACACGATGCGCCACTTCGACGGCCTCCTGCAAAGCCGCTTGCGCTCGCACAGTCTTCGCCAGGCGAGCCAATGCGATTCCCTCGGTGACAAGCGCCTCAGACAAAAAGCGCTCGCGTCCGGCTTTCCTGAAACTCGAGACTGCATTTCGCGCGGCAACTTCGGCTTCCGCATAACGCTGCTGTGCGATGAAGACTTGAGCGCGGGTCTCGTCGACTTGCGCAACTCTGACCTTATCTCTGAACTGTGACTAAGAGGCGTCGCGCATGGTCCAGGTACTCGTGAGCCTTGCGAAAGTGCGAAAGCTTGAAGAGCAAATAACCTACGTTGTTTTTTACATGCGCGCGGTAAACTGTGTGACCGTGCGAGCGCGAAGTGATAATCAGCTTCCTCGTAGTGTTTGATCGCCTGCTGGAAAGTAGTCACTGCCGTTTGTTCCCGTCGCGAGCGCTCGCAGGGTCATTGCTGACTGGTTGTGAAAGTACCCTTTCAGCGTGTGGTTTGTGATCTTTCGGAATAGAGGCGCATTGCTCGAGAGGATTCGCCACGACTCATCATATCGCGATGCCGACCACTCAACGACTGACAGGCCCAGTAAAGCATTTGCGCGCGTGTTGCCCTCAGTGGTTAATCTCTCGAGTGCAGTTGAGAACAGGATGCGCGCTTCATCGTGAGCGCCTGTGCGCCAGTAGCAATGCGCGAGTTCTGTTCTCGCCTCCGCCACCTTCATTGAATCGCCGAGCTCCTCGTAGAGCCGGATACTCTCGGTGATCAAGTCTCTGGCGTAGTCGTCTGCCTCTTTCACCTCGTTCCGGCTGCCAAGCCAGCCGGTGAGAATTCCGGCGCACAGCAGGACTTCAGGGACGACGGAGGAGTGCAGTCCGTGGGTTTTTGGCCGGCTCCCGATCCCGGCCCACAATGGGGCCATCGCGTCCCGGGCGCCGTCATAATCGCCGCAGTCGCGCAATTCTAAGGCTTTCCGGCATCGGAGCGAGGCTTCTTCATTCGCGGTGAAGTGAGCGGTTTCCAGCTTCGGCGAGGTTCGCATGAGTGTCGAGGCTTTCGGAAAACTAAGTAGGGCAAATTGCGAGTTGATATTAATTCTCTCCGGCCAGACTTGCAAGAACATATGAAGGATTGGTCTAATCTTTATTGATGCAAAGAGTTTTACATGATTCTTCCTCAAATAAGGAGTAACTCCTATGAAACGGTTCATGTTAACCGTCGCCTTGACATGCACCCTCTCGGTCTCAGCGTTCGCAGGAGAGATGCCTACGACTGGTGCAGCTGCGAATACGCCCCCTCCAGCGGTTTCACCCGCGACCGCGCCTGGTGAAATGCCAAATGGTCCGCCGGCGGAAGAGCCAGGAATACTGGAAGTGTTGATCCTGGCTATATTTATCTGGCGCTAGCCCCTACTCCAGGACTCTCGTGGCAGCAAACTTTCGCTGAAGCGAGAGAGGGATACGTGTGCTTTGCTCTGTGTCTCTGTGCCTCTGTGGTTAAAAAGCTTTTCGGAACAATCAACCACAGAGGCACAGAGACACAGAGATTGCCTTAGAGTGTTGACCTACCGTAGTCTTCACGGACTGTGAGTTCGAAATGGATTGTTCACAAATTTGGTGGGACGAGTGTCGCCGATGCGGAACGCTATCGCGCGGCCGCTGAAATACTGCTTGCCCCACAATCGCGCGAACGCGTGGCCGTTGTCGTCTCGGCGATGAGCGGCGTGACGAACGCTCTCATTCGAGCGGTAGAGCTCGCGGCCAAACAGGACCAATCGTACTTATCAGAACTTCAGGCTCTCAAGAACCGGCACCTCGAGACAATCAACGGCCTACAGCTTGCCGACGCGCAGACCCACTCGCTTCAGCAAACAATCACTTCGGAGTTCAGCGCACTCGAAGAAGTCTTGCGAAGTGTTTGGATCACACGCCTCGCTTCCGAACGCATCATTGAATTTGTTTCAGGCCACGGCGAGCTGTGGTCCGCGCAATTCCTTCACGCGCATCTTCGATCCTGCGGCCATTCTTCCGCGTGGCTTGATGCCCGCGACGTTCTCGTCGTTGAACCTAACACCACTGCGGTCGATTGGAAACTCTCCAGGCAAAAGCTGGAAGCGTGGCAGGCAGATCATCCTGATATCGATCTACTGGTAATTACTGGATACATCGCTGCAACCCACGATGGAGTCGCTACAACGCTAAAGCGTAACGGCAGCGATCTCTCCGCTTCGATCTTCGCGGCTTTGCTTGGCGCCGATTCGGTGACAATCTGGACAGACGTCGACGGTGTGTACAGCGCCGATCCGCGCCGCGTTCCGGACGCGCTCGTGATCCCGGAACTTTCATACCAGGAGGCCGCGGAGCTTGCGTATTTCGGAGCGAAAGTCATTCACCCAAACACGATGTCGCCCGCGATTGCAAACGGCATCACTGTTTGGATTAAAAGCACTTTCAATCCAGAAGCTCCTGGCACGCGAATCTCAGCCTCTTCACCTTCCGATATACCAATAAAAGGATTCGCAGCAGTCGAAGAGATGGCGCTGATCAACGTCGAGGGCACAGGCATGATCGGCATTCCCGGTGTCGCTCAAAAACTCTTCGGCGCACTGCGATCGGTTGACGTTTCGATCGTGATGATCTCGCAGGCAAGCTCCGAACATTCGATCTGCTTCGCCGTGCCACGCGCGCACTCGCAACTCGCAAAGAGAACAGTTGAGGAAACATTTCTCGCCGAGATGCAACGCGGCGAGGTTCAGACCGTCGATGTGAGAGAAGACTGCTGCATTGTCGCAATGGTCGGCGATGGAATGATCGAACGGCTTGGTATGGCCGGGCAATTTTTCAGCGCGCTTGGGAAAGCGGGCGTCAACATCCGGGCAATCGCGCAAGGGTCGTCTGAACGGAACATCTCGGCAGTGATCGAACAGCACGAAGCAACCAAGGCGCTGCGAGCGCTACACTCCGCTTTCTATCTCTCAAGCCAGACACTTTCGATCGGAGTGATCGGCACTGGCCTGATCGGAAGCAGCTTTTTGGGCCAACTCGCGAAGCGTATTGAAGAATTGAAAGCACAGCGCGGTATCGACTTGCGAGTGCGCGGCATCATGAATAGCCGCAAAATGATCCTCAACGATCGCGAACTCCCGCTCGTGCGCTGGCGTGATGATCTGACTTCGAGCGAATCGGACGCAGACGTTGAAGCGTTCGTCAATCACGTGCACGCGGCTCACTTGCCGCACACTGTGCTCATTGATGCCACGGCCAGCGCCGAATTACCCACGCGCTACGAAAGCTGGCTCGCGAGAGGAATCAACGTCATCACACCGAACAAGAAGAGCAACACCGCATCTCTCGCTTCGTATCGCAGCCTGCGCGAAACCGCTCGCAAGTACCAACGCTACTTCCTTTACGAGACAAACGTCGGCGCGGGCCTGCCGATCGTTCACACGCTGCGCAATTTAGTTGAAACAGGGGATGAAGTCATCAAGATCGAAGGCGTGCTTTCCGGCACCCTTTCTTACATCTTCAACTCGCTCGACGGCACGCGCACGTTCTCCGAGATCGTTCGTGAAGCTCATGCACTCGGGTTCACGGAGCCTGATCCACGCGAGGATCTCTGCGGCGCCGACGTCGCTCGCAAGCTGATCATTCTCGCGCGCGAGATGGGTCTCGATGTGGAGATGGACGCGGTTCAAGTGGAAAGCATGGTTCCTGAAGATTTGCGTTCGGCAAGCGTCGAAGAATATCTCAAGGCACTTGGCAGACACGATGAAACGATCGGCGCACTCGTGAGCTCAGCACGCGCGCGCGATCAGGTGTTGCGATACGTCGGCACGATCGAAAGCGACGGTCGAATGTCTGCCGGGCTGCGCCCTTACCCACTCGATCACGCTTTCGCAAATCTCACCGGCAGCGACAATATCGTCAGTTTTCAAACCGCGCGTTATAACACCCAACCGATGATCGTCCGGGGACCAGGAGCCGGCCCCGAGGTCACGGCCGCAGGGGTCTTCGCCGATCTACTCAGACTCGCCTCCTTTCTCGGCGCCCCGCAATAAAAAATTTGAAGCCACAAAAGGCACATAAAGCGCAAAAGAGTTTCATTCCCACTTCCTTAACTGTTACTTTTTGTGCCCTTTGTGTACGCGCCTTTACGAAATCTTTATGACTTTTGTGCGATGCTAAGCCCGTGTCACGGGTGGACGTAACAGAGCCAGCACTTCCAGATATTCACACTACATCAGCAGGAATCCCACACATCCCGCGGCGCGCTCCGCGAGGGCGCTATCTTTTCGTACTTTCCCTCGCAGCGCTCGGCGTCGTCTACGGCGACATCGGCACCAGCCCGTTATACGCGCTGCGTGAATGTTTCCATGGACCACACGCAATCGCTCCCTTACCTGCAAACATACTCGGCGTCCTGTCATTAATCTTCTGGTCGCTCGTGATCGTGATCTCGATCAAGTATCTCGTGTTTGTGCTGCGTGCCGACAATCATGGTGAAGGAGGAATCCTTTCGCTGACGGCGCTGGCGACACCGATTAAACCATCTGGTCGATCTGAGCACACGTTTTTGATCATGCTGGGTATTTTCGGCGCTGCGCTGCTCTACGGCGACGGTGTAATTACACCGGCAATATCAGTGCTTAGCGCAATGGAAGGTCTAACTGTCGCGACGCCAGTCTTGAGCCGTTTCGTGGTTCCGTCCACGATTGTCATTTTAGTCGGGCTTTTCCTTTTTCAGAATCACGGAACGGCGAAAGTTGGACGGATATTTGGTCCAGTGATGCTCGTGTGGTTTGCGGCTTTGGCAGTGCTCGGCATTGCGCAGATTGTCCGTCACCCGTCTGTATTGGTTGCAGTGAATCCAGCCTATGCATCGGATTTCTTTATTCAGAACGGTTGGCATGGATTTCTGATTTTAGGCGCCGTCTTTCTGGTAGTTACTGGTGGTGAGGCACTTTATGCCGATATGGGCCACTTCGGCACACGCCCGATTAGAATAGTCTGGTTTAGCGTCGTCCTGCCTGCATTGCTGCTTAACTACTTCGGACAGGGTGCACTGCTGCTGGAAGATCCTGAGGCGGCTCACAATCCTTTTTACCGTCTCGCCCCTGCGTGGGCCTTGTATCCGATGATCATTCTGGCGACGTCTGCCGCGGTCATTGCATCGCAGGCTGTTATTTCCGGTGCATTCTCGCTCACGATGCAGGCGGTCCAATTAGGCTTCAGTCCACGACTCAAGATCAATCACACATCGACGAGAGAGTATGGACAGATATATATCCCGGCAGTTAATTGGGCATTGATGTTGGGCTGCATTGCAATCGTGCTTGGCTTTCGCACGTCGAGCAACCTGGCGGCAGCTTATGGCGTTGCAGTCACATCGACGATGGTGATTACGACCATCTTGTTCTACGTCGTCGCGCGACGACTGTGGGGCTGGAGTATGTTGGTAGCAGCACCACTTGCTCTCTTTTTCCTGATTATCGATGTGGCGTTTTTTGGAGCAAATATAATCAAGGTCGCCGACGGTGGTTGGTTCCCTCTGTTACTCGCCTGGTTAGTTTTCAGTGTGATGACCACCTGGAAAACAGGACGTCGCATTCTGAATGAGCGCATTCAATCAGAAGCACGACTCCTCGAGGAATTTCTCGAAGAGGTGGAGAGACATCCACCGCGCAGAGTGCCGGGCACGGCTATCTTCATGAATGGCAATGCGTCGAGAACGCCGCCCGCGCTGCTTCATAATCTCGAGCACAATAAAGTGCTGCACAAAAGAGTGCTCTTCCTGACCGTCAAAACCAGGTTAGTGCCGTTTGTTTCAGTGGACGAGCGCGTTGAAACGGAATCGCTGGGTAACGGCTTCTACCGGTTGAAGGTTTATTACGGTTTTATGGAGGACCCTGATATTCCAAAGGTGCTTGAGCGGATGCAGGCAACCGGCCTTACTTACGACCGTACCGATACAACCTACTTTTTGGGACGCGAAACGATTATTGCCGCGAAGCGTCCCGGCATGGCGTTGTGGCGCGAGAGGTTGTTCTCCGTCATCTCGCACAATGCGACGAGTGCGACCGCTTATTTTTGTCTGCCGCCCGATCGCGTCGTTGAGATGGGTGAACAGATCGAGATTTAGTTCGCACGGACTTACAATAGGGCCGTGTCCACAACCATATTGAACTTGAGATGGGCCGGATATGTAGGCGCTATTGGTGGTACGGCTCTGATGACGGCGTGGCTGGCTCCCTTCCAACAGCAGGTAAACGCGACTACGGTGGCGCTCTCCTTCCTGCTGGTCGTGCTGTTGGTCGCGCTGTTCTGGGGCAGCAGGCCGGCGCTACTCGCAGCGGTGCTGGGAATGTTTTGTTTTAACTTTTTCTTCCTTCCTCCTCTCTACACACTGACGATCGCGCATTCAGAGAATTGGATTGCGTTGATTGTCTTCTTTACGACTGCGTTAGCTGTCGGGCAGCTCTCGGCGCGCGCAAAACAACGCGCTGAAGAAGCAGAGAGCAGGAAACTCGAGGTCGAGAGTTTATACACACAATTGCAAGCAGCGTTTGAGCGTGAAAGCGAGGCCGAAGCTATCAAGCGAAGCGAACGATTGAAGTCGGCACTGCTTGACGCAGTCACCCACGATCTACGCACACCACTAACGTCGATCAAAGCATCGATCACCACCCTGATCGACGAAGCTCGTGGTGAAACCGACGAAAACCAACCAGTAGTTCTGGACCAGGATTCGCGGTTCGAAATGCTTGAAGTAATCGATCAGGAAAGCGATCGGCTGAATCGTTTCATCGGCGACTTGATCGATCTCGCTCGAATCGAGGCAGGTGAATTGCGTCTGCGCAGACGTTGGGGCGCAGTTGATGAAATCATTTCAACCGCACTCACGCGTGCGAAGCCCCTGACGGCAGATCATCACGTTGAGATTACGAGTGAAAAAGAGTTGCCGGTGGTGCGAGTTGACGCAAGTGCGGTAAGCGAAGTGGTCTATACACTCGTCGACAATGCGGCGAAATACTCTCCGTCCGGGACAACGATCCGGATCGATGCGCGCCGTGGTGACGGCGACGTCATCGTCATGACGGTCGAAGACGAAGGGCGTGGTGTCATCCCCGGCATGCGCGAGCGAGTGTTTGATAAGTTCTTCCGCGCAACACGCGATGGAGGTATCAGCACGCACCAGCCGTCAGGTACCGGCATGGGACTGGCAATCGCGAAAGGAATTGTAGAAGCGCACGAAGGAAAAATCTGGATTGAATCCGGGCAAGGCGGCAAAGGAACACGATTTGTTTTCACTTTGCCGATCGGCGATGAAGAGCAGTCATGAATGAGCGACCGCGAATTCTGGTAGTTGACGACGAGCCGCAACTGGTCCGCGTGCTGCGCACAGGATTGAAGTCGCGTGGATACGACATTCGCGCGGCGGCAGATGGGTTGGCTGGACTCGAATTGTTTATTGACTGGCGTCCGGATCTCGTTATCACTGACCTGGCGATGCCAAACGTTGATGGTCTCGAGTTTTGCAGGCGCCTGCGTGAGATATCTCAGGTTCCGATCATTGTCCTCTCAGCAAAAGGCGAAGAGAAAACGAAGGTCGAAGCTCTGGATCTCGGCGCCGACGATTTTGTTACCAAGCCCTTTGGTATTGACGAATTGCTGGCGCGGGTTCGTGCCTCGCTGCGTCGCGCAAACGCGCCGCCCATTAACGAGGAGACGCAAACAACGCTCGAAGCCGGCGACTTTCACGTCGATCTCGAATCTCGCGAGGTGACAGTGCGCGGAAAAGAAACTCACTTGACGCCAAAGGAATTCGACCTCTTGATTTACTTCATCAAGCATCCAGGAAAAGTTTTGACTCACCGCACACTGCTCGCCGCGATCTGGGGCAACAACTACGTGGAACAGAACGAATATTTGCGAGTCTTCGTGGGTAACCTGCGCAAGAAGATCGAACCGGATTCCACACCACGCTACATCCTCACGGAACCCTGGATCGGCTACCGCTTCGATCCCGATTCGTAGCCACAAAAAGCACAAATGATTAGCTCCAGGGGCTCTAATCCAATCCTTACGAACTCTTGATGGAGTCTTTACACCGTCCTTACGAACTTCTTCGTAAGCTTCGTAGGTATGCGAGTAAGACGAACCTGGAAAGAAGCGGCTGAAATGATCGTGAAGGACCTGCGTCTGTTCAGTTCACTTTGCCTCGCGCAGTTTATCGTTTGGCGCACGTTGCGGCGCTACGAATCGTCACGGTGATACTTGCTGTGCGCGCGGAATCGCTTTGGACCATACCAAAGCCAAAAGCCCGTAATCGTGAAGATCAGTAACGCAGATCCCATGATCGAAGTGTAGACAAGCTTGATCTGTCCGTAGTTCGTGCCAAGCAGGTAATCGAAGTATGAACCATCGTGAACGTTCTCAATGAAATCCGAGCGACGCCGTTCGAGGTGTAGAAGTTGACCTGTGGTGCAGTCGAGCTGAACTCCCCAGTAACCTTCAAGAAAAACAAACTTCACCATTCCCTTATCCGGCCTGATGTCGATGCGATCGAGCTCATGCGAAAGGCCGGGCGGTCCATGCTCTGTCATCACCTGGATCGCTTTCTTATGCAGCTCGTGGATCGGAAGCCAGTCTTCCTTGTTCGTCGAAATACCTTCATAAGACTTCGGCAGGATGACGCCGCCACTATGTTTCTTCCAACCCAGCAATAGTCCAGTGCAGGCGAGCACGAAGAAAAAGACGAAGAGCAGCGCACCGGTTGTGCGATGAACCTTCCTTGCGACTCTTAATAGTTTTGCCTGGCGCTTTCTTTGGATTGGGGTAAGCATATTCGTCCCGCACTTCTAAAAATGCAGAGCCGCATTATGCCGTATCAGGAACAACGAGTATCGCTAGTTGATGGGCTTTGTGCCTTCTGTGGCTCTATTTCGGCGAGATTTCGCGGCGGATGTAGAAGATCAGATCCGTCGCCGGTGGATCGAGGCCGAGCTGGCGAATCATTCCCACTACTTGCCCGCGGTGCATCGTTGAGTGATTCACGATGTGCTGCATTTGATGGACGAGACGCATCGAGCTTGGATCGCCGCTCAGAAGCTTGAATGCCAGTTCCGCTTCGAGTTGCTCCTCTTGCACCCCGGAAATAAACCGCGCTCGCGAGTCGATCACATTACTCCAACGCTCTGTCAGCGTCGCGAGATCCGCGCACGTTTCCGTGGTCCATTGCGACCAGGCTTCGGCTTTGGCCGGTGAGCGGCCATTCCATCTTTCCAGCCAGATCCATTCTGCGCCGGCCATGTGCAACAGTGTTCCAAAGATTGACTTGTGACTGATGCCAACGTCGCGTCGCAAATCTTCATCCGGCAACTTCGCCGCCGCATCCATCGCGAGCTGGTTGGCCCATTCGGTGTAATCGAAAAGATGTTTGACGTCTGATAAGTTCATCGCTTAAGAACCGTCCACAAATTACACAGAAGCAATCTGTGAAATCTGTGGATTGCTTGACGACTCGGCCAGCAAGCCCTTTTCCAGATGTTGCTCGTGCGTCGCAAAACTGGCGGCGTGTGGATCGTGCGTAACCATGATGATCGTTTTGTTCAAATCGCGATTGAGAGTCGAAAGGATTTGTAAGATCTCTTCACCTGAACGCGCGTCGAGATTGCCCGTCGGCTCGTCTGCGAGGATCAGATCAGGATCAGTAACGATCGCGCGCGCGATGGCCACGCGTTGCTCCTGACCACCGGACAGTTGTCGCGGCTGATGATCCATGCGGTCCGAAAGACCAACCAACTCCAAAGCCGTCTCAACGTTCTTGCGCCGCTGTGCCTTGTTGAGTTTCGTCAGAAGCAAAGGAAGTTCTACGTTCTCAAAAGCAGTAAGTACCGGGACGAGATTAAAAGTTTGGAAAATGTAACCGACGTGAGCGTTGCGCCACATTGCCAGTTGACTCTCATTCAACGTCGCCAGTTCCGTTCCGAGCACCTCGACTCGACCTTCACTCGCGCGGTCAATTCCGGCAAGCAGGTTCAGCAAAGTTGATTTCCCCGATCCACTCGGCCCCATCAACGCGAAAAAGTCTCCTTCGTGGATATCGAGAGTCACGTCGTCCAATGCGACAACCTCGAATCCATCGCGCTCAAAACGCTTGCTCACATTTGAAACTCGAACTATTGGTTGGGCCATGTTGTTTCCACTCCGCTACTGAATCTTCACGCGATCCCCATCTCGCAATTTATCAACACCCGCGACCGCCACTGACTCGTTTCCACTCAAACCTTCCAAAACGTAATAGTCGTCGCCGATCTCCTCGCCAGCTCTGATTGTTCGCTGTTCGACTTTGTCGCCTTTGACCACAAACACGAATGAGCTGTTGTCCTTCCGCACGACAGCTTGCTTCGGAACGCGGACCCGACCGAGTGAGCTGTTCTCCTGATTCGCTGTGTTCGGCGCGAGAAAGTTGACTCGAGCATTCATCTCCGGTCGCAGTTGCTGATCCGGGTTTTCAACTTTGACTTTCACTTGAATCGTAGATTTCGCGCGGTTTGCCTCCGGCGCAATTTCAGCGATAAAGCCGTTGTACTTGAGGTTGGGATAAGCCTCGGGAATGATCTCCGCGCGTTGGTCCATCTTCAAACGCGCAAAGTCAGTTTGACTAATGTCGAGCTCTACCTGAAGGTCATTGAGATCTGCCAGGTCGACAACTGACGTGCGCGCGCCGGATCCACCGAAGGCCGAGGGCGACACCATCTCGCCGCGTTCAACAATTCTCTCCAGCACTGTTCCCGTTACAGGAGCCCTGATTTCCGTCGCAGATAGTTGGGTTTCAGCGTAGTCGAGTGCGGCTCTCATTTGCTGCACTTCTGCCTGCGCGGCGCGAATCTCTTCAGGACGTGGACCAATGTCAGTGAGCGTGCTCGACTGGCGAGCGGCTTCCAGCAACGCTGCCGCTGTGTCGCGCTCTGCCAACGCGTGGTCCAATTCGGATTTTGAAGCAACGCCGGCGCGGAACAGTCTTTCCGTGCGCTGGTAGTCGGCTTCAGCAGTTCTGAGTCGCGCTTCAGCCTGCAATACCGCTGCCTTGTCTCTCAATTTTTCCTGCGGTCGCGAACCGCTGCGCAACTGGTCCAGACGAGCCTGAGCGGACGCGAGGTTTGCGCGTGCCTGATTAACCTGCGCGCGAAACTCATTGTCCTCCAGCCTGACGAGGACCTGACCTTCCTGGACGTTGTCGCCTTTCTCAACCCCGATCCACGCGACGCGTCCCATCACTTTGGCGCCGACGGCAATCTTGTGATGGGCAACCACATAACCCGTCGCCGACAACACGCTCGCGCCTTGCGAACCACCGGCGCTCTCGACCCGAACCGGCGCCGCGGAGATCGTCTTCGCGCCGGAAAAAAGAAACGCGTAACCGAGCGCTGCTAAAGCGAGCAATCCAGCTATCGCAAGTAACAACAGTTTGGGTGAACGATTCTTATTCGTTGGCGAAGGCGCGGGGGCACGATCGATCTTCAAGCTCCTCAAACGTTCGTTGAGGTTCTGTTGGTCTTGTGATTTTTGTGCTTCTTTGTGGCCAATCATGCGCGCAGAGCCTCAACAATTCGCAAACGAGAGGCGCGGATCGACGGCAACAGTGATCCGACGAAACCGATGATCGCGCCGAAGATCAACGCCATGATCATGAGATCTACAGTGACACGAAAATTGAATGCAATCTCACTGAACGTCGCCCAATTTGAAGTCCCTGTTGAGACAAAGTTCAGTGGCATTGCCAACAAAATCCCGATCACCGCACCGATTAAAGCAACTCCAACTGACTCCAGCAGAAACGCAATGAGAATACTGAACCGGCCGAATCCGAGCACGCGCAGCGTTCCAATCTCCTTCGTGCGTCGGGCGACTGCGGCGTACATTGTATTCATGCCTGCAAATCCAGCACCGACAGCCATGATGAACGAGATAAACACTGCCAACCCCTTCAACGCGCCTGATGCGATTCCCTGCTGATCTTCATAGAAAATTCGTTCTGACAAAGCTTTCAGGTGAAGTTTCGGATCGTCCGTAATGCGCTTCGTCAAAGCAGCAAGCGCATTTTGATCCTTTGCGCGCATCACCACCGAAGAGAACGATTCTCGTTTGGTGGTGCTTGCAAGTGAGTTTACGTCGACCCAAACTTCCGATTCAAAAGCTTTTCCGCCGGACTCAAAAATTCCAACCACCGTATAGTCTGTCGTCTGAATACGAAACTTGTCGCCGATGTCGAGACCTTGAAACCTCTCGTTGATACGTTTGGAAACCACCGCTTCCGTGAGTCCGGGTTGAAACGTTCGTCCGGCTGCGATCTGGAATCCGGAATGCAACTTGAAAGACATTGGACCAACACCGCGAATCTGAACGTTTGAGCCCTGGCTCTGGCCCTTCCGTGGTTTGTAGATCAACGTGATGATCTCGGCGGTCGCGAGTGGCTGTTCACCTTCGCGGACTACTCCGTCGAGGTACATCAAGTCGTTGAAGTTCTCCCGCGATACGTTGCTGTTGAGTTCAGCAGTGCTGCCTTCACGCAGCACAATCACGTTCAGCGGTTCGCCGCTGGTGGACAAGGTAAGGTCAATGCCTCGCGCCAGAGCCATCACCATCAGGAACACGGCCACAGTCAGACCGATGGTGAACGCTGTCGCCAGCGTGCTTCCCTTCCGAACCACCAGATTTCGCAGGTTGTATTTCAGCGGTAAAGCCATTATTCAGTGCTCCGTAGCGCTTCCGCTATTGTTAGACCAGTAACGCGGTAGGTTGAGTAAGCTACGCTGATGACAGCGACGAGAATCGCCAGGATGAAAGCAGCGATCAAAGTTTGTCCCGTGGGCACGAAAGCTATCACGGCGGGTACATAAACACTCACGTCAACCGATCGATAAAGCAAGACTGCTCCGCCGATGCCGATCGCGGCGCCAACAAGTGCAAGTAATAGCGACTCGCCAACAAACAAACCGGCTATTGTGTGGCGTTTGAATCCGATTGCCTTCAGGGTGCCGACCTCTTTAGTGCGTTCGCGGACAGTCATCGCCATGGTATTTCCCATCACCAACAGCAATGAGAAGGTGATCGCGGCCATGATGGCGTACAGAAACTGTTTGATGCTTCCCGTCATCGCCTCAAAGCTCCTTGCGAATTCACGCTCGCTTTCGGTCTTGGTTGGTGCATCGGTGTTCACAAACAGGGAGTCAACCGCCTGACCGATGCGGGGCACGTCGTCAGGAGAGTTGGCAATCATGCTGAACATGCCGGCCTTGTCCTTGGCCCATTCCGGCGCCAGTTCATTCAGATACTCATGTTGAAAGAACAGCGTTTTTTCGTCGCCGCCGGTGATAACACCACGAATGATGAACTCAACGTCCTGATTGTATATCGGGCTCTTCAGCGTAATCCGTTGCCCGGGTGTAAAGCCGTACAGCTTGGCGAGCTTTTGACCCACCACAGCTCCCTGTCGATCAGCGACAAACGCCTGCCATTCGGCATCGGACATTTTCAGTTCGGTATAGATTTCTCTTAACTTCTTCGGGTCAACGGCAAAGTTCGCGAAAAAATTCTTTTCGTCCTTATAAATTCCACCAAACCAGGTGAAGGGCATCACTGATTTGACTCCCTGCACACTCTGAATGCGCTGGAGATTGCCCATTGGCAATAAGAAGGTAAGCGAAACTGAATGCCGCGACATCAATCGTGAAGGATTTGCTTCTTCACTACCGCGCTCGAATTCAGTAAGGATCGTTGCAAGGCTTATTATTAGAAAGAGCGACACTATCAGGCTCGAAATTGTGAGCAGAGTGCGCCTCTTATTGCGCAGAACGTTCTTCAATATGAGCTTAGCAAATCTCATAGTACCTCACGTTAGAAAAGGGCCTTTGGAACGATACGCCTCTTTGGGCGGTAGGGTTCCCGCGTGACGGATAGTAAAAACAAACTATTCTACAGGCCCATATGGCCGCTCCCCAAGAGTAAGTCGGATGGGAAAGGCCCGGATCGACATATCAGAGCAAAAAAGTTTGCCGAGGCTGTCGATTTTACCAACTTCGCCCGTCGTACTGGTGAAAGGAGAAAACATATGAAATATATGCTGCTGATTTACCATGAGGAACAGGGTTGGGAAGGAGTTACCGAGGCCGAGCGCCAACAGGTTTACACTGAATATCAGACGTTAATAGGTGAACTGGCGTCACGCGGCCAGTTTGTATCCGGATCCGAATTGCAGCCTGTTTCGACAGCGACTACTGTGCGCGTGCGTGACGGCAAGGAGCTAATCACCGACGGGCCATTCGCAGAGACGCACGAGCAGCTCGGCGGGTATTTTCTGATCGAAGCTGAAAACCTCGACCAGGCTACGAGCATCGCCGCGAGAATTCCGTCCGTGAAAACCGGCACTGTCGAGATCCGTCCACTCGCCGAGAGCGCTGCTGAAGCCGCGGCATAAAACCAGCCACAGGAAGCACAAGATGCATTCAGTGCTTTGTGCCTTTATCGTGTCTAACGCTCGCCTGATGTCGCGGGCGAGCAAGACACTCGAACACGTCTTTCGCGAAGAGTACGGGCGAATCATTTCCACGCTCATCCGTACATCAGGGTCGTTTGACCTCGCGGAAGAAGCCCTCCAGGAAGCATTCACCTCCGCTGCGTCCACATGGGAACGTGATGGCGCGCCTCGTAACCCCGGCGCATGGCTCACAACCGTCGCGCATCGAAAGCTGCTCGATGCAGTGCGTCGCGACAAGACTCGCAGCGACAAGCAAGCAGAAGTCGAATACGAAACGACTCGCTTGCAGCCATTCGCCGAACCTACCTTGCCTGACGATTCTGTTGAATATCGCGATGACCGTTTACGTTTGATCTTCACTTGCTGCCATCCGTCTCTCAGTCGCGAGGCGCAAGTGGCTCTGACACTCCGCACACTCGGCGGACTTACGACAACAGAAATCGCGCACGCGTTTCTTTTGCCTGAAGCAACCTTGGCCCAGCGGCTCGTACGTGCGAAACAGAAAATCCGTCTCGCCAAGATCCCTTACGAGATTCCGTCGCTCGAAATCATCAGCGATCGCCTGCTGGCGGTCCAAGCAGTCATCTACCTCATCTTCAACGAAGGATACGCCGCCAGCGCCGGTCAAACGTTGCTTCGAAACGATCTATGCTCGGAAGCGATTCGTCTCGGACATGTGCTTTGCGAACTGCTCCCGAATGAACCTGAGAACATGGGGTTACTTGCTTTGATGCTGTTGCAGGATTCGAGACGTGCTGCTCGTGTGAACGATCGAGGCGAGCTAGTCACTTTGGAAGAGCAGGACCGCTCGCTTTGGGATCGCGAAGAGATCGAGGAAGGTGTTCGACTGGTTGAAAATGCGTTAGCCCTGGGCCGGGCTGGTAATTATCAGATTCAAGCTGCGATCGCTGCGGTCCATGCTGAGGCCAGGACTGCTGACGAAACTGATTGGCGCCAAATCGTCGCGCTCTATGAAGCGCTTTTGCGAACGACGTCATCGCCGGTTGTGGCTTTGAACTATGCGGCGGCAGTTGCGATGAGCGAAGGGTGGGAGAGAGGTTTGCGTTTAGTTGAATTGGCCGGCGCCAGCGGCGCTCTCGACAACTACTATCTCTTCCACGCCTCACGCGCGGATCTCCTGCGCCGTTTGAATCGCGTGGACGAAGCCGCCGAAGCCTATCAACACGCGCTTTCACTTACAACCAACAACGTCGAGCAAAACTACATCCGCCGCCGCTTACGAGAGTTAACGTAAGAGCATGCCACAAAAGGCACAAAGGTGGCGCTGTCAATGGGGTCAGCGAAGCGGGTTGAACTTCGCATCGTCCAGCGCCACGTTCTGTTTTATCTCCGCAATCTTGCGGCCCCAGATACGTCCGGGCATGGACCAGTGAATCAGAAACGGCTGTTTGATCCCGTCAACCTCCCGGTAATCATCGTAATCTGTTTGCAGCGGAAACTTGCCTAACGGAGTGTCTGACTCAGTATATCGCCTCACCAGCAGCCCCGTGCGGACATCGAAGAAAAGTTTCTCCACCGGACCATCAACCGGCTTCGCCTGGACCACGTACGCCTCGGCGTCACGTACCGATGCTCTTCCCACTACCGTGAGGTTTGAATAGAGTTCCGGCGTCTTCAGTTCTTTGTAAAACACCGCCTCGCGTTTCATTTCGGCCACGAGCTGCTCTGGTAGCGGCGTCGCACCTTCGCGACTACTGTGTCCCCAAGCCGCTGTGCCATTGAAACCATTGCTGAAGACAACGCTTGGATAACTCGTAACGATCAACAATTTGTCAGGCGCCTTCTGATGAACCTCTTCGGGAACGAGTACGCCATCAGCGCCGATGCGAGACCCTTTCGCGCTTCGACTCGTGATTTTTTGAAGCGCCTCTGCACCACCCAAAGCCTGCACGTATCGATCGAGGATCTCTTTCACTGAAGGTAGTGGATCAGGACTCGGCGACGGCGAGCTCGGCACCCAAAGGTTCTGGCCCACAACGGGAACTGAAACAGGAGCCGGTTTACCGCGATGACACGTGAAACAGCTAACTGCGCCCTGCCCGTTAAAGCTCCCCTTGTTCAAATCAAACACCATCTTGATCATGCGACGAGCTGCCAACTTTGTTGGTTTGTCGTCCTTCTCAAATTGTCCCGGGACATGGCAATAGTTGCATCTCACGCCGAGTGAACCGGAGATGAAAGCCATTGTTGGCTCCAACTGCGTCGCAGGAATGTCTTTGAAGATCTGAATATTCTTGAATCTCTGTCCGGCAGTCTGCGGCGCGGGCTGTTGTTGAGCTGAGATAATGATGGTGCCGGCGAAGACGCCCGCAAGGACGAGTGTAAGCAAACGCATTAGTTTTAACTCCCCGGTGGAATCCTTAACGCGTGAAGCTGATCGAATGGATCGGCATTGGGAACTCGCATCACAAAATCCAGATAGTCGACTTCGCCTCGTTCATTTCGATTGAAAGTCACTTCTCCGTAGAACTGCTTGATGAAGAACTCTGTCTCCGTCGTCGGAAACAACTGAACCTTTTGTCCGATGCATTCCATCGTTAACCTGCCTGCTTCGTTGCGAACAACGATCTCCAGATCAGGACGACGATCGTCGCGATAATGTCCGCTGAACTCGTCGTAGATCTGCGTATCAACTACCACAACTTCTTTCAAACACTTCTCCAGAAACACATCCTCAAACATCACCTCAAACCCGAGCTTCTCGTTCAATGCGCGAATCCCTGCGTGCTCGGGCTTGTTGAAGGCTTGAATGATCTGGTAACCGTGGGACTGCGCGTAAGCAATTCCAGAAATCTTCAGTAAAGTTGCGAGTCCTTGTCGTCGAAATTCACGTTTGACGCCCGTGAATCCCTGCGTTAGACCACCGGGCGCTGCCTCAAACAGACTGACGTCCGAAACTCCGATGTAGTCATCTCCATGTTTCGCGATGAAGTAAGCATCAGGGAGCACGTATGGCATTTCCAACCACATCAGCGCTTCGCGGGCGTTGTATGCGGGCGGCACGAATGGACCACGCGCAGGATCGTCCTGATTGAGAAGCCTCGTGAGTTCGTAAAGCTTCTCAACGCATCGAGGATCTCGCACACGTTCCTCCGCAAATGTCGAAATCGAGATACCCTGGTCGTGCATTCGTTTACGCAGAGGCGCGAATGAAGAAACGTCTGTACCGGCAACGTTCAAACGCAGATCGAGAACTCGCGAAGCCTCCGCAAATCCGCGACTCTTCAGAAACTCGACAAGCTCGATCTCAGACGCATACTGACGGCAGGAAACCGTTACGGCTTTCGCCTCTCGCAGATCATTCATCAAACGATCGACTAAAAGATCCGCAACGCCTCGCTTAAGCCACTGCGGATCAGTCAGAAGAAACAGGCGATACTTCGGCAAGTAAACTGTTTGCTCGACTGCGCCGTACGCGACGATCTGTTTGCTCCGTGCGTTTTCCGCAACGTACTGCCGCCGGAAGTAACGCGCTTCGTCAAATTTCTGGCGACGATTCAGCCATAGCTCATATCCGGGCGTATCTTTACCCGCGCGCGCCGACGCAATCGCGCTGATGGTGGGCCAATCGGGATCGTCAAACGCACGAAGCTTTGTGTGTACGCTGGTTTGAAAATTTCGCGTCGCGCGACGGTCTCTGTTTGCGCAGATCGTCTTTGACCAAATCAACTACGCTGCCTTTCAGTCGTTGGCGCGCCGAGTAGAGCCGTTTGTTAACGGTGGATACCGGCACTTCCAGAAACGCGCCGATGTCGGCTTGTGTGTATCCGTTCACGTAGAAAAGAGTCGTCACGAGGCGCTCGTTCTCCGGCAGCGCGTTTATTGCCCGAAGCACTTTGGTTAACAGGTCCTGCCGTTCAGCCGAAACGTGTGGTCCAGGTTCGTTCGTTGAAGCATTGGCGCCGGCCTCGAGTGGCAGAATCTGCAAACGCTTACAACGCAGCAGACGATTGCACTGAGTTAACACAATGCGTTTGAACCAACCCGGAAACGCGGCAGGCTCACGAAGCTGCGCGAGTTTTTGCCAGGCGACAACGAACGCTTCCTGCGCAGTGTCCTGCGCAAGGTAGGCGTCGCCGAGCACGGCAAACGCGCAGCCAAAGGCCATGTCTTGAAAGCGAATCACCAGTTCGCCAAAGGCCTCGCGTCTCGCCGCGGAAGGACTGTTCGGGTCAGCCGCCCGAACTACAATCTCGTCGACTTCTTTCACCTACATTAGATAAGAGCCAAACTTTGGTTCGAAGCTTACCAAGACGTAGCCACAATTTGTGCTTTTTGTGGCCTACATTAATCGGTCGGTATCGATCTCGGCGGTGTCGTGATCTTTACGCAAGACGGGTTCTTTCTCGCGGCGGTCGCGGGTTTGTAAGAGAAGTTCGGTTGTGCCTTCGGTGACGGAGGCACGAGCGGGTGCGGGAGGTAGAGCGGTGGTGACGGAACTCTTAAACGCAGGCTGAGCAGTGGGTATTGCGTTCTTCGTTGTCTTCTTCGGATTCAATGCGAAATGCAGTTGCCACGCGCCTTGAAACAACACAACAAGCGCGTATATCGCGATCCCGAATCCAACCCAGAAAAGTGACATCCTCACTCCAAAAATTAAAAACTGAATCGATAAGCACACGACTGCCAGCAGCATCGCAAACAGTCCGACGACGATGTGGTGATAACCGCCGCGCGCACCCCGCGTCAGACGCAGCACTTCGAGTTCCGGCACGTCAAGTACAAGAGGCGCTCCGCATCTGCGGCAAAAGTGAGACTCGTCAGTTATCTGCGTTCCACACGCGCGACAACCTGAGATCGCATGACGCTCAGTGGCAAGCGCCGTAATCGCTTCCGCTTCGCGCGCGAGTGTTTGCCGGTCCCCTTTCGTCATGCCCATGTAGCTTTTGACCTCATAGTTGAACGTCGCCAGGACTGAGACGTCATTCGCCTGTTTCAAAGAGATGTTGAGGATCGTCGGATAATCCAGAACATTTAGCGAACAGTCCAAGCGCGCACAACCTCGCGCGGTGCGCTTTGCATGAATCGGCTGTTCTCCCAGAACCTTGTAACCGAGTTGCTGGATGGCATCGATTAAGCGCGCCCTCACGCTCGCCATGTCGCCGGGGATCGCCAGAGTTAGATCGTGCTCGCTTACTGTCGTGCCAGAATGTAATCGGTGCTCATATTAGGTGCCTTTTTGGAGTTCAGGTTTCGTTTGGAGTTCAAGCTTTAGCTTGCCTGCTCGGGTTCCACACTTACAAGCTAAAGCTTGAATTCCAAACGAAATCAAAACCATCGAAGTTTCGAGGAAGTCTGTAATCATGAACTCTTATTACGCAGCGACTCGCGGAGTTTTCCGCTCAAATCCTGCGCTTCCCACTTGCTCCACTCCGCAAAAGCGCGGCGCAGGTGTTTTGTGCGAAGTTTGACGAAATGGCCCAATAACCACACGAACGCTGCCACCTCCGCGTCTTGCTTTTGCTTCCGAGCCTTCTTGATCGCGTCGCCAAAATTCTCGATCCAAACGTCGCAATCGTGAAGATCGCCCAACGCGGTTTGCATACGCGCAGCCCGCTTCGCGTAGGCGCCGATTGCTCGACCCCAGCAAGATTGAAAAAGCTCGACCGCGTAGCGCAGGCGCTTCGCGGCAATACGCATGTCGTGCAACGCTTCGACCTCAAAAGGTTTGTACACGTCAGCACTAAGCTTTTCCAACTCTTTCAACCGATTCGAAATCACTTCTCGCGACATCTTCAGGTAAGTGATCTGCGGCTTCGACGCTGCTTTGGTTCCATCCATCGAAGTAGCAGCATCGATCGCAGCAACAAAATCGGACTGCAACTGGTCGAGCTGCGTTTTGTCCAAAACCGATTTTAAATCTTCACGCGCCTTTTCCCGGTCTTGTTTTCTCGTCTCAATGAACTGCTTGAGCGTAGTCGACACGTTATCAGGCGCCTTTTTATCGAGCTCCTCCAGCGCCATCATCGCAACGTCGTGATCGCGAACTTCTCCGAGCGCATCGGCGATGTTTCGTAGTCGTTTCTGAACAGAATTTAGCCCGCGTTTGCGAAGGTAAGGCAGGAAGTCTCGAAGTGCGCTGCGCAGACGGCGCGAAGCGACGCGCATCGAATGAACTCCCTCGGGATCGGACCAATCAATTGCCGTCTCTTGAAAACCATACAACTCCTCAAACCTCGTCACCAGTACAAGCTTCATTCCGATCGACGCGACGGAGTTGCAGTTGATTCCTTTGACTCGTTTAGCTTTCGCCATCGTTTTTGTTGTTCTGCCTTTGTGATTTATTGTCCGCATTCATCAATCCGCGCGATTCAGCGCGCGTACCGCAAACGCCAGACAGACCAGACCAAAGATTAAAGTAGCAACACCCTCGAGCAGGAGCGAAGTGCCGGACCCCACGCCGAGCAGACTGAAGCGTAGCAGATCCACTTGCCACGTCATCGGATTAACGTATGCCGGAACACGAAACCAAACCGGTAAGTCTGACAATGGATAGAACATCGAGCTCAAAAACATCAACAATATGTAGCTCGCGCTCAGCACGGTGTTGAAGGCGTCCATCCGCGCGAACTTGATCGCGAACACGCTGAACAAAAAGAACCATCCGGCCGTTGAGACAACTACGATCGCAGCAGTCAGTGGCAGCAAGTCCCAACGGATCGATGCACGCAACGCGACGACACCGAGGATGATCGCGAGCATCGATCCAATCAGTGCCAGTAACAAGTTAAAACTGATCTTGCCGATGAGAAGTTGTAGACGCGTGATCGGATAGGTCAGCAATTCGTAAAAAATTCCCGAGTCTTTGTCCATGAAAAATCCCCAGGACGTATTCATGGCTACTGAAAACGTGACCATCCCGAGCACGCCGGGCAACAAGAACTCGATGTAACTAAAGTTCTCTCCTGCGAAACCGACCGAACCGCCGAGCATTCGTTGAAAGCCCAATCCGAAAAGAAGCAGGTAGGTTAGCGGCACAAACAGATCCCAAAACACGAAACCAAGGTTCGTCATCCGCTGCCGGTAGTCGCGGTAGAAGACTGCTCCGATACCACTCATCTTGTCTCCTGCATCAATGCAATAAAAACTTCTTCGAGTGTTGGGCCACGCACCTCAAACTGAAGTATCGGATTGCCACGCGAAATCTCCGCGAGTTTGCCAAGCAGCGAAGCCTCTTCTTCTCCATGAAAGACCATCTCCGCGGTGTTGCCGTCGACCTGTAATTTCGCCGGTTTCAGAGCTTCGAGTTTACTGACCAGATCTCCATCAGTGCCGCCAAATACCAGGTTGACGCGAAACATGCGCGTCGAGAGTGTGCGCAACTCGCGCAGCGTGCCTGAAGCCATGGCTCGTCCGTGGTCGATTATCATGATGCTCTCGCACAACTCTTCTGCTTCGCTTAGTACCTGCGTGGTTAAGAGAATCGTTCGGCCATTGCGCGCTTCGGTGCGCAGACGATCCATCACGCGACGTTTCATCAGCGGATCCATGCCGGTCGTCGCTTCGTCGAGGATGATTAAGGGCGTCTCGAGCATGAAAATCTTGGCAACTTGAATTCGGCGCTTCGTGCCGAGGCTCAGTTCCTGGACCGTGTCGCGCAGACGTTCGCCGAGCTCGAATTCGTCGACGATTGCGCGTAGTCGTTGTTGCGCAACCGTGGATTTCACGCCGTGCAGGTAAGCATAGATCAACAGGTTGTCGCGAACGGTCAGAAGGTTTTCAGTCGCAGTTTGCTGAAGCACGACCGACAACTGTTCGCGCACTGCTCGCGGCTGGCGAGTAACGTCGCACCCCATCACCGCAGCACGGCCTGAGGTAAGTGGGGTGATCGTGCTGAGAATCTTTACGAGTGTTGACTTGCCGGCGCCGTTTGGCCCAAGCAGACCGTAGATGCGTCCCTCCGGAACGTGAAAAGAAACTCCATCGAGTGCGCGGACTAGCTCGCCGTTCTTCCCGCGATAGACCTTGCGCACGTCTTCAACTTCAATGGCGTTAGTCATGCAAGCCTACACGTTTTTCATAACGCCATACCTCGAGATCGAGCACTCCGTCCGGTGTTTCGAGCGGGTTGATCATGTTTCCAACTCGACGCCAGCCACTCTTCTCGTAAAACCTCGCGGCGCGATCGTTTCCAATCGCGCATGCGAGCCAGGCGGTTTCAACTCCAGCACTGGCGAGTTGAGCTTCTGCGTCGGCAATCAACGCCGCGGCCACTCCCAAACCACGCGACTGCGCGGCGACGTAGAGTTGATAGAGCTCATCATCCTTCAACATGTGGAATCCGACCGGAGCACCAGGTAGCCCAGCGACGCGCACATTTGCTAAGGCCGCACGCATCCGTTCCGCAAAACTCTCCAACGTCCGGATTCGCTTCAACTCCGCCGGCACGATCTGCGCGTGCGCATCGTTCCACCCGTCGTACCAGATCCTCGCCAGCGCCTCGACCTCATGTTCTTCCGCATCTCTCACGTCCATCGCATTATTGGATTTTCTCTGTGATCTCTGTGTCTCTGTGGTTAAATATTCACCACAGGGACACGGAGGCACAGCGAATTACTTTAATTTCTTCAATATCTCTGCAAGCGCTTGATTGAAGGCCGCCGGTTGTTCGAGCATCGGATAGTGACCCGAGCCTTTGAGGATCGTGGCGTCGAATTGGGCCGCGTACTTTCGATTGACTTCCAGAGACGTAGGCGCGCGGTCGCCGTTGATTGCATGAATCGGCACCTTCGTCTCGCGCAACGTCGGGAGAACATCATGAGTGAAGATTCCTCTCATGATCGCGATCGCCATCTCGGGCGGACGTGAAGTCGCATCTTTAATGACGCGCTCTTTAACCGCAGCCGGCGTAGTTGGGCGAGAAGAAGAACTGGTTCGTTAAACCTGTGACAGTACCCTTGTAGTCAGCCTGCATTTGCTTCATCACAGCGTCCACTTGTTCCGGTGTGATTTTCTGTTCGACGTTTAGCAGCGAGTCGACTGGAACAACCGCAACGACGCGATCCGGCATCGCACGCGCAGCCTCGAGCGAGATCGGTCCACCCATCGAGCTGCCTACAAGCACCACTCGCTTGAGGTCCAACTTCGTGACCACTGTTTTGACATCGTCCCCAAAACTCGAAATGGACCAACTCTTTCTTCCCTGCCCCGACTGGCCATGCCCCGGAAGATCGATCGTCACGACGCGATAGTTCTTCGCAAATTCGGCGACCTGATTGTCCCAGTACGTGCGATCGCAGGCCCAACAATGAACAAAGACCAGCGCCGTATCCCCTTTTCCCTGAACGGAATACTGGATCGGAACACCATCCGCTGCGTTAACAACCGCACTGTTCCGGTCCGTTTGAGCAAGCGGAAAAACCAGACTCAGAAGCAACAGAATTCCTAAAAACATTCTGAACCTCACCTTCATTAAGAAATTTAGGAGGGCATTGTATCATCCTGACCTAGTAGCGATCGGGTGGATCGTCTATCCGTTGCCAGGATTTGTTTGATTTTTCAGGATTAACTGGATTAACGAATCGGACCACAAGGCCAGTGGTTCACGCGAGTTGCGGTTATGTTTTTGCGCCGCGTCGTTGTAGGTTGAAAGCAGTTTTCGTTGATCGCAAATACATTCGATCAACTTGTCCCGCCCGTAAGTTTTCTCGATCAAGACCGACATCTTCCAGCCGACGGTGTACCAACCTCCTTGCGTGCCGAAGAAAGAAAATCCCGCCTTCTGGATGTTGTCGTCGCCGGTTAACCTCTTTTCGAGAACATCAAGGAAAAACTTCTCGAGTCTCTTCAGGTCTTCGTTAAAGTTCGCGACATCCTTGTCCCAGCGCGCGCGATCTTCTGGATTACTTACGGCGTGCGGGTGAATCTCTGGGCCACCCGCTGCTGCGAGCATCGCAAAGCCTTCACCAAAAGCTCCGATCCACGTAATCGCTGATTGCACGTGTGGCGGCAGTTTACTAATTTCGCCGGCAGCAAGTTTGTTAGGGCAACTGTCCGCATAACCGACATGATGGAGTTCGTGAGCGAGCGTGTTTTCAAACTTCTCACGCGTCATTTTTGGATCGAGGTAAAAGAAGATCGCCGGATCGTTTTGCAGATCGAATACAAAAGTATTATCTCGCGGTTTGATGACGGGATAGATCCTGGCTCTGATGCGTGCGACTTTGGGTAAGTACGCCAATACCAGTTGCGCAGCGCGAGTGATATCAGCGCGTCTCCACTTGTTAAGTGTTTCCTCAAAAGCTTGCGCGCGTTCCGCGAGTTGATCAGAGAGAACGAAGGTCTTGAAGTCGGCGTCCTCGAATGAGCGCTGCATCGACGTCTCGCGCTGCTTGAGTCGCACATAACCTTCGCTCTGAAAAACTCGCTGCCAGTCGGCTTCAACAACTGGCTGATTCGCTTTTCGTTTTGCAAGGATCGTCAGTACCGCCTCTGGTTCGTCAGTGACGAGTCGCACGCTAACCGCCGAAGTCTGCGCCGACACAGCGCCCGATGCGAAACAAATGGCAATCAATAGAGTGATGACACGAATCGCATTCATTTAGTGCTCCTGCCCCCAATACAAGCCGATTCATCACATTCTTTACCACAAAACGCTCGGCAACGGTGTTTCTAATCTGACGGACATTATTCAAAAATCAGGACGAACAATTATGTTTGATTCAACGCGACGTACTTTCATCCAGCAGACTGCGGCGGGATTGGCTACGATTGGTGTGTCAGGACTGGTGTTGCGTTCAGAGGCGCGGCCCACTCAGGAAGTAAATCGCGACAAATCCGATCGCGTCCTGGTCCAGATGGCGCCGATGCCACCGGAACTCATCACGGCTAAAGGCGAACTCAAGAAAGTAACTCCACAACCCTATGGACCGTTCTACCGGCCCGGTGCACCGTTCCGAGGCAAGCTTAGCTTGCCGGGCGAACCCGGTACGACGTTCGTTCTTTCGGGACGCGTGTGGGCCTACGATACAAAGCGTCCGCTGCCAGGAACGGTTCTCGACTTCTGGCACGTCGACTTGCAGGAGAAGTATTCAAACGGCACGACTGACTTTCGCAATCGCGGCCGGTTGATTTCATCCGAAACGGGTCAATACGAACTCGAAAGCATTCGCCCGATTCCCTATCGACCTAATCCAACAGGCGCGCCCGATTTCTGGCGTTGCGCGCATTTTCACCTCGTCGCCGTTTGTCCGGGATATCAACCCCTCATCACAGAGATCCATTTTCAGGGAGATCCGAAAAAGAACGATCCGATGTTTCGTGGTGAGAACGCGATCGCCGTCGAGGAACGCACCGTTAACGGCAAGGTTTTCCAGACGGGCGTGTTCGATGTGGTATTAGAGCCTGAGCCGGCGTCGAAATAGATTTAAAGAAAACCAGCGCCATGTTTCCATGGCGCTGGGTCTGAGTCTTTAATAAACTGCCGAACGCGCTGGTTTATATCCTGCGTTTCCGACTCTTCTTCCGTGCTAAACCCGCTACAGCCGCAAGTCCAGTGCCTAACAAAACCATTGCCGTAGGTTCCGGGTTTTGCGAGACACTCGGCGATACCGGTTTAACGATGCCAAGCCGGGGGCCGCGATTAACGGCCGACATGCTGAATCCTAGATGCTTCCCATTATTGTTTTCAAAATGTTCCGCATAGAGATAACCGACTTCCGCACTACGACTCCCCAAAGCGATTAAATCGTGTCTCTCGGCAAAGATCAGCTTTTCAAGATACATATCTGCGTGAACGACATCAGCACGAGCCGACGAGACCAGTGTCAAAACAAAGACGACACTGAGCAGGCCGGTGATAACTTTTCGTTTGGTCATACGCAGAGATCCCCCTTGGAATAACAGAGTATTTGCCGGAGTCCGGCAAACAGGACTTTCCTTCCGCACTTTAGGAGAGTTGAGGGCGCAGACTATAGCACGGTTGTCGCAAACTTGTCACCATCAAATTGTAATAGTGTGGCAGGTTTCTGCTATATGTGCGCTGCCAGACTAATTGATCCCCACCTGCCGGGCTTTGCCATCGTCCACGAGTATGGCCGAAATATCCTTTCCCTCTAACTTCAAGACAAATTTGAACTTTCGTGGACCCGGGTCGTAGGGTCCTTCCGCTGCTCCGACCGAAACTATAAAACCCCGCGCCCCACCCCGCGCGCTCACTGCTGTCCTCCGGAACGCGCCAGTCTTGTATGCGGGACTGATTCCATCGTCTTCATACAGCGCGGCTGAGGCTGAACCTTTATCATCAGGATAAATATTGAAAGTGATCGGGTCGGCCGGTTTTTCGCCGACGTAGTTTAGTGACGGTCCGGAGGGAATAATTGCGCCACCGCGGACAAACATCGGCACCGTATCAAGCGGTGCTTCGACGGTGATCATCGTTCCGCCCGTGTATTTCTTATTCGTCCAGTAGTCGTACCAGACGCCTGCCGGCAGATACACCAGGCGGCGCGTCACATCGGGTTTTACGATCGGCGCCAATAAAAGATCGTCACCGATCATGAACTGATCGTCGAGATTGTACGTGTTGGGATCGCTCTGGTAATTGAGCAGCAAGGGACGAAACAGTGGAACGCCGGTGCGGTGAGCCTCTTCGAGACTTGTATAAAGAAATGGCAGCAGCGTATAGCGCAGTTTTAGATACTTGCGAATGACGTCTTCGTAATACTTCCCGAAACGCCAAGGCTCCTGATCATAACCATCGATCACTTTGTGGTTGCGGCAAAAAGGCGCCAAAAAACTCACCTGGTACGAACGCACCAGCAGCTCCCCGCTACCGCGCCCGATGAAACCTCCAACGTCGCTGCCAACAAAAGGCTGCCCCGACAAGCCAAGCGACGTGAACATCGGAATGTTAAGCGCCAGCGATTCCCAGGTGCTGTTCGTATCGCCCGTCCACATCGTCGAGTAGCGTTGGATACCAGCATAAGCGGCGCGCGTGATGACGTAGGGACGGCGATCGGGCTGCAGGCGCTCGAGCCCTTCGTAAGTCGCGCGCGACATGAGCAACCCAAACGTGTTGCGGTTCTTCGCGTGCGTGGTCTTCTCTCCTTCGTCGTAACTCACCACGTCCAACTGGTTCTTGCCGGTTTGATCCACGAAATCCGACGGTTCATTCATGTCGTTCCAGATTCCGGCGATGCCGTTGTCGGTGTAGAAGCGATGCAGATCACCCCACCATCGCCGTGCGGCAGGCTGAGTGTAGTCGACGAAAACGCTTTCGCCCGGCCAGACTCGCGGCACAAAAAGATCACCATTGCGGCGTCGCTGAAAGAAGTTCTTTTCGAGGCCTTCATCGTAGGTTTGATAGCCGCGCTCGTTCGGCTGATGCTTAATGCCGGGATCGACAATCGTTACGACCTTCACACCCTGCCGTCTTAACTTGTCTGTAAGGCCTTTCGGATCTGGAAATCTTTGCTTGTCAAACGTGAACACTCGATAGCCGTGCATGTAATCGATATCGAGATAGATCACGTCGAGCGGCAGATCGCGTTTGCGATACTCGCTCACGACTTCTTCCACCATCGTGTCCGGGTAGTAACTCCAACGACTCTGTTGATTGCCGAGCGCCCAGAGCGGCGGCATCGGCATGTGACCGGTTAGATCTGCATAGCGACCGAGGATCTTTCTGATCGATGGGCCATAGAAGAAGTAGTAGTTCATCTCGCCGCCTTCGGCGCCAAACCACGCGCGTTGCTGCGACGACTTGCCAAAGTCGAAATAGCTGCGATAGCTGTTGTCGAAAAATATTCCGTAGGCGACGCCGCGTTGCAGTCCGATGTAGAACGGGATGGTTTGATAGATCGGATCTTTGCCTTCGGTGTAGCCGGGCGTGTCGGAGTTCCAGTTGACGAACGAGCTGCGACGTTTGTCGAGACGCGCGGCTTTTTCGCCGAGGCCGTAGAAGTGCTCGTCGAAACCGAGCTTTTTCGCGGCGGCGACAAACGTGCCCGCTTTCGGATCGAACATCATTCCGGCGAGCTGGCCCTTGGCGTCGTACGACATTGGTCGTTCGTCCGCATTCAGCAACTGGCGCGTGCGCACGTCGCGAAATTCAATCAGCAAAGGCGAACGACGTATGGCGACTTCAAGCTCGTCGGTCGTGATCGTTATCGAGTCGGACGATTCATTCACGTTCCAGCGCGGTGTTTGCCAGTTCTCTTTCGCGATGGCCCATGAGTGATCCTTCGCCGGAATCGGCTTCGTGAACGCTGCCCTGACGCGAATAAGATCCGGGGCCAGGATCGTCAGCCGTACCTGCGAGCTGTCGCGACAGTGAAGCGTCACCGAGTTGCTGGACTTTTCAAAACGAACAACCGGCCCGATCTGCTCGAGCCTCGGTGATGTCCTGCGCATTGGCGCTCGTAAGGAAAGCGATGAGTAAAAGAAATCTTTTCATCGTTTTTAGTGCAATATGTGCCCTTTGTGTACTTATTTAAACGCCAACCGCGCAGCGCCCAGGAGGCCCGCATCGTCGCCACACTTCGCCCGCTCGATCTTTACGCGCGCGGCGAGCAAAGGAAACGCACGCTCCTCGACCTGCTGATGCATGTGCTTCTCAAACAGATCCCAACCATTCACAACGCCTCCGCCAATCACAATCATTTCCGGATTTAGAATGTTGATAAGGTTCGCCAACCCGATTCCGAGGTAAACACCCATGCGCCGGAAGATCTCGAGCGCCAGTTCGTCACCTTGCTGACCCGCCTCGAAGATCGTTTCCGCAGTGCGATCTTCATTGCCTTGCAACACAGAATCCGGATAACGCGGACTCGCTTCGCGTGTCATGCGAACAATCGCCGTCGCCGACGCGAAGACTTCAAGACAACCGCGACTGCCACACGTACAAGCAACACCACCGAAAGGATCGACGCACATATGCCCGATCTCTGCCGCTGCTCCATCCACTCCACGCCACAGTTTGCCGTTCAGAATTATTCCACCGCCGACACCGGTGCCGAGCGTTACGCAAATGATCGTGTTGCAACCGACCGCCGCGCCCTGCCACATCTCGCCGACTGCGGCAGCGTTCGCATCATTCTCGAGAATCGCAGGAAGATTTAGCTGCTCCGTTAATGCTGCCGCGAGACAAAAGCCGTCGAGAAAAGGAAGATTGGGCGCCTTTACAACAGCGCCTCCTTCGACGTTCACTGTTCCAGGCACCACCAGCGACACTGCTGATATCTCATCACCACTTTCTTTAACCGCAGCCACGATCGCATCGACGATGGCGTTCGCATCCCTGCCCTGCGGCGTGTTCTGCTTAAAACGAAATCGAATCTTCCCCTTGCGATCGACAGTAGCGGCGCGAAGATGCGTGCCACCAAGATCGGCAGCGAAGATCAATCCGTTGTATTTAGTCATAACCGAACCGAGCGCGGTATGCTTCGCTTCACTCCTTTGCGCCTATTGCGCGAGAACCAGCGATACCGCTCGTTCCTCACACGGTGTAACATCTCGGTGTCTCCACGTTTCTTCCCTTCTCGATATTGATCGCAAGCCGGATGAATTGGGCCATGGACCACGCCAGTGGTGTCGCCGATCCAGTGCCGGCGCCGAAACGAAACGGCCCGGTCTTGAGATCCCAAACCTGTTCGGGAATCATCAACCCGTCGTTCGCAAATCCGGCCATCGTGTCTAGTCGTTTACGAGCACTCGCGAGATCGCCGGCAGCGATCTCATACTCACCGCGTTCTCCGGTGAGCAGCGTCCAAAGACGTCCCACACCGTTGCTGCCGTCATACTTGCCACCATCCGGCGTTTCACCGTAAGCATCGTGATTGTATCGATACCACGCTTCGCCCACGGGCGTCTTAACGCTGATCATCTGATCAATGAGCGCGATAGATTCGACGATCAAGGGATCGCGAGGATCTTTCACACCGAGCCTTACCAGCTCGAGAAAACCCGCATCCACGATTTTTCGCTCATCTGCCTTGAGGTTACTACTGTTGATGTGAATCTTCGCGCCGTCGTTCGGGTCTTCATTCTCTGAGATTCGGATGTAGTAGTCGCGGTTGGTAAGACCGCTTCCCGTGACAGTCCACCGTTCGACGGCATCGGCCCAGTTGTCGGCAGTCTTAAGATAAGCACTGGCCGAAGATTCATCTCTATTGATGCGTGCTATCTGCGCGGCGCAAACAAGACCGGCGATCTGTGCGGCAATGGTCGACGGTGAATAACCGGGTTTCTCTTCCCAGCGATCCTGATCCGTCCGTGGTCCACGACGCACGATGAAATCCGCGGCGGGCTTGATATTTTTGAGCCATGATCGTCGATCGTTGCGCCCGAGCTGATGAGCAAGCACGAGCGGTAAACCGACCTGGTCCATCTGTAAACCGCCGCCGATTGGCCGTCCATCAATCCACGAATTTTGTGGAAAGCTCCCGTCTGGTTTTTGCTGAACTCTGAAAAGATAATCGAGCAGGCGATTCGCGGAAGCGCGATCTCCCATCGCCTCGAATGCTGTGGCGACGTGATAAAGATCGCGCGCCCACACCGCGTGATATCCGCTGACGGTCGGTTCGTTTGCGTTAGCTCCACCACCCCACGGAGTCGAAGGAGAAGCGATTGAGGCGCCGCGCACGGTTTTGTCTTCGAGTCCTTTCAGGACCATCGCAGCCATATTGAACTGGCGTTGATGTTTCGGGATGCGAGGCAAGGTTGCGACATAAGATTGCCAGCCGCTCTCGTATTCACGTCTTATCGCTTCGAATCCGCGAGCCAGTGAAAAACGCGCTGCGTTAGCGGCCTGTGTTGTAGTTTCACCAAAACCAAGCGCAATAGTGCACCGGTCTCGTTTTAATGATCCAATCTGAGCGACATTGCCTTCGGCTGGTGCGTTTTTAACCTCAACAAAACCACAACTCGATATCAATGCTGATGCTTTATTCCCATCAACTGCGACGAGGGCATCGCCCTCGGTCCGGGCTGAATCGTGCATGCCGCTATTGTTCAGCGATGGATCGTAATAGATCGAGATTTGAGCATCGCTTCGATTATTAAAATCCAGATCGATTAAAACGGTGTTTCGGCGCGGATCGGTGACGTAGGTTTTTGTGATGGTGTATTGATCGGTCTTCGAAGTATTGACCTGTCGAAACGTAAGTGAGTTTGGATTCGGGAGCTCAAGACGATGAAAAGTATCGTCCATCTCAGTCTCAACTCTTCCGCCGACGGCAACATGGAGCTGCAACGTCTGCACGTTAGGAGTATCCGCGGTGGGGTAAAACACTTCCGTCATCACACCATTCGCGAGCGTAAACCAAACCTTCGATGTCCGTGTCACTGAAGTTCCAAACCCATTCTTCGCCGCCGTGGGCCAATGCGCGTCGACCCCCTGGGCCATCACAGTGTAACTGGCGATCACGATGATGAAAAAAACCTTTGACATGATTTACGTGATTAATCCTGTATAAAAATGCGGTACCCCCAAGGATCCAACGAGAGCACAGGCAAGGCAACAAAGCCTCCGTGCGCGTCGACAAACAACCTTGCGTTCGCAACCTCAACCGATCCAAAGAACGGCCGGTTCGAAAAATTAATCGCTACCAAAACTTTTTGCTTCCCTGCACTCCGCATAAACGTCACAACACGCGAATCGTCCGAGTTTCTCAACCATTCGAGACTCCCACGCCGCAACGCTATGCTCGAGCGTCGTAACGCCATCATCTGTTTGTAAAACTTCGGAAACTCCGGACGCCGTTCGGCGATGGACCAGAAGATCGGTAACTTCTCAAACAGCGCCGGCGCTCCCGACTCCGTCGTATCGCCAACCTCCATGCCGTTGTAGATCATCGGCACTCCATCAAGCGTGAACACCAGCGCAGAAGCAGCTAACGCCGCCTGCTCACCAAATCGCGCGATGGCGCGACGTTCATCATGATTGTCGGAGAAACGCATGTGCAGCGCGCCACGCGGCCACGTCTTCAGTTCCTTCTCCCACTCTTCGCGCAGGGCAGTCGCCGGAGCACGGCCCTGCATAACCTGCGTCAACGCGCTGTGCAACGGCCATGAATAGTCGAGATCAAAAGCCGAGACCATCAATTCAGCTTTGTGCGCTTCAGCAAGCATCACGATGTCAGGTTTGACTTGCTCGAGCTCGCGACGCGCGTTCTCCCAAAAATCGGTCGGCAACTCAGCGGCGACGTCGCAACGAAACCCATCGAGATCAAACTCGCGGATCCAGTGCTTGAGCATGTCGGTCATGTACCGGCGCAATTCCTTGTTGCTGTAGTTCAAGGCGGCGATGTCGTACCAGTCGTACGGATACGTGATGTTGCCCTTGTCATCACGTTTGTAAAACTCCGGATGCTTCATCAACACACTGTCCCACGACGTGTGATTGGCGACGATGTCGATGATGACCTTTAGCCCGCGCGCATGTGCTTCGCGAACAAGTCGCTTCAAATCGGCGGCCGTGCCGTAGTCCGGATTGATCGCGTAATAGTCGCGCACCGCATACGGACTGCCGATGGTTCCCTTCTTCTTTTCCTGACCGATGGGATGAATCGGCATCAGCCAGAGAATCGTGACACCGAGATCTTTTAGTTCGTCGAGCCGCGCGGTGATCGCGTTGAAGTTTCCCTGTTGCGAGAATGCGCGCGGGTAGATCTCATAGATCACTCCATCGCGGACCCAATCGCGCGCCGGGCGCGCCGGCTCTTTCGAGACATCGCGTGCGGGTTGCGGGTAAATCTGTACACAAAGTGCGCAAAGGAGCAGGACCGGAAGTAAAAAGTGCTTACCTTTCATGAACATCACGCACTCCCAGCACAGTGACCGCTGCAACCAGTAAACTGATCCCGCCGAGCACCACCGCATTTCTCGGATCGCCTCCAAGCACGTTGTTGAAGATGCTCGGCACGATGAGCGACATCACGATCTGCGGAATCACAATGAACAGATTGAACACGCCCATGTAAACACCCATTCGCGCCGCGGGCACTGCGGTCGACAAAATCACGTAAGGCATTGAAAGAATCGACGCCCACGCGATCCCCACACCCGCCATACTGAGGAACAACATCCATTTGTTCGCGATGAAGAGGACCGAGATCAATCCGATGCCGCCACATACCAGCGCGATGATATGAACAGTCTTCCGGCTCGTCTTTTTCGCCAGCGAAGGGAGCAGAAACGCGATCACAAAGCAGACGACGTTATAAGCAGCGAAACATAGACCACCCCATTCCGTTCCCTGCGCGAACAGCGGCGATTTTTCGTCAGGAGCACCAAAAACGTGGCGGGCAACAGCAATTCCAAAGAACTGCCACATGCAAGGCAGAGCAAACCAGGTGAAGAATTGGACCACTGCAAGCTGCTTCATCGTCTGCGGCATCTCAGCGATCGACGAAAAGATTTCCGCAAAACCCGCGAGAATGCCTTTTCTTTCGCGTTTCATGCGCTGAAACGCTTCGATATCCTCAGGTGGATACTCCTTCGTACTCACCACGGTCCAGAGAACGGCAATCAGAAACACCACCGCGCCGATCTTGAAGGCGTAATCGACTGACAGCGGGATTCCGGTCGCCATTACTCCAACAACGCCCATCGTCGTAAAGAGGTACGGCAAAGCGTTCGCGAGTGTCTGGCCGATGCCGATGAAAAAACTCTGCATCACGAAACCCAGCGTGCGTTGTTCCTCCGGCAGGTTGTCGGCAACAAACGCGCGAAACGGCTCCATCGTGATGTTGATGCTCGCATCGAGAATCCAAAGCAGGCCGGCAGCCATCCACAGCTCTGACGAGTTAGGCATGAAGAACAGCGCGATGCTCGCAAGAATTGCGCCGACGAGAAAGTAAGGACGGCGGCGACCGAGGCGGTTCCAGGTGCGGTCGCTCATCGAGCCGATGATCGGTTGAATGATGAGTCCCGTGATTGGACCAGCGAGCCAAAGATAAGGAAGCTGGCTTTCCTCGGCGTGCAGGTATTTGTAGATCGGGCTCATGTTGGCGAGTTGCAAACCCCAGCCAAACTGAATTCCGAGGAACCCGAAACTCATGTTCCAGATCTGCCAAAAGCTCAAGCGTGGTTTGTCCATGGGAGAACCTTTGCTACTGGATTTGTTGTAGTTTCCAGGATGCTGCAAAAACTGCTACTGAACGTCGAGGCAAATGAACCTTCATCTTGCGTCCCGTAGTTACAACATCGCGGCTGACGCCGAGTCGATCCTTCAGCGTAAAGCCGTCTCTTATACCAGTACGCGATGACATCAAATTCAATTTCGGCCGCTTTGTCGTCGTTATTGAACACGACTACAACAGCGGCATGCTTCGTCGTTCGCGCATACGCATACTGCTGCTCAGACACGTGAAGGTTCACGAGGTCTCCCATCACTGAGTGGATAGAGTTCGCGACGGAGAGTTGTCAGGCGTTTGATGTACTCGAACAACTCCTGCTCTTCTTTGGTACGACCCGCAGCGGTGAAAGCGTTTCGCTTGTCGCCGGGAAATCCACCGGGAAATCGCCGCGCGTGGTTGGCTCGTCTCCACCTTCCATCGCGAGCTCGTCGCCGTAGTAAAGCTGCGGCACGCCGCGCGTTGTTAATACAAACGCATTTGCCAGCTTGAGACCTTCGATCGTCGCGCCTTTCTCGCTCATGAAGCGGCCATCGTCATGTCCGCCAAGTAACGTCACGAGGATTTCAGAGTTGGTGTAGAGATAATCTTTCGCGAGCGTCTTCGGAATTTCGTCGATCGGTTTACCTTCGGCGAATGCGTGTCGAATCGGGTAGAAGAGCGGAAAGTCGAGCAGCGTATCGAGCCCTGAATCGACGCCGTCAAAACGGACTTTGCCGCCCTGAAAGAACGACGTATGGACCACGTCGCCATCTTTTACTTCGCCCACGACCTTGAAATTCGGAAACTCTCGTTTTACCGCCGCGGTCCAATCTTTCCAGAATGAGTTTGGCACGTACTGCCACGTGTCCATGCGTATGCCGTCGAGACCGGTCGTGCCGATCCACCACAATGTATTCTGAATCAGATAACGAGAAACCTCGCGGTCGTGCTGGTTGAGATCAGGAAGGAAATCGAGGAACCAACCTTCCATCGTTTCGTTTTTCAAGCGTTCGACGGGCCGCCGGTCGTGCAGCACCCAGGTTTGAAACACGTTCTTCAAGTGCCGATCTTTTGTTCCGTTGAACCACGTGGGCGTCGGCGGATCTTCAACCCACGGATGATATGGACCAGTGTGGTTCATCACCTGGTCCTGAATGATCTTTATGCCGGAGCGGTGCGCTGCATCCACCAGCTCACGCAGCTTTGCGTGTGTGCCGAAGTGCTCGTCGACGCCGTAGAAATCCTGCGGGTTGTAGCCGTGAAATCCCGTGCTCGGTTTGTCTTCCTTCAATTCGATCTGATTGAGACGATCGTAATTGTCGTACCAGGGCGTGAGCCAAATCGCCGTAACGCCAAGCTCTTTCAAGTAAGGTAAGCGATCGATCACGCCCTGGAGATCGCCACCGTGATAGTAGAACTTGTTCTTCCGATCGTAGATACCGCGCGACTGTGGCGGCTCGTTGTTTGACTGATCGCCGTCAGCGAAACGATCGATCATGATCAGATACATCACGTCGTTCGGTGAAAAGCCCTGAAACCTTCCGGTGCGATTCAATGGTGCAAGGACTTCAAATGACGTTCGCGCGGAACCGCGTGGCGTGGTGACAGTGATCGAGCGTTCTCCCGGCGGCGCGCTGGGAGCGATGGAGACGTCAACAAAAATGCATGTGCCGCGATCGTTGATCTTCGGTGCGCCGATTACTGCGTAAACCTGGTCCGCTGATTTGGACTCGCGAGCCCTGGAAATTCCTGCCGCGAATCATGACGCGCACGGGGTTCATGGAACTTCTGGTCCACCAGCTTGGTGGATCGACTTTCAAGATTTCCGGCGACTGTGCTGTGGCCACAATCGGGTACAGAAGTACACAAATGGCACAAATCAGCAGTTTTTTAATTGCGTCCATACAATTCGGTTAATTGTTTTAGACGTGTGGCGATGTCGTCGGTGAGCGCTCCCGACTCGTATCGCCACGCCCAGTTTCCTTCAGTGCTGTTGGGAAGGTTCATGCGCGCTTCGGTTCCGAGGCCAAGCAGGTCCTGCAATGGAACGATCGCTGTGTTCGCAACTGAGGCCAGTACTGTGCGGATGAAATCCCAGTGAATCTCTTCGCCCTTCGTGTTCAGGTAATTCAGGCAAAACTCTCGCTCGCGTTCGATCTGTTTCGCGGTACGAGTCGAGCCTTCGCCGGCGACACTCTCAAACCATCCGACAGTCGTGTCGTTGTCGTGAGTGCCCGTGTAAGCGACGACATTGGGAACGTAGTTGTGCGGCAGATCGATGTTTTTTGAATCGCTCCCGAAACCGAATTGAAGAATGCGCATCCCCGGAAAGCCGAACTCTTCACGCAACTCGACGACGTCGGGAGTGATGACACCCAAATCTTCAGCGATGATCGGTAGTTCACCGAGTGTCTTGCGAATCGCGGTGAACAATTCCCTTCCCGGCGCCTCGACCCATTGACCGCGCTCGGCGGTCTTGTCGCCGCCTGGTATTTCCCAACACGCGGCAAAACCTCGAAAGTGATCGACGCGCGCGATATCAACGACAGTCAACGTGGCGCGCACGCGTTCAATCCACCACTTGAAACCGTCAGTCTGCATGCGTTCCCAGTTATAAAGCGGATTGCCCCAGAGCTGGCCCGTACTGCTGAAGTAATCAGGTGGCACACCAGCGACGACGATCGGTTTTCCGTTCTTGTCCAGCTTGAACTGATCGGGGTTGGTCCAAACGTCGGCAGAGTCCTGGGCCACAAAGATCGGTAGATCGCCAACGATGCTTACGCCGTGTTCGTTTGCGTAAGTCTTCAAAGCGAACCACTGCCGGAAGAAGAGAAACTGGTAGAACATGTGTGCTTCAACTTCTTCTCTGAGTTGTTCCTGCGCGCGCGCCATTGCCGCGGGCGTGCGGCGCACCAACGCCGGTTCCCACTCGTTCCACGCCACGCCACCGTGTGCATCTTTCAACGCGCGGAAGAGCGCATAATCCTCGAGCCAATGTGCCTGTTGTTGCGCGAAAGTCTCGAAAGGCAGCTGCGAAGTGCGGTATCGGTGGTCTTTATGTACCGCTCGTAGTCTTTGTGGAGTAGCTGCTCTTTAAATTTGTGCGCTTCCCCAAAATCTACTTTGTGCGCTTTTGTGTCCAAAGAAGGCGCCGAATCCAGCAATCCTCGGTCACCAATTGTTCCGGACTGATAAGCAAGTGTTACCCGCAAAAGCCGAGTAGCACGCATAAGGTGAATCACCATATCCGGTTGGTCCAAGTGGCAACACTTGCCACAGACTCTGTCCTGCTGCAACGAGAAAGTCGACGAACTTGTACGCCTCTGGTCCAAGGTCGCCAATGCCGAAAGCCCCCGGCAACGACGTCGGATGAAGCAATATTCCGCTCAATCTCTTTCTAATCATGTAAATCCTGTCTAAAACGCCTTAAAAGCCACAGCACTCAGCGAGGGAAGATTCAACACAACCTCACCGCCGGTAACACGACTATTCGCATCAGCTCCGATCAAAGCCTTCAACGTCACCCCATCCTTCAAACCGATCGTCCCGGCCGGAACCGTCACCTGCTTCTGTTGATTGTGGCGATTAAACGCGATGATCAGAGTCTCAGTGCCATGCTGCCGCGCGAAGACATACGTCTCGTCATCGTAAAAAAGATCGATCGTGCGCCCCGTTCGCATCGCTACATGTTCGCGCCGCAGTTGAATCCACCTGCGCGTCCAGTCAAACATCTTCTGCTCGTGTGGCTTTCGCCCATCTGCCTTGAAAGCGCTCGCCGGAAAGTCGCGCCGGTTATCCGGATCGTCTTTCCCCTCCATCCCTATTTCTTCTCCGTAGTAAAGCTGCGGAATTCCACGCACGCTCAGGATGAACGCCACGTGCATCATCGCGCCCGCAGTCGTTGCGCCCTCGAGTGAGAGGAAGCGAGGCGTATCGTGATTATTCGCGAGCACGGTGAGTTTTGAAGGATCCGGATAGAGCGCGTCGTACTTCAGTTGGTCGCGAAGAGAACGCACCGGCGCTTTGTTCGTGAACACAAACAGCGACGCGTTCCACAACGCAAAATCAAAAACGGAATCGAGTTGTGTGTCGATGCCGTCCCAACCCTTGTGACCGCCGATAAAGAAAGCCGTGTGCGCCGCATCACGCTCGAAAACCTCACCAACCATCCATAGCTTCGGATACTGGCGATGAAGCGCGTTGGACAGATCGCGAATGAAGAAGCGCGGCATGTACTGGATCGTGTCCTGGCGAATGCCGTCGATTCCCGTAATCCCAACCCACCAGAGCGCGTTCTGTATTTCGTAGCGCGCGACTTCCGGTTCTTCCTGGTTCATGTCGGGAAGATCGTCGCTGAACCAGCCATCGAGTACGTTGCGAAACTCGAGCTGGTTTGAGTGCGGCGAAAGGAGCACGCTGTTTCTGAACTTGTTGAGCTGATGCTTCGCGAGCGTCCCGTGGAACCAGTTGGGGAGTGGCGGATCCTTGATCCATGGATGTTGCGAGCCGACATGATTTGCCACCTGGTCCTGAATGATCTTGATGCCGAGTGCATGCGCTTTCTGGACCAACTCTCGCAGCGTTAACAGATCGCCGAATCGATCTTCGACCGCGTAGTAATCGATCGCGTGATAGCCGTGATAGTAAGTGTTTGGACACCACGGCTTGTCGCAGCGGTTCAAACCATTCCAGTTGTCGTACCACGGAGTGAGCCAGATGGCTGTGATGCCGAGGTCTTTCAGGTACGGGAGATTGTTGATAATCCCGCGCAGGTCGCCGCCATGAAAACCGCGCGGATTGTTTCGATCACTTGCTTCGCGCGGTGCGTTGGCAGGTTTATTGTTCGATGGATCGCCGTCGGCGAAGCGATCCGGCATGATCAAGTAGATGATGTCGTCATTGGTGATGCCCTGGAAATGTGTGAGAGTGTCGAGAGGAGACTCGACGCTGAACGGGAATCATGGTGCCTCCGGTTTTAGTCCCGACAATCAGCGGATACTTGCCTGGACGGACCGAAGGACTGATAAAAACATCGAAGAAAAGATAAGTTCCTCTTTCGTTAACTAAGACGTTCGAAATTTGTATTTCCGGATTCGTGGAACTGACGCGCGCGCCGTGGAGATCTGTGCCGCGCACCAGAAGTCTGACTGGATTGATCGTGTGTTTGGCCCACCACGAAGGTGGATCGACTTTCGTGACGGTCTGAGCCGAACCTGTACGACAAAACCACAACAGAACGAGCAGAACGCCGGAAAATACGACAAGTCGAGTTTGTTGTTTTCTGCGCGATGTTCTATGTTTCCAGGTGTGCGAGGTTTCGCACTATCACCCGACGCCGCTGTAGGCAACGGCGGCAACGCCTCGCCATCTTTTTGCGCAAGCGGCGTTGCGCCGTGCCGGTTTACTTCGTCCAACCTCTTAAATTCCGCCAACTCTCTGTCTGCATCTTCCTTTCTCTTGAGCCGCGAGTAAGCAAGAAAGAGTTGGTAATGCACCCCTGGATCTTTTGCGTTGAGTTCTACTCCACGATTCAGTAGCGGCAACGCCTCTTCATATCTCCTCAGCTTCACCAGCAAGCGTCCGAGATCGTGATAGGAAGGAAAACTTTTCGGATTGAGTTGAATGGCACGCCTGAGCAAACGCTCCGCTTCGACGTTTTCGCCGCGCTGGCTCGCGATATATCCGAGATTCGAAAGCACGTCGGGGTTGTCAGGCTCAAGCTTCAGCGCGTGCCTGAAATTCGCGACGGCCTGATCGTACTGCCCTTCAGCGCGTCCTGTGTAACCAAGCAGGAAATAGAGGTTTGCGTTATCAGGATAGCGTTGCAGTGCCTGCGTAAAGACTTCACGCGCGCGCTCGTAACGCTGGCCACGAACATTCGCGACACCGAGACGCAGGTAGTAGACCAGTTGACCCTGCGATTGCTCGAGTGCTTTTTCGTAGAACGGGACTGATTTCTCGGCAAGCTGCTTCTTCAGTAGTTCCTCGCCAATCATGAAATTGACTTCAGCAAACACCGGACGCAGCTCGAGCGCCTTGGTCCAATGCGTCAATGCCGCTGGCGTGTCGCCTTGCGCTGATGAAATGAGCCCGAGCCGGTAATAAGGATCAGCTTCACCCGGTTTCAATGAGGCAGCAGACGAAATTGCTTGTTGCGCTTCGTCGAGACGATCGAGGTTGTAGAGTGCGATGCCGAGGTTGTACAGGACTTCGTAAGTTTGCGGGCGCAACTCGTTTGTGCGCTGAAACAAACGCACCGCTTCCGCATACTCGTGTGCTTCCGCCAGGCTCAACGCTAAGGTGAAGAGTGCTTTTGGGTCGGCAGCCGCAATTTGTTCGAGGCGGCGCGAAAGATCCAGCGCCTCTTTGCGACGATCTGCATGAACATATGCATTAACGAGGGTGAGGAGCAGCGCAGCATCGAGAGGCTCGCGCAGCTCATTTTTCCCGCGCGTAATGCCTGCAGCTCTTTCGAGTAGTGGAACGGCCCGCTTAAAGTCTTTGCGGGCGGCGTAGAGCGCGCCCAGATTAAAGATCGCGCGCTCGTGACGTGGATCGAGTTGCAAGACCCTTTCAAACTTCCCGATCGCTTCGTTGGCACGGTTCGTCCGCGCCAACAGCACACCGAGATTCGACAACGCGCTGACAAGATTAGGTTTTAGACGCAACGCAGCGGCGTATTCTTTTTCAGCCTCGCCACTCATCCCGCGCTGATCGAGTATCACACCGAGCAACGCATGAGCCTCAGCGCTTCTTGGATTCGCAGCGAGTAACTTGCGAGTCGCAGCCTCAGCTTCTTCGAGCCGTCCAGCCTGGACCAGCGCGCCTGCCTCGCTCAGCGCCGTCTCGATCCGCGTAGACGGACGCTGAGGCGTCGCGCCGCTAACAGTGAACGCGATCAAGCACAAAAAGAAGCTGCGAACTAAAACCATTCCGCGATTGTATCCGGCGGCAAAGAAGCACAAAAGGCGCAAATGCTTTAACAACTCGCATCTGCGCTTTTTGTGTTTTTTGTGGCTAACGTTAGAAGATGAGCTTGAGGGAGAACTCCATCTGCCGGCGCCGCTGCTCGTTTATGTCGCGGCCACGATCACCCGCGTTGTTGACGTCTCCATTCGGCGCCGAACGATTCACTCGGTTCAGCACGTTATACGCCGTGAACCGGAACTGAACCTTGAATGCTTCACTGATCGAAGTAACCGGAAAATTCTTGAAGAATGAAGCGTCCCAGTAAAACTGCGGCCGGCCGCGGAAGACGTTGCGACCGAGACTTCCAATATGGGGACTGTTCGCATCGCTCGGGAAGATCCGCGTCTGCGCGCACCTGAAAGCAAAGGGATTCAGCTCAAGACCCGCCGCTTCCTGCTCCGCCGTGGGTGTTGGATCTCCAATGATATCCACGCGTCCGCCATTGCACGTGATATCGAAAACCGGACCCGTCTGCCACTGCACAATGTTATTGAATTGCCAGTTACCAATCGCCAGGTCGAGGCCTCTGGGCATATCGCTGCCATAACTTCTGCCTCTGCCGATTGGGAGATCCCAAACATTCGCGAACGTAAAACGGTGTCTCACGTCAGTGTCAGAATTGCCGCGCTCGAGTTCCGGCCGTGTTGGATCGTCCGGACCACAGTCACGCGCACTCGCGCCATTCTTGCAGATGCCTCCCGGCGAATCGTCGATCGCGTGCGACCAGACGTATGAACTCAACAGCGATAAGCCTCTGGTGAATCGCTTCTCGAGCTTGGTCTGCATCGCGTTGTAATTCGAGCTTCCTGTATAACGCGTGGCAATGACCTGACCAAATGGAACCTCGCGCGATCCTGGACCACCCTCGTCGTTATTTGTGCCGATATTCTGCAGCACGAGAAGATTGCGGCCCATGGAACCGACGTAAGCGACTTCTGCCAGCCAACCTCTTGAGAACTCCCACTGTCCCGTCAGGTTGTACTGTTGATACATCTCATCCGTTCGGTTTGGATCGTTGAAGAGAATGAGACCGCCAGTAGTCGGGGCGGGAATAGCTGTACCGGGTGCTGCAACTACAAACGGCGCAGTCGGAATGCCGTTATCAAATGGATTGCGGGCCTGGAAGACCGCCGGACAGGCGCCCGGATTCGTTATTGGCGTGCAAGCGAAGCTGCCGGCTCCGGTTCCCGGATTCGCAGTTAATGGCTGGGCGGCACTGACGTCCGTGGTGTAAAGAATTCCATAACCACCGCGCAGGACCAGGGTTTTATCGTCCTTAAAGCCGCTGTAGGCGAAACCTATGCGTGGTCCGAAATTGTTCTTGTCTGTGTTTGCGAGATCGCGGCCGCCGGGTGCGTTCTCACCCGCTAGCTGGACCGTACCCGTAGCGGGAACGAAGTTGCTTTGTCGATCGAACCGTTCGGTCGGCGCGGTGAAAATGTCGTAGCGCAGACCAAGATTCAGCGTTAGATCCGTATTGACTTTCCAATCGTCCTGGACGAAGAAAGCCATCTCTTTAGTCGACTGGAAGTATGGACCACCTGGATCACCGCGGCCTACGAAGCCGGGCTGGTAACCCAGCAGGAAGTTTGCGAGCGAGGAACCAGTGTCGTTCGGACCAATACCGTTGTAGTTACCCGAAACAAACCCGCTGCCGGTCGTGCCATACTGGTAATTTCCCTTGGTGCCGTTGTTGCGACCACCGTCGTAGTTACTGTTCTGGCGGACACGATAATCACCGCCGAACTTAAATGTCGAATTGCCCTTTACGACCGTAACGGCATCCGCGACGTGGAAGTTGTTTGAAAGGAAATAGAATGGACCTCCATCCCCGGTGAATTCAGTTGCGCGATCGGTGCCAGTCAACTCATCTACAATTCCAACCAGAACGATACCGCTGGTGTTATCACTAATGTTGATGTTAGGGGCGCCAAGGTTTGCCGTGACGGTCGGACTAAATCCGCCCGTGCCGTTGACACCGGTGTTGAAGATTCCGATTTGCACTCTCGTGACACCGAAGCGCGCATCGTTCACAACCGAGGGAGAGAAGACGTGCGTGTTGCCGAGCGTAAAACCCTTTGCGTCGCCAAACTCGTCGCCTGCGGATGGACCAGCAGGAAGATCGTTGTTGTTTGGTGAAAGACCGAGTGGAAAGAAATTGTCGCGCGAGCGTGCCGTGTCGGATTTGCTGTAGCGCCCGAAGAGCGAGTTTGACTGAGTGATACGATGATCGATGCGGATGTCGTAGCTGTCGACGTTCGCGCCTTCCGTGCGATTGGTGACAAAGTTTCTGCCCGGTCCTGGGAGATTTGGAAGCGGGAACGCGTTGATGTAATTACGCGCAAATGCCGAGAACGGCCCGCAACTCGCACAATTACGAAGATCGTTTCCGGGAATCGGCGTCCCGTTCGGTGCGAAGATCGTTCCGAACGGCGCAGTGACAGTACCACCGCCTGCAAGTGGGTATACTCGCGCAGGATTCCAGGCCGCAACAACTCACCGAAGTCGCCCACGCGCATTCTGGCTGTCGGCACCGGAACCGCTTGCGGATCGCCAGTACCGCCGAAGATCGGCGTGCTGTTTCGTTGTCCGTTGAGCGAGAAGAAAAAGAACGAACGATCGCGGCCGTTGTAGAGAGCGGATCCGCCTTCGCCGGGTCGTGGCAGGAAGATTGGACCACCAATGGTGGCGTAATAGTTATGCGTCACGTAGTTTGGCACTGGCGGTGAATTTGGATCGTCAAATCTGCTTGCCGCAGCACTCAAAAAGCGACCCTGATAGATCTCGCCAAGTGTTCCGTGAAAATCATTGCCGCCCGATTTGAAAGTCGCGGAGATGACACCACCGCCGGCGCGTCCTGACTCCGCGCGTAGGGACGCTCGATTCGATCTTGAATTCCGCAATCGCATCAGGTTGCGGGTAGATCGCGATCTGTCCAAACTGAGATTCGTTGTTGTCGACACCGTCGAGAGTGAAATTGTTATTGGTGGCGCGCGCGCCATTGATCACCAGAACGGAACCACCGGATTCGCGGAAGCGCGTCGATTCAGTGTTGTTCTGTCCGCCACCACCAGCCACGAAGTTTCCACCGCCGCCCAGAAGACCGAGATTGGGTCGAACAACGCCTGGAGACAAAGCCGCGAGCAAAGTGAAATTTCTTTGCTGGATCGGCAGTTCAGTAACTTGCCGGCCCGTGATGATATCGCCGCGGACGCTCGTCTCGCTCTCGACAAGCGGAGCTGACTCGGCAGTGATCGTCACCGAGGTGCTGCCGGCAGCGATGTTGGCGAACTTCACATCGAGTGGCAGGCGCGAGTTGGTCTCGACTTGCACTGCTTCGATTGTCACGGCCTGAAAACCGGCGGCTTCAACACTGACGTTATAAGCACCGGGCTCGAGGTTTGTGATAGTAAAGGTGCCTTCATCGGTCGAGTCAGCAGTCCGGATCTCGCCGGTCTTAAGGCTAGTGACTTTGACCTGGGCGTTCGCGACGAGTGCGTCGTTGGGGTCTTTGACTGTGCCGACGATCGCGCCTTTATTGTTTTGGGCCATCGCGGAAGTGGAAATCAGGAGCGCGACCAGGAGAAACTGGGCGGTGGCGAGTAACTTTCTCATCTTTGAGTCCTCGTTTTTAGTACTGAAAAGCGGATAAAGCGGCGCGGAGTACTAGTGCGCCATGAAGGAAACTTTGTTTGTTGTCTCAGCGAACTAAGTTTTTAAACCAAGCGCTGGATGCTGTCAACAGTTTTTTATGCTTTTTTTGTGGCTACGCGGCGAAGGCGGCGGCGAATTTACTGGCGAGCACGAGGCTCAGGGCTCCGCGTAAGGTGGGCTTTTCGCCAAGGGTCGAGGGAAGGATCCGCGCGGATGGAAGCCCGCGGCGAACGCTCTTGCCGATCGTTTCCGTTAACGCACTCTCAATGAGATCCCAGGCGCGCGCGATCTCCCCGCCGACGACAACCGCCTCGGGACTGAACCCGATGATCAGGTTCGAGATCCCAACACCGAGGTTGCGCGCCGTTTCAACCAGCGCTTCCTTCGCATTGCCCTCGCCTGCAAGCGCGCGGTCGACCACTTCTATAAACGAGATGTTTGCTGGACCGCCTGACAACTTCAAGTAACGCGTAATCGCCGCACGCTCTGACGAAAACGCTTCCCAGCAATCATCACTTCCGCACGAGCACGGCACCGGAGCTCCGCGTCCAATCACCATGTGTCCAAACTCACCCGCAGCGCCGCGCTGGCCGCGATAGACCTGTCCATCAAAAATGATCCCCGTGCCGACACCTTCCGCTACCAGCACAAGTATGAAATCTCTCGCGTCGAGCACCTCCGGTCTGCCAAACCAGAGTTCGGCAAGTGCAACCGCATTCGCGTCGTTATCGATGACAACGGGTAAACCAACTGCTTTGGAGATCATTTCGGAGACTGGAAGATCGCGCCAGAGGAAATAAGGAATGTAAAGCGCATTTCCGGTCGATGGATCGACAAGACCCGGAAGACTTACGCCGACACCTTCGATCGAACCTTTGTAACGCGCAGTAAAGTCGCGAAGTACACCGATCACTTTCTTAAGAGTTGGATCAGAGTCGGTAGGAAACTCTTCCTGATCGATCACACGGCCCGCGAGATCGCTCGACGCGATCGTAGTGCAGGTGGGAGTCAGTGAAACACCGAGAGCGATTGGACCAACGGCTCGCAACTTCAGCATCGTCGGTCTGCGGCCGCCCGTCGACTCGCCTTCCCCGACTTCTTCGATCAGCCCTTCAGACTTCAAGGCTTCGACGATCGCAGAGATGGTGGATCGTTGCAGTGCGGTTTCACGCGCGATCTCTGCGCGCGAAATCGGTTCGCGTTCGCGCACGTAGTTCAACACGATCTGGCGATTGATGTCGCGGATCGTGTTGAGCCTGGCTGCCTGGGCCTTTCTGAGATCGAGTCGTCGCAAGTTTCAAGCTCCGGTTAGGAGGTGTAGTTCAGAGTTCAAGCTTTAGCTTGTTTTTACATAAAGAGCAACCTAAAGGTTGAACTCAAAACGCGGAGCTACTTCCCCTGGCCTTGTGTAATGGTAACGATTTTGTCGACAGCAGCGATATTAAATACCTCAATGCTCCCATCGGGCCATTTCACTTCGAGTTTATCGACCTTCATCGCGCCACCCAAACCGAAGTGCAAGGTCATGTCGTTTTGTGAACAATACACTGCGCCACTAAAAACTTCTCGACGCAGTCGCATATTTCCAATCGTCAAATAAACAACAGCGCCAGTCGCATCGCGTGGGCTCTTCTTCGCCACGTCGCCGATTAAACGCAAACCCAGCCAATGACCAGTCGCGGCAGCAACGTTTCGCAGCACCGCCGGCTTCGCATCGAGATTGTTGATCACGAGATCGAGCCGGCCATCGCCGTCGAGATCTCCAACGGCGAGCCCTCGTCCGGGCCACGCATTCGCGAGCGCACTGCCCGGCGGCGCCCCCACGCGTTCAAATTTCCCCTTGAGGTTGCGAAAGAGCAACGCCTGCTGCGCGTAACTCGTTCCCCATTGATGCGAATCAACCGCCGGATAAACATGTCCATTTACTACGAACAGATCCTGCCAGCCGTCGTTGTCGAAATCGAGAAAGCTCGTGCCCCAGCCCAGAAACGGAATTGATACTTCACCAAGCCCTGCCTGAAACGTCACGTCAGTGAAGTTGTTATCACCGTCGTTGTGATAAAGCGTATTCGAATCGTCAGAAAAGTTGGTGACGTGAAAATCAACACGACCATCGTTATCGTAATCACCAACGGCGAGACCCATGCCGGCCTGCTCGCGTCCGTTTTCGTTGAGCGCCGTGCCTGACTCGTAACCAAGATCTTCAAACGTCCCGTCGCCTTTGTTTATGTAAAGCTGATTCGGCGTTGAATCATTTACGACGAACAGATCGAGCAGCTTGTCATCGTTAACGTGAACAAAGACGGACGCAAAACCATAATACTTTTTCGAATCGTCAACTCCTGACTTAACGCTTAGATCTTCAAAAGTGCCGTCGGCCTTCTGATGGTAGAGCGTGTCGCCTTCACCCGTCAGTCCACGTGGACCACACATGACGGGCACACCACGAAACTGGCAGAAGTTTTGTCCGACGCTGCCCGACTTTCCGGCTTCACTCGGATTTGGAGGTAGAGCAGCGAGATCGATCTGAACATATCCGGGAACGAACAGATCGAGACGGCCGTCACCATCGTAATCACCCCAACTCGCGCCTGTGCTCCAACCCTTGCGAGCGACGCCTGACTTCTCTGCGACATCAGTGAACGTGCCGTCGCCGTTGTTTCGATAAAGACGCGAGACGCCAAAATTGCTGACGAACATGTCTGGACGTCCATCGTTGTTGTAATCGCCGACGGCGACGCCCATCCCCCAACGCTCGTTAGCGACACCTGCTTTGCCGGTGACCTCTTCAAACTTCCAATTACCGAGATTTCGATAGAGCGCAGCGCGAGGCGCTTTTTCTTTGCCGCGCATGGCCGCGGTCGTCGATCCATTCACGAGATAGACATCGGGACGGCCGTCTGAATCGTAATCAAATATCGCAACGCCGCCTGAAGGAGTATCGAAGATATAGTCTTTCGCCGCTTCGCCTGAGCGATGCCGGAAATTCGCGAGCGGCGTTTTGTCGGTTATCTCTTCAAAGATCACAGGCGCGTTCGGATCGGTGATGCCAACAGTTCGACGCGAGGTGTACGTCACGGCCGGACCGGTTTTGACGCCACCCATTGGTTGCTGGGGCGATGTTTGCGCGAGGAGTGCAAACGGAACTGCAAGCCAAACGCACAGTAACGATATAAACTTCCAGAGGAGAGAGAGCCTACTTCGCGGCGATAACCACATAGTTTTTGCCGTTATACAACCGGACGCCGCCTGGATCCGCCGCCATCATCAGCGGACGCGGACGACGCAACGCCGTATCGTTTGTGATTGCCACCGATAGAAGATCTTTTCCGGCGAGATCCATGACAGTCATCTTGCCTTCAGTGGCGAAACCGAATCCATAGGCGCCCGCAGGCAAAGATGTTCCATTGAGAGTAATTTCAGAATCGGTGATCAGGAAACCAACGTACTTTTCCCTCACGTCGGCGGAATAACCGGAGGTGTCGACCAGTCCTGCGATTACAAAGCGCGTGGTTCCGAAACGCGCGGCGGCGGAGTTGCGCATCTGCGTTGGCGCGCTCAGGCCCTGGAAGTAAAAGCCAGTGGGAACAACTCGCGTTAACTCGGCGCCTGTGAGTATCGTTGGACGGTCCTGCGCTGTCGCAGATCCCGCGATCGCGAGCAGCGCAAGAGCAACGGAGAGATGTTTCAGCAAGTTTTTCATGATTGACCTCGCGCCAAACAATACTCTCGGAAACGCGCGCGAGGCAAATCAAAGAATAGGACCTATAGGACCGATAAGACCTATTCGACATGAGGACTGATGCGTAACGAGAGCTCGATGCGCTCGGGCTTGCCGGGTTTCTTTACCTTCAGCAATTCGCGTCCGCTATCACCGGTGAGCCAGATCTGCGTGAGAAAATACTCGTGGCCATACTTGTTGAAGACGAGTCGCTCAGTCGCTTCAGAATCTGTCGAACTCAGATTTACCGGAGCATTCAAAATCGCTGACGACTTGCCATCAACGCTCTTGAGTTGCACCAGGTTGCCAGTCATTCGCTTGATCGTGTAAACGCCTGGCTTCAGCGTTGTCTTCCCTACCGTGAACTGGAACGGAATCTGGACTTCCACCCTGCTCGCTGTTTGTGCTTCGACGCTCGCCACCGCAAACCCGAAGAAAATCGCGAAAATTGCAATCGCCCTACAAATTTGGTTTTTCATAACTAACCTCCTGCTTCACTAACGCGACAGTTCCTGAAAAACGGGCTCACGAGAGTTTTTCAACGCAAAGGCGCAAAGACCGCAAAGAAAAGCTTGCTTGCTTACCTCTGCGCCTTTGCGCCTTTGCGACGAAAGACTCTATGCTCCTTTGCATGCCGTCCCAGCCGAATATCACCGAGCTGCTGGTTGGCTACGGTCGCGGCGACAAAGAGGCGCTCGACCAGTTGATGCCGATCGTTTATGACGAACTGCGTCGCCAGGCGGCGCGTTACCTGCGTCGCGAACAACCAGGTCACACGCTGCAAACAACTGCGTTGATTCACGAGGCTTACGTTCGCCTGGTAGACCAGCGAAACGTGCAATGGCAAAATCGCGCACACTTCTTCGGCATCGCAGCGCAACTGATGCGGCGCATCCTCGTCGATCACGCGCGCACGAAGAAGCGCGTGAAACGCGGTGGCTCCGGCGTCAGAGTTTCACTCGACGACACGACGGTCGCAGTGAAAGGCCAGGACCTCGACGTCGTCGCACTCGATGAAGCTCTGGAGCGTCTTGCTAAAATTGACGAGCAACAGAGCCGGGTGGTTGAACTTAGATTCTTCAGTGGTCTAACTGTCGAGGAGACAGCGACTGTAATGGGTATTTCAGCGGCGACCGTCAAACGCGACTGGAGCATGGCCAAAGCATGGCTCCATCGCGAACTCAGCGGCGAGATTGGTAAATGAGCAACTCCGATCCAGAACGCTGGCAACGCGTAAAAGAAATTTTCCAGGGCGCTCTCGAACGCAAAGGCGCCGAACGCGAAGCCTTTCTCGCGGAGTGTTGCGATGCGGATCTACGCGCCGAAGTGGAATCATTGCTCCGTTCATACGAAGTCGCCGGCAGCTTTATGGAATCTCCCGCGGTGGCCCAGGCAGCCGACTCACTCGCCGGCGCCGCACAAAAACTCTCAGCAGGCCAGCGTGTAAAGCATTACCAGATCGTCAATCTCATCGGCGAAGGCGGGATGGGCGAAGTTTATCTCGCGACTGACACGATCCTCGGCCGTCGAGTCGCCCTAAAAGTTCTTCCCACGTTTGTGAGAAACGATTCCGATCGCCTGCGTCGATTCACACAGGAAGCTCGCGCAGCCTCGCGCCTGAGTCATCCGAACGTTTGCGTGGTCCACGAGATCGGTGAGACTGATGACGGACGACCATTTATCGCAATGGAGTACGTCGAAGGCGTAACGTTGCGCCAGCGTTTGAAGAACCAGGCGTTGAAACTCGGCGACGTGCTCGACATCGCGATCCAAATTGCCGACGCGCTCACAGCTGCGCACGAAAACGGCATCGTCCACCGCGACATCAAACCCGAGAACGTCATGATCCGCCCTGAAGGATACGTAAAGATCCTCGACTTCGGGCTTGCCAAACTCACCGAACGACACAAAAGCACGTTGCAGACGACGATGTCTACGTTGTTGTTTCAATCGTCGCCGGGGACCGTGATCGGGACTGCTGCCTACATGTCGCCTGAGCAGGCGCGTGGTGTTGCGGTTGATGAACGAACAGATATCTGGGGTCTCGGAGTCGTGCTCTACGAGATGGCATCCGGCAATGCGCCTTTCACTGGGGAAACACCGACAGACGTTGTCGTGGCAATCGTAGAAAAAGAACAACCGCCGATTTCTCGACACGTCGAAGGTATTCCGACCGAGTTGGAACGAATTGTAAAGAAGGCGCTCAGGAAAGACAGAAACGAGCGCTACCAGATCGCGAAGGAGCTCGCGATCGATCTTCGCAGCCTGCGAAGAGAACTCGAAATCAATTCACTGCTCGAGCGTTCGATTACGCCAACTAACAATGGAAGCGAATACGCGCGTGCTTCAACCGGCCGCGAGAAAATCGTCGATACAAATGAACTGAAGGCAGCGCGAACCATCGTTCACGAACCAGTTCGCCGGAACAGTCGCGCGTGGCTCGCTCTCGCCGCCGTGGCTGTCGTTGCCGTAATCGGCTTTGGCATTTACAAGCTCCGCCCGCAAAGTGTCACGCCGACGCGCGTTCCGTTTGAACGATTCGACGTAACGAAGCTGACGACGACCGGCAACGCAACGATGGCGGGAATGTCGCCTGACGGCAAGTATGTCGCGTACATAACCAACGAAGGTGGTAAGTCGAGCTTGTGGTTACGACAAGTGGCAATCAACAGCAATGCGCAATTGATCCCTCCTCGCGAGGGACGCTACTTCGGCGTCGCGTTCTCGCCTGACGGGAATTTTATTTACTTCGCCTACGCCAGTTCGGACCGCAATGACGCGGCCCAGGTTTATAGATTGCCGGTACTAGGAATTGGGGCCGTGGCGACTAGAATCGACAGAACTGACGGACTTCCCTCTCTATCAAACGATCAGAAGCGCCTCGCGTTCATTCGTTTCGATCGTGTGAATGAAAAGGATGAGCTGATAGTCGCCAACGCCGATGGGACCAGCGAGCAGATTGTCTCGACGCGCAAGTGGCCGGCGCAGCTTGGGTTCGACATGTTAACGAAACCACAATGGTCCGCAGGCGATAAATCACTCCTGTTGCCGGCGATAACTTCGGATTCGACCAGCAATAATGGGATCGCGGCAAGCCACTCGATTTCCATCTTTGAAAAGGACCTCGCGAGTGGCGCCGAACGAATTACTCCGCTTGCTCCACAGAAATTTGATGAGGTGGGTCGTCTTACCATGCTTCCCGATGGCAGCGGCGTGATCATGCTGGCCAGAGTTTACGGCGCCTCGTACATACAGATTTGGACACTCTCTCGTGACGGATCAATGCGCACTGTAACAAGCGACCTCAGTGACTATAAGGAGTTGAGTCTGAGGGTAGACGCTAGCGCACTTGTCACTGTGCAGTCACAGGTGATGGCAAAGGTCTGGATGTTACGGAAAGGCGAGTCGAAACCCACGCTGCTCACGACTGGGACCAGTAGGTATTATGATCTTGACGCAGCTCCGGACAACAAGATTGTCTATGCGTCGGATGCGAGTGGCAATGCCGACATATTTGAGATCGGCAGTAGCGGTGAAACAAGGCAATTGACTTCAGAAGGACGGCGGAATTACGCGCCGGTTGTTTCGCCGGACAATCGCTTTCTTGCGTTTCATTCCAATCGTGCAGGTGTGTTTCAAATCTGGAAAAGTGAGCGCGATGGCACGAGTCCAAAACAGTTGACGTTCGGCAGTTCAGAAAGCACGTGGCCCAGTTTTTCACCCGATGGCAAATGGATCGTTTACCAGCACTATGAACCGGGAACACCGTTCAAGCTTTGGCGTCTGCCGGTTGACGGCGGCACGCCTGAAAGCGTAACGGACGGCGTTGCAATTCGAGCTGAGATCTCGCCCGATGGAAAGTTGATCGCTTTCTGGTACAACGACCAGCAGCAAAACTCGGCCTGGAAACTGAAGGTGGTCCAGTTTGAAGGTGGCGCGACGTTTAATGTGTTCGATGTTCCAGGGACAGTGCAGGTTAACTGGGACTCACCTTTGCACTGGAGTCCCGATGGACGCTATCTCACGTATGTGGACCATCGCGGTGGTTTCGACAACATCTGGGGACAGCCGATCGAGGGTGGTGAGCCAAAGCAGTTAACGAATTTCGAAGATAGTTTGATCCTGTCGTTTGATTGGATGAAAGACGGCAGCCTTGTTGCATCGCGCGGCGTGATTATGAGCGATGTGGTGCTGATCAACGACACGACGAAGTGAGCCACAAAAAGCACAAAAAGGAATCATATAGAGAATGGCTGAGAAGCGGGTCGGGGTTCTGACCGGTGGCGGAGATGCGCCCGGTTTGAATCCTGCAATTAAGGGTTTGGTTTATCGGGGGTCGGAGCTGGGGCTACAGGTTATCGGTCTGTTCGATGGTTGGCGGAGCTTGATCAATCCGGCGCCTGACGTGCTGCCGCTCGATCGCGAGACGGTGCGTCGCTGGGATCGCGACGGTGGAACCAATCTCGGATCGTCGCGAACGAATCCATTCAAGCAAGTTAACGAAGAAGGCGCATCTCAGGATCGATCTCATGAAGTGATTGAGAATATCGAGCGGCTCCAGCTCGATGCTCTCGTGGTTTGCGGTGGTGAAGACACGCTCGGAGTCGCTTCGGTTCTGGCGCAAAGAGGAGTGTCGATCGTCGGCGTGCCGAAAACTATCGATAAAGATCTTGCCGGCACCGATTACACGCTCGGTTTCGACACCGCACTCAGGAATATCACAGAGGTGATCGAACGTTCTCGCACGCCGGCGGGATCGCACGGTTGGGTGCAGATTGTCGAAGTCATGGGCCGGCACGCCGGGCATCTGGCGCTTTGGTCGGGCGTAGCGGGACAAGCGCACTTGATTCTCATCCCGGAACATCCGTTTCGCTATGAAAGAGTTTTTCACTTGCTGAGTGCTCGACTTGGCGAGTCGGATTTGAGTCGCGGGTTGTCGCAACGGCCGCGTTATTCCGTGATCGTCGTCGCTGAAGGTGCGCGTGCGGAAGACGGTGAGATGGTAACGATTGACGATCGTCACGATGCGTTTGGGCACGTGCGGCTGGGTGGGATTGGCGAGGTGCTCGCGAGAAGAATCGCGGCCGAGACACCCTACGAATCTCGTGCAGTTGTGTTGGGCCATCCGCAGCGCGGTGGATCACCGAGCCCGATCGATCGGAGCATGGGGATGATGTTTGGCGCGCGTGCGGCGGAGGCGGTGGCTGAAGGTAGCTTTGGGAAGATGGTGTCGTCGAGAGGTGTAGCGCCTGCGTGCGAGCTGTCGCTTGTCGACCTCTCAACCGTGCAAGGAAAGATCAACATCGTGGATGTCGAGAAGTACTACGACACCGAGCGCTATCACCTGAAGGGGATCGGGATGTGATACATAAATTGCGCAGATAAAAATTTGTGTAATTTGTGTACCAACTAATCCTTGGGCGCGAATGGCTCGTCTTGAACTAGTCGCTCGTGAACCCCCGCTACCAGGTCAGGTATCGTCGGATCATCACTCGACTTCGGCACGATTTTCGGATCGGGAGAGATCACAGGACGAATCATCTTCTGTTGTAACTGTTCTCGCGCGTCCATCATCCACCCAAAGCCTCTGAAGATGTAAGTCAACAACGTACGATCCGCTTCTTCAATTCCGAGCGCTTCCTGCACGCACCACGCACCAAAATCCGTATTCGCCGTCAAACGAAGCGGAGGACTGTCTTCCTTCCCCGGCTTCAGCACTCCATTCACGAACGCCGTCAGATAGATGAGCCTCGCTATCGACAGTCGCTCGTGCTGCCGCTGCGTCATCTTTAACTCTCCGGCATCAATCGCCTTGAAAACAGGATCGATATAGATCGCCGGTCGAGGATCCTGCTGCACTTGATTACCCCTGCCCGCCGCCGAGATCTCGGGATGACCAAACGTCGGCAATCCGCCAGTCAACATCTTTTCGCGTATCCGCTTCGCACGCTCTTCGGAGTTCAACGGCTCGAGCTCCTGAACAAAGTCTGACATATCATGAATCGCGCCAAAGTGCCGTGCGCCGTCAAGCGCCATGTGCGATGCGATAAAGAAATCTTCGACTGAGAACGTGTGCAGCGTCGCCATGTATCGCGCCACCATGTTCGACCCCGCCGAGCCGTGATGGATCTGAATCGTGCCCATTCGCTCGAGGATCAAACGCTCGTGCTCGTTCGCGTGATGGCCGAGGATCAGGCTATAAGACACCTGAAACGCGTTGCTTTTCCGCGATACTTCCTCGTCGACAAACTGTCTTGCCGCGCTCGCAAGTTCATTCTCCGTAAGCTGTGGGTTGTTCATCAGGAGATAGTTCATGTGCGTTGACACTCCACCTACCGCAACATTCTCCATGTGAACTGAAATCATCTCGTCCAGCAACGACTCCGCATTACGCTCGTCGTGCATTCCGCGATCCTGGCCTTCAGTTGGCCCGAGTTTCGCTTTGCCCAAAATCAAAAAGTGGTGCATTGCGACTTCCGGTCCGAGCCCCGGAAACTTTTTAACGAATGCGGCCACCTCGCTGATTAGTGTTTCCCCGCGCAGACTCTGAAAAAACTTCTGATCGATAAAATCCGCAAGCTGTTTGCTGGAACTGGTTTTATCAAACAGCCCGGTGAAGATGACGTCATAAGGCCCGAGTTTGCCATTTACGATGTCCGACTCAGCTACGGTACCGCGGATCGTGAATGATCTAATGTCCAGCGTGATCGTCGTTCCGTTGCAATCGACGGGCGTGTGATGCAATACCGGGTTGGCGATTATTGCTGTCGATGAGGGCATGGTGGCGAAGAAGCCGAGTGTTGAAGCGATCGGTTTCTCGCCCAATTCTTCAGCCCTGGTGGTGGCCTGTTTGACGGGATTGTATTCAGGCGCGGGCGGTACCGCCGAAAATATCTTGTCAGTTGAGTCTTCTTCCTTCATCGCACGATCCTTTTTTTGGTCTAAGAATAGCTAATTCTTGCTCGTAGCAACAACTACGGAGGAATTTGTAGACTAATCGCGTCAAGCAAAGTATAGTTACGCCGCTTTAAATCTTCGGCTGCAGATCTCACGGTAAATCACCCTGACTAAATTAGTTTCTTACAATGGTACACACCTCACTCATAGCGACTCTTTTAGATTCTCCGTCGCCGGACGGAACAGATTTAACTGCCTTGCCCGACTCGGTCGAATGGCTGGAAGTGCGCGCGGATCGCGTGGGAGATATCGATCCTGACTGGCTGCGCAGTCACTTCCCGGGACGGCTGCTCTATTCTTTCCAAACTACGGACGAGGATAGTCGGCGACGATTGGAAAACGCGGCACGGTTGTACGACCGCATCGAACTCCACGTCGATCACGATCTATCCGCAGAACTGTTGCAACAGATCCCGCCCGAGAAGCGACTGCTCTCCTGGTACGGAAATGTTAACGAACTAACGGATCTGGAGCGGCGGTTCGAGCAGCTCTCAGCCATACCGGCGGCAGCTTACAAACTTGTTACGAATCCCAGCACGATCGCGGAAGAGTTTCTGCCGCTGTTTTTGCTCAAGTCGTTGAGACGCGACGACACGATCGCGTTCTCAAACGGGCCACTCGGTTTCTGGAATCGATTAGTCGCGCTACAACTCGGCTCGCCGTGCATCTATGGCCGCGTCGCGAAAGACTCGGTCATCGATATGGAACCTTCGATCCGCAAGTTGATCGACGATTACAATCTTCCGGATCTCAAACCAGTCAAGGAAATATTCGCGATTATCGGCAATCCGATATTTCACTCGCTGTCTCCGCGTTTGCACAATGCGTCATACCGGTCGATGGACCATCCGGCTTTGTTCGTGCCGTTGCGAGTCGAGTCGTTCGCCGACTTTTGGAGCGAGTTTGTGCTCTCGCGAAAATTGGATAGTCTCGGCATGCCGATCAACGGCATGACTGTCGCTTCGCCTCACAAAGAAGAAGCATTGATCAAAGCAAAGACGGTTAGCGAGATGGCACGCCAGGCAGAAGCCGCGAACATACTCGTAAGGAATAACGGCTGGTGGAATGCGGACACAACCGATCCGGACGTGATCTATACTGCCGCACGCGATCGCAGTGTTCCGGTTAGAGAGAAGCGAGCGGCCGTCATCGGCTGCGGCGGTGCAGGTCGCGCTATCGCTGCCGCACTCGTGCACTCAGGCGCAGGCGTCACGCTGATAAATCGTGGCGCTGAACGCGGTGAACACGCGGCTACACTTCTCCGGCTGCCGTACATTCCACTCAGCGACTTCAATGCTGAGGGCTATGACATTGTCGTGAACGCCACGCCTGTTGGTCGTGACAGCGATGAAGTGCCTTTTGAAGTGGATCGGTTGAATGGCGATGCGGTTGTCATCGATCTTGTGTATGGTTCCAAACCGACACCACTCGTCGGCACGACCCGCGCGCGACAACAGATCGCCATCGATGGCCGCGACGTGCTGGTCGCCCAGGTGCGACATCAGTTTCGAATGATGACCGGCAAAGAAATGCCTGTAACGCTGGCCCAGCAGATACTTGGCCAAAGAACAGCCGCCAGCGCATAGGGAATTTCAGAAATAGTACAGGTCAGGAAGGGGGGCTTGCCCCCGCTCCCGGAACAGCGGGGGCAAGCCACCCTTCCTAACTTGTTCTACTTAACTAATTGCAGTTCCTAAGATGTTAACTACCGAATCGAAAAACGGCGTGTACAGTCACCTCGAGTTGAATACTGAACAACAGGATCTCATCAATCGCACCAGCATCCTGGCGCGCGAGAAATTCGCAGCGCGCGCAGCCGAATACGATCGCACCGCAACCTTCCCCGCTGAAGACTTCGACGACCTGTTCCGCGAAGGCCTGCTCGCGCCTGTTGTTCCTAAAGAACACGGCGGCTATGGTCTTGGTCCATACACCGGCGACGTCTTCACTCTGTGGATGATGACGAAAGAGATCGCCCGCGCGGATCTCTCACTCGCGCGCTGCTGGGAAGGTCACGTCAATTCCCTCGTGCTTCTTGATGGCATGGCCAACGAAGAGCAGAAGACGCGCTGGTTTAAAGGCGTCGTCGAACGTGGCGAAAAGTGGGTCGCGTGGAGTGGTGAACCACAAGCACGCAAGCCTGGTGAACCTGTCCGCTTCGGCACCACAGTTGAGAAAGTTGACGGTGGTTACATCGTCGATGGAAACAAGGCGTTTGCAACGAGTGCCGGCGGCGCTCAATGGGCCATACTGCTCGTCAACACCGCTGGACCAGGCGGCGTTCGTCACGCCGATGCCTCAGCGCTCGACTCGGTGTTGATGATGGCGTGCAATCTTTCGGATCCGAGCGTGGAGGTCGATGGATCATGGTGGGATCCGATCGGAATGCGCGCGACTGTGAGTCATCTGGTCCACTTTCGGCGCACGTTTATTCCCGACGAAGATCTCATCGGCTATCCGGGACAATATCTGAAGGAAGGCTGGCAAACGTGCTTCATTCCACACTACGCCGCCACGTTCCTCGGCGCGGCGGAAGCTGCCTACGACTACGCGCTGAATTACATAACCTCGCAGAAGAAGATTGACGATCCATACGTGCAACACCACATCGGTCAGATGTCAGTGAATGTTGAAACTGGGCATCTGTGGTTGAGGCACGTGGCGAATTTGTGGGAGACGGGCAAGTATCTCGAAGCTCAAATTGCGGGAAGCCGTGCGCGACATGTCGTCGAACACCTCGCGGAAGAAACAGTCAAAGATTGCATTCGTGCTTGTGGCGCGCGTTGCTTGATCCGGCCCAGCTCGCTGGAGCGCGTCTATCGTGATCTATCGTTCTACGTCCGTCATGATAACGACGATCAGATTCTCGCGACGATCGGCAAATCAGTTTTAGGTCTGACTCACGATCCTTCCTTCTACAAACCGTAAAAGATATGAAGACGAATTCTTCTCATCGGCGCTTCAAACTAAGAATCTGGTGGCTCGCGCTCGGCTATTTCGCTTTCTACGTTCCATACAGCTTTTTGATCAAGATCGTAACGAATCGATTCTGGCCCGGCGTTAACGAAACTGTTTCCGGTTATCGTCTGCTGCCTGGTGTAGTTGTCGCGGTTGCGCTCCTCTTGCCTTTGATCATCGCGTATCAGGGGTGGTGGAAATATGCGACACGCCGACCGCACCCACTCGTGATTCTCTCCGGCCTGGGAACGGCAATCATCATCGGAACGACGACGCTGGCGTTCTCTTTCACCGGAGTATCGATCATTTTCACGCTACTGCTGATGCGTGGCGGAGTTCTGATCATTGCGCCAATGGTCGATCTTCTGTATCGACGGCGCGTGCGTTGGTTCTCGTGGGCCGCACTCGGGTTTACTGTGCCGGCTTTGCTTGTAGCTTTAATTGATGTCAACAACTACAGCCTTACACCTTTGGCGGCGCTGACGATCGGCGCATATCTTTCGGGATACCTGCTTCGAATTCCCTGCCTCACCAGCATGGCTAAGGTCCAGGATGACGAAACCACTCGCCGTTATTTTGTTGAGGAGGCGATGGCGGCGATCTTTTTCTTAATAACAATACCCGTAGTCTTTGCGGTGTTCGGACAAGGCGAAATAATTTCGGAGTTACGTCGCGGTTTCTTTGATCTGGGTGGAGGCGGCGTGGCTATACCCGCATTGTTGATTGGGTCACTTTACGCCTCGCTTTACTGCTTTGGGACACTCATTTACCTCGATTGCCGTGAGAATACTTTCTGCATTCCGCTGAACCGAAGCTCGAGTCTGCTGGCGGGAGTTGTAGCCAGTTTTGCGCTGGCCCTGCTTTTCGGACTCGGGGCCCCCAGCCAGGCACAACTGGCAAGCGCGGCAATGATTGTTGTTGCGCTGCTCTTTCTGTCGCCGTTGCATCACCTGGACCGTTACCTGGCAAAGTTGAAGCTGCGGCCTGCTCGCGCGCCCGTACCGGAACGCCTGTTTCTCTTCGTATGCAGCGGCAACACTTGTCGATCACCGATGGCTGCTGCGTTCGCTAACGCTGAAATCGCAGCGCGACTAGGCATTGCCTACGAGGCACTCGAAACGGTGAACGTGCGTGCGCTCAGTGCAGGTGTGTCGGCGCGAGTCGGGGCGCCACTCACTGACGAAGCATCTGAAGTTCTGCGCTCATTGAGCGTGCCGGTGAAACCTCATGCAGCGCGAAATCTGACGGCGGAACTAGCAGAGCGAGCTGAACTGATCTTCTGCATGACCAAGGCGCATCGCCAGGCAGTCGTCGAGATGCTTCCCGCGGTGGCCGGCAAGACCTACTGCCTCGGTACACAAGAAGATATTGACGATCCGATCGGCAAAGGCATGCCCGCCTACATCACCTGCGCGCGCCAGATTCAGCGACTGGTCCAAAAGCGCTTCGACGAGATTAATTTGGCGTCACCTGCTTAATCCTGACAATCCGGCAAAATCATGTAATCCTGTCAAAAATGCGCATCCTCCTCTCATCAGATCACGAGTACCCGGCCGCTAACCCAAACGGCAGCGGTTTGCACCCAAAAAAGTTTCCTTCCGGCTCCGGGTACATCATCCACGACCTCCTCGCAAAGGGTTTAGCCGAACTGGGCCATGATGTTTTTTACCTCGTCCGTCGCTCACATGCCTCCGCGCCTTCCGGAGTCAAACTGATCTTCGAACCCGTAAGCGACGTCGACATACTTCACATCATCTCAGGTCGCGACGCAGCCTTGATCGCCGAGTCTCAAAAGCCCTGGGTCGCAACCTGTCACATGGACGAGCGAACACGCGGACGCGAGCGCGATCCAATCACACAAAACTGGATCTACGTTTCACGCACTCTGGCCCAACTGCACGGAAGCGAACGATACGTTTGGAACGGCATCGACCCGGCCGAGTACATCTACAGCGAATCAAAAGACGATTATTTCCTGTTCATGTCGACCATGGACTGGGGCACGAAAAAAGGGCTCGACGTCGTGCTCTCGCTGGCGAAGCGACTCGGTTTTAAGTTGGTCATTGCGGGAACCGGCGAGAGCTACGAACGCATCGCGAAGGTCCAGGAAATGTGCGACGACGTTGGGGCGAAGTATGTCGGCGATGTGAGAGGCAAAGAAAAGGCCGAACTGCTCGCGGGCGCGAAAGGTTTTCTCTTCCCAACAAAAATTGACGAAGCGTTTGGGTTGGGAATGGTCGAAGCGCTCATGTCAGGCACACCCGTAATCTGTAGCGACCGCGGCGCCTGCCCCGAAGTAATCACGCCGGATGTCGGGTTTGTTTGCAGTGACGAAGATCAATATGCCGCTGCGATCGAGAAGATCGGTGAGATTAATTCGCGCGCGTGCAGGGACAAAGCAATGCGCGATTATCACTACCACGCGATGGCGACTAGCTACGTGCGCGAATACGAGATCGAGATCGCCCGCCCCGAGATGAAACCTGCCCACGCCGCCGCCAAATGAACGAGGTCATTCAGGGTTTGTGGGTTGGTCCGGAGCTTTCCGTGATGGAACAGTTGTCCGTGTCGTCGTTCATGCGGCACGGTCATCAATACCACCTCTACGTGTACGGCGATGTCCAAAATATCCCCGCCGGCACGGTGATCAAAGACGGCAACGAAATACTTCCTGCCTCAAGAATTTTTCAATACAAGCAACAGGCCAGCTACTCGGGATTCTCCAATTTCTTTCGTTACAAGCTGCTGCTTGAGCGCGGTGGTTGGTGGGTAGACACGGACACCATCTGCTTGAAGCCCTTCGATTTTGCGGAGGAGTACGTTTTTTCGAGCGAGCTGGCGATGGGCCAGGAGTTCATAAACAGCGGCATCTGCAAAGCTCCCGCTGGATCAGAAGTGATGGCGTACGCGTGGGGAGTTTGTGAGGAGAAGCAGCCGGATAAGTTAGTTTGGGGGGAAACTGGACCACGACTGATCGCCGCCGCGGTCCAGGAGTTTTCACTCGAACGATACAAGCAGCCACCGGAAGTGTTTTGCCCGCTTGGTTACGCTGATTGGAATAAAGTCCTGGAGCCGTCGATTGACTTGAACCTCACCGATCGTTCCTATGCGATTCACCTGTGGAACGAGCGATGGCGCGCCGCCGGCCAGGACAAGAATGCTTCGTACCCCGAGGGTTGTCTCTACGAACGACTCAAACGACGGTATTTGGTCATCTCCGAAGAAAGAACAAGTCAGGAAGGTGGGCTTGCCCGCTCATTGAACTGAAGCAGCGGGGGCAAGCCCACCTTCCTGACTTGTTCTATTTCACAAAGAAGCCTCATACAGAGTTAAGCAATTTATCCCACGCGGAGAGCGATGCCTCGAGCGGAAAGCGCGTGACGACTTCTGGAGCGCAAGTCGCGAAGGCACGTCGTTTCGCTTCGTCACCCATCAACGCCGACAGCGATTTAGCCAATGCCGATACGCTGTCTTCACGCACAATCACACCATCGATACCGTCACGCACGAGCGCGCGAACCGTGCTACCCGCTTCCGTGGCCACTACTGGAACGCCACACGCAAGCGCCTCCCAGATCGAGTTTCCAAAACCTTCAATCCACGACGCTGAAACGTAAAGATCTGCGTTTCTTAATACGCCATAAGGATCGTGCGTGAAACCACGAAGGTGAATTCGTCCCGGCGCAAGCTTCTCGATCAGATTCGTAATCCAACCCTGTAGCGAACCATTCCCGTAAATATCGAAGTCCCAATCCGGAAAATCAGCAGCGATGCTCGCGAATGCACGGACCATCATCTCGGGGCGTTTTTCATGCGAGAGCCGCATGAGCGCAACGAGGCGGCGCCGATCACCATTTCGTTCGACAAGCGTTGACGAGGGAGCAACGAGTGGATTCGCAATCCTAACGACGTTGAAGTCGTATTTCGACAACCAATCCGCGCTCTCAGGGTGAGGTGTGACTACCGCGCTGGCGCGACGATACAGCGCGGCCCGGACGCCAACCCACGATCCGATCGACACTCGTGTTGAATCGCTGTGCTCGCAAACAATGACGGGAACGTTTGATTCGTGCATTGCTGCGAGCACCCGTATATTCGTCATGTCGATGTGGGCCACTACCACGTCTGGCGCCTGAACGAGAATCTTGTGCCGGAGTAGCGCAAAGAATGTGATGTGCTGCACGAGTTGCTGTAAAAGGTTGGCTTGAGACAGCCCGCGCATTATCGGCGCCACCGTTGCGCTATTCAGTTCTTCCTGGCGTGCGCGCCTGGGCCAACCGAGGTCGCGTTGCTGCGCACGCGAATCTATCGCATAGGCCGGCTTCCGGAAATTTTGCGTGAAGGTGAGTATCGTGACGTGGTGCCCGCGCTCGACCCACGAGTTTGCGAGGTTCACACAAACTCGCTCAGCGCCACCACCACTCAAGCCACCGATCACCAACGTTATGCGCATGCCACGACCTAATTGCCACAAAAGGCACAAAAAGCACAATCGCTATGAAAGAATTATTTTGTGCTTTTGTGGCTTCACTCGTTCGAGTACGCAGCGACGACCTCGAGCATCACCAGTGCTCCGGCAGGAAGCGCTGATACTTCACACGCCGTGCGAGCGGGCAACGGCGTGACGCCGCGTCCCGGAAGCCATTCCGCATAAATCGCATCGACCGCTTTGAAGTTCTTGATATCGGTGAGCAGCAGCGTGACCTTCACGATGTCGGCTGGCGTGCAGCCGGCAGCATTTAGAACCGCGCTGACATTCGCCAGCATCCGGCGCGTTTGCGCTTCGAGTCCTTCTTCGAGCTGGCCCGTCTCAGGATCTCGACCCGTTTGTCCAGTTAAGAAAACCAGATCACCGGTGCGTATCGCCTGCGAATGTGTTCCGATCGAAGGAGGTGCGGCATTAGTTGCAATCCTAATCTTGTTCATCCAGCTAATCCTGTAATCATGTCTGATTTCATTGCTTGTTTGAGCTTCGACCAAATCCAGTAGCCCTGTGCTTGCGGACAAAGCTTTTCTTCCCAAAGCTTCGCGAGGTTGCGCCGGATGCGTGCAATCTTTTCCGGATCGAGCAACAACCTGCTCGCTTCCTGCGCGAACCTGAACGGGTCCGGACAAAAAACGCAGTGGACGCCGTTTTCGAGAACGACATCCTCGCGGATGGGCCACTCCTTACCGAGCGGACGCGTAATCGGCACTACGCCGGCGCGAACGTATTCAATCAGCCGATGTGTGAGGTATCCACTGCCGTTCCATTCGAAACCTATTTGCGAGTCCCATAGCTCCGATATGTATTCGCTGGCGCCAACGAAACCCCATCGGGTGTTATGGCCCAGGTGGCCCAGCAGTACTGCCTGATCGACGATGCGAGTTCGAGCAAGCATCCACTGCGTGTTCGTGCCCCAGTGATAATCGCCGTTGCGACGCATGCGCGCCGTGATTGCAATCGGCCTGTGTCGCGTCAACAAGTCGGGCGGGCGCTCGACGTTCTTCAAGCACGGATATCCGGCGGCGATCGTTCCTTTTGGATAATCGACTCCACGTCGCCACTGGTACTTAAAGATCACTAAGGGCCGCAAATCTTTCACGCGTTGCAAAGTGGATCCTTCGTCGCACGGTGAATTCATTCCCGGCTCGTCAAAAGGATCGACAACGGCCACGACCCGCTTATCCACAACGATCGACAACGGCGGTACTTCGTCGCTCTCAAGCACCGAAATCTGTTTTACCTCACGCAGCCACGGCAAGATTTCGAGTGGCCGAGAAGCGCCGTTAACCTTGTACGCGGGATTAACTTCGACTTGAACCATCGAGCTTTTCCGCCTCGAGCGGAATTCTGAAGCGCACCTTCACTGGTCCACCGCTGAGCGGACTCAAGTCGAGCACCTGCGCTTTAAGACCAGGAAAGATGATCTGCACGATCACCGCGTTCGAAGGATTTGCAAAATCGAGATCGAAGTAATGAAACTCCGTTATGTTTGAACAGTAGATCCAGAGATTGTTCTGCTCGCGTATCCAATCGCTGAAGCTCTCACTCTCCATCGGCTCGGTGCGGATCTTGAGTGGAACTTCGCTGAGGATATGCTTCGTAAGGTCGAAGTTCGCGAAGACGTTTTGCCAGCTCTGCTCATACGGACGCTTTGTTGAGCCACGCTCGCGCGGCAGTTTGCCGGCTTGTTTTAGGCGGATGTTCTCACGCACAAATTCTTCGCGCTCGCCGCTGACCTCGTAGTCTCCCGCGGTGAGTCGATCCAGAAAGTGCTGACCATCGCGACTGCTGGTTAGCACGCGACGAATAATATTGAAGTAAGTGATCGCGGTGGGATTGATGTCGAAGATCGTGATCGACTTTGGTCGCCAAAGAGGAATGAGATTAAGGCCGTACAGTCCGCCCACGACGCTGATCATGTGAATGTTCTCGCGCCGTTCGGGTGCGACGGCTTCATAGTGATCCCGGATGTCGTAAAACTCTTTGAATGATCCGTCCTGGTAGCCGTCGTCAGTGCCGTAGAAAACGTTTTCAGGATGATCGTGATATATCTCACGATTGAAAGCTCTCGGTGCTTCTGATGCCATGTTTTCCTCTCAGAACGGGCGGCCACAGAGTGGTTGCCCGTCTGTTGAATTAATCTCCCAGGCCGGTTTGTAGAGTTGGTTATAACTTAGTCGCTTGGTCCAATTGTCTCGCAAGGTTTTAAGTGACGACGATTCAGGATTGCTGTAGTTGATGCGAACTGTTCGCGCGATGAAGTCGAGCGCATCTTCGACGACTCTTGTTTCCGAATGACGAACGGTGACGTACCCGTCGCCCGTGTAAGTATCAGCCTTCTGAGCGCCGGTTTGCGGTGAGCGTAGATCCCTCACGAGTTCACCGAGTTCACGCTCGACGACATCAAGCCCATCAACACTCTCAATCTTTCCTGAACCCAGCCCGCGCAAGAACACCGTTCCTACTGCAAACTTGCGCTCCCATGGTCCATCGAAGCGCCCCTCCAACATCACCCTCGCCCAAACGAGGTAAGGATCGATGTCGTAAGCATAGGCGAGCATCGGCGCGATCCGTGCGCCGGCCGGGCGCAGGGTGGCGTCGATAAACTGCGGCCCTCCGTCATCCGACAAGAAGCCTTCCATGTGAGTCATCGCATCCCCAACCGACAGAGCGCGCACCGCTTGAAGTCCCTGCGTAATAAATGCCTCGTAACGCGCACCGCTGATGTCGCGTGGCATCACACAGCGCCACTGGATCGACGGATCTTCAACTGCTTTCAAAATCGAAGGTTGATAGCAGCAGATGGAGTGGAAGCGCGGCTCATTCCCGATTGTGATGGTGTCGAAACAGAGTTCCTGACCTTCGCAATACTCTTCGGCAAGCAGAGGTTGCTCGTGCGAAGGCTTTGTCAGTTCGAGCGCCAGAAGCAACTGCTTTTCGTTCCGTATGGACCATGTGGCAAGTGCGCCACTGCCATTCAGCGGCTTCAAAACGATCGGATATCCCACTTCTTGCGCGAATACCTGCGCTTCTGCATCGCTGGTGAGTACTCGGCTGCGAGCAGTCGCGATTCCCGCGTGTTCGAAAGTTGCCTTGAGCAACGACTTGTCGAGCGTACGTCGGACAGTCGCGGCGCTCATTCCTTCAAGCCCGAGCGTTTCGACCGTTTTGGCCACGGGCTCTAAGAGAGTCTCGTAAGTCGTTACGATTCGGTCCAAGGCGCCGTGTTTCTGTTGTAGCAGTCGCGCAGCTTCGATCAACTGAGTCGAATCGTGAGCATCCGCAACAAATGCGACGCCGGAGAACGCATCGACGGCAGACGCCTGCTCGCAGATGCCCAGCAAACAAATGTTGCTGAGCTTTTTTATCGCGAGCGCGCTGCGAAGACTTTCACCAGTGAAGCTACGCGCGACGAAAACAATGCGACGTGTATTCACGGCGTGCCCTGCCTGGCTGCCGCGAGGCGACGCTCCTGAAGCTGTTGCTCGCGCGCTGCTTTGTCGTAAAGAGCATACTGAATCACATCACGGCCGCTGCTCTCGACGTCGCTTTCCGAGAGGGGCTCCAGTCCGTGAAAGGAAACATCGGATCTAAAGAACGCCAGCAATGAATTCGGTTTGTACGGCGCGGTTTTTACTTTCACGAAGTCAGCGAATGGATAGTGCGTTGAATTCGGGCACGTGAAGTTTGGATCTTTCGGGCGGTACAAAGACGTTCCCAGATGCGCGGCGTTTTCGTCGGGGGCGAGATAGATCAGCAACACGACGAGCTTCGTGAACAAGTCAGAGTGTGGTCCAAGAAAATACCCGGCACGATGACGTATGAGTTGTGATTCGACAGATACTTCAGGCCACTGACGCTGCGCACTGAATTTTGCGTCCATCTGCCCAGCGAACGTTTGCAGCACGGCCTGCGCAAGTTCATCGCCGAGAAACCACGAATCAAAGGCGTCCCAAAACCGTTTTTGCTCAGGCGGGAGGTGATTGGTCCAACCAGCATTCATATCGCGCTGCTCGCGGTGCCGGAAGTGATCAAGCTTGAGCGTCGTGACCTCATAAAGATTGTTATATGAATCGCTCGCCGGTAAGTTTCTCAGCAGGTCCTGATAGTAATCATCCGGCAAAACATTCTCGAGGCAGTAGTGCGGGTATGGATCGAGAGACACTTCGGCCTCACTCAGCCGATCTGCAAAATGTGACAATACGTTATTGCGCATTATGCGCCTTTTTGTGGCTGATGCTTTGGACCAGCGGTATAACTTCGCGTCCGAAGATCATCATCTCTTCGAGCTTTGGCCATCCGGAGATAATGAACTGCGTGATTCCTATCTCTTTGTACGCAAGAAATGCGGACGCTAATTCTTCAGGCGATCCGACCAACGTGATCGATGACGATCCATAAAACGGCACGAGGCCCGCCCACAGATTCCGATTCAACCAACCAACTTCGTCCGCCACCGCGAGCGCCTGCTTCAGCGTTTGAGATTCACTGCTGCTCAAAATGCGCCGCTCCTGTTTCTCCGTTTCCTCGTCCGGCAGCATTGCCCGTGCCGCCGCGATCGCTTCTTCGCGCGTCGGCCTGCATATCACACACAATCGCAAACACAACTCGATCCCATGCTCTCGACTGCGAGCTACCAAAGGCGACAACTTCTCGGGCGTATCGACCAGCCGTAACCAGCAGTCACCTTGCCGTTGGGCCAACTGTTCGGCCTGCTCAGAATGCCCCGAGACGTAGATCTCCGGAGCGTTACGATCCGGCGCTAAAAACGGCGTCGAGAGTTGTCCCGACTCAACCTTGAAATACTTGCCTTCGAACACGACCTCATCGTTGTTTTGCCAAAACTGATGACAGATCTCGAGAAACTCATCCGCGCGCGCATAACGCTCGTCGTGGTCCAAATAATCTCCGTAGCCTCTTTGCTCCGCCGCCGAACTTCCCGCGACGATATTTAGTGCAACTCGCCCTTCGATCAGACCAGACAGTGTGTTCACCTGCTGAACAAAAGTTGCCGGCTGCATGAAGCCCGTGCGATAAGCCACGATGAACTTCAGCTTTTTCGTCGCCTGCCCGAGCGCGGCGGCAATCACGAGTGTGTCCGGCTCGTAGCGACTGAACGACATCAACACCGACTCAATCCCGACTTCTTCAGCGCAACGCGAAAACTTCAGCCAGCCTTCCATGTCGGGCATCGAAGCTTTCGACGTACTCTTCGTCGTGAGCACGCGCGACGTCTCCTGGGCGGTCTTCATGCTGACCTCGCCGCCCTTCGGAAGCATCCAGTGAAACCTGAGACTCATAGTATTAAATTAAGAATTTATCGACGCAAAGCCGCAAAGGCGCAAAGTTTTTAGTCTTCCTTTGCGTCGTTGCGCCTTTGCGTTGAAAAAATTGCTTGCTCTTCCGCTCTCCTCACACGCGGCACCACCTCGTTGCCGAAGTTTACGACTTCATCAAGCTCGGGCCATCCGGACATGATGAACTGAGTGACGCCAATCTCTTTGTACTCAACAAGCGCGCGCGCAACGTCGTCAAACGATCCGAGCAGCGTGGTCCATACAGGCCCGTAGTACGGAACAAAGCCTGTCCATAGCAACGGGCTCAACCATCTGAGTTTCAACCTGCGATGCCTCGCGATACATTTGCGAATCGTTTTTAACTGCGACACTTCGCTCGTACTGGCCTAGATCATTGTCGGGCAACAACGACTCTGCGATGTCAACCGCCTCCCGTTGAGTTTGCCTACTAATCACGCACATGCGCAGGCAAACTTCGATACCGCGCTCTCGCACGCGCGCCACCGCTGATCGCAAGCGTTCTGGTGTGTCCGCGACGCGTAACAAACACGTTGCTTTCGAGAGCGCCAGCTGTTCTGCTTGTTCGGAATGGCCCGAGATGTAGATTTCAGGAACGCTTCGATCGAGCGCGACAAACGGCGTGTGCAGTTTGCCCTGGTCCACCTGATAGTATTTGCCGTCGAAGTTGACGTCGCCCTCGCCTCGCCAAAACGAATGACAAACGGCGAGAAACTCTTCGGCGCGCGCGTATCGCTCGTCGTGAGCGAGATAGTCGCCGTAGCCTCTCTGTTCCACGATCGAGCTGCCCGCGACGATGTTTATCGACACCCGACCCGGCATAAACGCTGAGACTGTGTTGATTTGCTGAACGAACGTGGTGGGTTTCATCAAGCCGGAACGATAGGCCGCGATGAATCTGAGTTTGGTTGTGGTTTGGCCCAATGCAGCAGCCACGAGGATCGGATCGGGCTCGTAACGGCTGAATGAGATGAGTAGTGAATCGATGCCTGCTTCCTCAGCGTGTTTGCCGAAGTGAGTCCAGCCTGGAATGTCCGGACGCGGCGCGGGCGAGCCCGCACGAGTTGACGCAAGCCGGTAGTTCGCCGCTTCGCGCGGCGTTTGAGGCCCGTTCAGTGAGACTTCTCCGCCCTTGGGAAGCATCCAGTGAAATCTGAGGTTCATGAGTATTCAAGTTCTCTCTGTGCCTCTGTGTCTCTGTGGTTAAAAATCACATTAACCACAGAGACACAGAGGCACAGAGAATCTCAATCTTCGACGGTCCATGGGACGGGCTCGGGCTCGACGCCGTTAGACTTGGCCCAACCCTGTAAGGCCCAGGGGACCGTATCGACGTCGCGATAACCGCCCAGTAATTGTCGAGTAATCGGATCGGCCTTCGCCAGAAGCTGGTCGTCGGGAGTGTCGAGGTAAACTTCGGGCTTCATCCAGCGATACGCATAACCATACATCAACACACGTGAGACGCGATCACTTCGATTGGGCGCAGCGGTGTGAAAGATCCTGTTTTCGAACAGCACCGCATCGCCCGCGTTGAGCGTCAGATCGCAAACTTCCCAACCCTTAGGATCGATCTCCTTCTTAGGAACAGTCAGAGCCTCACTGCTCTTATGACTCTTGCGCGCAAACAATGTCATGCCGGAGTTCGGTTGATGAAAGTCCGTCAGGCAGTAACAAACCTTGATCCCGACAAGCGGCAAGTCGCGGTGGCCCAGGTCTTTCGGAATGCGAATGTCGCGATGCCATCCGCGTCTGAACGGCGCTCCATCAGGACTCACCGGGCGCTTGTAGATCAAGGCCAGCGAGTGCAGGTGAATGTTGGGGCCCAACAGTTGGACCACCAGCGGCACCGTAGGCGAGTGCGATACGAGCGAGAACAGAGGCTTCTCTTTCAGTAAGCCCGGTCTCAGATCGAGATGGTTGTACTCTTCTTTGTTGAGCAGCTCAGGTTTAGCGAGAAACGATTGCGCACGGCGGTCACCGGCCTCGACCAAGCGCTCGACCGTCTCTTTATCAACAGCATTGCGGACGACGAGGAACCCGTCCTCATCAAACGACTGTCGCTGCTCCTCTGTTAGTCGAACAAAGTCCACGGTTAGTTTCTAATTATGCAGCAGTGCTGCATTTCGTTATTGACCGGCGGAAAAATCGTCGCGTTTGGAAAAAGTGTTTTCATGTAGTCGGCCGTATGAAAAACGTGAAACGTCCGCTGATCTTCCGAGCGATATGGACGAACGTTTTCCGTCTCGACGTAAAGATCGCCACCGTTGACTAAGATAAACCACTTCGCACTCTGCGCTTGTTCGTCCACTTCTTTCGCCTGAGCGGCGGAAATGTGCTGTCTCTCCGTTTCGAGATCGAGACGCCATTGAAGATTGTTTCTACCGTTCGCTGCGCCCCACGTGGTGTAGTACGGATCGATAAACGTGAACGCGAGCGCGCCTCCTGGCGCCAACCGTCCTTTCAACTCGTCGACCAATTCGAGCAGGTCAGTCTCTGATGTATTCGTGAAGACTGAGTACGCGACAATGTACGTAAACGCCACTTCCATGTCGGGAAGCGGCAGAGACGGCGTGCCTGTTGGATTGAAGAAGAACGAATACCGATCGTAGAAGAGCCAGTGTGATCGCGGGAACGATGCCCTGCCCTCTTCAACCGACTCCTTATCTACGTCCAAACACCAGTAGCGTTCGGGATCGATCGTCGAATTCGGATCTCGCAGGATGTTGCCGACGTTGCCGCCAAAGTCGAGGATGTTTTTCCCGCGCCAGTTCGTATCGCCAATCTGAGTGGAGAAATACGTGAACTGCCCGAACCTGGTGGAAACGAAAGTCATACGCGATAAAAAAATTCGCGGTTGAGATAATTCGAGCGGCCGCTGTCGTCCTGAAACGTATTGAACAGAACGATCACTAGCACGCCTTTATTCACGCGAATGTAAGTCTCCGACTTCATGAAACCAAACTCGAATGTCGCAGCCAGCGCGATTGTGCGTTGACCCGCCTCCTCTTCGAGGTTCGCCAGCGCCTTCGTTCGAACGGTGGGCCAGGCGATTGGACCATCGGCTCCGGTACCGGTGACGTTGATGGTGAACTGATCTCCGTCGCGTTGAATCTCGCACTCTGCGATGCCCCGAGTGTCGGGGTTTGTGTTTACCCAACGTCCGATCAGTTTTTCGGCGCGCGAAACCGTTGCGGGATCCAGCAGGGCCGGATCGCAGTGACCGGTTGTTTTGAACTCGAGAGGTTCAGTCATATCGTCCATGTTCGAGTGCGTAGTATTCACGCACGAAGTAATCGGCGCGTTTGCTGTTGTCTTTGAAGCGATGAAATTGGGCCAGCACAAGCAAGCCTTTCATGATCATTCCCTGTAGCTCAGTTTCAGCGAAGCCGAAGTCAAAAAGACAAGTAAAACCCGCAGCCACTCGCGACGTCGGGACACCGGCAAAGATTTTCACGCTCGTGCTGCCCCAGTCGATCAACCCTTCGGGACCAACTGCGAATGCCTGTACCGACAATCGTCTGTCTGATTCAGTAATCACCAGGCGCGCGATGCCGATGGTGTCGGGATTCGAGTTGATCCAAACGCCGGGAAGCGCGTGCAGATCGGTGATGGCGACGTTTTTTTCTGTCTTCTCGACGAGATCGCTGAGTTGAGCGAATTGCAAATGGTTAACTCCCGTTCATTGAAGTTCTGATCCAGCTACGAATCATTAACCGATTGGAGTTCGACGGGTCGGCCAATGGTGTGCGAGCGTGAATCGTGCGCGTGTTGTCGGAGAATAATAACTCGCCTTCGCGCATCAGGAAATCAACTTTTCCTTCGCTTTGCGTTACGACTTGCTCAAACTCGTCGAGGGCGTGCAGCATTTCGTCGTCAAGCGCTGCGCCTTCGTCGTTTAGAGCGAGATTGATCGTGTAGCGACGCCAGCACATCGTGTTTTCAGTAAGAACGGGCCGCCACGTCACGCCACCACCGAGATACGGCGCGAGTTGCCACGGCACCGGCTGCTGATCGAGGAGCGCGAGCTTTTCGGGACCGAGCTCTTTGTTAACTTCGGTTCGAGCAGTATCAACGTCGAGTATTTGTGAACGACCGCCGCCGGCGCTGTCGGCGTTTACGCAGATCATGGAGATCAACTCGACAGGCGTTTTCCAGTCGGCCGTGTCAGTGTGTAGTCTTTCACTTTCGCGGCCGCCGCGCGTTGAAGGGAGATCGGTCTGCGGCTGAATATAATGCACGAGTTGCGCGCGCGGTTTTTCGTACGGACGCGCTACGAGTTCGCCAAAAGCGCGATTGATGGCGACGAACAATCGATTGCCGTCGTCGAAGCGCAAGCCTGAGATCAGTGCGCAATAAGGACGCTGAGAGAGTCGTTGTTTGATTGAACCGGTAAGTTCGTCGAAACCGTCCGCGTTTGACGACCGGATCGAATCGTGGACGAATTTTTGCAGAGCAGTTGAATAAAATTCTTTGTTATCGTAGAGAGGTAATCGCTCGGCCGCGCGCAAGAGTTCGCTAGCGAGAGGTTGTGAAACGTGTAATTTATTCTTCTCTGGAAACGGCGCGAGCATGAGTGCTCCAGTCCTTTGAGGCTGCGTGGGCGACAGTCTAGAGAGCGCGCTTAAAAGTGTCAACATGCACGACATAAACGAGGTCTTTCCTCACAAAGTCTGTATCAACTTGGATCGAAGGCCTGAGCGCTGGAGCGCCATGCGCGCGAAGTTCGAGCGCTGCGGTATTCAGGGCGTCCGACGGTTTGCGGCGGTTGACGGTCAACGCACCGTTGTTCCCGCGAATTGGACGGATTCGCCGGGAGCTTACGGATGTTTGCGGAGTCATCTCGAGGTGGTGCAGGAAGCTCGCAAACTCGGTTGGCCCAGTGTGCTTATCTTCGAAGATGATGCTGCGATCGATCCGCGACTTCAGGAAACCTTCAGTTCGTATTTCCGGCAAGTGCCTTCAAACTGGGACATGTTGCACTTCGGCGCGAATCATATGTCTGCGCCGCTCGCCGTTTCTGAAAATGTCGTGAGAATCACGAGTGCGAATTCGACTTTTGCATATGCGCTCAACCGCACCGTGTTCGACTCGTTTATCGAATTGAACAGCAAAGCGGTGACGGCTGTCGATCTAAATAACCGGACTCTGCAAACCGAGCACGCGTGTTACTGCTTCACGCCACACCTCGCGTGGGTGGAAGACGTTTCATCCGACGTGCAGGTGCGGCACAAGTATCACTGGTACTTGAAAGAGTCGCTCGTGCTGCACGGCAGTGACATGGATCGAATCCTTCAACAGACATCGGTGATCATTGCCTATCAAAACCAGGGGCGGAGCGATAGTCACTTACAAAACCTGCTGTTCCTGACTCGCTTCTACCAGGAACAGTTGCCGGGAATCACCGTCGTGGTGGTCGAACAGGACGCGGCGTCAACTCTAGCAACACCTTCGGATTGTAAATACCTGCTCATTCGCGACGCTGGCTCACTCAATCGCGCGGCGTGCTTCAACGCCGGCATGAAGCTCACTGATGATTCGTTCCTGATATTTTCCGACAGCGACATCTTCGTAGAAGAATGGGACATCCGCGGAAATCTCCGCATCTGCGAACAGTGCGACTGCGCCACCGGCTTCAGCAGCCTCGTCCATCTCACTGAAACCGCCACCCAAATGTTACGCACAAGCAAACCCATGCTCCTCACCCCATGGTTTGACGCGAACGACTATCACCGCACCGCGAAACAGGATCTTTTTGATAAGTTCTGCGTCTTTAGCCGCAAAGGTTTTATGGAGATTGAGCGCCGCATCTTTAACTCACCCAACGACGCCTTGAAGATGTTTTAGCCACAAAAGACACAAAAAATACAAAGTGAAATTTTGGAGCGATGAGTGTTCTAATTTGTGGCTTTTGTGCTCTTTGTGGCTAAACAGCACTGCTGAACTGGAGCCAGGAGGAGAGGGTGGCGTCGGGATTTTGGGAGGGTGGGGTGGCGAGGTCGAGGTGTGAGCAGTCGCCGTTGCCGCGGACGCGGAGGAGGCGGGTGTTGGGGTTCTGCATTCGGCTCGTTACGAAGCGGGCGATGAAACCGATGCGGGGTTCGGAGGAGGTGTTGGGGTTAGAGCCGTGAATGATGGTGCTCTGGTGAAGAGACATTTGGCCGGGTCGCAGCACGACATCTACAGCGTCCGATTCGTTGACGGCGACGGATATACGTTCGCCGCGTCTGTTCAAGAGATGCGGATCGTCTGAAACGTTTTCATGGTCCAACGAGCCGAACTTGTGCGAACCGGGGATCACGCGCATGCAACCATTTGCCTGATGGCTTGGCGTCAGCGCTATCCATGCGGACGTCGACGGCGTGAGGTGCAGGCCTGAGTAGAAACTGTCCTGATGCCACGAAGCGTAACGCGAGTCGTGCGGCTGCTTGGATAACACCAGCGTCCCGTAAACTAAAATATCGTCGCCGAGAATCGCTTCGACTACATCCAGCAACGCGCCATGAGTGACGATCTGGTGCGCCCAGTCGAAGAACAGGTGCAACCGGTCGAAACGTTTCGGCGAACAGTGACGGCTGCTTTCGAGGAGCGCCTCGAAAGCATTTCGAAACGCGGCCACTTCAGACTGGGAGAACACATCGATCGGGAACAGAAATCCTTCGCGCTCATAATCTTCGAGCTGTTGATTCGAAAGTTTCATTAGCCACAAAAGGCACAAAAAGCGCACGAAAGTGCACTAATAAGGAGGTTCGTATAGGTAGCAGTATGTTTCCAGAAACTTTCGATTCTTCTCGACTGTTTCGGTCATCCTCTCAACAGCGCCTGCCTTGTATCCGTTAGCCTGGAGCCGCTCTCTCATCTTCTGTTTCCATTGCGCGTTACCGTTGGTCAGGTACCCGTGGACAAACGCATCCCAGTCGAGCAGCCGGGCTAAAAAGCGCTTATGAAACATCGAACGTAGCCGCTGATTTGTCTGCAACGCACTCCGCGTTTTTACATACGCTTCTCTGAGACTGTGGCGCGCGATCTCGTCGCCCCTCTTGTCGATCGTTTTGCCGATCCGGTAGATGCGCTGCAAGTAACCAAGATCGCTGCCGGGGAAATGTCTCGGATTGCGTCCCCAGATGTAACTTTCGTCCAGCGCCATCGTCGGAATCGCGCTGTCAGCATAAAAGAAGTGGTCGAAGTGACAATGATCCGTAACGGCATCGTGGTCCATGAAGATAATTTTGACTTTCCACTCGCCGCCGTCCCAGTAAGACTTCAAACCCACATTTCTCGCAACAAACGATTCACCACGCGTATGAACCCTGAGACTCAACAACGTCCCCCAGAACTTCGCGATCTGGTCCACCAACGACAAATAGATCTCGTCAGCACGCGCGCGATTCGCAGCGACTGAGAACGCCGCAGCAAGGTATTGTCCGTAGTTTCTGTAACGAACCTTCGGCGGATGATATACACCAAGAACCTCGTCGAGAACTGTGTCGGCAAAGTGCTTCGCCTCCTCGGCCGAATACTTCACACAGAGGCCTGCTTTGAAATAACGCTCCGCCCCCGAGCTGCCAAGATACGAATCGAGCTTATCCAGACGAAAGGCGCTCGTGCCGGTGATAATCGACTGCGCTGGAGTAACCTGTCCGACAAACTGCGCTGTCAAACCCAACCCATCAGGAAGATCCGGCAACCTGCCGTGCCCCTCGTTATCGAAAGCCGAGACCGACTCGCGCATCGCGAGTCGCATCTGATTAAATCGCTTTCCAAACCGCGCACCTTCGGTGAAGTAGTCCATCGTTCTCACTTCACCTTCACGCGTGGGAATCCCATAGACCGACGATCGCGCGACATAAGCAGGAATGGGCGCATCCTCGCCGTGAACCTGGCGATACGCTCGGATAAGCGTCAGCGCGGCGCTCGTCTCGTAACGCAAGAGCCACTGCATGCTTCCACCGCTCAATCGATGAGAAGGCGGGACCCAGTAGCCGTTGCGATGGCAAATCACGTCCAGCGAATTTTCGCCACGAAGTCCGGCGCGCTTGATCTCAAACTCTATTTCACTGCCGGGAGGTTTGATAACCAGCACAACGGTGTACAGCGGATATTCGACCAGCGAGTTGAGACGCGAACTGGTTTTTTCCGACACCCAGTAGATTCTTCCGGTTCGGCGGAGCCGTTTCAAAATCTCGGCTTCATAGTCCGGCAAACCTTCGATCACTCGATCGATCTCCTGTTGAAAATACTTTGGCTCGGAAAGATCGAGATCCTGCACGCCGTCAGTGTCGCGCACCTGGCGAAGAATCTCGCTGACTATCTCTTCAGGTGTAAACAGGTAGCGAGCGAGCGAAAGCTTACAGTGCTGACGTGATAGATCGACGAAGGCAAGCAAAGCGCTGGGCGAAGTTCGATAACCCGTAATCTTGTCGTGAACGCGATTGAGTCGCGCGAGTTTCCGGCGAAACTCGGGCACGAAGCGACGCAGGTCAGTCGAAGAATAACCTTCCTTGAGCACCGACTTCGGCAGTGGACGATCGACGCCTGGCGCCTTGAGCTTGAGTTGGACCAGTAACGAATCGAAAGTCTTCAGATCTTCGGGTTCGAGTTTCAGTATTTGATTCTCGAGTATGAGTATCGCAAGCCGTCGAAGGTTCCATGGGACACCTTTTCTCTGCTTTCCGAGCGCGATCAGTTTCTGACAGAAGTACGCATCGAACGATGGACGTGCAAGGAACTCGTCCATCAGTTCAAACACTTGCGAAGGATTATGAAACTCGGATGCTAGAAGGTTGAAAAGACGTGTTTGGCCGGGCGTCCGCGCAGGCCTACGTGCACTGTTCATTGCCGGTTTAAAAACTTTCCCTTGGAGTTTTTAGGGGCGGCCCGTGGCCGGCCCTGTCGCGCAAAAGGGGGCAAAGGGCGGCCACAGAGGGCCGCCCCTACAAACGTATTAGTAGATCAGCGATAACCTACCGGCCTCTGCCTCGTCCCTTTTTCGTCCCACGACCGGGCGTGCCAACAGGCTTGCCACCGGTTTTAGGGCCCGTCGGTTTGCGGCCGATGGGTTTCTTGCCAATAGGTTTCTTACCCTTAGGTTTCTTGCCAGTAGGTTTCTTGCCCTTAGGCTTCTTACCTATGGGTTTCTTACCCTTAGGCTTCTTACCCTTGGGTTTCTTACCCTTCTTGTCCTTAACTTTCTTCTTCCAGCTCTTCTTGTACTTCGCTTTCTTCTTCTTCTTACCGCCCTTCTTGTCTTTCTTCTCCTTCATCAAGGAGCCGCTCAGACCGAGGGCGAGAGCTGCGGCCTGGAACAAGTCAGGCGTACACCGATAAAGCGGCGGCAGAATATTATAGAGCGTTTGCGCACAACTCCTTCTGACAATTAGTGCGACGGGATCTTGTGCCGGCCCACCACCGCCCCCTTTTCCCTTCTTGCCCTTACCCTTTCCTTTTTTCTTGCCTCCCATAACTTTCCTCCTCCAAAACCTCTGTTAGTTCGGTCTCATGATGGGCAATGGCAGTCTGGTGAAACGTTCAGTGCCATCCTTGAGTTTGATCGGGGGTGTATAACCCGGTGAGTGTTGCGCCGGACAAGCTGCGTTCTGCTGTGTCGGCTGTCCTACATTACCAACTCGGAAAACGCCCCAGGCGCCATCTCTCGCCTGAGTCGGAACGAAGACGCTGTAAAGGTAGTCGCCCGAGCGACCGAATGATCCCCCTGCCTTGTCTATCAACATGTCGAAGTGGTCTGACGAGCCGTGATTGTCACGCGACCCGATCCACTGCGAAAGAATGTTGTTGCCGAGCTGTGTGCCATTGTTGATGTACGGATTGCGCTGCCAAACATGCCCGTGCAACGAAAAGACCTGCGACGTTCCGGTTCCAAATGGATGCGTCATGCGGAACCGAACTGGCTGGCCGACATTCGCAGCCAGTATCGGTGTTTGTGGATCACCTGATTGTGTCGTCGGCGGGGTCGAGGTCGCTGACGCTAACTGGTTCGACAACATGCAGGAGAAGTCAGGCGTGATGTTGTTCTGATAACGGAAGCTCCACGGTTCAGATCGGTAATTGACTGCACCGGTGTTGTTGCCGTTGATGCGAACGGAATCCCCGATCATTAAGGCAAACTCGCGGAACGTTGCGTTTCCGCACCGTGATATTTGCCTGGGCCCGAGTTGGCGGTGGATTGCTTGAAGGATCGCAACTCAGAGTGCTATTCGGCGTCGCCACACGTCCACGTCGAGCCCTGCGGCTCGATAATCATCGATCCAAACAATCCATTCGGATTTTGGAACATGATGTCGGACGGGAACAGATTCAACGCGCCAAATTCAACCGGGGTGTAGGTCAACGTACCGTTAGCGGCACGATCGACCTTTCCGGCGTACCATTGGTACTTGATCGTCTTGTTGAAACCAACAGTCTGATCGGCAGAAGCCGCCGGACCTTCCCTGTTCCATCCCACGTTCAGGCCACTACTCTTCGCGCCATCGTAGGAAAGAAGCTGCGGGTGCAGACCCACGTAGCTCGAAGCGAGGTGCGGGTTGACAGTTCCCGTGAATGGCTGCGGCAGTGTGAAATTCGTATTCAACACGGCCGAGTTCGCGGGAATGGAGTTCTTCAGATTAACCGTAATGCAGTCTCCTGCATTCGCACGCAGGATGAGCGGCTCGATAGGAACTCCGGTTTCGAGTTTGCCCTGTGAGGTCAAGGTCTTCAGATCGCACATACATGATGCCCAGATTGTTTTGAAGAATCTTCGACTGATCGCCACGTCCATTAAAAACGATGCGACCATTCGGAAGCGCTTGCTGCGCTGTTACCGCAGTGACGTTAATCGTTCGCTGCGGTGCATTCGCCGGACACGTCGCGTACGTGGTGTTATTGCCGGGCGCGATCGGATTATTCGGCAGCGGCACGACCCTCGTTCTGATCGGATCGTTCGTCTGCGCATCGTGATCGTATGCGCGGAAGATTCCCCACAGTCCGTTTGTGATACCACTCTCATCGAAGCTCGGACTATAGAGGTAGTCGACGCAGTTCACATTTGACATCCCGTCCGGACACGCGCGATTGACACTCGGCGCGGACGACGCGGGTACCTTGAACGCCAACTCAAAGTGTTCCGACAGTCCTGTCGGCTGCGCGCTTCGATAACCTGAATTCTTCCACGACGGTTCAGAGAACCACACCGGACCTTGCATGTTGAATTGATGCTGGAACACGTGTGCTCCAACCAGCATGCGTATTTGAACGTTGTCGCCCTGATAAGCGCGCATCAACGGCGTCATCGGATCGGGCGCCCATTGTTGATCAGGCGGAAGCAGCGCGTTGATCTGCTTCACGACTGAGTTATCAAACATGTACGACAGGTCAGAACGTTTATCGGGAACCGGGAACGCGGATGTGCCGCCGAGACGCGCCGCGATCGGCTCATTCGTGTAGTTGACCGATTGCGTGCCCGCGGGCAGCGCGTTAACGCCGGTGGTGATCAGTGAAGGCGCCTGGCGGCGGATTGATCGCGTTTGCAGTGTCGATCCATCCAACCTTCGGATTGTCGCTCGGCGCGGTCTTCGACGTCGATCTGTAGGCAAGTTGCAGATCCTGAAACTCGAGCATGAACTCGCGATAGCTGTCAGCCGGATTGGACGTGATGATTCGCGCCTGCCAGCTTGTTGGACCACCGTCAGAGCGCGCGCCGAATGGTGTTCCATCGTTTCCAGTCCACGTTGATCCCTGCGGCTCAACGAGCAGACCGGCATAGAGACCGGCTTGTTGGTGCGTCGAGGGACCAAAGTGATCGTGCGTGAAGACGGTTCGAAGCGTCCTGTCTACATTCGCATTGTCCACTAACGGATCGATATACCAGCGCTGGATGGTTGTTTGCGCGCCCAACCAGCTCATGCACACGCGGACGGCTGGTCGCCGAAGTGAGCACCGGGCAGGGCTGGCAGCGAATCGCATTCGGATTCGCAGCGCAATCAAAGATGTCTTTCGGAGGAGCATACTTAACTTTGTACTGCGGATCGGAAGGATCCAGTAACAGCTGGTTCGGAAAGTTAACAAAGCCCTTCGTTGGGCTGTGATTGATCGCCGTGAATGATCTCCTGCACTTCGCCCGGTGAGAACGTGCCGTCTTCATAGTTAAAGCCGTTGCCGGCGCCGTCGGAAGAGGTCACGTCAAACTTCACGAGATGGATGTGCTGGCCCAGGATGTCCGTGGGCGTGCGCACCTGGAAATCGTCGACGTTGTAGTAGTTGGGAACCAGATTGGTGTGCCAGTACTCGATGATGTCTCCGGTGTTTCCGCGGAAGAAGAGCGGTTCGGGCATGCGTCCTGAGCGCCGCCACTGGTTGTGTATTCAATCGTCGGCGACGCATCTTTCCACAAAGCCAGCATGCGTTGTTGCGGATAGTGCCAGCCGAGTTTCTTCTTGTTGAAGGTAACGTTCGCCTGAATCGCGGCGGCCTTGTAAATACGCAGAGTGCCGACGGCGTTGCCGTTGTCGTCGACTGCCGGGATCGGCGAAAGGAGCGCCCGGAGTTGCTCCTAATTGCTCCGCCGCGTTACCCGCAGCATTCTTTCTCGGCAGACCATTGAGAACAAAACCCGTCGGCGGTGTGTTCAGAGTGCTTTGAGGCGCGGTGCTGTTGGAAGAAGGACAACTTCCCGCAGTTCCATCGGGCAAGAACGACGAGTAACAGCGCTGTCCGAAGAACTTCATCGCAACTTGCTCGACATTGGTTCCCACTTCAGGAAGTTTGATTGCGTTGATCGTGGCGAGATCCTTACTCCAGTCTTTCGTGTCATGACTCTCGTAAGCGACCGAGCCTCCGGTTACAACGTGACGTGGCAAACCGCCGTCGAGAAAACCACCTTGTCCATCCGGCGCAAAATCAAGCGGCGGATGAGGCGCGCGAGCGCCGGCGACGCCCGGAATAAAGAACGGGAAGCCGGGATTGACGGTCACGTTATTTCCGGTCGGATCCGCGCCCGCGCCTGGAGTTCCGAAAACGATCTGTCCTTTGTCGATGAAGACTGGCGATGGCATCGGCGCCATCGCGAGTGTCGGCATCGGCACGATAGCGGGTGTTGGAGTTCCGGCGTCGATCTCGCCGTCAGGCAATGCGCGCGTGCCTTTGACTGGAATTCCGTTTTGCAGTTCGAGCCGCGCTCAAACACGTCGTGCGTTCGCCACATGGCCCACATGCCGGCGGCGAAGTGTGGATAGAAGTGGCAGTGGAAGATCGAGTCGCCGACCACTTTGTTTCGGTTGCCGCTGCCGTTGTAGACCATCTCCAGCGTGTAGCTTGCGCCGGGACTGATCATCTGGCTGTCGAGATAGGATCCCTGGTCGCTGTTTGGCGACTGCAACCACTGGTGCGCGTGCTGATGATGAACGTGAGACACGTCTCTTCCACCGTGAAGAATTCTGAACTTCACGTGATCGTTGATGTAGCTGTGATAGACGTTTGAAGGATCGTCCGGGTAATAAACCCTGGTTGCTTTTGCAAGCAGGCGAGCTTATACGGTGTCGCGGGCGTGGGCAGGAACTGTGGGTTTGCGCAGTTTGGATCGCGGCGCGGTGGTCCATCGCCCAAGCTGTGCCGTTGTACAAAGATTGGCTGGTGGCGTGATGCCGGGCTTGGCCGGCGTGGTCGCAAGTGGTGGTTTCTGACTCGAGAATGTTCACGTTTGCAGGTCGATCCACCACCATCGCCGGATCGCCGACCGACCACGCACTCAGGAAAAACTCTTCAAACTTGCAGTCAACACAATTCGCCATCGGACCAACGCCGATCCGGTTGGCATAAATCTCAGCGCCGATGCCGCCAGTGCCGTAGTTGATCGCGAACGCATCCTGACCGGCGATCGTCGTGGCTAGCACGTTTGGATCGGTAGACTGGAGAACCGGAAACGCCTGCGTTGCTACTCCGGGCGTTCCATCGAGCGATCCACCCAACGCGCCGTGATAGATAACGGTAATCTCGCGATAAGGTTGTACACGGTCAGGTGAGGCCGGATTTTTGCAGAAAAGCGGATCGACGTTTGGAGGTATTGGCGCCCCCGCACCGCAATCCGCTTCGGGCTACGTGTGAATCTTCCGGCGTCGGGCCCGGTGATTATGGCGGTAAGATCGGTGTGAACGATTTGTCGAGACGTTGCCCACCTTTCGATACATATTCAAGATCGGAGTGTTGGCCGGAATCGGAGTGCCGTCCGGGTAGGTGGAACCTGCTGGATACTCTTCGTTGAAGTTGATGATCGGATGGCCGTCGGCAGTCGTGCCCGGTTGTAGCCAACTTCAGATCAGCCTGAGTAACCTGGCTTCGATACCATTCCGCGCCTGCTGGTTGAACATTCAGCGCGCCAAAGAGTCCATTCGTAATGTGACTGCCGATGGAACTCGTGTCTCCCATGCTGTACATGAGATAAGTTCCTTCAGCTTTTGCGTAGAGCGTGTAAGTCTGTTTGTTCGGAGGCCACGTCGTACCCGCTGGCGGAGGGAATTGCGGTGGCGCAGGCGTCGCGAGACTGGAATTATTTCTACCAACGAATGAGCCGTCGTCCTGCGGCCCTGTGACCCACTCCATCCCCTGCACGTGCAACGACACTTCTGAGGTTTGAGGATTCGGGGGTAGTCGTTGTGATCTTGAAATTGGCGGCCGGTATCATGTTCGTGAGCGAGATCACTATGCAGTCGCCAACATTTGCACGCAGCACGAGCGGGCGCGGTCTCTTGTCCGCGACGCAGTTGCGCACCTGCGGCGTCGCTCTCGAGGGCGAAAACCATTCCGCCGGGCATGACTGTGCCGAGGCGATTCAAGAATATGGGTTGGGCAAGTGCGACGACGTCAGCTTTTACTGTATTGGCGTCCGTGCACTGTGGCGTTGCCTGCGGTTGAGCGGCAGGCTTCGCTTCGACTGTTGGCAGCTCATCAGTTTTCTTCAGCGCAAGTTCAGTTGCGCCGGGTTCGCCGGCTTTCTTAACTGGCGCGACCTCAGTGTTGCTTGCGGCGGCACCCATTCCGACGGGTGCAGCGATCTCTTCAGTCGACTTTTCCACAGGCGGCCGTGGAGTTTGCGCTCTTAATGAGTCGACCTTGAAGAGAAACAAGACCACGAATGCGAGGCATCTGACCATGCTTACAAACGTACTCTGTTGACCGAGCATGTCACTTCTCCTTAGATGTTTTGCAAACGACAAGTAACGGTGTTGAGGCTTTTCATTTGCCGGGAATTAGGGCCGGGTTAGGAACTCGCAGCTAAAATGTCGTTAGCGAAGCGTGAAACTGCCGGACGTGAAGAAGGTTTCCGCCTTGATTTGTCTGACAACCGCAGCGTAATTCTGCTGACGCTAAGTGTCAAGATAATTTTTGCTGTATCAAGTCTTAACGTTCCTGGTCTTTGTCTTTCGTAAGGGTTGCGAAAGTTGAAAAACACTCCCTTCAATGCTCCGCATCCCCTTAGTAAACCTATACCCGTAATTTTGGCGCAGCAAGAACGTCATACTAATTCTTGCCTGTTGTTGCTACTTTCTGTTAGCGGCTTCCGTGATCAATTTCACCAGCGACGTCGGAGATGAAAGGCCGTAGGCGCGTGTCCAGTATCCGGCTTCGTCGTTGCCGATGAGGACCATTGGCGTGTGATCGTTCTTGTTTGCTACAGCAACTCCGAACTCTTTGAGTATTGAATCGATGTCCGATGTGTTGCCGGTGACGAAAGTCCAACCCGGTTCGGCCTTAAACTTCGCTGCAAATTCTTGAAGTCTCTCGGGAGTGTCGACGGTTGGATCGACGCTGATCGAAATCAACTGCGCCGGCACCTTTTGCTCTGCCAGTTGCTGTTGAACTCTTCGAAAAGTTGCGGTCAGCGAAGGACAGATCGCGGTGCAGGTTGTAAACACAAAGTTGACTGCAACTACTTTCCCTTTCACGAGATCGTTATAGAAGTTGAGCGACTTGCCATTCTGATCCTGAACAGTGACGGCCGGAATCCGCGGCGATGTGACAGCACTGGTTTCAATTGGTTTTGTCTCAGGCGGCGCTGCTTTTTCTGCCTTTGGGCGAGTGAACCGGAGCGCCATTTTGCACTTGTGACATTTACCCGGCTTGCTGCTGGTAACGTCCGGATGCATCGGACACACGTAGCGAGCTGCTGACCTCTGTCCAACGACTACTTTATTCGCCGGGGCACCGAAAAGATTACACCCATCAGCAGCATTAACATTAAACCTCTGATCAGCATGGCTTCTCCTAGTTACCTTCAATCCAGTCAACAACCGGCACGAGCCGCTTCTCCTTCAGGTCAACCGTGACGATATGAGCGCCGGTGGCGCCACGACGACGATTTGGTCCGTAGGTGAGCGCCGGCGTCAATCCCGTCGGATACGAGTGAAGTTTCTCGAGCTCCTGAATCAGTCGCTCCCGACTAACGTCTTTTCCGACGCGCTTCATTCCTTCGATCAGTATCTTGGCCGCCACGATAGCGGACGCTTGAGCGACCCGAAGGTAAGGCGGCAGCTTATACTTTGCTACAAGCGCGTGGTACTCCTTCATTCCTTCGATAGTCTGGTGCTGAGGCGAAGTCGGAACTGAGAAAAACAGTTTGCGATCGAAACCCTTCGGCGCCTCGAAAACACCAGAGGCGATGATACCGCCCGGCACCAGAATCGCAGGAAACCAGTTAACTTTTTCTGCTTCAGTCATGAAGGAAAGCGCATCGACAGCGGTTCCAATAAAGAAAACAACTTCAGCTTGTCTGGCCTGTTTGATAGCGTCTGCTGCATCAAATCCGCCTCCTGCATATTCAATAACCGTAAGCGAGTTTGGAGCGTGTTTCTTTTTGATGGCTTCAACCATGTCTGAATAAAGATCGCCCCGGAGCGAGATTACAGCCCTTCGGGAATTCTTAAACTCCGGCTTCTGCGCGATGAAGTTGACCAGACCTCTCGACAGATCATCCAAGCCTGGCGAGACATAAAACACCTGGCGATTCAACGGAAACCCAGTTTGCGGAAAAAACGAGAGTGGACCAATCAGAGGCGTTTCATTCTCGCTGAAAAGCGGAATGATCTCTTTTTCCATGTTGGCGATTATTGCTGCGGACATCGCGAACACCTGTTGCGACTTTAGCAGAGGCTCGAGTTTGGCTCGCGTCGCCAGTCCGCCCTCAGGTGTTTCGATCACCTGCAATTCAAGTTGGCGTCCGTAGATGCCGCCCTGACTATTCAGTTCTGAGAAAACAGCTTTGGTGGCCGCCGTTACAACTTGACCCATCTCAACCAGATAACCCGACGAAGGGACCAACGTTCCAATCACAATCTTGTTATCAGTAACCCCGGGAGCGCGCTCTTTGCCGACGAGTTGTAAATAAGCAACAAGATCCGCGATGTCTTCGCGCGACATCACATATCGAGGCATCGCCTGCAACAACTTATTGCCGGCCGGATCGAGCCCTCGCGTGATCGCCAACTCCAAAGCGCGTTCTGTGTATGGGGGATGCTGCCTGCCACTGGCGTGCTTCAATCCATAGGGCTTCGTCAGAAACTCCCACGTCACGTTCGAAGGATTGACGCCGCCTTCCGGTTTGCCACGACCATCGAAACCATGACAACCGACGCACGGAATCGTACTGCCGGGCACCTCGAGCGATGCGTCGCCGATGTAAGCAAGCACGTCCTTGCCCGATTGGCTTGTGCCCTGCATGTAGATCTGTCGACCGCGACTCTGCTTTTGAGCGGTTGACTCTTGCGCCGCTGCTTCAGCCACAAAGAAGCACAAAATGAACAAAACAATTTTCATTTGGATGGAGCCTGGTCGTTAAGAACGCTATCGACAACCTTCATCAACTCATCGGGCTTGGCGAGTCCGAACGCTTTCTTCCACAACCCCGTGCGTTCGTTGCCGATGATGAAGATATTCAGATGACTCTCTTTGTTGTCGACGAAGTGACCGATCTTTTTTAGTGCGAAATCGACGCTTTCCTTGTCGCCCGTGAGGAAGTGCCAACCCGGTCCAGCGTTCAGTTTCTTTGCATATGCTTTCAGGTTGTTGGGCGTATCGACCGTTGGATCAACACTGATCGAAAGAATATGAACATCTTTCCCCATGCGAGCGCCCAATGCCTGTTGCAACTTTTCGAGATTGCGAGTGAGCGGCAAACAACTACCCGCGCAAGTCGCGAAGAAAGAGTTGATAATTACCACCTTGCCCTGTAGAAGATCGCTGTACAGGCGCACTTTCTCGCCGTTCTGGTTCACGAGTACCACGTCAGTGAAGTATTTCTTCGCAGCTGTATCCGCATCTGTGCCCGGAGTTGGTGGTTCCTGGGCAGCCAGTGTCACTGCAGTTCCAAAGGCAAAGATCGCCGCGATCGTTATCAACGTCTGTTTGAGACTTGAGGTATTCATTTTCGTTTTGCTTCCAGCGCGAGCGGGAAAATCTGACTGTATGGAACTTCCAAAGAAGGAATTCGGAAGTGAACATAGTAAACGCCGGGCTGTGGCGGTACAAAGTTTATTTCGTAGACTCCGTCGCCGAGAGACTTGGCCGGCAGGCGGTCTTGCCAGATTCCCGGCGCGAGAAATACCAACACATGCAGATCTAAGTTCGGTTTCCCTTCTCCGGAGGTATGATCGATTAACCTGAAACGCAGATTGTAAGATTCACCGACAACAGGACTGTCACTCGTAAGCTGCTGTACAACCAGCGCCGGTCTCCTGGGTTTTGGCCTTCCCGGATCGTCGTCAACTCGAAAATCGAAACAGTGAACAGTGCGGGGTGAATCCAACAGGAACACTGCGTCGTAGAAACCGGGTGCATCAAGTCGAATTGTGGTCGAATAGATTCCGCGCGCGGTTTCGCGCAATCCGTTGTCGAGAACCAGCAGCGCTTTGGGAACGCGACGGTAGTTTTGAAAACTTCCCATCGGCGCGGCCATGCCTTCAGAGTAGTAATAGATCATCTTGTCGGCAGGATTGGCCACAATAACCGAGCCTTCTTCCGGCGCGGGAACGATCGCGTTCGCGGGTGAGTAAGTGGCGGATTCTTTCGGCGCTTTCTGACCGGCAGGAAATCTCGAAAGCGCTGCCTCTTTGCCGAGATCGGCAAGCTTGATCATGTTGACGAACTCACTGGCGCTCGATCGGACGTAAGCAAACTGTTTCGTGAATGTGATCTGATCGGCGCCCGGACCCACGGGCACCGAATGGATCACTTTGTTTGAAGTCAAATCGAATACGAACGCCGCATTAACAGCAGGGTTGACCGCGAATCCAAAACGGCCGTCGGGCTGCAAACTAAGACTGCGGAGTCCGGGTTGCGTTTTCATTAGCGTGAGAATTTCCTGCCGCGCGCCGTCGATAACCGTGATTGTTCCGTCTTCGCTGGCGACATAAAGCGCCTTGCTCAATGACGAAAACGCGATTGCGACAGGACCCGCGCCGACTTTTATTTCTTTAACAACAAGCGGGGGCAAGCCCCCCTTCCTGACTTGTTCTTGTCCAGAAACTGACAAGTTTGGAAGAGGGCCACTCCCCTTCCTGACTTGTTGTTGTCCAGAAACTGACAAGTCCGGAAGAGGGGCTTGCCCCCGCCCTGCTTGCCGTGCAACGTTCCGGGTATCGATCACTGAAATAGTTCCGTCCTGCTTGTTGGTGACGAATGCGAATCGATCATCGTCAGTAAACGCGATTTCGTGATGCCCCGCGCCAGTCTTGAGATGTGCCGCAATCTTGAGAGTGGACGTGTCGATTACTGTGACTCCACTTTCGTCGCCGACCCACAAGTAGCGACCATCATTCTGCAAAGCCAATCGCGACGGCTTTATTCCCGCCTCGACGTTTCCGACGACTTTCCACGTCGCCATATCAATTACAGCTACCTGACTGACTGCCGGCATTAAAACGTACAGTCGATTTTGCTCCAGACTCATCACCCAGTCTTCGCCAGGGCTCGGGAGCGCGATCAAGTTGTACAGCTTGCTTCCCCCAAACCCGGAAAGCGGGTCGATCACCGAAATGTTCGGTTCCTGGTTCAAAGTCAGAATGAAATATGCATTCAGATCGAGAGTGGGACGTTTGCTGAAACTTGTTTGCAGAAACGCCTGGACCTTCTCCCGACACTCTTTCGCGTCTGAAAGGTGCTTGCCCGGACGCTGATCGATCCACACCACAGGACGAAGATTGCTGAGCGGTACGCCGCCGTTCGTATCGCTGATCTTGAAACTTATGGTTCCCTCTTCTCCAGCTTTAATGCCGAACGCACGCCCGCGCAGTGGTGAGACGTTGAACTGAATTGAGACTCCCTGAGCATTGAGGGCCTGGGGTGTTGGTGCGGGCTTGCTTTCCTGCGCAAACACCTGAACGAACTGTGTAACCAGCAACACCGTGATGAAGGGGGCGAATTTTGAGGCCATGTTTTTGAGAATTTACCTGGTGCTAGAGACGCGTTGCAGAAACTGAGTTCTGGAAATATGTTGACAGACGAAGCGTAGTTTTCTTAACCTTCGGCGTCAAGCAAAATCCTTGCATCGTTTTGTTGGCTCGTAAAATAGAAAACCAATCTGAGTTAACTTCGCCTCAGCACAGAATTTGGCAAATAATACTAGAGTCCTCAAATTCGGTGGCACCTCCGTCGCCGACGCAGCCGCTTTCGAGCGCGCCGTAAAGATCGTGCGTGCTAATCAGAACGCGCCGGTTGTAGTTGTTGTGTCTGCGATGAGTGGCGTAACTGACGCGCTGATAGCCGTTAAAGATCTTGAAGAACATTTCGAACGTCACCTCGAAGTCGCGCAAATTCTGAGCTCAGAACAACAGCGGAAATTTCGGGACCTGATTGAAAACAGCAAACGAGAGATTTTTGATCGACTACCCGTCGCAGACCTGCGAACGCAGGATGAAATCGCGTCTCATGGAGAGCGACTTTGCGCTGCGTTGTTCGCGATGGTGCTCGAGCATCACGACGTGCCGGCGACGTACGTCGATGCGCGCCCATGCATCCTCACAGACGACGACCACGGAAACGCCAATCCGTTGATGCATGAAGTTCGCTCGCGCACCACGACGCGGCTCAATCCCTTGCTTGAATTGAAGCGCGTGCCGGTTTTAGGTGGATTTATTGGAGCTACTGCGCAAGGTGTTACGACAACTCTTGGGCGCGGTAGTTCGGATTATACCGCCACCTTAATCGGAGCGGCTCTGCAAGTCGAAGAGATCCAAATCTGGACTGATGTCGATGGTGCGCAAACAGCGAATCCGAATCTTGTGACCGCAACGCGAACGATTCCCGTGATCTCATACGAAGAAGCCAGCGAACTCGCCGTTCTCGGTGCGCGCGTGATGCATCCGAAAATGATCGGGCCCGTGATCGAAGACAAGATTCCGATCCGGATTCGCAATTCTCGGTTTCCGGAACGCAGCGGCACGCTGATCTGCGCGGGTTCCGAGCTGCCAAACGGGTTCGTTAAGGCGATCGCGCACCGTGATGGGGTCGTCGCGTGTGTTGGCGATGGTTTGAGTAACGGAAGTCTTGGCGCAGCATTAGTTCGGCGGGTCTTGCGCGAGGTCGATCCGGCGCTGACGTGGCAAAGCACTTCGAACAGCAACCTCATCACGACGGTCGAGCCCGACGAAGCCCCAGCCCTTGTCAAACGACTGCACGAACGAATCTTTGAGCGTGAAATGCGAAAAGGCGCGACGGCTTTGGACCGTCGCGCCTAATCTAATGTGGTCATCGTCCTCACCCCGACAACCACTGTGATGGAAGGATTCACCAACCATCTAATTGGGGAGCACTATAGCGTCGGTCGTCAGGAATTGCAAATGCATTAGCCACAAAAGGCACAAGAATCACAGGAGCTATTAAAGCTTTTTGTGAGTTTTTGTGCCTTTTTGGCTAAGAAGAAACTGCGCTCCACAACCACAGCGTCAAAAACGTCCCATAAAACAACGCGAGCGCGATCAGCGCCAGCCGTCGCCATAGCGGCGGCCGCAACTCAACCGGCAGCAAACGCGTGTTCACGTACAGCAAATGCATTGAGCTTATAATGAAAACGATACCCGCCATATTCGCACTCAACGTCAGCAATATGATCGGTTGAGTCAGCTTGAGTGCGATGATTCCCCAGATAGAAATCACCGCAAGCACAGAGTAATAAACGACGCGCACGTCGCCGCCTCGCCACGAACGAATCCGCGAGCTGCCAGTCCACAAGATGTCAGTGATCGCGCGCGTCATTCCCTCGAGAATGTCGAGTTGCGTTTTGAAGAGTAGCCAGACACCAAGCGCGGCAATGATGCCACCAAAGATCGCGCCCTTCTGCGTCGCTACAGCCTGGGCCAACGCCGCCGCTATGCCGAGACCGCGAATGTCACTGCCCGCCGGAACGAAGGTCACGTAAAGCAACGCAGGCAGCATCATTCCCAAAACGGCGCCGGTAAAGTAAACGCCCCACTGGTCCACCTTCATGATTCGCCACCAGCCACGCCAACGCTCGAGTGACGCTGCGTCGGGTTTGAACGTACTGCCCGAATGGGCCAGCGCCACTTTCTTGCCGCCCACTGCCGCGGGAATGAACCCGACGCAACTGCTCATGCCGTAGCCCTTGTCTCGCGCCCAGTTGGTGAGTGTTAGATTTGCAACGCCTCCGCCGCCGCAATATGCAGCGAACGCGCCGAGTAAGAAGAAGTCGGCGCCCGCAGGGAGAAATTGGAACGAGTTTGTCCTGACGTCGAACCCTGCAAACCCGGCAACCGCGGCGCCCCATGTCGATAGGGGGACGAAAAGTATGGCGAGTATTCCGAGTCCGACAATGATCACTGTCACCATGATCCAGTTGAGATATTCGAGTGTTCGCTCGATTCGCCGTCCAACCATCAACACGAGCCCGCACAACAGGAACAGCCCGACGCCGATCCCATAGACCAATCCCGCTTCAGCGCCGCCTGGCAACCGTTTCGAAAAAAGAAAGAAGACCGCACCGGCCGCGGCGCCGGCCCAGCCAGGCCATCCCATCTGGAGGAAGTAAAGTATTGCGTAGAACCACGCCCAGAAGGTCGAGTGTGGCCGCGTGCGCATGAAGCCGGTGATGATCGGTTCACCCGTGGCCATCGTATAGCGCATCAGTTCGACGTTGAGCAGTGTCTGAAGCAGTGCGGCCACACCTACGATCCAGAGCAATGCCAGGCCGTATTTCACAAACGCGGCTGGTCCAAGTAAGAATTCACCGCTGCCGATTGAAACGCCGAGCGCGATCACGCCTGGGCCAACCGCGCTGAACCAGCCGAGACCATGCGGGCGTGGCGCTGGGGGCAGTTCGCCGATTCGCCAGGGATCGAGTCCGGATCGCGCCTCGCGTGGTTGATCTGTGGTTGTGGTTATTGTGCTCATAGCTCAAGGAGTTCGCAGCAGCATAATGCACTTGTGGTTTTCTTTGAACTATTAGTATGGTTTTATCTTAGAAAACTACGATGACCAGCACTGTTCCCATTCGTGTCGCCGCGCCTGTCGACGCTGCGAACATCACGAGCGTTATCAACTCCGCGTTTCGCATCGCGGAAGGATTTTTCGTGGACGGGCTACGCATCAGCCAGGCTGAGGTCGAACAAATGCTCGGGAAGGGCTCGTTCCTGCTCGCCGAAGCTGACGACAAGCTTAACGGGTGCGTCTATGTTGAGCTTCGTGGCGACCGGTCGTACCTGGGCCTGCTGTCAGTCGATCCGTCTTGCCAGAAAAGTGGACTCGGATCGGTCATGATGCTCGAAGCCGAGAACTATTGTCGCGAAAGAGGATCGCGATTCATGGACATCTACATCGTCAATCTACGCGAAGAGCTGCCGGATTTCTATCGACGTCGCGGATACGTCGAGAACGGGACGACGCCCTTCCCTGATGATGTACCAACCAAGGTGCCTTGTCACTTTATTAATATGACGAAGTCTCTGTAATCCTGACGTGAGTCCTGCAAAAGAACAAGCTGAGGTGTTGACGATCGATGGGTGCGAGGTTCGTATAACGCATCCAGACAAGCCTTACTTCACGTTGGAAACAAAGCTCTCGAAACTCGACCTCGTGCGCTACTACTTATCGGTCGCGCCTGGCGCACTCGCGGGCATCCGCGATCGGCCCATCGTGCTGAAACGCTTCGTCAATGGAGCCGAGGGCGATGCCTTTTACCAGAAGCGTGCGCCTGAGAACCGGCCTGAGTGGTTGCGAACTACGACGTTGTCGTTTCCTTCCGGTCGCATAGCGGAGGAGGTTGTTGTTGATGATGCGGCAGGGCTCGCATGGGTAGTGAACCTCGGATGCATCGAGCTCCATCCGCATCCGGTGCGTTCGAATGACCTCGATCATCCGGATGAGTTGCGAGTCGATCTCGATCCGGGCCCTGGTGTTAGCTGGGAAAGTGTTCGTCTCGTCGCGCTTGAAGTGAAAGCGCTGCTGGAGGAGATGGGACTGCGTGGTTGGCCCAAGACGAGTGGCTCACGCGGAATGCACGTGAACGTCCGGGTACATCCGCGTTGGGACTTCAGCGAAGTGCGGCGCGCGGCTGTTGCGTTGTCGCGAGCGGTTGAGCGACGCGTGCCGAAGCTTGCGAGTTCGAAGTGGTGGAAGGAAGAGCGGCACGGTGTGTTTCTCGATTACAACCAGAACGCGAAAGATCGTACGACGTGTTCGGCGTATTCGGTGCGTCCGCTTCCGGATGCGCGCGTGTCGACCCCACTCGATTGGGATGAGGTTGCTGACTGCGATCCTGCTGACTTCACTGTGCTGACTGTGCCGAAGCGCTTTGCTAAACGTGGCGATCCGCATGCGGAGATGGATGGCGCTGCGGGATCACTCGAGAAGCTGCTCGAGCTCGCCGACCGTGATGAAAAAGCCGGACTCGGTGACGCGCCGTGGCCACCACACTTTCGCAAGATGAAGGGTGAAGGAACACGCGTGGCGCCTTCGCGTGCGCGCATGCCGCTGCTGGTCATCGCCAACTCGCCCGACAAGAAAGCCGCGCTCGCGGGTTTGGAGCGATGGAAAGCGAAGTATCCGAAAGTCGCGAAGCTGCTTGCGGTTGATGATGTGCTTGTCGACTCAATGCGCGGCCGCTCATCGACGTGGACACGGATCCGCGTGAACCTGCGCAACGTACCTGAAAAGATCCGGCCTCCACAGGAAACGCCCGATCCTGACGACGACCCGACACGCGAATGGCGGCAACACAAAAACGCGCAAAAATCAGAGCCCACAAAAAAGCGCAAAAGTCAGAAATGATGAATCAGCTTTTGTGATTTTTGTGCCTTTTTGTGGCGAAGATCGATTGCAGTTCGTGAGGTGGAACGACTTCAAGTTGCGCATACGTACAGTCACTTGGTTTTTTGTCCGTACGCCATCGTCGAAAGTGCGACATGTGTCGAAAACGGTCACCTTGCATGTGTTCGTAAGCAACTTCAACAACCAGCTCGGGTCTGAGTGGCTCCCACGACAAATCCTTCCCACTACTCCAGCGACTCCGCCCGCCCGGCATGCGATGCGTTTCATGGGCTTCGGCCATGGCCCACTCTCTCCACGGATGCGACTCGAGCGCGTTCTTGCGATACGGCTTCAAAAATTCAACCAGTTCGATCCTTTTCTGACCCGTAAAGCTCGCGCACACGCCAACGTGATGCAAAGTGCCTGATTCATCAAACAGACCCAGCAACAACGATCCAATCCTCGTGCGCTCACCTTTCTTGTGCCAACGAAAACCGGCAACCACACAATCACACTCGCGTTGGTGCTTCACCTTGAGCATAACGCGTTTATTCGATTCGTAAGTTCCCGCGGTTGGTTTCGCAACCACACCATCCAGCCCGGCGCCTTCAAAACGTCGAAACCAGTCAGAAGCTAAATCAAAGTCGCTTGTCGCGGGTGTCAAATGCAACGGTGGTTTTGCAGACGAGAGCACAGACTCGAGTCTGCGCCGGCGCTCTTCAAAAGGCTTGCCACGCAAGTCTTTTTTTCCTTCAGCCAGCAGATCGAAGAAAACGATCGACGAAGGGATCTGTTCGGAGAGTAGTTTTATGCGCGACGCGGCCGGATGAATGCGTAACTGAAGCGAGTCGAAATCGAGTGCGCCATTTTGAGCGACTACGACTTCGCCATCGAGCACACACCGCGAAGGCAGTTGCTTCAAAAGGGGCTCGATCAGCTCCGGAAAATATCTGTTCAGCGGTTTTTCGTCACGGCTTTGGATCATGACTTCGTCGCCGTCGCGAAACACAAGCGCGCGAAATCCATCCCACTTCGGCTCGAAGATCCAATCACCTGTTGTTGGCAAATCGCTCACGCGTTTGGCGAGCATCGGGAGAATCGGCGGGTTCACAGGAAGCTGCATATTTATCCACAGATTACACAGATTAAGCCAATTATTAAACCAATCTGTGTAATCTGTGGATGGTTTTGGAGGGAGTCCGCGGAAGTTCTGGGCGTAGTACTTCCGCGAACTCCATGTGGCCCCCTCACCAAGGCCACTCATCCGAGATCCAAGGATCGTGCAAGATCTTAGATCTCAGATCCGGCTGCGCCCAGCAGCATGTCTCGTGAGGCGCCGAGCACGGCACGTACTTGATCGCGGCTGACCGCCGGAAACTGATCGAGAAAAGTGTCCATAGTCTGATCGTCTGCCAGAAACTCGAAGAGCAACTCAATCGGAACAGATGTTCCGGTGAAGACTGCGCCGCCACTCGCCTTTCGCGAGTCGCGTTCAATCGCGTCTGCAAGCTTCATCAACGTTCGAAACCCCGAGTCCGCAGAAGCACTCCTGCGCGCCGCATACTTCTGCGGACTCACCTGGCCACCCTCCAGGCCACTCAAGCGCGAATTTTCATTTACGATCTGGCTGAACGCTTAACGATCCACTTCGTCTTTGACATTGAGCCACCGCCAATGCGCAGCTCAATCTCCCACTCTGACGAGTGATGAGCATCGCCGGCGAGTTTGGTAGGTTGGTTAACCCGCAGCGGCAATCTTAAGCGCCAACATCCTACTCCCAACAGCGAGAACGCGCAAGTGAAATTTTAGCGTAATTAGGAATAGGGAGATGAGTACACAAAAGGCACAAAAAGCACATTAGAAAATCGGTTCCATCGGGAATGAGAACGAATCACCTTTCGTGCTTTTTGTGCTTTTTGTGGCAAACAAAATCGTCTGCATGTGTCGTCATATGGCTCATCTAATATGCACTTTTTGTGCTTTTTTGTGGCGTCTAGTAGCATCTTGCAACATGACGGACGGGTTTATAGAAGTTGCGGAGGGGCTGGCGGGAGTCGCGAAGGGATTTCATGCGCGCGGGTGGTTGCTCGGGACGAGTGGGAACCTTAGTGCGGTGGTCCAGCGTGAGCCTGTGCGGTTGGCGATGAGTCCGAGTGGTGTCGATAAGGGTGAGCTGAGTGCGGAGCAGGTGCTCTCGATTGACGAGAATGCGCAAATAGTTAGCGCGCACGGTGGTAAACCGTCTGATGAGAGCCTGCTGCATATACGGATCGTGAAGGAACGTGGGGCGGGAGCCGTGCTGCACACTCATTCCATCTGGAACACGATTCTTTCCGATCTTTACGCGTCCGACGGTGGCGTAACGATCGAAGGCTATGAGATGTTGAAGGGACTTCAGGGTGTGCGCACACACGAGCATACGGAGTGGTTGCCGATTATCGAAAACTCGCAAGACATGCCCGCACTAGCTGACGACGTCGGTCGAACACTGAGCGAGCACAAAGACGCTCACGGATTCCTGTTACGCCGTCACGGCCTTTATTCGTGGGGCGACACACTCGCCCAGGCAAAGAGACATATCGAGATTCTGGAATTCCTGCTCGAGACAATGGGACGCACATTGCTCATCAAAGCAAAACACGCGGCAGTTTAGGAGGACCACGCATGGCTGTAGTAACGATCCTCAACGAAGACAAGACACTGAAAACGCACGATGAAATCGTGTCAGGCCTGGCGAGTCATGGCATCGATTATGAACGCTGGGAACCCGCGCACCCCGTCGCCGACGACGCGCCCGCCGAAGAGATTCTTCAGGCCTACTCGCGCGAGATCGACGAGTTAAAAATTCGCGGCGGTTACGTGACCGCTGACGTCATCGACGTGAACCCTGCAACGCCCGGTCTCGAAGAGATGCTCGCAAAGTTTAGTCGCGAACACTGGCATGACGAAGACGAGGTGAGATTCATCATCGCAGGCCATGGTCTATTTCACATTCACTCAACCGCCGGCGCGGTGCTCGCAATTGAAGTCGAGGCCGGTGATCTGATTCGCGTACCAAGAGGCACGCTCCACTGGTTCAACCTCTGCTCCGATCGTCGCATTAGAGCAATACGATTGTTCCAGGATAAAGCCGGCTGGTCTCCGCATTACACTCACAGCCGGGTTGATGAAGGTTTTCTTCCGGTTTGCTTCAGCGCAGCGCATCTTTCTGCAAGCGGGACGACATGATAGACGCTGGTATTCGCTGCATCTTACTCGACATCGAAGGCACGACTACTCCGATCGCTTTTGTTCATGATGTGTTGTTCTCTTTCGCTCGTGCTCACGCGGGCGAATTTCTGAAAGACAATATCGCCTCGGACGAAGTGCGCGCGGACATCTCAATGCTGTATGAAGAGCACGCTCACGATGTAGTGAATGATCATGATCCGCCACCACTCACCGAGGAGATCGAATCACTGGGGGAGTACATCGAATGGCTGATCGATCAAGATCGGAAATCGACGGGGTTGAAGTCGTTGCAGGGAAAGATATGGCGACAGGGTTACCTGGATGGGAGTCTGAAGTCGCAGGTGTTTGAGGATGTCGCGCCGGCTTTGGAACGATGGCGTTCGGCGGGTTTGCGGGTGAGCATCTTTTCGTCGGGCAGTGTGCTGGCCCAGCAACTTCTTTTCGCCCACACGAACGCCGGAGATCTTACGAAGTTCATCGACAAATATTTCGATACGAAGACCGGGAAGAAAGGCGAGGCGGAGAGCTACCGGCGTATTGCGGCTGAGATGAACTTAGAACCAGGCGAGATAGTTTTTATCTCAGATGTGGTTGACGAGCTTGATGCCGCAGAAGAAGCGGGGATGAAGACGTTGTTGTCAGTGCGGCCCGGGAATCAGGTTCAGGCGGTTACACACCATCAAACGATCGATAATTTCGACGAAGTAATTTCGTAGGCCGGCCACGAGAGGCCACTTCTAGAAACTACTGTTTGATCGTTGCGTAGAGTTGCTTCGCGAGTTCAGCATCGAGTGCTTTGAGAGACTCATACTGTTCCATCGCGGCCTTCCTGTCGTTTATCGCGACGTAAGTGATAGCGAGATTGAAGTAAGCCTGCGACAGCTTTGGCCTGAGTTTAATCACTTCTTTATACGACTCGATTGCTTCCGAGTAGCGTCCGGCGTTGTAAAGAGTGAGTCCGAGATTGAAATGCGCAGACGCATTCTTCGGCTCGATCTCTGCCGATTTTTTGAGTGCAATCGCGGCCTCGTCGTACCGCTTCAAACCGTTGTAAGCATTGCCGAGGTTCTTGTATGCGTAGGAGCGTATCTCGTTTCGTTCCTGAAATCCGAGCTTGTACGCTTCGCCCGTCTCACCCAACAACTTGATCGCCTGTTGGCTCGCATCTATTGCTTCCTGATAGCGTCCACTGTGGTTGTACGCAAAACTCAGATTGTTATAGACCTCAGGACCGGGATCGCGTTTCAGTGTTTCTTGATATACATCGATTGCTTCGGGATATTTGTTCAGGCGCGCCAGTGAAAATGCCAGCGGCAAGTAAGCGCCGTTGTAATCCGGCTTTACTTTGAGAGCTTTCTGATAGGAGTCGACGGCTTCTGCAAAGCGCCCCTGATCCACATACACATTTCCGAGGCCGGCGAATGCGCGCGCATCGTCAGGAGCGATCTGGGCCGCCAGTCGATACTGCTGCTCGGCTTCGGCGTAGCGTGGCGTCGCAGCGCTACGGGCTGCATTAGCACGCGCGAGGATTGGATCCTGTTTGCGCACGGGAGGTTTGTTCTTTGCCTTTACGCGTCCACCGCCGCTGACCTGCACCGTCGGATTTTGTGGAGCACGAAAAATCAGGGCCGCGCCGCCGGTGATATCGCGAACAAGACTACCGCCACCAGTGATGTCCTGGGCCAGTGAAACGTGTGTTAAAACGAGGGCGAGGGTCAAACAGGGGAACCAAATAGCACGATTTCTCATGCCTGAGATTACAACGCATTCCACGAACAGACACAAGCCCCAGAGCGATTTTTAACAGGATTTACGGGATTTTAGGTTACTTGAGGTCGTCGAGCTGGAGGCCGATGGGGTCAGCGCCGGAGCCCTTTAGACCATCCATAACACGCGCCACTTCACCATACGTAATACTCCGCGGCGCTTTGATAAAGACTGACTTTTCTACTCGCTGGCTGTCCGGAAGATCGAAACGCGTCAGCATGTCCGGTCGATACGCACGGTTTCGCGTTCGCTCCGCAAAGGTCTCAACCAACTTCGCGATCAGAGGTGAGAGGTCGTCAACAGTGCCCATTTCAGACAACCTGTTAAGCTTCAGCGTTCGATCGGGCTCGATCGTCACCACCAGCGTCTTATCGTTGGCCTCGATGTCGGTCCTGTTATGCGGCTCCTCCGGTACTTTCGCCATAAATCGATGTGGCTTCAGCGGCGCCGCCACCATAAAGATTATGAGCAGAACAAGAAGCACGTCGATCAGTGGAGTTACATTGATTGTGGGAGCGGGAATGTCGTGTCTACCAGCACTCATCTGCGCACCTCGCATAAGAAGAAGGTGCAGCCTTAGACACTCACGGAGTGAAAAGGTTCCAACGAAAACTCACCGCGCGTTGCTCTTCGGAAACATCACGCGATCCGGTTCAGCATTCAACGCCTTCAAGAGTTGTACTATCAACCTCGACTTCACTCGTCCCGCTTCTTTGGGATGGACCAGGTACCGAACGATCACTTCAAGCCATGAGTTCTCAGCGACCCGAAACATGACCACCGGACGCTCCTGGACCTCGAGTTGATTAACCGGAGTCTGCGCAAGAATCTGACGAAACACTTCCACCTGCTTCATCATCGCTTCGCCGACTTCCTTCTCCGCCACGTCCTTCATCGTCGCAGCAATAAATTCAAGATCGGCGTTGTATGCAATGTGAAACTTGATCTCATTCCAGATGTAAGGAAAGAGCGGCCACGTGTAGTTGTAAACCGGCGTGTTCAGAACGGTCGAGTTTGGAAGCTTGACGATCCGGCCGCTCGGATGTTCAGTCGAAAGATAATCACCGCCGAATTCCCACAGGGTGGTATCCAGGTAACCGACCTCGATCACGTCGCCTGTTACTAATCCAATTTTTATTCGATCGCCGACGCGAAATGGCTCGCGCACGAGAATATAAATCCAGCCGATAAAACTCGTGATCGGCGTTTGCAGTGCGAAGCCGAGTATCAGCGAGATCAATCCAAACGAAACAACGGCCGTGTACCAGTTTTGGAAGAAGATCGTGAGGACGAAAAAAGCGATGACAAGCCCGAGCACCAGCTTCGAGACCTGTCTCAGGTTGTATTGATGGACCACGTTCCGAACCCGACCAATGAAATAAACGTCGATCAGGCGAAGCACCATCAGGCATACGACCACGACGCCGAACGCCATCAAGAGCTTCTGGGCTACCGGGTAGTTTTCGAAGAAACGTGGAAAGCGATACTTTACTAACTGGTGGACCGCAGCGAGACCGAGCAACAAGAAGAGGTGCGTGCCGATTAGCAACTTGTCGCGCATGCGTGCGACCGGACCATCTTCGTCCTTCACAGGAGCGGCTGTGGCCTGCTTCAACGCGCGCTGCACGTCGGCGTCCTGTTTGACTTCTTCGACTTTTCTTTGCAGCTCGTCTTTTTTCACTTCACGTCCTTCAAGCCATCGATCACAACGCCCGCAACCGTGGGAATGATCTCGCGATCAGTCGAATGACCGCTGGTGAACGTCGCCAACACAAACTTTCCTCCGTCAGGCATTTCGATGTAAGCGACGTCGTGTCGCGTAGTGCTGGTCCAGCCTGCTTTGGACCATAGACGGAAGCCTTCGCGACCCGCGAGCGCCATGCCCGTGAAGCCGCGTCCCTGATCGTCCGTGTCGCTCGTTTGTTTCGCGTAGTCGCGTTTGAGGAGATCCATCATGGCTGCCGTTCGCGCCGGATTCGCGACTTTGCCGGTCGCGATCTCCATCATCAAACGTGCAGTCGCGTCGGTTGTAAGTTTGTTCCGATTCTCACCTTTTGGACCACGCGAGACGCTTTCACGTCCATAAGCGTCTTCGCAAAACGTTTTTTGGTTCACGTTGATGTTGGTGTAACCCATCGACGTGAAGTAACGATTCATGGCGTTGCGTTTGTGTTGCCACTCCTCCATCTCTTTCGGCGGCAGTTCGTAGCCGGAGGTCGTTTGCGTGAGCACGTCGACGACGTATTGCGTGGCTTCGTTCGAAGAGTCGACGATCATGTCGCGCAGCGCACGCGTTAGTTCGGGCGTCAGTTCGATTCTTTTGTCTTCGAGCCAGCGATGCGCGGCGACGAGATAGAAAAGTTTGACGACACTCGCGGGATACACTCGTTCGTTACCGCGGAAACTGGCGGTTACCGGGCGCTTCGGATCGCGCATGTCGATCAAGGTGATCGAAAGTTGGTCCTCGGTCAGTTTCTTGTCGGCGAAGCGATCGATGGTGGTCTTCGCAGCTCGATTGACGAGATCTTGTAGAGACGACGCAGTTTCAGCTGAATTGAGCAAGTCAGAATAGAACAAGTCAGGAAGGGTGGCTTGCCCCCGCTGGTGGAAATGCGGGGGCGAGCCACCCTTCCTGACTTGTTCTAATTTTGGTTGTGCGGCGATGAAAACAGAAAGTGATAAGAGTGCGCAAAGCGAAAGTAGCATTTTAATCATTGTGTCTTCAGACTATTATGCCTTTAGCACCGCGAGCAAGTCTTTTGTGGTATAACGCCTCGCGTGCAGAACAAACCTGATGCGGACCTGGTCCGTGGCATCCGTCGCTGGGACCTGGTCGCCATTTGCATCAACGGCATCATCGGCGCCGGGATCTTTGGTCTTCCTTCAAAAGTCTACGCGTTAATCGGCACTTACAGCATCATCGCCTTCGTGGTCTGCGCGCTTGTGGTGGCTCTAATCATACTTTGCTTTGCAGAGGTGAGCAGCCGCTTCGACGAAACTGGTGGACCGTATCTCTACGCGCGCGAGGCATTCCCGCCGGCTGTTGCGTTTGAAGTGGGTTGGTTGATCTGGCTGGCGCGCGTCACTGCATTCGCCGCTAACTGCAACCTCTTGATCAGCTACCTGAGCTACTTCTGGTTGCCGGCGACAACTACCTTTTGGCGTGCATCGATCATCGTGCTCGTGGTAACAGTGCTGGCAATCATCAACCTGCTCGGAATCAGGCAAGCAGCTATAGTCAGCAACGCGTTCACGATCGGCAAGCTGGTGCCGATCATCTTATTCATCGCCGCAGGGCTCTTCTTCCTTAATCCACAGGCGTTTGAGTTTGGCCCAAGTCCGACAACCGGCGCTTTCTCGCAATCAGTGTTGCTGCTGGTTTACGCGTTTACGGGATTCGAGATGGCGACGATTCCCGCGGGCGAGGTGCGCGATCCGAAGAAGAGTCTGCCGCGCGCGTTATTGATAGCGATCGTCGTCGTCGCAATTCTTTACATCATGATCCAGGTGGTTTGTGTTGGAACGTTACCGGGGCTGGGCCAATCGCAAAAGCCGCTGGCTGATGCGGGCTCGAGGTTTCTCGGAGCAGCTGGCGGCGCAATTATCTCAGCGGGCGCGATCATTTCGATCACCGGAAACTTGAACATCCTGCTGTTGTCCGGCTCACGTCTTCCCTTCGCAATGGCGGAGCAGAATCAATTGCCGTCATTTATTGGCAGCGTACATCGAAAATTTTTCACGCCTTATGTGTCGATTCTGATCACGGCCGGGTTGATGTTGTTCCTGACGTTGAAGAGTTCGTTTGTGGCTGCGCTGACGATAAGCACGATCGCGCGGCTCGTGACTTACGCGGCGACCTGTATCGCGCTGCCTGTGTTTCGTGCGAAACCTGAGATTCCGGCGCCGGCGTTTCGACTGCCGGGCGGGACGGTCGTCGCGATTCTTTCGCTGCTGTTGATCGTGTGGCTGTTGATGAACAGCACGTTGGCTGAAGCAAGAGTTTCGGCTTACGCAGGCGGCGTTGGATTGCTGATTTATTTTGGCTATCGACTTTACTCGAAGAGATAGAACAAGTCAGGAAGGGAGGCTTGCCCCCGCTGTCAGAAGAGCGGGGGCAAGCCCCTCTTCCTGACTGTGCTTTCCATTAACTGTTAAACTATCTCCAGTCTTTGGCGTGGATAATCTAATCGACAATCTCAGCGCGATCGTAGGTCGCGAGCACGTTCTCTCGCATCCTGACGAACTGCTGGTCTATGAGTGCGACGGTCTGCCGCAACACAAGCATCGACCGCGCGCAGTTGTCTTCCCTTCTTCAACCGAAGAAACCTCCGCAATCATGCGCGAGCTTGCGCGAGCGCAGGCGCCCTTCACACCGCGTGGCGCGGGCACAGGTCTTTCCGGCGGCGCACTCGCACTCAATTCGGGCGTCGTGATTGAAATGGCGCGCATGCGCAAGATTCTTCGCATCGACGTCGAGAACCGTCTGGCCGTGGTCCAACCCGGCGTCGTCAACCTGCACGTTTCGCACGCCGTGGCCCCGTTTGGTTTGTATTACGTTCCGGATCCTTCGAGCCAGCCGAGCTGCACGATCGGAGGAAATATCGCTGAGAGTGCAGGCGGGATTCATTGCCTGAAATATGGAACAACGACGGACCACGTCCTTGGTTGTCGAGTGGTTCTCGCCGGCGGCGAAATTGTCGATCTCGGAGGCGCTGGAGTTGATGCGCCCGGTTACGACTTGCTCGGAACATTCATCGGCTCCGAAGGAACATTCGGTATCGCAACAGAAGCGACGCTGAGATTGGCCCAGATGCCACCGGCGGTTCGCACACTGCTCGCAGAGTTTGCTGAAGTAAACGATGCGAGCCATGCAGTGTCCGCAATCATCGCAGCGGGAGTGATGCCGGCGGCGCTAGAGATGATGGACCGCGAAATCATCCGCGCGGTTGAGGCGAGCGTTTTTGCCGCAGGCCTGCCGCCCGACGCAGGCGCCGCTCTGTTGATCGAGTTAGACGGGATTGAAGCAGGCCTCGACGACGATGCGCAAAAAGTCACCGCCATCTGCATGGAATACGGCGCTCGCAATTGTCGTTACGCGCGAGATGAACTCGAGCGCAAGAAGCTCTGGGCCGCGCGCAAAGGCGCGTTTGGAGCCATCGGTCGCATCACACCCGACTCGATGATCCAGGATGCAGTGGTTCCGCGTTCGCGTCTTCCGGAAGTGCTCGGCGCTGCTTACGATATTGCGTCGAGATATCAACTGCGCATCGCAAACGTCTTTCACGCAGGCGACGGCAATCTTCACCCGTTGATCTGTTTTGACTCGCGGTTCCCGGATGAAGTCGCGCGCGTGCGGGAGGCAGGACGCGAGTTGATGGAGGTTTGCGTTCGAGCAGGCGGCACGATCACCGGCGAACACGGCGTTGGATTGGACAAGCGCGAACTGTTGCCGCTGGTGTTTTCAGAAACGGACATGAACGCGATGTTGAGTGTTCGCGCTGCATTCGATCCGCTCGGTCTTTGCAATCCGGGTAAGATCGTTCCATTGTTGCGCGGCTGTGGTGAAGCGAAGGCTGTCGCTGCGCTACCCGAGGCTAGATCGAGATCGGCAGCGACATTTCAACTGCAGCACGTAACGGCGGCAGCGTACGTGTCAGTTAAAGCGACTGAGTTCGATCCTGCGAGCGCCGCGCCGCTCGTCGCGCAGATCGTTGGCCAGTCCAACTTTGCCGCGCATCCGTTATCGCTCAACGTCTTTCCAACGTCCACCGAAGAGATTGCGGAACTGATGCGACTCGCATCGCGCGAACACTGGAGTGTGCTGCCAACCGGCGGCGCGACCTGGCTCGCTGCTAAAACAAAATCACAGGCCAACCTGATCATCAACATTCGCCACCTCGATCAGATCGTCGAACACGAACCCTCCGACCTGATCGCCATCGCTCAAGCTGGTGTGACACTGGCTGACTTCAACGCAAAACTCCGTGAGAACGGACAGTGGTTACCACTCGATCCACCCGACGATGGCCGCGCCACGATTGGAGGCGTCGTCGCTACTGGTATCGGTGGTCCACATCAGTTCGGCTATGGTCGTCCGAGAGGGTCAGTGATAGGAATGAAAGTAGTTCTCGCAAACGGAAATGTGGTTAGAGTTGGTGGGCGAGTTGTAAAGAACGTTGCCGGTTATGATTTATGCAAGTTATTCACGGGTAGCCGCGGCAGTCTGGGCATCATTACGGAAGTAAACTTCAAACTGCGACCGCGCCCCGAGCGCGAAGCAACCGTCGTAACGAGCGCCAAAATTGTGGATCTGATCTCTAGCGCGCGTACAATTTTGGACGCGCGGATCTTTCCTGTGGCGGCCGAGATTCTGTCGCCAGTGTTTGCTGATCGGCTAGGCATCACGCGATCGGGTTTTCCGGTGTTGCTGATGCGGTTCGCGGGAAACGAGAAGGGCGTCAGCTACCAGATCGAAGAGACAACCGCGAAGTTAGCAAACACCGAAGTCATCTCTGACGATGGAAAACTCTGGCAGGACGTTGCCGCGGCCGGTCTTTGGGATGATTATCGTCGCAGTTCGTGCGCTAGTGTTCTTCCGAGCGAGTTAACGCAGTTCTGCGACATACTCGCCGCAGCCAATGGAGAAGCTTTTGCTGAATCGATCTGGCAAATCGGCGCGTTGGATGGACGCGTGAGGATGCTGGAAAAGTGGAAGCCAAAGCTGGACGCAGGCTCAGCAGAACTAATGCGGCGCGTAAAACATCAACTGGATCCAGGTAATATCTTGCCCGACATTTTTAGCACGGATGAGAACCATGAAGACACTTCGCACGCCTAAACCATTTGTCGTCGTTTTATCGCTGGCGCTTATTTTTACGCACGCGCAGATCGCCGCGCTGGCGTTTGCTCGCGAGCCTGTTCGCGCAAGACGTGGAATGGTGGCTTCGACAAACGAAGTCGCGTCGCGTGTTGGCGTGGAGATCATGAAGCGCGGTGGCAACGCGGTTGACGCTGCGATCGCAGTTGCGTTTGCACTCGCTGCGACTCACCCGGCCGCCGGAAATCTCGGTGGCGGCGGTTTCATGATGATCCGCCTCAAAAACGGCACAACGACCGCCATCGACTATCGCGAAATGGCCCCTGCCGCCGCTCATCGTGACGTCTATCTCGACAAGAACGGTAAAGTGATCGAGGGTGAAGGTGGACCACTCGTCGGATATCGTGCGGCAGGTGTTCCCGGTACCGTGCGCGGAATGGAGCTGGCCCTAAAGAAGTACGGCTCGGGCAAGCTTACGTGGGCGCAACTCGTCGAACCTGCGCGCCGGCTCGCCGCGAATGGATTTAGTGTTACTTACTCACTTGCGCGCTCCCTTCACAGCAATCGCGAATACCTTTCGAAGTATGCGGAAACGAAACGAATCTATTTGAAGGGCGGCAGCTTTCACAAAGAAGGCGAGATCTTTCGGCAGCCTGAACTCGCCGCGACGTTCGCACGCTTGCAACGCTCCGGTCCAAATGAGTTTTACGAAGGTGAAACTGCGCGTCTAATCACCGCCGACATGAAACGCAACAACGGACTAATGACGATGGAAGACCTGCGCGGCTATGTCGCGAAAGAACGTGAGCCGATACGCGGAAACTATCGTGGCCATGAAATCATCTCGATGCCCCCTCCGTCTTCCGGCGGCGCCGTGCTGATCGAGATGCTCAACATACTCGAGGGCTTCGATCTGAAGAAGACGGACGCGAGTTCGTCTGAACGGTATCATCTAATGGCCGAAGCAATGCGCCGGGCGTTTGCGGATCGTGCGGAGTACATGGGCGACACTGATTTCGTGAAAGTGCCGGTTGCGGGGTTGACCGATAAAGCGTATGCCGCAACGTTGCGTGCCACTATCAACACTGAGCGCGCTTCGACGAGCGCCGAGGTGCGCGCAGGGCGTCCGGCGGGTTACGAATCGGATGATACGACGCACTTTACGGTCGTGGACGCTGAGGGGAATGCGGTCTCAAACACGTACACGCTCAACAACTCGTACGGCGGCGGCGGCGATGGCAAAAGGTACGGGAATTCTTCTAAATGACGAGATGGACGACTTCGCTGCTAAACCTGGAACGCCAAATATGTACGGACTCATCCAGGGCGAACGTAACGCGGTGGCGCCGAAGAAGCGCCCGCTCTCTGCAATGACGCCGACAATTGTGCTGCGGAAGGACGGCAGTTTGTGGTTCACAGTCGGGAGTCCGGGTGGACCAACGATCATCAACACCGTTCTCTGTATCATCACCAACGTGATCGACTACGAGATGAACATTCAACAGGCGATCGACGCACCGCGCATTCATCACCAGTGGCTGCCGGATGAATTCGTGTGGGAGCCATATGGTTTGTCAGGCGACACTCAACGCGCGCTGACTTCACGTGGCCATAAGTTCGCCGAGAAACAACGTTATCTTGGTGATGCTGAGGGGATCATGATTGAGGAAAAGACCGGCGTGCGCCTCGGCGCCACAGATCCTCGAAGCGAGCGATGGGCAGGCAGTGGGATACTAGAGAAACTTACGGTAGCAGTACAGTGCGACTTTGATTGCATCAAGGTCGAAGGTGTGTATTGCAGCGGAATAACTCCTCAACAGGTTTTCAACTCTGGCAACCGAACTAATTCCCCACCCTAACCATATGAATTTTGGCGGTGATCCTTCGAGTAAACTCCGCTGCTGAAAGTCAGAGTCCTTTGGAAACTATGGCGTATCCGTTTGCCTTGGCGAGTTCCCATATCTCCGCGTCGCTTGCATCGCGCAAACCTATTTCTCTTACATGTACACTTTCTGCGTATATGTCGGCGAACAAACGAGGCAGGCGTGGTGAGAGATTCTGATCAAACAACAGTTTCATGTTCGGGTAACATTGCAAGCTTACGCTCCCTGTCTGCGGCGAACGCTAAGCAAGCCTTTATATCTTCTGTTGTGAGGTCGGGGAATTCGGCGAGAATCTCTTCTTCGCTCATTCCTCCGGCGAGATATTCAAGCACGTCAGTAACGGTCATGCGAGTTCCACGAATAGTGGGCTTGCCGCTACGCTTGCCGGGCTTGATCCTGATGATCTTGCTATAATCCACGCGCGAATGATAACAAAATCAACTTTTCTTGCAAGTTACTCTCCCACGTATTGATCTCCTGGACGGTTAATGGCGTCAACCTTTTCGGAAACACCACAGCTAACCACCATTCTTGCCGGTCAGGAAGACAAGCTGCTGGCCTGTATTCACTGCGGGCTGTGTCTCGAGGCGTGTCCGACGTATGTGATTACGGGGAATGAGAATGATGGACCACGCGGGCGGCTGTATCTGATGAGGGCGGTGGGTGAGGGGCGACTGGAGAGCACGTCGACCGCGTTTCAAACGCATATCGACCGTTGTCTTGGCTGCAGGGCGTGTGAGCAGGTTTGTCCGGCTGGTGTGGAGTACGGCCAACTGCTCGAGGCAAGCCGGGAAGTGTTGTTGCACGCGCAGCCCAAGTCTGATTTTGCCAATAAGCTCTTAAAGTTCGTGTTAAGACATATCTGGCTTTCGCCAACACGTCTGCGCTTGTTCTTCGGCGCGTCGCGACTGTTTCGCGATCTTGGGCTTGCTCGCCTGCTGCTGAACTCGGGTCTGGCTCGCCGCATATCACCGCGCGCGGAATTCGCGCTTGCGCTGCTGGAGAGTTCGCGTCCTCTTTTCAATACCAAACCACAACCCCATCCACTCAGCACGGCACGGACGTATTGTTGTTCAAGGGCTGCGTGGGTGAAGGGCTATTTGCGAGAGTGAATCGAGCAACCGCGCGAGTGTTGCGCGCAAACAACTTCAACGTTAACGTGCCGAAGGAGCAGGTCTGCTGTGGCGCCTTGCATGCTCATGCCGGAGATCTCGACGGTGCTCGCGAGCTTGCACGCAAGAACATCGAAGCCTTTAACTCAAACGCCCAAATCATCACGAATGCGGGCGGCTGCGGCGCGATGCTTGCGACGTACGGACACCTCTTCGCAAACGACGCCGAGATGGCCCAACCGGCGGCCGAGTTCAGCGCGAGAGTTCGTGACGTCAGCCAGCAACTAGACCAAATGCGACCGGCGCCGAGCGCGGTTGAAAGTCCAGTAACGTACGACACGTCATGTCACCTGCTCTACGGCCAACGCACGGGCGAAGTATCAGAAAGAATGCTGCGAACTGTTGCCGGCGACAACTTCATCCCACTCGACGGCACCGAAAGATGTTGCGGCGCAGCCGGTATCTATAACCTCATGCAACCCGAGATGTCGCAGCGCGTCCTGAACGAAAAATTGGCGCACATCAAAGAGACGAATGCCGCTATACTTGCTACCGGTAACCCCGGCTGCCAGATGCACATCGGCGCCGGCGCGCAGCTCGCAGGAATAAAGCTGCGAGTTTGTCATCCCATCGAGCTGGTGGACCAGGCGTACGAGCGCGCCGGCTTCTACAACGATCCCGCAGATGGAAAACAAAACTCTTAACCGGATCACACTTGCGATTTTCGCACCGCTGTTGATGTTGACGGGCATCGCGGGATTCCTTATTCCCCGACAATACCAACTGATGAGCGGCGAGACACCCTACAACCTGTTTCACCTGATCTTCGGCGCGATTGGTCTGTTCCTGGTGACGGCGACGACGAGTAATCTCTGGGCGAGCTCGTTCAACTTCGGATTTGGCTTGATAGATCTGTACCAGGTGTTAGCGAGTGTCGTTGGCTTGACTCCGATACAGTATTTCTACTGGACCTTTGCTGACGACGTGCTGCATGTGCTGATTGGTTTCGCACTCGTGCTCATCGGCGGTTATGGTTTACGAAACTGGACGGCCGCCAATGAACGTTAGCCCCGCGTTTCCATTTTGATCCAGCGCCACCAGGTCGGCGCGTTTACCCACCTGAATCGAACCGCACTCTTCATCGACACCCAGCAGACGCGCGGGATTTGACGACGCCATCTGCGCGAGATCCACGTACGAAACGCCGAGTGAATGCATGAGCCGCACGGCGTCGAGCATGCTGATCACTGAACCGGCGATGCTGCCAGCCGCGTTGGCAGTACGCCCATTCTTCACGGCTATTGTTTCACCCCAGATCTGGTAATCACCGTCGCCCCGCCCGGCAGCCGCAATCGCATCGCTGATCAGAGTGATGCCGCGCCCTCCTTTGATCTTCACCAGCAAACGCAACATAAATGGATCGAGATGGATGCCGTCGGCAATCATGTCAAACGTCACATCTTCACGCGACAATCCCCACGCAACTGGACCAGGCACGCGATGATGCAACGACGGCATCGCATTCATGAAGTGCGTCATGTGGCGAGCTCCTGCCTCACACGCCTCGTCCAATACCTTTAAATCGGCGCGTGTATGCCCGATTGATATTACCCACCCTCGAGCCTTCAACTCGCGCACAAGCTCGAGGCCGCCGCTGATCTCGGGCGCGAGCGTGATCATGCGAACCGCACCTTCAGGCGAGCTGAGACACTCAAGGTCTTCCGGGCCCGAATAAGTCTTGAAGTATTTCTTGCGCAAAGCACCGCACTGGGCTGAGTTAACAAACGGCCCTTCATAGTGCGCACCCAGCACACGCGCCCCAGCCTTAACAAGCATCGACTTTGCGATCTCACCGGCCGCTCGGCTAAATTGTTCGGCAGTTGCGGGCACGAACGTTGGCAGCCAACTCGTCACGCCCTGGGTCGCTAAAAACATCGCGACTTCGCCGAGTTGCTCCGCGCTGGCGTCCATCGTATCGATACCGACGGCGCCGTGAATGTGAACGTCGATAAAACCCGGAAGGAGCGTCAGTCCCGAAAGGTCCAACGCGTCTGCTTTCGTCTCGCTTGGACCAACAGAGATGGAGGTAATTATTCCGCGATCGATTACGATTGAGCCCGTTTCAATTTCGCGATCCGGCAAAACTATGCGTGCGTTCTCGAGGATCAGCGGTGCATCGGTTGAATGGGAGTTCATGACGCGATTAAACCAATAAACAGACTATGAGAAAAGCGCACAACCACGTACTGATCCTCCTGCTTCTCTCCGCGTCTGTTATGGGCCAGGCAGGTTCAAAACTCGAACAGGTACGCGCTTACTACGAGACGGCGCAAAAACTTGAAAGCGAAGGCAAGTGGAACGAAGCTGAGCAAACGTGGCGCGCGGCACTCAACCTCGCCAACGACGACGCTCGCGCCTGGACCAATCTCGGTGTCGCACTGAACCGCCAGGACAAGACCACCGAAGCCATAGAAGCCTGGCGAAAAGCGATCTCGATCGATCCGAAACTTCCCGGACCTCACTTCAATCTCGGGCTCACACTCGTCAGAAAGGGCGACCACTCGAACGCAATCCCGCCGCTACGACGCGCGCTCGTGTTCGACCCGAACAATGAGGGCGCCAGACGCGCGCTCGCAGTTGCTCTAACGGCCACGGAAAGATTTCAGGAAGCCAGCCGTGAAATCGCACAACTGCTCGTTCAATCGCCGAAAGACACAGGCCTGCTGGAACTTGCCGCCCAGAGTTTTATGCGCCAGCGCCGCTACGCAGAAGCCGCAATCGTGCTTCAGCGCCGCTTGGATTTGCCAGGTCCAAAGAGCTTCTTGTGGAGTCAGTATGGAGATGCGCTCGACGGTTCAGGTCGCACACCTGAAGCAGTGGATGCATATAAAAAGGCCGTCGATCTGGACTCCGAATCAACGCTAACCCGTTACGGCCTCGGATACCTTTACTGGAAGCTTTATCGGTATGAAGACGCCGAGCGCGAGCTGCTCGAAGTTCTTCGCCGCAAGCCGAGAGATCCTCGCGCGTCGTTTACGCTCGGCGACATATATCTGACAAGAGGCGAGGCGCAACGTGCCTTACCGTTTCTGGAGATCGCTCGCCAAGCTTACCCAAAGGAGTTCGACACAACGTTCGCACTCGGTCGCGCGCTGTTGCTAACGGAAAACACTGGGCGAGGAATTGAGGAACTGCGCGCCGCGGTCCAACTTGATGAAACGATCGCCGACGGCCACTTCCAACTCGGACGCGCGCTAATGAAATCCGGCCAGACGGAAGAGGGCAAACTCGAATTACAAAAGGCGCAGGCTCTTCACGACAAACAGCGAAAGAAAGAATCCGAGCGATATCACCGGAAGCTTCCCTGAAGTCACAAAAAAGCACAAACGGTCTTTGCAAACCATTTGTGCTTTATGTGCCTCTTTGTGGCTAATACTTTAGAACACCAACTTCGCCCCAAACTGGAACTCACGCGGCAAGCGCGCAGCAGTCGGAAGACCGAAAGTTGAAGTGGTTGTTAACGTAGTTCCAATAAGCGTGAACTGCGTGTGATTGAAAACATTGTACGCTTCGGCGCGAAGTTGAAGTTTGAACCTGTCTTCGTTATCGAAGTAAATGTTCTTGGTAAGCGTCAAGTTTGTTTGGTTGCGACCGAACAAACGCGCGAACGAACGTGGCGCGTTACCGTATGTCCCCGCTAAAGGCGCTCTGAATGCAGTTGGGTCAAAAACAAAAGGCAGTCCCGAAACCGGATCGATAGTACCTGCTCGTCCTCCGTTCGGATCGCTCACGACATCCGGATACTGCCCAATCGTGGCCGCGATGTTGCTCGCACCGGAGACTACTCTGGCCACGGGCTGTCCAGACGCGAGGTCGGTGATGCCTGCGATCTGCCAGCCGCCTAAGAGACCCCGCTTCCATGCATTCGGTTCCTTCTTGAAGAACGGAAACTCGTAGACGTAACTGGCGCTAAAGATATGCGGACGCGAAGTGCGTGCTTCCGCATACTCAGCACGTAAGTTTCTCGGATCCTGCGGCAAGTCAACCGCATCGCGATCGTTCGTGGAGTCAGTCATGTTCTTGCTGAAGGTGTAGCTCGCCGTCAGACTCACGCCCGTTGAAAAGCGATAAGAGAGTGACGAGAGCATCCCGTGATATCTCGACTTCGCACTGGTCTCGCGATATTGAATACGACGATAGCCCACGAACGGACGAACGGTGTTGGCATTTGCCAATGTAACCCGGTTCACATCATCGGGATCAGGATAGTTGAGATCGACCGGACGGATCAGGAAATCGCCTTTGGTGCCGACATACGAAAGCTCACCGACCAGGTTCCGGTGAATCTGTCGCTGAACTCCGAGCGACCATTGTTGAATCTCCGGAGTTCGGAAGTCGTGTGAAGTGGCAATTAGATCGCGAACCGGCAATGCTCCTGCAGCACCACCGCTCGGATTCGAGAACGTCACTCCGGATCCGCTGAACGTTGCACGATTATTGAAAGGCGGGTTAACGAATGCATTCTGCTCGAAGATGCCCACGAGCACCTGATCGTAATAAAAACCATAGCCCGCACGAACCACAGTCTTGCCGTTCTTCCAGGGATCCCACGCAATACCGACACGCGGGCTGAAGTTGTTCTTGTCGGATGGACTAATGGCCCGGCCGAAACGGGAAGTGCTGCCGGCGACTGCGATACCATTCAGTTCATTACCCGTTCCGCGCACGAGCGTCGCACACGCTGCGGTCGTACACGTAGGTACCTGGGAGGAGCTAAACAACAATGGATCGAACGACGTAAGCACGTTGTTCACATCGGTTACCGGAACGAAGTACTGGTATCTCACACCGAAGTCGAGCGTCAGATTCGGTCGCAGTCTCCAGGTGTCCTGTGCGAAAAATTCACGTCGACCAAAACGAAGGTTCACGGTCACGTCAAACTGATCTTCGCTGTAGCTATCGGCTCTGCCCAGCAGGAAATCGGCAAGGGCGATGCCGGTTTGCGTTAACGAGATCCCGCCCGACGTTCCGCGGCTGCGTGTGCCTGCGAAAGCGAAAAGACCCTGAGTGATATTGTTCGCGTTCTCATTCTTCTTTTCCCACGACATCTCACCGCCGAACTTCAAAGTATGGTTTCCTGTGACCCACGTGAGGACATCTCGTGCCACGTGGTTCTTGTAGACGATATTGAATCCCTGCAACGAGTTGATGTTTGCAATCGCGCTCGTGAAAGAGATTTGCGGAATCACACCCGCGTTGTTTTCCGGAAAGACGGACGGGATTGTCGCAGTTGCAGGAAAGTCAGATTGACGGCTGGCACCGACAACCTGCGAGCCGATCAGGTTCGATGAAAAATTGTAAGTCGCTTCGTTGACGAGCGTTGGCGACAAAACATCCGTCAGTGAAATGGCCAGTGTCATTCCAGGAATGCGTGTGTCGGTTGTCGTCAGGTTCGGCAAATTGGTATTCGCGAAAAGTCCGCCTGGTTCCGTCGTCAAATTCAGGTCGTGTGTGTAACGGCCGAACAGACGATGGTTATCACTGAGCGCGTGATCAATACGGATCGTCTCCTGGCGGGTTTTCAACGCGTTGATTGGGGAGAAGGTAAATCCGGATAAGCCGGTGTTCGGTAACGGATAAGCGTTAAGCAAAGACACGGAGATCGGATGGAAATCACTTAGCGGAATGATGTTGCCCACGTAAGCGCGGCCATCGCTCGGACGGAAGACCATTCCAGCGCGAGCCTGCACTGAGCCACCGTTGGTGTCAGTCACCAGGAGCGGCGTGTTGGTGCAAGTGCCAACGCCCGGCGTAGTACAACTCGCGGGCGTCGCAGCGCTCGTCCTGAAGAGCGGTAGTCCGAGAGCCGAAGCAAAGTTGCCGCCTCTTTCCAACAAACTCGGCACCGTCGCTATCGCTTCAGTGATACCGCGTGTAATCCGGCGCTGCTCGTGCGAGAAGAAGAAGAAAGTCTTGTTTTCGCCACTCCACACGGCCGGACCACCCTCACCAAACCGCGGAATTATCACTGGACCGCTAAAGGTGCCGCCGAAGTTGTGATAACGCAGCCTTGGAACCGGCGAAAGCGGGTCGCCATTGGCATTGCGACCGCGTCGATTATTAAAGAAGGAGTTGGCATTGAAGCGATTGTTACGCGCAAAATCGTAAATCGAGCCGTGAAAGTCGTTGCCGCCACCCCTGGTTACGATCGTTACTGTACCGCCGCCTGATCGGCCTACATCTGCGGTATAGATGGACGTTAATACTTTAAATTCCTTGATCGAATCGATCGTCGGCGTTGAGAGGAGCGTGATGTTCGACCCAACGTCAGTATTCGAAACGCCATCGACGAATACGTTCACGCCGTTGCGGCGCATGCCATTGATTGAAACGTCGAACCGGTTTGCAAGGCCAAAGCCCGTTTCGTCATCGAGGCTCGAGCTAATGCCAGGCGTGAGTTCGAGCAACTTCGTGAAGTCTCGATTCTGAAGCGGGATTTCCATTACCTGCGTAGCCGAGATCAGCGTCTGTCCCGTCGGGCTGTCCTGGACCACGTTCTGTTCCGAAGTCACCGTCACCGATTCGCTGACGTTGCCGGCTTCCAGCACGATGTTGAGCGCGCGGCGGTCCCTGGCATTAAGGTTGAGCCCGCTCTCCACGTACTTCTTGAAGTTGGGCTGCTCGACTGACAGCGTGTAGGTGCCAGGGATGAGCGGACTGATAACAAATTGACCATCGTCATTTGTCTCCAATCGTCTCTCTTGGCGAGTGGCATCGTTCGTAATCACGACCACCGCGCCTTTAATAATGGCGCCAGTTGAGTCAGTGACTTGGCCTGTCACCGTTGCGGCAGTCTCTTCCTGGGCGAAGGAAGCGCTGCTAACGGAGAGAATCAGAGCAAGTGCTAGAAAAACAGCTTTCAGTTCAAAGTGACGTTTCATGGGATATCCTCTTCATGATGATCGGAGTCGACGGGTGCCTGTTTGTAGTTGGAAAGAAGCCCTGCTTGTATAAGTTTGGGTATTCTACCTAGCCGTTCAGACATAAGCAACCATAAGTTCAGCCACAAAAAAGCACAAAATGCATAAATCAAAACGCGGCGCGGCGGATGCGCTCCAGATACGCGCCGTCGGGATTCAGCTCGCTGGGACGAGTTGTGAAATCGTAAGAGAACAGAATGAAGCCCTCCGTTTTGAGAGAGCGCGCGACGTTGATTTTTTCAACTGCCGAATCGGACGGTATTCGATACGCACCGATTCCCGCCCACACATGACGGTTCGCGCCGTGAGCCGTCGTGGCTGCCACTTCAATCTGCTTCTGAAAAACTGCCGTGTCGGTCGTGTACGCCATCGGACACGCTACATCCAGAATTCCCATTTGCAACCAGCGCCGCCAATCCTGGAAGCGACGCGTATATGCGTTCTCATCATTTGCGAAAACGGCGGCTGACACTAACGCATCGGGGCGGCGTTTCTTCACTGCGCGATAGATCCGTTCGACGATTGACGTGACCTGCGCTCGTTGGAAGTCCGCGAACTTTGCCGGAAACTTTTCCGCCGCAGCCAGTGGATTCGTCTTCAGCAACTGCTTGAGTTCACGACGCTCATCGGAAGTAATCTGCTTCTCAAGCCATTTGCGAAAGTTTTCCAGCGACGTGCGGCTGTAATCGAAGTCCGGACTCGCAAACCGAACGTAATCGAAGTGCAAACCGTCAACCGGATAGTTCTTCAAAACGTCCATCCAGATCTTGTAGATGTGATCTCGGACTTTCGGATTCGCAGGCCCGGTGTAAACACCTTCCAACTCACCACGATTCGCCTTGGACCATTCGACGATCTTCTGCCGGTAAGCAGGATCGCGGGGCGACATGTTGTACAACTCAGCGGCGACCGGTTTCGGCACAGCGAGCCATTCGGGATGCTTGTTGTAGACGTGATCGGGATGAGCCGGCAGTGCGTCGAGATTCGCGAGCAGGTTGGTGTTGAGCCACCCGTGAACTTTCAGTCCTCTTTTGCGCGCTTCCTCAAGCGTTAAGGCAAGCGGATCGAACGTAAGCGGCTGATCTTTCAATTCGATCGCGCGCGGTTCAACTTTCGATTTGTAGTAGGAGTCGCCACGACCGCGAATCTGAACGATCAACGTATTGAAGTTGTTGTCGGCAGCGGAAGCGACGAGTTGACGGATTTTTTCGGGCGACGTGAGCGTCGTGCGAACGACCCAGAGCGCTCGGACTTCACTTCCCGCGGGTGACGTTGCCTGTGCCGCCGACCGCTCTGGTGCTGAAAGTAAACTACAACAGAACGCAAACAGGATTGCGAACTGCAAGACTCGAATTGCCAGTTTCATCCTCAAAACTGATAACGCAACGCCACCTGAATGCTTCGCGGTGTGTAGAGCGTCGCGGCCCCCGTGATCGCTCCGAAATTAGTGTTCGCAAGGGAGGCGCTCGGGAAACCATACTGCACGTGATTCATGACATTGAACATGTCCGCACGCAACGTGATTCGATGTCCTTCCCATGGCATCGAGAAGTTCTTTGCGATGCCGAAGTCGATCGTTCTCGCGCCGTCAAGAAAGAACGTATTGCGTCCGAGTAAGTCCGTGTTTAAGTCAGTACTGGTCAAGGGTCGAAACGCCGAAGCCGGCAGCGATATACGCGACGTCAGCGGGTGAGCCACAGTGCGACCTAAAACTGTTGGGTCCAGAAGAACCGGACGGCTTTCGCTGAAGCCGTCGAAGTTGAGATCCAAAGCTGTCGTGGTAACCGTGAACGGGGTTCCCCTGGCAAGTTTAACTACCGCCGAGAATTGCCAGCCGCCCAATGTCTGGCCCAGAACACCCTTGTCGCCGCTAAAGAAAGGTAAACGGTAGGTGCCGTACATCGTGAATCGATGCGGCGTATGGAAACGCGAAAGAGCGTGGACGGCCCTCGCATTGTTTCCGTTTTGATTGCTGTCGCCCGCACCCACAAATGTTGCTTCCGATGTGGTGTCAGTCGCCTTGCTCCAGGTGTAGGCCGCCTGGAAATTCAGATTTCTGCTTAGCCGCTTGGTCCACTCGAGTTGCATCGCATTGTAGTAACTCCATGCGGCGTTGGAGACGGCCAGATTAGTGCCGAAAAGACCATTGGGCCTTCGCTCATTGGTGCGCGGAACGCGGAAGCTGTATTCGAGGGCTCCGATTGGAACGACTGCCGGGCACAACGCTGTGAATGGTATCGCAGTAGTTCCCGCTGTTCCTGCGCAATGAATATCGGCCGCCGGTCTGATAGTCTGTCCGCGCAGGTTCGCGGGATTGTTTGGGTGATTCGCAACAAGCACGCCGTTAACCGGATCGTGCAGCGGCAAGTTGTCGAGAGCGTACTTCAACAAGCCAATGCCCCGGTTGCCGGTGTAGCTCACGCGGAACGCAGAAGAAAATGGCATCTGGCGTTCAATCGTGAGGTTCCATTGCTGCGTATAGGGCATTTCCAATCCCGGATCGATCAACGTCAAGGTGTGACGTGCGGTTTGTGGGCCAGGTGTGAAAACGAAACCGTTAGTCGGATCTGCAAGGTTAACTGGATTAAATGTCGGGGTGGCGACGCCTGACTGGTTGTAGAAAAGCGCATTTGGCGGATTGAATCTCACTGTCGCGCCGCCCTGTGAAAACACCGACTGGAAAATACGGCCATGATAGATGCCGTAGCCGCCGCGGATCGACGTGTCGCCGACGTTGCCAACCAAACGATGCATGAATCCGCTTTCAAACTTCGGACTCCATGCGAAACCAAATCGTGGCTCCAGGTTATCTTTGTCTGCATTGATTCCGTAGTTAATACGGTCAGCAGCTTCTGCCGGCGCTGCTACGTACTCGTATCTCAAACCGAGGACAAGTGTGAGATTGTTGCGGATCTTCCAATTATCTTCACCGTAGAAGTTCGCTTCTCGATTGCGATTCTCCAAAAAGAATGGACCAAAACCTTTTTGGAAGTTGGGAGTGCAACCGTTGATCAACTGATTGAACCCGTTGCCGTAGTTGACGCCGTTACAAGTGGCGACAGTGCTGCTGTAAAAGCCGCGGGAGAAGTTGTCAGCCAGGTCATCAAGTCGTTGCCGTCGTATGTCTGTTCCCACCTTGAAGTGATGACTGCCTTGTAAAGTGAAGAAGTTATAAACAAACTGGTTATCGGTCTGATATCGCTGAATCGGAAAGTTCCCCGCACTTCCGATGCTCGACTGGGTAGTTATCGGAGTCGGGTTAAAAAAGCGAAGGATCGGGGTATCGTTTCCATCAGCTATGTTAACCAGAGTGGTCCTTAAACCGAGGCCGTAGCGGAATTCACCAACTGATGCTGCTGAAAACAGGTGCGTCCAGGTCAAACCGAAGCTTTGCTGTTTGTGGTTCTGATCGGCGCGTTCGCCAATGATGATGTCGTCCGCGATGAACTTCTGACGCGTGTAATGCCAGCGTGCAGTGACGCTGTCGCTACTGCGCGCGTTCCAGTCGAGTTGGTTGGAATATTCACGCGCAGGGAAATCAAATCCCTGCTGCCCGCGAAAGACTCTTGGCCCCGCAGCCGGATCGTTGGGAACAGCATTGGCGAAACGCTCCATAATGCCCTGAATAAACGCACGATTCGCAGGCGTGTTGTTGGCCGGCGTTGTCAGAAACCAGTTCGCAGGATTGCGTTCCGCCAATGTGAAGACGTCGCGATTGAAGTTGTTAATTCCCGTATTTTCAACGTGGTCCAGGCTCGAGAAGTTGAAGAGTCGATCTCTGAACAGCGGAAATCCGGTCGCAAAACCAAACTGATTGCGACGCGAGACTCCTTTTCTCACTCCGGGATTGAAGACGTTGTTCGTCGCGTTCAAAGCACTGTTGTTGTTGTACCAGTAAACATCGCCGTGGACATTGTTGGTTCCCGACTTCGTTTGGACCAGCACCACCGCGCCATAACCACGACCAAACTCGGCCGTGAAGTTGTTGGTGATCACCTGAAATTCTTTGATCGTCGATAACGATGCGCCCTGGCGGTTCTGGTTTTCAGAAGAGTCGTCGTTATTGACGCCGTTGATTTGGAATGTCGCGCCGCGCGTGCCGGTGCCGTTGAAGTTGATCGAAGAGCCGGACGAGGCCGTCGGATTGTTCTGACCCGAGGTTGGGTTCTCCTGAAATCCTGTGAACGTCTCGGCGAGTGTCAGAAAGCTGCCTTGATTGAACGTCGGCTTCTCGATGATCTCCTGTGCGTTGAGTGAGCCCTTAATCTCGGCGTTCGTTGTATTGATCGGCGCTGCGTCGGGTGTCACCACCACAGCTTCGGTCAGCGAACTCGGGTTAAGCGTGAAGTTAATCACGCGGGTTTGATTGAGTGTGACTTCGATGTTTTCCTGCGCGATCTTATTAAAGCCGGCGCTCGATGCCGTGACCGTGTAACGGCCTAACGGCAGGAACGGCGCGGCGTACACGCCGTCGCCTCCTGTTTTTAGGGTGCGTTCCTGGCCCGTGTCGACATTGCGGATGACTACCTCCGCACCCGGAATAACCGCGCCCTTTGAGTCACTCACCGTGCCTTGCATCGTTCCAGTGACGGTTTGCGCGAAGGTTGAGGGCGCAAAGAGCAGCGCGAAGATCAAACCCAGGAATAACGAGCGACGGTTGGATTTAAGGTCGAACATCGGGGGGTCCTCCTAAAGACTAAAATCAGTTTTGTGCCTTCTGTGGCAAATGATATCCGGGTCCACGCAGGGCCATACCCGGTCGCGCGGCGGTGATTTCATTGGTCTCCACCACTGGCGCGCCATTAACGATCACGTAACTAATACCCAACGGAAACTGGTGCGGCTTGTCGAATGTCGCCTGATCGACGATCGTATTCTCGTCGAAGATCACGATGTCTGCCGCGAAGCCTTCGCGAATCAATCCACGATCACGAAATCCGAAAGTCTGCGCCGGCAGCGAACTCATCTTCCTGATCGCATCTTCGAGCGAGATCAGTTTCAACTCGCGCACATAACGCCCGAGCACGCGCGCGTTATTACCGTATCCACGCGGATGCGGAACGCTGTCGTCAACCTGCCGCACGCCGGCATCTGACGCGATCATAGTGAACGGCTCCTGCATGATCCGCTTCACGTCGTCCTCGCCCATGCTGTGATAGACCATGCTGGCGCCGCCGGCTTCGTACATCTCGAGTATCTGCTCGATCTGACTGGTGACGTCGCTCTTCTTCTTTACTTGCTTCGTGATCTCGGCGATCGATTTGCCATTGAAAGATTTGTCTGGACCATACGACGCGACGACGGCAAACGAATAGTCTTTGAAGCCACTCCTCTTCAAAGTCTCTTTCGTCTCTTTAATCACTCGCTCGCGCGTGGCTTGGTCTGCAAGCCTCTTCTTCGCTTCTTCGAGGCCGCCTGCTCGTAACCACGAAGGCAATCGAGAATCGAGTGACGTCGAACTCGCGGTGTACGCGTATTGATCCACTGTGACGGCAAGGCCACGCCCGCGCGCTTCACGCACGAGACCGATCGTCATTGGAGTCTGTCCCCAGAAACGCTTGTTGCTGATCTTGAAGTGAGAAATATCCACCGGCAGGCCGGCCTGCTCGCCAATCAGAATGCTTTCACGAATCGCGTCGGCGACTTTGTCGCCTTCGTTGCGCATGTGCGTCGCGTATAGACCACCGTGCTTCGCTGCGACACGTGCGAGCGAAACAATCTCGTCAGTCTTCGCGTAAGTTCCCGGAACGTAAATCAGTCCGGTTGAGAGTCCAACGGCGCCATCCTTCATTCCCTGCTCGACCAGACCCTCCATCTGCCCCAGCTCTTCGGGCGTTGGTGCGCGATCGCCGAGTCCCATGGCCTGACGACGAACAGAACCGTGCGCGACGAGAGTGGCAAGATTGACTGCTAATGGCTGCTGGCTTATGCGGCCGAGGAACTGGGCCACGTCGGTTGCCGATGAACCACAGTTTCCGGTGACGAGGGTTGTGACGCCCATGCGAACGAAGTTCTCGGCCGCGGGGCGGCTGTAGATCGATTCGACATGTGTGTGAACATCAATAAACCCGGGAGCAACGATTTGTCCCCGGGCGTCGATAGTCCTGCTCGCCGTCTCTGGCCCGAAGCGGCCGACACGCGCGATGCGACCGTCTTTGATGGCTACGTCGCTACGAAACCATGGATTTCCAGTGCCGTCGACGATACGTGCGTTGGTGATCAGGAGATCGTAAGGAGGCGCGGGAGCTTCCGCATCAACGCGGAATTGGACGAACAGAAGACTGCTCAGCGCTAGCGCAATCAACACCAGCGCGGCAGACTTTGGGAAAAGACTCATACTCACCGAGTTTACGGTCCGCCACTTTCTCGAATTTTAAAAATGACCGCGCGAAATCGGCGCTTAGTAAAGATTGCCTGGATCGAAGAAGCCGAATTATAGGCCGCAAGCTGGAATAATAATAGCTAAATGTTCTTATCTGTTTGATAAGAATCGCTGATACAGAAGTGACATACTACAAAAAACCTTGACGGGAAGCTGCATGGGGATATACTGCCACCATCGCAAACTGATTCTTGTTGTTGGGCGTTTGCAGCAGTCCCGACTGCACCTTCCAGGGCCGCTATTCAAGCGGTTCGCCAACTGTTTATTTGGTCCGTTCCGCCACTAAAGGAGGTCTCTCCATGTTGTCAGGTTCCAAACTACTATTGTTACTCGTTCTTGCGCTCTCTGCCCTCACGGCAGTGGCCCAAACCAGCACGTCTCGCATCACAGGTCGCGTGGTCGACGCGAAGCAGGCATCGATCGCCGGCGCCAGTGTCACCATCACGAATGAAGCGACCGGAGTTTCGCAAACACAGACCACGACGGAAGCGGGCGTCTATGCATTTGAGGCGCTTCCCGTCGGCGACTACACCGTTACTGTCGAACAGACTGGCTTCAAGAAATTTCAGAAGACCGGGAACCATATTGAAGTCAACAACCCCTTGACAGTCGATGTGGTGTTGGAGATTGGCCAGCTCTCCGAGGTCGTAACCGTTCAGGGCGGCGTGGAACAGTTGCAAACGGCAAACGCAACCCTGGGGAACGTGGTTGAACAGAAAGCCATCGAAGCGTTACCACTCAACGGCCGCAATCCGCTGACGTTATTACTCCTCGAGCCGGGAGTGGTCCAGCGTTCCTTCGGAGGGGCTGGTTCTGGCGTTCATGTGAACGGTTCGCGCGATCGCGCCTACAATGTAACGATCGATGGCATCGAGGCTAATGAGTCAAGCGTTCCGAACCCCGTCTCGAATCTCTATCGCATTAACCCTGACAATGTGCAGGAGTTCAAAGTAACGACCAACAACGCTACTGCCGAGGAAGGTCGAAACAGTGGCGCGTCGATTTCGATCGCGACACGCAGTGGCACCAGCGACTTCCACGGCACCGGGTTCTATTTTCTGCGGAACGAAGCGTTGAATGCGAACGAATGGTATGCAAATGCCCAGCGCGCGCCCAAACCTCTGATCCGCATGGGTCAATTCGGATTTGAGATGGGTGGGCCAATTAAGAAGAATAAGACGTTCTTCTTCGGCAGCTATCAATACAATCGAGTCGATTTTACGCAGCCCATCGATCAGACCTTTGGCTTCCCGGTCGTCTACACGAACGAAGCACGCAACGGCATCTTCCGGTACTTCGTGCCGGATCCGGCAAACCCGCTGGTGATTGGCGGCACTACTATCACTCGAAACTCAACGTTGCTCGTGGATCCAGGCACGGGCGCTCTCGTTGTTCCCCAATGCGCAACAGCAACATCGCTTCGGTGCGTGCGCGTTTACAACATCAATGACCCACTCAACAACACACAGAGCAGAACAATCGATACGGTAGTTGGCGGTCTGCTAACAGCCTATCCGTCCCCGAACAACTTCGCGGCGGCCGGCGATGGCTTAAACACTGCGACGTTTCTTTGGAACCCGCCGACTGCGATAAGAGGCCCAGCCATCAATGCTCGCGTGGACCACAACTTCAATACAAACAACAGCATCTTCGTTCGTTACTTGTGGTCTGATTACAACACGCTCAAAGGCGATCCGCTTAACGGTAGGCCTCAGGTTTATCCGAACAACCCGCCACAAGGCGAAGTGTTTCGGCGCACCTCGAACCTCGCTGTCGGATGGAGACGCGTGATCTCTCCGCGAGTTGTAAATGAATTCACTGCGGGCTTCGGTCGGTTCGGGTTCCTATTTACTCAGGGAGAAGCCAATCCCGACTGGCCGAACGTGCCGCCCTTTAATCTCAACAGCATCGACGAACCGTACATCAACACACCGCGCACGGCCCGTTGGGTGACCACCCCGCAAATGCTCGACAACTTGAGTATCGTTCACGGTGCGCACGTTTTCCGCATGGGTATGAATCTTCGTTTTTACCGGCATGTGGACCAACGCGGCCAACCGGGCGGTATCAACGTCACGCCATCAGTGACTTTCTCGGCGACGACGCGTCCAGCGTTCCTCGGAACGACCGGCAACTCAGGATTCAGAGTGGCTTCCAACATTAACTCCACGGATCAGACACTCCTCGGAAGCTTGATAAACAACCTGTACGGCTTACCGGCTTCTGTGAACCAGGTGTTCATCGCCAACCTGAGGGACGACGTTTTCCTTCCTTTCAAAACTGGCGACAACGTTACGTTGTACGCCGAGAAGCACAACCTCGATCAATACAACTTTTTCTTTCAGGATGAATGGAAGGTCCGGCCAAACCTGACGTTGAACTATGGTGCGCGGTGGGAGATCAATCCTCCAGCCAACACCTCACCTAATGAGAACGTGTTTGTGGCAGCTTCTCCGATTGCAGGCACGCCTCTACCTGCGACGCCAGTCGTGGGGCAGCCGGGTGCAGTAACTTTCGTACCGGCGGAGCACTGGTATGAGGGCAGCTTCAAATGGGCGATTGGACCACGCTTCGGTCTGGCGTACAGCCCTGATTACAAGTCTGGTTTTATGCGTGCTCTGTTCGGAGAGAGCGGCAAAAGCGTGATTCGCCTTGGTTACGGCATCGCGTTCGACACGATCTCTTCGTTCCAGGTCACTGCCGCGGCCGGCAGAATTCCGGGATTGGTGCAGAGTTGTACGACCTCCTTCAACGCGACTGCCGGGGCTTTCACTTCAATCACACCGGGTTGTGTAAACTCGCCGGACATCAACAAGACTGTGGCAGGCGGTTTTCCGACAGAACTGCCGGCGCCTTCAGCTAAACCTTCTTCGTTCTTTGCGCCACCACAACAACTGAGAACCAACTCACCTCCGATCACGGTATTCGCGCCGGAGATGCAACTGCCGACAGTGCACGAGTGGAATTTCAGCATACAGCGCGAACTGCCGTGGGGATTGGTGGGCCAGGCTGCTTATATTGGACGTCGTGGCCAGTATCTCTTCATGGCCTATGACATCAATCAGACGAATCCGGATAGGATCCTTCCATCGTTCCTGATCATGCAGCAAAACAGGGCCAGGGGCTGCACGCCGGCGGGCACAGGTTGTCCAGCAGGTGTGACTGGCGTTGCTCCGCCGCTGCTGTCACAGTTGCAAACACAAGGCGGATTGAGCGTCGCGGCAGCTGCGAGTTTCCTCAACTCGACAACCACGACAAGCGAGCTGGACATCAACGGCGCGGGCAGTTTCGCACGACGCATCGAAGACAATACGCTTGGTCTGAAATTGCGACCGAACCAGCAGTTTGCGTTGATTACCTATCTCGACAATAGTGGCGATTCAAACTATCACGCAGCTCAATTCACGTTGCGTCGCAGGTTCAGCACCGGTCTTGGCCTGAGCATGGCTTACACGTTTGGCAAGTCAATCGACAACCAATCCGTCGATCCGGTCGGCGCTGCGTCAGGCGGTGGTCTTTCCACCACCAACTCACGCACACCAACAGACATTCGCGACTTCCGCGAAGAGCGTGCGCGCTCTGACTTTGATCGGACTCACGTTTTTACGGGCGCGGGTGTTTGGGAAGTGCCGGTTGGAAAGGGTCGCAGATTTCTTGCTAATGCGCCCGGATTCGTCAACCAAATCCTCGGCGGATGGTCTATCAACACGATCTACACGCACATGTCTGGTGAACCGTTCGCGGTCCGCAGTGGCTCGTTTACGTCGAATGGCAGCCACGAGGGCCGCGCCGCTGTACAGGCTCCGGTCAGGGCCGAACTTCAGGAACTTCCGGGTTCGCCACTTGCTGGTCCAGTGTTGTTCAAGCCAGTGAATCCACTCACCTGCGGTGTTGATCTAACACAACCGTTCTGCATCCCGGCTCCGGGACAGAACGGGGCTGGACGGAACATCTTCGTCGCACCAAGCTACTGGAACATTGATTTCGGTTTCATCAAAACGTTCCAGCTAACTGAGACAGTCCGAATGCAGTTCCGGACAGAGATGTTTAATGCGTTCAACCACACGAACTTTGACAATCCGCGTGACGCATCGACCGGATCGCCGAGCATCAGGTCGAGCGTTTTTGCTTCAGCCTGTTGCGCGGCGGTAGCACCGCCATCGACGCAGACGATCGTGCAGACAGGCGAGGCCGCGCGTGTGATTCAATTCGCGTTGAAGGTGCAGTTCTGAGTCAATCATAAAAATAGGTCGTATAGGACCAACAGGACCTATACGACCTATTTGCTCGTGGTCTCTTCCTCGCTAGAAGTTAAACTTCGCTACAAACTGCACCTTGCGCGATGTGCTGCTGGTGCTCCCAAGAATCTGACCAAAAGAACCATTGGTAAGAACTAAGTTCGCATCGGGCACAGCAAAAGAAGGTGTGTTGGTCACGTTCTGAGCTTCAACGCGAAACTCCAGGTTGCGTGTCTCGTCAAACCGGAAGCGTTTGCCTAAAGTCAAATCGAGATTGAAGAGCGATGGTCCATTGAAGAAGTTTCTTCCCACATTGCTTGGCTCGCCTGCCGCCGGCACAAAGAACTTGGCACGCTGTTCAGCAGTGAAGAAGACGTTCTGACCATTCTCGAGCGTCGTGCTGCCTAAGTTAGGCGAGCAGTCGTTGCAACTCGCGGGTGTGAATACAACCTGCGAAAGAGTGTTAGAACCGGCGAACACTGTAAACGGTCGTCCGGAATACCGTCGCAGCACAGCGGAAATATTGAAACCGCCAAGCAGGGAATCAGTGGTCCGACCCCAATCGCTTCCCCAACGTCTTCCCTTTCCGAGCGGGAGTTCATAAATGACATAACCTTGCACGGCATGACGCCTGTCGAAGTCAGACCTCGCGTAGTTTAAATCACGATTGTTGATATCAAACGGCGTGTTGGCTGCCGATTGCCCGGTCGCACCGCCTCTAGTCAAAAGGGTCAGAGCCGGATCAAATGAGCGGGTATCTTCTGACTTCGCAAGCGTGTAGCTGACTTGATATGCAAGTCCCTTCGAAGAGCGGCGGCTGACCTGAATCTCGAGCGCGTTGTAACGTGACCGGTCATTGCTGTCGATTACGTTGACTGCGCCTGTGAATTGCGGATAGGGCTGGAAATAAAATTGGCTGAATCCATTGGTGGTCAGAGTCGGCAAGCCTCTTATCGCAAGAGGCTGGAACGTTCCCTGAGTGCTCTGCGCAATAATGAACGCTGCTTGTGCCACACTTCCCCCCGCGACGAGACTGGAAGTAAGTGTTCCGTTTGGAAGTCGCACCTGGCCGGCGAGTGTCTGTCGCAGCAGGAACTGCGAACCAGTTTCGCGTTGACCATTCGGTAGTAATTGCAGGCCCGAGTGACCGCGGAGCAGATCGTTGATGCGCTGGTTATTGCCTGTGAGCCGCAACTGTTCGAAGTCCGCCAAAAATCCGTTGTCGCGGATATCAACCTGATTCACGTCGTAACCACCAAACAGTTTACGTGCCTGCCGTCCGATGTAGTTGACCTCCAGTACGTTCTTCCCACCGATCTCACGTTGGAAACTCACCGCATACTGGTGAGTTCTCGGATACTCGAGATCCGGGTCAACCACGTTCAAGGTGTTGGTTGAGAACGCTGTTGGCTGGCGGAACGCAAGCGGTGTCGTGTCGTTTGAGTTCAACACCGGTACGCCGTCTCGTAAAAGACCGCCGGCATTTCCGAAAGTGTTGTTGGTGATTGGGCGCGTCAAACCGGGCGCACTCTGAAAGATGAACGAGGAGAAGAGGAAGGTGTTGGTCCGATCGTAAGCCAAACGATAGTTTGCGCGAATCGACGTCTTGCCACTACCAGTTGGATCCCACGCAATTCCCAGGGAAGGAGCGAGCTGAAACAGCGAATCGTCGTACAACTTTCCTTCACCGAACCTGAATGTATCGGTCGCGGGCTCACCTAAAGCGATCCTCTGTTCAGGTCGCAAAACGATATCGTCCGGCGCGCGGGGCGAGAGCCTCATTTCCCAACGGAGACCCAGGTCAAGTGTGAGGTTACGAGTTATTTTCCAGGTGTCCTGCGCGAAGAAATCATATTCCGGGTAGTGTGCTTCGTAGTTGAAGCGGGTGCGGCCTGGTCCAAAGGTGTTGTCATCGAGAGCTACGAACGCCTGGTTTATCTGGCCGACACGACCTAAAAGATCGTTAATGACACTATCGAGCCTGCCGCGATCGGTGCCATTAATACCAGGGACCAGAGTGTTGGTAGTGCCTGTTCCAAAGTTGACCGGCACCGGATTCTGAGCAGTGCCTAAAAAGATTCTCGCTCTGGTAAGCAGTCCCGCAACTGAGCTTCGATCGTCAACGTGTTTCTGGAAACGGAGGTTGGTACCAAACTTAAATGCGTGCGCATTGTGAATTACCGAAACGTTGTCAACGAACTGCCAGGTGGTGATCGTGCGGAGGTTGTTTACGGGCTCTTCGAAGTTGAGCGGATCATTCGGCACGTTAAGAATCACGGCCGGGTTTTCGCGCGGATCCGGATTATTGAAACTGAACGTGAACCGGTTGAAGCCGGCAACAAACTCATTGACTACATTTGGCGTAACGGTCCAACGATAGTTCACGGCGAGGTTGCGGGGCGTCCGGTACGTATCGACAAAATTTGGAAAGCCCGGGAACTTCTGCAAGCCGCCATTTACGTTATCGCCGAGCGTGCTCTGTGAGCCGTGGGCCCACCGCACATACATCGAGTGGCGCTCGTTGAAGTAGTGATCGATCTTAGTTGTGAAGTCATACTGACGCTCGGTTTGCGGCGCTACGAAGCCGAAGCCGGCTACGTTGAGTCCGTCGCCGACGTTGAAGTTATTGGGTAACGGAGTAGATCCGATGATGAACGAGGTGGTCGGATCTGGCCCGAGTCCCAGCGGATTCGGAAAGACGTTGTACGAGCGAATGGTTAGACCAGGCGTCGGATTGCCATTTGCATCCACTGAGGGTGTGGGCTGGGTGGCGTTGCGGTTGATGCCGCCTTGTACGTAACGATAGATACCGTTGCGCGCCTGCTGAGTATAAACGGTGCGGTTGACGAAAAAGCTCTGGCTGGTGCGCAGCAGTTGCAGATTTGTAAAAAAGAACGTTTTGTTTTTTCCGTTGTAAAGAGTTGGACCACCCTCACCGAAGCGCGGGAAGTAGACCGGACCTCCAATCGAGCCGCCAAAGATGTGCTGCACAAACTGTGGCCGTTGAGCCTTATTGATGATGTTGTTGTACTCGTTCGCGTGGAAACGCGGCGTTTGGTAGAACTCGAATAGCGATCCATGAAAGTCGTTGGAGCCGGATTTCGTAACCAGAGTGACTTGCGCACCGCTACTTCGTCCGAGATCTGCCGTGAAGTTACTGGTCACCACCTGAAACTCCATTAAGGAATCGGGGTTGGTGCGAATTGGAGTAAAGTTCGAACCGCCGGCGCTGGTCTCGTTTATGTCGATTCCGTCCAAGGTGAAGTTGAAAGCGCGATCGCGAGCGCCGTGCACGTGAGTGCCGCCGCCGGTGTTTGCGCCGGTTACAACACCAGGTTGGAAAGTGATGAACTCGAGAGGATTGCGGCCCCGGTTACCGACGATCGGCAAAGTGACGAGGGTGCGTTGCTCGACCGTGTTGCCAAGGTTGCCGGAGCTGCTCGTTTGAACACTCTCGGCTGAGCTAACGATCTGGACCGTCTCTGCAAGTCCGCCAACCTCGAGCGTGAAGTCAACAGTTACAGGTTGATTAATATTGGCAGTGTTGCCAACTGAAACTGCCTTCTTAAACCCCTGCTTCTCGACTGAGACCGTATACTTGCCTGCCTGAATCGAGTCGAAGACGTAGGTTCCGCTTTCGCCTGTTTGGGTTGTTAGTGAAACCTGAGTGGCATCATTCGTAAGCGTTACAAGCGCGCCGGGAACAACAGATCCTTTCTCGTCCAGGACGGTACCCGTTACGCGCGACGCTGTGCCCTGTCCGCTCGCAACAGCAAAAAGACAGGATGTCAGGAGCAAAAACGCAAGAATTGGTTTTCTCATGGTCGTCCTCGGTTTTGAAGTAGGGATGGAGCTACGAAAATTCGGACGGATTATAGATCGCATTTGGAATAAGTCTAGCTAAAGATTCTTATCCTTTTGATAATTATTCCTGATGACGGAATTTGTGAGATTTTTGTCTTATCATATAAATTCGTAAATCCTGTCTAACTAATGATCCGTATCGCGAAACGACTAGAGGAAGTGATGTCTGTTCTTGAGTTTGCCGAGGACGAGGCACGCGCCGGATCTCACGTCGCGGTGATGCTCAGTTATGAAGCAGCGCCGGCATTCGACTCAGTGCTCGTTGCCCACGAGCCGTCCGAGTTTCCGCTTGCCTGGGCCGCGGTTTTTGAGGATGTAGGCGGCGGGGGCAAGCCTCCCTTCCCGACTTGTAATAATCCTGGTGTCACTAGTCATTCCAGCGAGTCAGGAAGGGAGGCTTGCCCCCGCCGTGTTGATTGGTCGCCGCGTGTCGAACGTGATGAATACGATCGGGCCGTTGCTCGAATTCGAGAGTTGATCGCCGCCGGCGATACTTATCAGGTCAACTACTCTTTCCCGTTAACTTCATCGTTCACTGGAGACGCGTACGAGCTGTATCTTAAGCTCAATTTAGCGCAGGGGGCTCCTTACTCCGCATACCTCGACCTCGGACGTTTTAAGGTGCTGTGCCTATCGCCAGAGTTGTTTTTTGAGCGCCGCGGAAATCACGTCGTTACCAGGCCGATGAAAGGTACGGTAAAGCGTGGCCGTTGGCTTGAAGAAGATCGAGAGTTGGCCCAGTGGCTTGCTGCGTCTGTTAAGGACCGCGCGGAGAACGTGATGATCGTCGATCTACTGCGTAACGACCTGGGAAAGGTTTCGGTGCCAGGCAGCGTGCGCGTGTCGTCGTTATTCGATCTCGAGCGTTTCGAAACGGTCTGGCAGATGACGTCGACGGTTGAATCAACGTTGAAAGACGGCACGAGTCTAGTCGATCTGATGACGGCCCTGTTCCCGTGCGGTTCGGTAACGGGCGCGCCCAAGATTCGCACAATGCAGATTATTCGTGAGCTGGAGCGGTTTCCACGCGGCGCCTACACCGGAGCGATTGGTTTCTTGAAACCAGGTGGTGATTGCATCTTCAACGTCGCGATCCGCACGGTGGTTATCGATACGGAAACGAACGTTGCGACGTTTGGTGTGGGTGGTGGTGTGACGATCGATTCGACGGCGGAACGCGAGTATGAAGAGTGCCTGGTGAAGAGCCGGTTCCTGTACACAACACCGATCGAGTTTCAGTTGTTTGAATCGCTGTTGCTCGAAGATGGTGAATACTTTTTGCTCGAGCGGCATATTGAGCGCTTGCGAGATTCGGCGGAGTTCTTTGGGTTTGAGTTTCGGGAAGATGAGATCGCAGCGGCGTTGAAGCGTGTGGCCGCCGCTGCAAATGGTAAGGTGCGCTTAATGTCTGTGGAAGAATGGTCAAATCGAGACTGAGGTGTCAGCGATCGAGCCGTCTGGAAGGCGGCATGTCGCGCTTGCAACCGAAGCTATCGACTCTTCCAATCGTTTTCTGTTTCACAAAACCACAAATAGACCGGATGGCTGCGACATCATTTTCTGGAACGAGCGCGGCGAGATCACCGAATCAACTATCGCGAATGTTGTAGTCCCGATTGATGGTGAGCTGCGCACACCGCCAATTGAGTCAGGATTGTTGGCAGGAACGTTTCGGAATCACTTGCTGGCGGAAGGCAAGATCAAGGAGCGCGTGATTACGATTGAGGAACTCAAGAATTCGAGAGAGTTTTTCCTAATCAACTCTGTCCGCAAGTGGATGAAGGCGCATTTGACAGGATTTACATGATTTAATCCAGATTAAATCCTGCAATCCTGTCAAAAAGATCTCAGTTATAGAGCAGCACCTCAGCGCGCGCTTTTCGGAACTCCTGCAACCCCACATTCCACGACCCCACAATATCTCGCGCACTTTCGCCTCGCTTGATGCGCTCGAGCGTGTCGGCATTCACCAGCAGCCGCAGGTACTTATCAACCTGCCAATCATTCGGGTACAGCTTTCGCAGTGCGAGCGCCATCTCGATTCCTGTGAGCAGTGGTCGAAATGAAGAACGATCGGTGATGACGATGTTTACACCGCCACACTGCTCTTCCTTGAAGACAGATACTTTCGGAGTAAATCTGAGCGGCACAAACCTGACACCCGGTATCGCACGCAGATTCAGATACTCGGCGAGCTTGTCGCCCTGAATCCACGGCGCGCCGACGACCTCAAACGGAGTATCAGTCCCACGACCAACCGAAACATTCGTCGTCTCGAGTAAACCAACACCCGGATACAGCGTTGCCTCAGTCAAGCTGCGCATGTTTGGCGACGGATTGATCCACGTGAGGTTCGTTTCATCAAACCACATGGCTCGCCGCCACCCTTCCATCTTTATCACACGCACATCGGCGCCGATGTTACGTTGTTTATTAAACAACTGGGCCAACTCACCGATCGTCAATCCATGCCGCGTCGGAATCGTGTGATACGAAATGAATGAAAGCTTGTCGCCGTCTGCGATCGGTCCTTCGACGTCGATGCCACCGATCGGATTGGGTCGATCAAGAACAAACACCGGAAGCTTCGCCTTCGCGGCTTCCTCCATCAGGTGACCGAGTGTCGAAATGTACGTGTAGAAACGCGCGCCAATGTCCTGGATATCAAACACGACCGCATCCAGATCTTTGAATTGCTCAGGCTTTGGCCGGCGACTCTCACCGTAGAGTGAATAGATAGGAAGCCCCGTCTCTTTGTCTTTTGAATCTGAAACCTTCTCGTCGGCTACGCCGCGGATTCCGTGTTCTGGAGAAAAGAGCGCGATCAGTTTCACTCCCGGCGCTTTATTGAGCACGTCGATCGTTAGCCGGCCTTCGCGATTGCGCCCGGTGTGATTCGTGACCAGACCGATTCGCTTTCCGGCAAGTGGCTTGAAGTTATCGCGCTCGAGCACATCGATCCCGGTCAACACTTTCGCCGAGCCGCCGACTCCTTCGTTACGAGCAACAAACTGCTGCAAGCCTTTGACGATCTCGGTGTAATACTTTGCACTCTGTTCGCGCGAGCGTTCGACGAGCAACGCATCCGTCGCCGCTCCAGCCACGATCGTAGATACGCGACCGCGCAATGGTCCGACGTCGCCTTTGCCGTCCGGATGCACGCGATTACTCAAGAACACGACGAACATATCGCTCGCAGGATCGAGCCACATCGAGGTGCCCGTGAATCCGGTGTGACCAAACGAACCGAGTGGAAACAGGTCGCCGCGGTTGACCGAGAAAGTGGTGTTCAGGTCCCAGCCGAGTCCTCGCGCGGCGCCGCTGCTTGAAACGACGCGCGGTCGCGTCATCTCAGCGACAGACATCGGCGACAGTATACGCACGACGCCGTACGATCCGCCGTTCAGGATCATCTGGCAGTAGATACCGAGATCGTTTGCATTCGAGAACAGACCTGCGTGACCCGCAACTCCGTTCATGCGATAGGAGGTCGGATCGTGAACCTGGCCCCGCAACCATACTTCACCTTCCGCTCCAATGTTTGCGGCAGTGTCGCCGAGATAACTCAGTTGTCCGCGACGCTTCTCAGTGGGCGCAATCAACGTTGTGATTCTGCCCCCCGGACGAAACTGCGTGTTGCGCATTCGCAGTGGTCCAAAAATGTTCTTTTGCGCAAATTCATCGAGCGGCATTCCGCCGGCTCGCGCGACTACTTCGCCCAACGCGATGAATCCGATATCGCTATAGGTGAATCGAGTTCCGGGAGGATTGCGAAGAGGCTCTCTGATCAAACGCTTAATGGCTTCGTCGTGACCGGTCCAACGTTCTCGCAAGTCGAAATCAGGCGCATAACCCGAGACGTGAGTCAGCAGATGTTCGATCGTGATCCGATCCCTTCCTTCACCCTTCAACTCAGGGATGTGAAGTGAAACAGGATCGCTCAAACGAACTTTTCCGCGCTCGACGAGGATCATGATGCTGGTGGCTGTTGCGACAACTTTGGTGAGGCTCGCGAGATCGAAGATCGTGTCGGCAGTCATTGCTTCGCGCGCTGGCTCGAGCGCGCGAGCGCCGTAAGTCTTGCGCCAAACGATTCGGCCTTTGCGAGCGGCGAGGACAACCGCGCCTGGGAGTTTCTTTCTGGAGATCTCCTCGGCGATGAGACTATCCATCTGCGCCAACCGCGATGAAGACATCGAAACCGATTCAGGTTTCGCAACAGGGCGTTGAGCGAGCGCTCGGTTGCGCAAAGAGCACAAAAAGGAGCCCGATAGAGATGATTCGCCGAGTATAAAAGTGCATATTTTATTCTGATTTTACCTTCTTGAGCTGTATACCAGTGCCGCGTGGATAAAGACCCGGCAATGAAATCGGAAGCCGCCCTCCGATATCGATTTCGCCCAGCAACGCGCGCGCGACGGCGTGCTGCAAACTCTGCATGTCGCCATAAGCCACGATATATGTCCGCAGGCCAGGAAAACTCTGCAACAAGTAAGGATTACCGAAACTGATCCCGACAACCGGCGTCTTCGCCTCAATCAAACTCGACAACGCACGGGCACCTGGCTGCGGTATTCCAACACTCGATACTTGTCCGGAACGCACGCGTCCATACAACGACGCAAACACCAGATCCGCCGCTTTCGCGCGCTCGATCGCTTTCTGCACGTCCTGCTCGCTCGATCGTTCATCAAGCACGACCGTTTCAACTTTCAAGCCGCTGCGCCCAAGTCTCGTGACAAAAGCATTCGCAATCCAATTACGATCTTCGCCATTCGTTATCGCCAGATTGAAAATGCGCGACTCGGGTTTCAGATTCTTCAACGGCACGAGCTTGTCTTCGTCACGAACAAGCGTTACTGCACGCTCAGCAATTTCACCTGCAAGCGCGTACACATCCTTGCTTCCGACTATTCGGTCGATCGAATCAACCGGCGTGATGCGTTGTTCCACGAGGCCGAGATCGTATTTCGCCGCCAAAATCTTACGCGCCGATTCCTCGACGCGTTGCTCGGTGATGCGCCCACTCTTCACCGCATTCAAAACCCCGCGAAACGACGCATCAACGTCAGCAGGTTTAAGCAACATGTCAGCGCCGGCTTCCAACGCGCGAACAGCAGCCTCTTCCTGCGTGAAATAGATCGTCAGGCCACTCATACTGAGCGCGTCAGTCACGATCATTCCCGAGAACTTCAGATCTTTCTTCAGAATGTTGCCGAGCACAGGAGACATCGTTGCGGGCATTGTCGACTTCTCTTCGATAATCTCACCCGCTTCGTCAGTGTCAGTTGGTTTACCTTTCACGGATTTCGGCAATGCCGTTACGGCGGCTGAGTCGATCTGAGGTAGAGCGATGTGGCCCACCATCACTGCGCCCACTCCTGCATTGATCGACGCTTGAAACGGTGCAAACTCAATCGTGTTCAAACGTTCGCGCGCAACATTGATCTCCGGCAATCCGCGATGCGAATCGACTGCGGTGTCGCCGTGTCCGGGAAAGTGCTTGGCGGTTGCGATCACACCGGCCTTCTGCATGCCTTCAGTGAACGCAGCGCCGAATCGCCCAACATCGGCCGGATCCTCTCCATAGGAGCGCACATTGATCACGGGATTTGCAGCGTTGTTATTTACATCAACTACCGGTGCGAATACCTGTTGGACGCCGAGTGCGCGAGCTTCACGTGCAGTTATTTCACCCTGGCGTCGCGCGTATTCGGGATTACCAGTTGCGGCAACCGCCATGTTCCATGGAAAGTTGACGGTGTCTTCAAACCGCATCCCTGCTCCGTATTCGAGATCCGCTGAGACGAGCAGAGGATAACGCGCCAACTGCTGCATTCGATTAACAAGAATCACCGATTCATAAACCGGTCCGCGAAACAGAATGAGGCCGCCGACTTTATTGTCTTCGATATGGTGCTTGAGCGTGCGAAACGCGTCGGAGTCCTGGTTGAGAAAAGTCGCATTGAGCCCAACGGAGATCAGTTGACCGACCTTCTCTTCAAGCGACATCTTGCGCAGTTCATCGTTGGCCCACTTCAACGCCTTTTCCGAAGGGTCACGCTTGAACGGACGTATCTTCAGCGGCGCCTGCGCCTTGACTGGCGCCGACAAGCAAAGCAAAACCAACACTAAAATTAGCGAAACGTAACGATTGCGCTTACGCGTCATGCAGATCTCTCAACTTTCGAAACTTTTCTCTGCGATACCTCGCGTCCCATCTGCTCCTATGTGGTCCTATTTCCGCCGGGACGATGGAGCAGAGAAAACAAAACTTGCGAGCCAGGCAACAACGACGGTAATCAAACTCCCGAGAAACACGAACCACGTCCACGCGATCGACGTTCCGAGGAATACGTACAGCATCGCACCGAGACTAACAAGCATGCCAATCAAGGCTGGCGGCTGACTGACTCGAGGCATCAACGTCCCGACTAGAAACACCCCAAGGATTGGTCCATTAATCAGCGACGCTATCGAGAGCGCCTGGCTCAACGCCGATCCCGGCTGATTGCGAACAGCAAGCGCGACCCCTATCTGAACAACGCCCCAAACCAACGTCAGAACGTGTGAAACCTTTAGGTAGTGCTTATCGTCCCGCGCAGGTCGAAACGGTTTGTAAAGATCGTTCACGGCGGTAGCCGCAATCGAGTTGAGCGATGATGACATCGCCGCCGCGAAGATCGCTGCTACCACCAGACCTGAAAGGCCGGTCGGCATGTGCTTCGTGATGAAGTCAGGAAAAACGCGGTCGCCGCCAGTGAACGGAAAAGCCGTCGAGGCGGCCGTTGCGTATCCGGGATCGGTGAACGGTTGATAAAACGCAAACAGCAACACTCCGATAAAAAGAAACCCGATAAACTGGACCAGCACGATCGCGCCGCTCGTCAGCAATGCAACAATCGCGCGTTGCGCACGATCCGTGCAGAGATAACGTTGCACCAGATACTGGTCTGTGCCGTGCGTGCTCATCGTCAAAAAGCAGCCGCCGATCAATCCTGACCAGAACGTGAAAGTGCGAGTGTGGTCAAACGTAAAGTCGAACAGTGAAAACTTGCCAAACTGAGTTGCCAGCGAGCTTGCCGTCGTAAATCCGCCGTTGATTGACGTAATCAGAACGACAGCCGCTGCAATTGCGCCGGCAATGTAGATTCCGAGTTGGACCACTTCAACCCAGATCACCGCTTCCATCCCACCAAAATAGGTGAAGATAATCATTGCCAGACCGATGAGGACAATCGAGCCGATGATTATCGCTTCAGGGTTCGTCGCCGGTTGAAAAGCAGCGTAGACCGCCGTCAGCACGATCGCCGTGAGAAGTAGCCGGATACCGTCGGCTATGTTCCGCATTACGACGAACAACGAAGCAGCCAACATCTTTATCTTGCCGCCGAAGCGTTGATCGAGCAGTTGATAGACCGTGAGCAAGTCACCGCGGAAATACGAGGGAATGAATAGAAGCGAGATAACGATCCGTCCGAGCAGATACCCGAAGACTAGTTGGAGAAACTGAAAGTTTCCGCCGCGGGCAAACGCGATTCCCGGAACAGAGATGAACGTGATCGTCGAGGTCTCGGTGGCGACGATCGAAAATGCCACGGCCCACCACGGGACTGAGCGGCCTCCGAGAAAATAATCGCGTGTGGTTTTTTGTTTACGGCTAAACCAGGTGCCAAACAGAACAATGCCTATCAGATAGGCAAGGATAATGACTATGTCGAGAGCTTTCATTACTTTGAGCAGTTCCAACGCAAAGGCGCAAAGACGCAACGAAAAACTTCGTTCAACCTTTGCGGCGTTGACGCCTTTATCGTTTGAGTCCAGCGTCCTTTGCAAATCCCACCCAGCTTCTTCGAGAGCTTTTTGAGCCGCTTCCTGGTCCAAACCCGTCTCTGCAACCACGATTCGCACCGCTCGCTCGCGCAGCTTGGCGTTGCGCGCTTGCAGGTTCGACATGCGGTTTCCGCTCACGTATCCCAGACGGACCATGGTTGCCGTCGAGATCATGTTAAGAACCATCTTCTGGGCCGTGCCTGCCTTGAGCCTGCTCGATCCGGTAAGCACCTCTGGTCCAACAACGGGCACGATGCTCAACTCCGCTGCCTGCGTGATCGGCGAACCGGGAACACATGTCAGGCCGACAGTGAATGCTCCAAGCGAGCGCGCCCAGGTGATAGCGCCGACAGTATAAGGAGTTCGACCCGACGCCGCGATTCCAACCAAAACATCTCCGCTCGTGAACCCGCGCTGCCTTAAATCCTCGGCACCCGCGTTCGCATCATCCTCCGAAGCTTCGACGGCTCGATGGCATGCGTCGTAACCACCGGCAATCACACCCTGGACCAATTCCGGCGACACACCGAAAGTCGGCGGACATTCGGAAGCATCGAGCACACCCAAACGTCCTGAAGTTCCAGTGCCGGTGTAGAAAAGTCGTCCACCCTTCGCGAGTCTCGCGACAGTTTCATCGACCGCTTTCGCGACGTCTTCGAGAACGAGCTTGACAGCACCTGCGACGAGCGCGTCCTCCTCGTTCATGAGTGCGACTATCTCTGCTGGCGACTTTGAACTGAGATCTTCTGAGCGCGGATTCGACTGTTCGGTGACTGGAAGCGCGGTCATCTGTGGCTACGGATCAAACTGCGAGAGCGATATGATTGAAACGTTCACGCGCCATTCTAGCGGCAGCAACGGCCGGAGCGAAGTGAGGCGGCTCGAAAAATGCCCGCGGAGCGACTTGCCTGACTTCTTCACGAAGCGTGTGGAGCATCAGCTCGCCCGCTGCTCTGAAGACCCCGCCGACGTACGCAATCTGAAAACGATCGCGCTCCATCTGCAAATGACGAATCACTGCGACTGCCGCGCGACCTAGTTCCGTGCCGCCATCCGCGACGATCTGCAACGCCACTTGATCTTCGTCCTTCGCTGCGTTCACAACATCGCGGCCAAATCCTGCCAGGCGTTCATTCGTGATGGTCGGCGCATAAATCGCGGTTGTCAGATCGTCAGGACTGGTCACGTGAAAATACGCGCAGGCCAGATCGGTTAGCGCCGTTTGTGGACCACGCCCGTCGAATGCGTGGGCCACTGCCCGCAGAGCGCGGCGAGCGAGCCACGCGCCTCCACCCTCATCTCCCGCGATCGGCCCCCAACCGCCCGCGCAGGAACGCTTGCGTCGTGCATTGATGCCACAGCAGATCGATCCGGTGCCGGCAATGACAACTAATCCGGGCGCTCCGCCCGTCGCTCCGTACAAAGCGATATTCGCGTCAGTAACGACCTCGATTTCGCCGATATCGAGCGGGGTAAGTGTTTCTCGCATGCGCTCCCGCAGTTCCCTGCGACGCGCGCCTGCGAGGCCGATTTGCGCGGCGACGAGATCTCCGCGCCGGATCTTCGCCGAGGCGCAAGCATTATCGATCGCTTCACGGATGGACGCGGCGGCGCCGGCAATTCCTACTCGCAAAGGGTTGGATGGACCAGCCAAACCTTCGCCAATCACTAGTTGATTGGCGTTCATGATCACGGCTTCGGTCTTGGTCCCACCACCGTCGACACCCACAACCGAGTTCTGCGTGCGCAAGCGTCTAGCCGGAGAAAGATCTGCTGTTAGTCGTTCAGTGGTCACAGTTGGGGGTCGATCCGACTAGAAAACAGTTCAATTAACATTATTGATTATTCTAGGGGTCGCTGATTTATAATGGAAACTAAAAGATTTTATTATTACGATAACCCATCTTGATAACTGGAGCTTGTTGTGGAAATTCGACAATTAAGGGCCTTCGTGGCCATTGCGGAGTCCGGGACATTCACTGCCGGGGCGATGCGAGTACACGTAACACAGGCGGCAATCAGCATGCAGATCCGGCAATTGGAGACCGAGATTGGAGCGAAAGTGTTTGTCCGTGCGCCGCGTCACGTGATTCTGACTGAAGCGGGTGAACAGCTTTTAAGGCGCGCCAGGCATATTCTGCGCGAGCATGATGCGGCGCTCGACGAGATTGCCGAGCTTGCCGGCGCGGAACGGGGACGGCTCAGGATCGGGAGTGCGTCGGCGATGGTCCTGACCGAACAGTTGCCCATGATTCTCAAGGAGTTGCGCAAGCAGCATCCGGCTGCGGAGATCGCCGTGACGTCTGGCACGAGCGAGGTGCTGGTGGACCAAATTCTTGCAGGCGAAGTTGATATAGCCTTCGTTTCCCTTCCCGTGGACGAGCGTGGCATCAAGACCGAGAGATTGAGCGACGATCAACTCGTGGCGATTGCCTCGCCGCAACACAGGCTTGCGAAGCAACGGACGATCAGCGCGTACACGCTGGCCGGCGAGCGACTGATTCTTGGCGAACGTGGCGGAAACACGCGGCGCTTGATCGATCAGTTTTTCGCTCAAGCGGGAGTTACGCTGCGCGTCGCGATGGAGCTCAGCCGCCAGCAGGCGATCAAGCGCATGGTTGAAGAAGATATGGGTGTGGGGATCGTGCCCTTGCAGTCGGTCAGGGACGAAGTCGACAAGGGAAAGTTGATCCGTTGGTGGATCGAAGGCGCGCAGATCAATTGGGAGTTAGGGATCGCGCAACTGAGCAACGGTTACGATTCGCCCATCATGCAGAAGTTCGTGGCGCTTTCGCGAAAAAACTTCGCAGACGCGACCGCGCCGAGCAGCTCGAAAAAAGGAAAGAAAGCGGTGCACAGATTACACAAATGATTTAGTGAAATTTGGGTAATTTGTGTACCAGGCTTTCTATATCCTCCTCGTTATTGAAGAAATCAGTGGCGACGCGAAAGCCTTCCGGTTTCTCGGTAACAAAGATCTTTTGCTCCGCTAATCGACTCACAACCTGCGCCGGATTCCCGGCGGCCACAAGCGTCTCGGCGGAACGAAAGCTTTCATCGCCGAGCGGTGATAAAACTTTCCAACCGATCTCATCCAGTTGTGAAGTCAACTTCCGGTTGAGCTCAAGCGCGCGCGCTTCAATGTTCGCGATCCCGATCGACTGCATCAATTCGATCGACGCACCCAACGCAAACATTCCCGCAAAGTTCGGACATCCGAGTTCCGCCCTTGCCGATGCGTCATGTCTCAGGTGGACCTCGTTGTTAGCGCCGCCATAAGGATCCTGAACGCTCAACCACCCAATCGCGCGCGGCACCGAGGCTGCCTGAAGTTCTTTGCTGATGTAAACAAACCCGGAACCGTACCCGGACAACATCCACTTGTGCCCTGTCGAGCATAGCGCATCGATCTTCATCCGCTTCACATCGATCTCGAAAACACCGGCCGCCTGGCTCGCGTTCACAACGAGCGCATGAGCGCCTTTAATGCTTCCCAACTCTTCGAGATTCGATCGAAAGCCATTCGAATACTGAACGTAGCTGATCGAAATAATCCCCGTTCGCGTGTTCATCGCGGCGCGCAGATCTTCCGGCCGCACCACGCCCTCAACCGACTTAACGAGGTGGACCGGAATACGCCGTTGCATCCACGCAATCGTAGTCACTGGAAACTCGAGATCGCACGAGATCACCTCACCATGTTTCTCGAGCGCATCGACGATCAGGTTCATCCCGCTCGAGGTATTGATTGTTAGCCCGATCTCCTCCGGCTCTGCATTGATGAAAGACGCAACTCTCGCACGCACTTCTTCGCGACGCGCGAGCCAATCATCCCAATGAACGTCGCCGTCATTCATCATCTGCTCGAAATAGCGCGCGCCGGCTTTCGCGGTCGAGTCGGCCAGTGGACCAGCCGCGGCGGTGTTGAGGTAAACACTTGTATTCGTGACTGGAAACTTCGCGCGAACATCAGCCCAATTGACCATTAAATCGATTCCTTGTAGGTCTCCAGGTTCTGCTGGATCTTCTGTAATAGCTGCGACTTGAGTGTGTTTGACTTCAGTTTCTCAGGCGGAACGGGTTGCCATTTACCCGGAATCAGGATTTGAGAGTCGATGAAGGCGTCGATTGCTTCCTGCAGTCCGTCAGTTCTGATTTTGCCTTTCATGGCGATGACTTCTTCGATGATCCACGTAACGGCGTCGCCCGTGATGCGGTGACGATGATTTATGACCGCGGATCTCTCCTGCAACGTCTTCAAAACCATGTCGATTGGTCCACCAAGCGCGGCCACCAGCCGCAGGTAACACTCTTGAAATTCTTTTACGTGCGCAGCGCGCCCGGGTGTAGCCGCTAAATCCCGCTTGCCAACGTATGACGCAGCCATGATACGGCAGAAAATTTCGTCGGGCATGTACGCGCTCGTATCGTCTACTCGGCTGATTGTCTGCGCGACGAAGTACGACGGCAACAATCGCAGAAGATTTCGAATCAGGAAGACCGGGTTGTGAGTAAAACCGTCAGGGAGTTTTTCAATTCCCTTTCTGACTTTTCGGTCTTCAAAGTAGCTCAGGCTCCTGTCGAAGTCTCTGATCTCTTTTTGCGCATTCTGCATGAGGTGGCTGATCTGTTCCGGAGTAAACCCGATTCGCCAGAGCATTCGCTGATCTCTCTGCATCGCGAAAGCTTCATCGAACAGGCGTAGACAGCCGGCATTCTTGAACGCGGAGAGTTTTTCTTTTTTTCCTGACTCGATAAACGCCATCGCCTGCGCAAAAACCTGGACCAGCGTTCTCGCCCAACCGCGTTGTTCGGCGAGCGAAGCCGAATAACGATCGACATCTTTGAAGCGATACTTGTCGTGCTTGGCGGCAAACTGCCGGATCGATCCGTAATCGAGTATCGCGCCGCTTGCGAGCATATTGTCGCCGTCCCACGAAAGCCAGTTAAAGATGTACTCCTCTTCGAGGAGGGCTGCGAGTTTTGCGTATGAGCGCGCGAAATAGTCGAGTGCTTTTGCGTAACGCTCCTTCGGTTCGAAAGGAATCTCCCAGAAACCATTCTCGATTTCGCGATCGATGAAATAGTCGATTGAAGCTTTGACTTCCTCGTGACGTCCCTGCTTCAGGTAGCGAAAGATGTGCGCCGGTCTGATTAGATTGGGCGCGCTTCTGACGCCGATGGCTGTTGCGTCAGGAAATCCAATCACGGTGAGGCACCGTTCTGTCGGAATACCCTGGCGATAAAAGATTTCAGACATCACTGCGCTGCCAAGCATCTCGTCGAGATCAGCGAGGCCCGACGAATAACCGTATGAATGATCACCCGTTGCAACGACACCGTCAGCTTGCTGAGCGCCCGGGCTCAGTATCGTTGCGCCCGTGCCACGACTCGAGATATCGAAGGTGAGATTCTCACTCTTCAAATAACCGTTCCAGATACTTCTACCGTCACCAGATGTCTTGCCTTGTCGATTGCGATGCTGAGTTTGCAGATATCGAGTCGCCATGAACGGGTGAGGCTTGATCGTCTCAGGCGAAATCGGCTGCGTCGAGCGCGGCGAGGATGGCCTGGACGGGGATCCGGCCGCTGGCGACCAGCTGCCCGCCCGAGCGCGCAGGGCGGCGGCAAACGGCGCCGCCCAGCGGTTCTCGTAGACGAGCACCGCGGCGGAGGTGCCGGGCTCGAGCGCCGCGGCCGCCTCGTCGAGGTCCTCGTCGGCGAGCAGCCCCGAGGACGCGCCCTCGAACTCGCTGAGCGGCTCGACTGTCGGCCGAGGTCGGCGAGCTCGACGCGTCACCGAGCCGTCCTCGCCCTTGGCGATGAAGACGAGGTCGAGGACGCGGATCAGGCCCCGGTCGACGAGGTCGACGAGCAGCGGGGCGCCTCGCCGGTCGGCTGGCTTGTCGGGCAACTCGATCACCAGGTAGTCGATCGGGCCCCATCTCTTCAAGCTCGTCTGGGCTCACGCTCTCTCCTTGCCGTTTCAGTTCGTCTGTCGATCATCCGTGCCCACCCTGTGTCGGCTCCTCGCACCCTACCCGGGATGGGTGCGGCTCCGTGAGCCGCTCGAGCTTGGGTTGCGCTTCGGGCCGAGGATCACGTCGTCCGCATAGGGTTGACGGGTGAACGAGAGCGACGTCAGGGCGTAGGCAGGACGACCATGCGCAAGTGGCTCCCGCTCATGATGCTGGCGTCGGCCCAGTTCGTCATGGTGCTCGACACGAGCGTCATGAACGTGGCGATCTCGCAGATCGTCGAGGACCTCGACACGTCGATCCAGGGCGTGCAGACGGCGATCACGCTGTACACGCTGGTGATGGCCGCGTTCATGCTGCTGGGCGCGAAGCTCGGCGACATCCTCGGCCGCAACCGCGCCTTCGCGATCGGCCTGGCGATCTACGGCGTCGGCTCGCTGACCACGGCGCTGAGCCCGGACCTCGCCGTGCTGCTGATCGGCTGGTCGGGGATCGAGGGGTTCGGCGCCGTGCTCGTGATCCCCGCGATCGCGGCGCTCACCGCCGCCAGCTACGAGGGCCGGGACCGCGCGCTGGCCTACGCGCTGCTCGGCGGCGTCGCCGCGGTCGCGGTCGCCGCCGGCCCGCTGATCGGCGGCTGGGTGACGACGGAGTTCACCTGGCGCTACGTGTTCGCGGCGGAGACCGTCGTCGTCGATCGGGATCCTGCTCCTGCGCGGGCGGATCCCGCAGGCCCCGGCGCCGGAGCAGCGGCCGCGGCTCGACCTCGTCGGCGTCGCGCTCTCGTCGATCGGGCTGGGCCTGATCGTCTTCGCGATCCTGCGCAGCAGCGTCTGGGGCTTCGTCCAGCCGCGCACGCCGCCGACGATCGACGGCACCGAGATCACGCCACTCGGGTTCTCGCCGACGCCGTTCCTGGTCCTGGCCGGCCTCGCGCTGCTCGGGGCGTTCGTCGCTCTGGGAGGAGCGCCGCGCCCGCCTCGGCCACGACCAGCTGCTCGACCCGACGCTGCTGCGGGTCGCCGCAGCTGCGCGCCGGGCTCTCGACGCTGCTCGGCCAGCAGCTCGTCCTCATGGGCACCTTCTTCGTCATCCCCGTCTACCTCCAGGTGGTGCTCGGCCTCGACGCCTTCGAGACCGGCAAGCGGCTGCTGCCGCTCTCGGTGGCGATGCTCGTCTTCGCGCTGCTCGGCCCGCGGCTCGCGGCGCGGCGCTCGCCGCGCACGGTCGCGCAGGTCGGGCTGGTCGCGGTCAGCATCGGCGCGATCGTGATGCTCGCGACGCTCGACGTGGAGCTCAACGACACCGGCTTCAAGACGGCGCTCGGCGCTGATCGGCGCCGGCGCCGGCCTGCTCGCATCGCAGCTCGGCAACGTGATCATGTCCTCCGTCGCCGCCCGCGAAGACGAGCGAGGGAGGCGGGCTCCAGGGCACCGCGCAGAACCTCGGGTCCTCGCTCGGCACCGCGATCATCGGCGCGGTGTTGCTCGCGTCGCTGGCGACCGGCTTCAGCGAGCGGATCGCCGAGAACCCCGACGTGCCGGAGGCGGCGCGCGAGACGATCGTCGCCAACGCCGACGGAGGGCATCGACATCGTCCCGGTCGCCGACGTCGAGCAGGCGGCGGTCGACGGCGGGCTCGACCGAAGAGCAGGCGAGCGCCGTCGCCTCGGACTACGGCGACGCCCAGCTCGAGGCGCTGCGGCTGGCGCTCGGCGCGGTCGCGCTCGCCGCGCTGCTCTCGCTCTGGTTCACGCGGCGGCTGCCGACGCGGTCGCTTGCCGAGGGCGGGCTCGCGGCGGTCGCCTAGCCGAACAGGATCAGCGCGCAGGTTCCGAGTGCGAGCAGCACCCCGCCGCCGGCGAGGCTCGCGCTCGAGAGCCTGCCGAAGGGCCTGAACCCACCCTCGGCGACGGCCGCGTCGACGCTGCGCCCGCGCTGGGAGCCGTAGACGATCAGCAGCAGCCCGTAGAACGCGAAGGCGACCCCGAGGGTGACGTACGGCCACTCGGTGAGCCGATCGTCGAGCTCGGGTACGACCCGCCCGACCCGATCCCGACCGCCAGGGCGGTGAGCCCGGTTCGCCACCAGGCGAGCTGGGTGCGCTCACCGGCGAGCCGCGTGCGCCGGGTGGCGTCCGCGGGGTCGGCCTCCGGAGCCACCGGGGCTCAGGTCCACTCGGGCCCGAACAGCGGCGGGCGCGAGACGATCGGCTTCAGGACCAGCGCCTCGCGGGCGCGGTCGGCGATCCCGCGGGCGGTCAGGCCGAAGTGCTCCATGCAGGCCTCGCCGGTGCCCGAGACGCCGAACTCGTCGCCCATCCCGACGGCGAAGATCGGGCACCGGGTGCTGCTCGGCGGCGACCTGGCGGACGGCGTCGGCGAGGCCGCCGACGACGCGGTGCTCCTCGGCGGTGACGGCGACGCCGGTCTTCGCCGAGCGACTCGAGGATCGGCTGCCGAGGCGATCGGCTTGATGATCGAGACGTTGACGACCTCGGCCTCGACCCCGTCCTCGCGCTCGAGCGACTCGGCGGCCTCGAGCGCCCGCCAGACCATGTGGCCGGTGGCGATCAGGCGTGATGTCCTTGCCCTCGCGGAGGACGTCGACGCCGTCGCCGAGCGTCTCGGGGATCTCGTCGTAGACGATCGGCGTCGCCGGGCCGGCCGAAGCGCAGGTACATCGGCTCGTCGTTGGCTCGTAGGAGTCGATCACCGCGCGGTAGGCCTGGTTGTAGTCGGCCGGGACGACGACCTGCATCTGCGGCATCGCCCGCATCAGCGCGATGTCCTCGATCATCTGGTGCGAGGCGCCGTCCTCGCCGAGCGAGACGCCGCCGTGCGAGGCGCCGATCCGGACCTTGAGCTCGTTGTGGGCGATCCCGAGCCGGACCTGGTCGTAGGCGCGGCCGGTGGCGAAGATCGCGAAGGTCGAGGCAGTACGGGACCTTGCCGGTGGCGGCGAGCCCGCAGGCCATCGACATCATGTTCGCCTCGGCGGCGCCGACGTTGAAGAAGCGGTCGGGGAAGCGCCTTGCCGAACTTGGTCGACTGGGTCGAGACCGCGAGGTCGGCGTCGAGCGCGACGACGTCCTCGTGAGCCTCGCCGAGCTCGACCAGCGCGTCGCCGTAGGCGGCGCGGGTCGCGGTCGGCTCGGTCTTCGCTTCGGCCGGCATCGCGCTCCCCCCGTCCTCGGCGGCCTGCAGCGCCTCGGTCTGCTCCTCGAGCGTGCGCCTCGAGCTCGTTCAGCGCCTCCTCGGCGAGCTCCGGGCTACGGCGGCTTGCCGTGGAAGCCGAAGCGGCCCTCCATCGCCGAGACGCCGCGGCCCTTCTTCGTCTGGCAGACGATCGCCGCCGGGCCGGTCGAGCGTGCGGCTGCGCTCGAGCGCCTCGACGACCGCGTCCATGTCGTGGCCGTCGATCTCGACCGCGTCCCAGCCGAAGGCCTCGAACTTGGCGCGCACGTCGCCGATGTCCATGACCTCCTCGGTCGTGCCGTCGGTCTGCAGGTGGTTGTAGTCGACGATCGCGGTCAGGTTGGTGACCCCGAAGTGCGGCGGCCGCCGTCGCCGCCTCCCAGGTCTGGCCCTCCTGGCAGTCGCCGTCGGAGAGCAGGCCGAAGACCTGCGCGGTGTCGGTCGAGGCCGTCGAGCCGCAGCGCGAGCGCGATCCCGAGCGACATCGAGAGGCCCTGGCCGAGCGAGCCGGTCGAGACCTCGACGCCGGGGGTGCGGTTCATGTCGGGGTGGCCCTGGAGCTGGGCGCCGATCTTGCGCAGGCCCATCAGGTCCTCGAGCGGGAAGTAGCCGTGGTGGGCGAGCGCCGCGTACTGGATCGGCGCCGCGTGGCCCTTGCAGAGGACGAAGCGGTCGCGCTCGGGCCAGTCGGGGTGCTGCGGGTCGTGGCGCAGGACCCGGTAGTAGAGCGCGGCGACGATGTCGGCGGCCGAGAGCGAGGAGTCGAGGTGGCCCGACTTGGCGACCGCGAGCATGCGCACGCAGTCGATCCGCAGCACGGTCGCCCAGCGCTCGAGCTCGGCGATCGTCGGCTGCGCCGTCGCGCTCGGTCGGCGGGCGGGCGGCTTCGGGTCGGGCACGGGCCGCAGGTGAGTCACGTGCGCGAGGTTAGCCGGCGCTCACCGGATGTCAAGCTATGGCGCGGGCGAGCGGACGGCGATCGAGCGCACCGATCGCCGGCAAAATGCAGGGTCCGATGAGAGTCAAGCCGACCGTCGCCGTCGCCGTCCTCGCGGTCGGCGTCGCCGGCTGCGGCGACGAGCGAGCCGACCGCGACCGACGACCTCGGTCGCGCTGCCAGCGCCGAGCACGACGACGCACCGCCGCGGAGGCCGCGCCGCCCGGGCGCGCCAACGCCGGCCGCCGAGCCGCCCGGGACCGACCGAGACGGCGACCGCGATCCGCGCGACGAACGCGCCCGAGCGCGAGGCGGCGCAGACCGTTCGCGGCGTACATCGACGCGCTCGACGCGCGCGACGGCGAGGCGCGTCTGCGCGCTGCTCGCGCCCGCCGCGCTGGACGGGATTCGAGCTGCCCCGCCCGCGCTCGACTGCGCCGCCTCGATCGAGGCCTCGCTGGGCTACCGCGATCCGCGCGGGCTGCCGGTCTGGGAGCGCAGCCGCCCGCGCGCGTCCGGGTGGCCGAGCTCGGCGGCGACGGCGCTCGGCGAAGGTGGTGGCGACGGTCGCGACCAGCTTCGCCGACCGCGCCGAGGAGTCGATCGAGGACGACGTCGTCTACCTGGTCCGCGCCGGCGGCCGCTGGCTCGTGGCCAAGCCGAGCTCGACCCTCTACCGTGCAGTCGGAATCGCCGACGTCCCCCCGTCGGTGCTCTCACCCCCCGGACCCGGCTGACTCGGGAGATCCCCGATTGAACCAACCGCCGAGAAGGATTCCGCCGTCCGAGACCGAAAGGAACCGCTGTGAGCCAGCCCCCAGCAGAGACAGACGATCGTCAGCGCCACCGACCTGCGCCGCGTGTTCGGCGAGGGCGAGGCTGCGGTGACCGCGCTTGACGGCGTCTCGGTCGAGTTCCCGGCCGGCGGGCTGACCGCGATCATGGGCCCGTCGGGCTCGGGCAAGTCGACCCTGATGCACATGCCTCGCCGGCCTCGACCGGCCGACCTCGGGCACCGTCATGATCGACGGAGTCGACCTCGCCGGGCTCGACGACGGCGAGCTCACCGAGCTGCGCCGCGACAACGTCGGCTTCGTCTTCCAGTTCTTCAACCTGCTGCCGGTCCTCGACGCGCGCGAGAACATCCTCCTGCCGCTGAAGCTCGCCGGCCGCGATCCCGACCAGGCGCTGCTTCGACCGCCTCGTCGCCGCGATCGGTATCGGCGACCGCCTCGACCACCGGCCGGCCGAGCTCTCCGGCGGCCAGCAGCAGCGGGTCGCGATCGCCCGGGCGCTGATGAGCGAGCCGGCGGTGGTCTTCGCCGACGAGCCGACCGGCAACCTCGACTCGCATCCAGCGAGGAGGTGCTGGCGCTGCTGCGCACGGCGGTCGACGAGCTCGGCCAGACCGTGGTCATGGTCACCCACGACGCGACCGCCGCGGCGATCGCCGATCGCGTCGCTCGTCCTGGTCGACGGGCGGATCGTCCGCGACGAGCCGGCCGGCGATCCCGAGCAGGTGCTCGACCTGATGAAGGAGGTCGCCTGGGCTGATGGCGGCGATCGCGGTCCGCAACCTCTGGGAGCGCAAGCTGCGCACGGTGCTCACCGTCGCTGGCGATCGTGCTCGGGGTGATGATGGTCGCCGGCACCTACGTCCTCACCGACACGATCGACCGCTCGTTCGAACGAATCTTCACGCAGTCCAACGAGGGCGTCGACGCGGTCGTCACCTCGAAGCAGAGTGATCGAGACCGACGACGGCTCGGTGCCGCCGTTCCCGGCCTCGGTCCTGGAGCAGGTCGCAGGCGGTCGACGGCGTCGCCGCGGCCGAGGGCGCGATCGGCGACCAGCAGGTCTCGATCATCGGCGCCGACGGCGAGCCGCGCGGCGGCAACGGCGCGCCGAGCCTCGGCTTCTCGGTCAGCGTCCCCTGCAGGACCGCTTCGACCCGCTCACCTACGTCGAGGGCGGCCCGCCGACGGGCGACGACGAGGTCGTGATCGACAAGGCGTCGGCCGAGGACGAGGGCTTCGAGGTCGGCGACACGGTCGAGATCGCCGGCCGCGCGGGCAGCCGGCGAGTACACCCTCGTCGGGATCGCGACCCTGGGCGACGTCGACTCGTTCGGCGGCGCGACGATCGCCGTGCTCACCCTGCCCGAGGCCCAGCGGATGACCGGCAAGGAGGGCGAGTTCGACCAGATCTCGGTCGCCGCCGACGAGGGCGTCACGCCCGAGCAGCTGGCCGCGAAGCTCGAGGCGGCGCTGCCCGACGGGTCGAGGTGGAGACCGGCGCCGAGAACGTCGAGTCCCAGCGCGACGACATCGGCGAGTTCACCGGCTTCATCAAGACGGCGCTGCTGATCTTCGCCGGCGTCGCCCTGTTCGTCGCCGCCTTCCTGATCTTCAACACCTTCTCGATCACCGTCGCCCAGCGCACGCGAGAGTTCGCGATGCTGCGGACGCTCGGCGCCAACCGTCGCCAGATCCTCGCCAGCGGTCGTGCTCGAGGCGTGCGTGATCGGCCTCGGGGCCGCCGCCGTCGGCGTCGCTGCCGGGGATCGGCTTCGCGACGGTGATCGAGCGACCTGTTCGAGGCGATCGGCATCGACCTGCCCGACGACGGGGACCGTGGTCGAGCCGCGCACGGTGATCGTCGGGCTCGCTGCTCGGACCGGTGCGCGGTCGTCTCCGGCGCTGACCCGGCGCTGCGCGCGACCGCGTGCCGCCGGTCGCGGCCTGCGCGAGGGCGCGGTCCGGCGACCGCCGAGCGAGCGCCGGCGGCGCACCGCCGCGGCGTCGTGCTCGCGGCGCTCGGGATCGGCGGCGATGGCGCTCGGCATCTTCGGCGTCGCTCGACCCCGGCGAGGCCTGGGTCGGCGTCGGCGCGGTCGGAGTCTTCTCGGCGTCGCCTGCTCGCCCGCTGCTGGTCCGGCCGGTGGCGTCGGTCGGTCGGCGCGCCGCTGGAGCGCGCTTCGCGGCGTCCCGGGCACGGCTCGCGCGCGAGAACGCGGTCCGCAACCCCGGCCGCACGGCCTCGACGGCGGCGGCGCTGATGATCGGCCTGGCGCTGGTCTCGTTCGTCGCCGTGTTCGCCGCCGGGATCAAGGGCTCGATCGACGACGCGATCGACAAGACCCTGATCGGCGACCTGACGATCTCCAACGACGGACGGCTTCTCCGACATCCCGATCGCGCGTCCGCGAGGCGGTCGCGGCGATCGACGGGGTCGAGAACGCCTCCGCCGCTGCGGTTCACCGAGGACGAGGTCGAGGGGCGAGCGAGGGCACCTGACCCTGGTCGATCCGGCGACGGCGGCCCAGGTGCTGCCCTGGACTGGGAGGAGGGCTCGGACAGGAGCTGCTCGACGACCTCGGCCCGGACGAGGCCGTGATCGACGAGGCGTTCGCCGACGACTACGGGCTCGAGGTCGGCGACAGCTTCGAGCGCGGACACGGCTCGAGCGGCGACACGGTGACCTACACCGTGCACCGGCACGTTCAAGGACAACACCGACTTCATCGGCGACTACGCCGCCTCCGACGTCGAACGCGGCGGCCATCGACGAGGCCGAACCGGCGACCAACGTCTTCATCAAGCTCGAGCCCGGCGCCGACGCGGGCGCGGTCCGCGCGCGAGATCGAGGCGGCCGTCGGCGAGCGCTTCCCGACCGTCGAGGTCCAGGACCAGGAGGAGCTCAAGGACTCGATCGGCGAGCAGCTCGACCAGCTGCTCGGCGTCGATCTACGTGCCTGCTGCTGCTCTGCGGTGATCGTCTCGCTGTTCGGGATCGTCAACACGCTGGCGCTGACGATCCACGAGCGCACCCGCGAGCTCGGCCTGCTGCGCGCGGTCGGCACGTCGCGCCGCCAGGTCCGGCGGATGGTCCGCTACGAGGCCGTGATCACGGCGCTGATCGGCGGCGTGCTCGGGCTCGGGGCTCGGCGTCCTCTTCGCGGTGCTCGTCAGCCGGCCGCTCGCCGACGAGGGCTTCA